>CAVPAT010000008.1:0-315942 GCA_963701625.1 uncultured Acidimicrobiia bacterium | reverse complement strand
ACTGGAAGGACGGAAGCGACGGCACCATCACCGAGGAGCGCGTGGAGCGTTGGCGCGACGAGCTGACCGAAGCCGAGGCCGAACGGATCACCACGATCTGCGCGCCGATGCTCGACCAATTCGGTTACGCCCGAGACGACGTTCCTCATTCCACGTGGGCGCGGACCGCGTCCACCGCGCAGGGACGAAGGCGACGGGTCCAGGTGCAGCGTCGGATTCATCACGAGAAAGCCTTCGTCGCCGGACTCGACCTCGGGCGCACCCGGGACGGGTAGAACCGACCGGTTTCGACGGTCCGCTAGCCTCATCTCCCGCCGACCACGAGGAACACCGTGAGCACGCCTGGAACTTCGACATCACGCGAACCGAAGATCGTGATCACGGGCACCGGACGAGCCGGTACGACACTCCTCGTACAACTCCTGACCGATCTCGGCATGGACACCGGCTACACACCGGAAGCTCAGGCCGACGCGCGAACCCATGGTGGACTCGAGAAGGACGTCCTCGCCCCGGATGCCCCGAAGATCGTCAAGTCGCCGGCGCTCAGCGGCCGACTCGGTGAACTCATCGCCTCGGGCGCGGTCGAGGTCGAGCACGTCATCGTCCCGATCCGTGCACTCGACGTGGCCGCCGCGAGCAGGGTGCGCAGCACGCGGTACGGCTCGAACCTCCGGACGCCCGGCGGACTGATCGCAACCCCGAATGCGACGCGACAGCGAGCCGCACTCGCGATTCTCGAATACGAACTGATCTACACCGTGGCCCGCTTCGAGATTCCGCTCACGCTGCTGCACTTCCCCCGATTCGCCGAAGACTGGGAGTACACCCACCGGCGGCTCTCGTTTCTCGACCCCACCCTCCCCGCGGAATCGTCGCGCGCAGCGCTCGAGGGCCGCTTCGAGCCCTCCTGGCTCCACCAGGCCCCCCTGTCGCGGCGGGAGCAGACGCTGACCCTGCTCGGCACCGCCTACAACCGCGGGGTGGCGGCCCCGGCGCGAGCTGCCCGTCGGCTGCTGTCAGGTGGGTCGATTCGGTCCTCGGGGAGCAGTCCGAAGTCCTGAATCGGCCGCCGGGAGCCGCATGACCACCGGTGGGGGACGTCGCACCACGCTCGGTGAGTGAATCGGCACCTTCATCGGCGACCGAAACCTTCCGATACGAAGCGAACAGGCCCCTGGCCACCACGTACCGCGCGATGGTAGCGTGTACCGCTCGGAACCCGAACGGGCACGCCGCGGTCAATGTCGGCTTTGCGGCACTGAGAACAGCGGTACCTACGGGGTGGGAAACGGAGCCCACCACGAGGAACTGGGGGAAAGCAACCGATGCACGTCGAGCGAGAACGACGACTCGACGACGGCTTGAGCCGTCGCCAGTTGCTCGCGCGCGGTGCCATCGCCGGCGGGCTCGTCTGGGCTGCGCCCATCATTCGGACGACCGCCGCATACGCAAC
Organism: uncultured Acidimicrobiia bacterium; assembly: GCA_963701625.1. Lineage (GTDB taxonomy): Bacteria > Actinomycetota > Acidimicrobiia > IMCC26256 > JAENVU01 > JAENVU01. Next base: position 314,486 of record CAVPAT010000008.1, on the reverse strand, counting down.
GACTGCCAACGGAACCGAGCGTCCCTGCATCGACTTCTTCGTCGTGGTCATCAATCCGGCCGGACAAGTCCGCCCGCCGCCCGAGAGCCGGAACGCCGAAAGCATCCCGCCCGCGATCCGGCAGTGGTTCCGCGACAACCCTGACGTGCCGATCCAGTTCCCGGCAGTCACTCCGCAGCTCACACAGACCAGCGGATCAGCCTGGGCGATCCTCCTCCCGGCGGTGGAGGGTCCGAATGCTGCGGCCCGTCAGTGTCGGATGGTCCTCGGCTGGGGTCGCCACGGCAACTCGTTCGCCGAGGGGTACGTCGATCCCAATCCCCCGTTCGCGATCGACGTGGGTCGCCGGCTGATCTTCCCCTGCGCGGAGAAGCCCACCCAGGCCGCGAACACCTCGGCCGAGTCCGCCGCAGCCTCCACCTCCGTCGACCCGAACGCGGATCCGCAGACCGATACCGCATCCGAGTTCGACGCCGCTGGTTCATTCGTCGACTCGTCGGGCGGACCCGGCGAGGGTGCCGCGGGGATCGGTGCAGACGGATCGGCTACCGACCCGGTGAGTTCCGACGGCGGCCCGACGATGCCCATCACCGGGGACGGTCGTCCGACCGGGAACACCGGTAGCACCGGCGGCTGCCTCGAAGCGGTGTACCTGGTCTACTGCTGCCCGCGATGACGGCGAACCTCCTCGCTCGTCTCGAGGAGCGCTCCGCGCGCATCATCGTGGTCGGCCAAGGGTATGTGGGGCTTCCGGTCGCCATGCGGGCGTCCGAGGTCGGGTTCCCGGTCATTGGTTACGAGGTCGACACCCGGCGGGTCACCGCGCTCCGAAGCGGCCGATCCTTCGTCGAGGACGTCTCCGAGGAGCGGCTCCGCGCCGCGCTCGCTCGGGGCTTCACGGTGACCGATTCCGTCGAAGACCTCGCCGGCTTCGACGTGGCGATCATTTCCGTGCCGACGCCGCTGCGGGAGGGCACCCCGGACCTCACCTTCGTCGAGTCGGCGACCGCGGCGCTCGCGACCGTGATCGGGCCAGGAGCGCTCGTCGTCCTGGAGTCGACGACCTATCCGGGGACCACCGAGGAACTCGTCCGACCCAATCCTCGAGCAATCAGGCCTCACCGCCGGAACGGATTTCCTTCTCGGTTATTCGCCGGAGCGGATCGACCCGGGAAACGCCCGCTGGACGTTCGAGAACACGCCGAAAGTCGTCTCGGGCATCGACGCGACATCGTGCGCCGCGGCCGAAGCGTTCTACGGCGCACTCGTGGACAAGGTCGTGCCGGTGGGTTCGACCGCCGAAGCCGAGCTCGTGAAACTGCTGGAAAACACGTTTCGCCACGTCAACATCGCGTTGGTGAACGAGTTGGCGATGTTCGCCGGAGACCTCGGGGTCGACATCTGGTCGGCAATCGACGCGGCCTCGACCAAACCGTTCGGATACATGCGTTTCACGCCGGGTCCCGGGGTCGGTGGCCACTGCTTGCCGATCGACCCTTCGTACCTCTCGTGGCGGGTCCGCCGGCAGTCCGGTCATGCGTTCCGCTTCGTCGAGCTGGCCAACGACGTCAACGAGCACATGCCCGACTACGTGGTCACCCGGATCTCCGCGCTGCTGAACCGGGTGCAGCAGCCGGTGAACGGCACCCGGATCCTGCTGCTCGGACTGGCCTACAAGGCGGGAACCTCGGACTGGCGCGAATCACCTTCGGTCATGGTCGCGGAACGCCTGGCCGCGCTCGGAGCCAACGTCAGCGCGTGTGACCCCTACATCTCGGCCGGCGCCGAAACGACCCTTCCGGCCGAGATCGTCGAGTTCGGTGCCGACGCCATGGCGGCCGCCGATCTCGTGGTCCTGCTCGTCGACCATCCCGAGTTCGACGCGGACCTGATCTGCACGAGTGCACCGCTGATCTTCGACGCCAAGGGTGCACTCCGCGAATGCGACTTCACCGGGGAGACGCTGTAGGTCCTGCTTCGTCTCGGCCCATGCCGAGCAGGAGCGCCATCTCGTCCGGTGTACTCGCTGATCGGATGGGGACGTCGACGGCGAACGCCCGAAGCTGGTCCAGCGGCTGCGCCCGACCGGTCCGGAGTGGCCCGAGTTCGGCCAGCACGTTCGCGGGCGTCGGCGCGCCGACCGTGGCCACTGCGACCACCGGATAACGACCCGGCGGCACCGTACGCGGTTCTGGATCCTCCCGGGTCGCGGTGCCGGCAAGATCCAAGGCGCCCGGATCGACGTCGAGATCTACCGGGCCCACCCGAATCGCGGATCCGGCGAGCACGACCGTGGCGAGGTTCCCGACCTCGATGCCGAACCGGCCCACCTGGCGCTCGAACGCGACGCGGTTCCGGGGCGGTGTCACCAGGATCACCCCACGATCGCCCCGCAAGGCCAGCCCGTCGAGGCGTGCTGTGTCCGGGGAAAGGTGGTGGGAGATCACCGTGAGCAGCGCCTCGACCACCCGGCCCGGACGGCGTGAACGCAACAGCACGTCGGGCCCGCGATGCAGGCGAGCCACGTCGTGCGGACCGCGTTCGGACACCGAACTCGTCGGAATCACCACCCCATAGGACGGCCTTGCCCCCGGACCCTCGAGCATCCCAACCGCCCGCGGGCCGAGTGCCGCGGCAAGGGCTCGACCGACGCGACGCGGTGCACCAACGGTGAGAACATCGTCCCCGAGGTCAACCACGACGTGGACGTCGTAGGTCGGGCCCGGACCACACGAGGCACACACCGGGACGGGCTCCAGAATCGGTTTGCTCACCACCGCGTCCGCTCCGATATCCACGACACCGAGTTCGAGCAGGGAGGACACCGTCGCGGCGACGTCTCCGAGCATGATCTCACCGTCGACGCCGTACGTCTCGGAGAGCCGCGCCGCGATCGCGGCGACGGTGGCCTCCCCGTTGCACTGTTCGAGAATGGTCGATGCGCTCGGATTCAGCGTGTGGATGTTCGCGCCGTCGAAAACCACAGCGGCAGCACCAACTCGCTCCACCTCCACACCGCCGCGCCGTCGCGGGACCGCAGCCGAGTCGACCGGAGACTTCATGGCGCGCCCGGGTTCTCACTGATACGGGTCACTGCCGCGACCGCTGCGTCCAGATCTCCACTCGTCAGGCGAAACACCGGCGTGGACTCGAGGAGCGCGGCAAGTCTGCTCAACGTTCCAGGCTGACGACCAAGATCGAAGGTTTGCGCGGCGACTGCGGCGAGCGCGTCGGCTTCGCTCAATCGTTCGATGCTGACCGGCGAGTCGGGTAGGTATCGAGGGAGCACGACGACCGCGACCGCAGCGTCGGCGCGAGCGGCGGAGCCGAGAACCGGTGGCGGAACGAGTCCGGTCGAGCCGAGTATCGGCAGGTAGTCGGCGCGTGGACTCCATCGATCCGCGAGGCCGGGCGGCGTCGAACCGAGCGACAGCGGTTTCGGGTAGGGGCGCACCTTCCCTTCGGAGGTCGAGAAGGCGACGGTCTCATCAGTCAGGTATGTCCAGCCGGCGGCCACCAGTCCGGCGGACAGCGTCGACTTGCCCGCACCCATTTCGCCCGGGAGGACCACGGCCCCCGCCGATCCCGCCACCGCCGCCGCATGAAGGCGCACACCTGCGGTCGCGTCGATGACCCGCTGGTTGATCTCGAACGTCAGATTCGCGAACGCGATCCCAAGAGCCGGCGTTCGCAGCACGACGGACCCGTCGACGGCGAGGAAGTATCCGTCCCGGCCGTCCACTGCGGTGCGGCCCACCGCGAAGCACGTGCGCGAGATCGGTGCCGGAGACGCTGATCCGAGCATCAACTCGCCGAAGAGGTCGTGAACAAGGTCGAGCAACGTGTGCTGGTCGGATCGCACGACGAATTCCAAATCGAGACCTTGGTACCTACCGGTCTCGCCAAAGGACGTGCCCCAGAAGGGGTCGGATGCGAGCACGCTCGGTGGGCTACCCACCGCCGAACCGCGAGTACGGATCCCGATCATCCACGAAACGATCGTAAGGGTCGGGGGGCGGGCCGTGAACCTCGTGATCACCCCCATAGGGATCCGGGGCCGGGGCCTCCTCGATGGTCGGCGCAGTATCGCGTCCGGCCACGGCCTCTTCGACCTCGATGATCCCCTCGCGCCGCCACTCGGGAAGACAGAGCAGCGCCAGGAAGAAGGGCAGCACCTGGCATCGCTGGCGGGCAAGAATCCCGAAGTTCGAGAACGCGGAGAAGGCGTAGACGAACGTGAACACGATCCCCACGCAGAATGCAATGTACGGCTGTCTCCTCATCGAACGAAACATGGACCGGAGCCGGCTCCGGGATGCCCACGTCAGCCAGATCAGAAACACGCCTTCGAGCGCAGACGCCGCCGCCACGACGGAGCTGGCCTCGAACGGGAACGGTCGGTAGAAGACGGTCGCGAACGCCAACGGGGCCAGCGCCGGATTCGTGGTCATGTTCACCGGGGCGAAGCTCGATCCCGCCTCCGAGGTCTGGCCCTCCGCCTCGCGCAGAACCTGGTTGACCGTCTCCTGGTTGAGTGACTCCACGCCGAAGAAGCTTTCGGTCGACGAAGCCAGGAACACGGCCATCACGAGCAGCACCCCGAAGAGTCCGATTCGGAGGATGCCCGAGGCGCCGCCCGGCCGGCGCGATTTGCCGACGAAGCCGGCCAGCGCGACGCCGGCGAACACCGTCAGGGAAACGTGGGGCCGCAGCATCGTCAGACCGGTGAGACCGAGGGCGAAGGTCAATGATCCGAACGCAAGGTGCCCATTCGTCACCCGCGCGACGCCGTATGCACACACGCCGAGGCACAGGATCGCGAACGCCTCCTTCCCGAGTGCCGACGGCCAGTACAGCAACGACGGAAGGAACAGCACGAGCAGCGCGTACCGGTGATGCGCGCCGTCGGGCACGGCCAACCGGAATGCACGCCAGAGCAGCACGAGGCCCAGAAACGACAGGAACGACATGACGATGGCGCCGCTCACCTTGGAGGCGCCGGTGAAGGAATAGATCACTCCGGTGAACGTGCGCATGAAGTCGGTACCCGAGAGACTCGGCGCCCGAGAAAAGTTGAACACGCGGAACTCGGAGGCGAGCGATTGACCGAAGCGGTGGTAGTCGAGCGCGTCCGAGCGATTCCCGTAGACCCATGCGACTACGGCGGCGCGGACCAACGCGCCGATCATCTTCGCCCAGAACGCGGCGAGAACGAACTGCACCATGGTCGGATCCGCGTCGTACAAACGCGATCCGACGGGCGAGCCGGAAGGTGAGATACGCCGAGAATTGGAATCAGGGGGATTGCCTCGACGACCTCGTACGTTCCGGACACGATGCCCACGACCACCATCAACCCGTACGCGACGAATCCCGCACCGATCACGTATCGCGGCCATTGGGCGGGACGTGCTTCGGCGAGTTCGCGTTCGGACGCGAGGGGAAGATGCTCCTCCGGGGGTCCGGTCACTTCTTCAGTCATCGTGAAGCTCCGGCCGTGGGACGCGAACCCCAGGCTCGCCGAGCCCGTCGCAAGTAGGAACCGTCACGAGCCGCGAGATAGCTGCGATCCGGCAGCAGGAGTGCCCGAGCGAACGCAAGCTTGGCGCTGACGCCGTCGACGGCTGGGAGCGCCGCAATCATCTGACCGCGCGTAACTGCGATCGACGCCGACCGCGCTGCTGAGGGAGCGCGCCTCGAATCGCGAACCGCGGTACCCCGCCGCCCAATCGACCATCGGATCATCAGGTAGCCCCAGCATCGTCGCCGACTCCGCGACCGCGTAGGCGAGGACCTGTCGACAGCGCCATCGCTCCGCAGTTCGGACCGCCGTCGCGAAATCGAGGTCGGTGGCCAGGCGGAGCTGCGCCACGTCGCGAAGCGGCATCAGCCGATGGGGCCAGTCCCCGAGGACGTGAAGACAGGCGTGGAGGAATCGGTGCTGACGGGTCAGCGCCAGATATCGGTCGCCGCCGATAACGACCTCGTCGGCGTCGGCGAACAGCTCCTCGGGATCGATACTCAGGCCGAAGGCACCTGGGCTCAGCATCCGGTGCAGGTCCACCTGCACGCCTTCGGCGCCGATCATGCACACCCCCTTCCCGAACCGACGATCGAAGTCGGGCTGGACCTCGAGCGACCGTCGACGCGCACCCCAACGTTCGAGACTCCGCACCGCGGCGTCGTAGTCGGTCGCCGGTACGAGCAGATCGAGGTCACCGAATGTGCGCCACATCGGGTCGGGGTAGTCGAGATGGGCGACGGCCGGCCCCTTGAGGAGACGGAATCGCACACGCGATGACACAAGGACGTCGGCAACCTCGGCGAGCGCCCGCTCGAGGAGCACGCACCGGTACATCGCGGCCTCGTGCTCGTGGATGAACTCCGACGCCAATCCCGCGGGGAGAACGAGGTGACCGCTCCGGCGCGCGCTCGCAATCACGGACACGACGCGTTCGTCGCAAGCCCACCCGAGGACGTCTGGTCCGGGCCTGAGCGATCTCTCGGCGACGCCCGGCAATCCCGCCGCGAGCGCTGCGGGCAGGCCGACCACGATCGTCATCGTGCTTCCAGGAGTCCGGCGCGCCCCAGTTCATCCACGAGTGCAACCACATCGGGGCGGACCGTGGTCGTCGGAGCACCGAATCGGTCCGCCAGCTCGGTCACGACATCATCCACGGTGCGCGGCCCCGCGTCGAAGGCATCCCAGACCTCCACGCCCGTCCCGGCCAGCGTCACGGGCTCAGGCGACCGCGAGGCGAGCAGCACTACTCCGAAGTCGCCGCGACGAACCCAGAACCGGGGCGTGCGGGCGACCCGGCCGGCTCCCGAGGTCAACGCCTCAGCCATTCGGCTCAGACCCAGGGTTCGTCCGGGTTGGTGCGACCAGGAGTGACCGAAGTACCCGGCGAAGATGGACGGGGATCGCCGGATCTCCCCGTCGACGTCGATCGGGTCGAACTCTTCTTGCCGGCCTTCCAGGGCATGAGCCGCGACACGATCGACACTTCGCCCGGATGCGCGTAGCCGTAGCCGTAGCCGTAGTAGCCGTAGTAGCCGTAGTAGCCGGCGCGCACGCCGTGCTCGGCGCCGACGATGACGATGCCGATGACCGGTGCTTCGAGCCGGCGGAGCAGGTCGGCCGAGGCGACGACGCCGCTGCGTCGCGTCCAGCCGGAACGGGCGAGCAGGATGGTGGCGTCGACGCCGAGCGCGAGGTCGGAGGCGTCGTTCGCCAGCAGGAGCGGCGGCGAGTCCACGATGACGATGTCCGCGAGGTCCTCGGCCGCGCGGACCACCGCCTTGGCGACCGCGATCGCGTGACCGGGGTCCGACTTGGTCGGCGCGCTCGCCGCCAACCGCACGCCCGGGATCTCCGTGTCCTGGAGGACGGCTTCGAGATCCTCGGGAGTGCACGTGACATCCAGATCACCCAGGTTCGGGCTCTTGGGTCGGTCCAGGTACCGGCACTGCGTCGGTCGCCGGAAGTCGGAGTCGACGACGATGACCGACATGCCGGTCTCGGCAAACGCGGCGGCGAGGTTCACCACGGAGATGGACTTGCCTTCCGCCGGACCGGGCGAGGTCACGAGCAAGGTCCGGAGCGGACGGCCACGGTCCCGACCGTTCCCTCCGTTGCTCACCATTCCGCCGCCGTTGGTGGCGGGAAGCGGCGTGTTCCGCGGATGGCGCGCCCACATCGCCAGGAGCGAGGTGCGAAGCGAGCGGTACGCCTCGGCCGTCAACGACGACGGCTCCGTTCGCGGTCGTGACGACGAACCGGTCGGCGCGGCTCGTCTTGACCACCGGGATCTCGGCGATAACCGGCATCCTGGCCGCGCCTTCAGTCGCCTGGACGTCGCGCACCCGGGCACCGAGCAACTCCATGGCGATCAGCAGCACGAGACCGAGCAGCGCGCCGATGGCGCCACCGAGGATCAGCCGCTGATCCGAGGAAATGGCGGTACTCCCGCCGGAGACGATGCGCTCCAGCTGGCCATCAGACGCGGGCTCGATCGACTCGAGTCGGGAGAATCTCGGACCGACGCGAAGCTGCACGGTGACCGACGCGTCGTTGTCCTCGAGCTGACGGGTCGTCTCGAAGACCGCTGCTGCAGCCGGCCGGCCAGCTCGGCGTCCCCACGAGTCAGCGCGTCTCGGACTTCCGCGTCGGTTGACGTCCTGGACCGCGAGCAGATCGGTCCGCACGCCGTCGAGGTACTCGATCCGTTGGTCGAACTCCTGCCTGCGCGAGCTTGTCGACGTACTTGACCAACTCCTCGGCAAAGATGTCCGCGGCCATTCGGTGCGTTCGTCGCATCCGAAGTGCGCGATGACCGCCAGTCCGTTGACCGCCGGGTCGGGCACCGCGGTGACGTCGACGAAGCCCTTGGGCTTGAGGTAGATCCGCACAGCTGCCCTCACCCGACCGGAACTTGATCGTCCCCGGGGTCCCTGCCTTCTGCCGCTTCCGTTGGGCGCTGTTCTTGCCGCCGCCGTCCGAATTGCTCGAATCGTCGCTCGCTCGGCATTGATCGACCGTGTCGGTCGCGCGTCCCGTCGATCCGCGCCACCGAGTTCTTCAGGACCTCGCCGCGGATCGTGAAGAGGGCGAGACGATCCCACGAGATCGGGGTCCCGGTTCTGGCGATGGACCCGTTGTTGGAGAGGAGATAGTTGGTGGCTCGGGATCGAACCGACGGCGCGGTGTCGCGCGCCACCTGCAGTTCACTCGGTGCGGTCATCACGGCGAGGAGGACACCGATGAGCAGTCCGATCGTCGGAATCCACCAGCGACGGCGCAGTATTCGCAAATAGTCCAATGGCCGCATGCCGCTGATCCCCCAGAACGGAGCCGAACTCCGCCGCTCGCTCGTGTGTGCGCCCCGCCGCCCGTCTCGGCCCGGAAGGGACCACGTAGTGTAGTCGTGCCCCTCGGGGACCGCCATAGGCACCATGGCCCAGCAACCGTGACCCACGGCGCTGCCACCGTCCAATATCGTCCCCGCTCCCACGGACCACGCGCGAAAGATTGCCACGGAGCGTGGCAACTCGAACGCGAGCATGCGGCAGTACTGTCTGTCGCTTCCCGGAACGCCCGAGCAATCGTCGAGGTCACGATGGCCACAGAGAACGGCGCGGCCGTGGCAGCGTCCTCGGACCGTCGCGTCGGGCGCGGGCCCGGCGTGCTGGTCGCCTCCTTGGTGATCGCCGGCGCCTTCGTGATGCCGCTGGCGCTGGCCGCCCACTACGGAGCCTTCGGGATTCCGCGCAGCGACGACTGGTCCTATCTCGTCACCCTGTTCCGCTGGGTCGACGACGGACGCCTCTCTTTCAACCACTGGGTCTCGATGACACTGGTCGGTCAACTCGCTCTGGCCACACCCCTGGCGAAGATCGCACCCCGCAGTATCGAGGCCCAACAGATCCAGACCGCCTTCGTCGGCCTGGGCGGTCTCGGCGCGCTCGGCTTCACGGCGAGAAGACTCGGTGTCGACTGGTTCGGCGTGATGATGGTCGTCGGCGGCATCGCGTTCAGTCCGCTCTGGGGCCCGCTCGCGGTCAGCTTCATGACCGACATCCCGACCTTCACCGTCTCGACGATCGCGGTGGCACTCGCCGTCGCCGGTTGGCGACGCACCAACGGACCCGGCCGGTTGCTCGCGCTGAGCATGGCCACCGCCGCGATCGGGTTCACGATCCGCCAGTACGCGATCGTTCCCGGGATCGCCGTCGGCATCGTTGCCGCGGTGCAGGCCATGAGTACGGGTGATCGGGCTCACGCGCGTCGATGGGTGTTCGCACTCACCACGCTCGGGATCGGGGCATTGGCCTTCGTGCTCTGGTGGCAGAGCATTCCGGACGGCCGACCGCTCCGCCCCGGGATTCCCACCGCCGGGACGGTCCGCCATGCCGCCATCGATCTCGCGGGGCTGCTCCGACTGGTCACCCTGCTCTCCGCGCCCGCGCTGCTCGCGTGTCGCCCGGCGCGTCGACTCGAGCAGGCGTGGACCACTTCCCCCTCGGCCGTGCTGGCGGTCGGCGGCGCGACCGCCTTGTGGCTCGCGGTCACCGCGGCCCGGGTCGGCTCGACGCTGTTCATCGGCAACTACGTCGAACCCGACGGCGTGCTCGCCAATATCGTGCTCGCGGGACGCCGGCCCGACGTACTGCCGGACGCCATCTGGAACCTGCTGGTACTGATGACATCGATCGGCGGCGTCGCACTGACCGTCATGGTGATACCGGCGGCCGCGGCGGCGTACGGTCGGCTCCGTTCCCACGATCGCTCGCTGCCGGATCCAGCACGGACGCTCCTCGCGCTCACCACCACCGGATACGTCGCGGCCTACACGGGCGCGATGCTCACCGGCTTGCAGGTCTACGACCGCTATGCGTTGCCCCTCGCGGCGTGCGTCGGGCTCCTGCTCGTCGCGACACCGACGTCATCGACCCGGGACGCAGGCGCGCCGCGGCCACCGCGGTTACGCGAACTCGCGGGCACGACCGCGCTCATCGCCGTCGCGGCCATCGGCACGGCCTACACCGCCGACTCCGCCTCATTCGACGGTGCCCGCTGGCAGGTCGCCGAGGCTGCAGTTCGTGCGGGCTGGCCCGCCCGTACCGTCAACGGCGGCTTCGAGTGGCGGAACTACCACCGGGGCGACAAGCTTCCGGTCCGCCAGCCGGGCGATCCAACCCGCGACCGCGTGTGCGTCACCGTACGGATCAACCCGAGCCAGTACCGGGCCCCAGGGTCGCGGCGACCGAGTCCAGCGCACCAACGCGTTCGACGGCGCGCCTCATCGCATTTCGGACCACGACACCGTGTGCTGATCTGCCGGGACGCGTGCTCTCCGGTACAGGGCGATGACGGTTACCGATCTCGCGATCCTGGTGGTCTACGTCGTCCGCGATCACGACGAGGAGGCGCTCCTCGCGCTCCACCTCGAACGGATCGAACGTCACACCTGCGTGCCCTTCCGGATCTACGCCGCGACGCCGCGGGTGACCGACCACGCCGCCGCGATGCTCGCGGCCCATGAAGCCGTGGAGGTCTGCGCCGTGCCCGGAATCGCCCAGCGCGGGAGTCGCGAACACGCCCACTACCTCGACGGGTTGCTCGCCCACGCTCGCCGCAGTGGTGCCTCGCACTACGTCACGCTGGATCTCGACTCGTTCCCCGTCGCAGACGCCTGGCACGACGTTCTCGCCGCCGCGGAGCCATCGGGGCTCGCAGCGATTCTCCGGACCGAGAATCTCGATACGGTGCTGCCGCACCCTTCCTGCACGCTGCTCCCGAGCGGGTTCGTCGCCGCCCATCGGTTCAGCTTCACTCCGGACTCCGACGGGACTCGCGACTTCCGCCGCTTCCTCCACGACACACACCAGCGGGCCGACACCGGCATTCGCCTTGCCCGCCTGCTGGCCCAGGAACGCGTCGGCTGGCACCGGATGCGCCGATCCAACCAGCGCGAACTGCACCCCGTCATCGCGGGGCTCTACGACGACGTGGTCTTCCACCTCGGCGCCGGAGCGCGCGAGAACCTCTTCCGAGCCGACCTCGCTCGTTCGTGGCTCCACCGTGCCAGCACGACCCCTCGAACGGATCCCGGCGCCGAAGGCCCTGCGCCGCGCCGAACTCCGGGCCCTCGACCGAATCCGAAGGCCGACCGAACGGCGGATCCTCGCGGTGAACGCCGGCGCGGCTTCCCAGGCCCGACGGTGGCTCCACACCGATCCCGACGGATTGTTCCAGTTCCTGCGCGGACAACCTTCGGCGTCACTACCGGAGTAGGAGGAGGCGCCGCACGGCTACGATCAACGGCCCACCACGACCCGGGGATCCGCGTGAGCGCTTCATCACAGGAATCCGATCCGCCCGTCGGCGACGACCAACGCACCGACGTCACGGCGTACATCGCCAACCTCAACACCGCGCGGGTCACCGAACTCTGCATCCGCTCGATGCGGGAGCACGCCGGAAGACAGTTCGACCTCGTCGTCGGTGACTGCGGGTCGACCGACGGCTCGCTGCGTCATGCTGGAGCAATTCGCCGAGCAAGGCTGGCTGGAGCTCCAGGTCGCCCCAGGGTCGCGGCCACGCCGATTGGCTCACCGGTTGGCTCCGGTCCTGCCGGACTCGCTACGCCCTGTTCTCCGACTCCGACGTCGAGTTCCGAGGCGCCAACTGGCTCCACGACATGGTCACCGTCGCACAGGAGTCGCAATCGGCGCTCGTCTGTGGCCGCATGCACGCGGCAGCGAGTGCTACGTGCATCCCGTGACCAAGGCCGAGCGCCGGCTCGCACCCCGGCCGACGGCCTGGCTCCTGATGATCGATACCGAACAGGTCCGCGACCGCGTCGAGCCCGACTTCGAGTACCACGAAGTCGAGGACTTCCGCGCCTTCGGCGGCAAGGTCGCGTACGACATCGCGGCCTGGTACTTCAAGGGGCTCTGCGACGCCGGTCTCACCTGGGCCGAGATGCCCGCGGATTGGCAGGACCACTACCACCATTACGGCGGACTGACGTGGCTCGGACCCCGGCGGTCCGGCCCCGGATGGCGGGTGCGAGCCCGCCAGGCCGCCAAGCTCCTCATCGTCGAGCAGCACCTCCGCCAGGCTCGCCGCGAGCGCTGGGGTGAACGCATCCGGGTCCCAGCACCCGCGACCGGCTGACATTCACACCGGAGCCGAGCGACGATGGTCGAGAGATCGAGGAAGCCTCCGTGCCTTCGCTGATCAAGCAGACCTTGAAATGGTCGGCACGCGCCGTCGACCGGCTGCGACCACCGCCGCCGGGCGTCGTCGTGCTGATCTACCACCGCGTCGGTCGCGGCAGCGGTCTCGACGTCGACCTCCCGTTGGCCAGCTTCACCGCCCAGATCGAGCACCTCGCCCGGACCGGACGGGTTCGCAGTCTCGACGATGCTCTGGACGTCCTCGAGGGCGGCGCGCCGCCCACCGCCGGCGACCCGATCGTGATCACGTTCGATGACGGCACCGCAGATTTCGCCGACACCGCATACCCGGTGCTGTCCACCTTCGCCATCCCGGCGACGCTGTACGTCGCCACCGACTTCGTGGACCGCGGCCGGGACTTTCCCCACGACGGGACGCCACTGAGCTGGGGATCGATCAGGGATCTGTCCACCACCGGGCTGGTCACCGTGGGCTCACACACGCACACCCACGCGTTGTTGGACCGCCTGCCACCCGACGACATCGACGCCGAACTGGATCGCGCCGACGCGCTCATCGCCGAACACCTGGGGTTCCGACCGGACCACTTCGCGTACCCGAAGGCCGTCGCAGGATCGACGCCCGCCGACCGAGCCGTGCGCCGGCGTTACCGGTCCGGAGCCCTCGCCGGCACCCGGCCGAACCGCTACGGGGTCACGGATCCTCACCGTCTCTGTCGCTCGCCGATCCAGAACAGCGACGGCATGCGCTTCTTTCACGCGAAGGTCGCCGGTGGCATGCGCGCCGAGGACCAGCTCCCGCGAGGTCGCCAATCGCTGGCGGTACCGGGGGGCCACCGAATGACCCGGCGGCTCATCCATGTCACAACCACGGACATGAGCCTCGAGCTGCTGCTCGGCCCCCAACTGACCGCGTTCCAGGCTGCGGGCTACGAGGTGGCCGGGATGTCAGCGCCGGGGCAGTACACCGCGGCACTCGGCGCACGTGGCATCGAACACATCCCACTGCGCCATGCGACCCGGTCGATGGCTCCCCATCACGATGTTCGCGGCGCTCGCCGAACTCCGGCGCATCTTCCGAGACCGGCGCCCTGACATCGTCCATACGCACAATCCGAAGCCCGGTATCTACGGTCGCCTCGCCGCGCGCGGCCCGGGTTCCCGGCATCGTCAACACGGTCCACGGCCTCTATGCCACCCCGGACGATCCTTGGAGGAAGCGCGCCGTCGTCTACTCGCTCGAACGCATCGCCGCCCGAGCGAGTCACGCCGAGCTCGTCCAGAACCTCGAGGACGTTCCGACCCTGCGTCGCATCGGGATCCCGGACGAGAAGATCACGCTGCTCGGCAACGGCGTGGACCTGACGCGGTTCCGCACCCACCCAGATCCCACGAGCCGAGCAGCGGTACGCGCTTCCTGGGGCGTCGGGCCCGACGACATCGTGTGCGGGGCAGTTGGGCGCCTCGTCTGGGAGAAGGGGTACCGAGAACTGTTCGCGGCGGCGCGGTCGTTGCGAGACCATCGCCCGCGCATCCACTTCGTCGTCGTCGGCGGGCTCGACGAAGCCAAGTCCGACCAACTGGGGCCGGCGGACCTCGCCACCGTCGTCCACGACGCCGACATCGAGTTTCTCGGGTCACGCGACGACGTCGCGATGCTCTACGGAGCGATGGACATGTACGTCCTGGCATCACACCGAGAAGGATTTCCGCGTGCTGCGATGGAGGCAGCGGCGTCGGGCCTCCCCGTCATCGCCACCGACATCCGCGGGTGCCGACAGGTCGTCGATGACGGTCGGACCGGGACGCTGGTGCCACTCCGGGACCCGGTCGCACTGGCTGACGCGATCGCCACGGTCGCCGCAGATTCGGACCGTCGCACCGCCTTCGGAGTGGCGGCCCGGGCAAAGGCCGAGTCGGAGTTCGACGATCGGCAGGTCATCGAGACCACGTTGCGGGTCTACGACCGGGTCCTGGCGGCGGCGTGAAGGTACGAACCGCGGGTGTCGAGGATCTCGCGCTGATCGCCGATCTGCACACCACGCGGATCAACGAGGGCTTCCTCTCGAGCCTGGGATCCCCGTTCCTGCGTCGCCTCTACCGCCGGGTCCTGAACACCGACGCCGCCTTCGCGCTGGTTGCGGCCGATGAACGGGACCAGGTGATCGGATTTGCAGCCGGCGTCGGCGACCTCCCGGGGTTCTACCGCTCGTTCCTGCTCCACGACGGGATCGCAGCAGGGATCCGGTCGGCGCCCCGACTGGTCCGGTCGATCCCCCGGGTGATCGAGACCCTGCGCTACGGCAGCAGCTCCGACACCCTCCCGACTGCGGAGATCCTGGCGGTCGCGGTCGGCGCGGCATCGGCGGGTCGCGGCGTCGGCCGGTCCCTCGTGATCGCCGCGACCGCCGAGTTCACTCGTCTCGGTATCGAGACGGCGAAGGTGGTGACCACGGCCGACAACGCGTCGGCCATTGCGATGTATCACGCCGGCGGGTTCCAGCCGGCGACCGCGATCGAGGTCCACCCGGGTCGAGCATCACAGGTGATGGTATGGACGTCGTCGTCTCACTGAGCGTCGGTGTCGTCGCCGCCGTGCTTCTCACCCCGCTCGTGCGTCGGTTCGCGCTCCGCCACGACATCGTCGATCGGCCAGGAGCGCTCAAGACCCAACGCGCACCAGTCGCATACCTCGGCGGCGTCGCGGTGACGATCGCCGCGGCGATCGGGCCGATCGTCGCGGGCCGGCCAGTGATCTTGGTTCCCATCGCCGGCGCGCTCCTGCTCGGACTGGCCGACGACCTGCGTCCGTTGCCGGTCCTGCCCCGGATCGTGCTCGAACTCGGGATCGCAGCACTGGCCGCCGCGACCGTGCCCGGACCGCTGCTGGTACGCGTCGCCGACCGCGGTCCTGACGCTCGGCCTCCTGAACGCGGTCAACCTGCTCGACGGGCAGGACGGGCTGGCCGCCGCCGTCGCGGCGATCGCCGCCCTCGGATTCGCAGTCCTCGGCGGGAGCGCGACCGCTGTGGGCCTCGGTCTCGCGGGCGCCCTGGCCGGGTTCCTCGTCTGGAACCGGCCGCCGGCTCGCATCTATCTCGGCGACGCCGGAGCCTACGCCGTCGGTACGACCCTCGCGCTCCTGCCGGCGCTGAGCACGGGCCGCGGCTACCAACTGGTCCATCTGGTGGGCCGTCCCGCTGCTCGTCGCGGTCCCCGTCGCCGACACGGCCACCGCCATCGCACATCGAGCGCGGGCCGGACGTCCCCTGTTGGAAGGCGACCGCAGCCACGTGTACGACCAACTCGTCGACCGGGGATGGTCGATCGGCACGTCCACCCTCGCGGCGACGGGATTCCAGATCATGTGCACCGCGCTCGGTCTCGTCGCGACGACCCCTCGCGCCCGGAGGTGCACTCGTCCTGACCCTCGGCGCCGGTGCAGCTCTCGCCGTCGGCGCGGTGCGAGTCGGCTTCGTCTCCACGTCTTGAGCATCAGTCGGCGGCGCGGCCGTCGGCCGATGCCGGGTTCGGCGACGCGGCCGGGTGATCGCGACCCAGGCGCCGAGCACCAGCGCGACCGGGAGTGCCAGCACCCACCGCACGGCCACGCCCATGCCGGACTGCGAGAATCCCACCACTCGAGTGCCGTACCAGGTGAGCAAGATGTGCACGGCGAACACGGCGGCGGCAAGCACTGGCGGCCGCACCGCGCGCCCGAGCGGCAGCGACCCAGCGGCGGAGCAACGATCGGCCGGTGGGTTCGGCCCAGAAGACCCCGAGCGCGGCGGCAACGCCCACGATCGAGCCGGGACGGCCGTAGCCCTGCTGTGCGCCGATCCAGACGAGCAAACCGACGGCAGCCGCGGAGCCGGCACCGCCCAGGCGCGCGAGACCGATCGGAAATCCCAGCAGCGCCACCGGAATCGCGACGCCGACCAGCGGCCGAACCAGCTCGGTGTCTGGCACCGTTGCGTAGACCCCGATCACCGTCACGAGCCAGAGCAAGGGCCCGAGGGCCAGGCGCGCCGATCGTCGATCGAGGTCCGCGACCATCGGAGCACCAAGCGTGATCGTCGCGATCACCAGCGGACGCACCCAACCGGGGCCCTGAAAGTCCGACGCGACTCCCACGATGACTGCGCCGGGGAACGCCAACAGCACTCCAATGGCCTTGGGGTTGGGCGTATGCATCGCCAGCTCGACACCCCCGGCGAGCGCGAGCAAGCCGAGGAACAACCCGGCGGGAATCCAACCCGCCCGGGCCTCGAGGCCCACCCCCGGAAGGCCCCACCAGCCGTTGAGCGCCGCAAGCGAACCGAGGACCCACGCGGGGCCCGCGAGTCCGGGCGTCAGGCGACGCCGAAGCATCAACCGGACCAGGAGACCACCGAGCCCGGCGAGAACTGCGACACGCCAACCCGCCGCCCAGCCGTCACCGAACTCGGGGAAGTCGGTCAGGGTCGTGAACCAGCTCACCCGGCCCGAAGGTAGGTCGTTCGATACATCTGCGCACGAATATCCCCAACATTCGTCACCTTCAGTGAACCTTCTCCTTGCCAACCACCACCCATCGCGTCCAGAATGACCGTCAGTTCGGAGGCGGCTGGGGGGCCGGTGGGCGGAGCACGAGAACAAGATCCAGGGATTCGCCTGCCGACGCGGGAGTCGACCAGATGTCGATGACCGGAGCGCTGCGAGCGCCCGTCGAGCGGCTCTGGACGAGCAAGCGCCTGGCCCGGGTCAGTGCGGACTGCCTCATGTGGATCGCCGCGTTGTATCTCGCGTCGCTCCTGCGGCTCGACTTCGACATCGCCCGGGTCCGATCCTTCGACCTCGCGATCCTCTTCATTCCCGCGATCGTGTTCCAGATCGCCACCGGCATCTGGTCCGGCCTGTATCGGGGATGGTGGGTGAACGGGTCCTTCGAGGAGGTCGCCGCCCTTGCGCGCGCGACTGCAGTCTCGACCCTCGGCCTCGTCGCGGTGGACATCGCTATTCCAGGCATGCGCCCGGCGCCGATCAGCGCGGTCATCGGCGCTGGGATCTTCGCCTTTGTCGGAATGGGAGGTGCGCGCTACGTGGCGAGGCAGCTCCTCGAGCAGCGACGCCGAGCGCTCGCAACCGGCCGCGATCGGGCGATCGTGTTCGGGGCCGGCGACGGCGGTGAACGCACGATCCGCGCCATGCTGTTCGACGCCGACAGCCCGTACGTTCCGGTCGCACTCCTCGACGACGACCCGCACAAGCGCAACCTGACGATCCGAGGTGTCCGCGTGCTCGGGGACCGCAGCGACATTGCGGACATCGCCGAGCGTCTCGGCGCCAAAGTGCTGATCATGGCCGTGCCCGACTGGTGACGGCGCGCTCGGTCCGCGACCTCAGCCGGGACGCCCGCGCCGCCGGTCTCGAAGTCCGCGTCGTGCCATCGGTCCGCGAGCTCCTCGGTGGCGAAGTGCACGTCGGGGACCTGCGTGAGCCCACCGAAGCCGACCTCCTCGGACGCCACAAGGTCGAGACCGACCTCCAGTCCGTTTCGGACTACGTGCGGGGTCGGACCGTCGTCGTCACCGGCGCCGGGGGCTCCATCGGCTCCGAGCTCTGCCGCCAGCTCTCGGCCTTCTCGCCCGGTCGCCTGGTGATGATCGACCGGGACGAGTCGGGGCTCCATGGCGTGCAGCTCTCCCTCGAAGGTCGGGCACTGCTCGATTCGGACTCCTTGGTCCTCCTCGACATTCGGGACCGTCAGCGCGTGGCTCGGCTCTTCGCGGAAATCGAACCCGACGTCGTGTTCCACGCGGCGGCACTCAAGCACCTTCCCCTCCTCCAGTCGCACCCTTCCGAGGCACTCAAGAGCAACGTCTGGGGGACACTCAGCGTTCTCGATGCCGCGGCCGAAGCCGGGGTTTCGCATTTCGTCAACGTCTCCACCGACAAGGCCGCCAACTCGGCCAACGTTCTCGGGTACTCGAAACGGATTGCCGAAGGTCTCACCTCATCGTTCGGCCAACGGTTCCCCGGTCGGTATCTGAGCGTCCGATTCGGCAACGTTCTCGGCAGTCGGGGCTCGGTACTCACGGCGTTCCGCGCCCAGCTCGAACAGGGCGGACCCCTGACGGTGACTCACACCGAGGTGACCCGCTACTTCATGACGATCGAGGAAGCAGTGCAACTCGTCATCCAAGCGGGCGCGATTGGCGGCGACGGCCACGCGCTGGTCCTGGAGATGGGCGAGCCCGTCCGGATCTACGACGTCGCCCGACAGATGGCCGGCGCCCGCCGGCCCGAGGTCGCGATCGAGATCACCGGGCTCCGCCCGGGCGAAAAGCTTCATGAGGACCTCTTCTGTTCGGAGGAGACCCCGCGCGCGAAGCCAGCATCCGTTGATCCGCTACGTCGACGTCCCTGCCCTCGATCCGCACCGAGTGCGCGACCTCGACCCCACCGGTAGCCACAGTCGAAGTCATCGAGATCCTCACCAGACTCGTCGACGACATCGACCGTCGGATCACGTTGCCGCTCGCCGATCTCGAGTTGGACCTGACCACGGCAGACTTCCAGGAACTCCCCGGTAGCTAGCGGGGACGGGTGCGGACCCCGGCGCAGAGACCTGCGGTCACGGCCGCGTCAAGACCTCGGGACCGTGCTCGGTGACCGCGATCGTGTGCTCGAAATGGGCCGCTCGACTTCCGTCGCAGGTGACCACGGTCCACCCGTCATCGAGCACCATCGTCTCGGCCGACCCGGCCACGACCATCGGCTCGACCGCGAGCACCGTCCCCCGATGCAGCCGACTTCTCCGGCCCTGTGCGGTCGGGTAGTTGGGGACGTCCGGAGGCTCGTGCATCGCGGTTCCGATGCCATGCCCGACATAGTCCCTGACCACGTCGAACCCCGCGGCAACCACGACCGCCTCGATCGCCCGGCCGAGATCGTCGAGCGTATTGCCCGCCGCCATCGCGGCGATCCCAGCAGTCAACGAGGCCTCCGTCGTCTCGATCAGTCGGCGCGATTCTTTGTCGACGTCGCCGATCGCCACCGTGATGGCCGCGTCGGCGTGCCACCCGTCGACGATCGCGCCGCAGTCCAGCGAGAGGATGTCGCCGTCCACGAGCACCGTGCCGTCAGGGATGCCGTGGACCACGACGTGATTCGGCGACGTGCACACGACCGCCGGAAACTCGTGGTAGCCGAGAAAGTTGGACCGCGCGCCACGGCGGGCGAGCACCGTCCGCGCCGCGGCGTCGACCTCGAGCGTCGTGGCGCCGGGGCGAGCCGCTCGTCGACAGGCCTCGTGCATCTCCGCGACGACCCGGCCCGGCGCGCCGCATCGTCCGGAGCTGGCCCGCCGACTTGTGCCGGCTCACGGGGTGGCGAGTTTGTCCGCGACCACCGCGAGGATCTGAGCCTCGACCTCGGGTTCGGGAGCCAGGCCATCGACGCGAACGAGCAGCGACCGGGACCGGTAGAACTCCACCAGCGGCTTCGTCTCCGAGTCGTACAGCTCGAGGCGACGACGAATCGACTCCTCGGTGTCGTCCTCCCGACCCCGCGCCCGCATCCGTTCCACGACGACATCCGTCGGCACGTCCAGGTCGATCACCACGTCCAGGGGCGCGTGCGCCAGGATCTCGTCGAGTTCGAGTGCCTGGATCTCGGTGCGGGGAAACCCGTCCAGGACAAAGCCGGGTTCGACCTCGGACGGGTTCTCGAACCGCTCACGGACGACGGCCACCACGACATCGTCGGGGACCAGCTCGCCCCGGTCCATGTGCTCCTTCGCGGCACGGCCGGCCTTGACCCCCGCCGTCGCGGAGTCGCGCAGCATCTGACCGGTCGAGAGGTGCTGCATCCCGAACCGTTGCGCGAGGCGCTCACCCTGCGTTCCCTTGCCGGAGCCCTGCTTGCCGAGCAGGACGATGCGCGGTCCGCGTGTCGAGGTCATCGTGCAATCAGCTCAGGAATCCTTCGTAGTTGCGCATCATCAGCTGGCTGTCGATCTGCTTCATCGTCTCGAGCGCGACGCCCACGGTGATGAGCAGCGCGGTGCCGCCGAACGGGAACTGGTTGATGTCCCACAGCGCGAAGACGAGCAGTGGGAGTGATCGCGATCACGGCGAGGAACAACGAGCCCGGCAGCGTGATCCGGTTCAGCACCTTGGCGAGGTACCGCTCGGTCGGCGGTCCCGGACGGATGCCGGGGATGAAGCCACCCTGCTTGCGGATGATGTCGGCCTGCTGCTGCGGGTTGAACGCGATCGCCGTGTAGAAGTACGCGAAGAAGATGATCAGCAGCGTGTAGAAGCCGATGTAGAACCAGCCCTGGCCGTTCACCAGGTTGTCGTTGATCCAGTCCTGGATGCCGGTGCCAGTTGCTCCCCAGCGCCGACGCGATCAGCGCCGGGAACGCGAGGATCGAGCTCGCGAAGATCACCGGGATCACACCGGACTGGTTGACCTTCAGCGGGATGTAGGTGCTCTGGCCGCCGTACATGCGTCGGCCGACGACTCGTTTCGCGAACTGGACCGGGATGCGGCGCTGCCCGCGACTCCACGAAGACGATGCCGACGATCATCGACGAGGCCGATGCAGGATGATCACGAAGAACTGGGCCCGCGACCCTCGGCCCACAGATGGCGCCGCCCTGCGCCGGGAGGCGTCGACACCACCGAGGCGAAGATCAGGATCGACATCCCGTTGCCGATCCCCCGCTGGGTGATCAGCTCGGCGAGCCACATCACCAGCGCGGTCCCGGCCGTCCAGGTGAGGACGATCAGCGCCGCCGTGCCGACGCGATGAAGTCGGGGATCAGGTCCGGCCCTCGAAGCCGGCGAACCCGAGCAGGCCGCTGCTGCCCGTCGTGGAGGGCGAAGACGAACCCGGTCGACTGCACGACCGCGAGGCCGATGGTCAGGTAGCGGGTCCACTGGGTGATCTTCTTCTGCCCGACCTGGCCTTCCTGCTGCCACTGCTCGAGCTTCGGGATCACCACACCGAGGAGCTGCATGATGATCGACGCCGTGATGTACGGCATGATCCCGAGGAAGAAGATCGCGACGTTGGTGATCGCGCCGCCGGCGAAGAGGTCGAGGAAGCCGACGACGCCGCCGTTCGTTCGCGTTGTCCTGGAGGTCCTTGATCGCCGCGAAGTCGACGTAGGGCACGGGCAGGTGCGCGCCGAGCCGGTAGACCGCGATGATGACGATCGTGAAGAGGATCTTGTTCCGCAGGTCGGGCGACCCGGAACATGTTCCGCAGGCGGGACAGCATGGCGCGTGCGGCTCCAGCGGGATCGCCCGGGGCAGGGCCCGGTGAGCCTACCCGATGGCCCGGTGAACCGGTCCGGGCGGGCTCGGTGCGGCTCAGCGGTTGGTGAGCGCGTTGTTGGAGCCGGCCGGCGGTCGCCGGTCGCCCCACGGCGCCGGGAGGACCTCGGCGGTGCCACCCGCCGCCGTCGATGGCGTTGCGGGCGGCCTGCGGAGAAGGCGTGCGCCTTCACGGTCAGCGGCTTGGTCACGCTCGCCGCGGCCGAGCACCTTGACCAGACCACGCTTGGCGACGAGGCCCTTGGCCGCGCAGCGTGTCGGGGTCGACGGTCGCCCCGGCCTCGAACCCCTCGAAGGTGTCGAGGTTCACCACGTGGTACTCGACCCGGAACGGGTTCCGGAAGCCCTTGGCCTTCGGGATCCGGCGGTGAGCGGCGTCTGACCGCCCTCGAACCCGGGCTTGACGGTGTTGCGGGCGCGCTGGCCCTTGTGTGCCGCGGCCGGCGGTCTTGCCGCCCTTGCCGCCGATGCCGCGCCCGACGCGCTCGGCGATCGCGGCGCGAGCCCGGCGCCGGCTTCAGGTCGTGGATCTTGATCGTCATGCGTGTCAGGCAACCTTCTTCGACCCGCACCAGGTGCGGGACCTTGGCGATCATGCCGCGGATCTCGGGACGGTCCGGCAGCTCGACGGTCTGGTCGATCCGCCGCAGGCCGAGCGCGCGCAGCGTGCCGCGCTGCTTCGGCTTGCGTGCCGATCCTCGACTCGCACCAGGGTGACGCGCAGCGTGGCTCAGCTCATCGCCACCTCCGCCGGCTCGCCGTGGCGTCCGGCGGCCTTGCGCTCGCGGTAGGCGCCGCAGCATCCCGGCCGACGAGACCTCCTCGGGCGACTTGCCCCGCAGCGCCGCGACCTCCTCCGGGCGGCGCAGCGAGCGCGAGCCCGTCGATCGTGGCCCGCGACACGTTGATCGCGTTGGACGAGCCGAGCGACTTGGCCAGCACGTCGTGGACGCCCGGCCGCCTCGAGGATGGCGCGGGCGGCGCCACCGGCGATGACACCGGTACCGGGCGCGGCCGGCTTGAGCAGCACCCGGGCCGCGTCGTGCTCGCCGACGATCTGGTGGGTGATGGTCGAGCCGGCGAGCGGCACCGGGAAGAGGTTCTTGCGCGCCTCCTCCATCCCCTTCTGGATCGCGGCCGGCACCTCCTTCGCCTTGCCGTAGCCGAGGCCGACGTTGCCGTCGCCGTCGCCGACGACCACCAGCGCGGTGAACGAGAACCGCCGACCGCCCTTGACGACCTTGGCGACGCGGTTGATCGCGATCACCCGCTCTTCGAGCTGTCCTTCAGCCATGTCTGTCCTCGTCCGTCTGCTAGAACTCGAGCCCGGCTTCGCGGGCGCCGTCGGCCACCGCGGCGACCCGACCGTGGTAGCTGAAGCCGCCCCGGTCGAACACCGACCGAGGTGACGCCGGCGGCCTTGGCCCGCTCACCGATCCGCGTGCCGACCGCCGGTCGGCGGCCTCGACGGTGCGCATCCGCTGCCGGTCAGGCCCTTCTCGGCCGTCGACGCGGACGCGATCGTGACGCCGGCGACGTCGTCGATCAGCTGCGCGTAGATGTGCTTGTTCGAACGGAACACCGCCAGGCGCGGCCGCTCGGCGGTGCCCCGGACCTTCTTGCGCACCCGGCGGTGACGCCGCTGGCGGGCTTCGACCTTGTGGAGTGTCATGCTTCGATCGAGGGTTCCTCGTCTACTTCGCCGACTTGCCGGCCTTGCGCAGCACGCGCTCGTCGGAGTACCGGATGCCCTTGCCCTTGTAGGGCTCGGGCTTGCGGAGCTTGCGGATGTCGGCGGCCACCTGGCCGACGAGCTGCTTGTCGGCCCCGAGACGGTGATCCGGGTCGGGGTCGGGCACGTCGAAGGTGATGCCGTCGGGCGCGTCGACGAACACCGGGTGCGAGAAGCCGAGCTGGAGCTCGATCTTCGCCGGGCCCTGGGCGATCGGCGCGGTAACCGACGCCGACGATCTCGAGGTCGCTGGTGAAGCCCTCCGACACGCCGGTGACCATGTTCGACGACGAGCGAGCGGGTGAGACCGTGCAGCGACCGGTTCTCGCGCTCGTCGTCGGGGCGCGTCACGACGAGGTCGTCGCCGTCGCGGGCGACGGTGATCGTGGCCGGGACCTCGTGCTCGAGCGTGCCCTTCGGGCCCTTGACGACCACGACGCGGCTCGTCGATGGTCACGTCGACGCCGGACGGGGACGGGGATGGGCTGCTTACCGATTCGTGACATCTCGACCTACCAGACGTGGCAGAGGATCTCGCCGCCCACGCGGCGCTGACGCGCCTCGCGGTCGGTCATCAGACCCTGGTTCGTCGACAGGATGGCGATGCCCATGCCCCCGAGCACCCGGGGACATCGGTCGCCTTGGTGTACACGCGCAGCCCGGGCTTCGACACCCGGCGCAGGCCGGAGATCGTGCGCTTGCGGTCGGGGTGTACTTGAGCGTGATGCGCAGCCGTGCCGACGGACGCTCGGGGTCGTGCTCCACGGAGAAGCCCTCGACGTAGCCCTCGCTCACGAGGATCTTCGCCAGCGCTTCCTTCACCTTGGAGCGCGGCATCACCACGTCGTCGTGGAACGCCGTGTTCGCGTTCCGCAGACCGGGTGAGCATGTCCGCGATGGGGTCGGTCATCGTCACGGCTCGGCCCCCCTCACCACGATGCCTTGGTCACGCCGGGGATCTCCCCTGCGTGCGCCATCTCGCGGAAGCACACCCGGCACAGGCCGAACTTCCGGTACACCGAACGCGGCCGGCCGCACCGGCGGCACCGCGTGTACCCGCGCACCTTGAACTTCGGCTCGCGCTGCTGCTTCTTGGATGAGTGCCTTCTTGGCCATCGATTACCCCTGCTGGGTCTCGCGACGGAACGGGAACCCGAGCGCACGCAGGAGCGCACGTCCCTGCTCGTCGGTCTCCGCCGTCGTCACGATCGTCACGTCCATGCCGCGGACGGTGTCGATCTTGTCGTAGTCGATCTCGGGAAAGATCAACTGCTCGGTCACGCCGAACGTGTAGTTGCCCCGGCCGTCGAACGAGCTTCGGGTTCAGGCCACGGAAGTCACGGATGCGAGGGATCGCGATGCTCACGAGACGGTCGTAGAACTCCCACATCCGGGCGCCGCGCAACGTGACCTTGGCGCCGATCGCGTTGCCCTCACGGAGCTTGAACGCCGCGATCGACTTCTTCGCCTTGGTCACCAGCGGCTTCTGCCCGGTGATCAGCGTGAGGTCGGCCACCGCGCCGTCGAGCAGCGACGCTTGCTGGGTGGCCTGGCCCACCCCGCAGTTGAGGACGATCTTCACCATCCGCGGCACTTCCATGACGTTGCCGAGTCCGAGCTCCTGCTGGAGCGCGTGCCGCAGCTCGGTCTCGTACCGGTCCTTGAGCCGTGGGCACGGTCGCCGTCGCCATCACAGGTCCTTCCCGCACTTGCGGCACACGCGGATCTTCTCGTCCCCCTCGAAGCGGTAGCCGATCCGGGTGCGGACCGCAGGTGCTGCACACGATCGCCACGTTCGACACGTGGATCGGCATGTCCTTGTCGATGATCCCGCCCTGCATCGTCGCGTTGCGTCGCCCGCTGGTGGCGCTTGGCCACGTTGACGCCGTCGACGATGACCCTGTCGCGACTCGCGGAGCACCCGGGTGATCTCGCCCTGCTTGCCGAGGTCCTTGCCCGCGATCACCTGGACCTTGTCGCCCTTCTTGAGCTTCATGGTCAGATCACCTCCGGGGCGAGCGACACGATGCGCATGAACTTGCGGTCGCGCAGCTCGCGGCCCACCGGGCCGAAGATGCGCGTGCCCCGCGGCTGCATCTGGTCGTTGATGAGCACCGCGGCGTTCTCGTCGAAGCGGATGTAGCTGCCGTCCGGGCGACGCCGCTCCTTCTTCGTGCGCACGACGACGCACTTCACGACGTCACCCTTCTTGACGGCCGCACCGGGTACGGCGTCCTTGACCGTGGCCACGAAGACGTCGCCGATGCCGGCGTACCGTCGCCGGCTGCCGCCGAGGACCTTGATGCACAGCACCTCGCGTGCGCCGGAGTTGTCGGCGACCCTGAGTCGGCTCTCCTGCTGGATCACCGAGTCACCGGGCCCGTTCGAGCACTTCGACGACCCGCCAGCGCTTCTGCTTCGACAGCGGCCGCGTCTCGGTCACCCGGACCCGGTCGCCCTCGCGCACGTCGTTCGCGTCGTCGTGGGCGTAGAGCCGCTTCGTCCGCTGCAGCGTCTTGCCGTACCGGCGGTGCTGCACGCGGTCGATGACCGCGACCACGACCGTCTTGTCCATCTTCGCCGAGACCACGATGCCCTCACGGACCTTGCGTCCGTTGGGCCGATGCCTCGGTCGCCTGCTCGTCGGCCATCGTCAACCTTCCTCGGCGGCAATCAGCGCTTCGGCCGCTTCGATCTCGCGAGCCCGAAGAGCGTCTCGCAGCCGAGCGACCTCCCGGCGGACCTGCGCGATGCCGGGTGCTGTTGTCGAGCTGACCGGTCGCGTTCTGGAAACGCAGGTTGAACAGCTCTTCCTTGAACGCTTCGCAGCTGGTCTGCAGCTCGGCGTCGTTGAGCTCTCGCCAGTTCGTTCGCCTTGTCATCGCTTCTACGCCTCTTCCTGGCGCACGATGAAGCGCGTCTTGATCGGGAGCTTGTGCTGCGCGAGCCGCATCGCCTCGCGGGCGGCGGCTCGGGCACACCGGACAGCTCGAACATCACACGTCCCGGCTTCACCACGGCGACCCAGTGCTCGGGGTTGCCCTTGCCCGAACCCATGCGGGTCTCGGCCGGCTTCTGGGTGACGGGCTTGTCCGGGAAGATGTTGATCCACACCTTGCCGCCACGCTTGATGTAGCGGGTCATCGCGATACGGGCGGCCTCGATCTGGCGGTTGGTGATCCAACCGGGCTCGAGCGCCTGGATCCCGAAGTCGCCGAAGGTGATCTTGGTGCCGCCCTTCGCCGCGCCGGTCATGCGGCCGCGGTGCGTCTTGCGGTGACGGACCTTCTTCGGCATCAACATGGTCGCACTCGCTCCAGTTGCGAAACGGACTGGTGTGACGTGGTCGCTCGTCGCTCAGCCAACCTCAGTCCTCGTCGCCGTGGAACTTCGGCGCTTCGTGGTGCTGGCGCGTCCGGCGCTCGATCTCCTCTTCCTCGGCGAGGAGGCGCTCGAGCTCGGGATCGGCCTCCTTCACCAGGGGTGCCGCCTCGTCGATCGGCCTCGTCCACGGCCGCCTCGTCGACCGGCTCGGACTCCGGCCGGCGGCGACCGCCACCGGCGCTCACGACCCGCCGGCCGGTCGGACCGGCGGGCTCGCCCACCGCCATCGCGGCCTCCCGGGCGATCTTGTCCTCGGCCGCCGTCTTGTAGGGGAGGATCTCACCCTTGTAGATCCACACCTTCACGCCGATCCGCCCGAAGGTCGTTCGGGCCTCGGCCTGGCCGTAGTCGATGTCGGCGCGGAGCGTGTGCAGCGGCACACGACCCTCGCGGTACCACTCCTTGCGGCTCATCTCGGCGCCACCGAGCCGACCACCACACTGCACCCGGATGCCGTGGGCGCCGGCCTTCATCGCGGTCTGCACCGCCCGCTTCATCGCCCGACGGAAGGACACCCGGCCCGTCAACTGGTCGGCCACACCCTGGGCGATGAGCGTCGCGTCGAGCTCGGGCTGCTTGATCTCCTGGATGTTGAAGTGGATCTTCGGATTGCCCGTGATCTTGAGCAGGCCGGCGCGCAGCCGGTCGGCCTCGGCGCCGCGACGACCGATCACGATGCCGGGACGCGCGGTGTAGACGTCGACCCGAAGCCGGTCACGTGTGCGCTCGATCTCGATCCGGCTCACCATGGCGTGCGGGAGTTCCTTGCGCAGGTAGTCGCGGATCTTCCAGTCCTCGATGAGGAGATCCTTGTACTCCTCGTCCTCGGCGAACCACCGTGACTTCCAGTCGGTGGTGACGCCAAGGCGGAACCCGTACGGGTTGACCTTCTGGCCCATTAGTTCTCTCCCTCCGACGTCTCGCCGGATTCTTCGTCGGTGTCCGCTCCGGCGGGAGCGTCCTCGGTCGCGCCTTCGTCCTCGGCCGACGCCGCGTCGGGCCCGCTCGCGTCCGTCGAGTCCTCGACGAGCGCCTCGGGTTCCGCCGGGGTCTCGCCGTGTTCGTGATCGTGATCGTGATCGTGATCCGCTTGCGCGGCTGTGCTGGCAGCGACCCGACGACCTCGGCTCAGGCGGCGGCGGCGCTCGGCCGCCGCGCCAGTCCCGGACGCGGCCTCACGCTCGGCGCGGCCCGCAGCTCGTCATCGGAGTAACGCGAGACCACGACGGTGATGTGGCTCGTCCGCTTGAGAATCTTGGTGCCACGGCCGCGGGCACGGGGGCGCAACCGCTTCATCGTCGGTCCTTCGTCGGCCCACGCCTCGGAGATGAACAGCTCGTCGCTCGCGATGTGGTCGTTGTGCTCGGCATTGGCGACCGCCGAGTCGAGCAGCTTCGCGAGCTCGTCCGCGAGGCCACGCTGACTGAAGCGCAGGATCTCGCGCGCTTCGGCGATATCGAGGCCGTGGATCAGGTGGAGCACCTGACGCACTTTGCCGGCGACGCCGGTGGTGACGAAGGACACGCGCGCGGTCATCGACGTCCCTGCCGTTCCTGGCCGGCGTGGTACCGGAACGTGCGCGTCGGCGCGAACTCGCCGAGCTTGTGACCCACCATCGCCTCGCTGACGTACACCGGCACGTGCTTGCGACCGTCGTGGACGGCGATGGTGTGACCGACGAAGTCGGGCGTGATCGTCGAACGACGCGACCAGGTCTTGATGACCTTTCGGTCACCGGCCTCGTTCATGCGTTCGACCTTCATCCGCAGGTGGTCGTCGACAAACGGTCCCTTTTTGAGGCTGCGAGGCATCGCGCCTTACCTCCGACTGCCGCGGCTGCGGCGACGACGGACGATCATCTGGTCGGACGACTTGCCCTTCTTGCGAGTCCGACCCTCGGGCTTGCCCCAGGGCGAGACCGGGTGGCGACCACCGGAGGTCTTGCCCTCACCACCGCCGAGCGGGTGGTCAACGGGGTTCATGGCAACGCCGCGCACGTGAGGGCGCTTGCCCTTCCACCGGTTTCGTCCGGCCTTGCCGACCGATATCAACGCCGCTTCGGAGTTCCCCACCGAACCGACGGTCGCCCGGCAATCGATGGCGACGCGCCGCATTTCGGTCGACGGCAGACGCACGGTGGCGTACTGCCCCTCCTTGGCGACCAACTGGATCGCCGCGCCGGCGCCTCGGCCCATCTTGCCGCCGGCTCCCGGCTTGAGTTCGACGTTGTGGACCACGGTACCGACCGGGATGTAGCGCAGCGGCAGGGAGTTGCCCGGGCGGATCTCTGAGCCCTGCCCACTCTGGAGCATGTCGCCGACGCTGACTCCTGACGGGGCCAGGATGTAGCGCTTCTCCCCGTCGCGGTAGTGCAGCAGCGCGATGCGGGCGTTGCGATTGGGGTCGTATTCGATGGCCGCGACCTTCGCGGGCACCCCGTCCTTGTTCCGACGGAAGTCGATCACGCGGTATTGCCGCTTGTGCCCGCCACCGCGATGGCGCGACGTCATTCGTCCGTAGCTGTTGCGACCGCCCGTGCGTGGCCTGGGCTTGACCAACGAGCGCTCAGGCTTGGCCTTCGTGATCTCGCCGAAGTCCGATGCCGACTGGAACCGTCGACCCGGTGAGGTGGGCTTGCGTTTGCGAATCGCCATCGTCAGCTCCCGAAGATCTCGATCGAGTCACCGGGCGCGAGTGAGACCACCGCGCGCTTCTGGTTGGCCCGCTGGCCCCAGGTCCCGGTCTTCCGATTGCGCTTGCGCTTGCCGGCGCGGTTCAACGTGTTCACGTTGGTCACCTTGACACCGAAGATGAACTCGACTGCCTGTCGGATCTCAACCTTGTTCGCGGTGGGCGCGACCTCGAACGTATAGACGTTCGAGTCCAGCGCCGCATACGACTTCTCGGACACGACCGGGCGAAGGATGACGTCGCGCACGTTCTTCATCTGATCGACTCCTGCGTCTTCGACGCTGACGGCTCGAGGCGGGCAGTGCTCATGCCGCCTCCTCCCCGGTCGCCGAGGTCCCGCTGGTCAGGCGGCTGACGGTCGCCTCGAGCGTGGCGCTCGTGAAGACCAGCCAATCGTTGACCAGGACGTCGTAGGCGTTCAGTTCCTCCGGCAGGACGATCTGCACGCGGTCACCGAGATTGCGGAACGACTTCCATGCGGCCTCGTCGGTGCGGTCCATGACGAGGAGCACGCGCGGCGCACGAGCGTCCGCGGGGCGCAGGTCCAAGGCGGTCAGCGCGGTAATGGCGTCCTTCGTGCGGGGCGGGTCGAACGTCCAACCATCGACGACCATGACGCGCGACTGCAACGCCCGGTCGGAGAGAGCACACACCAACGCGAGCCGGACCATCTTCTTGGGTGTGCGCTGCCGGTACGACCGTGGCTTCGGGCCGTGAGCAACGCCACCACCGCGCCACTGCGGCGAGCGAATCGAACCTTGCCGGGCGCGCCCCGTGCCCTTCTGGCGCCAGGGCTTGGCGCCGCCGCCGGCGACCTCGGCACGGGTCTTGGTGCTGTGAGTTCCCGCGCGCGCCGCCGCGAGCTGCGCAGTCACGACCTGGTGCATCAAGGCGACGTTGGGCTCGATGCCGAAGATCGCGTCCGGAAGCTCCACGGTCCCCGCATCGGCGCCGGCTTGGTTCTTGACGGTCACCGCGCTCATTTGGCACCCGCTTTCACACCGTTGCGGACGAACACCAGACCGCCGTTCGGGCCCGGGACTGCGCCGCGCACGAGCAGCAGGTTGCGCTCGGGATCGCTCTCGATGACCTCGAGGTTGAGTGTCGTCGTCCGGACGTTGCCGAGCTGGCCCGCCATGCGC
This sequence comes from uncultured Acidimicrobiia bacterium, assembly GCA_963701625.1. GTDB lineage: Bacteria > Actinomycetota > Acidimicrobiia > IMCC26256 > JAENVU01 > JAENVU01. Next base: position 283,505 of record CAVPAT010000008.1, on the reverse strand, counting down.
ATGCCCTTGAAGACACGAGCCGGCGTCGCGCACGCTCCGATCGAGCCGGGCGCACGGTGCTTCTTGTGGTTTCCGTGCGATGCGCCCTGACCCTTGAAGTTGTGGCGTTTCATCCCACCACTGAAGCCCTTGCCCTTCGAGACGCCGGTGACGTCGACACGGTCACCCTTCTCGAACACGTCCACCGTGATCGCCTGGCCGAGGGTGAAGTCAGCGAGTTCGTCGACCCGCAGCTCCACGAGATGCTTCGACGCGGCGACGCCCGCCGCCTCGAGATGCCCCAGCTCGGGCTTGCTCAGCCGGCGGGCCTTCGTCTCACCGAACGCGAGTTGCACTGCGGCGTAGCCGTCACGCTCGGGGGTCTTCAGTTGCGAGACATGGCAGGGCCCGGCCTGGATCACGGTCACCGGGATGACCCGGTGTTCCTCGTCCCAGACCTGGGTCATGCCGAGCTTGCGCCCCAGGATTCCCTTGGAAGCCATCGTTTCGCCTTCTCTGCGGATCCGAAGACCCGCACGCGAACGCTCCACCGAGAAGGTTCCCGGCGGAGCGCTGGTTCGGTTGTGCCGTGCGGTTCCACTCCCGAGTGGCGGGTGAGGCCTTCACGGACGTCAGTTGAAAGAGCTTGCGGACCTTACTTGGTGGACCCGGCCCAACCCAAATGGCTCACACCCCGTGCCACCCGGGCTCCCGGGTTCCGGACTGAGAGACCGGACCTGAGACTCCTAATAGCCAGCGGGAGCGGAGTGGCCCGGTTCAGACCCCTTGAATCTTGATTTCGATGTCGACGCCCGCCGGCAGGTCCAGCCGCTGGAGGGATTCGACGGTCTTGCCCGCCGGCTCGACGATGTCGAGGAGGCGCTTGTGGATCCGCATCTCGAAGTGCTCACGAGAGTCCTTGTCGACGTGCGGCCCCCGAATGACGCAGTACCGGTGGATCTCGGTCGGCAGCGGCACGGGTCCCCGCACACGCGCTCCGGTCCGGACAACCGTCTCGACGATCTTCTTCGTCGACTGATCGATGATCTCGTGGTCGTACGCCTTGAGACGGATGCGGATCTTCTGGGCCATGTCGCGGGTCGCCCGTCTCTACTTGTCGATCTTGGTGACGCGACCGGCGCCGACGGTGCGACCACCCTCACGGATGGCGAACCGCAGACCCTCTTCCATGGCGATGGGCTTCTGGAGCTGCACCACCATCTCCGTGTTGTCGCCCGGCATGACCATCTCGGTGCCCTCGGGCAGGCTGATCGTGCCGGTGACGTCGGTGGTGCGGAAGTAGAACTGCGGGTGATAGTTGGAGAAGAACGGCGTGTGTCGGCCGCCTTCTTCCTTGGTCAGGATGTAGACCTGCGCCGAGAAGTCCGTGTGCGGCGTGATCGAACCCGGCTTGGCGAGCACCTGACCACGCTCCACATCCTCCTTCTTCGTTCCACGCAGCAAGGCACCGATGTTGTCGCCTGCCTGACCCTCGTCGAGGAGCTTGCGGAACATCTCCACACCGGTACAGATCGTCTTCTGCGTGTCTCGCAGCCCGACGATCTCGATCTCGTCGCTGACGTGCACGATCCCCCGCTCGACCCGGCCCGTCACGACCGTGCCACGACCGGTGATCGTGAACACGTCCTCGATCGGCATCAGGAACGGCTTGTCGATTTCACGGACCGGCTCGGGGATGAAGGCGTCGACCTGATTCATCAGCTCCTGGACCCCGGCACCACTCCGCGTCACCCTCGAGCGCCTTCAGCGCCGAAACCCGAACGATCGGCGTGTCGTCACCCGGGAACTCGTACTCGTTCAGCAGCTCACGAACCTCGAGCTCGACCAGCTCGAGAAGTCTCCTCGTCATCGACCATGTCGGCCTTGTTCAACGCCACCACGATCGACGGCACACCGACCTGACGGGCCAGCACCACATGCTCACGCGTCTGGGGCATCGGACCATCCGTCGCCGCGACCACGAAGATCGCACCATCCATCTGGGCCGCACCCGTGATCATGTTCTTGATGTAATCCGCATGGCCGGGCAAGTCCACGTGCGCGTAGTGGCGCGTCTCCGTCTCGTACTCCACATGCGAGATCGAGATCGTGATCCCACGCGCCTTCTCCTCGGGCGCCTTGTCGATCATGTCGAACGCCGTGGCGGTACGTTCGGGTTCGCGTCCGACAACACCTTCGTGATCGCCGCCGTCAACGTCGTCTTCCCATGGTCGATATGACCAATCGTCCCGATGTTCAAATGCGGCTTCTTCCGCTCGAACTTCTCCTTGGCCATCTTTTCTGTCTCCGTTCGTTGCGAAAGCGCGATACCCGCCTCGCGGGCACTCGCTCCGACTGCTGCGTTTCTGGTGTGCTCTTTGCCGCCGGGCGCGTGTGGCCGCCCGCCGGGAATCTCTTGGAAGCCGGTGCGGGGCTACTCGCCGCGGATCCGGCGATGATCTCCTGCGCGATCGACTCCGGCACCTGATGCGTACGAGTCGAACTGCATCGTGTACGTCGCGCGCCCTTGGGTACGCGAACGAAGGTCTCCAACGTAGCCGAACATCTCGCCAGCGGCACCTTGGCGTTCACGACGTGGGAGGTGCCGCGCTGCTCCATGCCCTCGACCTTGCCCCGGCGGGACGTTGAGGTCGCCGATCACGTCGCCCATGTAGTCCTCGGGCGTGACGACCTCGACCTGCATGATCGGCTCGAGCAGGACCGGCTTCGCCAGCCGAACGGCCTTCTTGAGCGCCATCGAGCCGGCGATCTTGAACGCCATCTCGCTCGGAGTCGACGTCGTGGTACGACCCGAAGGTGAGGATCGCCCGGACGTCGACGAGCGGAGTAGCCGGCGACGACGCCGCCCTCGAGTGCCTCCTGGATCCCGGCGTCGACCGCCGGGATGTACTCCCGCGGGATCACGCCGCCCTTGATCTTGTCGACGAACTCGTAGCCGCCGCCGGGACCGGTGGGCTCCAGGCTGATGACCACGTGGCCGTACTGGCCACGACCGCCGGTCTGGCGGACGTAGCGCTCCTCGACCTTCTCGACCGGTCTGGGTGATCGTCTCGCGGTACGCCACCTGCGGCTTGCCGACGTTGGCCGCGACGCGAGAACTCCCGCATCATCCGGTCGACGAGCACGTCGAGGTGCAGCTCGCCCATGCCGCGAGATGATCGTCTGGCCGGTCTCGTCGTCGGTGCGGACCTGGAAGGTCGGGTCCTCCTCGGAGAGCGCGCCGAGCGCCTTGCCCAGCTTGTCCTGGTCGACCTTGGTCTTGGGCTCGATCGCCACCGAGATCACCGGCTCGGGGAACTCCATCCGCTCGAGCACGATCGGCTGCGCCGGGTCGCAGAGCGTGTCACCCGTGGTGGTGTTCTTGAGTCCGACCGCAGCCACGATGTCGCCCGCGAACACGGCGTCCTTGTCCTCGCGGTGGTTCGCGTGCATCTGGAGGATGCGGCCGACCCGCTCCTTCTTGTCCTTGGTCGCGTTGAGCACCGAGCTGCCGGCCGACGAGCTTGCCGGAGTAGACGCGGAAGTACGTGAGCTTGCCGACGTACGGGTCGCTCATGATCTTGAACGCGAGCGCCGAGAACGGCTCGTCGTCGTCGGCCTTGCGAGTCGATCTCCTCCTCGCTCTTGATGTCGGTGCCGACGATCGCGCGCGACGTCGACCGGGCTCGGCAGGTAGTCGACGACGGCATCGAGCAGCGGCTGCACACCCTTGTTCTTGAACGCCGTGCCGCAGAGGATCGGGACGATGCCCGCGCTGATCGTCGCGGGCGCGGACCGCGTTGCGGAGGTCCTCGGCGGTGATCTCCTCCTCGCCGACGTACTTCTCGAGCACGTTCTCGTCGAACTGGCGAGACGACGTCGACGAGCTCGTGGCGCCAGGTCTCGGCGTCGTCGAGCATGTCGGCCGGGATGTCGACGGTGTCGAAGTCTCTCGCCCATCCCGTCGTCCCAGACCAGCGCCTTCATCCGCAGCAGGTCGATCGACGCCCTGGAACTCGCTCTCGGCGCCGATCGGGCAGCTGGACGAGGGCCGACCGTCGGCGTCGAGCCGGTCCTTGATCATGTCGACGCAGCGGTAGAAGTCGGCGCCGACGCGGTCCATCTTGTTGACGAAGCACATCCGCGGGACGTTGTACTTGTTGGCCTGACGCCAGACCGTCTCGGTCTGGGGCTCCACGCCGGCGACCGCGTCGAACACCGCGACCGCGCCGTCGAGGACGCGCAGCGACCGCTCGACCTCGACCGTGAAGTCGACGTGGCCGGGCGTGTCGATGATGTTGATCCAGCATGTCGCGCCACTTGCAGGTGGTGGCCGCGCTGGTGATCGTGATGCCGCGCTCCTGCTCCTGGACCATCCAGTCCATGACCGCCGCGCCTTCGTGGACCTCGCCGATCTTGTAGGTACGACCGGTGTAGTAGAGGATGCGCTCGGTCGTCGTGGTCTTGCCCGCGTCGATGTGGGCCATGATCCCGATGTTGCGCATCCGCGACAGCGGGAACGTCCCGGATGACCGGTGCTTCCTTTGCCATTTTCGTCGGCCATCGCTCTGATCCTCGTCGTTCGTCGTCTCGCCGCTGTGATCGATGGCAGGGGCCGAACGCAGGTCCAGCCGCGTGCCGTCGAGTCGAGTTCGCGAGCGGAGCGAGCGCATGTGGCTGCAGCGATTGGGCGGGTGCCGGCGTCGGCCCGGACACGCACGCCCTACCAGCGGTAGTGAGCGAACGCCTTGTTCGACTCGGCCATCTTCTGCAGGTCGTCCTTGCGCTTGATGGCCGCGCCGACCCCGTTGCTGGCGTCGAGCAGCTCCGCCGCGAGACGCTCCGCCATCGTCTTCTCGCGCCGCTGCCGCGAGTAGCCCACGATCCAGCGGATCGCGAGCGTGGTCGCCCGGCGCGGGCGCACCTCGACCGGGCACCTGGTAGGTGGCACCACCGACGCGTCGGCTACGGACCTCGAGGGCCGGGCGCACGTTCTCGACCGCGCGCTTCAGCGTGGGGATCGGGTCGCCACCGGTCTTGCTTCTCGATCTCGGCCAGCGCGTCGTAGACGATGCGCTCGGCGATCGAGCGCTTGCCGTCCTGGAGGACCTTGTTGACGAGCTGGGTGACGACGACCGACCGGTAGACGGGGTCGGGCACGAGGTCACGACGGGGGGCAGGACCCTTGCGCGGCATCGATCAGCCCTCTCGCTTCGCGCCGTAGCGGCTACGGGCCTGCTTGCGGTTGGTGACGCCGCTCGCGTCGAGCGCGCCACGGACGATCTTGTAGCGGACACCCGGCAGGTCCTTCACACGACCGCCGCGCACGAGCACGATCGAGTGCTCCTGGAGGTTGTGGCCGATGCCCGGGATGTAGGCCGTGACCTCGATGCCCGACGACAGCCGGACACGGGCGACCTTGCGCAGCGCCGAGTTCGGCTTCTTCGGGGTGGTGGTGTAGCACGCGCGTGCAGACGCCGCGACGCTGGGGCGCACCCTTGAGCGCCGGCGTCTTCGACTTCGTCGACTTGATCTCCCGCCCCTTGCGGACGAGCTGCTGCGATCGTGGGCACACGCGTTGGCTTCCTCGAGAAGTTGCGGATACCGCGAGGGACTCTGGCGTCGTGAACGCCGGGCGCCTCGACATCGTGCGACCGGAGCCGGTCACACAGGCCTCGAAGGCTAGGCCCGATCGGCGTGGTACAAGCCAGTCGGCCAGTCCGGTATCGACCGAAGGGAGAGACGGACAGCACCGTCCCGAGTCAGAGGTGGCGCTGCCGGGACGGCGCCACCTCGGAGTGCTCGCGACTCCTGGCGTCATTCGCCGGACGCGGCCTCTAGGCGCTCGCCGGAGCTCCGGCTCTGGCTCCGGGACCGCGATCAGGCCCGGAGGGCTCGGACGACCAGGTGGGCAGCGCCGGCACGAGGAGGCTCGGGTCGAGTCGCCTCGGACCGGGTGTCGCGAGGTGTCCCGCAGCCACTCGGCGAGGTCGAGTCGCTGTCGTCGTCCGACGAGTAGAAGGGCAGGGGCTCGTAGTCGGGCGCCTCGGTCTCGATGTCGCGGTACTCGCGGCATGCCCGTCCCGGCCGGGATGAGCTTGCCGATGATCACGTTCTCCTTGAGACCGTAGAGGCTGTCGTTCGGCCCTCGATCGCGGCCTCGGTGAGCACCCGGGTGGTCTCCTGGAACGACGCCGCCGAGAGCCACGACTCGGTGGCCAGCGACGCCTTGGTGATCCCCATGAGCTCGGGACGACCCTCGGCCGGCTGCTTGCCCTCCTCGACCAGAGCGGCGGTTCTCGTCGGCGAACTCGCGGGCGTCGACCTTCTCGCCGGGCAGGAACGCCGAGTCGCCGGGCTCCGACACCGCGACCCGGCGCAGCATCTGGCGGACGATCACCTCGACGTGCTTGTCGTGGATCGACACACCCTGCTCCCGGTACACCTGCTGCACCTCGTCCACCAGGTACTCCTGGGTCGTGCGGATGCCCTCGGATCTCGAGGATCTTCTTCGGGTCGAGCGACGCCTTCTCGTCACCGATGAGCTGGTCGCCGGCCTGCGACCTCCTGGCCCGTCGACGTGACCGGCGCGAGGTGCGTCCGCCGAGACACTGCGTGCTCCTCTTCGTTGCCGTCGTCGGCGACGACGGTCAGCGATGCGCTCGCCCTTCTCGTTCTCGCCGAGGCGCACGACGCCCGACGACTCGGCCAGCATGGCCGCGCCCTTGGGCGTGCGGGCCTCGAAGAGCTCGACGACACGGGGCAGACCGTGGGTGATGTCCTCACCCGCGACGCCACCGGTGTGGAAGGTCCGCATGGTGAGCTGGGTGCCCGGCTCACCGATCGACTGGGCGGCGATGATGCCGACGGCCTCACCGCGCTCGACGAGCTTGCCGGTGGCGAGCATCGTGCCGTAGCACGTGCTGGCACACGCCCTCGACTCGAGTCGCAGGTCGAGCACCGACGCGCACCGCGCACCCGGTCGAAGCCGGGGTCTCGCTGGCGCACGGACGCCTCGGCGTGCCGTCGTCCGCGACAGCCCTCGAGCGTTGCCTCGGGCGCGGACACCTCGCCGTCGGCGAGCGTGACGTCCTCGGCGAGGCAACGGCCCACGCAGCCGGGTCTCGAGGACCCGGCGGTGCTCGGGTCGGTCGTCGACCTCGTCGATCCAGATCCCGCGGGTCGACTGCCGCAGTCCTCCTCGCGGACGATGAGCTCCTGGGCGACGTCGACGAGTCGACGGGTCAGGTAGCCGGAGTCGGCGGTCCGGAGGGCGGTGTCGGCGAGACCCTTGCGGGCACCGTGGGTCGAGATGAAGTACTCGAGGACCGAGAGGCCTTCACGGAAGTTCGCTTGATCGGGCGAGGGATGATCTCACCGCGAGGGTTGGCCACCAGACCACGCATACCGGCGATCTGACGGACCTGCATGACGTTGCCTCGGGCACCCGAGCCCACCATCATCTCGATGGGGTTGAACTGCTCGGCCCGCAGCTCGACCTGCATGGCGTCCTCGGTCACCTGGTTCGTGGCGTCGGTCCAGATCTCGATCTCCTTCTGGCGCCGCTCGTCGTCGGTGATGATGCCGCGGTCGAACTGCTGCTCGACCTTCTCGGCCTCGGCCTCGAAGCTTGTCGAGAAGCGCCGTCCTTGGCCAGCGGCGTGCGGATGTCGGCGATCGAGATCGTGAGGCCCGAGCGGGTCGCGAACTCGAAGCCGAGGTCCTTCAGAGTTGTCGAGGCTCGTGGCGACCTCGGCCTTCGAGTAGCGTGTCGACGAGCATTCCGATCGACGTCGGTGAGGTCGCGCTTCTTCAGGACCTTGTCCTGACGAACGGGAAGTCCGGCGGGAACGCCTCGTTGAAGAGCAGCCGACCGAGGGTGGTCTCCACCAGCACCGACGCGTCGCCGTTGCCGTTCCGGTGCGACGCTTGCACGACGACTGCCGTCCGCCGCCGGGTCCTCGACCCACGTGCCGGCGCCGTCGTCCCAGCGCTGCCGCGCCGGGAAGTCGTCGGCCGGGAAGCGGTCGGCCGGCACCCGACACCTTGATACGGGCGTGGATCGACAGCCTCGTCTGCGGCGCTGCGCGTCGACGCAGTTCGTAGGCCATCCGTGCCTCGTCGAGCGACGAGAACGACCCGGCCCGTCACCCGGCGCGCCGTCGACCTCTCGGAGAGGTAGTAGGCGCCGATGATCATGTCCTGGCGTCGGCACCGCGATCGGACGGCCGTGCGCCGGCGACAGGATGTTGTGCGCCGAGAGCATCAGCAGCCGCGCCTCGGCCTGAGCCTCGGACGACAGCGGGAGGTGGACCGCCATCTGGTCACCGTCGAAGTCGGCGTTGAACGCCGCGCACACGAGCGGGTGGATCTGGATGGCCTTGCCCTCCACCAGCACCGGCTCGAAGGCCTGGATGCCGAGACGGTGCAGGGTCGGCGCACGGTTGAGGAACACCGGGTGCTCCTTGATGACCTCCTCGAGCACGTCCCACACCTGCGGGCGGGCGCGCTCGACCATCCGCTTGGCCGACTTGATGTTCTGCGCGTACTCGAGGTCGACGAGCCGCTTCATCACGAACGGCTTGAACAGCTCGAGCGCCATCTGCTTGGGCAGACCGCACTGCTGGAGCTTGAGCTGCGGGCCGACGACGATGACCGAACGGCCCGAGTAGTCGACGCGCTTGCCGAGCAGGTTCTGACGGAACCGACCCTGCTTGCCCTTGAGCATGTCGGAGAGCGACTTGAGCGCGCGGTTGCCCGGGCCGGTGACCGGACGGCCGCGACGGCCGTTGTCGAACAGCGCGTCGACGGCCTCCTGGAGCATGCGCTTCTCGTTGTTGATGATGATCTCGGGCGCGCCGAGGTCGAGCAGGCGCTTGAGCCGGTTGTTGCGGTTGATCACCCGGCGGTAGAGGTCGTTGAGGTCGGAGGTGGCGAATCGGCCACCGTCGAGCTGCACCATCGGGCGCAGGTCCGGCGGGATCACCGGCACGGCGTCGAGCACCATGCCCATGGGCGAGTTGATCGGGCGGCCGTCCTCATCGATGCGGTTGAACGCCGAGATCACCTTCAGGCGCTTGATCGCCTTGGCCTTGCGCTGGCCCTTGAGGTCGCGATGATCTCCTTGAGGCTCCACCTCCTCGGCCGAAAGGTCGAGGCGGGAGATGAGGTCCTTGACCGCCTCGGCACCCATGCCGCCGGCGAAGTACTCCGGTAGCGGTCGCGGATCTCGCGCCAGACGCGCTCGTCGTCGATGAGCTGCTTCGGCTTGAGGGCTGCGAATCGTGTCCCAGACCGACTTCAGGAAGTCGATGCTCGGACTGGGCGGGCTCGCGCAGCTCCTCGACGTCCTTGTCTGAGGCCTTCTCGGCCCGCTCGAGGTCGGCCTTCTTGCCGCCGCGCTCCTCGACTCCGCCGAGCTCGTTCTCGAACTCCTGGTAGCGCGCCTCGATGTCGAGCTCGAGGTCGCTTCTCCTCTTCCGCCGATCTCGGCACGGATCTCGGCCTCGAGCTCGGGAAGGTCGGTGTGGAGCTTCTCGTCGTCGACCCAGGTGATCAGGTGCGCGGCGAAGTAGATGACCTTCTCGAGGATCTTCGGCGCGATGTCGAGCAGGTAGCCGAGCCGGCTCGGGACACCCTTGAAGTACCAGATGTGGGTGACGGGCGCGGCGAGCTCGATGTGGCCCATCCGCTCACGGCGCACCTTCGAGCGCGTGACCTCGACGCCACAGCGCTCGCAGATGATGCCCTTGAAGCGGACGCGCTTGTACTTGCCGCAGTAGCACTCCCAGTCCTTGGTCGGCCCGAAGATCTTCTCGCAGAACAAGCCGTCCTTCTCGGGCTTGAGCGTGCGGTAGTTGATCGTCTCGGGCTTCTTGACCTCACCGTTGCGACCAGGTGCGGATCTGTTCGGCCGTCGCCAGCGAGATGGACAGTCCGGGCGGAGTCGTTGACGTCGTGCACCTAGTGCCTCGCTTCTCGTGTTGCTTCGTCGTCGGCGGAACTACTGCGGTCGCGTCGGGTCGGTCAGGGCATCGAGTTGCGCGCGGGCCGCGTCCTCTTCGTCGGTCCCACGCTCGGGACGGCGAGAGGTCGATGCCGAGGGCCTCGGTGGTGCGGAACGCGTCCTCGTCGAGCTCGCGGATCTCGACCTCCTCGCCTTCCTCGTTCATGACCTTCACGTTCAGGCAGAGGGCCTGCATCTCCTTGATGAGCACCTTGAAGCTCTCGGGGATGCCGGGCTCGGGGATGTTCTCGCCCTTGACGATGGCCTCGTAGACCTTCACCCGGCCGAGCACGTCGTCGGACTTGATGGTGAGGATCTCCTGGAGCGCGTAGGCTGGCGCCGTAGGCCTCGAGGGCCCACACCTCCATCTCCCCGAAGCGCTGGCCACCGAACTGCGCCTTCCCACCCAGCGGCTGCTGGGTGATCATCGAGTACGGGCCGGTCGAACGGGCGTGGATCTTGTCGTCGACGAGGTGGCTGACAGCTTCAGGATGTACATGTAGCCGACGGTCACCGGCTGGTCGTACGGCTCGCCGGTGCGACCGTCGTACAGCGGTCGCCTTGCCGTCGGTGTCCACCAGCCGGGTGCCGTCCGCGCCATCGGGGTTGAGGGTCTCGAACAGATGCCTCGATGGTTCCGTGGGTGCCGGCATCCTCGGTCTCGTCCCAGTGGGCGCCGTCGAACACCGGGCGTCGATCACCCACACGGCAGGCTCGGTGATGGGTCGGGTCTTGCGTCGGGCTGATCGTCGCCGCGCGCTTGCCCGTCCCAGCCGTGCGGGCCGCGTAGCCGAGGTGGGCCTCGAGCACCTGACCGACGTTCATACGGCTCGGGACGCCGAGCGGGTTGAGCACGATGTCGACCGGCGTGCCGTCTGCGAGGTAGCGGCATGTCCTCGACCGGCAGGATCTTCGAGATGACGCCCTTGTTGCCGTGGCGGCCGGCGAGCTTGTCGCCCTCGCTGATCTTGCGCTTCTGGCCGACGTAGACCCGGACCAGCTGATTCACACCCGGCGGCAGCTCGTCGCCGTCGTCGCGGCAGAACACCCGCACGTCGATGACCTTGCCGGTCTCGCCGTGGGGCACCTTGAGTGACGTGTCACGGACCTCGCGCGCCTTCTCACCGAAGATCGCGCGCAGGAGGCGCTCCTCCGGGGTCAGCTCGGTCTCGCCCTTGGGTGTGACCTTGCCGACGAGGATGTCGCCCGGGCCGACCTCGGCACCGATGCGGATGATGCCGCGCTCGTCGAGGTCCTTGAGGATGTCCTCGGAGAGGTTCGGGATGTCCCGGGTGATCTCCTCGGCGCCGAGCTTGGTGTCACGGGCGTCGATCTCGTGCTCCTCGATGTGGATCGAGGTGAGCACGTCGTCCTTCACGAGGCGCTCCGAGAGGACGATCGCGTCCTCGAAGTTGTGGCCCTTCCACGGCATGAACGCCACGAGCAGGTTCTTGCCGAGGGCCAGCTCACCCTGGTGGGTCGAGGGACCGTCGGCGAGCACGTCACCCTCGGCCACCTCGTCGCCGACGCGCACCAGCGGCTTCTGGTTGATGCAGGTGCCCTGGTTCGACCGGCGGAACTTGTCGAGCCGGTACGTGACCTTCTTCTTCGGCCGGTGGTGTAGTCGACCGTGATCGACGTAGCCCGTCGACGTCGGTGACCGATGCCGTCACCCTCGGCGAGGACGAGGTCACCGGCGTCGCGAGCGGCGCGGGCCTCGACACCGGTCCCGATGAACGGCGCCGTCGCCCGGACGCAGGCGGCACGGCCTGGCGCTGCATGTTGGCGCCCATCAGGGCGCGGTTCGCATCGTCGTGCTCGAGGAACGGGATCAGCGCGGTGGCGACCGACGACGATCTGCTTCGGCGACACGTCCATGTAGTCGACCTCGTTCGGCTCGACGTAGCGCCACCTCGCCGCCGACCGGCCCGCACCAGCACCTTCGGCGTTCACGAACTTGCCCTGCGCGTCGATCGGCGCGTTGGCCTGCGCGATGACGTAGCGGTCCTCGTCGTCGGCCGCGAGGTACTCGATCTGCTCGGTGGCGACCGGCCGTTGACGACCTTGCGGTAGGGCGTCTCGATGAAGCCGAACCGGTTGATCCGCGGCGAAGCGACGACAGGTAGCCGATCAGGCCGATGTTCGGGCCTTCCGGCGTCTCGATCGGGCACATCCGGCCGTAGTGGCTCGGGTGCACGTCTCGGACCTCGAAGCCGGCACGCTCGCGGGACAGACCACCCGGGCCGAGCGCCGAGAGGCGGCGCTTGTGGGTGAGCCCGGCCGAGCGGGTTCGTCTGGTCCATGAACTGGCTGAGCTGGCTGGAGCCGAAGAACTCCTTGATCGCCGCCACGACCGGACGGATGTTGATCAGGGTCTGGGGCGTGATCGCCTCGACGTCCTGGGTCGTCATGCGCTCGCGCACGACCCGCTCCATCCGGGAGAGGCCGACGCGCACCTGGTTCTGGATCAGCTCGCCGACCGAGCGCACCCGGCGGTTGCCGAAGTGGTCGATGTCGTCGCGGAAGTAGTCGTGGGCTCGTTGTTGTGCAGCTTCACCAGGTACGAGACCGTGGCGAGGATGTCGGCCCTGGTGAGCTGGAAGTCGAGCGGGCCGGCCTCGGGGTCGGCGTTCGGGACGTCGAGCCCGAGCTGCTTGAGCGGGCAGCTTCGGCGTACTCGTCGCGCAGCTTCTTCGACACCTTGTGGCGCCCGACCTTGGCCATGTCGTAGCGCTTCGGGTTGAAGAAGAGGTTCTCGAGCAGCTGGCGCGCGGAGTCGGGCGTCGGCGGCTCACCCGGGCGCAGCTTCCGGTAGATGTCGATGAACGCCTCGTCGACGGTCTCGGTGTTGTCCTTGTCGAGCGTGTTGCGCATCGACTCGTACGGGTTGCCGTTGCGCGTCGAGGATGAGGTGCAGCAGCTCGTCGTCGGACTCGCCGAAGCCGAGCGCCTTGAGCAGGATCGTGACCGGCTGCTTGCGCTTGCGGTCGATCCGGACGTAGACGATGTCCTTCTTGTCGACCTCGAACTCGAGCCACGCGCCGCGGCCCGGGATCATCTTGGCGTCGACGACGTCCTTCTCGGGCTGGGTCTTGTCGGGGGTGATGCCGAAGTAGACGCCCGGCGAGCGGACGAGCTGCGACACGACGATCCGCTCGGTGCCGTTGATGATGAAGGTGCCGCGGTCGGTCATCATCGGGAAGTCCCCCATGAAGACCGTCTGCTCCTTGATCTCACCGGTGGTCGCGTTCATGAACCGAGCGGTGACGAAGAGCGGACGGGCGTAGGTCATGTCCCGCTCGACGGCACTCGTCCTCCGAGTGCTTGGGCGGGTCGAAGACGTGGTCGGACAGCTCGAGCTTGAGCGTGCCCGGTGAAGTCCTCGATCGGCGAGATGTCGCGCAGGACCTCGGCGATGCCCTCGTCGAGGAACCACTGGAACGAGTCGCGCTGGACGGCGATGAGGTCCGGGAGCGGGAGGACCTCGGGGAGGTTGGAGAAGGACAGACGTTCGCGGGACGCGAGACGAGGCACAGCGGCTCCTCAGGCGGTGAGGGAGGCGGATGGGCGCGCGCGGACCAAGGCCGGGGATCAGCAGTGGCGCGAAAGGGCAGACACGGCTCGACGGATCATAGCCGCGGCGATGACCCGTGAGCAAGGACACGCGTCCAGCACGAGCCCCGAAGCCGGGGCCGCCTGGAGATTTCGTGGCCGGAGGATAAAGCCCGGCTCCGGGCCAGGATCGGTGAACCGCTGACGCGTCGCCCCTGGAAGGCGTGCTACTTGAGCTCGACGGTGGCGCCGGCCTCCTCGAGCTGCGGCCTTCGCCTTCTCGGCGTCTTCCTTGGCGACCTTCTCGAGGACGGGCTTCGGTGCGCCGTCGACGAGGTCCTTGGCCTCCTTGAGGCCGAGGCTGGTGAGGGTCCGGACTTCCTTGATGACGTTGATCTTCTTCTCGCCGGCCGCGACGAGGACGACGTCGAACTCGTCCTGCTCCTCGGCCGCCGGCAGCGTCGCCGCCCGCGGCCGGAGCGCCGGCCGCGGCCACGGCCACCGGGGCCGCCGCGGTCACGTCGAACTCCTCTTCGAACGCCTTGAGGAAGTCGTTCAGCTCGAGGACCGTCATGCTCTTGAAGACGTCGAGAAGCTCTCTCGGTGCTCAGTTGCCATGGTGTGTCTCTCCTTCGTTCGTGCGATCTGGTGATTTCTGGTCGTGCGAACCGGTGATGCGGACTACTCGGTCTCCGCCACCGGCGCGTCCTCGGTGCTTGCCGCGCGTCTCGGCGGTTGCGTCGGCCTCCGTGCCTCGGCCGCCTCGTCAGCTGCGGCGTCGGCCGACTCCGCGACGCCTCGGCCGCGGCGCGCGTCGGTCTCGCGGCACCGGCTCGAGCACCTCGCCGGCCGCGACCCGCTGGTCGACGTAGGCCTTGAGGCCGTAGGCGAAGTTGCGGGTGAACGCCTGGAACAGGCCGCCGCCTTGACGAGCGGTGCCTGGAATCCTCCGGCGAGCCGGGCGAGGAGCACCTCACGGGGCTCGATGTCGGCCAGCGCGCTCGATGTCCGCCGGGGCCAGCACCCGGGTGCCGAGCAGCCCGCCCTTGACGACGAGGCGCCGGTGCGTCTTGCCGAACTCGCGGATCGCCTTCGCGGCGGCCACGGCGTCGCCCTTGACGAACGCGATCGCCGTCGGGCCCTCGAGGATCGGCGATCAGCTCGGTGAGGCCGGCCTCCTCGGCCGCGCGGCGGGCCAGCGTGTTCTTGAAGACCTTGTACTCGGTGCCGGCGGGACGCAGCGCGCCTCGCAGGTCGGCCAGCTCGGCTGACCGTCAGGCCGCGGTACTCGGTGAGGATCGCGGCGTCGGCCTCGGCGAGCTTGCGTGCGGATCTCGTCGACGACGGCGACCTTCTCGGGTCTCGCCATGTGCGTGCTCCGGACCGGATCGACGTGACTCACGCGGTCCCGAGGCGCCCGTCGAGCACGACCCGCGACGGACCCCGAGGGCGGCGGCGGGTCCGGAGCACGGCCTCGTTCGGCGGGTCGGGCACCCATTACCCGCCGCCGGGAGGGCGACCGAAGGTCTTCGGCTGGTGCAGATCTTGTGGAGCGGGATGCTAGCCGGTCGGCGACGCGCCGGCCGTCTCCTCGGCCGTGGCCGCCGGGTCGATCCGGACGCCCGGGCCCATCGTCGACGACAGGCTCGACGCTCCTTGAGGTACCGGCCCTTGGCCGACGCGGGCTTGCGCCCGGTTCAGCTCGTCGAGCACCGGCGTGGTAGTTCTCGACGCAGCTGCTCGGCCGAGAAGCTCACCTTGCCGACCGGCACGTGCACGTTGCCGTAGCGGTCGGTGCGGTACTCGACCTTGCCCGGCCTTGTACTCCTCGACCGCCTTGGCCGACGTCGGTGGTCACGGTGCCGGTCTTCGGGTTCGGCATCAGGCCGCGGGGACCGAGCACCCGGCCGAGCTTGCCGACGTGGGGCATGAGGTCGGGGGTGGCGATCGTGACGTCGAAGTCGAGGAAGCCGCCCTCGACCCGGGCGACGAGGTCGTCGGCGCCGACGACGTCGGCGCCGGCCGCCTCGGCCTCGCGGGCCTGGTCGCCGGCGGCGAACACCGCGACCCGCACCGACTTGCCGGTGCCGTGGGGCAGCGAGACCGTGCCGCGGATCATCTGGTCGGCCTTGCGGGGGTCGACCCCGAGGCGGAACGCGACCTCGACGGTCTCGTCGAACTTCTTGGTGCGCCAGCGACTTCACGAGCCCGAACGCCTCGTCGGGGGCGTGCAGCTGCTCGCGGTCGTAGCGGCTCGCGTGCGTCGTGTGTACGCTCTTGCCGTGCCGGGCCATCGGTGGTCGCTCCTTCGAGCTCGCTCGGATGGTCCCGGAATCCGGCGGCGAGGTCCTCCGCCGGGGGTGGCGTGAGATCGGTCGATCAGCCGACGATCTCGATGCCCATGGAACGGGCGGTGCCGGCCACCTGGGCCAGCGCGCCGTCGAGGTCGATGGCGTTGAGGTCGGGCATCTTGGTCTCGGCGATCTGGCGCACCTGCGCCTCGGTGACGCTTCCCGACCTTCTCGGTCGCGGGCGTTCTGCGGCGCCCTTGTCGCACGCCGGCCGCCTGGCGGATCAGGAACGGGGTCGGCGGCGTCTTGGTGACGAACGTGAACGACCGGTCCTCGTAGATCGTGATCTCGGCCGGGATCACCATGCCGCGCTGGTTCTCGGTCGCGGCGTTGTACGCCTTGCAGAAGTCCATGATCTTGATCCCGTGCGGACCGAGCGCGGTACCGACCGGCGGCGCGGGCGTCGCCGCGCCGGCCTCGATCTGGATCCGCACGATGGCGCGAGCTTCTTCTTCGCCATCTCTCTTGCTTCGCCATGCAGTCGCTTCTCTCGCTTCGTTTCGTCTAGAGCTTCGCGACCTGGCCGAACTCGAGCTCGACCGGGGTCTCGCGACCGAAGATGTTGACGAGCACCTTGAGCTTCGAGCGATCGACGTCGATCTCGGAGATCGCGCCGTTGAAGTCGGCGAACGGACCGGTGACGACCCGGACCTGCTCGCCCTCCTCGAACTCGACCCGGGGCCGGACCTTCTTCTCGACCGCGGGCGCCCTCGGCCTTCTCGACGCCGAGGATGTCCTCGACCTCCTTGCGCGAGCAGCGGGGTGGGCTTGGCGCCGCTCGGGCCGACGAAGCCGGTGACCCCGGGCGTGTTGCGCACGATGTACCAGGTGTTGTCGTCGAGGTCCATGCGGACGAGCACGTAGCCGGGGTACATCTTCTTCTGCACGACGCCGTCGCTGGCCGCCCTTGAACTCGATGACGTCCTCCATCGGGATGACGACCTCGAAGATCTGCTCCTCCGACGTGGTCATCGAGCGCACCCGGTTGGCCAGGTTGGACTTCACCTTGTTCTCGTAGCCCGCGTAGGAGTGCACCACGTACCAGCGACCGGGCCGGTCGTACGGGCTCGGCGCTCGGCGCGGCCGGCTCCTCGGCGTCCTCCTCGAGGTCGAGGACCTCGGCGTCACCGGGCAGCGCCACCTCGCCGACGACTCGTCCGAGCGTGGTCTCGTCACCAGCGGCATCCTCGGAGGTCACGACGTCCGTCGACGTCAGCCGCCGCGGCCGCGGCCTCGGTCTGGGTCGGGACGTCGTCGTCTCGGACCCGAAGGGATTGGCAAAATCGTCGGTCACAGTCATCGGATCAGTCGAAGAGGAAGAGGACGAACTTGGCGGACAGGTAGTCGAACCCGAAGATGAGGGTGGTCATGACGACGACGGCGATCAGCACGACGATCGTGGAGTTGATGACTTCCTTCTGCGTGGGCCAGGCGACCTTCTTGAGCTCGCCCCGGACCTCGGAGAAGAACTGGCGGGGGCCGACCGTTCCGACGGCGCGTGCTGGGGCCGGCGCCTGCGCTTCTCGGGCGGCGCGGCTTGTCGGCGCCCTGCTTCGCCATCAGTCGCGCTGTCGGTTCTGATTCGGTTCACCGCGTCGTTGCCTATCCGTGGGTACATCCCGGGCAGACTGCTTCGAGCAGGGCAGGAGGGACTCGAACCCCCAACCGCCGGTTTTGGAGACCGGTGCTCTACCAATTGAGCTACTGCCCTCCGGGCGCGCGGGGGCCGGACGGGCGATCCTAGCCGAGAGCCGCCACCGGACCCATTTCGGAACGGCAGGATTGCCGATGGCGTGCTCAGCCGGCCAGGAGGCGGCGGCGGGAACGAGCCGCGAGCACTGCTGCGGTCGTGGTCGCCGCCGCAGCCGCGCCACCAAGGGCAACCCCGGCCACCACCAGGCGCCGCCCCGACAGGATCGAGCGTGCGACCCGGCGCTCGCCTTCGGCGGCGAGCACGATTGAGGGTCTGGGCGAGCCCACCGGGAGCGGGTTCGAGGTACACCGAGCGGAGCGAGCCGAGACCACGCAGCAGCTTCCGGTAGCGCGCCAGTTCAGCCTGACAGCGCAGATCGGATTCGATGAACGCTCGAGTCCGATCGTCGACGATGACCGTCCCGTCGACCAGGCCGGGGAGCAGGTCCGCCACGTCCTCATACCGCATGAGCCGACCTCTTCTCGTCGAACATCGTGTCGCGCAGCCGGCGCCGGGCCCGGTGGAGCCGGACCTTGGCCGCCGACAACGAGATCCCCAGTTCCTCGGCGATGGCCTCGTGCGGCAGGCCGTATACATCTCGCAGGACGACGACCGCCCGAAGCTTCGGCGGGAGTTCGTGCACTGCCTGGGCCAGAACCTCCCGATCCATCGCGGACTCGGACATGGCCTCCGGCTGGCCCTCGTGTCTGACATCGACCGGGTCGAGCCCGGGCGAGAAGGGTTCGGTGCGGTGCCGACGACGCCGAGCGAGGTGAGTGGACGCACAGTTCGCGGTGATGCGATAGAGCCAGGTGCTGAGTTGCGCGTCACCCCGGAACTTCCCGATGCTGCGCCAGGCCCGGAGATAGGCGTCCTGCACCACGTCACGGGCGTCCTCTTCGTTGCCGGTGAGGCGCACGGCCAGGGAGAAGAGGTCGACGTAGGTGCGCCGCACCAACTCGTCGAACGCAGCACGGTCGCCGTGCTGGGCCGCCTGAATGAGCTCGCTCTCGTCCATCATGGGTTGCTCCGATCGAGCGGAGTTCAGACCGTCGCGATGGAGACGAGGTTACGCCTGGAGCGAAGGAATCAGCGGGTTTCCTTGTGGACCGTGTGGCGGCGGTCGAAACGGCAGTATTTCTTCATCTCGATCCGCTCGCGATCGTTGTTCTTGTTCTTCTTGGTGATGTAGTTCCGCCGCTTGCACTCCTCGCACGCGAGGGTCACCTTGAGCCGCTTGTCGGACGCCATCCTGATTGCTCCGTTCGTTCCGCCGCAGGTTCCCTGCGTCGTGGACTTGTAGCGGGAGAGGGGATCGAACCCTCGACCTCACGATTATGAGCCGTGCGCTCTGACCAGCTGAGCTATCCCGCCGGGGACGGTCACGGCCGGCTGGTGGTGCGCCGACCGCTTGTCGGAGCCCCCTTACGGACTTGAACCGTAGACCCCTTCCTTACCATGGAAGTGCTCTGCCAACTGAGCTAAGGGGGCGCTGTCCCGACCACGGCCGGTGCCGACGCCGAGCCCGCAGACATTAGCAACCCGAGCTCGTCAGATACCGTCCGAGCCGTGCCGACCACGTTGCGACCCGCCGTGACCTCTGATGCCGAGGCCATTCGCGCCATCTACAACGTCGAGGTGGCGGAGTCGACGGTGACCTTCGACCTCGTCCCCCGCAGTCTCGACGAGCAGCTCGCGTGGATCGAACGCCACAGTGGCGGGCATCCGGCGATCGTGGCCGTCGACGAGCTGGACGAGATCGTCGGCTTCGGCTCGCTCTCGCCCTACCGGGAACGGCCGGCGTACTTCACCACGGTCGAGGACTCCGTGTACGTGAAACGGGGGCTCCGTAGCGGTGGCGTCGGGCAACAGATCCTCCAGGAGCTGATCCGCCAGGCGGAGGGGTTCGGGTACCACGCGGTGATGGCCAGGATCGTCGGGGGTCACGACACGTCGATTCGACTCCATCGCCGGTGTGGCTTCGAGATCATCGGCACCGAACGCGAAGTCGGCCGCAAGCTGGGCCGATGGCTCGATGTGGTGATCATGCAGCGCATGCTCTGACCGACGAAGCTCACACCGCGACGAAGGAGCGATCTGGGCTCGCAGGCCGCTCGCCGCGCGGGCGGCGGCATCGCCACACGCGCGGGTGGCCGGAGAGGCCCGGGAGCGACGAAGGAGCGATCTGGGCTCGCAGACCGCTCGCCGCGGTGGCGGACGCCGCGAATTTTGAGGTGGGCCGGGCTGGATTCGAACCAGCGTAGCTTGCGCAGCAGAGTTACAGTCTGCTCCCTTTGGCCACTCGGGTACCGACCCTCGGGGCGACGTAGAGTAGCAGCCCGCATTTCCCGATCTCTCCTGGGAGCGCGCACGCCATGCCCACGTTCGACGTCGTGTCCGAGATCGACCAGCAAGAGGTCCGCAACGCGGTCGACCAGGCGAGCCGCGAGGTCTCGACCCGCTACGACTTCAAGGGCACCGACAGCACGATCGAGCTCACCGAGAAGACCATCGAGCTCCACACCGAGAGCGAGGGTCGGCTCACGGCGCTCACCCAGGTGCTCGAGGAGAAGCTGGTGAAGCGCGAGGTCTCGCTCAAGGCCCTCGCCTACGGCAAGGTCGAGGAGGCCGCCAAGGGCACGGTCCGCCAGACGGTCACGCTCAACGTCGGGATCTCCGACCGAGAAGGGCAAGGAGATCGGCAAGTTCCTCAAGGAGCCTCGGCCTCAAGGGCGTGTCGCACCAGATCCAGGGCGACCAGCTCCGGGTCACCGGCAAGAAGCGCGACGACCTCCAAGACGTCATCGCCGCCCTGAAGGGCGACGACTTCGACCTCCCGCTCCAGTTCACCAACTTCCGGGACTGAGGAGTCAGCCCGACGCGGGCGCCAACACCTCGGCGCCGCCTGGTCAGTTGCCAGAACGCAAGCACCGCGACCCCGTAGATCCCCAGCGACACGAGCTGCACCGTCTGGAACCCGAACGACATCGCAAGAATTGTCGACAGCACGGACCCGATCACCGAGAAGAACCCGTTCACGGCCCAAGCCCAGGCGACGTACTCGTCGGGGTGATCGGAAAGGCGGTTGACGACGCCGAGCCCGAGCGGCATGAACATCCCGAGACACAGCCCGAGCGGGGCGAGCAAGATCAGGGTCACAATCACCCGGACGGTGAGCGACTGGTCCAGGAACTGATTGGTGACGACCATCGAGGCCGAGCTGGTACGCGACCACGAGCACGCACAGCGAAGCGAACACTCGGGCCACGAGCAGTCGCGTATGGACCGAACCGACTAGCTCCACCGCGCAGCCCGATGCCGGTGAAGACGAGCAGCGCGGCAAGCGTCACCGTCAACGAGTACGTGGGATAACCGAGGAACAGCACCAGCCGCTGGATCATCGTGATCTCGAGCAGGATGAAGCCGAGCCCCAGCGATGCGAAGAACAAGGCCGAGAAGCCTTGAAGCGGGAGGGCTTCACCACGCCTCGCGCACGAAGAGAAACGGCATCAACAGGAACACCGCGGCGTACAGCGTGGCGATGCCCAGCAGCAGGATCAGCACCCGTTCGCCGATGGAGTCCTCGGGGTCGGTCGCCGAGATGGGTCGGAAGAAGTCACCGAGGACCTGGTCGAAGCTCGGCGAAGTGCCAGAAGAAGGGGCCGTCGTCGGTGATCGCACCGATGTTGCGGTCGTAGGTCGCCGCCGCGGCGGCGGCCTGCGTGTTCGAGCCGGAGATCAGTTGCGGGACGAGTCCGGGTCCCGGGGCCACGCCGGGCGCCCACGAGACCTCCGCTTGGGGCACCTGGGTGATCCCCGCCTCGAAGCGCTGCACTTCGTCGGGGGTGAAGGGGGTCCGTTTCACCATGATCGTGGAGAGATCACCCGTGGCGTTCGTGATGTACGGGGCCACGATGACGTGCCCGCCAGGATTCTCGACCCCCAACTGTTCGAGCGCCTTGCGCGCCGTCATGACGTAGCGCGACGTCCGGTTCGGAGCATCGCGGAAGTTCAGCTCCCCGAACTGGGCCACGAGCACGCCGTCCGGGGTCAGGTGCTCGAGCGTTTCCTTGATCATGTCCGCTGGTGTAGAGGTAGCTCTCGGAAAGCACGAAGGCGCCCGAGACGCGGCGTTGTTCGCGGCGTAACTGTCCGGCGCGACGAACCAGACAATGTCGTACTTGTCGTTGCTCCGAGCGAGGTAGGTCCGGCCGTCGCCCTGATGGATATCGACGCCGGGCTGGTCCGGAAGGTTCCCCGCGAACTCGCGGTATCGCTTCGTCACGAGGTCCACCGTGACCGGGTTCAGTTCGACCCCGTCGATCTTCTTCGAGCCGTAGTGCAGTGCGGCCACGATCTCGTTGCCTCCCGCCGAACCGATGATCAGCGTGTGGTCGGGCTTGCGGCCCATCATCGCGAACGGGAGGGAACGCGGATCCTCGTCGAAGCGGGTCACCCCGGGCGCGTCGCCGTCGAAGGCGTAGATCGCCGAGCCGAAGCTGCCGTCATGGAAGAGCGACTTCAGCTCCGGTCGGATCTCGGCGACGTCGACGCGAAAGACCGGCCCCCATTCCGAGAAGGCGGCGTTCTCCGGGTCGGCCTTGCGCTGTTCGGGCAACACGTCGACGAGGCCGGACCCGGTCGTGACCACGACGAGCACGATGGTGAGCGCCGCGGCCCCCACCATCGGCGCAGACAACCGCTGGAGCGCGAGCACCGCGACGCCGGCGAAGACCGCGGCGGCAACGACGATCACCTGCGGAGGGCTCATCCACGTGATGAGCGGTATGGCGAGCGCACAGCCGAGCCCCGCGCCCACGAGGTCCGCGAAGTACAACCGCCCGACGCGCTCGCCGCCGCGGCCCAGGATGACCGACACGATGATGCCGAGTGGGACGAACGACGCGAACACGATGAAACAGATCAGGCCGAGCTTGGCCAGGCTCTTGAACGATGCATCGGTGCCGTAGTCCCAGATCTGCACGGTGTCGATGGAAACGCGCGCGACGACGAAATACCCCACGACGATGGCCACCGCAGCAAGGGCCGAGCAGGCGGCGATGACCGTGTCGGTCGCGGCGCGTCGTAGTCGTGGCCAGATCACCACGAAGATCCCGCCCGAGCCGATGCCGAGCAGCGCCAGCCCGAGCACGAGATACGTGTAGTAGTACCAGAGCTTGTAGGAGACGACTCGGGTGTACCCGACCTCCAACAGCAGCCCGGCCATGCTGACCAGGAAGATCGCCACGGTGTGCCGGCCGCGGAGCCCGGTCCCCGCGTCCTCGGTTGTCTCCACGCACTTCCCCCGCGATGCCGTCAGCCCCAGTCAGCCGGCCGATGGTAGCCCTGGACCCCCGAAATCCAGGGTCATGAATGGCAATGCGGCGGACTCCGCCACGGACGTCAGTCGTAGTACCCCGAGTGGCGGTAGAGGGTCGGGACGCCTTCGGCGCGCAGCATCTCGACGTTGCGGCGATCGTCCTCGATCCCGAGCAGGATCTCGAAGCCGTAGTCCCGGAGATCCCACAGCGACGACTGCTTGAAGTCACGCGACAACTCGTAGTCGCCCCACGGGCGCATGAGGAGGAGGTCCCAACGGATCTGGTACCGGCGCAGCCAGGCCTCGGTGAGCTCGTGCACGCGTTCGGGGCGCGCCGTCAGCAGGACCACACGGATGTCGCGATCGAGGAGATCGAGCATCACTCGGACCTCTTCGATCACGGGATCGTCACCGCAAGCATCGAAGAAGCCGCGCCAGTCGTGGCGCGGCGCCTCGATGTAGTGCTGGCGGGTCGCCGCGTCCGACAGCACGCCATCGATGTCGATGAGGACGGCACGGCCCGGTGCGACCGTGCCGTCGCGCCACGTCCAGTGAGCGGGCGCGGGGTAGCGATGCACCAAGTGTCAGTCCTCGTCCGTGCCGGTCGCCAGGTAGCGGGACTTGATGCCCTCGACCACCCCGGGATCGGCCAGCGTGGTGGTATCGCCGAGTGCGTGGTCCTCGGCGACGTCTCGCAGCAGACGTCGCATGATCTTGCCCGATCGGGTCTTGGGAAGATCGTCGGTGAACAGCACCGACTTCGGCTTGGCGATCGGTCCGATCGCCTGGCCGACGTGATCACGCAACTCCGCGACGAGCGCGTCGCTCGGTTCGCTCCCGGCCCGCAGAATGACGAACGCCGCGACCGCTTGACCCGTGGTCTCGTCGGTCTTGCCGACCACCGCGGCCTCAGCCACGGCGGGATGCGAGACCAGCGCAGACTCGACCTCGGTGGTCGAGATGTTGTGGCCGGCGACGAGCATGATGTCGTCGACCCGGCCGAGCAGCCAGAAGTAGCCGTCGGCGTCGCGCTTGGCGCCATCGCCGGCGAAGTACCGACCCTCGAACCGGGACCAGTAGGTCTCCCGGTACCGCTCCGGGTCGCCCCAGATGCCACGCAACATCGACGGCCACGGACGCGTCAGGGTCAGGTACCCACCGCCGGGAACTTCGACAGCATTGCCGTCGTCGTTGACGATGTCGGCACCGATGCCCGGCAGCGGGAACGTCGCGCTTCCCGGCTTGGCGACGGTCGCGCCCGGGAGCGGGCGAGATCATGATCGCGCCGGTCTCGGTCTGCCACCAGGTGTCGACCACGGGACAACGGCCGCCGCCGATGTGCTGCCAGTACCAGACCCACGCCTCCGGATTGATCGGCTCACCGACGGAGCCGAGAAGCCGGAGCGACGAGAGGTCGTGACGCTCCGGGAACTCCGTACCCCACTTCATGAAGGTCCGGATCGCGGTCGGCGCGGTGTAGAGGATCGAGACCCCGTACTGCTCGACGATCGACCAGAACCGGTCCTTGCCCGGGTGATCCGGCGTCCCTTCGTACATCACACTCGTCGCACGGTTCGCGAGTGGTCCGTAGACGATGTAGGAGTGACCCGTCACCCAGCCGCAGTCGGCGGTGCACCAGTAGACGTCCGTATCCGGATGGATGTCGAACACGTACTTGAAGGTGCAGGCGACCTGGGTCAGGTACCCACCGGTCGTGTGCATGATGCCCTTGGGCTTGCCGGTCGTGCCGCTGGTGTAGAGGATGAACAGCAGGTCCTCGGCGTCCATCGACTCGGGGGGGCACTCGGCCGACTGGACCGGGACGATGTCGTGCCACCAGACATCGCGGCCGTCCTGCATGCCGACCGCTTGCTCGGTGCGGCGGAGCACGAGGCACTGTTCGATCGACGGCGCGTTGGCCATGGCGTCGTCGGCGATCTCCTTCAACGGCACGATCCCGCCCCGCCGCCAGGCGCCGTCGCCGGTGATGAGTACCTTGGCCGACGCGTCGATGATGCGGTCGCGAAGGGAATCGGCGGTGAATCCGCCGAACACGACCGAGTGGGCCGCGCCGATTCGCGCGCACGCGAGCATGGCCACCGGGAGCTCGGGAACCATGCCCAGGTAGATCGTGACCCGATCGCCCTTCTGGACCCCGAGGGACTTCGAGCGCGTTCGCGAGTGCGGGCGACCTCGTCGAGCAGCGCGGCGTAGGTGATCTCGCGGCGATCGCCGGGCTCGCCCTCCCAGAGGTACGCGACCTGGTCGCCGTGGCCCGCGATCACGTGGCGGTCGACGCAGTTGTACGAGACGTTCAGTCGGCCGCCGACGAACCACTTCGCGAACGGCAGTTCCCACTCGCACGTCGTGGAGAAGTCGGTCTCCCAGTCCAGCAGCGACCGGGCCTGGCTGGCCCAGAACG
Source organism: uncultured Acidimicrobiia bacterium (assembly GCA_963701625.1). Classification (GTDB taxonomy): domain Bacteria; phylum Actinomycetota; class Acidimicrobiia; order IMCC26256; family JAENVU01; genus JAENVU01. Next base: position 258,182 of record CAVPAT010000008.1, on the reverse strand, counting down.
CCTCGGGATCGGCCGCGGCCCGATCGTGCAGACTCGAATCGGTGACCAGCGCCCCCGAGACGAACTCGGGTGACGGCGGAAACCTCCGGCCCTCGTCCATCAGTCCTTCGAGCGTCACATCGGCCATCAGTCGTCCCTTTCCCCGACAGGTTTCGGAGGCTACCGCTCCCGCGACCACCCGTTACCGGGTGGTCGCTCCCGACCACTTCACCCCTTCGTGAGCGACCACACCGGTGGGCACCAAGTCCGGCCGGGTCCGTGAACGCGGCGGCCTCGGTGGCCCGACTGCGGCCCGCGAGCGCAGCGAGATCCGGCGCCGCGGCGCCCGCGTCCCATCGCTGTTGTCCCTCGGCGACGAGATCGACGATTCCCAGCTGGTCCAGCCATGCGGCCTGGGAGATCTCCGAGGCGACGGTCAATGCGTTGCGAGCGGCGGCGGCCCGGACCATCGCGGCAGGGACGTCGATCGTGATGTCCTGGAACCGGGCGCCGACAAGGGATCGCCGGCCCGACGATGATCGGCGTAAGTGCGGAGCCAACCACCCGCGCGGGTGGTGAACGTCTCCCAGTTCGCGCAGTAATCGATGAGCACTATCGAACCATGCCGCAACGTCGCGGCAGATCGCGCCAACCACTCCATCGCGCCCGTCGCGACCGGCAGGCGGGTTCCGACGGGCACGTCGGCCCGACCGACCCAACCGATGAGGTCGGGGGCGGCGGGGACCCGCACTTCGACGAAGTGACCATCGAGTTCACCGACCCGCACTTCGTCCCAACCGTGAGCGGTCCGCACGACGACCTCGAACGCGAGGTTGTCGAGCAACTCGTTGGCCAGCACGACTCCATCGACATGGACCCCAGGCACGTCGCTGACGGACCCGAGGACCGGCCCGAGACCCGCGACGCCGATGACTTCGTCGCGGTCGGCGTCCCGAACCGCCGGGCCGAACAGGTCCGCAGTCGGTTCGAACTGGAGCCGGGTCGCCTGCTCCGCGCGCAGCCGCTCCGAACGCTCGACGAGCACATACCGAAGCGCCGCCGAACAGTTCGGTGCCGTGCGCAACACCTCTCGGGCGAGACGACCGTTCCCGGCGCCGCCTTCGATGACGACGAACGGATCGGGCCGACCGAGCCGTTCCCATTCGCGATCGATCGCCCGCGCGACGCACACCCCGAAGAGGGATCCGACCTCAGGGCTCGTGACGAAGTCGCGACCCGCGCGACCGGCGCCGCCACCTGCGGTGAAGAAGCCGTTGGGATCGTAGAGAGCCAGGTCGACGTACGCACCGAAGCGGATCGGACCGTTGCGGTGGATCCGCTCGAGGACGGACGCGGCCGGCTCAGCCGCCGGTGGCGAGTTCACCGAGCCGGGCGAACAGCTGCGGGTACACACCCACGACCAGCACCACGGCGGCACAGAGCACCACCGCCGCGTTCAGGGCGACGGGTGGGCGCATCGGCGAGGCATCGGCCCCGTCGACGGCCGGGTGGAACCACATCTCGCGGATGACCGCGGCGTAGTAGAAGAACGCGATCACCGAGCTGACCGCCGCGATCGCAGCGAGGACGATCGCCGCCGGCGTATTGGCGTCCAGCACCGCTCGGAACATCACGAACTTGGCGAACCACCCGGCGAACGGCGGGATCCCGGCCAGCGAGAACAGGAAGATCGACATCATCACCGCCAGCGCGGGTGCGTACTGCCCGAGCCCGGCGAAGCTGGTGATCTCGGCGACTGCGCGTGCGGCGCGCGAGGGCGATCACGCAGGCGAAGGCCCCGAGGTTCATCGCGGCGTAGATCAGGATGTAGATGACCACGGCCTCGAAGCGGGACTCGTGTGCGTCGTCGCTGCCCGCGACGGCGAGCGGCACGAGGATGAACCCACCCTGCGCGATCGACGAGTAGGCGAGCATGCGGACGATGTTGGTCTGGCGCAGTGCGGCGAGGTTGCCGAGGATCATCGACGCGGCGGCCAGGATCCCCAGAGCACCGGCTGCCACGAGTCGGCGTTCGGGAAGAACCCGAAGAACACGATCGAGAGCAGCGCCACGAAGCCGCCGGCCTTCGACGCCACCGAGAGGAACGCGGTGACCGGCGTGGGCGCGCCCTCGTAGGTGTCGGGCGCCCAGAAGTGGAAGGGCACCGCGGTCACCTTGAACGCGAAGCCCACGATGGTGAGGAAGATCGCGACGACGAAGAGCAGCGGCTCGTGGATCTTGCCGACCGTCCGCCGCGATGTCGGACAGCAGGGTCGAGCCGCTCAGGCCGAAGATGAACGACATGCCGTAGAGCATCATCGCCGTCGACAGCACGCCGATCAGGAAGTACTTGATCGCGGCCTCGTTGGACTTCGGGTCGTGCTTGCGCCAGCCGGCGAGCACGAACGTCGGCAGCGAGATGGTCTCGAGCGCCACGAAGATCGTGATCAGATCGCGGGCACGACGCCATGACCATCATGCCGAGCACCGAGGTGAGCAGCAGGACGTAGTACTCGCCCTGGTAGTAGTCGCCGTCGGCGATGTAGTCGAACGACAGCAGCAGCGAGACGTACGCCGCCGCCAGGAAGAAGCCCTGAAAGACGAGCGAGTAGTTGTCGACGACGAAAGCGCCGCCGAACATGATCCGGGTCGTCGCCGTCGACGGCGAGGGTGAGGATCGGGATCAGGGCGGCGAGCACGCCGAAGCTCGCGATCTGCTGGGGACTGGCTGCCGGCGCCGGTACTCGAAGACGAAGTCCACGACCAGGACCGCGATGATCGTGCGCCGAGAGGACGATCACCGGCACGAGCGCGTGGTAGTCGAAGCACGGAGTCCGGTCACGTCAGCCTCCGAACGCGAGACGATGCCCTGGTGATCTGCTGCACGCCGTCGTTGGTCATTGAGAAGATGCAGGTTCGGGAACAGACCGAACACGACGATCGAGCAGCAGGATCGGTGTCCACGCGATCCACTCCGAGACGTCGACACGTCGTGGATGTGGGCGTCCTCGAACTCCGGCCTTCGGCTTGCCGATCGCGACCCGCTGGTACATCCACAGCAGGTAGCCCGCGGCGAGCACGGTGCCGATGGCCGCGATCACCATGAAGGTGCGGAACAACCGCGGTCTCGCCGAGAGGCCGGCGCCTCGCGGGCTCGATACGCCGACAGGACCGCCGGGAACTCACCCCAGAACCCGGCGAGGCCGGGAAGCCCGAGCGACGCCATGGCGCAGAAGCCGAGGATCCAGCCCATCTTCGGCGCCGTGTCAGCAGCCCGCCGAGCCGGCTCATCTCGCGGGTGTGGTAGCGGTGCTGCACCGAACCGGCGACGAAGAAGAGCATGCCGGTGATCAGCCCGTGGGCGACCATGCCGAAGACCGCGGCGTTGATGCCGAAGTCGGTGAGGGTCGCGATGCCGAGCATCACGAAGCCCATGTGGGCGACCGACGAGAAGGCGATGAGTCGCTTCATGTCGCGTCTGCGCGAGACAGCACGAGCGCGCCGTAGATGATGCCGATCACCGCGAGCAGCCCGATCCACGGCGCCCAGACCTTCGCCGCCTGCGGAAGGATCGGGAGGGCGATACGAATGAAGCCGTAGGTCCCGAGCTTCAGCAGGATGGCGGCCAGCAGCACCGAACCGACGGTCGGCGCCTCGGTGTGCGCGTCGGGCAGCCAGGTGTGGAACGGGAACATCGGCACCTTGATCGCGAAGCCGAGGAACAGGCCGGCGAAGATGAGCAGACTGCGTGCCCCGTGCGATCCAGGCCGCTGTCGCCCATCTGCGCGAGGACCGGGATGTCGAACGTCTGCTCTTGGAGGAAGAACAGGGCCAGGAACCCGACGAGCATCAACGCCGAGCCGAACAGCGTGAACAGGAAGAACTTGATCGACGCGTACTCGCGGTTCGGGCCACCCCAGACGCCGATCATGAAGAACATCGGGAGCAGCACGATCTCGAAGAAGATGAAGAACAGGATGAGGTCCTCAGCGACGAACGTGCCGTTCATGCCGACCTCGAGCAGCAGGATCAGCGCGAGGAACGCCTTCGGGTTGTGCGGCTCCGGGAAGTGGTTCCACGAGTAGACGATGCACAGCACCGATGACCATCGACAGGATCAACAGCGGCAGCGAGATGCCGTCGATGCCGAGGTGGTATCGGGCCTGGATGACCTCGATCCACTGCTTGTTCGACCTCGAACTGCAGCTTTCCGCCTGGTCGTAGTCGAAGTCGACCAGGATCCCGATCCCGACCGCCGAGGGTGACGAGCGATCGTGACGAGGGCCACCACCTTGGCCGTGCTCTCCTCGGCCTTCGGGATCAGGAGCAACGAGCGCCATGCCCGACGGCCGGCACGAAGACCGCCAGCGTCAGCGCCCAGTCCTGGAACCAGTCCATCTCGGTGTGTTCCCCTAACCGAAGTTCGCGAGTCAGCGCGAGGCCGATGAGCCCCACCGATGCGAAGAGCATCAGCGCGTAGCGCTGCACCTGTCCCGACTGCAGGGTCGGAGCAGGCCACCGGCCTGGTCCGTCTCCCGGCCGAGTCCGTTGACGGCACCGTCGACCAGTTCCTGGTCGCACGTAGCGGTACATCACCCGGCCGAACGCGGTCGTTCCCCGACCGACGCCGTTGACCACGCCGTCGATCACGTTCATGTTGACCCAGTACGCCGCACGGGCGATCGGTCCCTTGACGCCGGCGACGATCACGCCCTCGTAGAGATGGTCGAGGTAGTACTTGTTGTCGAGGAACGTGTAGCCGGCGTCGCGGCGCTGGTTCCGCTCGGTGAGCCCTTGAGCGCACCGAGCTCTTCCGCTCGGACCAGTAGGTGACCGCGATGCCGATCGCGAGGAAGACGACCGCGGACCGAGATCACCGCCAGCAGAACGTCGAACTTCGGGTTCACGATCTCGTCGCGGGGAACGCCACCGTGGGCTCGACCTACTCCATGAACTTCTTGATGCCGAACGCCGTGGCGTTGCGCGAACCGGCGACGAGCGAAGAACGGCGAGGATCACGAGCGGGACGGTGATCGCCTTCGGACGACTCGTGCGGATGGTGGTGCCCGCGGTACTCGCCGAAGAAGGTGAGGTAGACGCAGCGGGTCATGTAGGCCGCGGTCAGGAACGCCCCGATGAGGCCGACGACCATGAAGACGTCGAAGTCGCCCTGGCTCGCCGGTGGCCAGGATCTCGTCCTTCGACCAGAAGCCCGCGAACGGGAAGATCCCCGCGAGCGCGAGCCGACCCGATCAGGAACGTCCAGAACGTGATCGGCATCGTCTTGCGCAGTCCGCCCATCTCCGCGCATGTCGAAGGAGTGGTGGGTGCCCGAGTGGCTGATCGACCCGGCGCCGAGGAACAGACAGGCCTTGAAGAACGCGTGGGTGAACAGGTGGAAGACCGCGCCGACCCACGCGCCGACGCCGAGCGCCATGACCATGTAGCCGAGCTGGCTGATCGTCGAGTACGCCAGCACCTTCTTGATGTCGTTCTGGACGAACGCCAGCGCGGCCCCGATCAGGATCGTGATCGCCGCCGATGACCGCCATCATGTTCAGCCCGCCGGCGTTGATCGAGAAGCCCTCCCAGAACACGCCGGTAGAGGCGGGCGCCGAGGTACACGCCCGCGACGACCATCGTCGCGGCGTGGATGAGCGCCGAGACCGGCGTCGGGCCGGCCATGGCGTCGGGCAGCCAGGTGTGCACGGGAACTGGCCGCTCTTGCCGATGATGCCGAACAGCAGGCAGGAGGCGCCCACCAGCAGATCGTGTGACCGCCGACGCCCTTCGAGGGCGGCCGACGTTGATCTTGCCGATGTCGAACGTCTGCCCGCGGCGAAGAACGTGACGATGACGCCGATCATGAGTCCGACGTCACCGGTGCGGGTGGTGAGGAACGCCTTGAGCGCGGCGTTCGTAGTTCGCCTTCTCCTCCCACCAGTGCCCGATGAGCATGAACGAGCACAGCCCGACCAGCTCCCAACCGACGAGCAGCTGGAGCATGTTCGCCGAGACGACCAGGAGCAGCATCGAAGCCGTGAACAGCGAGAGCGCGGCGTAGTAGTAGGTGAAGCGAACGTCGTCGTGCATGTACGCGGTCGAGTAGATGTGCACGAGCAGCGAGATGAGCGTGACGACGAACAGCATCATCACGACGAGACCGTCGATGCGGGTGCCGACGCTGAACTTGAGCGCGCCGTTGTGCCACCAGGTGATGGTGTGGACCACCGGTTCGACGACCGTGTGGTGACCGCCACCTTCCTCGGCGGCAAACAGGCCGCGTGCCGAACGCCTTGAGCGCCTCACCGGCGCCGTGGTGCGCCGCGTCGTCGACCCTGTCGATCCACTGGACCGCGGTGACGACACGACAGCACGAAGGCAGCGCCCACCGCAGTGATCCCGATCTCCGCGCCGCTCTTGGGCATCCGCTTGCCGAAGAACAGGATCAGCGACGAACGAGACCGCCGGGATGACCGGGATGATCCAGACGTTGTCGAGAAAGAACACAGCCCTAGCCCTTCAGCTGCTCGACGCGGTCGAGGTCGGGGCTACGCAGGTTGCGGTAGATGAGCAGCACGATGGCCAGACCGACGCCGACCTCGGCCGCCGCGATCGTGATGACGAACAGTGCGAAGACCTGGCCCGACGCTTTCGCGCAGGTAGGCGGAGAACGCGATCAGGTTGAGGTTCACCGCGTTGAGCATCAGCTCGACGCTCATCAGCACGAGCACGCGCGTTGCGGCGAGACAAGCACGCCGTACACGCCGATGCAGAACAGGACCGCGCAAGGATCAGGAACTGGTTGAGACACCGATCAGTCCCTCCTCGCCAGCACGACGGCGCCGACCAGCGCCGCGAGCAGCAGCATCGAGACGATCTCGAACGGGACGACGTAGCTCGCGGAAGATCGAGTCGGCCAGGGTCGCCGGCCTTGCCGACGGCGAGCAGCTCCTCGCCCTTCGCCCCGCTGATGCCGATCTCGTTCGTCCCGAAGGCGTCGACGAGGAACGCGGAGAGCACACCGCAAGGAAAAGACGCGACGACGCCGGCGGGCCAGCGCTGGTCGTTGTCGAACTCGGTGTCGCCTCGCATCGGCGCGCGGGTGAGCATGATCCCGAACAGGAACAGGATCACCACCGCGCCGATGTAGATGAGCACCTGCACCCAGGCGACGAACTCCGCGGCCAACAAGATGTACTGCGCGGCGGCGCCGGCGAGCACGACCACGAGGTACAGCGCCGCGTGCACGACGTTCTGGCTCCGGACGACGCCGATCGCCGCGAGCACCATCGCCACCGCGAGGATCCAGAACGTGACGTTCTGCGCGATCACGACTTCTTCCCCTTGACCTCGGCACCGAGCTCGAGCGGCTCGGGCTCGGGAACGGTCTCCATCCACTCGCCGAGCTTCGCCTTGTCGTGGAGCAGGTCGGACGATCCGGTGCTCCGAGTACTCGAACTCCGGGGTCCAGAACAGCGCGTCGAAGGGGCAGACCTCGACGCAGATCCCGCAGTACATGCAGAGGCCGTAGTCGATGTCGAAACGGTCGAGGACGTTGACGCTACGCGGCCGGCCACCTTCCCGACGCGGCGGTCGCTAGCTCCTTGTGGCCCTCGATGTAGATGCACCAGTCCGGGCAACTCCGGCCGCACAGCATGCAGACCGTGCAGTTCTCCTCCTTGAGCGCGATCACGCCACGGGCGCGGGTCGGGCGGATCCTCCCGCTCGTGGGGGTACTGCACGGTGACCGCGCCTTCAGCATCGTGCGGAAGGTGACGCCGAGGCCCGCGATGACACCGGGGAGCTTCGGTTCTTGAAAGCCATCAGTCACCGCCACCTTGATGATCGCAGTGGCGATGATGTTGAGCAGGCCGATCGGGATCAGGTACTTCCAGGCGATGGCCTGGAGCTGGTCCTCGCGCAGCCGCGGGTAGGTGAACCGCACCCAGAACATGAGGAACGCGACGAACATCAGCTTGGCGAAGAGCACGAACGGCCCGAGCAGGTTCGCAGCGTCGCCGTGCACGCCGGGGATGGCCCAGCCGCCGAGGATACAGCGTGGCGGCGAGGGCCGCGAATCCGAACGCGGTGCCGAACTCGCCGATGAAGAAGAAGAGGAAGCGAAAGCCCGGTGTACTCGACCATGTAGCCGGCGACGAGCTCGCGACTCGGCGACCGGCATGTCGAACGGGGTCTGGGTCAGCTCCGCCTGCGCCGCGATCAGGAACAGCCCGAACCCGATGAACTGCGTGAAGATGTACGGGATTCCCGAGCCCGCCGAACCCGAAGATCTCGCCTCCCTGCTGGGCGATGACGATGCCTTGGAGGCTCATCGTCCCCGCCTGGATCACGACACCGACGACGGCCAGGAGGAGCGGCAGTTCGTAGGCGATCAGCTGGGCTGCGGCCCGCAGGGCACCGATCAGCGCGAACTTGTTCGCGCTCGCCCACCCTGCCATGAGCACGCCGACGACCGACAGGCTCGAGACGGCCAGCGCGTAGAACACGCCGACATCGAGGTCCTTGACGACGAGGTTCGGGTCCCATCGGGATCACGAGGAACACGAGGAACGTCGAGATGACGACGACCGCGGGCGCGTCGGCGAACACCCGCCGGTCGGCCTGCTCCGGCATGATGTCCTCCTTCTGGAGGAACTTCAGGCCGTCGCCCACGAGCTGGAACCAGCCGTGGAACCCACCCGGGTCCATCGGTCCGAGCCGGCTCTGCATGTGGCTCATCATCTTGAGCAGGAACGTGTACCCGAGGATGAGCGCGCCGAGCGGAATGATCGCCAGCACGATGACCGTCTTGATCGCGAGGGTGGTTCCCCAACCGATCTCGAGCGCAGCGATCACCGGTCGATGTCCCCGAGGATGAAGTACAGGCTGGCGAGGATCGTCACGACGTCGGGGACGTAGACCCCTTGGAGCAGCCACGGCAGGATCGAGACGTTGCTGAACGAGGCCGAGCGGATCTTCACCCGGAACGGGCCAGTCGCGCCCTTGGAGACGACGTAGTACCCCATCTGCCCGAGCGGGTTCTCGGTCTCGACCCAGACCTCGCCCTCGGGCACCTTGATGATGCGCGGCACCTTCGCCATGATCGGCCCGGCCGGGAGACCGTCGAGCAGCTGGAGCACCATCCGCGCCGACTCGCGGGTCTCCTGGAGCCGCACCCAGTAGCGCGGCGAACGAGTCGCCGTCGGGGTGCGTCCAGACCTTGAAGTCCAGCTCCGGGTAGGCGAGGTACGGCTTGCCGTCGCGGCGCAGGTCCCAGTCGACGCCCGAGGCCCGCAGGTTTGAGCCGGACACGCCGTAGGCCGCACCGAGCTCGCCGGGGATGATGCCGATGCCCGTGTGCGGGCTTCGAAGATCTCGTTGCCGACGACGAGGTCCTCGAAGTCGTCGCACGCGTCGAGGATCCGTCTTCATCGCGACTGCGGCACTCAGCGATCCAGCCCCACGGCAGATCGTCCTTCAGCCCGCCGATGCGGTTGAAGTTCGGGTGGAACCGCCCGCCCGTAGCGCCCTCGATCAGGTTGAGGACGTGCTCACGGTCGCGGAAGCCGTAGAACGCCGGCGTGAGCGCCCCGAGCTGGAGACCCATCTCGCCGAGGAACAGGAGAACGTCGAGATCCGCGAGAGCTCGGTGAGGATCGTGCGGATCGCACTCGGCCCGCGGCGGCGCCTCGATGTCCATCAGCTTCTCGGCCGCGTGAACGAACGGGACCTCGTTGGCGAAGCTCGACAGCCAGTCGATGCGGTTGATGAGCGTCGTGATCTGCGGGTAGGTCCGGAACTCGCTGAGCTTCTCGTACCCGCGGTGCATGTACCCGATGACCGGGTCGGCGGCGACCACGCGCTCGCCGTCGAGGCGAACCACGAGACGCAGGGTGCCGTGGGTCGCCGGGTGCTGCGGCCCGAGGTTGAGGATCATGTCGCCGGTGTCGAGCTCGACGTTCATCTGCGCGTCGGCGAGATGCCGCAGGTACAGCGCCAGGAGTCGCACGCTCGAAGCCGGGCGTGGTCTCCGTCGGATCCTCGCGCTCACGACCGGTCGACCTCGCGTCGTCGGATCCGTCGCCCGGGGCGTCGGGCATCGCCTCGACGTCGACGAGACCGGGCCAGGGCTTCACTTCACGCGCGCGAGCAGCGGGAAGTCCTTGCGGAGCGGGTGACCCTCGAACTCGCGCCGGGAGGTACAGGTGGCGGAGGTCTTCGGGTGACCGTCGAAGTCGACGCCGTACATCTCCCAGCACTCGCGCTCGTGCCAGTCGGCACCCGGGTAGACCGGGCACCCACGACTGTCGACGACGAGTGCGTCGGTCTCGTCGACGTCGGTCTTGATCGTGAGGCCCCAGTGGCGCGAGGTGGACTGCACGTGGCGCGAAGACCTGGAACCGGCCGGTCGACCGCCGGCGACGCCCGAGCGTCATCTCGCTCGGGCTGGACCGGTGACGACGTGTCGCCACGCTTCATCGCCGCCGTCCTTCGGTGCCGGCGTCCAGTCGATCCCGGACACGAACGAGAGATAGTCGCACTCGAGATCCGCCTGCGCGACCACGGCGGCCCGGCGCCAGGCCTCGGGTCGGACGCGCACGACCAACGTCGCCGAGCGCCGTCGGCGTGCTCGACCACGCGCGTCGCCGCAGCGCGCCGAGGCGGACAGCCGCTCGACGTGGACGGGCCGACGCCGGATCGAGTGCGGTCGAGCCGCCGTCCGGCGTCTCACCGTCGGTCGGCTCGGCGGCTCGGGCACCGCCGGTTCGCCGTCGGGCCTCGCTCGGCGTCATCGGGCGCGTGCGCGCGTCTCCACGACGATCGGCTCACCCCGCCAGCGCTTGCGCCAGCTCGTCGTTGCCGATGCCCTCGTTCTGGATCCGCTCCTGGAGCATCACGATCGCCTGCAGGAGCGCCTCGGGCCGGGGCGGGCAGCCGGGCACGTAGATGTCGACCGGGATGATCTGGTCGACGCCCTTGGTGACCGAGTACGAGTCCCAGTACGGGCCGCCGCAGTTCGCGCACGAACCCATCGAGATCACGTACTTCGGATCCGGCATCTGCTCGTAGAGCCGCTTGATGGCGGGCGCCATCTTGTCGGTCACCGTGCCTGAGATCACGACGAGGTCGGCCTGGCGAGGGCTGGCCGGGAAGGGGATCACGCCGAGTCGCATCATGTCGTAGCGCGGGCTGGCCGAGCGCGGCGGCCATCTCGATCGCGCAGCAGGCGAGCCCCCACTGGAACATCCACAGGTGTACTTGCGGCTGTAGTTCAGCAGCCAGGTCACGGGCTTGAGCGGCTTCTTCCCGAAGACGCCCTTCTCGACTAGGCCCACCGCAGGACCCCCTTGCGCCAGGCGTACACCAGGCCGAGGGCGAGCACGACGATGAACACGATCATCGACACCAACGAGGAGACCCCGAGGGTCTCGACGTTGACGGCCCACGGGAAGATGAACACGGCCTCGACGTCGAAGATCACGAAGAGCAGCGCGATAGACGTAGTAGCGGACGTTCGACTGACCCCACCCGCCGACCGGATCCGAGCCGGCCTCGTAGCGTGATGTACTTCTCGGGCTGGGGACGAGTCGGGCGGACGAGCCGACCGACGCCGAGCATCCCGCCCACCATCGCGAGGCCCGCCGCCATCAGCACGGCGACCGCGAGGTAATCCCGGTAGTACTCCGTCACGCGCGCGGCCCCTCCAGACGCTGGAACCGGGCGAGTATAGGTCTGGCCTTTTCGCCAGCCTCAAACCGTGGGGTCTGCCCTGACCGTGGCGATCCGGTGGCGTCCGGTACCCAGGGCCGCGACGTGGGCGACGATGTCTCCGCACGGAGGGACCCCGGCGCTCACTCGCGTTGATCCCTCGGAGCCCGAACGGGGTGCCCGCTTTCGAAGGACGGATCACATCGCCTCCCGACCCAACCGGGAGAACTCAACGCCACACTGCCGGTCTCGTGAAACTCGAGCGGCATCGCTGGGCTCGCGGCGCCCGCGCCCGCCAACCGTCCACGTCTTCCCATCCACCCCGGCACGGGCATCAGCGATCCGAATTTGGCGGTTTTGAGTAGTTCGTACACCGATACGGACCGGCGCGCGCAACGATGACGGCGATCGGGGCAGCTCGAGGGACCGACTCAGAACAGCAGGGAAGCCCGGCGGGCGAACTCGGTCACGACCGAAGGCAGCACGCCGATCCACAGCGTTGCCGCAACGCACACCGTGAGAACCGCCACCGTCGGCATGTCCAGACCGGACCGTTCGGCTGGAAGCTCGGCCTCGTCATCGACGTCCTGCTCGTCTTCGGAGGCGTACATCGTCACAATCACGCGGAGATAGACGTACGCCGCGATGACCGAAGTCAGCACCCCGACGATGAGCAGCGCGTAGGAATTCGCATTGGCCGCGGCGTCGAAGACGCCCAGCTTGGCGATGAAGCCGGCCGTCGGCGGAATCCCGGCCTGGGCGAGCACGAAGAACGCGAGCAAACCGGCCACGACGGGGCGGCGGCGGCCGTAGGCCGAGAGTGTCGGCGATGGCGTGGACATCGTCGCGATCGTCGAGCACCGTGACGACCGCGAACGCGCCGATGGTCATGAACGCATAGACCATCAGGTACTCGAGCGCCGACTGCACCCCCAGGGCGGTGCCGGCCTGGACGTCCATCAGGATGTAGCCGGCGTGGGCGATCGACGAGTAGGCGAGCGTGCGCTTGATGTCGGTCTGACGCATCGCGCGCGATCGACCCGACGAGCATCGAGAGCACCGCGAGCACCCAGACGATCGGACGCCAGTCGTCGCGGTACTGGCGGGAACGCCGTGGTGAGCGATGCGCAGGATCGCCGCGAACGCCGGCGGCCTTGGTGGCCGCGGCCATGAACGCGGTGACCGGGCGTGGGCGCACCCTGGTACACGTCGGGTGTCCACATGTGGAACGGCACCGCCGCGACCTTGAAGCCGAGACCCACGAGGAGCAGGCCGAGACCCGACGAGCAGGGTGCCCTGCTCGAACAGCGTGTTGGTCGAGAGGAACGTCGGCGATGCCCGTGAGCGACGTGGTGCCGGTCGCGCCGTAGGTGAGGGCGATGCCGTAGAGGAACACCGCCGACGAGAACGCCCCGAGGACGAAGTACTTGAGGCCGGCCTCCTGCGACGCGCAGCCGACGCCGGTCGAACGCCGCGAGGACGTACAGCGGGATCGAGAGCACCTCGAGCGCGACGAACACGACGATCAGGTCGTTGGCCGTCGTCATCATCAGCATGCCCGAGGCCGAGAGCAGGAGCAGCGCGAAGTACTCGGCCGGGCCTCGAGGCCCTCGCGACGCAGGTACGAGTGCGACAGCAGCAGCCCGAGCGCGGCGGCCGATGACCACGACGATGCCGAGGAACACCGCGAACGGGTCGACGCGCATCATGCCGGCGACGCTGGTGAGCGGGCCGTCGTCGCGTGACGAGGTTCCACTGCTTCATGAGGAAGAAGGCCGCAGGCGGCGAGAGCCCAGCGCGACCAAGGAACCGAGCGATGCGCGTATCGACGGCGATCCGGTCACCGTGCCGATGCGATGCGCGACGAGGCCATGATCGGAGCGATCGCCCAGCGGCCGACGAGGCACGATGACGGGCGGCGATCACTTCCTCGACCTCCGCGGAACGGCGTTCTCGGCCCCGACTTCGCTCGGCACCCCTTCTCGACCTCGCTGAGCGTCTTCCTCGGTCCGCCAGTCTCGGGCCGCGGTAGTCGGTCTTGCGCTCGAAGTTCAGCACCGCCCGCTTCGCGGCCGGCTCGATGCGGTCGAGCACCGGCTTCGGGTAGAGGCCGATGAACAGCGAGAGCGCCAGCAGCGGCACGACGACCACGAGCTCGCGACCGTTCGAGGTCCTTCATCGTCGCCTCGACCCTCGGGAACCGCCGGTGAACGCCGTCTTGAACGGCCAGAGCATGTAGACCGCCGCGAAGATCACCCCGATCGTGGCGACGATCGCGTACGATCGGTCGGACGAGGAACGCCCGATCAGCGACAGGAACTCGCCGATGAACCCGGAGAAGCCCGGGAAGGCCGATGCCGGCGAACATCGCGACGACGAAAAGCGCCGTGAGCACGGGCACCGACTTCCACATGCCGCCCATCTCGCCGATCTCGCGGGTGTGCAGCCGCTCGTAGATCATCCCGACGAGCGAGGAACAGCGCGCCGGTGGTGAGCGGGTGGCTCACCATCGTGAACACCGCGCCGTCGATGCCCGATGACGGTGAGCGAGAAGATGCCCAGGACGACGAAGCCCATGTGCGCGACCGACGAGTACGCGATCACCCGCTTCAGGTCGGTCTGCATGGCCGCGACGATCGCGCCGTAGAGGATGCCGATCACCGCCAAGATCAGGAACAGCGGCGAGAGGTCGACGCTGGCCTGCGGGAACAGTTCGAACGAGAAGCGCACGAAGCCGTACGCGCCCATCTTGATGATCACGCCGGCCAGCACCACCGAGCCCGCGGTCGGCGCCTCGGTGTGCACGTCGGGGAGCCAGGTGTGGAACGGGAACAGCGGCGCCTTGATCGCGAAGGCGGTCATGAACCCGAGGAACAGCCACCCTCGGTCGTCCCGGCGAAGCCGTTCCAGTCGGCGAGGACCCGGTAGTCGAAGGTGAGCACGCCGGTGTCGGCCTGGTGCAGGAAGCCCAACGCGACCAGCGTGGCGAGCAGGAAGGCCGAACCAGCCGCGGTGTAGATGAAGAACTTCATCGCCGCGTACCGACGGTTCGCGCTGCCCCAGCCCGAGGATCAGGAAGTACATCGGGACGAGCATCACCTCCCAGAACACGAAGAAGGCGATCAGGTCGAGGGTGAGGAAGATCCCCATGATCGCCATCTCGAGCATGAGGAACCAGGAGACGTACGCCTTGACGCGGTGCTCCATCCTCGCCGAGGCGAGCAGACCAAGCGGGAAGAGCAACGCCGTCGCCACGACCATGAAGAGGCTGATGCCGTCGACCCCGACGATGAAGCCGACGCCGAGCGGTCGATCCAAGGGTTGTCCTAGACGAACTGGAATCCGCCAAAGCCGGTCTGGAACTTCCAGAGCAGCAGCAGAGAGAACCCCAGCGTCGCGGCCGAGGTCATGAACCCTGCCGCACGGGCGAGTTCCGGGCGGCGCGCCGGAGTCAGCAACACGAGCAGCGCACCGATGATCGGGGTGGCGATGATGGCAGTGAGGAGCGGGTAGCCGTCCATGATCAGATCCCCACCCGCACGATGATCAACACGACGAACGCGACCAGCCCGACGACGATGCCGAGCGCGTACTGGCGCACGAGACCCGTCCTGCACGCGGCGGACCGCGCCACCGGCCGCGCCGAAGCCCCGGGCGACCCCGTTGACCGCGCCGTCGATGATCTTCGGGTCGAAGACGTCCGCCAACCATTGCGCGCCGCGACGGATCGGCCCGCCGACGGCGGCTGCGATTCCTTCGTCGTAGTACCAGGCGTGCCCGAAGAGACGGCCGAACCGACCGAGCTTCTCGTCACCGGGATCGACCGCCGGGTCCTCGAGACCGCGGCGATAGATGAGATACGCGCCGGTGATCCCGACGCAGACCGATGACGACCGCGAGCACCGACAGGCTGAAGCCGGCGACGAACGACGTGGGGTGCGCCGGGTGCGTGCCCGCGAAGGTGGGCTCGAGCCATTCCGACAGGAAGTCGAGGTTCCCGAACGGCAACTTCAGCACGCCGCCGACCGCTGCCAACGCGGCCAGCACCACGACCGGGAGCACCATGGACCTTGATCCTCGTGCGGGTCGTGGTGGAGGTGGGCGGGCGCAACCGCGGTGCCGTAGTCAACGGTCGGTGACGCGGTGACGTCGTGCTCCGCGGGGGCATGATCGTCGCCCTCGTCGGCCATCCGGAACCGTTCGTTGCCATCGAAGACGAGCAAGGTCTCGCGGGTCATGTAGAAGCCGGTGAGCGCCGCCGCGAGGAGCCCGAGCGCCCAGACGCCATAGCTGTGATTGAAGTACGCCGCCGCGAGAATCTCGTCCTTGGCCCAGAAGCCCGCGAACGGTGGGATCCCGGCGATCGACAGCCAGGCGATCCCGAAACCGACCGCGGTGAACGGCAGGAGCTTCCGCAAGGCGCCCATGATCCGCATGTCCTGGGTCTCCCCGTTGCCGTGGATCACCGAGCCGGCACCCAGGAAGAGCCAGCCCTTGTAGAACGCGTGGCGAGGACCATGAACACCGCAGCCGAGTAGGCACCGATCCCGGCAGCCAGGAACATGTACCCGAGCTGGGACATCGTGGAGTACGCGAGCACGCGTTTGATGTCGGGCTGCATGACGGCGACGGTCCCGGCGAGCAGCGCGGTGATCGCGCCCACAATCGCCACAACCGTCATCGCGTGCCACTGCGCTCGAAGAACGGGTGGGCCCGGCACATGAGAAAGACGCCGGCGGTGACCATCGTCGCGGCGTGGATCAGCGCCGAGACCGGCGTGGGGCCTTCCATCGCGTCGGTCAGCCACACGTGGAGCGGGATCTGCGCGCTCTTGCCCATCCAGCCGACGATCAGCAACAGCGCGATCGCGGTCGCGGTGGACTTCGATGATACCGCCCGCGCCGTCCATCGCCGTGTACTCGAGGCTGCCGTAGCGCGCCGATGATCAGGAACATCGCGAGCAGGAAGCCGACGTCGCCGACACGGTTGGTGACGAACGCCTTCTTGCCGCACTCGCGGCACGCTTGCGCTCGTACCAGAACGAGATCAGCAGGTAGGAGCAGAGGCCGACGCCCTCCCAACCGAGGAACGTGAGCAGGAGGTTGTCGCGAGGACCAGGATCAGCATCGACGCGGCGAACAGGTTGAGGTAGGCGAAGAACCGTGAGAACAGCGGGTCGCCGTGCATGTAGCCGATCGAGTAGAGGTGGATCAGCGAGCCGACGCCGGTGACGAGCAGGATCCAGGTGATCGACAGCGGATCGGCGAGGAACCCAAGGTGCACCGAGGTTGCCCGCCGGGATCCAGTGTAGAGGTTCACGACGTGCGACCGCTCTTCGTCGGGCAGGGCGAGCAGCGCGAAGAACATCACGACGGACCACGCGAAGGCGAGGCCCATCAGGGCGGTCGCGATCCAGCCGGCAATCGGCTCGCCGATGCGCCGGCCGAAGAGCAGCAGCACGACCGCGCCGAAGAGAGGGAGCAGCGGGATGATCCCGACGAGTCGAGGAGGTCGCGGCGTTCACGAGTCCTGGGTCCCCTAGCCCTCATCAGGGCGAGGTCGTCGGCGGTCGCGCCTGCGACGGCGCCGGAAGATGGCCACGATGATCGCGAGACCGACGGCGACCTCGGCGGCCGCGACCACCAGCACGAAGAAGACGATGACCTGGCCGGTGATGTCGTCGAGCGCGTTGGCGAACGCGACGAACGACAGGTTGACGGCGTTGAGCATCAGCTCGACGCACATGAACATCACCAGCACGTTCCGACGGATGAGCACACCGACCGAGCCGATGGTGAAGATCATCGCGGCGAGCACCAGGTAGTAGGTGGGAGTGATCTCGACGGCCGCGATCATGGCGACTGCTCCTCGAGATCGTCGAGCTCGTCACCGGCAGGCAGATCCGAACGGCGGGCGAGCACCACCCCGCCGACGACCGCGATCACCAGCAGCACCGCGGTGATCTCGAACGGCCAGAGGAAGTCGGGAACAGACTCTCGGCGACGCCGCTGACGTTGCCGACCCGAGGGGCCACGACCCCCGCGAGGAAGAGGCGCCCGTGGCCCACTGGTCCCACCCCGCGATGATCAGGCCGGCAGCAGCACCAGACCGAGCCCGATCGCGACGGGGCGCTGGAACCGGAGCGTTTCGGCAGTGGACTCCTCGCGGTCGACCCCGAGCAGCATGATCACGAACAGGAACAGCACGACGATCGCGCCGGCGTACACGATCACCTGCACCGCCGCGACGAGCTGCGCCTCCTGGATCAGGAACAGCACCGCAACGCTGACGAGGCGCTGACGAGGAACAGCGCCGAGTGCACCGGGTTCTTGGCGAGCACCACCCCGAGCGCACCGGCCAACGCGATACCGGCGAAGACGAAGAAGAGGACGGGATCAGCCATCGTCGCCACCGGCTTCCGTGCGTCGCCGTGGCTGCTCGGGTCGTCGTCGCTGACGGACTGGCCGAGTTCGGCGGATCGCTCGCCGAACCCGAACTCGCCCGACCCACGCGACTCGGCCCTCGAACTCGACATGGCCGCCCGGCGCGGTCGCCCGCATCCAGGCGCTGGTGTCGTCGTCCTCGCCGCCGAGCCACAGCTCCCACGGCTGGCGCCGGGCCCGACCATCGTCGTCGACGAGGAGCTCGTCCTTGGTGTAGATCGCGTCCTGGCGGTTGGTGAAGGAGAACTCGAACAGCTTCGTCTCGGTGATGGCCTCGGTCGGGCACGCCTCGACGCACAGGTCGCAGTGGATGCACCGGAGATAGTTGATCTCGTAGACGAAGCCGTAGCGCTCACCGGGCGAGACGGGCGCGTCGGGCGGGTTGTCGGCACCGCGCACGTAGATGCACCGGGCCGGGCACACGCCGGCGCACAGCTCGCACCCGATGCACTTCTCCATCCCGTCCTCGTAGCGGTTGAGGACGTGGCGGCCGTGGAAGCGGTCCGGCTTCGGTCGCTTGTCGTTCGGATACTCGGTGGTCACCCGGGGTCGGAACATCTCCCGGATCGTGACGCCGAAGCCCTTGGCGAGGCCCATCAGCTGTCCTCCCGCCGGGTGATCGTGTGCGAAGGCATTCAGACCTCCTCGCTGATCGACTCGTCGCGACCCGGCATGCAGGCCGAGCAGCCCCAGGATCACGAGCGCGCCACCGATCGCCGCCGGCACCACTACCCACCGGTTCCAGCCCTGGTCGCGGGCGACGACGACCACGCCGGTGACCATCGCCCAGAGGAACGCCAGCTCGATGAGGTACTTCCACCCGAGATCCATCAGCTGGTCGTAGCGCAGTCGGGGCAGCGAGGCCCGGACCCACACGGTCCCGTAGAGCAGCACCATCAGCTTGGGGATGAACCAGAAGACCGGCATGACCCAGACGTTGACCCGTGCCGTCCGCCGGCGAGGAAGCCGAGGGCCGGACCCGACGGGCCGCCGAGGAACAGCGTCACCGCGATGGCGCTCATCGTGATGACGTTCATGAACTCGGCGAGGAAGAAGATCGCGAACCGGATGCCGGTGTACTCGGTGTGGAACCCGCCGACGAGCTCCTGCTCGGCTTCGACGAGGTCGAACGGCGGGTGGTTGGTCTCGGCGATCGCCGAGATCAGAAGATGACGAACGACGCCGATGCCGACGCCCAGTACCACTGCTGAGAACGAGTGCCGACGTCGGTCCAGGCCTGCTCGTTCGACGATCGCGCGGGTGGAGAGCGTGCCCGAGTGCACCAGCACGGCGACGATGGCGAGGCCGAACGCCGCCTCGTAGGAGAGCAGCTGGGCAGACGCGCGCACCGAGCCGAGCAGCGGGTACTTCGAACCCGACGACCAACCGGCGAGCATCACCCCGTAGAGGCCGATGCCCGACATCATCAGCAGCAACAGGACGCCGATGCCGGGTCGGCGAGTTGCAGATAGGTACGGTGACCGCCGATCGACACCTCGCCACCGATCGGGACGATCGCGAACGCCAGGAACGCGGGGATGATCGAGAGGTACGGCGCGAGCTGGAAGATGGGCCGGTCCGCGGTGTCCGGGACGACTGCTCCTTGAAGAACAGCTTGATGCCGTCGGCCAGGGTCTGGAGAATGCCCGAACGGTCCGGCCTTCTGCGGCCCGATCCGGTTCTGCATGTCGGCGATGACCTTGCGCATGAACCAGATGTAGAACATCACCGAGACGAGCAGGATCGCGAACACCACGATCGTCTTCACGATGACGATCAGCACGACCGTGAGGTCGATCTCGTCCCGGAACAGCGGGTCCGCGGCGAGCGTCGCGATGAGGCTCATCGGATGCGTCTCCACGCGGAGATCGGTGACCGGCGTCGGCGCGTCCACCAGGGCGCCCGCGGGACCGTCGGGCGGTTCCACGGAAGAACCGCAGCCCTGGGGCGTGACCGTCGGTCCCTGCACCGGCAGCTCGAACGAGCCGCTTGCCGAGGTGACCCGCACCCGCTCGCCGTCGTGCACGCCGATGCGGTCGCGATCGCTCGGATGCACGAGCAGCACGGCAGACCGGACCAATGCACCGAAGGCCGGAGTCGCGCCGACGAGCACGCTGCCGTCATAGAGGACCCGATTGCTCACCAGCCGCAGCGCGTAGGCGTCACGGGCCGGCGGGTCCGGAATCGGCACTGCGGCGGTCCAGGATGGAGGGCCGGGACGTCGGCGATGATCGCGTCCTCGATCGCCGCAGCGATCTCGTCGGCGTCGGGCCGTGTCCCCTCGTCCGCGGTCCTCGTCGGCGTCGTCGGACGGTGTCGCGACCGTGCCCTCGACCGGCTCGCCGCGACCCGGCGGGATCGGCTCCCAGCTCCCCGGTGACCGGGTCGAGAGCGGACCGAGACGATCTCGTCGGCGTGGTCGGCGACCGGCAGGACCACGCCGTCACGGGCGCGGCGCAGGACCGACGCGTCGACGCCCGCGAACGCCGGCGCCACCCGGGCGATCTCGTCCTGCACCTCCTCGACCGTCTCGAGGTCGAAGTCGGTCCCGAAGCCGCAGGGCGAGCTCGGCCGCGATCCGCCACTCCTCCATGACCGTGCCGTCTGCGGTGACCTTGCGGGCGAGGCGCTGCACCCGACCTTCGAGGTTCGTCACCGTGCCGTCTTGCTCACCCCACACCGTGACGGGAAGGAACACGTCGGCGTCGGCGGTACTCGCAGTGAGGTGGGTGTCCACCGCGATCACGTGCTCGGCGCCGGCGAGTGCCCGCTCGGCGAGCGCCGGTCGGGGAAGTCGGTGAGCGGGTCGGCACCCAGGAGGACGAGCGCCTGCATCGCGCCGGCGCCGGCCGCGGCGCAGGATCCCGAGCGCGTCGAGGCCGGCGTCGCTCGGGACTGCGCCCCACTGGTCCTCGAACCATTCCCGGCCCGCTTCGAGGGTCACCCGGCCCGGCAGGAAGCCGGGCGTGAGGCCGAGGTCGAGCGCGCCGTGCACGTTGCCCCGATGGAGCGCGGCGAGGAAGCGAGTTCCCGGCAGATCGCGGAGCGCCGGCGAGCCGCGGCAACCGTCGAGTCCGGAGCCGCCGCGAGGTTCTCGCGCCCGGCGATGACCACGATGTCGCCGGCGCGTCCGGCGAACGCGGCGGTCGCCGCGTCGACGTCGGCCTCCACCGCAGGACCACCGGACAGCGCCGTCACGAGCGCCGCCACCGTCGTGGCCTGCTCACCCGGGGCGACACGCAGGGAGGCCGTCGCGAGGCCGGTCAACCCCGTTCCCGTACCGGCAATCTCGACGAGCGGGACGCCGAGTTCCTCGACGGCGTGGCGGACCCGCAGGTACAGCACCGGGAGCGTCTCCTTGAGGTCGGGCGCGAGCACGACGATCGCCGCGGCGCGCGTCGAGATCGTCGATGGTCGCCGCGGGCAGGCCGAGCGACGACCTCGGCGGGCAGGCCGTCGTCGAGCTGTGCGTCGACGTTGTCGGTGCCGAGCACGCCCTTGGCGAAGCGGGCCCAGACGTACGCGTCCTCGTTCGTGCCCCGGGCCCCGCCGAGCACGCCGATCGAGTCGGGGCCCCGGGCGTCGCCAGCGCATCGCGCAGGGCGTCGCCGGCGGCGTCGAGCGCCTCGGGCCACGTGGCTTCGACGAGCTCGCCGTCGCGCCGCACCATCGGATGGGTGACGCGACCTTCGTCGTGCACCCACTCGTACCCGTAGCGGCCCTGGTCGCAGAGCCACCCCTGGTTCACCGGGTCGAGGTCGACGCCGAGCAGGCGGACGAGCCGGTTGCGAGGTGGACTCGAGCGCGCCGCGGCAGCCGACGGCGCACGTCTGACACGAGGTCTCGACGCTGTCGAGGTCCCACGGCCGGGCCTGGAATCGGTACGGCTTCGCGGTCAGCGCGCCGACCGGGCAGATCTGCACGGTGTTGCCGGAGAAGTACGACGAGAACGGCTCGTCGGGGTACGTCGATGACCTCGGTGCTGCACCGCCGCGCTCGCCGAAGTCGATCAGCGCGTCGCCGGCGATCTCGGCCGCGAAGCGGGTGCAACGCCCGCACTGGATGCAGCGCTCGCGGTCGAGCAGCACGAGGTCCGCTGATCGCGATCGGCTTCTCGAAGTGCCGCTTCTCCTCGACGAAGCGCGACTCGCCGGGACCGAACGCCAGCGTCTGGTCCTGCAGCGGGCACTCGCCACCACGGTCGCAGACCGGACAGTCGAGCGGGTGGTTGACGAGCAGGAACTCGAGCACGCCGTCCTGGGCCTGGCTTCACCGCCGGGCGACTGGCGTGTGGACGACCATGCCGTCGGTGACCGGCGGCGTGCACGCAGATCTGCAGCCCGCGCATGCCCTCGACCTCGACGAGGCACATCCGACACATGCCGACCGGCTTCATGCGCTCGTGCCAGCAGAACCGCGGGATGTAGGTGCCGTGCTCCTGGGCGACCTTGATGAGCAGCTCGCCCGCGGGGCACCTGCACCTCCTTGCCGTCGATCGTGACGCGTGACGGTGTCCGGGCCGCACCGGGATCGCGTTGCTCATCTGGTCCGACGGCCACTGGCTCATGGACCGGCGTCGCTCATGCCGACGCCACCTGAGCTTGCGCGGCACGGCGGCGGCGAGCCGCTCGATCGGTCGCCGAAGAACCGGTCGAGGCTCACCACGTGGCTCATCGGCGACGGACCGAGCGCGCAGATCGTCGTCTGCGCGAACGGCGCGTTGACGTCCGGGCGACGATGTTCTGGCCGAACGAGACGAGCAGGTCGAGGTCCTCGGGGCGGCCCTGGCCGTTCACCATCCGGTACAGGACCTTCTCGATCCAGCGGTGCCCTCGCGACACGGCGTGCACTTGCCGCACGACTCGTGCGCGTAGAACTTCGCGAGCCGCCACGACACCAGCAGCGGGTCGGTCGTCTCGTCGAACACCATGATCGCGCCCGAGCCGAGCATCGTGCCGCAGCTCGGCGGCGACGTCAGTCCATGTCGAGCGGCTGATCGAGGTGCTCGCGGCAGGCAGCCACGGAGACGACGCACCACCGGGGATGAAGAACTTCATCTGCTTGCCGCCGCGCACGCCGCCGGCGAGCCCTCGATGAGCTCGCGGAACGTCATGCCCAGCTCGATCTCGTAGTTGCCCGGCCGCTCGACGTGTCCCGGAGACCGAGAAGATGCGGGTCCCGGTGCGACCGGTTCACGCCGATGCCCGCGTACCACTCACCGCCGATCTGCGATGATGTGCGGGATCGTGGAGAGCGGTCTCGACGTTGTTGACCACGGTCGGGCTTGGCGTACAGGCCCTGCGCGGCCGGGAACGGCGGCTTGATCCGCGGCATCGCCGCGCTCGCCCTCGAGGCTCGAGAGCAGGCCGGTCTCGTCGCCGCCGATGTACGCAGCCGGCGCCGCGGTGCACCACGATGCTCGAGGTCGAAGCCCGAGCCCTGGATGTCCTTGCCGAGGAAGCCGTTGGCGTACGCGTCGGCGATCGCCTGCTGCGAGCCGCTCGGCCCCGAGCGCCGAACTCGCCCCGCAGGTAGATGAACGCGTGGTTGGCCTGGATCGCGAACGCCGTGATGGTCACCCCTTCGACGAGCTGGTGCGGGTCGCTGCTCGATCAGCATGTGGTCCTTGAACGTGGACGGCTCACCCTCGTCGCCGTTGATGACGAGGTAGCGCGGGAACACGTCCTTCGGGAGGAACGACCACTTCTGGCCGGTCGCCGAAGCCCGCGCCGCCTCGACCTCGCAGCCCCGACGCTTTGACCTGCTCGACGATGTCGGCCTTGTCGCCGGCACGCAGGACCTGTTCCCAGACCGTGGTACGCCCCGTCGCGCGCGGGCGGCCTCGTACGTGCCACGAGTCGTCGGGACGCTCGCGGAGGACGCCGCGTCGACGATGCGGCGTCTCGCGCACCTCCGTGCCCGAAGCCGTCACCGGAGTCCTCCTGAGACGCCACGGGGGCGTGCAGCGATCCGGACTTGTACTCCTCGACGACGGCCGCCGCGAGCTGCGGGTTCAGCGGCCCGTGGAACTCGTAGTTGACCTGCATCACCGGCGCGAGTTCCGCACGCCGCGAGGCACTCGACCTCCTCGACGAAGACATCGTCGTCGGTCGCGTACGCGCGTCGCGAGGTGCTCGAGGATCTCGGGACCGCCGTTCGACCAGACACGTCACGTTGGTGCAGACCGACACGACGAGCTTCCCGCCGGGCGTCCGCTTGAACATCGTGTAGAAGCGCAGCACGTCCCGAGGCACATCCGCCGGGGTGAGTCCCGCACGAGCTCCGCGATCTCCTCATGGCCTCGGGTGACCCAGCCAGTCGTCGGTCCTGGGCCAGGTGCAGCGAGCGGGAAGAATCGCCGAGCGTGGGGTCGGGGTACTGCGCCACGATCTCGTCGGCGCGGGCCAGATTCGTAGGGTTGAACGTCACGGCCGCATCACCCCTACCGGTCCACCTCCCCCATCATCGGATCGACGCTCGAGATGATCGCGACGCCGTCGGCGACCATGCGTCCCTCGACCATCGGTTCCATCGACTGCAGGTTGTAGAACGACGGGCCGCGGATGTGCATCCGGACCGGCTTCCCCGTGCCGTCACTCACGAGATAGCAACCGACCTCGCCGCGTGGCGACTCGACCGCGACGTAGGTCTCCCCAGCCGGGACCTGGAAGCCCTCGGTGAAGAGTTTGAAGTGATGGATCAACGCCTCCATCGATTCGTCGATCCGGGCCCGAGGTGGCGGCGTGACCTTCTTGTCCTGGACGCGGTAGTCGCCGCCGGGCATCAGGTCCACGCACTGGCGCACGATCCTGATCGACTCGAGCGATCTCGTACAGCCGGATCCGGTACCGGTCGAAACAGTCGCCGTTCTCCGTGTAGACGACGTCGAACTCGACCTGGTCGTAGGCCAGGTACGGCTGGGTCTTGCGCAGGTCCCACGCGAAACCGGTGGACCGCAGGATCGGACCCGATGCGCCGAGCGCGAGCGCCTGCTCGGTGGTGATCGTCCCGACGCCCACGATGCGCTCGAGCCAGATCGGGTTGCCGGTCAGCAGGTCGTCGTAGTCGCCGACGCCGCGCTCGACGGTGTCGCACACGCTCGAGACAGGCCTGCTGCCACCCGTCGGGGAGATCGGCGGCGACGCCACCTGGACGGACGAAGTTGTGGTTCATGCGCAGGCCCGTGATCATCTCGAGGAGTCGCAGCATCTCTTCGCGTTCACGCCAGCCGTAGAGCATCATCGACACCGCGCCGATGTCCATGCCGTTCGTCGCCTGGAAGAGCAGGTGCGACGCCATCCGACTCAGCTCGACAAGCATCATCCGGATCCACACCGCGCGCTCGGGTACCTCGACGTCGAGCAGTCGCTCGACGGCCATCGCGAACACCAGCTCGTTGGAAATCGGCGACGCGGTAGTCCATCCGCGTGACGTTGGTACCGCCCTGCACGTAGGTGAGCTGCTCGCCCGTCTTCTCCATGCCGGTGTGGAGGTAGCCGATCACCGGCTTCGCGCTGGACGCACGGTCTCGCCATCGAGTTCCATCATGATGCGCAGCACGCCGTGCGTCGACGGGTGCTGCGGGCCCATGTTGATGACCATGGTCTGGGACTCGCCCTCGACCTCTGGCCACGGACCGCCGGTGACGACGATCTCGGACTGCTGCATCAGCTGCTGCGCGCCCTCGTCGGTCTGGCGCTCGAGTCGGGCCCCCTCCGCGGCGAAGAGGTCGTCGACCGCGTCCTGTTCGGCGATCGCCGCCGAGTCGTCGGCGTCGAGTTCGATGGCCTCCATCTCGTTGGTGTCCGCGGTTTCGCTTTGGTCAGTCATCGGGGACCGGGGTCTCCTTTGAACGTGACCGGGACGCGGGCCGCGGCGTCGTCCTTCCGCAGCGGGTGACCGACCCAGTCGTCAGGCATGAGGATCCGCGTGAGGTCGGGGTGACCGTCGAAGACGATGCCGAACAGATCGAACACCTCACGCTCGGCGAAGTTCGTGCCTGGGTAGAGCGCGGTGAGACTCGCGACCGTCGGGTCCGAGGCCGGCACCTGGGCGATGAGTCGGATCCGACGATTTCGGTGGTGCGACAGGTAATTCGCCACCACCTCGAAGCGTTCCGGCGCGACCCCGGCGACGGCAGGCCGCTCGGCATCGGCGAGGTGGTCGACCGCGGTGACATCGAGGCAACTCGTGAACTGCTCGTCGTCGCGCAACATGGCGGCCGCGTCGGCCCAGACGCACGCGGTCGAGGTACACGACTGCCTGCCCGTGGGAGTCCGAGAACACGGCACCGTCGAAGCGTTCGCACAGCGCGGCCGCGACGTCGTCCCAGGGTGGTGGGACTTTGTGCGCTTCTTCACGAGCATCGTCGTCGGTCGCCACTTCGGCGTCGTCAGCCATCGTCAAGCGCTCGTCGAGGCTGGGGTGGGCAGTTCCACGGGGACGCCGTCGAGTGCAGCGACCTCGATGGCGGCACCGCCGGTCGGAGACTCCGCCCGCCGCTTCAGCAACTCGCCCGTCTTGATCTGCTCGTGCAGTGTCAGGATCCCGTGCAACAGGGTCTCCGGCCCGGGCGGGCAGCCGGGGACATACACGTCGACGGGCACGATCTGGTCGACGCCCTGCACGATCGCGTAGTTGTTGAACATCCCGCCGCTGCTCGCGCAGACACCCATCGAGATGACCCACTTCGGCTCGACCATCTGGTCGTAGACCTGTCGAAGCACCGGGGCCATCTTCTGGCTGACGCGACCCGCGACGATCATGAGGTCGGCCTGCCTCGGACTCGCGCGGAACGTCTCCATACCGAAGCGGGCGAGGTCGTAGTGGGCGGCGCCGGTCGCCATCATCTCGATCGCGCAACAGGCCAACCCGAAGGTTGCCGGCATCACGGAGTTGCGCCGCGCCCACCGGACCAGGTCCTCGAGCCGACCGGTCAGAAAGTTGTGCGGGACCGCGTCCAGACCCATGACCTAGGCCGCCTCGGTCTCGGGAACGGCGTCGGTCGGCCGTTCGACGGGCGCGGCAACGCCATCGGGCATCCCGGCCACGCGGCGGACCGGTCGGATCACTCGATCGGCGACCTGGCGCACCGGACCCCAGTCGAGGGCACCGACGCTCAGCAGATAGGCGAACGGCACGATGAGCACGAGGAGGAACACGCCCATCACGGCGAGGCCGTAGCCGCCGAGGTCGCGGAACACCGTCGCGAACGGGTACAGGAAGATGATCTCGACATCGAGCACGATGAAGGCCATCGCCACCAAATAGAACTTCACCGGGAACCGTTCGACGGGTTCGCGTTCGGGGACGATCCCACATTCGTACGGAGCCGTCTTCGCCTGGGTCGGACGCTTCACGCCGAGCAGGATCGACGCGAGGAAGCTCAGGGACACGAAGAGCAACACCAGGATGACCATGGTCAGGATCGGCAGGTACTGCGCCACGCTCACTCCCCTCTCGTCGCTCCGACGAACAGCGCGCTGAGGCTATCTGACCGCGCGCGGGTGGCGGCAATATCGGGACCTGCCATCCGCGCGACCGTGGCTCACGTTCGCGTCAGGACGAGATCGCCCGCGTCGAACTCCGCCAGCGTCCGATCGAGGCTCCGGCCACAGAGCACCGCCCGCGCGAGTCGGCCCTTGGTCGCCTTCCCCGCATGGCCGGCCGGCCGGCCGGCGGCAGTTGCGAGCTTCGGCCGGACCAGCTCGTAGCGGTCCGGGTCCGGCCGCCACGCCCGACGGTGCTCCTCAGGCAGCAGATCCAGCACGGTGTGGCCCGCAAGGTGGTCGTTGAGGACCGTGGACAGTTCCGGGATCCAGAAACGGGCGAGCGTGCCCAGCGGAGGGACCGACGCGGAGAACTTGAGCCGAAAGTCGGCGACGGGGTCCGACCAGGCCGACAGTCCGGCGACCGCCGACACGACGATCACCCCCGCCTCGGCACGGCGCCGGGCGGCCGGCGGCAGCGTGGTCGGACCTAGGTGTTCCCAGACGACGCCCGAGAACCGCTGCCACGCCGGGCGCGTCGGGGCACCGATCAGCGCACGATTCGCGGCTTTCGCGGAGGCCAGGAGTGGGCCACTCGCCCCGAGTGCCGCCGCAGTGCCGCCCCGCGCTCGGCGCAACGCGCCGGCCACCTGGAGTCGGGCCGACGCCAAGTCCGCGAACCTTCCGGAATCCGGGGTCCAGCCAACGCCGTCGCCACCGGGAACCTTGCCCTCCGAGGGCGGGAGCAGCACGACGAGCACCACCGCATCCTGGTGGATTCTTGAAGCGGAAGCGGACTCGACCGAGCCTCAGCGGCCGTGGAACGCCCGGGCCTCGGCGACGACATCGATCAGCGCAGCCGTCGTGACACGAGCGTCGAAGTGTGCCCGAGCACGCTGTCGGCCGGCGCGCCCGAGGCGCTGCCGCAGGTTCTCATCTCGGAGCAGCCGTTCGATGGCCTCCGCGATCGCCACCTCATCGCCCGGCGGCACCAGGATTCCGGTCTCGCCGTCCACGACGATCTCGCCGATACCACCGACGGGCGTGGACACGACCGGCAACCCCGCGAACATCGCCTCGAGGATCGAATACGGCGACATGTCGATCTCGCTCGGCAGGGCGAACACCGCCGAGCGGGCAAGGAGCTCGCTGAGGCGCGGGTCACCAGGCTGGAAATCTCCGACCACGTTCACGCCGGGCTCCGGATCCAGCCGGGTACGGGTGACGAGGTTCAGCACGCACCGACCCCGCAGTCGATCCCGGAACGCCCGGAGCAGGGCGAAGCCGCCCTTGCGTTCCATCGAGTACCCGACGAAGGTCACCTCGGGAAGCTCCGGCGGTGTCACCGGGGACACCTCGGCGGGGTGCACGGCCGTCGGGATCACCCGCAGCCGATCCTCGGTCACCCCGTACCGGTCCCGGATCGCCGTCGCACACCATTCCGACTGGGCCACGACCATCGTCGCGGCCTCGAACACCCGTGCCTCGAGTCGCTCGGCCAACGCGATGCTCGCCGGCGTGAAGCGCGTCGGGCGCCGATACGGCAGTTGGCGCGCCACCTGCGCGGCCGTCCCATCGGTGGACACGACCGACGGATACCGGGCGAGTTCGGCGACGGATCGCAGGGCGACGTGTTGGGAGTAGGCATGGATCGCCCCGACCGGCCCCGCGGCGATGGCCGCGCGCAACATGCGGCGGGCCGTCTGTGAGGAAGCCAGCTGGGACCGGATCGG
Organism: uncultured Acidimicrobiia bacterium; assembly: GCA_963701625.1. GTDB lineage: Bacteria > Actinomycetota > Acidimicrobiia > IMCC26256 > JAENVU01 > JAENVU01. The sequence continues at coordinate 228,827 of CAVPAT010000008.1, read as the reverse complement.
CGCCAGATCGAGGTCGAGCCGGGAGAGCCCCGGGACCCGCAGGCCAAAGGCCCTTCGGCTCCAGGACCGTGGTGGGACGTCGAGGCGGACGTAATCGACCTCCGGGTGTGCCGCGAGCGCCCGATAGATGTTCAGGTGCATCGTGGCGTGGCCACCGAGGTTCTCGTTCAGCATGATGAGCCGACCGACCTCAGGCCACTCCCCGGCGGCGGCGGACCCCGTCATCCCCCAGCTATCGGTTCGTTTTGCAGCCCCCTCGACCGCGAAAGTCGTCCGCCGGGCTCCGGCAGCGTGCGGACGATCCGCTCGACCGCCGCGTAGGCCGCTTCGGCCGGGCCGATCTCGTCGGGCCGGAGCAGATTGGCCATGATGCGCAGCACCCACTCCATGAGTGGGCGAGAGTGCATCCCCACCCGCGTCAGCTCCCGCATCACCGCCGGGTTGCCGATGATCTTCACGAAGGTCCGCGCCACCTTGAAGTACAGGCCGTAGACCTCTTCGAGTTGGGCGGGATACCGGGCCAAGGCCAGCCCGTCGCCGGTCCGCAGGGCCTCGTCGACGGCATCGGCGACCATCCGGCCGGTCTCGTAGGCGTACGCGATGCCTTCGCCGTTGAACGGGTTGATGGAGCCGGCGGCGTCCCCGGCGACGATCCAGGTCGGGCCGACCTTGGGCAGCACCGACCCGCCGGTCGGGAGGCGTCCGCCGGTGGCAGGCCCACACGAGGACTCCGGCGAAATGCCCCAGTAGTCCGGCGCGGTGGCGACGAACGCCTCCATCAATTTGGTGGTGTTGACCGCCTTGAAGCCGGTGAAGGTGTCGAGGAGCCCGGCGCCGACGTTCACCGTGCCGTCACCAACCGGAAATATCCATCCATACCCGGGCATATGGTTCCCGTCGCGATCTCGCAGGTCCAGGTGCGACTCGATCCACGGCTCGGCGTGCATCGGACTGGTGAAATAGCCGCGAATCGCCATGCCCATCGGATACGTACGGTCACGCGCCGTACCGAGCGATCGGCCGAACCGGGAGTTCGCGCCGTCGGCGACCACCACGTAGCGGGCCAGTACCGGACGCGTGGTTCCGGTCTCTCGATCCCGCACCGCCGCGCCAGTGACGATTCCGTCACTGACCAGCGGTTCCACCGCCTCGGCCGCCTGCCAGATGGTCGCGCCGGCCTTCACCGCCCGTTCGGCCACCATCTGGTCAAGATCCCGACGTCGCACGACATAGCCGAAGCTCGGCAGATCCGGATGCTCCGGCCACGCCAGTTCGAGCGTCATCCCATGGGCCATCGACCGAAGGCCGTCGTACCGGTGGAACTCACTCAGCGGCGCGCCGAGCCCCATGTCGGTGAGCTGGCGGACCGCGCGTGGAGTCAGACCGTCGCCACAGGTCTTCTCCCGGGGAAATGTCTTCTTTTCGACCGCCAGGACCGAGTGACCGCGCTCGGCGAGCCAGTACGCACACGCGGCGCCGGCCGGACCCGCGCCGACCACCAACACGTCCACCCGACCCGTCTCGCGCGCATCCACCCGGGCATCGTCGCACGCGATGCCGCCCACGGGCACACCAGGTCACCATCGGTCCGGACCCGCCGACCCGCGAGCATCCCAGCCCGAGGACCGCGGTGCCCGCACAATGTGTCGCGCGTCCATCGAGCGTGGTAGAGAAAAGGCCGGAAGAAGGCTCGGGAACGACGTCAGAGGGGGACGTCGCCCGGCACCGAGGAGGAGACTCGCAGCGCGATGCCCAACTTGCTGCCCGACATCTGGGGTTTCCGTGAGAACGGTCGGCTCATCTGGTCCCTGCTGCTGACGCTGGCCATGATCGCCGCCGCGGTGTGGAAGATGCGCCAACCCAAACCCGACCGACCGACAACTTGGGCCGAAGCGATGGCGGGGTCCGTCTACGTCTTCGCTCTGTTCCTACTGATGTACGCGATCGTGCCGCACGAGTTCATCACCGCGGCCGACAAGAACTGGGACTGGTCCACCAACAGCTACATCATCAAGTCGACGACCGAGATCCCCTTCTGGACATCGCAGACCTGGCCGTTCTCGATCGACATGCAGCACGGCGTGCGCGATCCACTTGTCGTGGTGATCTACAACATCTTCTTCATTGCGAACATCGCGATGTTCGTGATGTGGCAGAAGCGCCCGACCGAGGCCGAAGCCGCGGAAGCGAAACCCGTCGAAGCCGGAACTTCACGCTTCGGTCGTCCACTCAAGGCGAAGGCCTGACCCATGGCCAAGACCGACGCGAACCCGCCGATGCCGGAGTTCGCGACCGACTACGTGCTCCAGGAGGTCGACCCCGCCTTCCTCACGCAGTCGGTCAAGCCAAAACAGTTCCTCCACATCGATCAGGCCGAGTGCATCATGTGCGAGGGCTGCGTGGACATCTGCCCGTGGAAGTGCATCCACATGGTGTCGGTGGGAGCGATCGATACCGCGATCGGCGCCGAACGACCCGGCGAGGACCCGCGGGACCACGTGGCGTTCATCGTCGACGAAGACGTCTGCACCCGGTGCGCACTCTGCGTGGACCGGTGCCCGACCGGCGTGATCATCCTCGGCAAGGTCGCCCCGCAAGGCGCGGCCGGGGACCCGCACACCCGCACCAACCGCCACGGCTACACCTACGGCGTCAGGTTCTGAGGAGGGTACGTGAGTAACGGAGAGGGCGGCATGGGCACGAAGCTGCGCGAACGATCGAAGGAGCTCGGCGACAAGGTCGGCAACTCCCAGGTCGTCACGTCGATCATCCGACCGGGATCGATCTTCCGGCGCGGCTACACCGACAGCCCCCGCAACCGCTCCTACGTGATCATGAACAGCGTGCTGTACCACCTGCACCCGGTGAAGGTGAAGCGGCACGCGGTCAAGGTCAGCTACACGCTCTGCCTCGGCGGACTCTCGTTCTTCCTGTTCATCCTGCTCACGGTGACCGGCATTTTCTTGATGTTCTTCTACCGGCCGACCGAAGCCGCGGCATGGGCCGACGTGCAGCAGCTCGAGACCGCGGTCTGGTTCGGCTCACTCGTGCGCAACATGCACCGATGGGGTGCGCACCTCATGGTGTTGTCCGTCTTCCTCCACATGAGCCGCGTCTTCTACCACGGCGCTTACAAGGCGCCCCGCGAGTTCAACTGGGTCATCGGAGTGATTCTGCTCACCCTGACGCTGATGCTCTCGTTCACGGGTTACCTCCTGCCCTGGGACCAGTTAGCGCTCTGGGCGGTGACCGTGGGAACGAACATGATGGGGTACACACCCGTCTTCGGAAGCCAGATGCGCTACGCGCTCCTGGGTTCCAAGGAGATCTCCGGTGACACGTTGCTGCGGTGGTACACGCTGCACGTGCTGCTCTTGCCCTTTGTCATCGTCATCTTCATGGCGATCCACTTCTGGCGCGTCCGCAAGGACGGCGGCATCAGTGGACCGCTCTAGGCCGGGGAGGGATTGAACCATGGCTGAAGTCCCCGAACACCTGCTCAAGCGCAGCGCCGAACGGCGCAAGCAGCTCGGCCTCGGCGACGACGCGGCCGACGAGGCTCCCTCGTCCGACGCACCGGCGGCGGAAGCACCAGCGGAGACTCCCGCCGCGCCCGCGGCACCAGCTGCGACCGACGAGGGAGCCATCACCGAGGACAAGGGCGGCGTCCCCGCCCACCTGCTCGAGCGGTCGCGCAAGCGCAAAGCCGCCAAGGCCGGCGGTGGCGGCGACGCGGCCGCCGCTGGTGGTGGAGTCGCCGCGGCGACCGCCACCGCGCCGATCGCGACGCCAACGGGCACCGGACCGGGTGGACACACGCAACGACTGCTCACGGTCGTCAAGTCCGGGTCGATCCAGCAGACTCGCGCCGAGGCGCAGGACAAGGTCCACACCTGGCCGCACCTGCTCGTCGTGGAGTTCGGCGCCGCCATGGCGCTGACCGCGATCATCCTGGTCTTCTCGGCGATCGTACGGGCCCCGCTGCTCGGCGCCGCCGACGTGAATCAGACGCCAAACCCTTCGAAGGCCCCCTGGTACTTCCTCGGCCTTCAGGAACTCCTCACGATGTTCCACCCGATGGTCGCGGGAGTCACCGTGCCAGGGATGGGTCTGTTCCTGCTGATCATCGCCCCGTACGTGGACTCGAACCCGTCGAACAAACCCGACGATCGCAAGTTCGCGATTTCGATGTTCACGCTGTTTCTCATGTTCTGGGCGGTGCTCGTCATCATTGGTTCGTTCTTCCGGGGCGCGGGGTTCAACTTCGTGTTCCCGTGGAACGACGGCATCTTCTTCGAGTTGTAGGAGCCAACGTTGAACGCCGCGCTCATCATCGGGATCCTCGTGGTCATCGCCCTCGCGGTCATCACGGTCGTCGCGTCCGCACGACGCCGCAGCATCGACGCGCCGGGTGGCACCACGGGCACCCTCTCGGCGGAGACCAAGGCCAGCGACGCGAGCGCGCTCGCGGTCCCCGATGACGCCTCGGCCGATGCACGCGCTCGCGCCGACGAAGCAAGGGCCGGCGTCGGCGGTGGCCTTGCTTCGCGGGGTACGACCACTCCGGCCGAGTTCACTCCGGCCGAATACGAGGAGATCCAGGTCAGCCGGCGCCAGTTCTTCAACCGCTCCATCATCGGCACGATGGCGATCTCGGTCAGCACCTTCGGGGCTGCGGCGATCGCATTCCTCTACGCCAAGTCCGCTGGTGGGTTCGGCGGATCGGTCGACGCGGGCATTTCCTTTTCTGACCTGGAGGCGTACTGGGAAGCAAATAAGGCCCCGTACTACGTGCCGGTGGCCCGGACCTATCTCCAGCCGTACCCGACGGCCGACGTCCCCGCCGCCGAAAAGATCGCGGAGTACGACCTTGTCATCCCGAGCATGAAACAGGGGGTGGTCGGGCTGTACCAGAAGTGCGTCCACCTCGGGTGTCGGGTGCCGTGGTGTCAGACCTCCCAGTGGTTCGAATGCCCGTGCCACGGTTCGAAGTACAACCGGGTCGGGGAACGACGCGGTGGCCCCGCCCCGCGCGGCCTCGACCATTGGATCGTCGTCGTCTCGGGCCAGAAGGTCACGATCAACACCTCGGGGGTCGCGATCACCGGACCTCCGATCGGCACCGACACCACCGGCCAGGGCGCCGAGGGGCCGTCATGCATCTGACCCGCCCGTCGTTACCGTTCCCGGGAGCATCGAAGAGGCCACTGTGACCCTGCGCACTCTCCTGATCCTCATCAACGTCGCCGCGGTCGTCGTGATCGTCGCGGTCATCGCCGCTCGGATCCTGTCGGTCCGGCGCCAGCCGACCGAGAAGGATGCGGCCAACCTCACGCCGTTCTACGACGACGAGACCCTCGAGGACGAACACCTGACTCGGGTCCTGCGACTCGCGCTCGTCTTCTCCACGATCGTCGCTGTGGTGCTGCCGCTCTACTGGCTGTTGGAACCGGGCCGGCAGTCCGCCGAGGCGAAGGGATTCGACGAGCGCGCCATCGAACGGGGCGCGGTGCTCTACGCCAACGACGCTATGGAGGGTTTTGACAGCGCGAAGTCGCTCGCCTGCGCGAACTGCCACGGCGTCGACGGCAGCGGCGGCGCGGCGAAGTTCGTGCTCACCCCGGACGCGCAGGGGGACCCGAACCTCAACCCCGTCAGCGAGAACTGGGTCGCGCCTTCGCTCAACGACATCTTCTACCGGTTCACCGAAGACGAGAGCACGGGCTGGCTACAGGTCAGCCAGATCCTCACCTACGGGCGACCCGGCACCCCGATGCCCGCCTGGGGCGTCGCCGGTGGCGGGCCCAAGAACACTCAGGCCATCACCGACCTCGTGGCGTATCTGCGCAGCATCCAGATCAGCCCCGCCAAGGCGAAGCAGGCGGTGACGGGCAAGGTGACCAGCTTCCAGACCTTCGTCGACGGGCAGGAGGAGACGGCCCGAAAGAACCTCGCAGCCGCGCAAGAGGGCCTGGCCGCGGCGGTCACCGACGCGCAGAAGCAGAAGTACCAAAACGAGATCGACGCGGCACAGGAAGGCATCAGTCGTTCGGCCGACTACGCGGCGCAGGTCGCGCGGATGAGCGAGGGCGAGTTGCTGTTCAACACCCAGTGCGCACGATGTCACACGAAGGGCTGGTCCACCCTCGAGCCGAGCAACGGGTTCGTCCCGATGCCCGGGCAGACCGGCGGCGGGGCCTTCGGACCCTCCCTTCGGGACGGGTCCACCCTGAGCCAGTTCCCGGGTGAGCCGGGCGTGCAGAAGCAGTACGACTGGGTGGCAATAGGACTCGAGCCGAACAAGGGCTACGGCGTGCGTGGCATCTCCTCCGGCCGGATGCCCCACTTCGGTCAGATCCTGACCGAAGCCCAGATCCAAGCGGTCGTCGCGTTCGAGCGGAGCCTGTAGGAGGCCATGGTGAACGTCCTGAGCACCGTCGCCAACGAGGTCCTGGACCGCACACTCTGGTATCCGACGATCCTCGGTGCGCTCGTGGTCCTATCCGCAATCGCGCTGTTCTTCGGCACGATCTATCTGCTGCTCGCCACCAACCTCGGCTCCCGGCTCGGCTTCCTCATCGCCGCGGCCGGACTCTCGGGTCTCATGGTCCTGATGGCGCTGCTGTGGCTCACCAACCCGTCGCCGGTCACCACGCTCAAGGGCCGAATCCCGCACTGGGTCGCGGTCGAGAGCATCGAGAGCGGCGACGTCGCCCGCTCGGAGATCCCCGCGGTCCAGCAGATCGACGCCAGCGGTCAGCAGGCCGATGACACCGAGGCCGCCAACGCCAAGGCCTCGGTGGACACGATCCTCGTCAACCAGGGCGGAGAGGAGATCTCGGCGGAGACCGCCTCATACGCGATCTACCAGGACCCGAGCGAATACCTCATCACCGACACGCAACTCACCGGCGGTGGGGGAATCTTCAGCCAGTTCGATATGTCGGTCGGTGGCGGGTTCCCCTGGGTCCACGTGAGTCTGCACAAGCCGCTCTACGCGGTGGTCACCACGTGCATGACGGATCCGAACCTCACTGCCGACGAGGTCCCATTCGGTGATCCGCCGCCCGAGCCGCAGTGCGCCGACGACAACCGACAAGTCCTCGTCATGGAGCAGGACCTCGGCTCGCTGCGCGTGCCGCCGTTCGTGACGCTGCTGAGCTTCGGGATCCTGTTCGTACTCTGCCTGCTCAGCCTGCAGTGGCGGGAACGGGACCTGCAGGAGCAGGCCGCCGCCGGCGGCCGGCCGAAGCCGAAGCGATCACCAAGGCGGCATCCGACACCGTCCCCGAGAAGGTCTGAGGAATCCCGACGATGCGCCGACTCTCCATCCTTCGTACCTGGGCCCTGACCGCCCTCGTGGTTGTCGTTGCCGCAGGCTGTACCGACGGCCAACTTGTCGATTCTGGCGGCGAGAACGGCCAGGGGGGCCTGGCGTTCGTGATCCTGGTGTTCTTCTTCTTCCTGCTGATCGGCTCGCTGTTCTACATGGACCGCGTCCGTCAGCGCCGGAACCCCGACAAGGATTAGAGCGTGCCCGCGGCCTCGGTGGCGGCGGTGATGGTCTGCTCGATGATTTCCGGAGTGTGCGCGAGCGACGGGAACATCGTTTCGTAGCCACTCGGTGCGAGGAACACGCCACGGTCGAGCATCGCATGGAAGAACCGGGCGTAGCGCTCGTGATCGGCGCCCTGCGCTCCGGCGTAGTCCGTGATCGGTTCCGCGGTGAAGAAGAGACCGACGAGCGTCGCCGCTTGCGTGATCTGTACGGCGACACCGGCCCGGTCGAACGCGTCGCGCAGACCGACCGCGAACGCGGCCGCAGTTGCCTCCAGGTCGCGGTACGCCGTCGCGTCGAGCAACCTGAGCACGGTCAGGCCGGCCGCGGTCGCGATCGGATTCCCTGACAGCGTCCCGGCCTGGTACACCGCACCGAGCGGAGCCAGTTCGTCCATCACGGCGGCCGGTCCACCCACCGCGGCGAGCGGCAGCCCGCCGCCCACGACCTTGCCGAAGATCGACAAATCAGGTTCGATCCCGAATCGGACCTGCGCGCCACCGGGGCCGACGCGAAAGCCCGTGATGACCTCGTCGCACACCAGCAACGCCCCGGTGCCGGTGCACCGGTTCCGGAGGTAGTCGAGGAAGCCCGGTGCCGGAGGAACCAGCCCCATGTTCGCGGCGATCGGCTCGACGAGCACTGCCGCGAACTCGTGCTCGAGGAAGGCCGCGTCCACCGCGGGGATGTCGTTGTACGGCACGACGACGGTGTCCGCAACCGCGCCGGGGGTCACCCCGGCCGAACCCGGCAACCCCAGTGTGGCGACGCCACTCCCGGCCGCGACGAGCAACGCAGTCCAGGTGTCCGTGATAGCAGCCCGCGAACTTCAGGATCTTGGTCCGACCGGTGACGCCCCGCGCCAACCGCACCGCGGTCATGGCCGCCTCGGTCCCACTGGAAACGAGACGCACCTTCTCGGCACTCGGCACGCGGGCACCCGACCGCTTCGGCGAGTTCCACTTCCCGGGCCGTGGGGGCACCGAAGGACGTCCCATCGGCCGCGGCACGGGCAACCGCGTCGACCACCCGTGGGTCGGCGTGGCCGAGAATGGACGCGCCCCACGACTGGACGTAGTCGAGGTAACGACGACCTTCGGTGTCTACCAGCGTCGCACCCTGGGCGGAGGCGACGAAGAACGGGACGCCGCCCACCGCGGAGAACGCACGCACCGGCGAGCTGACGCCACCGGGGATTCGGGCCTGCGCGCGCGCCCACAACGCGTCGTCGGTCATCGTCGGCTCACATCGACTCGGCGATCTCGCGCGCGAAGTAGGTGAGGATGAAGTCCGCACCCGGCGCGCTTGACCGCGAGGAGATGCTCCCGAGCGACGGCCGCGCCGTCGATCCAACCGTTCGCCGCGGCGGCCTTCACCATCGCGTACTCGCCACTCACGTGGTAGGCGGCCAGCGGCACGTCGAACGCGGCCCGCAGCGAGACGATGACGTCGAGGTAGGCGAGCGTGGGCTTGACCATCACCATGTCCGCACCCTCGGCGAGGTCGAGGGCGGTCTCGTCAAGCGCCTCGCGGCCGTTGGCGGCCTGCATCTGATACCCGTGGCGGTCGCCGAACTGCGGCGCACATTCCGCGGCGTCGCGGAACGGTCCGTAGAGCGCGGAGGCGTACTTGGCGGAATAGGCGAGAATCGCCGTCTCCGGGTAGCCGGCGGTGTCCAGCGCACCCCGAATCGCTCCAACCTGCCCGTCCATCATCCCGCTCGGCGCCACCACGTCGACCCCGGCATCGGCTTGGGCCACCGCGATCGACGCGTACCGCTCCAGGGTCGCGTCGTTATCGACCTCGCCGGCCGGGGTGAGCAGCCCACAGTGGCCGTGATCGGTGTACTCATCGAGGCAGGCATCGGCCATGACGACGAGATCGGAACCGACCTCGTCACGCAGGTCTCGGAGTGCGACCTGGACGATGCCGTCCGGCGCATCCGCCGCCGAGCCTCGAGCGTCCTTGGCCGCAGGGATCCCGAACAGGATCACCCCCGGCACACCGAGGTCAGCGAGGGCGCGGGCCTCCCGCCGCAGGCTGTCGCGGGTGTGTTGCACGACCCCCGGCATCGATGGCACCGGCTCGGGTTCTGCAATACCTTCCTTCACGAACAGCGGAGCGACCAGATCGTTCACGTCGAGCCGGGTCTCGGCCACCAGGCGCCGGAGCGCGGGGCTCCGCCGGAGCCGACGGGATCGGTGTTCGGGGAAGGTCACGGGTGCAGGCTACCGAGCCAGCGTTGCGAGCAACGCAGCCACCACGCCGTCGATCGTGTGCGGGTCCGCCTCCGCGCTGACCACCAGGCCCCGATCCCGGGCCGCCGCCGAGGTGATCGGCCCGATCGAGACGACGGCCGTCTCGGCCGGCAGCTCACCGACCAGATCAGAGAAGTTCGCGACCGTCGAGGCCGAGGTGAACGTGACCGCATCCACACCGCCGGAACGAACGAACGCCAGGTCTGCCGGGTCGGGGGTGGCCACCACCGTCCGGTACACGGGCAGGATCTCGACGTCGTAACCGAGCCGGATCAGACCTTCCGGCAGGACGTCACGGGCGACCTCGGCCCGCGCGAGTACGACACGCTCGCCGATGAGCGCCGGCGGGAACGCGTCGAGGAGGGACTCGGCCACGGACCGCTCCGGGACGAGATCCGGGTGGATCCCAAAGCGTTCGAGTGCAGTGGCGGTGCCGGGACCGATCGCCGCCACCCGGCAACTGGCGAACGCCCGCGTATCCAGATCATGGGCGCGCAGGCCACGCTGGAAGAACCCGTCGACCCCGTTGACCGACGTGAACACGATCCAGGTCACACCATTCAGGTTCGGGGCATCCAGGGGGAGCGGTTCGAGCGCGATGGACGGGAGCTCGACCACGGTCGCGCCGAGTTCCTCGAGGCGGAATCGAAGGCTGCTCGCCTGCTCCCGGGCCCGGGTCACCACGACCGTCCGCCCGAACAACGGCCGGGACTCGAACCAGGAGAGGTCGAGCCCGGCGACGGCGCCCACGACGATCGCGCTCGGCGGCTCCACCCCGAGGGTCGCGATCGTCGACAGCGTGGCGCGGGTCGTCGCCTGTTCGGAGCGAGTTCCCCACCTCACCGCGGCCACGGGAGTCTCGGGATCACGACCGTTGGCGAGCAGCTCACCCACGATCGATTCGAGCCGACCCGCGCCCATCAGGATCACCAGGGTGCCACCGGCGCGGGCCAGTGAAGCCCAGTCGGTATCCGAGGTTCCCTTGGCCGGATCCTCGTGGCCGGTGACGATGGTGACATGGGTGGCGAGCCCCCGGTGGGTGACCGGGATGCCCGCGTACGCCGGTGCCGCGATTGCGCTGGTGATACCCGGCACGACCTCGAAGCCGATCCCGGCCGCGATCAGCACCTCGGCCTCTTCGCCACCGCGACCGAAGACGAATGGATCGCCACCCTTGAGCCGGACCACGCACGCGGCAGTACGCCCGTGTTCGACCAGCGTCCGGTTGATCCCGTCCTGGTCCATCGCGACGCGGCCGGGCGCCTTCCCGACGTCGATCCGCAACGCCGAAGCCGGCGCGAGATCGAGCAGGGCCGGGTGGGCCAGCCGGTCGTACACCACGACATCGGCCCGGGCCAACAACGCCGCGCCGCGCCGGGTGAGCAGCCCCGGGTCGCCGGGGCCGGCCCCGACCAGATACACCGTCACGACGCACCTCCCCCGACCAGCGCCGCGCCACCGCTCGGTCCGAGCACCGCGTCGGCCACTTCGCGGCCGAGCACGCTGGGATCGCTTCCGGTACGACGCGCGCGGGCGACGGTCCGGCCGTCTTCACTGGCGAGCAGTGCCTCCAAGCTCGAGCGCGTCGGCCTGGGCGACGGCATACGCCGCGCAGGGCGTGGTGCACCCACCCCCGAGCGATCGCAGGAACGAGCGCTCAGCGGAGACGGCTGCGTGCGCCACCGGGTCGTCGATGGCGATCAGCCGCTCACGCGTCCCATCGTCGTCCCGTCGACATTCGACGGCGAGCGCACCCTGACCGACCATCGGCAGCATGGTGTGCAGATCGAGGATGTCGGTGGCTCGGTCGAGAAGGTCGAGCCTCGTCAGCGCAGCCACTGCGATGACCACCGCATCGAACGCTCCGGCCCTCTCCACGCGGGTACCGACGTTGCCACGCAGCTCGGCGAACTGAAGATCGGGACGACGCGCCGCGAGCTGGGCTCGACGCCGCACCGAACCGGTCCCGATGACCGCACCCTCCCGGAGATCGTCCAGTCGGGCCCCGACCAACGCGTCGCGCACGTCCGCGCGCTCGGGGACCGCAGCCAGACACAGGTCCTCCGGCGTGTCGGCCGGAAGATCCTTGGCGGAGTGCACCGCCACATCGGCGTCACCTCGGAGCACCGCGTCCTGGACTTCTTTCACGAACACGCCGGTGCCGCCGAGCGTGTGGAGAGCGGTGGTCCTGTCCCGGTCACCCCGCGTCGTCACCGGGACCAGCTCGATGGCGCCACCGAGACGCGCCCCGACCCGCTCGGCCTGCCAGCGCGCCAACGCACTCGCCCGCGTGGCGATCCGAATCGGCTCGGTCATTCGTGGTCGTCGTGCAGGTCGAAGAGGGCCACCGAGCGCGTCCGAGAAAAGCTCGCCCCGGCCGGTCCCCGCCGACTCCTTCAACCGCACGGTCGGCTCGTGCAGCAACTTGTTCACGATCCCCTGCGTCAGGGCGTCGACGGCGTTCCGAGCCTCGGGATCGAGCCCGTCGAGCCGGTTGCGGAATCGATCGAGCTCCCCCTGGCGTACGGCCTCTGCACGCGCTCGCAGACCCGTGACCACGGGTGCGACCTCTCGGGCGGCCCGGTCGGAGGCAAACCGCTCGAGTTCCTCGCCGATGATGGCGCGTACCGTGGTGACCTCGCCCCGCCGTTCACCGAGGGCCGCCGCGGTCATCTGGTAGAGATCGTCGATGTCGTGAAGCGTGACGCCCGGCACCGAGCCGGCGCCCGGGTCCACGTCACGGGGCACGGCCACGTCGACCACCAGCAGCGGCACCCCGCCGCGCCGTTCCATGACCGCTTCGATATCCGCGCGCTCGATATGGACTTCCGTGGAGTCGGTGGCAGTCAGCAGCACGTCGACGGTGGTCAGCACCTCCGGGAGTTCGCCGAGGGGAACCGCGCGGCCCCGCAGCGTGTCGGCCAGGGCCACGGCGCGCGCGTGGGTCCGGTTCGCGACGACGATCTCGCCCACACCGGCGTTCCCCAACGCCCGCCCGAGACCCTCGGCAACATCGCCGGCGCCGAGCACCAGCACCGAGCGACCGCGCAGCGAGAACATCGTGCGTTCCGCCAGCGCGACCGCCGCGGAGGAGATGGACAGTGCCGACCGGCCGATGGCCGTATCGGTACGGGCGCGCTTGCCGACTTCGATCGCGTGACGGAACACCCGGGCCAGTGCGGATCCGGACGCCCCCTCGGCCTCTGCGCGCTGCCAGGCGGCGCGGACCTGCCCGAGGATCTCACCCTCGCCCAGGATCATGGAGTCCAGACCTGCCGCCACCCCGAACAGGTGGGCGACGGCACTGTCGTCGTAATAGGTGTAGAGGTGTTCCGAAAAGCTCTCCGGCGCGGCGCCGCCCTGCTCGGCGAGGAACTCGAGCACGTCGGACACCGCGGAATGAAACTTCGTCGACCGGGCGTAGATCTCCGTGCGGTTGCACGTACTCAACAGCACGACTTCCGGCGAGATGCTCGCGCGATGCGAGATCATGCAGCGCCTTGACCAGGCGCGACGACGGCACCGCGACCCGCTCGCGCAGCTCCACCGGCGCGCTTCGGTGGTTCAGTCCCACGACGATCACAGACACGTGCGCAGTAGCTCCCTTGCTTCGGCCTCACGGCCGGCGCGTACGAGATCGAGAATGCCGGAATCGAAGGCTCGCCGCCAATCGGCGTCCTCGCTCGAACGTCCGGTGGCACGAAAGGCTTCCCGCGCCTCGGACAACAGTTCGAGCAGCGTCTCGTACTCCGGCCCCATCTCGGTCGCCACGTGATCTCGCAGGAACGTCGCGAGCGCCGGAGAACGACCATTCGTCCCGATCGTCACGACAAGATCACCCCGGCGGATGACCGACATCAGGGTGAACGAGCAGTGCCGGGGGTCATCGGCTGAGTTGACCCAGATGTGTCGATCCTCCCCCGCGGAGCACCTCGGCGTCGACGGCGGGTTCCCCGGTCGCAGTGATGGCCAGCCAGACATCCTCGAGGTCGCCCTCGACGAATCCCCGCCGCCGCCAGGTGATCCGATCCGCCGACGCCAGTTCCGCGATCTCGGCCACCACCTCCGGGGCAACCACGACGACCTCGGCGCCGGCCGCGAGCAGCCCGTCGAGCTTGCGCCGCGCGATGCGGCCACCGCCGACGACGAGACAACGACGGCCCGCGACCACGAGGTTGGCCGGGAAGCCCCCGAGCGACGGCCTCGCCTCGCTCACGACTTGTCCCCTCTCGGCCCTACGGGCCGGGCCGGGTGGCCCCGCTCGGCGCCCGACCCACACGCTGACAGCCTCGCCTCGCTCACGACTTGTCCCCTCTCGGCCCTACGGGCCGGGCCGGGTGGCCCCGCTCGGCGCCCGACCCACACGCTGACAGCCTCGCCTCGCTCACGACGCCCGCTCCTTGAGGCGGCGGTGGGATTGGTAGAACGACAAGATCTGGAGCTCGGTCGCGAGGTCGACCTTGCGGACCGACACCTCGTCCGGCACCGTGATCACCGCGGGCGCGAAGTTCAAGATCGACGCCACCCCCGCGCTCGACGAGCGCATCGGCGACGTCCTGCGCGGCGACCGCCGGGGTGGCGATGATGCCGATCGTGATGCCCCGGGACCGCACGATCGCCGCCAGCTCGTCGAGCGGCTCGACCGCGAGATCACCGACCTTCTCACCGACCTTGCTGGGATCGGTGTCGACGAGCGCCAGAACCCGGAAACCCCGCTCGCCCAGTCCGCGGTAATTCGCGAGCGCGTGGCCGAGGTTGCCGACACCGACGATGACGACCGGCCAGTCGTGGGTGAGTCCGAGTTCGCGCGAGATGCGGTCCAGGAGGAACGCGACGTCGTAGCCGACCCCACGGGTCCCGTAGGAGCCGAGGTACGAGAGGTCCTTGCGCACTTGTGCCGCGTTCACCCCGGCCAGGAGTGCCAGCTGCTCCGAGGAGACGGTTTCGATGTCGTCGTCAGCCACCTCGAGCAGTGCCCGGTAGTACAGGGGCAGCCTGGCGACGGCCGCGCCGGGAATCTTCCGGCCGCTCGACGGAGATGAGGCACGCTGCGCCACGGGCGCTCCTGGCTGGATTCACTCGGGCACTTCGCCCGAACCGGGCACCCACGGTACCGCGACTCGTGCAGTTCTTCACAAAGGCCCGGCCGACGGTCAGGGACGCACCGCGGCGACCGCGTACGCTGCCGACCCGATGGTCATCGGCCTCGCGTTCCTCGCCACCGCTGTGGCCACGGTGTTCGCACAGGCGACCCTCGTACGGGCCACCCAGCAGCACCGCCCCCAGGACCGGGCCTGGACCATCGCCCTCGTACTCTTCGCGCTGGCCTCGGCCGCGCTCTCGATCGGGGTCTCGACCGGGTGGGACAACGGGACGTTCCGGGTCTTCTACCTCTTCGGCGCGGTCCTCTCGGTTCCGTGGCTCGCACTCGGCACCGTGTATCTGTTCGCGACGCCGCGCGTCGGGCGCATCGCCGAACGGGGCCTGCTGATCTTCAGCGGACTCGCGGCCGGGGTCGTGCTCGCGGCGCCGATGACGCCTGTCGCGGGGACCGAGATCCCGGTCGGCCACGAGACGTTCGATGCGTTTCCCCGGGTCCTCGCCGCCATCGGTAGCGGCGTCGGTGCCACCGTGATCCTCGTCGGGGCAATCGTGTCGGCCTGGCGTTACGGCCGGAACCGGCAGGCCGAGGGCAACGCCCGCCGCAGTGTGGCCAACCTGTTGATCGCGATGGGCACGATCGCCCTCTCGAGCGGCGGACTGATCCAGGGGGTCGCGGGCAAGGACGAAGCGTTCGTGATTTCGCTCGCGGTCGGGATCTCGGTGATTTACGCGGGATTCCTCGTGGCGGCATCGACGCCGTCGCCGGATTCCAGCCGCGCCGCCAGCTCACGGCGAAGCAGCTTGCCGGCCTGATTCCGCGGCAGCTCGTCCACAAAATGCACCGAGGTCGGCACCTTGTATCGCGCCAACCGGCGAGCGACGTGGTCTCGAAGTCCGGCGAGGGTGGGTGACCGATCTGGGGCCGGTACCACGAACGCGGTGATCGCCTCACCGGTCCGATCGTTGGGTACACCCACGACCCCGGCGTCGTCGACATCCGCTGACGCGATGAGGACCTCTTCGACCTCGGCCGGGTACACGTTGAACCCCGACACGATGACGAGGTCCTTGCTGCGATCGACCAGGCTCAGGAAACCCTGGTCACCGGCCACGGCAATGTCGCCGGTCCGGAGCCATCCGTCGACCAACACCCGAGCCGTCGCCTCCGGATCCTGCCAATAGCCGTGAAAGACGTTCGCGCCGCGAACCCAGATCTCACCGGGATCGCCGACCGCGACGTCGCTCCCGTCGCGGTCGACCAGCCGGATCTCGACGCCGGGAACCGGCGGTCCGATCGAACCCCACCGTGGCCGCCGATCGACCGCGGTGCTGCTGACGATCGGGGCCGCTTCCGTCAACCCGTAGCCCTCGTAGATCGTGACCCCGAAGCGTTCGTGAAACCGTTCCGCGGTCGACTCGGACAGCTCGGCAGCACCGGCGACCGCGAGTCGGACCGAGGCGAACGAGTTCGGCGGCGCGGCGTGTTGGTCCAGGGCCAGGAACGCATCGAACATCACCGGGACACCCGCCAGGACCGAGACCGCGTGTTCGCGCACCAATGCGGTGGCGGCACCCGCGTCGAACTGCTCGAGGAGTACCAGGTGCATGCCGCTGGCCAACGCCAGGCCCAGGGCGACGTTCAAACCGAAGACGTGGAAGAACGGGAGCACCGCGAGACCAACGTCATCGGGACCCGTCCGGAGACCGGGATGACTGCGGACCTGGCCGATGTTCGCCTCGAGGTTCCCATGACTCAACATCGCGGCACGGGGTGCGCCTGCGGTCCCTGAGGTGAACAGCAGCACCGCCAACTCATCGTCGTCGCGTTCGACCTCGACCCCCATGGGATCGCCACCGAGCTCATCGAGTCGGACCGCCCCCGGAAGGGTCCGGTGGTCGTCCGCGCCGTCGCCGACCAGCACGAGGCGAGCCCCGACCCGTTCGAGCTCCACCTCGAGTTCGGCCGACGGCGCGCCCGGGTTGACGGGAACGGCCACCGCCCCACACCACAGCGCCCCGAGATAGCCGACCACGAACGTCGCATCGTTCCAGCAGGCGAGCGCCACCCGGTCGCCCGGAACGACCCCCTGGGCCGCGAAGCCGCCGGCGACCTTCGCCGCGAGTGCTTCGAGTTCGCCGTAGGTCGTCGTCACCTCCCCGATCGTGATCGCGGGGGCATCAGGGCGCGACTCCGCGTGACGCAGCAACACCGAAACGAGGTTCACCCCCGGATCTTGCCAGGGGATCGACCCACCGCGTCGAAGGCACCGGGCCGCGCGACCTGATCTCGGGGAAATGTCGACCGTCGCTCAAGGCCTGACCCTCGACCGTCGATAACAGGTCTGTTCACGGAGAAGGGGAGTGAAACGGGGCGAAATGGGAGGCACCGATGCGACTCCGAAAAGTGGTGTGCGGCCTTGCCGTCGCCCTCAGCCTGACCGGGTCCGGTCTGCAGTGGTCGATTCCGGCCGGTGCAGCCAGCGATCCGGGCGCCGAGGGCGACTTCATCGCCAGGACGAATGGACTTCGAGCTTCGAAAGGACTGCCGACTCTCAGTGTGAACGGCACCCTCGCTGCCAAGGCCCGCGGTTGGGCCGAGCACATGGCGGCCGTGGGGGCCATCAGCCACTCCAACCTCGCCGATGGCGCGCCACCCGAATGGCGACGACTCGGTGAGAACGTCGGGCGCGGCCCCAGCGTGGAAGCCATCCACAACGCGCTCGTTGCGTCACCTGAGCATTACAAAAATCTCACCGATCCGGGGTTTCGGTCAGTGGGTGTGGGCGTCGTGAACGCCAACGGGACGTTGTACGTCGCCGAGGTGTTCATGGAATCAGCCTCCCAGCCCGCCCCAAGCACGTCCGCTCCTGCGGCCGCGACCCCGTCGTCGGGGACGCGGTCGGCGCCATCGGCGCCGGCCGCGGCTCCGGCACCTCCTCCACCACCGCCGACGCCATCGACCACCACACCGACGCCGGCGCCGACCCTCGTCGCGGCGACGGGTGCTCGGTCCATCTACTTCCAGGGCCGGTTCCGCGTCCTCTGACCGAGCTGCGCGGCTCGTGATCAGGGGCCGAGGTGGACCACGAACTGCAGGAAGGCCGCGCCGAGGATCATGACCAACAGGATGACGATCGCGATCGTGGTTCCGGGCCTCATGCTCCCCCTCCCGGTGGTACCAGGGTGACCGCGGCACCCGCTCGCAGCCCGCATTCTTCCGCCGCCGACCGACGGTCGAGCGCCAGCGCCAGGAGCCCGTACGAGTCGACGAGCATGACCAGCTCCGAAGGTCGGGCCTCCGCGTAGGTCCGCACCCACCGAGCCTGGCGCGTCGACGATCCGAGTCGGACCTCCACCGTCCCTCCGACCGCGGCCCCCAGCGGCGCGACCTCCTCGGGCCCGATGTTGAGCTGGCAGTTGCCGAAGCGGTCCACCCACCAGACCTCGCCGGCGACCGCGCCGGCGTCGACGCTCGGCAGGGTCACCAGCCCAGGCAGCAGACCGACCGGGTCGATCTCCTCGCCGAGTTCGGCGAGTGCGACACCCTGAGCGAGGAATCCGGCGGCCGGCGCGAAGACATCGCGGCCGGCAAACGTCGGGCCCGGAGACGAGAGTTGGTACTCCGGGTTGGTCAGTGACACCGCTCGGATCGCCCCCCCGATCATCGCGACCGCCGGCGCCAAGAGTCCGTTGTCCGGACCGAGGAGAGTCCCGGATTCGGTTTCGACTGCGACGGCCCGGCGCTCCGTTCCCACCCCGGGGTCGACCACTGCGACCACAAGCCCCTCGGGGAGATACTGGATCGCTCGAACGAGCGCCAGCGCCCCGCCCCGGACGTCGTGAGCTTCGAGGTCGTGCGTGATATCGATGATGCGTACCTCGGGCGCGAGGCCCACCATCACCGCCTTGCACACCCCGACGAACTCGTCCGTTCGGCCGTAGTCCGAGAGGAACGAGATGCAACGGGGACCGGTCACGCTCTGGACCGTACCCGGCCGGTGTCGGGCCTATGGCGTCGGGGCGCCGAGGTCCCGGGACTTTGCCGTCGCGGCGGTCACCGCATCGATCACCGCGGACCGCACCGACGCGTGCTCCAGCGCTCGCAGGCCGGCCGCGGTCGTGCCGCCCGGTGATGTCACCGCCGCCCGGAGCGCCTCCGCGGGTTCACCCGAATCCGTGAGCATCACTCCGGCGCCGCGGATCGTGCCGTGGACCAATGTGGCGGCGATGTCGCGGGGCAACCCGTTGAGCACTCCCGCCTCGATCATCGCCTCGGCCAGGAGGAACACGTACGCGGGACCGGAACCCGAAAGTCCCGTGACGACGTCCATCAGCGGCTCCGACACGACGACGCACGTGCCCACCGCTTCGAGGAGTCGTTGCGTCATCGCCAGGTGATCGTCGGTCGCGTCGCGACCGCCGGCGATCGCGGCGACACCCTCGCCGACCAGCGCGGGCGTGTTGGGCATCGCCCGGACGACGGGCCGTCCCGGGACCAACGCCTCGAGCGCGTCCAGCGAGACTCCGGCAGCGATCGACACCACGAGCGCGTCGGCGGCGAGTGAGGCGAGGCAGGACTCGAGGACACCGGCCACATCTGCCGGCTTGACCGCGACGACCACCACCTCGGCATCCGCGACCGCCCAGGACCCGCTCGGTGCAACCCTGACGCCCGCGAGGTCTTGCTCCAACTCGTGGCGGCGAGCCGGATCGGCCTCGGCGATCACGATGCGGTCCGCGTCGAAGCCGGATTCCACGAGACCCGCCACCAGTGCGGAGCCCATCCGCCCACCGCCGAGCACCGCAAGCTGTTCCATCGGGTCCGAGGTTATTGGCCCCGACCGCAGGAGGAGTGCGGGACCCCCGCCGCCGGCGTGAGGGATCCCGGGCGCCGGTCCGCTCCGCACTTCCCCGAACGGAGGGACCGGACACACCCGGGATCATGAACGGCACCCGTCAGCGCCGACAGCCACCACCATAGAACGAAAGGCAACTCATCGCAACCCAACGCAACAACACGTAACCAAACGATCTACAGGGATTATCGGTACGCCACCGTCACCGCGGCCTGGAACCAGCGCTCGGTCAGCTCGTAGAGCTCGCCGATGATCCGATCGAGCTCCGCTTCCGAGAGATGCTCGATCCCGAGCCGGCCCGTGAGGTACACGTCGCCTTCGGGACCAAGCGAGAAGGCGACCCCGTAGAGCCCGTGGTTCCGGCGGAGCAACCACCCGTGCAGCGCGGCGGTCCGCGCCGCGTCGGGCGGCGCCGGCAGGAAGTACAACTCGTAGCGCAGCGTCCGCTGGTGCAGGTCGAAATAGATCGTTGCCGCATCGCGACCGTCGCAGCCGAAGCGCACGTACCACCGCCGCAGTTCCGGCTCGTACTCGACGTGCTGGACCAACTCCGCGATCGGGCCGAACAGGTGCCGATCGATCAGATCGTGCGCCGCAGCAAGTGCGTCGGCGTCAGGCGTCAGCGACACGAGATCGGCTCGCGGGCGAGCAGATCCGCGTAGGACCGCCGCAGCCGCGCCGCAGTCATCGTCCAGCCGTAACGCCGCGATCGCGCCTCGGCCGCCTCGCCCATCGCCCGGGCGCGCGCCGGATCGGTCAGCAGGGCGGCGATCGGGGCCGCGTAGTCGGCGGGGTCGCGGCTGTCGACGAGGTAGCCCGTGACATCGTCGTCCACGAGGGAGCGAAGTCCGCCGACGGCGGCCGCGACCACCGGGGTCCCACACGCCGCGGCTTCGAGCGCGACCAGACCGAACGACTCACTGTGGCTGGGCACGAGGCAGACGTCGACGGCGCGGTAGTAGCGAGCCAGCTCTCGATGAGCCTGCGGCGGGACGAACCGCACGCGATCCTGCAGGCCGAGGGCCTGGGAAAGGTCGTGCAGCCGCTGCAGTTCCCTCGACCCTTCGGGGCCACTCGGACCCCCGGCGACCACCAACGTGGCACTTCGATCCGGTAACGCGCCGAGCGCAGCAATGGCGAGATCCGCGCCCTTGAGCGGTTGGATCCTCCCCGCGAACAGGAGGACCGGCGACGCCGGCAAGCCCAGCGCGGCCCGCTCCTGCTGACGCGACCGAGCCGAGGTGGGGGAGAAGACGTCGTGATCGACCCCGGGCGGGACAATTTCGATCCGGTTGGGGTCAGCGTCGTACAACCCGACGAGTTGCTCGCGTTCCGAGTCGGTCGAGGCGAGCATCAAGTCCGCACACTCCACGATTTCGTGCTCGATCCGCGAGCGCAGCGCGGGATCGTCGTCGATCCCCGCATCGGCTTTGACCCGGGCCAGCGTGTGGAACGTCGCGACCAGCGGCACGTCGAGTTCATGCTTGAGTCGGTGTCCGACGGCTCCCGAAACCCAGTAGTTCGCATGCAACAGGTCGTAGTCACCGTCGACCGTGACGAGATCCATCGTCGCCGCGACCATCGGCTCGACCAACTCGATCAGCTCGTGTTTCGGCACCGGGTGCCGCGGTCCGGCATCCAGATGGACCACCCGGAGACCCGGTTCGAGATCCACGACCGGCGGCAGATCGTCACGCTCGCGCCGGACCAGTACGTCGCACTCGACACCGGCTCGGGCCAACGCCGTCGCCAGGGCGCGCACGTACACGCTCATCCCCCCACCGTCGCCTGCTCCAGGTTGGGCGAGGGGTGAACTGTGGACGCTCAGAACGGCAAGACGGCGGGGCGACATGAGGCTCGGCGATCCTAACCTCGCGACCCGCAAAATGATTCCTGGCGAGGGAGGCGCCCCACTCTGGGCGACGGTCCCGACGTGACCGAGGCCACGACCAGGGCGAGGCTTGGGTCAGGACGTGGGTTGGGAGGCCCGCTGAAAGGACTGGTAGATCTCGAGCAAGGATTCCTTCTGCCGGTCGGTGAGACTTTCGTCGGCAGCAATCGCGGACGCAACGTCGGACTCGGGAGCTTCGTCGAGGATCCCGGCCCGCACGTACAGGCTCTCGGCCGAGATCTGGAGTCCCTTGGCGATTCCCTGGAGGATCTCCGCCGACGGCTTGCGAAGTCCGCGCTCGATCTGGCTCAGGTACGGGTTCGAGATGCCGGCGAGCTCGCTCAGTTTCCGCAGTGAGAGCCGGTCGCGGCGACGCTGGTCACGGATGAACTCACCGAGGTCCCGCAGCCGCGCCTCGACGGCGTCGGCCGGGTTGGTCATCCCGTGGCCGCGAGCCGGGCCGCAACTTCGTGCGTGACGGTGTCGAGCACCGCGTGAATCGCCCGACGGCGCGCGGACACATCCGCCTCCAACTCGCGGAGCTGGCCGAGCGTCGCCTGCAGCTCCGCATCGGACAGCGTCGGTAGGTTCGCCAACGTCGCGTCGGTGACCAGGCGCTCCAGCCCTCGATTCCACTGGATCGAATCAGCCGGCGCGAGCAATGGCTGCGCCCGGGTGTTCGACGGCTCGGTGCGCTGATCATCGGCCAGGATCTGCGGCAGCGCGGCGATCAGGTCGCCGAGCTGCCCACCGGACGCACGCCGGTCGCGCTCCGCGGTCAGGATGTCGATACGACCCTGGGCCAGCCGCCGCACGTAGGACATCTCGTTCTCGATCTCGAGGCACTCGCGCTCGAGACCTCGGAGATCGTCGAGCGAGCGGTCGGCGAGACCCTCCAGGTACTCACTCGCGAGAACTCGGTCCATTCGGCGCACGTGCTCAGTCATCGGGGGCAGGCTACCGCGACACCGGGAATGCGTCGGCCCACGACGGGTTGGAAAGCGCAACCCTCGAAGACCGGAGTTCCCGATGGCCGCATATTCGCTCCCCGAGCTGCCCTACGACGTTGCCGCGCTCGAGCCTCACCTGTCGGCGGAGGTCCTCGAGCTCCACCACGACAAGCACCATGCCGCCTACGTCGCCGGTGCGAACACCGCTCTGGACAAGCTCGCCGAGGCCCGGGCCGGCGACGAGTTCGGGACGATCAACCAGCTCCAGAAGAACCTCGCCTTCCACCTGTCCGGTCACGTGCTCCACTCGCAGTTCTGGGAGAACCTGTCCCCCGACGGTGGCGACCAACCCGAGGGTGAACTCGCGGCGGCCATCACCGAGGGCTTCGGTGACTACGACGGGTTCCGCCGGCAGCTCACCCAGGCGGCACTGAACGTCCAGGGTTCGGGTTGGGGCGCACTCACCTGGGAACCCGTCAGTCAACGCCTCATCATCGAGCAGATCTACGACCACCAGAGCAACGTCGGCCAGGGCGCGCTCCCGCTGCTCGTCCTCGACATGTGGGAGCACGCGTACTACCTGCAGTATCGGAATGTGAAGGCCGACTGGGTCGAGGCCTACTGGGAGATCGTCAACTGGCCCGACGTTGCGGCGCGCTTCGCCCGCGCCCGGAGTCTCGACGCATGACCTCGATACGGTGCTCCGATGACGTCTGAGGTGATGCTCGCCGCGGCCACCGCGATCGCGGTCTTGATGCTCGGGACCTGGGTCCTGAGTCTGGTCTGGCGCGACGCATCGATCGTCGACCCGGTGTGGCCCCTCGGGTTCGTGATCGTGGCCTGGGTGGCCCGAGCAGTGGCAGACGGCAACGACGCCCGCCAGTGGCTGCTCGTGGCGATGACCACGATCTGGGGACTCCGCCTGAGCGGCTACCTCGCGTGGCGCAAGCACGGTGCACCGGAGGACCCTCGGTACCAGGCCATGCGCCGCCATTGGGGTGCACGGTTCCCGTGGGTCAGCCTGTTCACGGTCTTCGTGCTCCAAGGGATCCTGATGTTCGCCGTGTCCCTGCCGGTCCAGCTGGGCCAGGTGCGCGTCGAGCCCGGCATCGGCGTCCTCGCCGTCATCGGGACCCTGCTCTGGGCGGTCGGGTTGGGCTTCGAGTCGATCGGCGACGCGCAGCTCGCCCGCTTCAAGGCCGACCCGGCCAACGCGGGCCAGGTCATGGACCGCGGGCTGTGGCGGTACACCCGCCACCCCAACTACTTCGGCGACGCCTGCGTCTGGTGGGGAATCGCGCTGGTCGCCGCGGAGACCGGACTCGGCGCCATCGGACTCGTCGGTGCGCTCATCATGAACGTGCTGCTCGTGCGAGTCTCCGGAGTCCCGCTGCTCGAGCGGTCGCTCGTGAAGCGGCGGCCCGGCTACGCCGAGTACGTCGAACGCACCAGTAGCTTCATCCCGCGCCCGCCCCGCCACTGACCGGCGGGAGCACGGCGACCTCACTGCCGGCGGTCAGCACCGTCGCGGGACCGTCGGCCGGCTCGTCGCCATCGACCCAGACCCGGGAGCCGGCCAAGACTGCGGTGAACTCCTCGCCGAAGCGCGATCTCGCCTCGTCGAGCAGGTCACCAAGGGTCACGGCGTCCATCGGCACCGACGATGCCCCCGCCGCCGACCGCGCCGGCGGCAAAGAGGCGGAGGGTGACTTGGGCCATCGCCTAGCCCGCAACCTCCACGAGGCCGTCCTTGATCACGACGTCACCGTCGCCGTTGCGGGTCTCGTAGCCGAACACCCGATTCCCACCCGTCTCACCGGTCGCCCAGAACGTCGTGGTGATCTCCTGGCCCGGCAGGACCGGCCTGGAGAACCGCACCGCGAGCCGACGGAGCTTCGTGCTGTCACCGCCGCAGAGTTCCTGCACCGCGGCCACCGAAGTGAACGCCATCGTGCAGAGTCCATGGATGATGATGCCCGGCAGCCCCACGGACTTCGCGATCTCTTCGTCGAGGTGGATCGGCATGGTGTCACCTGATGCCTCGGCATAGCGGTAGGTCTGATCCGCATCGAGCCGCTGGGTCATCACGGCGACCGGCGCACCCGCCTTCGCGTCGTCGGTCAGCTTGTGTCCCGGGGCTTCCTCCCCGCCGCTGTCGCCTTCGCTGACCCCGCGGAAGAACGAGGTCATGTACTGCTCGACGACGAGGTCGCCGCTCTGGTCGCGGGTCTCGACCTTGACGATGACCGACGTGCCGTTGGGCTTCACATGGATCCCGGTGACTGCGGCCTTGGACCGCAACACCGAGCCCGGGGTGATCGGCTTGTGGAACAGCATGTCCTGTTCTCCGTGCACGACGAGGAGCAGCACCTCGGGTGGGACGACCCCCGCCATCGTTCCGGCCATCGTGTCCCAGATGGGCACGACGGCAAAGACGGGGGGTGCGACCTCGCCGGCGACGTGCGCAGCGGCCGGGTCGTTCGTTGCCGCCGCATACGCGACGGTGCGCGCCGCCTCGACCTCGAACTCCGGCCCTTCGGTCCACTGGCCGATCTTGTCGACGGCGAATCCCATGCTGTGCTCCTCTCCCGATGGCGGGCCGGACTGTACCGGGCCGCCCGGAGCCGGTTCCGGCCTCGCCGCCGGCTCGAACTCGCCCGCCTCGACCTGGGCGACAGCTTCCTCGATCGCCACGAGTTCGTGCTCGAGTGCATCGAGCACCGGCTCGGGAACGAGCTCCGCGGTCCCCGTGGAGGGATCGGGCCTGCGCGGCTGCTCGGGGGAATCGGTGGCTTCGGTCTGCGACATGGCCGACGACCATAGCGGCGGGCGCAGGGCGCGGTCCCGGACCGTCAGCGGCCGAAGCCCGCGACCTCGGTGGCCGCGGCCAACGCCTCGAGGACCAGGTCGATCCGGCGCTCGGGATCGTCCTCATCGAGGATCGTGTAGACGTCGAGGGGCGTCACCGGCGCCCATGCTGCGACCTGCCACGCGGCGGTGACCGGATCCGCCGCGGGCGACGGAATGCGAACATCATCGTCGAGGCTTCCAGCCACCCGCACGGCATCGACCAGCGCGGTCCAGGCCTCCCGGATGGCGGCGGCGCGCCCCGCGGGATCACGCACGGCGGCGTCCGGCGCGAGCAGGTCGACCTCGGCCCGCGGGTACGGATCGTCGGGCAGCCACGTGGTCACACGGCACCGCTCCCGGCCGACAGCCATCAGCCCCAGCCGGCCATCGGGGAGCGTGCGGCAATCCTCGATCACTGCGACGGTCGCAGCGGACAGGCGAGCCTCACCGCCTCCGACCTCCGAGCCCCGCTCGATCAACACGACCCCGAAGCGACGGTCCGTCGCCAAGCAGCGCTCGACCATCGTGCGATAGCGGGGCTCGAACACCTGGAGCGGCAGCACCTCATGCGGGACGAGCACCGTTCCCAAGGGGAACATCGGCAGCTCCATCAGTTCGACCGGGACCGCAGGGCTCGGGCCCGCTGTGTCACCGCGCCCGCCGCCGTCGGCCCGAGCCGCGAGGCGGCGTCTTCCAACACCTCTGCGGCATCCCGGAACGCACCGACCGCGACCAGCACCTCCGCCGTGCGGGCGCGCTCCTCGTCGGGCAACTCCGGAAACGCCAGTCGCAGCTGCGCGACCCACCGGGCGTTTCGCGAGCGACGGACCGCGTAGCTCTGCTGCAGGTTCGTCAGGATGCGGAGGAGCACCTGTCGATGTGACACCGGCGCCAGGTAATCGTCCCGGAACGGGATCTGGGCGCCATGCAGCGAAGCGAACCGCCGTCGTGCGCCGTCGCGGTCCAAAGCCGCGCCGCCGTGGAACGGATCGTAGAAGTCGCTCCCGGGCGCCGCGACGAGGAAATGGCCCGGCATTCCGACGGGTTCGAGCTCGACACCGATCCGGCGGCCGACCTCGATCATCAGTACCGACAGCGTGATCGGCATCCCCCGCCGTCGGTCGATGACTTCGGAGAGCAACGAGTTGCGAGGATCGCCGTAGTCGCCGGTGTCCCCCGCGAAACCCCACTCGACGAACAGCAGTTGCGCGAGCGCAGCTGCGTCGGTTGGTGGCACGCGGTCGACCGCCGCCCCGGCCAACTCGTCGAGCCGGGCCAGCCACCCCTCGACATCGATGCCCGTCGCGATCGACGCGATCAGCAGCGCCCCCTCATCCAGGGGCGGTTCGTGGTCCCGGTCAGCGACCAGCGCGACAAAATCCTCGGTACCGATACCGCTGTCTACCATCGCGGGATGGCTGCGCGATCCAACTCCTCCGACCTGCGCGCCCGGGTCGAGGCACAACTCCGCACCGACGGGCAGCGAGTCACGGCGGGGCGCCTCGCGCTCGTCGATGTACTCGAGCAGGCGAGCCGTCCCCTCACGATCCAGGAGATCCTGCGCGACGACCGGTCGCTGGCGATGAGCTCCGCCTACCGGAACCTGCAGGTGTTGGAGGGTGCCGGGCTGGTCCACCGCATCGTCACAACCGACCACGCCCGCTATGAACTCGCCGACCATCTGACCGAACACCACCATCATCTGATCTGCACCGAGTGTGGCGCCGTGGAGGACGTCCCCGCGTCGGCCGCGCTCGAGGCCAGCGTCGCGAGCGCGGTTCGCGAGATCACGCGCCAGACCGGGTTCGAGACCCACCACCACCGCGTCGATCTCGTCGGCGTCTGCCGTCGCTGCGCGTGACCTGACCGTTACTTCCTGCGCTTGGCGAGGAAGAATCCGCCGGCACCGAGCACGACGACTGCGGCCACGATGCCCAGGATGACCGCGGCCGAGCTGGAGTCCTCGGACGCCGGGGGCTCCGTGGTGGTCGTGGTGACCGCCCGCGGGACCGACGTCAGCGGCGAGGAGTCAGGAGTCGCGACCACCGCGGTTCCCGAGTTCGCGTCCCTCGTGATCACCAGCACTGGTGCCGGGAACTGCGGCTCCTCACCCCCGGGCGGTGTCGGCTGGATCCAGCGGATCGTGTCGCCATCGGCACACCGCTGGACCGCGGTGAAGTTCAGTTCATCGACGCCGGCCGGTACCGGTCCGAGCGTGAACTCGAACGCCTGGGTGTCGGTGCCCGAGAGCGACCCGGTCAGCGTGACCGCCGAAACGGCGCCGGCGGCGGTGGCATTCGCCGCGGTCCAGCCCGCGAGCGGAGCGACCACGGCGCTGGTGATCGTCGGCGTCGGCGGGAAGTTCAGATCGATACTGGTGGT
Source organism: uncultured Acidimicrobiia bacterium (assembly GCA_963701625.1). Taxonomy (GTDB): domain Bacteria; phylum Actinomycetota; class Acidimicrobiia; order IMCC26256; family JAENVU01; genus JAENVU01. The sequence continues at coordinate 200,979 of CAVPAT010000008.1, read as the reverse complement.
CTGGGACCCCTCGCATTCGTTCGGGACCTGGAGCGTCGCAACCTGCAACCCGTCGGCTGGGAGAACGCCTTCGGCTTCGAAGTCGACGTGCGCGCCCGCGACCCCCCCGAGCCCGACGACCACGACACCCACCACGACGAGTGCGACGGCACACTTTCGAATCATTGCAACCTCCTGGGTCAGCCGATCTGGATCGGCGTCGACACCTCGACGGTGTCGACGTCGGTCACGAACACCGTGACCGAGAGTTTCCATTCGCCGGGGAACGGCAGCGTGATCCCCTGGCCGATGTAGTGGCCCGTGGACACGCCACTGAGCGGCACGTCGATCGGGGGCACCCCGCGTTCGGCATTCGTCAGGTCCGCCTGCATGTCGACGACCTCGACCGGAAGCCCGTCGGGGTCGACCGCGGTCAGGTGCAGTTCGTTGTCCTCGCCGACCCGCGCCGGGAGCAGCTCCGTGTCCAGCCGAACATCACCGGAACCCAACACCACCGTCACCCCGGCGCTCTCACTCGATGCGGTACGCGCCGGCGGAGGCGTGTTCACGAGTCCGGCCGTCACTCCGAGGATTGCGGCGCCGAGGGCCAACTCGAACAGCACGCCGCGCACGACGCGGGTCGCGGGTACCGGCGGGGCATCGACCATCGGAGGTGCCACAACTCCACCGACGCCCGACTCGTCGATCGCCTCTTCGGGGGTCTCGTCGGTCGAGGCCATCTGCGGGGCACCCGACGCCGGGCGCAGCAGGTTCCCCGGCCCGTGCACCAGGCGGCGGCTCCACACGGCGACCGCGACCAGCACCACGAAGATCGCCAGCTTGATAAGTAGCAGTCGGCCGTACTCGGTGTCCCACAGATCGCTGAGCGCAGGGACCTGCCGCACCGCCTGGAATGCGCCCGTCGCCACGACGACCGCGACGCAGACCAGCGCGACGCCCGAGAATCGCCGGGCGACTCCGTCGAAACCTTCTCGGCCGGCCGCCAAGCCGAGCATCACGAGCCCACCGAGCCAGATCGAGACCGCGAAGACGTGCAGTGCGTCCGCCGGGAGCGCCACGACGACCCAGCGGCCGGTCGATGCGTGCCCGGCCAGACCCGGAGTCGCCGCGAGGGCGAGCCCGGTCACGCCCGCGACGTCGAACCACCAGTTCGGGACCGGGCCGCGGTGACGAACCATCACGCGCACGAGGATCCCCGCGACGATCAGCAACGCGAGGCGCAGGACCAGGACCTTGCCGAAGCGGCTGTCCCACACCGCCGAGATCTGGTCACCGGAGAACATGTCCGCGACCGTTCCCCCGGAGGTGTACGGACCCTGCAGCAGGAAGCTGAAGGCCGTCGCACCAATCGCGACGCCGAGCGCGATGGCGAGGACTCGACGGACGCGCGGGACCGCCCGGTCGCCCGGCCACAAGTACGCCACGAACGCCGCCGCACCGATCAACAACGCCATCCCCGCGAACCCGAGGAACCGGGTCAGACCGAACAGCGCGCCGACCAGCGAGTCGCTCGCGGCCGCCTGGTCGGCTTTCGCCACCAGCGCGTCCGCCGCCGCGCCCGAACCGGACGTCCCGACACCGAACGTAAACGTGCCCGAGACGGGGTGAGCGTCAACCGACACGCCGCGCCAGACCACGGCGTACAGCCCGTCATCGAGCGCCGGCACCGAGACCTCGACGATCTCGGCCTGCCCGTCGGGGTGCGTCGGCGAACCGGTCTTGACGTCGTCGCCCTGCTCGTCGAGCAGCCGGATGCCGTCGGCGCGGACGTCCACCCCCTCGGTGAAGGTCAGGGTGATGGCCTTGGGGGCGGCATCCAGGTTGCTCCCGCCGGCCGGGTCCGTGCTGACAAGATCGGCATGGGCTCCTGCCGGTACCGCCACGAGCATCGTGGCGACGACGGCCAGCGCGGCGGTCGCGCACGCGCGTCGGAACCACGACCTGGAAGCGGTCAGGCCGTGCATCCTCGGACGGTTCCCCACAACAGTCCCCCTGATCATGGGCGCATACTCGCCCGCAAACACCCCGGCGTGCCAGCCACCCCGCCCTGAGTCGCAGCAGGGTCCTCGGTAAGTTGCGGCCGTGGCCCCCCCGCACTGCCGATCGAGCCGAACCGTGAGAGCGCTCATCGCCACCTGCGTCGGCGTCGCCACGCTCGCCGCCCCGACACCGGCTTCGGCCCACACCAACGGTGCCCCACCCGCCTCGAACTACCGAACGGTGGTGCGGGGCGTCGTCCCGCCGTCCCCGGGTGTGCGAGCGTCGATGGGGCCGGACGGCGAACAGATCGAGTTGCGGGTTTCGGGCGACCATCGTGTGATGGTGCTCGGGTACGAGGACGAGCCGTATCTGCGCATCGACCAGCGCGGGGTGTTCGAGAACCGCGGGTCCCCCGCGGTCCGACTCAACCGGTCGCGGACGCCGAGCGGACCGGTGCCTGACGGCGTCGGGCCCACGCGTTGGGTCCGGGTCTCCACCGAGCCGGTGGCCCGGTGGCACGATCATCGGGCGCACTGGATGGGCGGCACCACCCCGGAGATCATTCGGGAGAACCCCGATCGCTCCCACGTGATCGACCGCTTCCGGATCCCCATCCGGGTCGACGGCACCCCCGCGGCGATCGGCGGACAGGTCCGCTGGGATCCGCCACCCCCGACGGTCCTCTGGTACGCAATCGCCGCGCTCATCGCCGTCGCCGTCCTGGTCGCATCCCGCCGGCGCCCGCGCACCACGCTGGCCGGCACCGCGATGATCCTGGCGATCGGCGAGGCCGTCCACCTGGCTGGGAGCTGGGCCGCTTCGAGCGGGTCGACCATGGGTCGCCTCGGCGCCGGCCTCGTGTCGGTCGCCGCGATCCTCATCCTGGGCGCCACCGGCTGGTTCGTGGCTCGCCACGAGGTCGGGCCGGCCGCGCCGGGTCTCGTCATCGCCGGGCTCTTCGCCGTCGTCGCAGGCGGCCTCGGGGAACTGTCTTCCCTCTCGCATTCCACGATCCCGACGTCACTGCCGGCGAACCTGGCCCGGTTCCTGGTCGTGCTCGCGCTCGGCGGCGGCGTCGCGCTCGGGATCGCCGGCGCGACTCGACTCCGCCTGCCTGAAGCGGCTGCGCCCCCACCCCTCGGAGCCGAGTCACCCTCCTAGAGTGAGGCCGTGCCCACGATCTTCACCCGCATTATCGACGGTGAACTCCCGGGACGATTCGTCTGGCGCGACGACCTCTGCGTGGCGTTCCTCTCCATCGCACCGCTGCGCCCCGGCCACACGCTCGTCGTACCGCGGGTCGAACTCGACCACTGGGTCGATCTGGACACCGAGACGAACGCCCATCTGATGCAGGTCGCGCACCGGATCGGCCTGGCCCAGATGAGTGCATTCGCACCCGAGCGGATCGGACTGATCATCGCCGGACTCGAGGTTCCGCACGTCCATCTGCACGTGGTGCCGATCAACGCCGAGCGGGACCTCAGCTTCGCGAACGCAGACGCGGACCCCGACCCCGTGGACCTCGACGACGCCGCAACCCGGCTCCGGGAGGCGCTCCGCACGAGCGGCGCGTCCGAGGTGAGCGACTGATCAGCCGGGCCGGCACCCGAGGGCGCGCTGCAGCACCACGAGGTTTCGCCGCATCGCGGCCAGGTAGCCGTCGAATCCCTGCCGACCATCCGTCGGCGGCGTCTCGAGGGGATCCAACACCGCAGTGCGAACCCCGGCCTCGCGTGCCAACGTCCGTCCCACCCGCGTCGAGACTGCGCGTTCGGTGAACACCGTCGTCACGCCCTCGCGCGCGACGAGATCCACGAGCTCGCCCATCCGGCGCGGATCCGGCTCCTGTTCGGGGGAAACTCCTGCGATCGGCACCGCCCGCAGGCCGTAGCGTGCGGCCAGCCGGCCGAACGCTTGGTGGGCGGTGACGATGACCCGACGGTCGCACTCGGCCAGCCCCGCCGCGAATGCCCGGTCGAGTGCTACGAGTTGGCGGCGTAATCGGTCAGCCCTCCCGGCGAGCCGCACGCGGTTGCCGGGAGCGACGTTCGTCAAACTGGATTCGAGCAGTGTCACCACACGACGCATCAGCACGGGATCCAGCCACAGGTGGGGATCGCGCCCCGCGTCCAGATCGTCGAGCAGGTTCACGGTCGGACCATTCCGGCGCGCGGCCGCGGACTCGACCGCGGGTTGAAATCCCTGGCCGACGACCACGGCGACGTCGGCGTCGAGGATCGCGTCGACCACCGTGGACGTCGCTTCGACGTCGTGTGGTTCGACGCCGGGTGGCGTCACGCTCGTGACCGGGCCGCGGGGACCGACCAGTGCCGAGGCGATGGCCGTGACCGGGAACACCGGCGTCACCGCCGTCGCCCGCGGCGTCCCCGCCGATGAGCATGCGGCACCGAGAAGCGCCACCCCGACGGCCGCGGTCGCCAGCGCCGCCGCCGGCCGTCCCGTTCGGCTCTTGGGAATGATTCCCATCACGACTGGAGACTAGTATCGAGAATGGTTCTCATGTCAACCGCCGTGCTCGACCTCCAACACATCGGGTTCGCCTTCGACGGGCCTGCCGTGATCGACGACGTCACATTCGCGATCCAGCCCGGCGAGTTCGTCGCGCTCGTCGGGCCCAATGGCGCCGGCAAGTCCACGCTCCTCCGGGTGCTGCTCGGGCTGCTCCGCCCGACCACCGGCACCGTGGCGCTCTTCGGCGTATCGCCGCATCGGCTGGCGGACCGGGCCCGCCTCGGATATGTGCCACAGCGGGGTCGCCTCGATCCGGAACTCCCGATCACGGTGCGCGAGGTGGTCGCCGGCGGCCGCCTGACCTGCCGGCCGTGGTGGCGGCGGCCGAGGACGGCCGACCGCGAGGCAGTTCTTCACGCACTCGAGGCGGTCGCCCTCGCGGAGCACGCCAGCCGCCCGATCTCCACGCTGTCCGGTGGGCAGCAGCAGCGAGCGCTCATCGCCCGGGCACTCGTCAGTGATCCCGACCTGCTCGTGCTCGACGAGCCGATCGCCGGGGTGGACGCCGACTCCCAGCGACTCTTTCGCGACTCGCTGGTCCATCTCGTCGCCGAACATCGCACTGCGGTCCTGCTCGTCTCCCACGAACTCGGCGCGGTCGCGGCCGACCTCGATCGAGTGATCGTGCTCAAGCGCCGCGTCCTGTTCGACGGCCCGCCCGAGTCGCTGGCCGGGCGAGGCATCAGCCTGGGTATCCACGCGGACGATCTGCCCCGCTGGCTCGAGGGGCTGGAATGAACCTTCCCCTGCCCTGGCCCTTCGACCGTGAGTACATGCAGCTGGCGCTGATCGTCGGCGTCGTCGTGGGCGCCTGCGCGCCGCTCGTCGGAACATTCCTCGTCGATCGCCACCTCTCGCTCATGGGCGACGGGATCGGCCACCTCGCCTTCACGGGGGTCGCCGCCGGACTCCTGCTGTCCGTTTCCCCGCTGGGGACCGCGCTGGTCGTCGCGGTCGTCGGCGCCCTCCTCATCGAATGGCTTCGTGCCCGCGGGACCTCCGGCGATCTCGCGCTGGCCATCTTCTTCTACGGCGGGATCGCCGGCGGCGCGGTGCTGGCCAGTCGTGCCGCGACCCAGGGCATCGCGGTCAACGTGGTGCCCTACCTGTTCGGGTCCATCTTGACCGTGACCACCACCGATGCCTGGCTGGCGACGACGATGGGACTCGCGATCGTGGTCACAGTGGTGCTGGTTCACCGCGCCTGGTTCGCGATCGGCTTGGACACCGAGGCGGCCCAGGTCATGGGGATCCCGGTCGGCGCGCTCAACGCGCTGCTGGCAGTCACGACCGCCGTCACGGTCGTGATTGCGACACGCATTGTCGGTGTACTCCTCATCGCCGCGCTCATGGTCCTCCCCGTCGCCACCGCGCGGCTCCTGGCCCGGTCCCAGCACGCGACGCTCGGGATCGCCGCGGCCATCGGCGTGCTCGCCGCAATCGTCGGGCTCGGCACCGCCCGGACCTGGGGGCTCGCCCCGGGTGGCACCATCGTCCTGGTCAGCGTCGCGATCTATGCCGCCACCGCCGGCACACTCTCACTGCGGCGCCGCACGGTACGCGCCGGCATCTGACTAGCCTCCGCGGTCATGCGACTGACGGGCGAACGGGCCCTGGTCACGGGCTCATCTGCAGGAATCGGCGCAGCAATTGCCCGACGCTTCGCGGCCGAGGGCGCCCACGTCGTGATCACCGGCCGGGATCGGACGCGCGCCGACTTCGTGCAGGCTGCCATCAAGAGTGCCAGTGGGCACGCCGAGGTCGTGCTCGCTGACCTCACGGAGCCCGATGCCGCGCGCCGGCTCGTGAAGGACGCGGTTTCGTCGCTCGGCGGCCTGACGATCCTCGTGAACAACGCCGTTGCGACGGTGGTCGACGAAAGCGACGCCGCCGTCGGTGATCTCACCGATGCGGCATGGGACGCGACCGTGCATCTGAATCTCACGATCCCGATGCAACTCAGCCGCGCCGCGATCCCGCACCTTCGCCACGCGGGACACGGTTCCATCATCAACATCTCCTCGCGTCAGGCCGAACGGGCGAGTCGCGGCCTCGCCGCCTACGTCGCGAGCAAAGCCGGGCTCAACGGTCTCACCCGTGCGATCGCCGTCGACCACGCCGGCGACGGTATTCGCTGCAACACGATCAGCCCCGGCTACGTCCTGAACGAGCGTCGCGACGCGGACCTCACCGACGATCGCCGGGCGCAGTTGGAAGCGATGCATCTCACCCGACTCGGGATGGCCGACGACGTGGCCCACGCTGCGGTCTACCTGGCCAGTCGCGAGAGCGAGTTCCTCACTGGCAGCAACCTCCCCCTCGACGGTGGGGGCAGCGCGGCGCGGGGTGCAGTGCTCGGGTGACGACGACCCGAGGCGTGACGTCCGCCGTGGCTCATGCCCACATGAACGCGCCGCCGTCGGCCATGAACGTCTGCCCGGTCAGGTATCGGCAGGCGTCCGAGCAGAGGAACCACGCCAGCGGCCCGATATCGGTCTCCGGGTCACCCTGGCGACCCATCGGGCAGTTCTCGACGAAGACGCGATAGCCCTCCGACTGTTTGGCCGCCGCGCCATGGTGATCAGCCGCGGCGGGCGCGATGCAGTTGACGACGATCCCTTCGGGGGCCCATTCGCGCGCCGCAGTGCGCGTCAAGGCGCGGACCGCTTCCTTGGACGCGTTGTACGCGCCGAAATCACGACCACCGGTGATCCCCATCGACGACGCGAAGTTCACGATGCGCCCCCACCCCTGGGCCGCCATGTGCGGGTACGCGGCCTGCATCGCCCACAGCGTCCCTTTCACACCCGAGGTGTAGAAGACATCAAGATCCTCACCGGCCACGTCGGCCATGGGCGCGAGCGGACGGAACGTCTGCGCGTTGTTGACCAGCCCGTCGATGCGGCCGAACCGGTTCACCGTCGCCGCCACCATCGCATCGATCTCGCCGCGCTCCATCACGTTGGTCAGCACACCGAGGTTCTCCACCCCATGCGAGTCGAGGTCGGCGACGGCGGCGTCGAGCAGATCGGGTTTCCACTCCGCGACCACAACCTTGGCGCCACCGCGCCCAAGGTGTCGGGCGATGCCGAGGCCGACACCACGCCCCGCGCCGGTGACCACGATCACCTTCCCGGCCACCTCGTGCATTCCGACCGTCGCTGGATCGACCATGGCACCCCCGTCGTGCACGTCAACGTAACGCGACAGTACGGTCCGGTCCCATGACCGCATCGCTCGCAGACCGTGTCGTCATCGTGACCGGCGGCGGCTCCGGCATCGGTCAGGCAACCGCGCTCGCAGTTGCCGCCCGCGGCGGCGCGCGGCGGTCCTCGATCGTGACCAAGCCGGCATCGACGCCACCGTCGCCCGGGCCGAGGGCGCGGCCATCGGACTCCCCACCGATGTCACCGACGCCGACGCGGTCGCAGCTGCAGTGGAGCGCACGGTCGCCGAGTTCGGGCGTCTGGACGGCATCGTGACGGCGGCCGGAGTGTTCGTCGGCGACGATCTCGCGCCGATCGCGGAGGTGACCGTCGAGACCTTCAACCAGGTGCTGGCGATCAATCTCACCGGCACGTTCCTGACCATGAAGTACGCATTGCCTCATCTCGAACGACCGGAGGATCGGGCGCGAGGGAGCATCGTGACGATCTCGTCGACCGCGGGCATCCGCGGGCACGGGTACGGCGCCGGATATACCGCCAGCAAGGGTGGCGTTGTCGCGCTCACCCGCCTCGCCGCCGTGCAGTACGGCCCGCGGGGAGTGCGCCGCGAACTGCATCTGTCCCGGCGCCGTCGACACGCCGATGACCAACGGCGCCTGGGCCTCGGACGAGGCGAGGGCGCGCATGCGTCGAGCCGTCCCGCTGGGCGTGGTCGCCCAGCCCGAGGACCTCGCGTCGGTGGCGGCATTTCTGCTCTCGGGCGATGCCCACCACGTGACCGGGCAGGTCATCGCGGTGGATGGCGGCACGACCGTGACGTGATCGGCCCGGATTCTTCCGCGACCGGATCGCCGTGGTCAGCTGTGCTTCACTCGAGTGGCCGCCGCACCAGGTCCGGTCGCCAGCGCGATGAGCGCGCGAGCACGCAACGGGAGGCCACACGACATGGGAACCCTGAGGAAACACTGGTCCGCGGCGGCGATCGCTACGGTCGCACTCCTTGCGGCGACCGCCTGCGGGAGCTCCAGCGGGTCGTCGGCAGCGACCAAGGATGCGGCGACCGAGCTCCGCGGGATGGTGTCGAATCCGCCACGCGACGTGAGCACCCTCGCGCTGCCCGACGCCGCGAACGGCGACATTGAGCTCCCGATGAAGGCGCCACCCGGCGAACTGCTCGTCGTCTTCTTCGGTTATACCAACTGCCCCGATATCTGCCCCGGCACGATGGCCGGTCTCCGTCTCGCGCGCCACGAGCTCGGCAAGGACGCCAAGAAGATCAACGTCGCGTTCGTCACCGTCGACCCGCAGCGCGACACGGGAGAAGTGCTCAACGAATACATCGCGCACTTCTTCGACAAGTTCCACGCGCTGCGTACCGACGACCCGATCCTGCTCCAGACCGTCGCCGACGGCTTCGGCGTCCAGTACGAGCTCGCCACCGACGAAGACGGTGAGCCCCTCGTTGGCCACACTTCACTTGCGTTCGCTGTGGACGACCAGGGCCAGATCGTCGACGCCTGGCCCTTCGGCATGGACGAGCGCGACATCGCGAACGACATGAAGATCCTGCTCAACAGTCAGTAGACCCAATCTCGGAGGAACCATGTCCCTCACCCGTCACCTCGCCCGATCCGGCGCCGTTGCACTCGTCGGCCTGGTCTCCCTCGCCGGCTGCGGCAGCGACGGCGGGAGCGGGGCCGCCGACACGAAGGCCAAGCCCAAGACCGTGACCCTCGACGACGTCTGGGCCCGGACCACGCCGGAAAGCCAGACCAACGGCGCCATCTACCTCACGGTGAAGAACGACACCGACGCCGATATCGACATCACGGGAGCGGCCGTCCCCGCCGACATCGGCGCGAGCGCGTCGCTCCACCAGACGACGACCGAACGAACGCCGCCCGACACGGCCGACGGCGCATCGACCACGTCCACGTCGCGGACCCCCGGTGACGGTTCACTCGGCGATGTCGGCGGGATGACTTCCATGCAGGCGGTCGCGGACGTGCCGGTACCCGCGGGCAAGACCGTGACGTTCAAACCCGGCGGGTTTCACATCATGGTGATGGGGTTGGACCACTTGCTGACGGCCGGCGAGACGTTTCCCGTGACCCTCACCCTGAGCGACGGCACCAGCCTCAAGGCGACGGTCACCGTCAGAAGTGCCTGACCCGATCGAAGCCAGCGGCCGACAACCGGCGGCCCGAGGGGGACCGCCGGCGCGCTGTCACTTCTGTGCCGTCGACTGGTCGTCCGGAATCAGGCCGTAGGTCCCGAAGCACATCTCGTCCTCGGTACCCTCGGCGAAGACGATGTACCTCGGCGCGCGGTTCGGCTCGATGGCGCGGTCCCAACTGCACTCCATTCGCAGCGTTTGACCCTTGGTCACATGGAGCGGTTTGGTCAGCTCGTAGTTCATCTGCCAGTCGAAGTTCCAGACCGGGATATCGAGCAGGATCTTCGATTGCGGCGTATCCGGGTCGAGGGTGAAACGGAAGCTCTTGCCGATTGTGTGCATGTGGCCGAGCACTCCGATGATCGTGCCATCCGAGGGTACCCGATAGTCACAACTCGTCGACGCGACCCCGTCCTTGAAGTTGGCGGCAAGCTCCTCCGCCGACGTGCGACACAGGGCCAGAAGTCCGGATTCAATAGCTCCGAATGCGCCGTACTGCTTGACGTTGTCGGCAATGGCCGCGTCTCGATCACAAAGGGCGGCGGTCTCACCCGGCATGCAGGGGATTTCGACGGGGCCGATCGGGTTGACGATGTGAAGGTCCCTGATCCCGGCGTCGATCGGGTCGAACTGGAGAGCAACCGTGGAACGATCGCCCTCGGGGATGGTGTCGTAGTGGTAGTGCATCTGCATGACGATCACGTCACCGGGCTCGAACCTGATCCCCGAGTTCTGGGTATAGATCGTCGGGTCCTGGCCCGGGACCCACCCGGCGACGAGGCCCGACTGGCCCGAGAACCCGCGCCCGGCCGATCGCGAGATGCCCTCGGGACTCGCGTAGCAGTTCCAGCCCGGTTTGCCGTCCTGGCCGGATCGCTCACGACTGCGCTGGGCCTGTTCCGCGTCCTGGTGGAAGACCTGGACGTGGTGGATCTCCGGCCGGTTCCCCGGCGTCACCGCGTACCCGGTCAGATACTGGGGCTCGGTCAGTTTGGGGTCGAGCACGAAGCAGCGGTAGTCGTTCGGAACGGTCTCGGAACCCGCGTACTTCTCGGGCATCTTCAGCACCACGTCACGCCGCGGTGGCTTCGGCGTCGGCCCCCGCCGGACGGTGACCTTCGTGTCGGCCGGAACGTCCAGCTCACCACCGGCCTTCGCCCAGGCGACAATGGCATTCGACCGTCTTCTGGTCCAGGCGCTTCGAATGCTTCAGCGCGACACCCTTCTCGGATGCGGGCCACGGCGGCATGTATCCGGCCTCGACCACGGTCCCGATGCCGTCCGCGACGGCCGCCGGCGTCGCCGGCGGTATCGAAGGTCCAGTGCGTCGCACCGACCTCACCGCTGACGTGGCACGACGCGCAGTTCGTCTCCATCGCGGGCAGGACGACCTCTTCGAACGACGGGCCGCCACCGGGCCGCGGTGCGGATTCCGGCGGCGAGATCGTGGTCGGCACCGAGTTCTTCGCGGGGTCGAGTGCGACGAGGTCGAGCGTGAGATCCACGTCGTCACCAGTACTGACGAGGCCCGCGACATTGATCGGGCCGATACCGAAGGTCGACATCTTCACGGAGGTTTCCGCCGTTGCCTCGAGCCGCCCGTTCTGGACACTGGCCGTCACGTCCCAGTCCACCGGGGCCGGCGTATCGCGCACCGTCAGCTGGCTGGGCATCGTGAAGCGGTAGCTCTTGCCTTCCACCAGGTCTGATCGGCAGGTCACCCAGGTCGCCGACGGAAAGGTACGCGAGCGGGTATTCGTGGGACTCCAGGTTGTCGGCGCGCATCCACGCGTCGCGGAGGTTGTTGTCCGAATGGAGCTGCTCGACGTTGACCACGATCTGACCGACCCGGCTCTGAGAGGGGTCCGACGTGTTGACGGCGAACTCCCCGGCGATGCCGTTGGTGGTGCCCTTCGCGGTGCTGGCCGCCTTGCCGAAGAACTCCTCCTCGACGGCGTACGTCAGCGAGGACTGGGTCGGGTCCACGCGGTACACCGTTTCGTCACTGGCCGCGACGAGATTCGGCGCCTTCGGGACGGTGTAGCTGACGACGCTGAACTCGTCCGAGGTCAGGGTCCGGTACTCGGACCAGAGATAGCCGCCCAGCGCCACCGCGATCACCAGGACGAATCCACCGGTCCAGAGCAACCAGCGGCGGCGCGGCCTGACGCGCTCGGCTCCGGCATCTGCGGGCTGGTCCGGCTGATCGTGGTCGGTGTCGACGTCGGTCGGCATCGTGACTTCCCCCAAGTCCCGTGTGCCGACCCGGCGGGCGGCCACATTCTTTGCACTGCCCGTGCAACCATAGTGGCCATGTCGGGTCCCCACCACTACATGGCTCGGCCGCAGTGATCCGTCGCTCATCACCGCGGCGGCGTCGGCTCGGCATCCTGAAACTGCTGGTGCTCGTGGTTCTCGTCGGCGCCGTCGCGCCCGCATGCTCCGGCACCGAGGCCGGCCGGCCGACGACTCCCGCACGGATCGAGATCCTGTCGCCGGAACCGAACGAGGTCACCGGCCCCGATCTCACCGTCCGGCTCCGATTACGCGGCGGTCGACTCGTCTCGGCGGCCGAGACCGGCGGTGAAGTCGATCCGCGGCGTGGTCACGTCCACGTGTCCGTCGACGGCAGGACCATGGCCATGGCGAACGACCTCGAAGTCCCGGTCGCCGGACTCGAGCCGGGCCAGCACGTGATCCAGGCCGAGTACGTGGCCACCGACCATCGCCCGTTCGCGAACGAGGTCCTCGCGGCAGTGACGTTCACGGTCGCATGACCGCAATCGACGTCACGCGCACCCATCCGTCCGTCACGGGCATCGCCGCGGCCGTCGTCGTGTCGGCGGTGGGAACCGCGGTTTTCGCGGCCCGGCCGGCGCTGGTGGTCCTCGTGGGCCGACCCATCACGCTCCTCGTCGCCATCTTCGTGACCCTCGCAGTCGTGGGCCTCGTGGTCCCCCTACGCGAGGTCGAAGGCAGCCCCTCGCTTCGGGTCGTCCCCGTGGTGACGACCGGCATCCTTGCGATCACGATCGCTCGACTCGTCGGGGAAGGCCGGGCGCCGGGACCGCTGACGACGCGAACCGTCGCGCTCGGGGTCCTGGCCGCGGCAAGCGAGGAGATCTGGTTCCGGCGCCTGCTGTTCGGTCTCCTCCGACCGGCGGGACCCGTCGCGGCAGTGGCCGCGTCCGCCGCGCTGTTCGGCCTGGTGCACGTCACGATCTACGGGTGGTGGGTGCTGCCGATCGACATCGCGGCCGGGTTGCTCCTGGGTTGGCAGCGTGAGGTGACGGGTTCGTGGCACGCCCCGGCGCTGACGCACGCGTGGGCCAACGTGGTGGTGCTCCTGTGACCCGCAACCGCGCCGTCGGGACCGGCGCCGTCATCGTCGTCGGGTACCTGCTCGCGATCCTCGGGACGAGCGGCACGGTACGACCACTGCTCGACGGGTTCGCCCCGGCGCCCGAGTACCACTGGGTCGAACCGCCGGCGTACTTCTCGCCGGGCAACCGGGCGCCCACCGGCCTCACCGCGACGATTCCGGTCCGTGACGGTGTGAGCACCACGCGCGGCCTGACGACTCCCGACGGTCAGGTCGTGCTCACCCTCGGGCGCGGCGCGATCGAGGCACCACGCGGAGACCAACGGATCCGACTCCGCGTCGAGCCACGAGTTGGTCCGGCCTCGCTCCCCGACGGATTGCGCGCCAACGGGAACGCCTACCGAATCACCATGACCGCCGAACCCTCGGGAACGGTCATCACGACGTTGGCTCGACCCGGAACCCTGGTGCTGCAAGTCCCGGAGCTGAGCACCGGGCTGTTCCAACGACTCGGGCACACCCGCTGGCAGCCGGTGCCGTCGATGCCCATTCCGCCGCGCCAACTCTCGCTCACCACGCCGCTCGACCAGAGCGGCGACTACGTCAGCGGCACCAACCTGCCGCTCCTCGCCGGCCCCGAGCAATCGGCCGACCACACGATGATCATCGCCCTCGGTATCGGCGCCGTGACCCTCGTCGTGCTCGGCGCCGCGGCGTGGACCGTCCGGCGGCGACGCGCCGCCGCGGCGGTCAGCCCGTCTGCGGGAACCCGAGATCCGGACCGCGACGAGCCGGATCTCCCCAGCGAGTCGTGACGACTTTGGCACGCGTGGCGAAGTGCACACCTTCGGGACCGTGCACATGGGTGTCGCCGAAGAGGCTCTGCTTCCAACCGCCGAAGGAGTAGTACGCCATCGGGACGGGGATCGGCACGTTGACCCCGACCATGCCCGCGTCCACCTCATGGGTGAACCGGCGCGCCGCGCTGCCGTCCCGAGTGAAGATCGCCGCACCATTCGCGTACGGGTTCTCCGAGATCAGCGCGGCCGCTTCGTCGTAGGTCCCGACCCGGACCACGCACAGGACCGGCCCGAAGATCTCCTCGCGGTAGATCTCCATGGCCGGTCGGACGTGGTCGAAGAGACACGGCCCGAGGAAGAACCCCGGGCGCGCCGCCAACCCCCGGCCGTCGACCACGAGCGTCGCCCCTTCGTCGACGCCTGTGTCCACCAAAGTCCGGACCCGGTCGCGATGCGCGCCGGTGACCAGCGGCCCCATCTCGGCGCCGGCATCGTCGCCACTGCCGACGCGGACCCCGCGGGTTCGCACCGCGATCGCGTCCACCAACTCGTCAGCCACCGAGCCCACCGCGACGACCACCGAGATCGCCATACACCGCTCGCCCGCGGATCCGTATCCTGCGCTCACTGCGGCGTCTGCGGCCGCCTCGAGATCCGCATCCGGCAACACGACCATGTGGTTCTTCGCGCCCCCGAGCGCCTGGACCCGTTTCCCGCCCGCCGCGGCGGTCTCGTACACGTACCGGGCGATCGGCGTAGAGCCGACGAAGCTCACGGCGCGGACGTCGGGATGGGTGAGGAGACCGTCGACCGCCTCCTTGTCCCCGTGCAGGACCGTGAACACTCCGGCGGGCAGTCCCGCTTCGGCCCAGAGCGCCGCGATCCAGTTCGACGCGGACGGATCGCGCTCGCTCGGCTTCAGCACGAACACGTTCCCGCACACGATCGCCACGGGATACATCCACATCGGGACCATCGCGGGGAAGTTGAACGGCGTGATCCCGACCATGACCCCGAGCGGCTGACGCATCGAGTGGACATCGGTGCCGGTGGACACGGACTCGGAGTATCCACCCTTCAGCACCTGCGGAATACCACACGCGAACTCCACGACCTCCTGACCACGTGCGATCTCACCGAGTGCGTCGGATACGACCTTGCCGTGTTCAGCCGAAATGATCCGGGCCAACTCGTGCTTCCGAGCTTCGAGCAACTCCCGGAACGCGAAGAGGACCGCGACCCGCCGGCCCAGCGACGTCTCGGCCCACTCCCCGGCGGCTCGGCGCGCGCCGGCCACTGCGGTTTCCAACTCGGCCGGTCCGGCGAGGGCGACCTGGCGCGCGACCGTGCCAGTCGCAGGGTCGAAGACATCCGACGTGCGCGTCGGCGCCGCGGCCCACGGCCCACCGTCGATCCAATGCTGCACGAGATCCATTCCCACTCAGAGTCCCAGCTGTTTCCGGCGACGGGTGCCGAGCCACGAGCCGACCGCCATGATCGTGACGCTGCCGAACAGGATCATCGATGCGAGCACGTTGATCTCCGGCGGCGTCGACACTCGTGACTGTCCGAAGATTCGGACTGGGAAGGTCTGGGTACTCGGGCCGGACACGAAGTACGTGATGATGAAATCGTCGATCGACAGGGCGAACGAGAGCATGAACGCCGCCACGATCCCCGGAAAGATGAGCGGCAACGTCACCTTGAGGAACGTGCGCGTCGGGGTCGCGCCCAGATCCATCGCCGCGTCCTCGAGGCTCCAATCGAACCCGCGGATCCGAGCCTTGACCGTAAGGGCGACATAGCTCACGCAGAACATGATGTGGGCCAGCAGGATCGTCGTGAACCCGAGCTTGAACTCGTAGTTCCCGGTCATCAGATGCGGCTCGAGGAACAGCGTCAGCAGCGAGGCACCCAGCACGATCTCGGGCGTCGTGAGCGGCAGGATGTTCAGGAAGTTGATCGACCCACTGCCCCGAAAGCGGTACCGGACGACGGCGATGGCCATGAAGCTCCCGAGCACCGTGGCCACCGCCGAGGCGATCAGGGCGATCTGGAGACTGAGGAGCAGGGCACTGACCAGCGGTGACGAGGAAAACGGCGGCGACGGGTGCAGCCAGTTGTCGAGCGTGAAGCCTTCCCAGACCGCGTTGAACTTGCCCGACGGGTCGTTGAAGCTGAACACGACGATCACGAAGATCGGCAGGAACAGAAACAGCAGCGAACCCGCGGCAGCCAAGTTCACGAACACCTTGCCGACGCGACCGCCGGGCGACGTCACCGTGCCCGACGGTTCCGCGCGTCGCCGTGATCGTTTCGAGTGTGCGGCGACCGCAGTCATGCGAGGTCCTCGGTTCCGAGAATTCGCGCGTAGACGATCACGATCGTCATCACGATGGCCATGAAGACGAAGGAGAGCGCGGCAGCCACCGGATAGTCGAGTTGGACCAGGAACTGGTTCTGCACCACGTTGCCGATCATCGAGGTCCGGGTGTTGCCGAGGTAGTACGCGTTGACGAAGTCACCGGCCGCCGGGATGAACACCAGCAGGCTGCCGGCGAACACCCCCGGCAGTGACAACGGGAAGACGACCCTGCGGAACGCGCGCCACGTGTTCGAGTACAGATCACGCGCCGCGTCCACCAACGCTGGGTCGATCTTCTCGAGCGCGACGTAGAGCGGCAACACCATGAACGGCAGGAAGTTGTAGGTCAGACCACCGACCACGGCCGCCGGTGTGCGCAGCAGCGTGTCGCCGGGGCCGAAAAGTCCGAGGTCGCGCAGGATCCCCACCAGCGTTCCCTGATCACCGAGAATCGTTTTCCACGCGAGGGTGCGGATCAGGAAGTTGGTGAAGAACGGCACCACCACCAGACCGAGCAGCAACGTCTTCCAGCGTCCGCCGCGGAACGCGATCACGTACGCCAACGGATACGCGATGACCAGCGCCAGCAGCGTCGCGAGCGCGGCGTAGGCGAAGGATCGGATGAACTGATCGCCGTAGGACGAGAACGCATTCGAGAAGTTGTCCCAATGCCAGTTGAAGACGGGATCCTCGAAGCGACTCGGCGACTCCGACAGCGCCATCTTCCCTAGGGTGAACAGCGGGAAGAAGAAGAACACGACGAGAAACAGCGCGCCGGGCCCCAACAGGAGCCAGGGCGCCGTCCGGGCGGACTTGCGCCCCTGGGAGTCGCGTTCGGTCACGGTTAGGTACCGGTGACCTCGGCGAAGCGCTCGTCGAAGCGCTCTTCCTCGGCATCGTCGAGCGGTCCGAAGATGGAGAGCCCGGCCAGGAACTCATCGGTCGGCACGACCAGGGGATCATCGACGAGCTTCGCTGCTGCACCGCCCAGCTTGGTGAGCTCGGCGTCGACCCCCACCACCGGCGAGATGTATTGGACCTCGGCGGTGAGAATCGCCGCGTTGGCCGGGTCGTAGAAAAAGTTGATGAAGTCCGTCGCGAGTTCGGGCTTGCCCGACGTCACCGGGATCATGAAGTTGTCGGACCAGAGCGTGCCACCCGACTCCGGCACCGCGAATCTCACAGCAGGATTCTTGATCTGGGCGACATCGCCCGACCAGGCGAACGCGGTCGCAATGTTCCCGCTCGTCAGGTCGTTGATGTATTCGTTGCCGGTCACGGCGTCGACCGCGCCGTCGGACAGGGCCCGCTCGAGTCGGTCGAACGAGTTCTCGGCTTCGCTGAAGGTCGGATCCGTGATGTCCTTGCCGTCCGCCATCATGAACAGACCGATGGTGTCGCGCATCTCCGAGAGCACCGTCGTCGTCCCATCGACCGCGAGGAAGTCGTCGATCGTGTTGACCTCCATGCCTCCGGTCTTGTCGAGGTTGTACGCGATCCCGGTGACACCGCTGGTCCACGGTGCGCTCGATACGCGGTCCGGGTCGAACGCCGGGTGCGCAAGCGCTGCGCCGGAGGTTCACCAGGTTGGGAAAGTTCGCAGCGACGAGCGGCTGGGTCCACTTGACGATGTTGATCATCCGACTCGCCATCCAGTCCGAGAGCACGAACCCGTCGGTGTCGATGCTCTGGTCCGCGGCTCAGATTCGGCCGGACCTTGGCGAAGTACTCGTTGTTGTCGTTGATGTCCTCGTTGTAGGTGAGCTTGATGCCCGTGTCCTTCGAGAAGTCCTTCTTCGAAGCAGGGCTGATGTACTCGGGCCAGTTCGAGATGGTCACGGACTTCCCATCGCCACCACCGCCGCTCGAACCGCCGTCGGAACCGCACGCCGCCAGCACCGCCGGCGCGATCGCCGCGCCCGCGAGCAACGCACCACTGCGCCCGAGGAATCGTCGGCGCGACATCGCCGCGCGCGCCATTCGAACCGCCTCGGCCCGCATCATCTGGTCGTGGTCCGTCATGTCGTCCCTCCGGTTGTCTCGTCGATCTCTTGTTCCTGCCCCGAATCCACCACGCTCGCTCGCTCCTCCGGAGGAGCCGGCCACTGCCCTTCTCCCATCGGACCCGGACCGCGTCGCCGGGCCGCAGCATCGGGAGGTCCGCCTCCGGCCCGACATGGGCCACGAGGCCGCTGCCGTCGCTGGCTTCGAGTTCGAAGCGGATGAGCGGCCCCTGGAACACCAGATCCTTGACCATCGCCGCGAGGCCGTCGTCGCCGCCGACCTGCAGGTGCATGCGCTCGGGCCGGATCATGAAGGTGGCCGGGATCGTCGACGGCGAGGCCGTCCACCGCCGGACCGCGCACGATGGTGCCGTCGGCCAACCGACCCACGGCCGATCCACTCGAGACTTCGGTGACCGTCGCCGGCAGCAGGTTCGCCATGCCGATGAAGCCGGCCACGAAGACGCTCGCCGGCTCGTGGTAGATCTGCTCCGGGGTCCCGATCTGCTCGACCGCACCCCTCGTTCATGACCGCGATGCGGTCGCTCATCGTGAGGGCTTCTTCCTGGTCGTGCGTGACGAACACGAAGGTGATCCCGACCTCGCGTTGGATGCGCTTGAGTTCCAACTGCATGGTCTGGCGGAGCTTGAGATCCAACGCGCCCAGCGGCTCGTCGAGGAGGAGCGCGCTCGGGTAGTTGACCAACGCGCGGGCCAACGCAATCCGCTGCTGCTGCCCGCCCGAGAGTTGGGCGGGCCGGCGCTTCCCGAACTCGGCCAACCGGACGACGTCGAGCATCTCTTGCACCCGACCGGCGATCTCGGACTTCCGGACGCGCTTGGCCTTCAGTCCGAACGCAACGTTCGCCGCGACGTCGAGATGCGGGAACAGCGCGTACTGCTGGAACACCGTGTTGACGTTGCGCTTGTAGGGCGGGACCCGAGACACATCCTCGCCCTCGAGCCGGATCGCGCCCTCCGTCGGTTGCTCGAAGCCGGCGATCATCCGCAGGGTCGTGGTCTTGCCGCAACCCGACGGCCCCAGCATCGAGAAGAACTCTCCCCGCTCGATCTCGAAGTTCGAATCCTGGACCGCGACGAAGTCACCGAACCGCTTGGTCACGTGTTCGATACCGACCACCGTTTCGGCGCCCACGCGTGGTGCACCTCCCCGTCGTGGGCGGAGTCTCTCGGATTCAAGCAGTCGTCGCAAGGATCCTCGTATGGCGGATATCGTCACATAACCCGGCGATTACGACGACATCCCTTGTATCAACAAGCCAGAGGACGCAAGATCGTTGTCCGCGACGAGATCGTGGGAGGCCGAGACCGGAAGCCCCGCGAAGCGAGGAGTGACGATGCCGAACCAGAACTACATCGCAGGTCGGTGGGTGCCCGCCGGCGACGGCGCGACCGACGAGGTCCTGAACCCGGCCACCGGTGAGGTCATCGCGAGCGTGCCCGCCTCCACCGCGGCCGATGTCGACGATGCCGTGGGCGCTGCCGCCGCGGCCTACCCGGCGTGGCGGACCCTGACCCCGCGAGCACGCAGCGAGAAGTTGCTCGCCGTCGCCCAGGCGATCGAAGACGACCTCGACGAGATCAAGCGCCTCGAGATGGAGAACTGCGGAAAGCCGGCGGGGATGATCGAGTTCGAGATGGACCTCACGCTCGACAACTGGCGCTTCTTCGCCGCCGGTGCGCGGATGCTCGAAGGGCGAGCGGCAGGCGAGTACGTCGAGGAGCACACGTCCTATGTGCGGCGTGACCCACTCGGCGTGATCGGTTCCATTGCGCCGTGGAACTACCCGATCAACATGGCGACGTGGAAGCTCGGCCCCGCGCTCGCCGCCGGGAACACGGTCGTGCTCAAGCCGTCGGAGCTGACGCCGATGACCGCGCTGCGTCTCGCCGAGATCACCGCGGACATCCTTCCGGCCGGCGTCTTGAACGTCGTGACCGGTCAGGGCGAAACCGCCGGCGACGCGCTCGTCCGCCATCCGAAGGTCGCGATGGTGTCGCTCACCGGCAGCGTGGAAACCGGCAAGGTCATCGCCCGCACCGCCGCAGAGACCCTCAAGCGGGTCCACCTCGAACTCGGAGGCAAGGCGCCCGTGGTGATCTTCGACGACGCTGATATCGACGCGGCGGTCGCGTGCCTCGCCGAGATGGCGTACTACAACTCGGGCCAGGACTGCACCGCCCCGTGTCGCGTGCTCGCGGGACCCGGGGTCTTCGACGATTTCGTGAGCGGCCTCTCCGACGCGGTCGGTCAGATCGTGACCGGTGACCCGTTCGCCGAGGGCACCGCCATGGGGCCGGTGATTTCGGCCGATCAACTGGAGCGGGTCGGCGGGATGGTGAGCCGCGCCGTCGAGGCGGGCGCGGAGGTCACCGTCGGCGGCAGTGCGCTGGATCGGCCGGGCTTCTTCTACGAGCCGTCGGTCGTCGTGAACCCCACCCAGGACGCCGAGATCGTCCAACGCGAAGTGTTCGGACCGGTCGTATCGGTCCAGCGCTTCTCCGACGACGACGAGGCACTCGCGTGGGCAAACGACGTGGACTACGGCCTCTCGGCCAGCGTCTGGACCCATGATGTCGGCCGCGCGATGCGGATGACCGCGGCGCTGGACTTCGGCTGCGTGTGGGTGAACGACCACATCCCGATCACCTCGGAGATGCCCCACGGTGGGTACAAGCAGTCCGGCTACGGCAAGGACATGTCCATTTACTCCATCGAGCACTACACCGAACTCAAACACGTGATGCTCAAGCACTGACGGAACCTGCTCACGAAAGAGGCGCAAGGATGACCGACGCTCTGACGACGAAGGCCCAGGCCCTGGCCGCGACCGAGAACGAGCGGCTGTGGGGGGCAACGCCCGGTTCCAAAGTTCTCTACGAACGTGCGGTGCGGCATATGCCGATGGGCGTCGGGTCGTCGTTCCAGGCCTGGGATCCATACCCGGTCTACCTGCGTGACGGTCACGGCAGTCACGTCACCGACGTGGACGGCAACGACTATCTCGACTTCCACAACGGCTTCGGGTGCATGGTCGTCGGCCATGCCCATCCGAAGGTCGCGGAGGCGATCGAGCGTGCCGCCCGCAACGGCACCCAGTTCGCGGCGCCGACGGCAGCGACGGTCGAGTTCGCGGAGGCGCTCTGCGAACGCTTCGGGTCGGAGTCGGTGCGCTTCTGCAACTCCGGGACCGAAGCGACGATGAGCGCAATCCGCGTGGCCCGGGCCGCGACCGACCGCGAGCACCTCGTCAAGATCGAAGGCTCCTACCACGGCCATCACGACCCGGTGATGTTCTCGGTCGTCCCCGGCTCGGACCTCATCGGCGGTCGTGACGCGCCGTCGACCACCCCGATGTCCACCGGCATCCCCAAGGCGATGTCGGACTACACGCACGTCGTGCCCTTCAACGACCTCGACGCGCTCCGGGCACTCCTGGCCGAACGCGGCGACGAGATCGCGTGCCTGATCCTCGAACCGGTGATGATGAACATCGGGATCTGTCAGCCCCAGGCTGGCTACCTCCAGGGCCTCCACGACCTGCTGCACCAGCACGGCGCGCTCCTCATCTTCGACGAGGTGAAGAGCGGCGCGACCGTCGCGTACGGCGGCGCGGTCGAGCGCTACGGCGTGCAACCCGATCTCGCCTGCTGGGCCAAGGCGATCTGCGGCGGTACTCCCGGCGCGGCGTTCGGCGGCCGCGCGGACGTCATGGGTGCGATCGACACCGGCGCGGCCCAGCAGGGCACCTTCAACGGCAACCCGCTCGTCGCGGCTGCCGGCCTCGCGACGCTCAACGACGTACTGACCCGGGATGCCTACGCATACCTGGCGACGATCGGCACGCGGCTGGCCGAGGGATGTGCGAAGGCCATGGCCGAACACGGCATCCCCGGCCACGCCGTGGACCTCGGCGCGAAGGGCTGCGTCTCCTACCGACCCGAGCCGTTGCAGAACTACCGCGACTTCCTCGAGACGAACCCGGAGCTGTACCTCGCGTCGTACCCGTGGGCGATGAACCGCGGCATCTTCATGACCCCGGGCGACGAGGAGCAGTGGACACTGTCGGTGCAGCACACCGAAGCCGACATCGACCGCTACGTCGGGCAGTTCGCGGACTTCTGCGGCGCACTCGCCGCTCCGTAGCCGTCACCTGATCGCAACGGTCGCGGCCAGGTAGGGTCGCCGCGTGTCCGATCTTGCTGTCGGTTGCATTCTCAATCGTCTTCTTCAGGTCGATGCGGCCCGTCGACGCGAGCTCGTCACGCTCGCCGACCGCGCGGGCCTCGACCATCTCGGCGTCGGCGACCACGTCAGTTTCTTCGGGGGTCACGGGTTCGACGGGCTGATCAGCGCGGCGGGTCTGCTCGCAATCACCGAGCGGATGAGCGTCAACACCGCCGTCTACCTACTCCCGCTCCGGCACCCCGTCACCGTCGCGCGTCAACTCGCCGACCTTTCCGTCCTCGGTCCCGGTCGTTTCGTCTTCGGTGTCGGTATCGGCGGCGAAGACCCCCACGAGGTGGAGAGCTGCGGCGTGGACCCCAGGCAGCGCGGCACCCGGACCGACGAAGCGATCGAGATCGTCCGGGCGCTCATGACCGGGGAGCCGCTCGACCATCGCGGCGCGCATTTCTCACTCACTGCGGCACAGATTCTGCCGCCGGTACGAGTGCCCATCCCCATCCTCGTCGGCGGACGTTCCGAGGCTGCGCTGCGGCGCGCCGGGCGGCTCGGCGACGGGTGGTTCGGCATTTGGGTGTCGGCCGAGCGGTACGCGGCGGCGTGCGCAACGGTCGACGCGACCGGACGGGAGTGCGGACGGTCCGACGTGGAATGGCAACACGCACTGAACGTCTGGATCGGCGTCGGTGACGATGCGGCCGAGGCCCGCGCGTTCCTGGCTCCGGCGATGGAGGCCTTCTACGGCATGCCGTACGAGCGCTTCGAACGGTGGAGCCCCGCGGGAACGCCCGACGACATCGCAGCGTTCCTGACGCCCTACGTCACCGCCGGCGCCCGCTTGATCAACCTGATCCCCAACGGCCGGGATACCGAACACGAGATCTCGGCGTCGCGAGAAATCCGCCGGCAGATCCTCGAAAGGACCCGATGACCGAATCGCTGACGATCACCGAACGCTTCTGCGGTCCGCCCGGCTCCGCCAACGGCGGGTACGCCTGTGGCCTCACCGCGGCCCCACTCGGCGATGGTCCGGTGGAGGTGACCCTCCGCCTTCCCCCGCCCGTCGGGCGACCACTCCGGCTCGAGGTGGAGGCCGACAGCGCCCGTCTCCTGGACGGCGACACCGAGATCCATCCGCGCGCCGGGTCGACGCCGAGCTCCCCGTCCCCGATCCGATCGACCGCTCGACCGCGGATCGGGCCGCGGCGGCGTTCGACGAGCCCGAGTACCACGCGAGTCACCTCTACCCTGGGTGCTTCACCTGTGGACCGGCCCGCAAGCCCGGCGACGGCCTCCGCCTGTTCCCCGGTGTGACCGACCGGCCCGGGCTGTTCGCGTGGCCCTGGACCCCGGACCCTTCCACCACGGTCGACGGCGCAGTATCCACCCCGGTGATGTGGGCGGCGCTGGACTGCCCCGGCGGCACGGCCTGGCTCTCCGGACCCGACGTGGGCGCGATCGTCCTCGGCCGGTTGACCGCCCAGGTGCATCGACGTCCGGAGCCCGGCCAGTCCCTCGTCGTCGTGGGCTGGCGCGGCGATCGCCAGGAACGACGGCTCGGTGCGGGATCGGCCGTGTGGTCCGAGTCAGGTGCGCTGCTCGCGGCGGGGATGGCGACCTGGATCGTGCTCACTCCGGAGCAGGCCGCAGCGTTCGGCGCGGCCGGCGTGGGCTGACGAACCGGGTCAGACCCGGCGCCGGGCCAGGACCGACATCGCGAGACCCGCGAACATGAACGCTCCGTTCGTGTCCCGCCGTCTCCAGGGACCGGATGTATGCCTCGGCCTCGGCGTCGCTGATCGCCCCGTCGTCGATTGCATCCGCGAGCGCTCGATCGAACGGCCCACCGGCGGCGCGGGCGGTGGCGAGCGACCTGTGCAGGATCGGCGTCACCCAACTCTGCACCACCTCGAGTCCGGCGCCGGCCGCCAGTACCGGAAGCGTGCGACCCACGAAGGGTTGGCGGAATCTGCTGTGGCGGTGGCGCTTGAGCCGTTCGAACACGTCGTTCTGATCCGTCGCGACGACGTGGGTGCCGTGATCGGGTTCCGACAGCGCGACCCGTCCGCCCGGCCTGATCACCCGGCGCAGCTCCCCCACCACCACCTCGGGGTTCGGGCTGTGAATCAGGACAGCCCGGGACCAAGCAGCATCGAACGCTTCGTCCGCAAAGGGCAACCCACCGGCATCACCGTGTGCGAAACGCGCCAGCGGCGCTCGGACTCCGGCCGCGGCCACCATCGTCTCGGACACATCCACACCGACGGCGACGCGTACCTGTGATTGCGTCGCTTCAAGATCGTTGCCGGCGCCGCAACCCACGTCGAGCACCGCCCAGTCCTCGCGGAACTCAAGCGCGGTGAGCGCCGGATATGGATTCGAGCGTCGCTGGTGGCGCATCCACTCCAGATGCGCGTCCGGGTCGCTCGACGCGTCCACCCGATCGAAGTCCCCGACTGCGACCGCGTTGACGGGCGCGCCTCGGAATCGGGGCTGCTCGTGCGACATCCTCTGATCATCCTCCCGCGGGTGACTCAATCGATCTGCGACCAGGGCTGTCCATGCTTCATGACCCCCAGGGATAACCCAGGATCTCCGAACCCCGGCCGAGCAGCCCAGCACTCTGCGACCACGGTGCACAATCGGGCCGACGACCTCCTCAGAGAAGGCGCGGTCCAGCTCGATACCGGAGCGGAACTCCACCACTGCGACAGTCTCGCGACTCCAGACGTTGCGCGAGAGCCGAGTTCCCTTGCAGTACGTCCACCTAGCATCCGGCCCGTGACGAACGAGCAGTGGGCCGACCGTGACGCGGCCGTCGTGTGGCACGGGTTCACCCAGATGGACTCGTACGCGGACAACTCGCCGATCGTGGTGGACCGCACGGACGGCCGGTACGTGATCGACACCGACGGCAACCGTTACCTGGACGCGATCTCGTCGCTCTGGGTGACCACCCTCGGCCATCGGGTCCCCGAACTCGACGACGCGATCATCGGCCAGCTTGGTCGGGGCGCGCACACCACGATGCTCGGCAACGGCAACACCATCGTCGTGGAGCTGTCCGAGGCGTTGGCCAAGGTCGTGCCCGTCGACGACCCGCACTTCCTGTACGCGTCCGACGGCGCCAGCGCGGTCGAACAGGCACTCAAGATCGCGTTCCAGTATTGGGTCAACACCGGCGTGACCGGCCGGACCACGTTCCTCGGCTTCGGCGGCGCCTACCACGGCGACACGATCGGGGCGCTCTCCCTCGGCGGAGGCGGGTTCGGCACGAGCATCTTCGACCCGCTGCGCTTCCCGGTGCTGCGCGCTCCGGAGTTCGCCGACCCGAACTGCTTCGAAGTGGCGTGCCGCATGATCGCCGACCACGCGACCGAACTCGCGGCGGTGATCGTGGAACCGCTCGTCCAGGGCGCGTCCGGCATGCAGCTGTGCGCGACCGAGGATCTCGCCCGGCTGGCGGCGGCGTGCCGGGCCCACGACGTCCTGCTCATCTGCGACGAGATCGCCACCGGCTTCGGGCGGACCGGCACCATGTTCGCCAGCGACACCGCCGGCATCCGACCGGACCTGCTCTGCCTCGGCAAGGGCATGACGGCCGGGTACCTCCCGATGTCGGCGACCGCCGCGTCGGGCCGGGTCTTCGACGCGTTCCTCGGCCCCGATCTCTCCGAGAAGACGCTGTACCACGGCCACTCCTACAGCGGGAACGCCCTCGGCGCGGCGGTCGCGCTCCGGCACCTCGAACTCATCGAGGCATGGGATGTCCTGGCCAACGTGCGCGATCGATCCCAGGAACTGCGGGACCTGCTCGACGACCGCATCGCCCCGCTCGAGCACGTCGGTGACACCCGGCTCCAGGGGCTCATGGGCGGTGTCGATCTCGCCCCGCCGCGCGACGGCCTTCGGTGGGGTCGGCGCGCGAGCGCGGGTGCGGTCGCGCGCGGCGTCCTCCTGCGCCCGATCGGCGACACGGTGATCCTCATGCCCCCGTTGACGATCACGTCCGAGGAGATCCACACCACGGTCCGCGCCCTCCACGACGCGATCTCCGAGCTCGACGAATGACGCCGTCGGCTTCGACGACTGGTCCTCCTGGGCGGAGGCCGAGACCGCCGACATCGTGGCCGCCGACCGGTGGCGGTCGCCGCGCGATCTCGACGGGGTCGGGCCGACGGGCACCATGGCCGCCGACGGTCGAACCGTCGTGCACTTCGCGTCCAACGACTACCTCGGCCTCACCCATCATCCGGCCGTGATCGCCGCGGCCCACGACGCACTCGACCGGTGGGGTGCCGGTGCCGGCGCGGCGCGCCTCATCGTGGGCAGCCGACCCATCCACAGCGAACTCGAGGCTGCGCTCGCCGGGTGGAAACACGAAGAGGCCGCCGTGCTCTTCCCGACGGGGTTCGCGGCGAACCTCGGCGTCATCTCCACGTTCGCGAACCAGGACGTCCTCGTCTGTTCCGACGAGTTGAACCACGCGTCCATCATCGACGGGACCCGCCTCGCGTCGGCCGAGACCGTCGTGTATCCGCACGGCGACTTCGACGCGCTCGATGCGGTGATCACCGAGCGCGCCCTCGGCCGACGCATCCTGATCGTCAGCGACGTCGTGTTCTCGATGGACGGTGATCTCCTCGACGTCGAGCGTCTCGCGGAGGTGAGCCGCCGACACCGCGCACTGGTCGTGCTCGACGAAGCCCATACGGTGCTCCAACCCCATGTCACCCTCCCCACCGATGTGGCGGTCCTGCGCGTCGGCACCCTCTCGAAGACCCTCGGCTCGCTGGGCGGATTCGTCGCCGGGCCCCGGCGGCTGACGGACCTGCTCGTCAATCGCGCCCGGAGCTACATCTTCACGACGGCGTCGACGCCGGCCGACGCCGCCGCTGCGCTCGCCGCAGTCGAGATCGTCACGAGCCCCGCGGGCGACGACCTCCGGGCGCGCCTGCGCGAGAACGTCGACCAACTCCGAGAAGGACACCCGTCACCGATCGTGCCCATACTCTGTGGCGACGAAACGAGCGCCCTCTCCGCGTCGGCGGCGCTCCTTGATCGGGGACTGCTCGTGCCGGCGATTCGGCCCCCGACGGTCGCCCCTGGCACCTCACGACTGCGGGTTGCCCTTTCGGCCGCGCACACGATCGAGCAGGTCCGGTCACTGCGGACCACGCTGGCGGAGCTCTCGCTGCTGTGAACATCGTCTTCGTCGCCGGGACCGGAACCGAGGTTGGCAAGACCTGGACGCTGGTGCAGCTCGTGCGGGAGCTCCGCGGCCGAGGCCGGCGGCTGAGTGTGCGCAAACCGGCGCAGTCGTTCGAGCCCGCGGAACTCGGCGCCACCGATGCCGAGCTCCTCGCGGCCGCGAGTGGCGAGCAGCCTCAGTCGGTCTGCCCGGCCCATCGATGGTACGAGACGCCAATGGCGCCCTGCCTCGCTGCGACCCAGCTCGGCCGGCCGGCGTTCACCACCCGTGAGCTCGCGGTCGAGGTCACGAACCGCGGCGACGGACGCGGTGCGGTTCGTCGAAGGCGCCGGTGGTCCCCGGTCACCGCTGGCCGCAGATGGTGACAACGTCGACCTGGCGCGGGCCCTGGGCGGCCGGGTGGTGATCCTCGTCGCCGATGCGGGCCTCGGCACCATCAACGCGGTCCGGCTCGCGACCGGCACGCTCTCGGGCTTCGAGGTCTTGGTCTTTCTGAACCGCTTCGACTCCCACGATGTCGTGCACCGGTCCAACCGCGACTGGCTCTCCGCCGCCGGCTATCCCGTACTCGTCTCGATCTTGGAGCTGGCAGATCGGCTCGATGGAACGATCTTCAGCAGAAAGTCACCGGTAGACAACTGCATTCCGTCGAGTTTCCAGCACTTTACGACGCATTCCTTGATCGGGGGCTCCAAGATCGTCACACTGCGACGGTGAGCAAACGCGAGTCAGCCGACCCCGAAGATCGTCATCGACGATACCGACAAAGCGATCGTCGAGGCGCTCCAGGCGGACGGACGGCTCCCGTACACGAAGATCGCGCTCGAGGTCGGCCTCTCCGAAGCGGCCGTGCGCCAGCGGGTGCAGCGGCTCGTCGAGTCCGGTGTCGTGCAGATCGTCGCAGTGACCGATCCGATGACCCTGGGCTTCCGCCGCATCGCGATGATCGGTGTCCAGCGTCGAAGGCGACCTCCGCGTCGTGGCCGACGAGATCGCCGCGATCCCCGAGGTCTCCTACGTCGTCATCGTCAGTGGATCCTTCGATCTGCTCATGGAGGTGGTCTGCGAGGACGACGATCACCTGCTCTCGATCCTGAACGACAAGGTGCGCGCCATCCCCGGTATCCGCACGACCGAGACGTTCACCTATCTCCAGTTGTTCAAGCAGACGTACGCATGGGGAACCCGATGACGTCGGTTCCCACCGAAGGAGCACCCGACGCCATGACCGATCGTACGACATCGACGGATCTCAACGCCAAGGCCGCGTGCGCATCTCTGGATGCACTTCAGCCGGCTCGGCGCCTACGCGGACGCCGAAATTCCCGATCATCGTCCGCGGTCAGGGCTGCGAACTCTGGGACGCGCACGGCAACCAGTACCTCGACGCGTTGTCGGGACTGTTCACCGTGCAGCTCGGTCACGGCCGCCGCGACCTGGCCGAGGCCGCGGCCGAACAAGCTTCCACGCTCGAGTACTTCCCGATCTGGAGTTACGCACACCCGCCCGCAATCGAACTCGCGGCGAAGATCGCCTCAGCTCGCACCGGGCGATCTCAATCGGGTCTTCTTCACCACCGGCGGTTCCGAGGCGGTCGAGTCGGCGTGGAAGCTGGCCCGGCAGTACTTCCGGGCCAAGGGCGAAGGTCAGCGGTACAAGGTGATCGCGCGGGACACCGCCTACCACGGCACCACCCTGGGCGCGCTCGCGATCACCGGCGTGCCCTCGCTGCGCACGCCGTTCGAACCACTCACGCCGGGTGCGACCCATGTGCCGAACACCAACCGCTATCGCCACCCGCTCGGCAAGGACGAAGCGGCCTTCTGCGACTGGCTGGTCGAAGGGATCGAGGAGAAGATCCTCTTCGAGGGGCCCGAGACCGTCGCCGCGATCTTTCTCGAGCCGGTGCAGAACGCGGGAGGTTGCTTCGTTCCCCCCGAGGGGTACTTCCGCGGGTACGCGAGATCTGTGACCGCTACGGAGTCCTGCTCGTGTCCGACGAAGTCATCTGTAGCTGGGGTCGCCTCGGCGAATGGTTCGGTGCACAGCGCTACGACTACCTGCCGGACATGATCACGACGGCGAAGGGCCTGACGAGCGGTTACTCGCCGCTCGGCGCGGTGATCTGTCGCGATCACCTCAGCGAACCGTTCTCGGAGGGGGCATCGAGCTTCCTGCACGGCATCACCTTCGGCGGTCATCCGGTGAGCACCGCGGTCGGACTCCGCAATCTCGAGTTGATCGAGAGCGAGGGCATCCTCGACCACGTGCGCACCAACGAGAGCGGGTTCCGCGAACGGATCGAGGGACTCCGTGACATCCCGATCGTCGGCGACGTCCGCGGCGCCGGCTACTTCCTCGCCGTCGAACTCATCGCGGACCCGATGACCGAGGCCCACTTCACCAAGGAGCAGAGCGAGGCACTGCTCCGTGGATTCCTTTCGCCCATGCTCTTCGAGGAAGGTCTGATCTGTCGCGCCGACGACCGCGGGGACCCGGTGGTGCAGCTCTCCCCGCCGCTCATCGCCGGCGACGCTGAGTTCGATCGGATCGAGTCGATCCTGCGGCGCTGCCTGACTGCCGCGACGGATCAACTGACGCGGCTCACGTGAAGGTCGGCATCCCCCGGGAACTCAAGGAGGGCGAACACCGCGTCGCCATCACCCCGGACGGTGTCCACGAGCTGGCCGCACACGATGTGTCGGTGATCATCGAACATGACGCCGGGGCGGACTCGGCCATCTCCGACGACGAGTACCGCGCCGGCGGGCGCAACGATCGCACCGGGCGCCGACGACGTCTGGACCGACGCGGCCATGATCGTCAAAGTCAAAGAACCACTGGAATCCGAGTTCGGATACCTCCGCCCGGATCTCGTGCTGTTCACCTACCTCCATCTCGCGGCGTACCCGGAGGTGGCCGACGCGCTCCTCGCCGCCCGGTCCACCGCGATCGCCTACGAAACCGTCCAGAGCCGACAACACCTTGCCGTTGTTCGCCCCGATGAGCGAGGTCGCCGGCCGCATGGCCACCCAGGTCGGCGCACGATTCCTCGAGCGAGAGCTCGGCGGCCGCGGGGTCCTGCTCGGCGGCGTGCCCGGCGTCCGTCCCGCGCGCGTGGTCGTGTTCGGGGCCGGCAACGTCGGGTGGAACAGCGCTTGGATCGCCCAGGGGATGGAGGCCGAGGTACTGCTCCTCGACAAGAACCTGGATCGGCTCCGCTGGGTCGACCAGATCCACCAGGGCCGCATCGTCACCCTCGCGATCCAACCGGGGCGCGGTTGCGCGGGCGGTCGCCGATGCGGATCTCGTCATCGGCGCGGTGCTCGTTCCCGCCGGACGCGCCCCGGTCGTCGTCACCGAAGACATGGTCCGCACGATGAAGCCCGGGGCGGTCATCGTCGACGTCGCCGTCGACCAGGGCGGCTGCATCGCAACGACGCACGAGACGACGCATGCCGATCCGGTGTACGAACGCCACGGAGTCCTGCACTACGCGGTCAGCAACATGCCCGGCGCGGTGCCGGTCACCTCCACCTACGGGCTGACCAACGCCACTTTGCCCTACGTCCTCGCGCTGGCATCACGAGGGGTGGCGGCGGCGACCAGGAGCGATCCGGCGCTCGCCCTCGGCGTCAACACCGTCGGCGGTGACGTCACGCATCCGATCGTCGCCGAGTCGCTCGCAAGACCGGCGCGGGCGTTGGCCGAGGCCGTCGCGGACACCGACGGTTAGTCCCGGTCTTCGAGCACCTCTTCGCGAAACACCTGGACCTCTCGAGGTGCGTCGACCCCGAGGCGTACCTGGTCGCCTCGGACTTCCAGCACGGTGACCGTCACGTCGTCACCGATCACGATGCGTTCGCCGACTCGGCGGGTCAGCACCAACACGTCGGTCTCCCTTCCCTGGGCGGTGCCCCGGGCCTACGCCGGGACTCGGCTAGTTCAGCAGGCCCAATGCCATCGCACGACCAAGCGCCTCATTGCGGTTCCGCGCGTCGAGCTTCTCGTAAATGTGCGCAAGGTGGGTCTTGACCGTCGGCAGCGACACGAACAGATGGGACGCGATCTCGCGGTTGGAACATCCGGTCGCCAGGAGGCCGAGCACTTCACGTTCGCGCGCGGTCAACGCGGTCGCCTCGAAGTGCTCGTCAGGCACCGCGCCGGCGACGAACGCCGGATCGACGTAACGCTCACCACCGAGGACGCGCTCGATTCCCAGCACCAACACCTCCGGCGCCGCGGTCCGAGAGATCAGTCCGTCGAGCGCCAGCGCAAGGAGGTCCGCCAACGATTCCTGCGCGACGCGGCTCGGAAGTCCGAGGATGCGGGTGTCGGGGACCGCCTTGCGGAGTTGCGCGACCAGATCGTCGAGGGCGAGGTCGTTGATCGCGCCGACGATGACGAGATCGGGAGCGTGGTCGACCGCGACCTTGAGCAGGTCGGTGCCGCTCGCCACCTCGGCGCGGACGTCGATCGCTTCCCCGCGCATCACGGCGGTGAGACCGACGCGAACGAGGGGGACGACGTCGGCAAGGACGACGCTCGTCATGGCCGCCGAGGCTACCGGCGGCGCTCGTCGTGCCGAGGCATGCCCGCCCCCGTCAGGGTCCGGGTGTCCAACGGACCGGGAGTCGCGAGAGGTCCCCAGATCCCGAACGTCTCGGGCTTCCACTCCACCCGGCCGGCCAACGCGAGGTCCGGGAGCCGGGTCGCGATGAGCGCCAGCGCCTCCTGCAGCTCGCAGCGAGCGAGATGGGCACCGAGGCAGTAGTGGATACCGGAACCGAACGTGAGGTGGGGTGTGGTCGACTCCCGCATGACGTCGAACGACTCCGGCTCCGGGTAGACCTCGGGGTCCCGGTTACCACCGGCCAACGACAGGAACACGAGCGTCCCCGCCGGAAACCTGACCCCTCGATACTCGATGTCCTCCGAGGCGACCCGCACCGTGCCCTGGACCGCGCCGAGGTACCGCATCGTCTCGTCGACGACCCGAGGGGCCAGCCCGACCGGATCTGCGACCAGTCGTTGCCACTGTTCGGGGTGCGCGCCGAGCAGGGCGATGCTGCACGCGAGTTGATTCCTGGTGGTGTCGGTCCCGGCCATCAGCACCGCTTCGGCGAGCATCACCAACTCGTCGGTGTCGAGGCGGTCGCCCTGTTCCTCGGCCGCGATCAACGCGCTGAGCAGGTCGTCGCGCGGCGCAGCCCGATGCTCGTCGACCAACGTGCGGACGTACGCGTCGAGCGAGGAACCCGCGGCGTCGATCGCGGGGAGGTCCTCGGCCAGATTCTGATTGAAGATCCGGAAGATCTCCGTCGCCCAGTGCGAGAACAGCTGCCAATCCGCGGGGGGCGCCGAGCAGTTCGCAGATGATCGGGATCGGGTACGGCTCGCAGACCGCCGCGACGAAGTCGCACTCGCCGTCCGCGGCAATCCCGTCGAGGAGTTCCCCGATCACCTCGGCCATGAACGGCCGGAGTCGGTTCGCGGCGGCGGGAGTGAACGCCGGCGCCACGAGGCGCCGGACCCGGGCATGTTCGTCACCCTCCATGGAGAGGATCGACGGTCGCCGCGCTTCCATCGTCGAGTCGTCCAGACCTTGCATCCGGGGTAGGAGTGACAACGCGGAGTGGAACCGGCGATCGCGCAGGATCGCGACGACGTCCGGGTGGCGGGTCACCGCATACCCCAAGGGGCTGCGGGCCAGCCAGTGCTCGGCCCGCACTTCGGCGACCAGGGCCAACCGCTCGGTGCGATCGAGCCCCTCCGCCTCATACGCGGGGAGCTCCAACTCGTCGACGGGGACCGCGACCATGGGACCTCCTGGGATCGGCTGGCGGTAGGGGACCCAGCGGATGCCCACCAGTGCCCGTGACCCGCAAGCTAGCGGCACCTCGCAACCAGACATCGGGCCGGGGTCGGACCGGCGGGGCGATCTAGGGCTGCCAGACCTTCACGTAGTCGAACTCGGCCACGAACGGCAGTGCCGCGGTTCCCGGCTGGTACCCCTTGTCCACCGCGCCACCTCCGCCCACCGCCAGATTGAGGATGATCGAGTGCGGATATCCGAGGGCGAGCCGCTTCCCAGGAGTGTCGGCGAGCACAGTGCGCACCAAGGAACCGTCGTAGAAGAACTCCAGGCGGTCGCGCTGAACGGACAGGCCGTAGGTGTGCCACTCAGCGATGTTGCCCACCGGGTGCGCGGTGTTACCGGATTGCGCGTGTCGACCGGCCTCGGCCCAATGCAGATTCGAGTACGCGACCGTGGGTCGGGTCCCGTACAACTCCGCCACGTCGATCTCTCCCCCGCCGGGCCAGGTGGGCGTCGAGCCGTCGCCTGGGTAGTTGAGCCAGATCGCCGGCCACGCGCCCGGGCCGCCGACGAACCGCGCCCGGGTCTCGAGGTAGCCCTGGGCGAACTTGAACGTCACGGGCCCACCGATCACCGAACTGGTCATGACCAGACCCGAGGTGATCGTTCCGTCCGCCTCCCGACGTGCGCTCAGGCGCAGCGCGCCGTCGTTCACCGAGACATTCGCCGCGCGATAGACGTTCTCGACGCCGTTGGTGTGCATGAACGTGTTGTCGCGGTAGTTCCACTTCGTCGCATCGAGCCGGTCGAAGTGGTCCACGAAGGTCAGGCGCATGCCGGTGCCGCCGCCGAAAGACGGGGCCTGGACGCAAGCGGCAACGAGCATCATCACCGCCAACCCGGTCAGCACCGAGCGGGAACGGTGGCGGCGTGCGGGAGCGATCGAGAACAACGACATCAGCAGAACCTCCAATCCCTGGTATCGACCGGAACGGGTCAAATCCTGGACCGCGCCGAGCATCATCGGGGTTTCGACCCGGTATGTACCATCCGACAAGGACGCGACCTCCGCGCGGTAGCCAAAGCAGCCCCGGAACGAGCGAACCGCGACTGGGTGCGCAGGGAGGGTCGCCGGGGACGCGGCGCCGAGCAGATGGTGGGTCGCCAGGGACTCGAACCCTGAACCTGCGGGTTAAAAGCCCGATGCTCTGCCAGTTGAGCTAGCGACCCCGGCAAGCACGATACCTGTCGACTCGCTCGCTACTTCCCCCGTCCACACCTGCGCCCCGTGGCGCGCGGGTGAGGCCGCCGGCGGCGGTCTCGGAAAGCCGATCACCTATATTCACCGGCCCCGACACGAAGGAACGAGCAATGACCGACGTCCAGCCACCCCGTGACTCTGTAGTCAGCGGCGCGTTCTGGGGCCGGAACCCTCACGGTGAGTTGCGGTGGCTCCGCGAGCACGACCCGGTGCACTGGGATGACGAAGGCCAGGTCTGGATCGTCACCAAGTACGAGGACGTCAAGACCATCGAGTCGGACCCGGTCACGTTCTCGAATGCCGGCGGGATCCGTCCCGAAAACGGACCGATCCCGATGATGATCGACATGGACGATCCCGAACACCGGATGCGGCGCAAGCTCGTTGCCCGAGGTTTCACTCCGAACCGCGTGCGGGAGATGGAACCCCACATCCGGGAGATGGTCCACGGGCTGATCGACGAGGTCTGCGAACAGGGCGAGTGCGATTTCATCTGGGACATCGCGGCCTGGGTCCCGCTGATCGTCATCGCGGACGCGCTCGGTGTCGCCCCCGAGGACCGCGCCACCCTGTTGCACTGGTCCGACGACCTGCTCCGCGGGCTCGGGACCGAGGACGTCGACCTCTTGACCAAGACTGCGGCGGCGTTCACCGGGTACACCGAGTACACCGGCCGGGTCATCGACGATCGTCGAACGGGCCCGACGGACGACCTCATGAGCATCCTCGTCCACGCCGAGGTGGACGGCGATCGTCTCGACCGGGACTCGATCCTCCACGAGTCGCTGCTGATCCTGATCGGCGGGGACGAGACGACCCGCCACGTGATGTCGGGCGGCGCGTATCAGCTACTCGTCGAGCCGTCACGCTGGCAGGCGCTGCAGAACGACCGCGAACTCATCGTGCCGGCGGTCGAGGAAATGCTGCGGTGGGTCACCCCGATCAAGAACATGGCGCGTACCGTGACCCAGGACGTGGAGTTCGGTGGCAAGACCCTCCGGGCCGGCCAGAAGCTCCTGCTGGCGTATCCCTCGGCGAACCGCGACGCCGACCATTTCCCGAATCCGGACACCTTCGACATCACCCGGGCCCCGAACGACCACGTGGCCTTCGGTTTCGGGACGCACTTCTGCCTGGGCAGCTCACTCGCCCGGCTGGAACTGAGAGCACTCTTCGACGTCCTCCTCGATCGGCTGCCCGACCTGCAGCTCGTCGACGACACCGAACCGGCGTTCCGGCCGGCCAACTTCGTGAGCGGCTACGAATCTCTGCCCGTCACCTTCACCCCCTGTGCTCGGCGGACGACGAAGTCCTGAGCGACGGAGCCGGCCGGCAACCTGCGCCGTTCCGTTTCCGCTCCCGCCACGCGCGCGAGTAGGGTGCTCCGACCTTCGGGCAATGAGATCGAGCCCCCATCGTCTAGTGGCCTAGGACGCCGCCCTTTCAAGGCGGTAACGGGGATTCGAACTCCCCTGGGGGCACCATCGCCATACGGCGATCAACCACGGTCCTGTGGTGCAGTTTGGAGTGCACGCCGCCCTGTCAAGGCGGAGGCCGCGGGTTCAAATCCCGTCAGGACCGCCGGAAGCCTTCGGGCAGCCATACGGCCGGGTAGCTCAGTTGGCAGAGCGCGCGCCTGAAAAAGCGCGAGGTCACCGGATCGACGCCGGTCCCGGCCACCAAGCGGGTCTTGTTTCTCGGCCCACGCGGCCGATCGCGTCGCTGCAGCGTGCGGTGAGCGCCCGAATCAGCGAAGCGATGCCCAGGGCATCGCTTCGGGCTAGATCTCGGTGTGCTCTTCGACCCGCTCGAGGAACTGACGGATCTCGGACGCTTTGAAGCGCCGGTGGCCGCCGAGGGTTCGGATGGCCGAGATCTTGCCGGCCCGTGCCCATCGAGTCACAGTCTTCGGGTTGACGCGGAACATTGCTGCGACCTCGGAAGGCGTCAGCAGTGCGTCGTCGTCGGTGGGTCCCTGCATGATGATCCTCCGGGTTCAAGGCGAGGATCCGGACGCTTCTGTCCGGTTCGTCACGGGAGAGTAGTTGGTGCGTCCGACCCAGGCGGGGATTCTACTGGAGTAGCTATTCCGGGCTCTTCTACACTCCCCCGCGCATGACGGTGCTCGCGGTGGCCAATCAGAAGGGTGGGGTGGGCAAGACAACCACGACCCACACCCTCGGTGAAGCACTCGCGAGCAGCGGAAGTCGGGTGCTCCTCGTGGATTTGGACCCCCAGGCCTGCCTCACGTATGCGGCCGGCCATGATCCCGAACACATCAGCCCGACGCTGCACGACATCTTCGCCG
This sequence comes from uncultured Acidimicrobiia bacterium, assembly GCA_963701625.1. Classification (GTDB taxonomy): domain Bacteria; phylum Actinomycetota; class Acidimicrobiia; order IMCC26256; family JAENVU01; genus JAENVU01. The sequence goes on along the minus strand of CAVPAT010000008.1, from coordinate 163,825 downwards.
GTCGCGCCACCGCCACCGACGCTCTGATCGGCGCGGGGGCGTGCACGCTGCTTCCCTCCTCGATCGATCTCGCCGGCTCCGAGATCGCGTTGGCGACCCGAGTCGGTCGCGAGCATGCACTCGCACGCGCACTCGCCCCGGTCAAGGATGGCTTCGACGTCGTACTGATCGATTGTCCGCCGTCACTGGGGATCCTGACCATCAACGGGCTGACCGCCGCGGACGCCGTCGTCATCCCACTCCAGTGCGAGACGCTCAGCCACCGCGGAGTGGGCCAACTCCTCGAAACCGTGGCCGATGTACGCGCCTACACGAAACCCGATCTCGTGGTGCTCGGCGCGGTGCCGACGATGTTCGATCGCCGCAGCCGCCACCCTCGCGAGATCGCGGACGACGTACAAGCCCGGTACGGCATCCGGATGCTCGAACCCGCGGTGCCTCGATCGATCCGGTTCGCCGAGGCACCGTCGACCGGCGCGTCGATCCTCGACCACGCGCCCGCCTCGCCCGGCGCGCGTGCGTACCGCGAGTTGGCCGTCTCCGTGCGCGCCGCCCTCGCGGCGTGAGCGAGCCGCCGACACCAACCCGCGAGGTCCACGATCGGCGAGCGGGGCCCGAACGGCCCGGCCCGCAGGGCCAAGAGTGGACACCGTGAGCGAGCCGCCGACACCAACCCGCAGGGCCGAGAGTGGACACCGTGAGTGAGGGGCGGCGGGCGCTGTTCTCGACTGCCGAGCGGCGTGCCGGAACGCTGGTCGTGGAGTGTGAGCAGTGCCGGATTCGAACCCGGATCGGGTACGCCGACCTTGCCCGCCGGAGCCTGCCGGTTCCGGCCTGGCGACCGTGGCACCACTATTCACGGCGGGTCCGATGCCCCGTTTGTGAACAGCCGAGATGGTTGGCGATGCGCTGGTTCGACTGAGTCAGTCGTCCGCGAGCAGCGCGTCACCGCGGCCGGCGACGACCTCGCCGATCACCCACGCGCCCAGGGCACGCTCATGCACGATGGCCAGCGTCGTTTCGACGTCGGCCGACGCAACCGCGGCCACCATGCCGATACCGAGATTGAAGACCGCCTCCATCTCGTCCCGGACGATGCTCCCGGCGCGCTGCACTTCGCCGAAGATCGGCGGCTCGGGCCAACTGCCGCGACGGATCCGGGCAGTGCAGTCCGGCGGCAGGATCCGGCGAACATTGCCGGCCAGCCCACCCCCGGTGATGTCCGCGAACGCGTGGACCTCTACGGCGCGACCGACGGCGAGCAACGTCGGCGCGTAGATCACACTCGGTCGCAGCAGCTCGTCGGCGAGCGACGTCGACGCACCAGCCCAGGCCGGCTCGTCGAGGGACCGGCCCAGCGCGGTCGAGGAGTGCCCGCCGCGCCAGTGTGTATCCGTTGCACCGCAGCCCCGGACTCTCGATCCCCACGAGCACATCGCCGGCCCGGACCTCGCGAGGCAGCACCCGCGACCGTTCCACTGCACCGACGACGAAGCCGACGAGGTCGAACTCACCCGGTGCCATCAGCTCGGCGTGCTCGGACATCTCGCCGCCGAGGAGCGCGCACCCCGCCTCGCGACAGCCGGCGGCGACACCGCTGACGATCGTGGCCGCGACATCGGGGTCGAGCTTGCCCATCGAGAGGTAGTCGAAGAAGAAGAGCGGGGTCGCGCCCTGCGCCGCGATGTCGTCGGCAGTCCCGACCAGATCGATGCCGATGGTGTCGTACCGGCCGGTGGTCCAGGCCAGTACCGACTTCGTCCCGACGCCGTCGGTCGACGAGACCAGGACCGGGTCGTCCATCTCCAGTGCCTGGAGGTCGAACAACCCCCCGAAGCCACCGAGGCCGCCGAGCACGCCGGGACGGTGCGTGGACTCCGCGTGCGCCTTGACCATTTCGACGGCACGATCGCCGGCCGCGATGTCGACGCCGGCGGCCGCGTACGTCAGTGCGTCGTCGCTCACGCGGGGCCGGTCAGGTCCACGACCGGCATTTCCAACACCGACTTGGCGTCGCGTTGCGTGAGGTCGACGCGCACCGGGTAGTCGTTCGACAGACACGCGGTGCAAAAGGAGGTTGCGGGCGCGTGGGTCGCGGCCGTCAGGCGATCGAGTTCGAGGTACGCCAAGGAATCCACGTCGAGGTATTCCCGGATCTCGCCGACGGAGAGGTCGCCGGCGAGCAGTTCCCCGCGGCGGCCGGTGTCCATGCCGTAGAAGCACGGATACCGATAGGGCGGCGACGACACCCGGAAGTGCACTTCCGCCGCGCCGGCCTCGCGCAGCATCGCGACGACCTGGCGGGTGGTCGTGCCCCGCACGATGGAATCGTCGACGACGATCAAGCGCTTGCCTTCGATGTTCTCGGGCAGCGGGTTGAGCTTCATGCGCACGCCGCCGCCACGTTGCGCCTGGCTCGGCTGGATGAAGGTGCGCCCGACGTACCGGTTCTTGACCAGGCCGTCGCCATACGGGATCCCCGAAGCTCGGGCGTACCCCTGCGCCGCGGGAATCCCCGACTCGGGCACGGGCATGACCATGTCGCCGTCGACCGGAGCCTGGGTGGCCAGCGCCTCACCCATGCGCTGGCGAGCAGCGTGCACGCTCTGGCCGTAGAGCCGCGTGTCGGGTCGCGAGAAGTAGACGAACTCGAACAGACAGAGGCGAGGGTCGGGCGCGGCGTACTGCAACTCGCGCCGCACCCCGGTGGCGTCGATGACCACCATCTCGCCGGGCTTCACATCGCGCACGTAGTGCGCGCCGACGATGTCCAAGGCCGCCGACTCGCTGGCCAACACCCAACCGCCACCCTCGACCCGACCGAGCACGAGAGGCCAAAAACCGTGCGGGTCCCGGACGCCGATGAGCCGGCTGTCGTCCATGAGGACGAGGGAGAACCCACCGTCGAGCGTCGGCAAGACTCGCTCGAGCGCGTGCTCGAGATCGCACCCGTCCGAGCGCGGCTCGTCAGGCCAAGCCCGGGCGATCAACTCGGCAATCAACGCGGAGTCCGTCGTCGAATCGAACTCGGTCTCGGCCGGCGTGAACCCCGGCAGCATCCCGAGGCCGGACGCCAGCTCCGCGGTGTTGGTGAGGTTGCCGTTGTGGCCGAGCGCGAAACCGGCGTCACCAACGGAGCGGTAGATCGGCTGCGCGTTCTGCCACGCGGAGGAGCCGGTCGTGCTGTACCGGTTGTGACCGATCGCCAGGTGACCGGACAGTGAAGCGAGGCGACGGTCGTCGAAGACCTGCGCGACAAGTCCCATGTCCTTCATCACGGTGATGGTCTGGCCGTCGCTGGCGGCGATACCCGCCGACTCCTGCCCGCGGTGTTGCAGCGCGAAGAGACCGAGGTAGGTGAGGTGTCCGACCTGCTGTCCGGGGGCGTAGACCCCGAAGACTCCGCAGGCATGGCCGATGTTGGGTCCGGTCGAGTCCGCCGTCAGCATCGTCACCAGTATCGCAGAGCGACGCGGTCAGCTTCTCCACCGGACCCCGCTCGCCGACGATCAGGCCCGCACCGCGCCCATGATCGCCGGTATCGCTTCGCGGTAGGCCGTGGTCGCGTCGGCGAGCGAGATGTCAAATCCCCCGGTCCCGATCAGCCGCTCGCCACCGGCCCGACCGAGTCGGGCTGCCGGAACGCCCGCGGCGGCGGCACGCGCCAGCACGTCGTCGACCCCATCCGACGCGACCGCGAGCACCACCCGCGACGCGGATTCCGAGAAGCACGCCAGCCCGTCGCCGATCTCGACGTCGAAACCCACCTCGCCGTTGATGGCCATCTCGGCCAGCGCGACGGCGAGCCCGCCTTCGGAGCAGTCGTGCACACCCTCGGGTACCCGCTCGGTCACGAGCGCGGCCACCAACTCGTGCAACCGGACCGCGGCATCGAGATCCGCGTCGGGCGGAGTGCCGTCACGCAGACCGTGCATCGTGGCCCAGGCCGAACCCCCCAGTTCGCAACGGGTCGAGCCCAGCAGCACGATCGCGTCGCCGGCGGCCAGGCGGGCGGGTGGCGGCGCGGAGTGGAGGTCGTCGATGAGACCGATCACGCCGACCACCGGCGTCGGGTCGATGTCCGAGCCCCGACTCTCGTTGTAGAAGCTCACGTTCCCGCCGATGACCGGGATCCCGAGCGCGGTGCAGGCCTCGCTCATGCCGTCGATGACCTCGGAGAACTGCCACATCACCTCCGGGTGCTCCGGATTCCCGAAGTTCAGGCAGTTGACGAGCGCCTTCGGGCTCGCACCCGCACAGCTGACGTTCCGGGCTGCTTCGAGCACCACGAGGCGCCCGCCGGTACGCGGGTCGAGGGCACAGAACCGCGCCTTGCCGTCGACCGCGATCGCGAGCGCACGGGGAGCAGCCTCCTGGAGACGCACGATGCTCGCGTCGCCGCCCGGCCCGACCACGGTGTTCAGGAACAGTTGGTGGTCGTACTGGCGATACACCCACGCCGGATCGGCGATGTTGGGCGACGCCAGCAGCGCGAGGAGTTCGTCGCCGAGGTCGGCACCCGCGGGGAACTGTGCACCGAGCTCGACTGCTGGGTCGTGCGCCAGTCGGACGTTGTGATCATCGGGACGAGCGAGTGGGCGGTGATACACAGGCCCGTCGCCGAGGCTGCCGATCGGCACGTCCGCGATCGGTTCCCGGTCCGAGGACACCTCCGGCGCCTCGTCGCCGATCGGCGGCGGCGGGTTCGCCCCGGGGACTCCGATCGCGTCGAAGAGTCCGTCGAACACGCGGAACCGGCCCGTGTCGGTCACCCGGCCGATCACCGACGCCCGGATCTCCCACCGCTCGCACAGCGCCAGCACCTCGTCGAGATGATCCGGCGTGACGATTGCGAGCATCCGCTCCTGGCTCTCGGAGGTCATCAGCTCGACCGGGTTCATGCCCGGCTCGCGATGCGGCGCTCGGGCGGCATCCACGTCCATCCCGGCACCTGTCTTCGCCGCCGTCTCGGAGGCCGCACACGAAATCCCGGCGGCGCCGAGGTCCTGCACGCCGATCGCGAGGCCCGCATCCAGCAGCGCCAGGCACGCCTCGATCAGCTTCTTCTCCTCGAAGGGATCGCCGACCTGCACCGACGGGCGCTTCGTTTCACCGCCTTCCTCGAAACCGGCGGAGGCGAGAACGCTGGCGCCGCCGATACCGTCGCGACCGGTGGCGGCGCCGAGCAGCACTGCGAGGTTGCCGACACCTTCGGCGCGTGCCAGCACCAGGCGGTCGATCGGCAGGGTCCCGAGGCAGAAGACGTTCACGAGGGGGTTGCCCCGGTAGCACTCGTCGAAGACCAGCTCGCCGCCGATCGTCGGCACGCCGACCGCGTTGCCGTAACCACTGATGCCGCTCACCACGCCCTCGAAGAGATAGCGAGTGCGCGCGTCGTCGAGCGGTCCGAAGCGCAGCGGATCCATCAGCGCGATCGGGCGCGCGCCCATGGAGAAGATGTCACGGATGATGCCGCCGACCCCCGTCGCCGCCCCTTGGTACGGCTCGACCGCCGAAGGATGGTTGTGGCTCTCGATGCGCACCGCCACCGCGATGCCGTCACCGACATCGATCACGCCCGCGCCCTCGCCCGGACCGACGAGGACCCACGGTGCTTCGGTGGGGAAGCGGCCGAGATGGGGACGGGAGGACTTGTAGGAACAGTGCTCCGACCACATCACCGAGTACATCGCGAGCTCGAGATGGGTCGGCTCGCGCCCCAGCTCGTCGACAACGGCCGCGAGTTCGTCATCGGTCATGCCCAGTTGTCGATGCAAGGGGGTCTCCGCCACCCGCCGAGACTATCGACGCGACCAACCGAAACCGCGATGCGCGCGGCCGAGGCGAGCGCCCGTCCGCCGGGGACCGCCGCGGCCCCGGCATTCGTTCTATTCCGAGATTTTCGATCTCGTCTATACCCGATGACTGGGAAGCGTCGGTGTCCGCTATACACTCATGTCCGGCAGGGTTTCCCCAAGAACCCATTGAAAGTGAGCCATCGTGGCCGGAAAAACAACGAAGATGACCCCCGAGCACAAAGCGGCACTCGCCGAAGGTCGGGCCCTGGGCCGTTCCGTTCGGGATTACCTCGAAGCGCTCGAGCAGCACAAACCGAAGCGGGGGCGGAAGCGCACACCGGATTCCATCAAGAAGCGCCTCGCGACAATCGCCGAAAGCCTGCCTGCCGCGTCACCGATCAAGAAGGTCGAACTGATCCAGGAGCGACGGGATCTCGAGGTCGAACTCGCGACCATGGGGACCAAGGTCGACCTGACGGCCGTCGAGAAGGGTTTCGTCAAGGCCGCCAAGGAATACTCGGAACGTAAGGGAATCAGTTACGCGACCTGGCGCGAAGCCGGTGTCCCCGCCGAAGTCCTGAAGAAAGCGGGCATCAGCCGCGGCGGGTCATAGCGACCAGCAGTCCGGGAGCATCACCAAATGAGACCGCCCTCCGGGGCGGTCTCATTCGATCAAGAGCCGAACTCGTAGCCGACGTCCGGCGCGCCGAGGACCGGAACGTAAGGGATCCCGGTCGGCTCGAGTCGGGCACCGAGTTGACCACCGCGGTCCAACAACAACGTGACTGCGACGATCGGGCATTCCAACTCGGTGACGGCCGGGAGTGCGTCGAAGAGTGCCTTGCCCGTCGTCGCGGTGTCTTCGACGATGACCACCCGCTGGGCCGGCTCGAGCACACCGGCGATCCGGCCACCGACGCCGTGGTCCTTGGCCTGTTTGCGGATTGCGAAGCTCGGTTTCCCGGTGACGAGCGCTACCGCCAGGGCGACTGGCACCGCGCCCAACTCGGGACCGCCGACGACGTCGTAGTCATCCGGGTTGATACCAGCTTGAGTCAGCGCGTCCACGATCGCCTCGCCGACAATTCGCAGGCAGTCGCCCCGGAAGCTCACCTGTCGTCCGTCGAGATACCAGTTCGAGGTCCGCCCCGAGTTGAGGGTGAACTCGCCCTCCCGTATGGCGTGGTCCTTGAGCACCTCCGCGAGTGCCGCCTGGGTCGGGCGCAGGGTCACGCGGCCACCGTCGCTGCAGCCAGGAGCGACTGCATCATGACCAGACCGTCGGCCGAGCCGAGCAGGGCATCCGACGCCCGCTCGGGATGGGGCATCAGCCCGACCACGTTGCGCGCTTCGTTACAGATACCCGCGATGTCGTCGAGGGCGCCGTTGGGATTCTCGACGTAGCGCACGACGACGCGCTCCTCCGCCCGGAGCGCGTCGAGTGTGCGCTCGTCGCATACGTAGTTCCCTTCGAAGTGGTTGATCGGGATCCGGAGGATCTGACCCACACGGGCCTGGTTGGTGAGCACCGTGGTGGTGGTCTCGACTCGGAGGTCCGCCGGCTGGCACAGGAACTTCAGACCGGCGTTCTTCTGGAGCGCGCCCGGCAGCAAGCCGGCCTCGCAGAGCACCTGGAAACCGTTACAGATCCCCACCACCGGTCCGCCACCACGGGCGAAGTCGGCCACTGCGTCCATCACCGGTGAGAACCGTGCGATCGCGCCGGCCCGCAGGTAGTCCCCGTGGGCGAAGCCGCCGGGGACGACCACGGCGTCAACGCCCCGCACGGTTGCCTCGGTATGGAACAACAACTCGGCGTCTGCGCCGAGCCCGGCCATCACCGTCAAGACATCGAGTTCACAGTTCGTCCCCGGGAACTGGACGACCCCGACCCTCATTGCGGCGCCGACTCCAGCGAGATCTCGAAGGCTTCGATGACCGGGTTGGCGAGGAGGCGGTGACACATCTCGTCCACCTGCACCCGGGCCGCGTCCTCCGACGCGGCCTCGACGACGAGTCGGATGATCTTGCCGACCTTCACCTGGCTCACGTTGTCGTAACCGAGCGCCGGCAGGGCCCGATCGATCGTCGCCCCCTGCGGGTCGAGAATGCCGGGGAGATGGGTGATGTCGACAGTGGCGGCGTAACGCGGCATCGCCGTCGACCTTACCCGGCCGACTTCACGGGTCGACTCACTCGGGCCCGTACCAATCCGCGAAGTTCCGGCCGGTGATCCGTTCGTACGCCTCGACGTAGCGCTGCCGCGTCCCCGTGATGACCTCCGCCGGGAGATGCGGCGCGGGTGGCGTCTGATCCCAGCCGATCGCGAGGTAATGGTCCCGGACGTACTGCTTGTCGAAACTCGCGGGAGACCCGCCCGGCGCATAGGTGTCGGCCGGCCAGTAGCGCGAGGAATCGGGGGTGAGGACTTCGTCGATGAGCAGCAGCTCGCCGTCCGCGGTGGTCCCGAACTCGAACTTGGTGTCAGACAGGATGATGCCGCGCGACCCGGCGTGTGCGGCACCGCGCTCGTAGATCGCCAGGGCCGCGTCCCGCAGGCGGTCGAAGGTCGCTTGCCCGACGAGGTCGATCGCCTCCGCGTCGGTCATCGGCAGGTCATGGCCCTCGTCGGCCTTGGTCGTCGGGGTGAACAACGGCTCCGGGAGCGGTGCGGCCTCCTGCATCCCCGTCGGCATTGGGCGGCCCTGCACGGTCCCGTGCTGCCGGTACTCCTTCCAGGCGCTGCCGAACAGGTACCCGCGTGCGATGCACTCCATCGGGACGGGCTCCGTGCGCCGCACCAGCGTCGCTCGCCCATCGGCGTCGGGACGAGCGGCGTCGGGAAAGTCGTCCGGGTCCACACTGATCACGTGGTTCACGAGCAGGTCCGCGGTGAGGTCGAACCAGAAGGTGGAGATCGCGGTGAGCACGCGGCCCTTGTCCGGGATGTCGTCGGGCAGGACCACGTCGAACACCGAGACGCGATCCGACGCCACCATCAGGATCTGGTCGTCGCCGGCGTCATAGAGATCCCGGACCTTGCCCGAATACAGGTGCGGCAACGAGATGGTCACGAGTCGAGTCCGTCCAGGACTTCGAAGGTACGGCCGACGTTGGCCACGGCGCGGCTGAGATCGAAGCACCCGACGAGCTGATCGTCGGTCAGCGCGGCCGTGAGGTCCGCGTCCTGACGCAGGACGTCGATGAAGGGACGGCGTTCCTCCCAGGTCTTCATCGCGTTGCGCTGCACGATGCGGTAGGCGTCGTCTCGGGACTTGCCCGCTTCCACGAGTGCGAGCAACACCGGCTGGCTGAACACGAGTCCGTAACTCGCGTCGAGGTTCTCGAGCATCCGCTCGGGGTACACGTGCATGCCCTCGACGATCGAGCGCATCTTGACGAGCAGGTAGTGGGCGAGGATGCACGCGTCCGGGAGCACCACCCGCTCGACCGACGAGTGGGAGATGTCGCGCTCGTGCCAGAGCGCGACGTTCTCCATCCCGGCCATGAGGTCCGCGCGCAGCACCCGGGCGAGCCCGCAGAGCTGCTCGCACTTCACCGGGTTGCGCTTGTGGGGCATCGCCGAGGAGCCCTTTTGCTTGCCGGCCCGGAACGGTTCTTCCACCTCGCGCACCTCGGTGCGCTGGAGGTGGCGGATCTCGAGCGCACACTGTTCGACGGTCGCGCCGGCCGACGCGCACGCGTAGAGCAACTCGGCATGACGGTCCCGGGCGAGGACCTGGGTCGCCGGCACGGGGGTCAGGCCGAGCGCGGTGCACACGTGCTGCTCCACGAACGGATCGATGTTGGAGTAGGTCCCGACCGCGCCCGACACCTTGCCGACGGAGATGCCGGCGTGCGCCCGGCGCAGTCTCTCGACGTCGCGTCGAACCTGGAGTGCCCAGAGCGCGAGCTTGACGCCGAACGTCGTCGGCTCCGCGTGGATGCCGTGCGTGCGACCGACCATCGCCGTGTCCCGATACCGGTGCGCCTGCTCGGTGAGCGCGGCATCGAGCGCCTCCGCCGCCTCGATCAGCAGACCGGCCGCCCGGCTGAGCTGGAGCGCCAGCGCCGTGTCCACGACGTCGCTGGAGGTGAGGCCGTAGTGGACCCACGCACCCTCGGGTTGGCCGACGCGGTCCTGGACGACGTCCACGAACGCGGCGACGTCGTGCTCGGTGACCAGTTCGCGCTCGTCGATCGCGGCGACGTCGAACCCGCCGCGCTCGCGTACCGCGACCGCCGCCTCCTTGGGCACGACCCCGAGTTCGGCCCACGCCTCGGTCGCGAGGATCTCGACCTCGAGCCACGCCCCGAACTTGGCGTCGTCGGTGAACAGGGCGGCCATCTCGGGCAACGAATAGCGGGGGATCAAACGGACTCCTCGGTCGGGGTGGCGGCGATGTCGGTCCGGCAGTACCGGCCGGGCCAGGTGATCAGGTCGACGGCCTCGTAGACGCGGGTTCGCGCGGCGGCGACATCGCGACCGAGCGCGGTCACCGCGAGTACCCGTCCGCCGGCCGTCACGAGATCGTCGCCGGACCGATCGGTCCCCGCATGGAACACGACGACGTCGTCGAGCGCGCTCGCGGCGTCGATGCCCTCGATGACATCGCCGGTGCGCGGCGACGCCGGGTAACCCTCACTGGCGAGCACGACGGTCACGCACGCGTCGTCGCGGAACTCGACGGGGGTCTCGAGCCGACCGGTGGCCGCCTCCAGGCAGTGGACTGCGAGGTCACTGGCGAGGCGGGGCACGACGACCTCGCACTCCGGGTCGCCGAACCGCACGTTGTACTCGATGACCTTGGGGCCTTCGGGCGTCAGCATCAGCCCCGCGTAGAGCACACCGCGGTAGTCGATGCCCTCGGCCGCGAGGCGGTGCAGGGTCGGGCCGACGGCGCGGTCCATCAACAGATCCACGAGGCCGGGATCGGCGATCGGAACCGGCGAGTACGCGCCCATGCCGCCGGTGTTCGGACCGGCGTCGGCGTCGCCGATCCGCTTGAAATCCTGCGCGGGAGCGAGTGGCACGCCAACCCCGGAACCGTCGCACAGGACCAGCAGGCTCAACTCGGGCCCGGTGAGGCCCTCCTCGATCACGACCGTCCGGCCGGCGTCACCGAACGCCTCGCCGGCGAGGTACGACCGGACGGCCGCGCGTGCCTCGGACAAGGACTCGGTGACGATCACGCCCTTGCCGGCCGCGAGACCGTCGGTCTTGATCACGTAGAGCCCGGGCAGGGTTTCGAGGTACGCGAGCGCGGCCGGTTCGTCAGCCGCCGCGAAGGTCGCGTGACGCGCGGTGGGGACCTCGGCCGCGGCGAGAACGTCCTTCATCCACGCCTTCGAACCCTCGAGCTGAGCTGCGGCCGCCGACGGGCCGAACACGGGCACGCCGGCACCGCGCAGATCGTCGGCCAGACCGTCGACGAGCGGCGCCTCCGGTCCGATCACTGCGAGGTCGAAGACGTCGAGACTCTCCATCGCGTCCTCGAGCGCCATGCAGGGTCCGAGCTCCGCGATACCCGGGTTCCCCGGCGCGGCCACGACCCCGTCGACCACCGGCGACCGCAGCAGTCCCCAGGCCAGTGCGTGCTCGCGCGCCCCACCCCCGACGAGCAGTACCTCCATCAGGCAGCTCGCGGCAGGACGACGGTCTGGTCCCGGGCGGGACCGACCGAGACGAACGAGACGTGGGTGCCGGTGTACTCCTCGATGAACTGCACGTAGTCGCGAGCCGCGGTCGGGAGGTCCTGCAGTCGTTCGGCGCGCTCGATGTCGCTCTCCCAGCCTGGGAAGGTCTCGTAGACCGGTGTGACTTTGTGGATGATCGACTGGTGATACGGGACGTGGTCGTAGACCGTGCCATCGGGCCCGCGGTACCCCACACAGACCTTCAACTCAGGCAACGGCGAGAGCACGTCGAGCTTGGTGATCGCCAGCTCCGTGCAGGTGTTGAGTCGGCACGCGTGCTTGACCATGACGAGGTCGAGCCAGCCGGTCCGCCGCCGACGCTTCGTGTTGGTCCCGAACTCGGCTCCCCGGTCCACGAGCAGATCGCCGACGGCGTCGCCCTCGGGCAGCTCGGCCGGGAACGGGCCGGCACCGACCCGCGTGGTGTAGGCCTTGACCACACCGACGATGCGTTCGAGGTCGCGGGACCCGCACCGGCACCGGCGGTGACGGCACCGGAGACGGGGTTGCTCGAGGTCACGAACGGGTAGGTGCCGTGGTCGACGTCCAGGAATGTCGCCTGCGCGCCTTCGAAGAGCACCCACTGCATCGCGTCGAGCGACTCGTGCACGAGGTGGACCGAGTCGTCGATCAACGGCTCCAGGCGCGGCACCAACGCGAGGTACTGGTCGGCCAACTCGTCGGTGTCCACCGGGAGGCGGTTGTAGACCTTGGTCAGCAGCCCGTTCTTCTCCCGGAGGGCCAGGTCGAGCTTGGCCCGGAAGATCTTGGGGTCGAGCAGGTCCTGGACCCGCAGACCGATCCGCAGCGCCTTGTCGGCGTAGGCCGGTCCGATGCCGCGCTTGGTGGTGCCGAGCTTGGCGGTCCCGAGGTACCGCTCGTTCAGCCGGTCCAGCTCCTGGTGGTACGGCATGATCAGGTGTGCGTTGCCCGAGAGACGGAGACGGCGGCTGTCGATCCCGCGGGACTCGAGCATGTCGAGCTCGTCGAGCAGCACCTGCGGGTCCACCACCACCCCGTTGCCGATGACCGGCACGACCCAGGGGTAGAGCACACCGCTCGGGACGAGTTGGAGCTTGAAGACCTCGCCGTCCACCACGAGGGTGTGACCGGCGTTGTGGCCGCCCTGGTAGCGGACACAGAGCGACGCCTCTTTGGCGAGATAGTCGGTGAACCGACCCTTGCCCTCGTCGCCCCACTGGGTCCCGACGATCACTGCACCCGGCATGGGTTCCCTCCGCGAAACGGACCGGCCCCTGTGCTGGAGCCGGTCCCGAACGTGACTGCACTCACGTTGAGAGCAGGTTAGTCGCGCCCATCCGACGAACCGGTGCCCAAATACGGTCGGAAACGATCTCGAATGCGAGAGCGGCCGAGATCAGCACCCGCGCGATCTGCGCGTTGGTTCGGCGGGTGGGGCGCGATCAGACCCCGACGGACTCGGCGCGGTGGAAGACCAGACCGTCGGGGCCGGCGTCGACCTGGATCACGTCGCCGTCGTGGTACTCGCCCTTGAGCAGCTCCAGCGCGATCGGGTCGGCGACCTCCTTCTGGAGCACCCGCTTGAGCGGCCGCGCCCCGAAGTCGGGGTCGTAGCCGACCTCGGCGACGTGCTCCTGCGCCGCTTCGGTGAGCTCCAGACCCAGGCCGCGGTCCGCCAGACGGTCCCGGAGCTGCGCCGACCTGCAGGTCGACGATCTGCGCGATGTGGCGCTCGTCGAGCCGGTGGAACACCACGATCTCGTCGATGCGGTTGAGGAACTCGGGCTTGAAGTGGCTGCGCACCGCGTTCATCACCGTCGCCGTCGTCACCACCGGCGCCGAGGTTGCTCGTCATGATCAGCACCGTGTTCGGTGAAGTCGACCGTGCGGCCCTGACCGTCGGTCAGGCGGCCGTCGTCGAGCAGCTGCAGCAGCACGTTGAACACGTCGGGGTGGGCCTTCTCGACCTCGTCGAGCAGCACGACCGCGTACGGCCGGCGCCGCACCGCCTCGGTGAGCTGGCCGCCCTCGTCGTAGCCGACGTAGCCCGGAGGCGCGCCGATCAGCCGCGACACCGAGTGCTTCTCCATGTACTCGCTCATGTCGATGCGGACCATGGCCCGCTCGTCGTCGAACAGGAAGTCGGCGAGCGTGCGGGCGAGCTCGGTCTTGCCCACGCCGGTCGGGCCGAGGAACAGGAACGAGCCGATCGGCCGGTTCGGATCGGACAGCCCGGCGCGCGACCGGCGGATGGCGTTGGCGACCGCGCGTCACCGCGTCGTCCTGGCCGACGACCCGCTCGTGCAGCGCGTCCTCCATGCGCACGAGCTTCGCCATCTCGCCCTCCATGAGCCGGCTCACCGGGACGCCGGTCCACTTCGAGACGATCTCGGCGACGTCCTCCTCGTCGACCTCCTCCTTGAGCATCTGCACGTCCGCACTGGAGCTCGTCGAGCCGGACGGTCCTGGCCTCGATCTCGGTCTCGAGGTCGCGCATCGTGCCGTAGCGCAGCTCGCGCGGCCTCGCTGGAGGTCGCCGTCGCGCTCGGCCTTCTCGGCCTCGGTGCGCGCGGCTTCGAGCTGCTCCTTGCGTGCGCGGATCTCGGCGATCCCGTCCTTCTCGTTCTGCCAGTGCGCGACCATCGCGTCGCGCTCCTCGCCGAGCTCGGCGAGCTCGGCTTCGAGCGCTTCGAGCCGCTGCTTGGAGCGGCTCGTCGGTCTCCTTCGCCAGCGCGGCCTTCTCGATCTCGAGCTGGCGGATGCGCCGCTCGACGACGTCGATCTCGAACGGCATCGAGTCGATCTCGATGCGCAGCCGCGACGCCGCCTCGTCGACGAGGTCGATGGCCTTGTCGGGGAGCTGGCGGGCCGGGATGTAGCGGTCGGACAGCACCGCCGCGGCGACGAGCGCGGCGTCCTGGATGCGGACGCCGTGGTGCACCTCGTAGCGCTCCTTGAGCCCGCGCAGGATCGCGATCGTGTCCTCGACCGACGGCTCGCCGACGTACACCTGCTGGAACCGGCGCTCGAGCGCGGGGTCCTTCTCGATGTGCTTGCGGAACTCGTCGAGCGTCGTCGCCCCGATCATGCGCAGCTCGCCGCGGGCGAGCATCGGCTTGATCATGTTGCCGGCGTCGACCGCGCCCTCCGCGCCGCCGGCGCCGACGATCGTGTGCAGCTCGTCGACGAAGCGTGATGATCTCGCCCTCGGAGTCGACGATCTCCTTGAGCACCGCCTTGAGGCGGTCCTCGAACTCGCCGCGGTACTTCGCGCCGGCGACCATCGCGCCGATGTCGAGCGAGATGAGCCGCTTGTTGCGCAGACCCTCGGGCACGTCGCCCTCGACGATGCGGCGGGCGAGACCCTCGGCGATCGCGGTCTTGCCGACGCCGGGCTCGCCGATGAGCACCGGGTTGTTCTTCGTGCGGCGCGACAGCACCTGGATGACGCGGCGGATCTCCTCGTCGCGGCCGATGACCGGGTCGAGCTTGCCCTTGCGCGCCTCCTCGGTGAGGTCGCGGCCGTACCTCTCGAGCGCCTGGTACTGCTCCTCGGGGTTCTCGCGGGTGACGCGGTGCGACCCGCGCGACCTGCTGAGCGCCTCGAGCACCGCCTCCTTGGTGACGCCGAGGCCGCGCAGGAGGTCGCCCACCCCGCCGACCACCTCGGTCATGGCGAGCAGGACGTGCTCGGTCGAGAGGTAGTCGTCGCCGAGGTCTGGCGCTCGGCGTCGGCGGCCTCGAGCACCTGGTAGGCCCCGGGCGAGACCTGGGCCCTGCGCGGTCGCGCCGTAGACCTTGGGCAGCCGGTCGAGCTCGGCGTCGACCCGGTCGCGGATCGCCTTGGTCGACACGCCCACCCGCTCGAGGACGGGATCACCACGCTCTCGGGCTGGCTGAGCAGCGCCGCGAGCAGGTGCTCGGCGCCGACCTGAGTGTGGTTCCGCTCGCGCGCCATGGCCTGGGCGGCGCCGAGGGCCTCGCCGGTCTTGCGGGTGAACTTGTTGGGGTCGAGCGCCATCAGAGCATCCTCGCGGGTCTCAATTGAATGGGACAAGAGTTGACAACACGATTGTCAACTCTGGCATTCCCGGTTCAGCGACGAGTCGGCGGTCGCTGGCCTCCGAAGCCCCGACGGGCCGCCTCGACCGCGAGCACGGCGTCGGATCGAACCCGCCGCAGCTCGGCCTCGAGCGCCTCGACGCGGGCCTCGAGGTCGAGGATCCGTGCGGACGCCCGCGAGGCTCGACGCCTTCGTTGGTGAGTTCCTGGATCCGCCGCAACAGCGCGATGTCGTGCTCGGAATAGCGACGGCTCCGGCCCTCGGTGCGCGGCCGGTTCGATCAGTCCCTTGCGCTCGTAGATACGCAGGGTCTGGGGATGGACGCCCGGCGAGATCCGCGGCCACCGAGATGATGTAGAGGGCTCGTTCGTCGTGCATCGGATCAGACCTCAGATCCAGCCGGCGCGGCGTCCTTGGTCGTCGCGTCGCCGAGCGCTTCGGCGAGGGACTCGACCGCGGCTCGCTGCGCCTTGTTGAGCTTGGTCGGCACGGTGCACGTCGAAGGTCACGAAGAGGTCCCCGGCCGAGCCCTTCGTCCCGGCGATCCCGCGCCCTTGCACCTTCTCGGTCGTGCCGGGCTGCGTGCCGGCCTTGACCTTCAGCGTGACCGGTTCGGTCAGCGTCGGCACCTTGACCTGGGCACCGAGCGCCGCGTCCGCGAAGGACAGCGGCACCTTCACCGTGAGATCCGCGCGTGCCCTTGCGGCCGAACACCGGGTGTGGTCGCACGTGCACGACGACGTACAGGTCACCCGGCGGGCCGCCGTTGCGACCGGCGCGCACCGCGTTCGGCGACCTTGATCCGCTGGCCGTCCTTCACGCCGACGGGGATCTTCACCTTGACCTCGCGGCGGCGGACCTCGATCCCGCGGCCCTGGCACCGCGGACACGGGTCCGGGATGACCGCGCCCCGACCGTCGCACAGCGGGCAGACCTGCCGAGAACGAGAACGGACCCTGGTTCACGCGATCTCGCCGCGACCGTCGCACGTCGGGCAGACGTTCGGGCTGGTTCCGGCCTTCGCCCCGAGCCGTGGCACTCCGAGCAGGCGGCCTCCCCGGTGAGATGCGACGGTCGTGGTGATCCCCGTGACCGCGTCGAGGAAGTCGAGGTCAACTCGGTCTCGAGGTCGGCACCCGGCTGGGCGCGCGTGCCGCGCCCGACGGCGGCCACCACCGAAGCCGCCCCCTCCGCCGCCACGCCCACCGAAGAGACCGCCGAGCAGGTCGCCGAGATCGACCGACGTCGTCGAACTGGAACCCGCCCGGTCCACCGAAGCCGCCCGGACCTCCCGGGACCACCACCGGATCGCCGCCGGCGAACGCGCCCGACGCGACCATGTCGCGGACCTCGTCGTACTCCTTGCGCTTCTCCGGGATCGGAGAGCACGTCGTTGGCCGCCGAGGCCTCCTTGAACCGATCCTCGGCTTGCGGTGTTCCCCGGGTTGGCGTCGGGGTGGTACTGCTTGGCCAGCTTGCGGTAGGCGCGGGTGATGTCCTTCTCGGACGCGTCAGGCGACACGCCGAGCACGGCGTAGTAGTCCGTCTCGAACCACTCGCGCTGCGGTGCCATCGCCTACTTCGTCACCTTCACCATTGCGGGCCGCAGCACGCGACCCTTGAGCCGGTACCCCGACCGCATCGTCGCGGCCACGATCGCTTCACCGTCACCGTCCTCGTGCAGCACCGCTTCGTGCTCAGTCGGGTCGAACGGTTGACCGTCGGTCTCGATGCGTTCGAGGCCGGCACCTTCCAGGACGCCGACGAAGTTGGGAGAACACGAACTCCACGCCCTTGCGGACGCCCGTCGTCCGTTTCGTCGTCGATCTGAGCCATCGCCGCATCGAAGCTGTCGAGGACCGGCAGCAGCTTCTCCAGCAGACTCTCGCTCGCCCGCTCGACGCACCGACGTCTCCCGCCGCATCGCCTGCTTGCGGTAGTTCTCGAAGTCCGCCTGGATCTGCTGGGCGAGCGCACGCATCTCGTCACGCTCACCCAGCAGCCGGCTCAGGTCGTCCTCGACGGCCGCGGCGGCATCGGACTCTGCGGCGTCCGGCGCCGTGACCGGCTCGGAACCGTCGGGCTCCGAACTCACGCCGACTCCTCACCGGGCTCGTCGACGATCTCGGCCTCGGCGACCTCGTCGTCGTACGGCGCCGCTTCCCCGGCTCCCGCGTCGGCACCACCGGCGGCGGCCTCGGCTGATGCTGCCTGCGTAGAGCCGCGGTCGAGAACTCCTGGTCACCGTGCCCGAGCGCCTCGTGCGCCTGGCGTGATCGCGTCGACGTCGGTTCCGGCGAGCGCCTCCTTCAGCGCCTTCACCGCGGCCCTCGATCGGCTCCCGGTCGGAAGCCTCGATCTTGTCAGCCGTGCTCCTTAGCAGCTTCTCGGTCTGGAAGACGAGGTTGTCCGCGTTGTTGCGGACCTCGGCCTCCTCCCGCCGCGCCTTGTCCTCCTCGGCGTGCGCCTCGGCCTCCTTCATCATCCGGTCGATCTCGTCCTTGCCGAGTGCGGTGCCCCCGGTGATGGTCATCTTCTGCTCTTTGCCGGTCCCGAGGTCCTTGGCGCTGACACGTGGACGATCCCGTTGGCGTCGATGTCGAAGCTGACCTCGACCTGCGGGACGCCCGCGCGGCGCGGGTGGGATCCCGACGAGCTGGAACGTGCCGAGCTGCTTGTTGCGATACGCCATGTCGATCTCACCCTGGAGCACCTTGATCTCCACCGACGACTGATTGTCGTCCGCGGTGGTGAACACCTCCGAGCGCTTCGTGGGGATCGTCGTGTTGCGCTCGATGAGCTTGGTCATGATCTGACCCTTGGTCTCGATACCGAGCGACAGCGGGGTGACGTCGAGCAGGAGCACATCCTTGACGTCGCCCTTGAGCACGCCGGCCTGGATCGCCGCACCGACGGCGACGGCCTCATCCGGGTTGATGCCCTTGTCACCCTCCTTGCCGGTGAGCTCCTTGACCAGATCCGACACCGCCGGCATCCGGGTCGATCCACCGACCAACAACACCCGGTCGATCCCGCTCATCTCGAGTCCGGCGTCGCGGATCGCCTGCTCGAAGGGGCCGCGGCAGGCCTCGAGGAGATCGCGGGTCAGCTCCTGGAACTTCGAGCGGCTCAGCGTCAACTCGAGGTGGAGCGGCCCGTCGGCCGTCGCGGTGATGAACGGCAGGTTGATCGACGTCTCCTGGAGAGAGGACAGCTCGATCTTGGCCTTCTCGGCGGCCTCCTTGAGCCGCTGGGCTGCCATCTTGTCCGCGCCGAGGTCGACGCCGTGGGCGTTCTTGAACTCCGAGACCATCCAATCGATGACGCGCTGATCCCAGTCGTCACCGCCGAGGTGTGTGTTCCCCGCCGTCGACTTCACTTCGAAGACGCCGTCGCCGAGTTCGAGCACCGAGACGTCGAACGTGCCACCGCCGAGGTCGAACACGAGCACCGTGATATCGGTGTCCTTCTCGAGGCCGTAGGCGAGGCTCGCGGCGGTCGGCTCGTTGATGATGCGCAGGACCTCGAGGCCCGCGATCTCGCCGGCCTCCTTGGTGGCCTGGCGTTCGGCGTCGCCGAAGTACGCGGGCACCGTGACGACCGCCTGGGTGACGCTGTCCCCCAAATACGACTCGGCGTCGCGCTTCAGCTTCTGGAGGATGCGGGCACTGATCTCCTGGGTGTTGTACGCCTTGCCGTCGATGTCGACGGACCAGTCGGTGCCGATGTGGCGCTTGACCGACCGAATGGTGCGGTCCGGGTTCGTGATCGCCTGACGCTTGGCCACCTCCCCGACGAGCACCTCGCCGGTCTTGGAGAAGGCCACCACCGACGGTGTCGTCCGGGCCCCCTCGGCGTTGGGGATCACGACGGGCTCGCCGGCCTCGAGAGTCGAGACGACGGAATTGGTAGTGCCGAGGTCGATGCCGACGGCCTTGGACATGGGGTTTCCTCCAGGGGACGGGCGGGGGTACCGCACCGGATTCGGGGGTGAGTGACGGTGTACAGAATTCTTGAGTCAAGTGCTAGCAACTTTCTCGCGCACCGGAGTATTCCCATGCAAGTCGGCCCGCACTTTCGCCGGGCCTGCTCCAGGCCGTAGATTCCCGCCCATGGCGCGCCAAGACACCTTCATCGGGCACCTCGCTGAGGTTCCTCTGTTCTCTGCCCTGTCCCGCAAGGAAATGGCCCTCGTGGCCCGCCGGGCCGAGGACGTCACCGTCGACGCCGGGCGTGTCCTGGTCTCGGAAGGCTCCACCGGATCGGAGTTCTTCGTGATCCTCTCCGGGGCGGCGAAGGTCTCCCGCCGGGGCCGCAAGGTGGCGACCCTCGGACCGGGGGCCGCCTTCGGCGAGTTGGCGCTGCTGGACAAGGCGCCTCGCAACGCGACGGTGACCGCCGAGTCGGACATGGAACTCGTCGTGCTCGGGCAGCGGGAGTTCGGCGGCCTGCTCGACGAGGTGCCCGGCTTCGCCCGCAAACTCCTCACCGGTATGGCCCGTCGCCTGCGCGAAGCCGACGCCACGTCGGTCCAGTAATTCAGCGTTCGCCGGGGAGTCAACGTAGGTTGCGCGCCGTGAAATTGCGCACGTTGTTGCCCAAGCCGCACCAGCTCGTCCTGCTGATCGGCGTGCTCGCCGCGCTCGGCACGCTCGCCTCCGGGATCGCCCCCGAGATCACGCACTGGCACGAGGACTCGCCGATCTCACGCGAGGTGTTCGTCAACATTCCGGCGCCACTCGAGGTCGCCTTCTACCTCGCCGTGGCGACGGGGCTGTTCGTGACTGCGTGGCTGGTCTCACTGCGCGTCCGCAACTACGAGCGCGGCAAGCCCGACAACCGCCGGACCAACAAGACCAACGTGCACCGCCGGATGCGGGACTTCCGCGCGCGGCGTCTGGATGCGCACGCTCCTGCGCGATCCCGCGGCCGGGCGTCATGCACTCGATCATCTACTTCGGCTTCCTCGTGCTGTTCATCGCCACGGTCCTGCTCGAGATCGACCACCAGCTGCCGGAGTCGCTGAAGTTCCTCCACGGCCAGACCTACCAGGCGTACGCGTTCATCGCCGACCTGTTCGGCGTGATCTTCCTCGTCGGCATCGTGTGGGCGATTCGTCCGCCGCTACGTCGCAGCGCCCGTACCGCATCCGCATCAAGACCAAGCCCGAGCACGCTGTCATCCTCGTCACGTTCCTCGTCATCGGCGATCACCGGCTTCATGGCCGAGGGGTTCCGCATCGCGGCGCTGCGCGCCGACGTCGGCGGCGCCGCGACTTCGAGAAGTGGTCGTTCGTCGGTTGCGGGTATCGCCTCGTTCTTCGACGGTTGGTCTGCCGCGAGCCTCTTGGACCTGCACCGCTGGGCATGGACCATCCACGTCATTTCCTTCCTCGCCTTCCTCGTGATCCTGCCCACCACGATGCTGCGGCACATGATCACGTCGCCCGATGAACATGTACCTGAAGGACAGGCCGCGGCCCAAGGGCGCGATGCGCGAGATGCCGAACCTGATGGAGACCGAGCTCGAGACGTTCGGCGCCTCGACCATCGAGGACTTCACCTGGAAGCAACTCTTCGACACCGACGCCTGCACGATCTGCGGGCGCTGCACCTCGGTGTGTCCGGCGCACGCGACGGGCAAGCCGCTCGACCCCCGCGAGATCGTGCTCAAGATCGGCGAGGTGATGGCCCGCTCGGGCAGCCCCGCGGTGTCGCCGCCGGTCGGCGTCGACAGGAGATCACCGTCACCGCCGACACCTGTTCGAGCGGATCACGGCCGAAGAGCTCTGGTCCTGCACCATCGTGCAAGGCGTGCGACGAGATCTGCCCGGTCAACATCGAGATCCTCGACAAGATCCTCGACATGCGCCGCTACCTCTCGCTCATGGAGAGCAACTTCCCCGTCGAGCTCGGCAACGTGTACCGCTCGATGGAGAACAGCGGGCAACGTCTACGGCATGAACCAGGGCGAGCGCGGCGACTGGGTCGGCGCGCTCGAAGGCGTCGAGATCGTCGAGCCTCGGCGGGGACTTCGACCACGAGTACCTCTACTGGGTCGGCTGCGCGGGTTCCTTCGACGACCGCAACAAGAAGACCAGCCGCGCCGTGGCGATGCTGCTGCAGCGGGCGGGCATCGACTTCGCGATTCTCGGGCCGAGCGAGATGTGCACCGGCGACTCTGCCCGCCGGTCGGGCAACGAGTACCTCTTCCAGATGCTCGCGATGCAGAACATCGAGACGCTCGACGGGCTCGGCGTGAAGAAGATCATCACGCAGTGCCCGCACTGCTTCAACACCCTGAAGAACGAGTACCCGCAGCTCGACGGCCACTACGAGGTGATCCACCACTCGCAGCTGCTCATCGCAGCTCATCGACGACGGACGGCTGTCGATGGCGGGTGCCTCGCTCGACGAGCGGGTGACCTACCACGACTCCTGCTACCTCGGCCGCCACAACGACGTGTACCTGGCACCGCGGAAGGTGATCGGCTCGCTCGCCGGCATCGACATCGTCGAGATGCCCCGCAACGGCACGCAAGGGCATGTGCTGCGGCGCCGGCGGTGCGCGCATGTGGATGGAGGAGACACATCGGCAAGAAGGTCAACGTCGAGCGCGCCCAGGAGGCCATCGCCACCGGCGCCGACGCGGATCGCGGTCGCGTGCCCGTTCTGCTACGTGATGATGGACGACGGCGTGAAGGGCGAGGGCAAGGACGAGGAGGTCCTGGTCCAGGACATCGCCGAGATCCTCGTCGAGGCCCTGGAATCCGAGCCGGCGACCGCCGCGCCGGTGACCGCCAACTTCCCCAAGGGTCTCTGACTCCCGTCACGTACTCCGTGGTGCGTGGCGGAAGCAGTCGACCGTGTGGTCGTTGACCATGCCCATCGCCTGCATGAGCGCGTACATCGTGGTCGGGCCGACGAACCGGAACCCGCGGCGCTTGAGATCCTTGCTCAGTGCGGTGGACAACTCAGTCGTGGCGGGGAGCTGCTCCATGGTCCGCCACCGGTTGACGATCGGCTCGCCGTCGACGAAGGACCAGAGGTAGTCCGAGAACCCGCCCAGCTCGCGTTCGAGGCGCCGCAGCGCTCGGGCGTTGTCGATCACCGAGGTGATCTTGGCCCGGTTGCGCACGATCCTCGCGTCCAACACCAACCGTTCGACGCGCGCCGGCGTGAAGCGCGCGACCTTCGCGGGGTCGAAGCCGGCGAAGCAGGCTCGGTAGCCCTCGCGCTTGTTGAGGATCGTGCGCCAGGACAGACCCGCCTGGGCGCCTTCGAGCGACAGCTTCTCGAACAGCCGAATGCGGTCCCGTTGCGGGACCCCCCACTCGGTGTCGTGGTACTCGACCATGAGCGGGTCGGTGCCCGCCCACGCGCAGCGGGTCGGTTCGCTCACGAGGCCGTCAATCGCTGCGGAAGTTCTGGTAGTACCGGCTCGGCGTCGGACCGCGCTGGCCCTGGTACTTCGAGCCCTTCTCGGTACTCCCGTACGGGTGCTCGGCCGCGGTCGTCATCTGGAAGAACGAGATCTGGCCGATCTTCATCCCCGGGTAGAGCGCGATCGGCAGGTTCGCCACGTTGCTCAGCTCGAGGGTGAGATGCCCGTCCCAACCGGCGTCGACGAATCCGGCCGTGGAGTGGATGAGCAGCCCCAGCCGACCGAGCGAGGACTTGCCCTCGAGGCGGGCAACGAGGTCGTCCGGCAGCGCGACCCGTTCGGAGGTCGAGCCGAGCACGAACTCGCCCGGATGCAGGATGAAGGAGTTGCCCTCCGCGACCTCGACCATCTCGGTCAGGTCCTCCTGGGGCTCTTTCGGGTCGATGAAGGGCGTCGTGTCGTTGCGAAAAACCCGGAAGTAGCGATCGAGACGCAGGTCCACCGAGGAGGGCTGGACATCTCGATCATCCAACGGTTGGACGACGATGCGGCCCGACGCCAGGGCCTCACGGATGGACCGGTCGGAGAGAATCACGGGGCCGGAGACTAGCGGTGTCGACTTCGAGGGGCCGGGCCGGCGGGCCGGTGCGAACGGGGAGCCCGGCGGGTACGTCGCGTATGATCGCCCACCCTGCGGGTGTAGTTCAGAGGCAGAACATCAGCTTCCCAAGCTGAGAACGCGAGTTCGATTCTCGTCACCCGCTCCATTGCGAAGTCCAAGCCCGACTCCCTGGCGTCAGTGGGCTGCAGGCACCGGATCGTCGTGGCCACCCTCGGCAGTCGGCGCCGGTTCGTGCTCACCCTCGATGCTGATGTTCGGCATGATCTTGTCCAGCCACTTGGGCAACCACCACCCGGCGTTGCCGAGCAGGCGCATGATCGACGGCACGAGCAGGAGCCGGACGATCGAACGCGTCGACGAACACGCCGACGGCGAGGCCGAGCCCGATCTGTTTCACCATCGGGCTGGGGTTCGACACGAACGCGACGAAGACCGCGAACATCACGAGCGCGGCCGAGACGATGACCCGACCGGTGGTGCCCAGCGAACGCGCGACCGCCGCGGTCGGATCCTTCGTCGTGAGGTATTCCTCCTGCATTCGACTCATCAGGAAGACCTCGTAGTCCATCGAGAGTCCGAACACGATCGCGAAGACGATCAGCGGCACGAACGACACGATGTCCACGTCCTTGGACATGCCGATGAGTCCGCTGGCCCAGCCCCACTGGAACACCGCAACGAGGACGCCGAAGGTGGCTGCGATGGTCAGCAGGTTCATGAAGACGGCCTTGATGCCGATCAGCACCGACCGGAACACCAGCAGCAGCAAGAGGAACGCGCCGCCGAGCACGGACGGCCATGAACCGCGGCATCGCCTCGACGATGGCTGCATCCAGGTCGATGATCGTCGCGGTCAGTCCACCGACGTGCGCCTTGCCCTCGAATGACGTGCCGTGCAGCGTGGCCGGGAAGGTCTCGTCACGCAACCTCGTCACCAGGTCGCCGGTCGCGGGATCGTCAGGACCGGTCGTCGGCTCCACCTGGATGGCGAACGCGGTGGGCGCTTCGGTCGTGTCGGGGAACGGCGGACTCGCGGTCTTCACGCCGGGTGTGTCCGCGAGCGCGTTCGGAACGTCAGCGCGCGACTCGCCGACGTCGGCAGCATTGTCCGAGGTCGACCGGGCCGGTCGCGGCCGTGACGATCAGCTGGCCGTTGACGCCCGGCCCGAAGCCGTGCGTGAGGATGTCGTAGGCCTGCCGCTGGGTCATGTCCGGCGGGTCCGCGTCGTCGCCGACCCAACCGGTCTGGAGCTCGCGCACCGGTGACGCCAGGACCAGCATCACCGCGACGGCGACGCCGGCCACGACCACTGGATGCTTCGTGACGGTGCGAGCCAGACCTGCGAACACGCCGGTCGTCGCCGGCTCGGTCATCGCCACCGGTTCACCGAACCCCGTGGTCAACAGCTTCGTCCCGACCGCTCCGCCGAGCGCCGGCACCAGCGTGATCGCTGCGATCACCATGAACGACCACGTAGACCGCGGCAACGAGTCCCATCTGGGCGATCAGCGGGACGCCGACGACGACGAGTGCGACCGTAGCGAGGCAGATCGTGAGGCCGGCGAACATCACGGCACGGCCGGCCGTCGACAGCGCGGTCGCCATCGCCTCCTCGGGCGACTTCCCTTGTTGGAGTTCACCGTAGGCGCGGGTGAGGATGAACAGCGAGTAGTCCACGCCCACGCCCAGACCGAGCATCGTGCCCAGCGTCGGCCCGACCGTCGGGATCGTGAACGAGTTCTCGAGCAGGGTGATGAGGCCACCCGCGAACATCACGCCGATGATCGCGTTGACGATCGGCAGCACCGCGATGAACACCGACCGGAACACGAACAACAAGAGGATCAGCGCCACGAGCAGGCCGATCTCGTCGGCGTAGTCGGACATCGTCGACGTGGGCGGGTTCAGCGTGTCGACGAGGTTGCCGCCGAACTGGACGTTCAGACCGGCGTCGACCGCGTCCTGGGACGCGCCGACGATCTTGTCGAAGGTGTCCGGAGGAATGTCCGATGCGGCCTTCGTGAAGAGCACGGTCGAGTAGGCGATCGTGCCGTTCGGCGACGTCTGGCTGTTCAGCAGCTGGGTGGTCGTGGCGAACGGATTGCTGACCGAAGCCACGCCGTCGATGGTCTCGAGATTGGCAACGGTCTGCTGGATCGGACCCTCGTACTCGATCCATCGTCGTGCCGTCGGTCTCGAACACGACGATCGCGCTGGTACCGGCGAGCTGCGGGAAGTCCTCGGCGAGGAGGTTCAGCGCCTCCTCCGAGTCGGAGCCGGGGATCGAGAAGTCGTTGGTGGTCTCACCGCCCCACGTCGACGCCGACACCGACATGGCGACCGCCGCGAGTACCCAGAGTCCCAACACCACCCAGTGGTGGCGTGCGCAGGTGCGGCCGAGGAACTTGAGCATGGGGTCAGTCCTTCATCTCCACGAGATCCTCGCCGGCTCCGAGCGAAGTCGGCATCGGAACGTGGGGGTCAGCCCGTCGAATCCGTCGTCGTGCTGTCGTCCGGCGGCGCAGGCGCATCGGTGGCGGGTGGGGTGTCGCCGCTTGGAGCCGCGGTCGTGGGCGACGTGGGCACGGTCGGGGGCGTCGGCGGGGTGAACCCGGAAATCGTGGCCTGGATCTGCGCGATCGCGGCCTGGATCTGCGCGGCCGTCGCGGTGCCACTGTTGAGCAACGCCTCCAGGTCGGCGAGCTGCTGACTCAGCGTGTCGAGATCAGCCTCGTACGGCGTCCCGGCCGCGGTCGCCTTGAGTTTGTTCACCGTGGCCTGCATCTGGGCGACCGTCGCTGACATGCTGGCGATCTCCGCTTGCGTATAGCTCGACTTGTCGGCCGCAGTCGCCTGGAGCTGCGCCATCTGCGTGTTCAGCTTGGCGAACTGCGTCTGCAGTTGGGCCTGGAGCGCGGACGCCTTCGAGGTCGTCGTGGACGCCTTCGGGAAGGTCGTCGTGGTCGAGCTGTCATCACCAGAACAGCCGACGAACGCGACACCGGCGACGACGGCCGCCGCCGCCAACCGCCTGCGCTTGCGAGATCGTTCCCACCACGTTGCCATCCCCCCGAGAGGTACCAAACCGTGCAGCAGTCAGCGCCGACGAGCCCGCCGACGGCCGGAATCCTAGGCTGCGGTCCCTGTGCACCGGGGGCGCACAGGCTGCGTCCCACGACCGCCACCGCAAGGGGCCCGAGCATCCCGGCAGTAAGTTTCACGCGATGCATCGGCGCTCCCCCGCACGTGTGGTCGCAGTCATCGTGCTCGCGAGCGTCGGTTTCGCCGCGTGCTCATCGGACTCCGCCTCGGTCGGCGGCAAGGACAGCAGGACCACGACCACGGTTCCCACGAGCACGGACCCGACGCGGCGAACGCGACCAGACCATGGGCCAGAACAGCCCGGTGCTCAGTAATCAGTCACCCCAGGACCGGCTGGCCAACAGCCGCCAGCCGCTGCCGGACCAGCCACTGTTCCTCGGCGACTACGCCGACCCGTTCGTCCTCGCGGTCGGGCCGACGCTGTACCTCTACACGACCAACACCGTCGACGAGAACGTGCCGGTCCTCAAGTCCCTCGCCGCGGTGGCCGCGTCGCCGCAGGGTGACGCGCTCCCGAACCTCCCCAAATGGACGAAACCCGGGCGCGTGTGGGCCCCGTCGGTCCTGGCGACCGACGGCGGCTACGTCCTCTACTACACCTCGCAGGACAACCAGTCCGGGCTCCAATGCGTCGGCGCGGCATTCTCGAAGGACCCCACCGGCCCCTTCGTCGACGACCACGACGGGCCCTTCGTCTGCCAGCGACAGCTCGGGGGAACGATCGACGCCAGCCCCTTCGTCGACGATGACGGCACCGCGTGGTTGCTGTTCAAGAACGACGGCAACTGCTGCGACATCGTGACGCAACTGTGGAGTCAACAGCTCTCCGAGCGACGGGCTCAAGCTCGTCGGCGACCCGGTGTCGTTGCTCCAAACCACCCAAGACTGGGAAGGTCCACTCGTCGAGGGCCCGTCCATGGTCAAGTCCGGTGACCCGTACTGGCTGCTGTACTCCTCGAACTGGTGGGACAGCGCCGACTACACCATCGGCGCGGCCCGCTGCGATGCACCGACCGGACCGTGCACGAAGCTCGACAACCCGTGGCTCGCGAGCCAGGCCGGGACGGCGGGTCCGGGCGGACCGTCGGAGTTCACCGACTCCCAGGGCAACCACTGGCTCGTGTACCACGCATGGGTGACCGACGCGATCGGTTACGACAACGGTGGCGCACGATCGTTGTTCGCGGTACCGCTCGACCTGACCGGCGCGGTTCCGGTCGCCACCGGCTTGACGACGAATCAGCCCTGACCACTCGCCACGTGGGCCGGTCACCCGACGGCGGACCGCTGCGCGTCGATCCGGGCCATCAGGTCACCCCACGCCGCGACGAAGGAGGCCGCCCCGTCGGCTTGGAGCTGCGCGGCCAGCGCGGTCACGTCCACCCCAGCGGCCGCGAACGCGGCCAACGACTCGGCGCGGTCGCCACCGTCGATCGCCATCAGGTCGCCGAGCTCGCCGTGGTCGAAGAAGGCTTCGAGGGGCGGCCGCTGCGTACTGGGCGGCGTCGAAGAGCAGGGTTGCTCCTTGGTGCATCAACATCAACGCTGGATCGGCTGGCACGAGTGTCGCGCCTGAACGACCACGCGGCACGCCGACGATCAGCGGAGCAGCCGCGCCACGATGGGCGCGAAGGAATCCAGCGCCTCGTGGGGGATCACCCAGTAGGTCAACCCGAACTCGTCGCGGCACCACTCGATCTTCGCCGACACCTCGGCTTCGGTGCCCACGAGCACATACGGGCTCGTGGCGAGCTCCTCCCGGCTCATGCCCATCCGCTCGACCAGCGCGTCGAGCAGCTCGTCGACACGGTCGCCGACCTCCGCGACGTGCACCCGGCACTGGAGTTCGACGGCGCGCCCTGCGGCGGCCGCCGCCTCGCGCACCCAGGCCACCCGGTCGCGGACCAGCTCCGCCGTCCCGGTCGCGGCCGATGAGGGGCCCTGCCGGCCCGACGCGAAGTTCAGGTTGATCCCGACGATGTCCGCAACTTGTGCGGCGTAGGTGAGGACCTTCCGGCCACCCCCGCCGATCACCAGCGGGACCCGACCCGACGTGGGTGCCGGGCCGCCGAGGAGTCTCTTGACCTCGTAGTGCGTGCCGGAGAAGTCGAACGGTTCACCCGCGAGCGCACCCTGGATGATCGCGACCGCTTCTTGGAGCCGCTCGATCTGCACACCCGGGCGGTCCTTCGGAATCCCCATCGTGTCGTAGTCGCTGTCCGCCCAGCCCGTCCCGATCCCGAACTCGACGCGCCCGTTGCTGAGGACGTCCAGTGTCGCCACCTCCTTGGCCAGCATCACCGGATGACGAAAGTCGTTGGCCAGCACCAGCGTGCCGAGGCGCAAGCCGTCCGTCACTGCTGCCGCGGCGGCCAGCACCACCATCGGCGCCAGGTGGGAGAAGAGATGGTCGTTGGCGGTGAGGCTCGAATACCCCATTTCCTCCGCCCGGTGCGCAACGTCGCGCACCTCGGCCATCGATCGCAGCGACGACCCGCCCGCGAGACCGAACCGGGTCGGGTGAGTCTTGGCAGCCATCACGCGGACTCCTGTGCTCGGGCGGGGACGGCTGCGAGTCTGCCCGGTCGTCGGCGTGCGTCGTGGCCGATTTCAGTTGACCAGCGCGGCGATGCCGGCGACGAGCATCACGAGCCCGAGCACCGCAAAGGCCACGGACCGGGCGACAGGGGCTTGCACCAGTTCACCCTGCCGCGTCCGACCGGTGGCCTGCGCCCGACTGGCGCCCTTCACCTTGGCGCTGCGCGCGCCGGCGGTCGCCGCACGGACGCCGGCGTCACGGCGCCGGCGCACCAGGGCCAGCACGTTCGCGACGAGCAGCGCACCACCGAACGCGACCACCAACTCGCGCAGCACCTGGTCGTAGAACGTCACAGGTCCGAGGCTACCGAGGCCTCTACGACCGGGTTGGGTCGATCACGCCCCGAGGGTCTGGACGCCCGGCCGGCGCCGGCGAACCACCGCCCAGACGAGCACACCCGAGCCGACGATGAGGCCGATCGGGATCAGTGCCCCCAGGACGACGATCGTGCCCGCGACGACCGCGAGCGCAACCCCGACCGCGTCCTGCCACGCGGCTCCGAGCATGCTGCGCTCCGAGGCCGGCGGCGGTGAGGCGGCGACACCGATCGCGTGGAAACTCACCGCAATCGTCGCGAAGCCGGCCTGGTCCCGCAGAAGGTCGCGTTGGGCGCTGAGCACCTCGATCTGTTCCCGCACCGCACCGAGTTGGGCCCGCACCGCGAGTGCGTCGTTCGTCGACTCCGTCCG
Organism: uncultured Acidimicrobiia bacterium; assembly: GCA_963701625.1. Taxonomy (GTDB): domain Bacteria; phylum Actinomycetota; class Acidimicrobiia; order IMCC26256; family JAENVU01; genus JAENVU01. The sequence goes on along the minus strand of CAVPAT010000008.1, from coordinate 133,889 downwards.
GCGCATCAGATCCTGGAGCGCCACTTCCTCGGCCTGCTGGTTCCGGATACGGGCGTCGAGATCCACGACCTGGCCGGTGACGTCCTCCCCGCGCTCGCTGCGGTCGGTGACCTTGCCCAGCTCCGACAGGCTCGCCATGGCTTCCCCGAAGCCGGCCGCCGGCACGCGCATCGTGATCGTCGCCGAGTCGGGTTGTCGGCTACTCGATTCGACGTACCCGCCGAGGAACCCCGCCAGATTGCTCGCGGTGACGAAGCGACGGTCGAGGAACTTGCCCCGGAGGTCGAGAGTCAGCGTCGCCTGCCGGACCACCAAAGCTTTGGGCTGCGCGACCGATGACCCGTTGACATTTGGCTGGGAGTTCTCCCGGACGGCGGGGGTTTTGGCGGCGCCATCCCCAGCGAGGCCACCCGGTGCCGGGGCCGAGGCCGCTTGCGCTGCGGTGTCGGCGATCGTCTCCGACTGCCTGCCTCCCGCCGCGCGCTCCGATCGGGGTCCGCCCCGGGCCAATGCCACCAGCCCGCCGGCGACCAGTACCGCCACCATCGTCCATCCGATCCACCGTCGCATCCTGCATTCCCCCTCGTTCGGCTTCGTGATGGTTGGACGACGGGGCGCGTCAATCGGTTCCCACGCCGCGAACATCTGCCGTGCGCTTGATCGTGGCCCGGTGTTCGGTCACCTACGAAGGCCGTCTCGGGGCCCGACTCGCCCCCGCGGCCCGACTCATCGTGCTGAAGGCCGACGGCAGCGTCGCGGTCCATTCGGATGCGAAGGCGTACAAGCCACTCAACTGGATGACGCCGCCGTGCACCATCCAGGTGACGTCCGAGCACATCACCGCCGAGACACCGAAGGGTGAGCGGCTCGTGGTGGAACTCCACGAGGTGCTCCACGACCACACGGTCGAACTCGGCGACGACCCGGGTCTGGAGAAGGACGGGGTCGAAGCCGAGCTCCAGGCGCTGATCGCCATGCGGGTGCAGGCGTTGCGCGACGACCTGACGTTGGTCCGCCGCGAGTACCCCACCGACATCGGTCCGATCGACTTCCTGTGCCGCGACGGGGATGGTCGCGCGGTGGCCGTCGAAGTGAAGCGGATCGGCGAGATCGCCGGCGTCGACCAGTTGCTCCGCTACCAGGAGCGCCTCGACCTCGACAGTCGACTCGCGCCGACCAAGGGCATGTTCGTGGCCACCCGCATCAAACCCCAGGCGCGGGTGTACGCGGAGAGCCGCGACATCGAGTGCGTCGAGATCGACCTCGACGAGCTCCGCGAGCACGACGACCCCAAGCTCAAACTCTTCTGACCCACGACTCGAAGGAACCGCTGTGCCTCACGACCGCAAGGAAATCGAAGCCACCATGGCGCGCTACCTGGACCTGCGTCGCCGGATCGACGCCGGCGAGGAACGGGGGTGGACCGGTATCGCGGAGTTCTTCACCGACGATTGCATCTACATCGACCCGGCTTGGGGCCGGATCGAGGGCATCGCCGAGCTCCGTACCTTCCTCGACGAATCGATGAGGGGTCTCGAGGACTGGACCTTCCCGGTGGAGTTCGTGGCGATCGAAGGGGACCAGGTGGTCGTGAAGTGGACCCAGATGACCCCACCGGATCCCGACGGCGTCCGCTACCGCCAGTCCGGCTACTCCACGCTGCTGTACGCGGGCAACGGCAAGTTCTCCTACGAGGAGGACCTGTTGAACATGGTCCACGTCAACGAGGACCTGCGCGCCGCGCAGTGGCGTCCCGGGCCTGGTTTCGAGATGCCTCCCGCCAAACCGGTGCGCGACTGGTCGCGCCCGGTGGGTGCCTGATGACCGACTCGCCGAACGCCGATCAGATCACCTACTGGAACACCGGTGAGGCCGAGCACTGGGTCGACGCGCAGCACCGGTACGACGAAATGCTCGCTCCGTTCAGCGAGGCGCTGCTGGCCGTCGCCGGAATCGGCAGGACCGACCGGGTGCTGGACGTCGGTTGCGGTACCGGCGCGACCACGTGCCTCGCGGCCGCGCTCGTCACGAGCGGCACCGCGCGGGGCCTGGACATCTCGCAACCGATGATCGCGGCAGCGCAACGCCGCGCCGCGTCGGAGGGGATCACGAACGTTTCGTTCGCCATCGGCGATGCCCAGGTCGAACGGTTCGATCCGGACGTCGACGTCATCGTCAGCCGCTTCGGCGTCATGTTCTTCGCGGACCCGGTCGCCGCGTTCGCGAACCTTCGGAGTTCGCTCGCGCCGGGTGGTCGGGTCGCGTTCGTCTGTTGGCAGCCCATGCTCACCAACGAGTGGATGACCGTGCCGGCGCTGGCCGCGTTCAGCCACGTCGCGCCGCCGACGCCGCCAGCCGACGACCTCCCCGGGCCGTTCTCGTTCGGTGATCCGGATCGAGTCCGCTCGATACTCACCGACGCGGGCTTGGCCGCGATCACCGTCGACCCAGTGGAGACGCCGATCCTGCTCGGCGGGCACGGCACCGCCGACGACGCGGTCGACTTTCTCGGCTCGACCGGCATGAGCCGGATCCTGCTCGCCGACCAACCCCCGGAGACCGTCGCTGCGGCCATGGAGTCGATCCGGGACGCGCTCGATCCCACACGTCACCCCCGACGGTGTCCGCCTCAGCGCTACGGCCTGGCTCGTCACCGCCCGCGAGGCCTGACCCGGGCTGGGCTCAGGAAACGCCCTGCGGCGCCATATTGGCGAACTTCACGATGTGGTCGAGGAACGCGAGCTTGGCCACGCCGGTCGGTCCGTTGCGGTGTTTGGCGATGACGACCTCGACGATGCCGCGCTGGTCCGAATCCTCGTGGTACTGGTCGTCGCGGTACAAGAACATCACGACATCGGCGTCCTGCTCGATCGATCCGGACTCTCGCAGGTCCGCCAGCATCGGGCGCTTGTCCTGTCGGTATTCGAGTTGTCGGTTGAGCTGCGCGCCGACCATCAACGGGCACTCGAGTTCGCGGGCGAGGATCTTCAAGCCCCGAGACATCTCCGACACTTCGACCTGGCGGTTCTCCGAACGCCGCGGCGAACTCATCAGCTGGAGATAGTCGACCACGATCAGCGCGAGATCCCCGTAGCGCGCCTTGATCCGTCGGGCCTTGGCCCGCATCTCCATCACCGTGCAATGCGGGTTGTCGTCGATCATCATCGGGGCTTCGCCGAGATGGCTGATCGCCGTATTGAGGCGACCCCAATCGCCATCGGTCAGGTTGCCCGTCTGGAGCTTCGCGCGCGTCGACCCGCGACTCCGAGGACAGCATTCGCTTCGTGAGTTCGACTGCGCCCATCTCCATCGAGAAGAACAGCACCGGCCTCCGGCTCTCCATGGCGACATTCGCCGCCGCGCCCAGCATGAAGGCGGTCTTCCCCGCGCCCGGACGCGCCGCCACGATGTTGAGCGTGGCCGGTTGCAGCCCGAGCAACTGCTTGTCGAGGTCCACGTAGCCGGTGGGGACCCCGGTGATCGCGCCTTCCTCGCCGTACATGTGCTCGAGCTGATCGACGGTCTCGGTCACTGACTCGAACAACCGAACGATGGAGCCCGTCACGCGCTTCTCCGCGACATCGAAGACCATTGCCTCGGCGCGGTCGATCGTCTCGGTGACATCGTCGGGCTGCGAATAGGCGCTCTCGGCGATCTCGCCCGAGACCGTGATGAGCCGCCGGAGCATCGCCAGGTCCCCGACGATCCGCGCGTAGTGGCCGGCGTTGGCCGATGCGGGCGTCGAAGCCTGGATCTGGAGCAGGATGCCCTTGCCCCCGAGGCCTTCGAGCAGGTTGGCCCGGCGAAGCTGCTCGGCGACGGTCACCGTGTCGACCGGTTCACCCTGCTCGTAGAGCGCCCAGACCGCCTCGAAGATGTGGCCGTGGGCGGGCTTGTAGAAGTCCGCACTGTCCACTCGGGCCTCGACCGCGGCCGTGACCGCGTCACGCGAGATCAACATGGCGCCGAGCAGCGACTCCTCGGCCTCGAGGTTGTGCGGTGGCACGCGGCCGGCCACGGCCGGCCGGGTCTCACTTGATTGCACCACGCCTGTGCCCTCCCTGGACCCGGATCCCCGCCGGGGTGATCGTCACATGGACTGCCTGTGGGTTGATAGTGGACAGCCCCACGAATCTGTGTGAATTGCCTGGGGAAACCCGGGTGTCTTCATCCACAGCCCTGGGGACAACCTGTGGTCCCATCATGATGCGGCGGTGCGACCACCCGGAACGTTTGGGCGCGAAACGACCCGCCCTCTCGGGCGGGTCGTCACCAAATCCGGTGCCCGGGGCTCAGCCCTCGACGACCTCGACCGAAACCGTCGCCGTCACTTCCTGGTGCAGGATGATGGTGATCTCGGTGGTACCGAGCGCCTTGATCGGCTCCTCGAGAGAGACCTTGCGTCGGTCCACCTCGACGCCGTGCACCGCCTGGATCGCTCCGACGATATCGGTCGTGGTCACCGAGCCGAAGAGCTTGCCGCCCTCGCCGGCCCGGGCCGTGACCTGAACCGCCGAGACGCTCAGCTTCCCGGCCAGCAGCTGTGCCTGCTCCTTGTCCTTGGTGTCGCGAACCTCGCGGTTCCGGCGCATGGCGACGGCCTGCTTCTCGGCCCCGCGCGTTGCCACCATGGCGAGACCCCGCGGCACGAGGAAGTTCCGGGCGTACCCGGGCGCTACGTCGCAGAGGTCGCCTTTGTTGCCGAGTTGCTCGACGTCTTCTCGCAGCACGACTTTCATGCGTCGGCCTCCTCGGCGCCCGCAACCGCCTCGGCCGCGTCATCGGCGCTGGTGTCGTCGACCGCGTCCATCGTCACGCCCTCGGGCAGCTCGCCTTCGCCTTCGCCTTCGACCTCACCGGTCGACGGCGGCGGCGCATCCGGGGTCGGCATCGGCGCGGTCGGGTCCAGACGGTCCCGGTCGCGACGCCCACTCCGACTCCGCTGGGTCACCTGGCGCACGCTGTAGGGCAGCAACGCCATCTCGCGGGCGATGCGGATGGCGTTCGCCACCTCTCGCTGCTGTTGCGCGCTGTTGCCCGTGACCCGGCGCGCCCGAATCTTGGCGCGCTCGGACATGAACCGTCGCAGGAGGTTCACGTCCTTGTAGTCCACCCAGTCGATCTTCTCCTGGGTGAGGATCGACACCTTCTTCTTCTGGACTCGCCGCCGATCGTTGGCGGGGCTCTTACGCCGGTCCCGGTCTCGTGCCATCAGATTGCCTTTCGCACCTAGAAGGGCTCTTCGTCAAACCCGTATTCGCCACCGCCGGCCGGCGCGGGCGCGTTCTGTCCGCCACCGCCGCCGCCACCGCCGGATGGGCGGCCGCCGCCGAAGTCGCCACCGCCAGCCGGAGCACCGCCACCGCCACGCCGTTCGGAACGGGTCACCTGCGCGGTTGCCCAGCGCAGACTCGGGCCGATCTCATCCGCGACGATCTCGACGACCGAGCGCTTCTCGCCCTGCTCGGTCTCCCATGAGCGCTGCTCGAGTCGGCCATTCACGAGGACGCGGTTGCCCTTGGCGAGCGTGTCGCTGATGTTCTCCGCCATATCGCCCCAGGCCACGATGTTGAAGAAGCTGGTGCGCTCCTCCCATTCCTGGGTCTGGCGGTTCTGCCAGCGGCGGCTGACCGCGATCCCGAGACGGGCGTTCGCCTGCCCGGATGCGGTGTAACGGATCTCAGGGTCGCGGGTGAGGTTCCCGACGACGGTGATCGTGTTGTCTGCCATGGTGGTGTCTCCAGTCGCCGCGTTCGCGGCCGTCGCATCTCGGACGTCACCGTCCGCGAAGCAGGGGGTCGGCCCCTACTCGTCGTCGTCCTCGCCGCCGGTCCCACCCTTGGTCGGGTCCGCATCCGCGGGCGCCGACGGGGTGGACCCGAGCTTGCCGTACACATGCTCGGGAACGCGCAGGATCTTGTGACGGATGACGTCGTCGGAAAGGGAGAACAACCGGTGCAACTCGTCCATCGCCGCCGGTTCGGCTCGGGCTTGGAGGACGACGTAGAAGCCCTCCCAGCGGTGGTTCACCTCGTAGGCGAGCCGCCGTTTGCCCCACCAGTCGATCTGGCCGCGCTGGGCGCCCTTCGACTCGATGAGTGAAACCGACGTTTCGACAGCAGACCGGACGGTCTCCTCTTCCAGGTCCGCGTCGAAGATGACCATGACCTCGTACGGTCGCATGGACCGATACCTCCTTCGGACCACCGGATACCCGTGGTTCCAGTGGGCCCCCGGGCCGACACCGTGGCGTCGCCGAGGGGCAGGGTGGACATGAGGGCGGGGAACCGAAGCTCCGACACCGTTGTGAGGCGGGGCACGCTACCAGAGCGTCCCCGCGCGGACCTATCGGGCCGAACTCTAGACCGGGGGTGTGACCATCTGTTCGGCGGCGTCTTGTCGGCGGCTCGCCCTTCGGGCTCGGGGTTTCGCGAGCCACGCCGGCGTGCTCGGGTGACTATGCGTCGGTGAGTTCGGTACCCGTGCGATGCTCGGAGCCGTCGCCGGCGATGTCGACATCGGGCTGGTCGAGGTCGATGGCACCTTCGAGCTGATCGGTCATGTGATAGGTCTCCTCGCTCGACGGGAACCGCCGGGCGTGGACGTCGTCGACGAACCGGGCCACCGCCTCGGTCGCGACCTCGCCCAGTTCCGCGTAGCGGCGCACGAACCGCGGCCGCATCCGGTCCTCGAATCCGAGCAGGTCGTGGTACACGAGCACCTGGCCGTCACAGTGCCGCCCGGCACCGATGCCGATCGTCGGAACGTCAACGGCATCGGTGACCATCCGGGCGACCCCGTCCGGAACACACTCGAGCACGATCGCGAAGCAGCCCGCCTGGGCCAACGCGACCGCGTCCTCCACGATGCGCCGGGCCGCGTCGAGCTGCTTGCCCTGCACCTTGAACCCGCCCATCGCGTGGATCGACTGCGGCGTGAGTCCGAGGTGGCCCATCACCGGAATCTCGCTGTCGAGGATGGCCTCGATCGCGTCGAGGCGCTTCCGGCCGCCCTCGAGCTTGACCGCACCGGCACCGGCCCGGATCAGTGTCGCGGCGTTGCGGACCGTCTCCTCCCGGGACACGTGGTAGCTCATCCAGGGCAGATCACCGACCACCAGCGCGTGTGGCTTGGTTCGAGCAACGGCACCCACGTGGTGGGCCATGTCCTCGGTCGTGACCTTGAGGGTGTCGTCGTACCCGAGCACGACCATCGCGAGGGTGTCGCCGACGAGGATCATGTCGACCCCGGCGCCGTCCACGATCCGTGCACTCGGCGCGTCGTAGGCAGTCACCATCACCAGAGGTTCGTCGCGCCCTTTGGCCGCCGCGATATCAGGCGCGGTGACCGGTTTGGTACCCGGGACTGCCGTCATCTCATGACCTCCGCCGTCCAGGGCTCACACGGCTCCCGGCAGCGCCAAAAGTCTAGGCCCCGCTGGAGGTCCGCCGCCACGCCCCGACACTGGCCGACGATCGCTACTCTCGCCCGCCGATGGCCCCCTGCGACAACTGCGCCCGCGCCGAAGACGAACTACTCCCGGTCCACCGCGTCTACGTGGTCCCCGAGACCTGGGACACGGAACCCTCCGAGACCGTGCTCGACGACACCGAGCACTGGTGTGTCTCCTGCTGCACCCAGTACCCCCACGAACGCGCGACCTGAGCGGCGGAGCCGGATCCGGTCAGACCGCCTTGCGGCCGTGGAGTTCGCGCTTGCCCAGGTGGTTCCAGCAACAGTCCGTACAGACCTCGACGACGTAGCGATCGAACTCGTCGTGCTGTTTCGCCAGCTTCTTGAGTTCGTCGGGCCGGGAGAGGGCGGTGCCGTTCGCGTGGCGAAGACGGTCGCCATAGACGTACGACACGTAAAACAGGCGGCGACTCTTGCAGACGGGGCAGGGCTTCCCGACCTTCTCGCCCACGTTGCGCGCCGCCCGCAGGAGCTCGGGGTGAGCATCGCAGACGTCGGAGCGGTTCACTCGGCCCGCGGCGAGGTCGCGCAGGACCGCCCGCCGGGCCAGCTCGTAGTCGGTGCCTCGGACCACGGCATCGAGTGTAGGCCGATGAGATCCGCCCACCATCCCGAGCCGGAGTCTTGGGTCCGGGCAGTACGCGCCACCCACGACAACCCCGGCGCATCGGGGTGCATCCGATGCGATCCGCCCACCGCCGGAGCCGGAGTCGTGGGTCCGGGCAGTACGCGCCACCCACGACAACCCCGGCGCATCGGGGTGCATCCGATGCGATCCGCCCACCGCCGGCAGCCGGAGTCGTGGGTCCGGGCAGTACGCGCCACCCACGACAACCCCGGCGCATCGGGGTGCATCCGATGCGATCCGCCCACCGCCGGCAGCCGGAGTCGTGGGTCCGGGCAGTACGCGCCACCCACGACAACCCCGGCGCATCGGGGTGTGTAGCGTTCGCCACCGTGAACGACGACTTCCTGCTCGGTCGCATGTTGGGTGAGGTCGAAGGCAAGCGCGTCCTCGAACTCGGGTGCGGTGACGGCCGACGGGCGGTTGCTCTCTCCCGCGCCGGTGGCCATGTCATCGCCCTCGACCCGGATTCCGCCAACGTCCTGGCCACCCGAACGTGTGCCGAAGCTGCCGAGGTGCGGGTCGAGACCCACACCATGGACCTCGCCGATCTCGCGTTCCTGCGCGGCGACTCGGTGGACGTCGCGTTCGCGGAAGGCTCGCTCGCCACGGTCGCCGATCTCGGCCGGGTGCTGCGTCAGGTCCAACGGGTCCTCCGGGCCGGTGCTCGCTTCGCGTTCACCCTGCCCCACCCGTTCGCGACCTGCACGCCAACGGAACCGTCCGCCCCGGGCTCGCTGCCCCTTGGGACTCCGGCCGTCACCCGGTCCTACTTCGAAGACCCGGGCCCCGGCGATCCGCCACTCCACCGGATCAGCGAGGTGTTCAGCGCGCTGGGCCGGGCCGGATTCCAGGTCGACACCCTGCTCGAGCCCGAACCGGACGCCGGCGCCGCCCGCCGCGCGCTGCTGCCCGACACCGTCATCTGGCGGGCCCGCAAGCTCGGAAGCTGACGACTTCACACCCCGGGGCGCCGGGCATTACAACCCCCACGCGCACCGCCCGGACCCACGACTCCCGCACCCGACCCTGAGCGGATCGCCCCGGCCACACCCCGGGGCGCCGGGCATTACAACCCCCACGCGCACCGCCCGGACCCACGACTCCCGCACCCGACCCTGAGCGGATCGCCCCGGCCACACCCCGGGGCGCCGGGCATTACAACCCCCACGCGCACCGCCCGGACCCACGACTCCCGCACCCGACCCTGAGCGGATCGCCCCGGCCACACCCCGGGGCGCCGGGCGCACCGGAATTCGACAGTTAGAGGTCGCGTTCGTCAGCCCAGGCGCGGAGGCGGGCGAAGGCATCTGCTTCTTCGACTGGGCCCTCGTCGAGGCGCATCTCCAACAAGAAGTCCAGTGCCTCGCCCACCACGCGGCCCGGCGCGACGCCGAGAAACTCCATCACCTGCTTACCGTCGAGCGGCGGCTTGATCGCCTTGAGTTCCTCTTCTGCCGCGAGCGCCTCGATCCGCTCCTCCAGCTCGTCCATCCGCCGCGAGAGCGCCCGGGCCTTGCGTTCGTTGCGGGTCGTGCAATCGCATCGCTGCAATTCGTTGAGCCGACCCAGGAGATCGCCGGCGTCCCTCACGTACCGACGCACCGCCGCGTCGGTCCAGCCCATCGCGTACGTATGGATGCGCAGATGCAGGTAGACCAGTTGGGTCACGTCCTCCACCACATCGGTGGAGTACTTCAGCGCCTTCATCCGCTCCCGAGTGATCCGCGCCCCGACCACCTCGTGGTGATGAAACGTGGCGCGCCCACGCTCGAACGATCGCGTCTTCGGCTTGCCCACGTCGTGCATGAGTGCGGCCAAACGCAACACGAGGTCCGGACTCGTCTTGGCCACGACGGCGATCGTGTGCGCGAGTACGTCCTTGTGATGGTGGATCGGATCCTGTTCGAGCTGCATCGCGTTCAGCTCGGGCAGGAACTCGTCCGACAGGCCCGTCCGCGCGAGGAACCACAGTCCCGGCGACGGATCCGCGACGACCAACAGCTTGGAGAGCTCGTCACGAACCCGTTCGACGCTCACGATCTCCAGCCGGTCACGCAGCGCCTCGACCGCCGCGACGAGCTCCGCGTCGGGAACGAATCCGAAGCGCGCGATGAAACGGGCGGCACGCAACATTCGCAGCGGATCGTCGGTGAACGAGATCTCGGGGGCGAGCGGCGTCCGCAGGCGGTTCGCCGCGAGATCGACCGCGCCGTCGAAGGGGTCGACGAGCACGGCGTCCGGGAGCCGCAGCGCCATCGCATTCACCGTGAAGTCACGCCGCGACAGATCCGTCTCGATCGAATCGCCGAACTCGACGATCGGTTTCCGACTGTCCGATCGGTAGACCTCCGACCGGTACGTGGTGACCTCGCAGGGGACGCCGCCCACCTGGGCCCCCACGGTCCCGAAGCGTTCGCCCTGCAGCCAGACGTGTTCTGCGATCGGACCGAGCATCGCCTTGATCCGGTCCGGACGGGCGTCGGTGGCGAAGTCGAACTCGACGGGGAGGTCGTCCACGAGCGCGTCCCGGACGCTCCCACCGACGAGGAAGACCTCGTGGCCCGCGTCTGCGATCACCCGCGCGACGCGCTGGACCGGCGCATCGGGCGCGAGGAGCGGCGCAAGGCGGCGTGGGACTGTCACCGGGCCATTGTGACCCGAGCCGTCGGCGTCGAGTGGTTCCGGGGCGCCGCCGGACGGTCGATCAGCCCACGAAGGCCGGCGTCGCGCCGTTCCGGCTCTGTTCGCGCGACAACTCCATCTGCTCCATCTTGAGCCGCAGGTCGTGCGGGTTCGACGCCGAGGACAATGCGTCCCGGCGTGACACGACCTGATCTCGATAGAGCGAGAGCAGACTCTGGTCGAACGTCTGCATGCCGTAGAACTCACCGTCGGCGATGATCTCGTCGAGTTCATGCGTCTGGCTCGAGTCCGCGATCTTGTCGAAGACCCGGCCGGTCGCGACGAGGACCTCCATCGCAGGTACTCGGCCTTCCTTGTCGCAGCGCGGCACGAGTCGCTGGGAGACGATGCCCTTGAGCGCACCTGCGATGGACATCCGCACCTGCTGTTGCTGGTAGGGCGGGAAGAAGTCGATGATGCGGTTGATCGTCTCGCCGGCGCCCATCGTGTGGAGCGTCGAGAAGACGAGGTGGCCGGTCTCCGCGGCCGAGAGCGCCGCCCAGACGGTTTCGGGGTCCCGCATCTCTCCGATCAGGATCACATCCGGATCCTGGCGGAGTGCGCGCTTGAGCGCGGCGAGGAAATCGTTGGTATCCGCGCCGACTTCACGCTGGTTGATGAGCGACTTCTTGTCCGGGTGCAGCACCTCGATCGGGTCTTCGATGGTGACGATGTGGCGCGCCTGGGTCTCGTTGATGTGGTCGATCATCGCCGCGAGCGTGGTCGTCTTGCCCGAACCGGTCGGTCCGGTGACGAGGACCAGGCCGCGCTTCTCCTCGGCCAGGCGTCGTACGACGACCGGCAACCCCAGCTCTTCCATCGGTGGGATCCCCGGCAGGATGTGGCGCAGCACCATGGCCACCGAGCCGCGTTGGCGGAACACGTTGACCCGGAATCGCCCAACGCCGGCGAGTGCGTAGGCGAAGTCGGCCTCGTTGGTCGAGATGAACTCCTCGGCGCGGATCTTGGGCATCACCGCGAACGCGACCCGCTCCGTGTCGGCGGCCTGCACCGGTTCACTCCCGACCGGGACCAGTTCGCCGTCGAGGCGAATATGGGCGGGCGACCCGACCTTGATGTGCACGTCGGACGCCCCCTGCTCAACGGCCTGGCGCAGCACGTGGTCGAGATCGAACATCTGCGGCCTTCCTCCCCGGTCCGACCGACCCCGCGGGCCGGCTCCTGCGAGAGGTATCGGCAAGCCTCCGGCCCGCCTTGACCGGCACTCAGGCGCCGGAGTGCCAGAGTTCTGCCACCGTGTCCACGACCCGCCCGCCGGGGCCCCCGCTCGTCGGGGCCTCTCCCTGGGCAAGCCCAGCCGAGCCACCCGCCAGCACCGGCAGGGTCACCGCGACGGAGTCCCGAAGGGCCCGCAACGAATATCCACCTTCGAGGAACGTGATCATGCGTCCCGGCGGCGCACACACGACGAGCCGGGCAGCGAGTGCGCCGTAGTCACCCGCCGTGAGACCCATGCCCGTGATCGGATCGTCGCGGTGTGCGTCGAATCCTGCGGACACGAGCACCCAACCCGGGGCGAAGGCTTCGATCAACGGCTCCACGACCTCGTCGAAACCCCGGAGGTAGACATCGCCGGTCGCACCGGCCGGCAACGGCAGGTTGCAGGTCGTGCCTCGGCCGGCGCCGGCACCGATCTCGTCGTGTCGCCCGGTCCCCGGAAACAGCGGCCATTCGTGCAACGACACGTAGAGCACGTCCGGGTCCTCATAGAAGATCTCCTGGGTGCCATTGCCGTGGTGGGCGTCGATGTCCACGATGGCAACTCGCTCGCCGCCGTCGCGCAGGGTCGCCGCGACCACGGCGACATTGTTCACCAGGCAGAAACCCATCGCCTGCGCCGGCCGCGCGTGATGGCCCGGCGGTCGGACCGCGAGGAACGCGCCCTGACCGTCGCCGGCACTGAGGACGTCAACCGCGGCAAGCCCCGCACCGGCGGCAGCCGTCGCGGCCGCCCAGGAACTCGGCCCGGCCGGGGTGTCGGCATCGAAGTGCCCGCCTGCCGCGCACACTCGCTCGACCTGGTCCAGATACGCGCCCGGATGCACCCGTTCCAGCTCGGCGCGGGTCGCCGTCCGGTGCGACAGCGGAACGAGGTCCGAACCCAGTTCGGCGAGCGCGATCCCCTCGGCGACCGCACCGAGTCGCGCCGGGCGTTCGGGGTGGCGCGGACCCGTGTCGTGTTCCGCGAAGGCGGGGTCGGTGGCAACGAGCAGCATGGGACTGACCGTACCCCGACGCCCGAGACCCCCACCCGAGGAAACCAGGCCGTACGCTGCTCGGCGGATGGCGGACGAGACCCTGCGCTGGTCGGGCGGCTGGGCCCGATTCGGGCCGTGGCGTGGTCGCCACGATGTGGCCTACCTGGCCGTCGGGGCCCAGCGTCCTCCGACCGCCGAGATCGTGGACGACTGGATGGAACTCCTGCGGGTTCGTGGGTACGACTCGGTGGTGACCAACGCCCTCGGACCGCTCGATGTGCTGCCCTTCGTCGACGCGGGTTTCCAGGTCCACGAACGGCTGCATCTGCTCGCCCGCGACCTGACCGATCTCCCCGATGCGGCGGGCGCGACCCGCCGCGCCCGCCGTCGAGATCATGCCGCCGTGCTCGAGCTGGACCAGGCTGCGTTCGAACCGTTCTGGCAGCTCGACCACACCGGTCTCCTCCAGACGATCGACGCCACCGCGGCCAGCAGGTTCCGCGTGTACGAAGTCGGCGACGAGATCGTCGGATACGCCGTGACCGGGAGATCCGACGGTCGCGGTTACCTGCAGCGGGTCGGGGTTGCGCCGGCCGCCCAGGGCCAGGGGGTCGGGCGAGCGTTGGTCGTTGACGCACTGCGGTGGCTCCGCCGTTTCCGGGCGTCGCGTGCGTCGGTCAATACGCAACTCGACAATCACGCTGCCCTGCGGCTCTACCGGCAATGCGGCTTCGAGCTCCACCCTGCCGGCCTGAGCGTGATGCGACGGAATCTATGACCGCCCGACGGCCCCCCCGCCCGCGCCGGCGCCCCACATCGATTGTCGCCGCCGTGGTCGCGACACTCGCGATCGTGACGGTGGCTCCGCCGGTGGCACGCGCCGCGCCGACGGGCACCATCGCGCTTCGCGCCATTCCCGCGTGGTCGGCAATGGGCGACGACCTCAACATCCGGGTCAACGTACGCGGCACGACCGCGCCCGGGCTTCAGGTGCGCGCGGTGATCCACCGTGCAGTCCTCAGCCGGCTCGCGCTGGAGCGCACCTTCACCGGCAGGCGGCTCGGTTCGTTCCTGACATCGACCGAGGCGAATCTCGACACCCTCGCCACCGTCGGGACCGACCGTGTCTTCACCATCCCCCTCCAGAATCCCGATCTGCCACGGGACCCCGCCCGCATCCTTCTCACCATCCCCGGCTCCGGCCAGGCGGGGGTCTTCCCGGTCGAGATTCAGCTTCGGGACCCCGCGAATGAGACGGTGCTCGACACCTTCGTCACCCAACTCGTCGTCTTCCGCCCGACCGAGCCGGGTGAGCAATCCGCCGAACGCCTCCGGGTCGCCTGGATGTGGCCGGTCACCGGTCCACCGTCGCTCAGGCCCTCCGGTTCGGCGTCGCCGGCGTTCCTCACGCAGCTGGATGCGGGTGGCCGGCTCGATCGCATCGGCGCGGGGATCGAGGCCGGCGGCGACCTGCCGCTCACCCTCGTGCCGACCCCGGACACCGTCGACGGGCTGCGGGCCGCTTCCGAGAATCCCCAGGCGTCACGGCTGCTCGACACCCTGCGCAGCGCCAGCCGGCGTTCATCGGTCGTGTCCTCCAGCTATACGACCATCGATGCGCCCGCGATGCTGCGCGGTGACCTCGACCTCGCCCTCGACACGCAATGGACCGTCGGTCGCCGAACGTTGGAGACCGGACTCGGATCGGCCGTGGATCCGACGATCAGCGCACCCCAACCCCTCGACGCGCCGACCCTCAACCGACTCCGAGATGTTGCCGGTACGACCCGAGTGGTCGTCGATGCCACGGCACTGGAGGAAGCGCCGCCCGCAGATCAGTTCACCATGGCTGCACCGTTCCGCCTCGAACTGCCTGAGAGCTCGTTCGATGCGGTCGTCGTGAACGCCGCCGCGACCGCCACGCTCGTCGCTCCCGGTTCCGCCCCGCTCCGTGCGCAACAGCTGCTGGCGCTGCTCGCGGTGATCGGCCTCGAACAGCCCGCGACCGTCCGCGGCATCGTGCTCGGACCGCCCCTGAACTGGTCGCCGTCGGCCGATCGCCTCCGCACAGTTCTCAACGGGCTCCGCGACCATCCGCTCCTCACCACCGTGCCGGTCGCCACCATCTTCGACGTCCCCGCCGCCACGGTGGACGGCCGCCCGTACACCCGAACCCTGGCCCCACTTGCTGCGTCACGAGCACCCATCGGTGGGGCCGAGTACCTGCTCAGCCGTCAGCGGATCGACTCGCTCGCGTCGATGATCGGCGAGGGCGACCCCCTCGTGGGGATGCTGCGCCACCAGTTGCGTCTGACCCCCTCGGAAAGGACCGCAGAAACCGGTCGCCTCGTCTCGTTGCGACGGGTCAGCACCATCAACGCGGCGGTGAGCACACTCGCCGCCGACGTCACTGCACCGGGCAGCCGGACCATCACGCTGACATCCCGAAAAGCCTCGATTCCCATCAGCATCGAGAACGCATCGGACCGCACGATGCGAGTTCGCGTCGCGCTCGACAGTCAGAAGCTCGTGTTCCCCGACGGCGACAGCCAACTGGTCGACCTCGCGCCAGGGAACACGACGACGGTCTTCAATGTCGAGACGCGGATCTCCGGGACGTTCCCGGTCACCATTTCCGTGACCGCGCCGGACGGCGGTCTCGAACTCCAGGCCGCGAGGTACACGGTTCGCTCCTCCGCGGTCAGCGGTGTCGGATTGATCCTGACGATCGGCGCCGCGCTGTTCCTCGGGTTGTGGTGGATCACCCACTGGCGCCGCAACCGGCAACCCTCGACCGCGGTCTCGTGAGCGCCGACACCCGCCTCGCCCGCGCCAGCGCAGTCATCGGTGCAGGAACGCTGCTCTCCCGGATCACCGGATTCCTGCGCGTCTCGGCATTGGCCAGCTTGGGGTTCGCGCGGCTCACCGATGTCTACAACCTCGCCAATTCGACGCCCAACATCGTCTACGAGCTGCTGCTGGGCGGGATCCTGACCGCGACGCTGGTCCCGCTGTTCGTGCAATCGAACGAGCGCCGGGAGCCCGAGGCCACCGATGCGATCGTGACCGTCACCTTCGTCCTGCTCGCAATCGGCACCGTCGTGGGCGTCCTGTTCGCGCCCTGGATCATCGCGACCTACGTGAACTTGGCCGACGTTCAGGGCGCCGGCGAGGCGGCGCAGCGCGCGCTCGCTACCGACCTGCTGCGGTGGTTCATGCCGCAGATGCTGTTCTACGGCATCACCGCGCTGGCGACCGCGCTCCTGAACGCCCGTCGTCGGTTCGCCGCCGCGGCGTTCGCTCCCGCACTCAACAACGTCGTGGTCATCGCGATGCTGCTCGCCGTCGGACGCGCCAGCAGTGCGCCGCCGACCGTCCAGTCCGTCCTCGACGACCCGGTGCTCGTGCTCCTCCTCGGGTTGGGCACGACCGCCGGCGTGATCGCGATGACCCTGGTTCTACTGCCCGCGGTCCGGAGGGCGGGCGTACGGCTGCGTTGGAACTTCGCGCCGCGCCACGCGGCCGTGCGTCACCTGGCGCGGCTCTCGGGTTGGACCGTCGGCTATGTGGCGGCGAACCAAGTCGCGTTCCTCGTCGTACTCGTCCTGGCGTACCGAGCCCGGGCCGACGTCTCGATCTACCTCGCCGCCTTCACCTTCTTTCAGCTCCCCCACGGCCTGCTGGCCGTATCGGTCATGACCGCGCTCGGCCCGGAACTCGCCAGCCACCACGTCGCCGGCGACCGAGCCCGCCTGCGGACGGACTTCGGCCGCGGGCTGGGGATGCTGATCATCCTGATGATTCCTGCCGCGGTGGCGCTGGCGGTCCTCGCTGGACCGGCGATCACCGCGTTGCTCGACCACGGCGATTTCACGAGTTCCGCCGCCGGTGTGACGGCCCGAACCCTGCGGGCTTTCGCCGTCGGACTGGTCCCGTTCTCGGTGTACCTGTTCGTGATTCGAACGTTCACGTCGATGCAGGACACGCGTACGCCGTTCGTGCTCAATGTCATCGAGAACGGCACGAACGTCGCGACCGCGTTCGCGCTCTACGCCTGGCTGGGAGTCGAGGGGCTCGCCTGGTCCTGGACCGCTGCCTACATCCTCGGGAGCTTGGTCGCACTCGTTGCCTTGCGGCGTCGCCTCGTCCACCTCGACGGCCGTCGACTCGTGGGAACTGCGCTCCGGGTGACCGCCGCGTCGGCGCCGGCCGGCGCCGCGGCCGCGGGCGTGGCCCTCCTCATCGGCTGGGACACCCCACCCCAGGCGGCACTCGCGCTCGCGGCCGGCGCGGCCGCGGGCGGGATCGTGTTCGTCGTGTTGCTCTCGCTGCTCGGGATCTCCATCGGCGCCTTGTTGCGCAGTACCGTGCGGAGAGGTCCGGTGGCCGGCGATCTCCCCGCGTAACCATCAGGGAAGTTCGCGAGTCGAACCGCACCACCACCCTGTCCGAGGAGGATCCGTGGCCGTTCGCATCGTCACCGACAGTGCCTGTGATCTCCCGCCCGCCCGGGCGGAGGCCGCAGGCATCGAGGTCGTCCCGCTCACCATCCGTTTCGGTAAGGAGGAGTTCGTCGATCGGGTCGAACTGACCCAGGACGAGTTCTGGCGCAAGGTGGCGACCTCCCCCGTGCTGCCCGAGACGGCGGCGCCCTCGCCCGGCGCGTTCGAGGAGCGGTTCCGGTCGCTCGCCGCGGCCGGTGCCGAGGGCGTGCTCTGCATCAACCTTTCGTCGCGCCTTTCCGGAACCATGCAATCCGCACAACTCGCCGCAAAATCCCTGGAAGGTGAGATTCCCGTCACTGTGGTCGACTCACTCAGCGTCTCGATGGGGGTGGGCAACCAGTGCCTCATCGCGGCCCAGCTGGCGGCCGACGGGGCGACGCTCGATGCCATCGCGGCCGAGGTCGAAAAGACCGCCGCCCGCACCCGACTCTTCGGCGCGCTCGACACCCTCGAGCACCTACGCCGAGGCGGCCGCATCGGCGGGGCCCAGGCGATGCTCGGCAGCATGCTGTCGATCAAGCCCGTGATCGAGGTACGCGATGGAGCGGTCGAGGAGGCCGGCAAGGTGCGCACTCGTCGCAAGAGCCTGGCCCACCTCGCCGACAAGCTGGCTGCGGCGAACGGTCCGGAGCACGTCTATGTCTTCCATGCCGACGCCCCCGACATCGAGGAGTTCATCGACCTCGTCGCCGCGATCGTGCCGCGAAGCGAACTCGAGATCGGTCAGATCGGACCGGTGATCGGATCCCACGCCGGCCCCCGGACCATCGGTCTCGGCTGGGTCGACAGCGACTGACGCTCGCGGCGCGGACCGAGCGGCGCCGTCGAGACCACCGGGAGCTGGGCACGTTCGCGCCCACGATGCCGGGTAGCTTCCAACGTGTGAGTCGGTCATTGGCGCCTGGGCGCGTCCTCGGTGGTCGCTACCGCATCGATCAGGAGATCGCTCGTGGTGGCATGGCCACGGTCTGGCGAGGAGACGATCCACTCCTCGCCGCGCGGTCGCGATCAAGACCCTCGATCCCGAGCTCTCCGAAGACGAGGCCGTCCGGGTGCGCTTCCGGCGAGAAGCGATCGCCGCGGCGGCGGTCGCGCATCCGAGCATCGTCGCCACCTATGACACCGGCGAAGACGAGGGCATCGCCTACATCGTGATGGAGCTGGTCGAAGGCGCAACCCTGCGCCAGGCGATCGATCTCCACGGCGCACTTCCGCCGGCTCGAGCCGCCGACATCGCGTCGCAGGTCGCCGACGCATTGGCTGCCGCGCACGCTCGGAATCTCGTGCACCGCGACGTCAAGCCCAGCAACATCCTCGTCCAACTCGATGGTCGCGCCAAGGTCATGGACTTCGGCATCGCGAAGGCCGCCGATCAAGGTCACGCGGACCTCACGCGCGCCGGCAACGTCATGGGCACCGCCCGCTACGTGGCGCCCGAGCAACTCGAGGGCACCCCGGTCGACGAGCGATCCGACGTCTACTCGCTCGGTCTCGTGCTCTACGAGATGCTGGTCGGCCAACCTCCGTTCGGCGCCGACACCGAACTCGCGACCGCGGTGGCCCGACTGGCCGCGCCCGCACCGCGTGTCATCGACGCACGGCCCACCATCCCGCCCGGACTCGCGCACATCGTCGATCGGGCGCTCGAGCGCGACCCCGACCGGCGGTGGCCGAACGCCGCCGCGATGCGTGACGCGCTCGCACCCTTCCGTGTCGCGGCACCCGATCGCACCGCCGACGCGACGGTGCCGGTGGCGATCCAACCCCGCGGCGAGCCCCGGACCGCGGCCGTCGCGTCACCCGTCATCATCAACGACGGCATCAGTGTCGGGATGCGAATCCTGATCTGGGCCCTCGCCATCGGGTTGGGATTCGGTGGCGGATATGCGGGGTACGTCCTGGCGACAAACGACACGAATCCGACGAACACCGCCGTCGACACCAACGCCAACACCGAAGCTCTCGAGTTCATCGGCGCCACGTCCTTCGATCCCGAAGGCGACAACGGCGCGGAGAACGAGTCCCAGGCAGCAAACGTCATCAGTGGCAGCTCCGGAACCGGCTGGGAAACCGAGCTGTACCGCCAGGCGAACGTCGGCGGTAAATCCGGCGTCGGACTGGTCCTGAGCCTCTCGGGTCCGGCCACGATCGACACTGTGGCCATCACGACCGATGCCCCGGGCTACAGCATCGAGGTCTACGTCTCGGACACCGAACCGACCACGCTCGCCGGTTGGGGAGACCCCCAGGCCGAGGGCGCCGACCTCGGCAAGGTCGCGGAGCTGAAACTGCGCGACGAGCCTCGGGGGCAGTACCTGCTGCTCTGGCTCACGGAGCTTCCGCCGGCCGCCGACCAGGCCGGGTCGTTCCAGGGCCGCATCACCCAGGTCTCCGCGCGTGGCACGCCGGCCTGACCCGGTCGACGACGCGGCGCTCGTCCGCGCCGCCGCCAACGGTGACCGGCGCGCCCTCAACGATCTCCTCGCTCGCCATCTGGACCGGATCCATGCCGTCTGTCGTCGTATCTGCGGTCCCGACGACGCACCCGATGCGACCCAGCATGCGCTGATCGGCATCAGCCGAGCCATTGCCCGCTTCGACGGTCGCGCCGCGGTCACCACCTGGATGCACCGCATCGCGGTAAACGCGGCGCTCGACGAGGTCCGTCGCGCTCAGCGTCGGGCGGTGCCCGCGTCGGACCGTCCCGCACTGCTCGAATCGGTCACCGCCCCCGAAATCGGCCCGGAACGGATCGTGGATCGACTCGACCTCGACGCCGCGCTCGCTGAGATTCCCGAGGACTTCCGGGTTGCCGTGGTGCTCCGAGACGTCTCCGGCCTCGACTACTCGGAGATCGCGACCGTCCTGTCGATCCCGATCGGCACCGTCCGGTCACGAATCGCCCGGGGCCGCGCCGCACTGGCGGCGCGACTCGGGAACCAGACTCCATCCTCCGACGTCCAATCCGGTGACCATGCCTGAGCCAACCGATCTCGATCTTCTCGTCAGCGCCGACCTCGACGGCGACCTCGAAGGCCTCGCCCTGGAGCTCGGCGTCAGCGTCGCGGAACTCCGAACCCGGATGACAACACCGGAGGCCCAGGCCCGACGCCGGGAACTCGACGCAGCGCGAGCCGCGCTCGCCACCCCCGTTGCTGCCGTCGACGACGTGACGCGTCAACGGATGCTCGACGCAGCGCGCGGCGCCGACCCATCGGCGAGGAGCGCCTGGCCGCGGGTCCTCGCGGCGGCTGCCGTCCTCGCCGTCGTGGTCCTGGGTGCCGGCGCCCTCTACAACCTCCGCGGCTCCGACTCATCGGCTTCCCGTGCGTCGAGCGGGAGTGCGAACTCCACCGCGTCGACCCCCAGCGGTGACCTCGGTGATCTCGGTCGCCTGAGTGAGGACGACATCAACGCGTTTCTCGGCGGCGCCGAGGGCAAAGCCCAGGCCCGCGAGCCCGCGCCGTCGGCCACCGACGCGGCGACCCGTTCGGCCGCGGATGCCGGAGTGGAACTCGCGCCCGTCGCGCCCGCCGACGTCGCGCGCTGCGTCGAGCAGTACGGAAGCCAGGGAACCATCCGGTTCCAGGGCGGCGCAATCCTCAACGGGCGCCCGGCAGTACTCCTGGGTATTGCCAGCGCGAGCGGCGAACGCACGATCGTGCTCGTCGTCGCGGCCGACAACTGCAGCGACGTCCTGTACTCCGCATCGCGCTGACCCGCGCGACGGCTCGGCGGTGGTCATCGCCTCGCGGGTAACCTCCGCCGCCGAACCGGAGGAACCATGAGCAACTGGACGACCCAGATCGCCGACAAGATCGACCAGGCCGTGGTCACCGTGCGGGATCGCACCGTGACGCCGGCGGAGAAGGCGACCCGCTACGTCGTGTACGGCACGCTGGCCGCATTCTGTGTCCTGACCGCGCTGCTACTCCTGGCGGTCGCGATGTTCCGGATCCTCACCCTCTTCCTGCCCATTTGGGCGGCGTGGCTCATCCTCGGGGGAATCTTCATCTCGGGTGGCGGGTTCCTGTGGACCCGCCGAACCGGAGGAACCGTTGTCTGAGCACCACGAAGTTGTCATCGTCGGTTCCGGCCCGGCGGGTTTGACCGCCGCGGTCTACACCGCGCGCGCCAACCTCCGGCCAATCGTGATCGAGGGCCTCGCGGCGGGTGGCCAGTTGATGCTGACCACCGAGGTCGAGAACTACCCGGGATTCCCGGACGGCATCATGGGACCCGATCTGATGGCGAACTTCCGGTCACAGGCCGAGCGGTTCGGCGCCCGGTTCGTCACCGCTGATGCAGATGCGGTGGATGTCACGGGTCATCCCTTTCGGGTGCGAGTGGGCGACGAGGAACACACCGCGGACGCGCTCATCATCTCCACGGGTGCATCGGCTCGGATGCTCGGACTCGACAGCGAAGCCCGCCTGCTCGGTCACGGTCTCTCGACCTGCGCGACCTGCGACGGGTTCTTTTTTCGCGGTCACGAGATCGCGGTCGTCGGCGGCGGAGACTCGGCGCTCGAGGAGGCGGGCTTCCTGACCAAGTTCGCCGACAAGGTCACCCTGGTGCACCGACGCGACGAGTTGCGGGCTTCGAAGATCATGCAGGACCGCGCGAGAGCGAATCCGAAGATCGAGTTCCGGTGGAACAGCGAAGTCGTCGAGGTCCTCGGCGACGAGAAGGTCGCGGGTCTGCGCGTCCGCGACACGGTCACCGGTGAGGAATCCGAGCTCGGCGTCACCGGGCTCTTCGTCGCGATCGGCCACGTCCCGAACACGTCGCTCTTCGCCGGCGTGCTCGACATGGACGAGAACGGATACCTGGTCACCGCGCCGGATTCCACGATGACTTCGGTGGAGGGTGTCTTCGCGTGCGGCGACGTGCAGGACCACACCTACCGTCAGGCGATCACTGCGGCCGGCAGCGGTTGTATGGCTGCGATCGAGACCGAGCGCTACCTCGCGGCGAATTCCTGACCCGAACCGTCAGGAATGTTCGCGGTCCCACTCCCGTTGCCACCCATCACTACACTCCACCGATTCCCCACTCCGAAAGGACGGCGGCCATGGCCGACAACGTGCTCACGCTCTCCGATGCGACCTTCGATGAGAGCGTCGGCGGATCCGACCTGCCGATTGTCGTCGACTTCTGGGCCGAGTGGTGCGGACCGTGCAAGATGATCGCGCCAGCACTGGAAGAAATTGCCACCGAACAGTCGGGCCGACTGTCGATCGCGAAGCTCAACGTGGACGAGAACCCCGACACCGCGCGGCGCTTCGACGTGATGTCGATTCCCACCTTGCTCGTCTTTCAGAACGGCGAGCCGGTGAAACGCCTCGTCGGGGCGAAGGGCAAGGGTCAACTCCTTCAGGACCTCTCCGAGTTCATCGGCTGAGTCCCGCCACGGCCCGCTATGGCCTCTGACTTCATTCTGCGAACGGAGGACCACGGCGACGCGGTACGCGACATCCAGCATCGCCTGGTCGGCACCGGTCGCAGCATCGACCCCGGGGAGTTCGGCCGGTTCGGACCGACGACCGAAGCCGCGGTGCGCGACTTCCAGACCAGTCGATCGATCCGGGTCGACGGTCTCGTGGGACCCGAAACGTGGGGAGCGCTCGTCGAGAGTGGATTCGAACTCGGCGACCGGTTGCTCTTTCTTCGGACCCCGAACCTCCGCGGCGACGATGTCGCCGCGCTGCAACGAACCCTGAACCGACTCGGGTTTGACGCCGGACGCGAGGACGGCATCCTCGGGCCCGAGACCGCCGACGCCATGCGCGAGTACCAACGCAACGCGGGTCTGAGTGTCGACGGGGTCGCCGGACCCGCGACGCTCGATGCCATCCGCCGAGTAGAAGCGCTCGCGGGAGGTTCCGTCGCCCAGGTCCGCGAACGCGACGAACTCCGGCGCCCCTCAGAACTCACCGGCCGGCGGGTCTACCTCGCGGTCGCGCCGGGCTTCGATCAGATCGGGACCGCGTTACGCCAGGCCCTCGAACGCCACCAGGCCCAGGTGATGCATGACCTCTCGGGCGCCACGGATGCGGTCATCGCCGAGCGCGCCAACCGTTGGCAGTCCCAGCTGGTACTGGCGATCCGTTCCGGCGAGGCACCGACCTGGCAGTGCCTCTACTTCTCCTCCGGCGGGTTCCGCTCCGAACGTGGGGCGCACACGGCGGAGCTGATCGCGGAGGAACTGACGCGGGTCTGCTCGAGTGATCACCCGTGCGCCGGAAAGGCGTACACGATCCTGCGGGAGACCCGAATGGCAACGATCGTCTGCACGCTGGGCGACGACGATCCCAGTCACCTCGCAGATCTCATGGTCCACTCGACCGAGCTTGGTCGCGCCATCGGACGCGGGGCACAGCGCGGATTCGAAGAGGCCCGAGCCGGCACCGGCGAATTCCCGGCGGCGCCTCGCGACCCCTAACCGGCGATCCCCTTGTAGATCCGCTCTAGGTCCTCGAGGTCCGAGAACTCGATCGTGACCTTGCCGCGTTTGGCACCCATCGTGATCGAGACCCGCGTCTCGAGATGATCCCCGAGTAGGCCCTCGACCTCGTCGAGGCCGGGTGGCCGCATTGGGTTGGTGGCTCGACCACGATCGGCCGACTTCGACTTGGCCGGAGGTTGCTTGAGTGCATCCTCGAGTGCCCGCACCGACCAGCCGTCGCGGCACCGTCGTCGCGGCGAGCTGCTCCTGGAGGGCACGATCAGGGGTCGCCAAGAGTGCCCGGGCGTGGCCCATCGACAACGAGCCGTCTCTCACGTGGCGCTGCACCGCCGGCGGCAGTTGGAGGAGCCGGAGGGTATTGGTCACCGTCGTGCGGCTTCGACCGACGCGCGATGCGACCGCCTCATGGGTGAAGGAGAACTCTTCGATCAACTGCTGATAGGCAGCGGCTTCCTCCAGCACGTTGAGGTCGGACCGGTGCACGTTCTCGACGAGCGCCTGCTCCAGTGCCGAGGCGTCGTCACTCTCACGCACCAGCGCGGGGATCCGCGCCAGGCCGAGACGCCGCGCGGCCCGCCAGCGCCGCTCCCCGGCAATCAACTCGAACTCGTCGCCGATCGGTCGTACCAGCACCGGCTGGAGCACCCCGACCTCGCGAATGGACTCGGTCAGCTCGCTGAGTAACTCCTCGTCGAATCGTTCCCGGGGTTGGTACTGGTTGGGTCGAACCGCGGCGACGTCGATCTCACGCAGCCCTCCGGTCGACTCCATGCCCGGGCCTGCCGGGATCAGTGCCCCCAAACCCTTACCCAGTCCGCCGCGTCGCGCCACTGCTCACCTCCTTGGCCAGCTCGCGGTATGCCACGGCACCCCGCGAGGTGGGATCGAACACAATGATCGGCTGACCGAACGACGGGGCCTCGGAGAGCCGCACCGTCCGGGGCACCACAGTTTGATACACCGTCCGCCCGAAGTGTTTGCGGACCTCTTGCTCGACCTGGTCGGCCAACTTCGTCCGGGCGTCGAACATCGTGAGCACGATCCCCCGGACATCCAAGCTCGGGTTGAGGTTCTTCTGCACCAGGCTCACATTTCGGATCAGTTGACTCAGACCTTCGAGCGCGTAGTACTCGCACTGGATCGGGACCACGACATCGTCCGCCGCCGCCAGGCCGTTCACCGTCAACAGTCCGAGCGACGGCGGACAATCGATCACGATGTAGTCGTAGTCGTCTCGGATCTCGTGAAGCGCCCGGCGGAGCTTCAACTCCCGACTGAACGCCGGCACCAACTCGATCTCCGCTCCCGCGAGGTCGATCGTCGCCGGCGCCACGAAGAGGTTCTTGAGCGACGTCGGCTCGACGCAATCTTCCACCGGCGCATCGCTCATGATCACGTCGTAGATCGAGCCGGCAAGTTCGCGGGCGTTGACCCCGAGGCCCGTCGTCGCGTTCCCCTGCGGGTCGAGATCGACGACGAGGACCCGGTAGCCCATCTCTGCCAGCGACGCCCCGAGGTTGACCGAGGTCGTGGTCTTCCCCACGCCGCCCTTCTGATTGGCGATGGCCAGGATCCTGGGCAGTTCGTACGGAATCGGCCACTCGTCGTCATCCGGCGAATCGGCCTCGGCCGAGTCGCCCGCGTCATCTTCCCTCGGCTCCGAGCGTTCCTGCTCTCCACCGAGTTCCTCCTCCTCACGACCCGCGGCAACCACCGTCATGGCTGGTTGCTCCGGTTCGCTCGGCCCCTCCGATGGTGGAGTTGTCGGTTCGGAGGTGTCCTGCTGTTCCGGGGATTCCGTATCCCGCTCATCAGTCATCGCTTGGGTGGGCTCCTCTTCGCCTTCAGCCTCTTCGGCCGGGTCCGCTTCCGGAGCTGGCGCGGGTTCTTCCATCTCGGGCTCACCGCGGCGCAGGGAACCGAACAGTCGACGGCCGCGGCGTTTGGGGTCGGCGGGCTCCATCCGTCCTCCTGCTTCGTTCCAGGTGAGGGATGTTCCACGTGAAACATCCCGGGCCCCCCGTCCCGACAATGTTCCACGTGGAACATGTCACCAAAGCGGGTTGCGCTTCTGTGGGGTCTGGCGCCGGGGAAACCGGGTGGCCAGCGGTGAGGTCTTCGGGAGGATAACGAAGGAACGGCCCTCGTGCACGACTCGCTCGGGAATTCCCAGGCCAACCTCGCGAAGTCCCGTGGACGACCACCGAGTTTGGCTTTCGGGCGGCTCGCTCACGCTCAGCATGCCTCCCACCGCCACCAGGCCCGCGCCGCATTCCGCGGTCGTCGCCGGCGAGCCGAATCCCCGGGCCACCGCCAGTCGAAAGGCCTCCCGGAATCGCGGATCGTGGCTCAGTACCTCCGCTCGGCCCTCCAGCACGGAGACCCGGGCGCCCAGATCGAGACGGGCCACTGCCGAGCGGAGCCACCCAGCCCTCCGGGCCTGGCTCTCGAGCAACGCTCCCTGAACTTCGGGCCAGAGCCAAGCGAGCACCAGTCCGGGCACTCCCGCTCCACTCCCCAGATCCACGAAGTCCGCGGGCTCGAGGACCGTCGGCCCAGGCTTGCGCGTGTTCCACGTGGTCCTCGACCGGCGTCGGGCCCAGGAGCCCGATGCGCTGCGCGTCCTGAAGGACGTCGAGCAGCGCCGTCGGGATCACGTGGGGCGGATCACCACGTAGCGCCGTGGGTCCTCGCCCATCGACACCGTCTCGACCCCGTCGATCTCGTTGACGGCGTCGTGCACCGTCTTCCGGTCGACTGGCGCCCATCGGCTCCATCGCCCGCTCCTCACCGCTTTCGAGGACTTCGTCGACGACCTTCTCCGTGAACGCCGCGAGCGCCTCACGCCGCTTGGCCCGGTAGCCACCGACGTCAACCCGGACGCGGGCGGCCTGCCCTCCAGCTTCTCGCTGCACAACGGCGCGGGTCAGTTCCTCGATCGCGCTGAGTGTCGCGGCCTTCGGCCCGACCAGGAGCCCCAACTCGCTGCCGGTCACTTCGACCTCGACCAGATCGTCACCGGGCGTAGCGTGGGTCTCGGCAACCAGCCCGATGGCCTCGATCAAACCGATCACGAACTCCTCCGCGACCTCGGCTTGCTCTTCTACCGGCATACTTTGCTCGTCCACGGTTCGGGGCCCTTCGTTCGTTGTCGACTGTCGATCCTGTTTGGGGGCTGCGTCGCCCTTGGGGGCTGCGTCGCGCTTGGCCGGCTGCTTCCGACCGCCGCGCCCGTGCCCGGGCCGGTCTCCTCCACCGCCGGACCGCTCGCCCTTCCGACCCCCGCCTTTCCGTCCCCGCCGACGGTCCTGCGGCTTCTCGCGCGAAATGGGCTTCAGACGCACTCGGATGCGGGCCTCCGAGCCTCCGAAGCGACCGAGGAATCCGGCTTTCGGCTCCTCGAGGACTTCGTACTCGACGTCATCTTCGTGAACCCCGAGCTCGTCGAGCGCGGCGTCCAACGCGGCTGCCACGGTCTGTCCCGTGGTCTGGACCCATTCCATCTATCGTTTCCGCTTCCGGTTGCTTCGGGCCTTGCCCTGCGATCCCTGTGGCTTGGAGGCTTGAGCCTTTGATCCCTGTGGCTGGGACTTCCCGCTCGAGCCGGTCGAGCCCTTCGAGCCCTTCGATCCCCCCTGCTTCCCGGACGACGACTTCCCGGATTTCGCGGAGTCTGCTCGTCGGCGGATCGTCGACGAGCACATCGCCCGAGGTCGCGTCGTCCCCACCCTTGAGTGATCCTCGAGACTTCTTCGGCGGCGGCGCCGCCGGCGGCAGTTCCGATCGTGCGGAACACAACCTCCTGTTGACCCACCTGCCAGAGGTTCGATGTGGCGAAGTAGAGCCCGACGCCGGCCGGCAGTCCCCAGGAGATGAACGCGAACATCAAGGGAAAGATCTTGCCGATGATCGCCATCTGTGGGTTCGGGTTGACTTGATTGCGCATCGTCTGACGCTGTTGGACGAATCCCGTCACGACCACGAGACCAACCAGCACGAGGTACGGCAGCGCTTCGCCGATCCCGGACTTCGACGCTTGCGCGGCGGATTCCGTGAGGTTCATACCCAGGAACTTCATATCCGGCAGGTTCGGCGCGGCACTGCATCGCGCGAGCGTCTCGCCGTTGCAGATGTCCTGGAACATCTTCGAGTTCTCGGGGATGAACTTTTCGATGTGGCGCAAGGTCTGATACAGCGCGATGAACACCGGCATCTGCACCAGGAGCGGGAGACATCCGCCGAGCGGATTGATCTCGTTCTCCTTGTAGAACTTCATCGTCTCTTCGTTGAGCTTCTGACGATCGTTCTTGTACTTCGCCTGGAGTTTCTTGATCTCCGGCTGCGCGCGTTGCATGGCCAGCATGGACTTCGCCTGCTTGGCGGTCAGCGGGAACATCGCCAACCGGACAGCGACCGTCAACAGAATGATGGCCACCCCGGAACTCGGGATGACGCCATAGAAGAACGCGAGGACAGTGCCGAGTCCGTCGCGGATTGCATCCCACATTGCGGACTACCCCCCTGGGGTCGAACTGGCGTTCGGGTCGATGACGGGGTCGTAGCCCCCTGGATTCCACGGATGACATCTACTCACCCGACGTGCGCCTTTCATGACACCCCTGACCAACCCCAGTCGCTCGATCGCCTCGTAGGTGTAGTGCGAGCAGGAGGGGGCGAACCGGCAGTGTGGCGTCATCCCCGATGTCATTTTCTGGTAACCCCGGATGGCGGTCATCCCGGCTCGGGCAGACCACGACGGCGAAGCCACGTCGGTCACCGGGAATCCTCCAGGCACTCCGCGACCAGCCGTCGCAGTTCTTCGGGGTCGAGTCGCGTCGCTGCGGGAGTCGCACCCACCAGGTACGCAGTCGCGGGCCGAAGCCGACAATCATGCTCGAAGATCACTGCGCGCAACCTCCGTCGGAGTCGATTTCGCGCCACGGCGTTGCCGACACTGCGGCCCACGGCGTACGCCACCTGTGGTGGCCCCTCGGCGACCTCCACGACTCGGACCCAGACCGGGCCGCGCCGAGTCGGCCGAACGCGGCCGAACGCGAGGAACGTGGCACGGTGACGAATGCGGTGGATCAGGCCGAGATCCGGGAGCGGCCACGCTGCCGGCGGGACCGCAGGACCGCACGGCCGGCACGGGTACGCATACGCGTCCGGAACCCGTGCTTCTTCTTGCGCTTGCGGTTGTTGGGCTGGAAGGTGCGCTTCACCGGGAAGCCTCCTGGGCGACGGGCGTCGGTATGCCCTCGGGCGGCGGAAGGCGAAGCAGGGCCGGGCCGGGGGAAGGGCGAGAACCGTGGGATCCTAGAGGTTCGTGACCGCGCGTCGCAACGCGGCGGGCGAGAACTTGTGGGCATCGCCGTCGGCGCAGCTGATCGGGCCCGCCCCGATTCCGACCCCGATCTCACGGAAGGCGCGAACCGGGGACAACTCCACCACGACTCGCGCGACTCAGTCGCCTACCTGGGGATGACACCACCGCAGGCTTCGAATTACATCGTTGATCTTCTGGCTGACTCCCTTGACGCGGAGACGACGGCTGCTACGTTCGCCGTCCCGTCGGTCGCCACGGCTTCGGATCGGCGGGAGGGTCCTGGGTGGTCGTACCGGACCGGCGGAGGAAGCCGACTCGGCGGAGCAACCCCTCGCCACGACGAGGCGGGGTTCTCCACACTTGTGGACGGGGCTGTGGAAATTCCTGACTGGCGTGTCACCACCGCGGCACAAACCTGGGACCAAGCCACTGTGGCCTTGCAGCAGCAGCTCTCCCAGGCGACCTGGAACACGTGGTTCCGGGATGTCCGCGCCGTCGAACTCGAGGGCGATACCCTCCGACTCGTCACTCCCAACGGCGTGGTGTGTGAGCGAATTCGGTCGAATTACCGCGGATTGATCGCCGCCGTGGTCCAGGAGATCACCGGCGACGACATCATCATCGACCTCACCATCGAACATGGTCCCCGGGTCGACGAACCCGTGCTCATCCTTCCGGGCTCCACAGTGACGCCCACCGAGGTGGTCGCCGAGGCCGCCCTGCCGTCGACCCCCGCGGAGAGCGGACCATCGCCGACCGCGTTGAATCCCCGATACACCTTCGAGCATTTCGTCATCGGCGCATCGAACCGCTTCGCGCACGCGGCCGCGCTCGCGGTGGCCGAGGCCCCGGCCCGGTCGTACAACCCGCTGTTCATCTACGGACCCGCCGGTCTCGGCAAGACCCACCTGCTGCACGCCATCGGGAACTACGCGCAGGAAGTCCACCAACTCGGGCGCATCCGCTACGTCTCGACCGAAACACTGATGAACGAGTTCGTCGACGCGATTCGGAACAACGCCGCGAACTCCTTTCGCCGCCGATACCGCGAGGTCGATCTCCTCCTGGTCGACGACATCCAGTTCCTGGAACGCTCCCAACAACTCCAGGAAGAGTTCTTCCACACCTTCAACTCACTCCACGGTGCGGGGGGCCAGATCGTCTTGTCCTCGGACCGCCCACCGAAACAGATCCCTCGGCTCGAAGACCGGCTCCGGACTCGATTGGAGTGGGGCCTGATCACCGACATCCAGCCACCCGAGTTCGAGACCCGACTCGCGATCCTGCGGATGAAGGCAGAATCCGAGCGACTCGAGAACATTCCCGACGAAGTACTCGCGTTCATCGCCTCCAACATCAGTGACAACGTGCGTGAGTTGGAAGGCGCCCTTATTCGCATCGCCGCCTATTCCAGCCTCCACCGGGCCACATTGGACGAGACCGTGGCGAAAGCCGTCCTGGGCGATCTGCTCCCGCCCTCCAAGCCGAGAGTGGTGACCCCGGAGCTGATCCTCGACGAGACGGCGGAGATGTTCGGCTTCACCGTCGAGGATCTCTGTGGCAAGAGCCGCCGACGCCCTCTCGTCATCGCTCGCCAGATCGGCATGTACGTCTTTCGCGAATTGACGGACTTCTCCTACCCGAAGATCGCCGAAGAGTTCGGCGGCCGCGATCACACCACCGTCATTCACGCGGTCGAGAAGATCAAGGCGCTGATGACCGAGCGTCATCAGGTCTTCGACCAGGTCAACGAGTTGATGAGTCGGGTCCGGCTGGGCACCGGTGGATAACCCTGTGGAGTGCTGTGGAAATCTCGACCGGTCGGTGGGAAACCTCAGAAAACGACATTCGAGTGATTCGCGAACGGGGGATTCGGGGGATCATCATGTGGACAGCAATAGACCATCCCACCAGGACCGACGCGTCATGATCCACAATCCACAGGACCTACTACCAGTGCTACAAATTCTTATCTCTTCGTATACCGGAGGTGGACAGTGAAGTTCCGCTGCGAGCGTGACACCCTTGCCGAGGCGATCGGTACCGCGCAGCGCGCCGTGGCGGTTCGCAGCGGAGCACTTCCCGTGCTCTCCGGGGTCCAGGTCACCGCAGTCGACAACACGGTCGAACTGGTCGGCTCGGATCTTGATCTCACCATCCGGGTCTCCCTGCCCGCCCAGGTCGACGATCCTGGCAACGCAGTTGTGCCGGCCAAGCTGTTCGACGGTCTGACGACCCGACTCAAGCCGGGGACGGTGACCTTCGAGGTCGAAGGCGACGACGCGCGAATCTCCGCCGGCCCGGCCCGGGCTGGGGTCCGACTCCTTCCGGCTGACGAGTTCCCGCGGGTTCCCGAACCCGTCGGTACACCGGTGACCGTCGACGCGGAACCGCTCGCTGCCGCGCTCCGTCAGGTCATCCCCGCAGCCTCCCGCGACGACGCCCGTCCGATCCTCACGGGTGTGCTCCTGGCGGCGACGCCAACCGGGCTCAGACTGGTTGCGACGGACTCGTACCGTCTGGCCGTCCGTGATCTGGACAGCATCGGGATGCTCGGCGAGGGCCAGAAGGTTCTCGTCGGCGCACGCGGACTGAACGAGGTCCAACGGGTGTTCTCGTCGGGAACGATCGAGGTCACGTTGGGCGAACGTGAAGTGCGATTCGCGAATGAGTCTCGGTCGGTGACGACACGCCTGATCGAAGGTGAGTTCCCGAACTACGAACAACTGATTCCGAGCGGCTATCCGAATCGCCTCAACGTCGACCGGGGTGAGCTCGAGGAAGCCGCCCGGCTGATGCAGATCGTCGGTGAAGGCCGCGAAGGGACCCCGGTACGGCTCGCCATGTCCGCGTCCGGACTCGAGCTCTCCGCGACGGCACAGGAGCGGGCCGATGCGGCCGAGGCGATCGACGCGAAGTTCGAGGGCACCGACGTCACGGTGGCCTTCAATCCCCAGTTTCTTTTGGACGGCCTCTCCGCGATCGAAGGCGACGAAGCGGTCCTGGAGACCATGGACCCACTCAAGCCGGCCACGCTCCGCGGGGCGGACCACCAGGAGTTCCTCTACCTCTTGATGCCGGTTCGGATCAGCTGACGTGCAGATCAGTCGGCTGTGGTTGGCCGACTTCCGGTGCTACCGGCAGGTGGAGCTGGAGTTCGGGCCCGGCTGCACCGTGATTACCGGTCGCAACGGTCAGGGCAAGACCAGCCTGCTCGAGGCCGTGGCGTGGCTGGCGAGCGGCCGTTCCTTGCGGGGGGTACCGGACCGAGCACTGGTCCGGGCCGGATGCGACGAAGCCATCGTGCGTGCCGAGGTCGGTGACGAGACCCGGGATGCTCTCATCGAGGTCGCGATTCGCGGCGACCGGCCGGAACCGGATGCTGGTCAACAAGCAGCCGGTCACTCGGCGGCGGGATCTCGGCGAGCACCTGTACGTGACGGTGTTCGCGCCGGATGACCTGGCTTTGGTCAAGGGCGCGCCGGGGGGCCGGCGGGACTTTCTCGACGAACTGCTCGTGGCAACCAGCGCTCGTCACGCCGGGGTGATCGCGGAGTACGACCGGGTGCTCAAACAGCGCAACGCGCTCCTGCGAGCGGGAATCCGGAGTCAGGAGGATCGGGTCACCCGGGATGTGCTCGACGAGCGTCTCGTCGCTACCGGGGCCGCCTTGTTGGGTAGCCGGCTGGGGCTCATCGACGCGCTCGCACCGGCGGTGGCCGCGGCGTATGCGAATCTCGCCGGTGTGCCGGCTGAGATCTCGACACGCTACGAGGCGGAGTGGGGCCCGGAACTCGATGCCCAGGATCCCGCGGCGGCGCTGATCGCAGGGCTGGCCGCGCTGCGGCGGCGGGAGGAAGATCGCGGGGTGACCCTGGTCGGGCCGCATCGCGACGACTGGACTTTCATGCTCGACGGACTGGACGCGCGGCACCACGTCGTCGCAGGGCGAACAACGAACCCTCGCGTTGGCGCTGCGACTGGCCGGCCACGACATCGTTGCCGCCCGGGTCGGTACCGCTCCGGTGCTCCTGCTCGACGACGTCTTCAGTGAGTTGGATCCGTTGCGGTCCGCAGCCCTGGTCGCGCACCTGCCGGCGACGCAGACCTTGGTCACCACGGCCGGTGTCCTTCCCGACGAGATCCGCGCGGATGCCGCGCTCACCATCCACGGAGGTGCGCTCGATGGGTGAGCATCCGAGACCGGTTGGCGATGCCCTCGAACGAGTCCGGCGCGAGTTGGGCGCGGCAGCACCCTCGCAGCTGGAGGCGATGGCGCGGTGCTGGCCGGAACTCGTGGGTGACGCGCTCGCTCGGCACTCGCACCCGGTGGTGCTGCGCGGTGGGGTGCTGCGGATCGCCGTCGACGACCCGGCGTGGGCGGGACAGTTCCGGTACCTGTCGGCGGGACTGCTGACCGCGCTCGAGGAGCGGTTTCCGACCGCGACGATTCGCGAGATCGCGGTCGCGGGGCCCGGGCGCGAGAGTCGGGGTTCGGGCACCGACTGAAGCGGCACCGAATCCGCCGCGAAAACCCCAGGTTGGTCACCCCTCCGTGGTACACTGTCCCCACCCCGAACACCCCCTCTGACCTGCACTTTCGCGTCTTCGCGAGCCAGTCCGGGGGGCCGGATTCGGGGCGTGTCCGGTGCCCATCGAGTTCCCGCCCGCGACTACCGCACGGGTGTGACCCCAGGGCGAGCGTCGGACCGAGTTGCACGAGCGGAGAGAGGTGTTGCGCGGGTGGCCTACGGGGCGAAAGACATCACGGTGCTCAAGGGCCTGGAGCCCGTTCGCGAGCGACCGGGCATGTATATCGGATCGACCGGTATTTCCGGATTGCACCACCTCGTGTACGAGGTGGTGGACAACGCCGTGGACGAAGCCATGGCGGGTCACGCCACCCGTATCGACGTCTCGCTACTCGCGGACGGCGGGTGTCGGGTGACCGACAACGGTCGCGGGATCCCCGTTGACAATCACAAGGAGTACAAGAACAAGTCGGCGGCCGAGGTCGTCCTCACCGTGCTGCACGCCGGCGGGAAGTTCGGTGGTGAGGGCTACAAGATCTCCGGGGGTCTCCATGGCGTGGGCGTGTCGGTGGTGAACGCGCTCTCCACCCGTCTGGACCTCGAGATCCATCGGGACGGCTCCCGCTGGGAGATGTCGTTCCACAACGGTGGAAAGCCGGTGGACAAGCTCACCGAGAAGGGTCCGTCGAAGAAGACGGGGACGACGGTGACGTTCTGGCCCGACGACACGATCTTCGAAGAGACCGAGTTCCGTGCCCAGACGCTCATCGAGCGGCTCCGCGAGATGGCGTTTCTGAACAAGGGCCTCGAGATCCGCTTCCGCGATGAGCGGGTGGACCCCGTCTCCGAGCAGAACTTCAAGTTCGCCGGCGGCATCACGGACTTCGTTCGGCACCTCAACGCGGCGAAGGAGCCGATCTTCAAGCGGGTTGTCGCGTTCGAGGACGTCGCGGACACCTCCGAAGTCGATGTCGCGATGCAGTGGAACACGGGGTACCACGAAGGCATTCACTCGTTCGCGAACAACATCGCGACGACTGAGGGCGGTATGCACGAGGAGGGCTTCAAGAAGGCCCTGACCAACGCGGTCAACAAGTACTGCCGCGGCAAGAACCTGCTGAAGGAGAAGGACCCGAACCTCCTGGGCGAGGACATCCGGGAGGGCCTGACCGCGATCCTCTCGGTGAAGTTGCAGAACCCGCAGTTCGAAGGTCAGACCAAGACCAAGCTCGGCAATACCGAGATGCGATCGATGGTCGAGAAGGCCACGAACGAGAAGCTGGGGGAGTGGCTCGAAGAACACCCGGCCGAGTCGAAGCAAATTGTCGCCAAGGCCACCCAGGCTGCCCGGCGCGACTCGCGGCCCGACAGGCCCGTGACCTCACTCGCCGGAAGTCACTGTTGGAGTCCTCGGCCATGCCCGGCAAGCTGGCGGACTGCTCTTCGCGGAAACCCGAGGACTGCGAGCTGTTCATCGTCGAGGGCGACAGCGCCGGCGGCTCCGCCAAGCGGGCGAGGAATCCCGAGTACCAGGCAATCCTGCCGATTCGAGGGAAGATCCTCAACGTCGAGCGGGCCCGCATGGACAAGATGCTCAAGAACGAGGAGATCCAGACGCTCATTACCGCCGCGGGTACCGGCATCGCCGAGGAGTTCGACGTCGCCAAGCTCCGCTATCACAAGATCATCCTGATGAGTGACGCGGACGTCGACGGATCACACATCCGAACCTTGCTCCTGACGTTCCTCTACCGCCAAATGAGTGAGTTGGTCCGGGGCGGGCACGTCTATGTCGCGCAGCCGCCGCTGTTCCGTGCCGATGTGGGCAAGGAACGCAACTACCTCAAGGACGAAGGAGCGTTGCGGCGGTTCGAGTCCGAACACTCGAACCGAAAGTTCGAAGTCAGCCGGTTCAAGGGTCTGGGGGAGATGGACTGGCAGGAACTCGGCGCCACGACCATGAACCGTGAGACGCGTTCGTTGCTCAAGGTGTCTGTCGAAGACGCCGCGATCGCGGATGAGGTGTTCGCCACGCTGATGGGCGACAACGTCGAATCGCGTAAAGGCTTCATCCAGGAGAACGCCAAGGACGTCCGCTTCCTCGACATCTGATCTTCGGATCATCCACCCGCCCGCGAAACCGGACCGGAGGTCCCGTTGCCCGACGGCTCGCAGCCCCTCGAAATGAACATCGAACCAGTCGAGATCCAAGAGGAGATGGAACGCTCCTTCCTCGACTACGCGATGTCGGTCATCACGTCGCGCGCACTTCCCGACGCGCGCGACGGCCTGAAACCGGTGCAGCGCCGAATCCTCTACGGCATGTACGAGGGCGGTCTCCGTCCGGAGCGCAACCACAAGAAGTGCGCGTCCGCAGTCGGCGACGTCATGGGGAAGTATCACCCCCACGGCGACCAGTCGATCTACGACGCCCTGGCGCGGATGGCACAGGACTTCTCATTGCGGTACCCGCTTGTCGACGGGCACGGGAACTTCGGTTCGCCGGACCCGAACGACCGTCCGGCCGCCATGCGATACACCGAGGCGAAGCTGGCCCCGCTCGCTATGCAGATTCTCGGTGACATCGACGAGGACACCGTCGACTTCGCCGAAACCTATGACGGGAACAACGACGAGCCCGGTGTGCTCCCGGCGCGCTATCCGAATCTCTTGGTCAACGGCGGCGGCGGGATCGCGGTCGGCATGGCGACGAATATCCCGCCCCACAATCTCGGCGAGGTCATCGACGCGACCCAACACCTGATCGACAACCCCGACGCGACCTCCGACGATCTGATGGCCTTCGTCAAGGCGCCCGACTTCCCGACCGGTGGACTCATCCTCGGTCAGGCGGGCGCGCGTGACGTGTACCGCACCGGGCGTGGCTCGATCAAGATGCGCGCGGTCGCGGAAATCGACGAGGGCCGCAAGGGCGAGCAGCGGATCGTCGTCACCGAAGTGCCGTACCAGACGTCGGTGGAAGTCATCGGGTCCAAGATCGCGGATCTGGTCAACGAGCGGAAGATCGAAGGCATCCGCGACGTGCGAAACGAGTCCGCCGGTGACTCGGTACGACTCGTGGTGGAACTCAAGCGAGACGCGAACTCACAGGTGGTGTTGAACCAGCTCTACAAGCACACGCCGATGCAGGCCAACTTCGCGGTGCACCTCCTCGCACTCGTCGACGGAGTCCCGCGTCTGTTGAACCTGCGCGAGGCACTCCGCGTGTACCTCGAACACCAGGTCGTGGTGATCACCCGCCGGACCGAGTACCGGCTGCGCCAGAAGCGCGACCGTGCGCACATCGTCGAGGGGTTGGTGCGCGCGCTCGAGGTGATCGACGAAATCATCGCGTTGATCCGCGGCTCGCAGGACACCGACGCCGCGCGAACTGCATTGCAGGCCAAACCGTTCGAGTTCACCGAGATCCAGGCGAACCACATCCTCGACATGCAGCTGCGGCGACTGGCCCAGCTCGAAGGTCAGAAGCTGCGCGACGAACTCGCCGACCTCGCCAAGGCGATCAAGGAACTCGAAGCGATCCTCGCCAGTGACCAGAAGAAGATGGAGGTCATCTCGGGGGAACTGGCCGATGTTCGCGAGAAGTTTGCCGACGAACGTCGGACGCAGGTCACCCTCGACACCGGCGATATCGCCGATCTCGACCTCATCGAGGACGAAGAGTGCGTGGTGGTGCTCTCGGCCAAGGGTTACGTCAAGACCGTCGCCGCTGATGCCTTCCGCAAACAAGGTAGAGGGGGCAAGGGAGTTCGCGGGTCGTCACTCAAGGACGAGGATTTCGTCGCGCACCTGCTGACCACGACCGCGCACTCGTACCTCCTGTTCTTCTCGAATCAGGGCAAGGTCTATCGGCTGCGCGCGCACGAGATCCCCATGAAGGAGCGGACCGCGCGCGGCACCGCGATCGTGAACCTGCTCGCACTCGGACCCGAGGAGCGGGTGCAGGCGGTCATCGACACCCGTACCTACGAGGATGGCGCGTACCTGTTCTTTGCAACCAAGCGCGGTCAGGTCAAGAAGACGAAGATGAGCGAGTACGACTCGTCACTGCGGACCGGTCTGATCGCGATCAAGTTGAAGGATGGCGACGAGCTGGTACGGGTGATCCAGACGACGGGCGAGGAAGACGTCTTCATGGTGTCCCGAAACGGAATGACGATCCGGTTCAGTGAGACCGACGTTCGTCCGATGGGTCGTGCCGCGGCCGGCGTCCGAGGTATGAAGCTCAAGAACGCCGAGGACGCGGTGGTTTCCTGCGACGTGGCCAAGGACGACTCGGTGATGTTGTTCGTGAGTGAAAGTGGCCATGGGAAGCGCACCAAACTGGATCGGTTCAACACCCAGGGTCGCGGTGGGCAGGGCGTCCGGGGCATGAAGATCACCCTCAGTCGAGCGGGCGTCGTGGCGGCGTTCACGGTGCAGCCCGATGAGGAGATCCTCGTCTTTTCCTCGGCGGGCAATATCATCAGGACCGGAGTCCGTGACATCTCGTCGCAGGGCCGTGATGCCACCGGCGTCAAGGTTGCTGCGCTGAACTCCGGCGAGAGTGTCGTCGCGGTCGCCCGGGTGCTGGAAGGCGCCGAAGTGGAGGACGAGTAGCCAATGGATTCGGCGGCGACGGTGGCGAAGCAGGCAACGGAGCAGGCAACGGAGAAGCCGCCAGCGAAGCCGGCCAAGGCCAAGCGGGCCGAACGAAAGGCCGCGCCGCCGACCGAAGGTTCCGGCGAGCAGGTTGTCCGCAAGGATCGTCGCGCTGGACGGAAGCGAGTCGAGGTTCGCAAGGTCGACCTTTGGTCGGTCCTGAAGATCTCGCTGTGCTTCTACCTCGCCGCGCTTGCCGTACTGATCGTCGCCGGCATCGTCGCCTGGCTGCTGGTGGATGCGGCCGGTGGCATTCACAACTTCGAGGATTTCATGGGCGAGTTGTTGAGCGCGAAGAACTACCGACTCGTGGGTGGGCAACTCCTCGTCGGCTTCGCGCTGGTCGGGCTGGTCTTCGTGGCGGTGTCCACGATCCTGACGACGCTCGCGGCAGCTCTGTTCAACGTCTTCTCCGAGCTGGTCGGCGGGATCGAAATGACGCTCGTCGACGCCGAGTAGCAGAACACTTTCGTTCGGCCCCGCCCGCCGTGGCCGGACTAATCTCTGCGCCTTCGCGGGGGCTATAGCTCAGTCGGTTAGAGCGCATCCCTGATAAGGATGAGGTCGCAAGTTCGATTCTTGCTAGCCCCACTTCCACACCCTGCGGTGCCCGGACGGTGCGTTGGGTGGCGCGCACCGCCCGGACCCACGACTCCGGCTGACCGGCCTGGGGCGCCGCACCGCAGATACACCCTGCGGTGCCCGGACGGTGCGTTGGGTGGCGCGACCGCCCGGACCCACGACTCCGGCTGACCGGCCTGGGCGCCGCACCGCAGATCCACCCTGCGGTGCCCGGACGGTGCGTTGGGTGGCGCGCACCGCCCGGACCCACGACTCCGGCTCTCGTCAGGCGAGCAGCGTGTCCATCTGGCCCATCGCCGCCGCCATGCCCTCCTCCATCCCCATCGAGATCATCTGTTCCATGACCTCGCTCGACGGGAACGTGCTGGTGATGACCATCTCGGTGCCACCGCTCGGCGTGGCCTCGAAGGTCACGCCGCACGCGGTGACGGGCATCTCCGAGTTCGGCCGACCAGCCTCGTCCGCGAAGCCGTCGTCGAACTCGATGCGATTGAGCTCTTCGACCATGGTCACCGCCCACCAGCCGCCGTGCTCATCGCCCTCGGGTCCGGTCATGTGGTACTTCACCGAGCCGCCAGGGCGGAGATCGTGTTCGGTCACCGTCGCCGGGTAGGTCGGCGGACCCCACCAGCGTTCCAGCCGGCGCGGATCGGCCCACAGTTGCCAGACCTGTTGGATCGGGGCGTCGAACGACGCGGTGATCCGTAGGGTCTTCGACGCTGGATCCTTCTCGATGTTCGTCACGCTCATTCGGTTACTCCTGGGTCGGCATGGGCAAGGATCTCGCTCATCCGGTCGATGCGATCACGCCAGATGGCCTCGAGTTCGTCGAGCAACGCGGCGGTTTCGCGTACCGCCACGACGTTGCCGAGCACGAGCCGTTCCCGGCCGCGCCGAGTCTTGGTGACCATGCCCGCGCGCTCGAGCACCGCGACGTGCTTCTGTACGGCGGCGAAGCTCATGGGGTAGTTGCGCGCGAGTGCCGATACCGACAGCGCGTCGCGCAGGACGCGCTCGCACGATGTCGCGACGGGTCGGATCTGCGAGTGCATGGAAACGGGCGTCGGACGTCCGAGCCGGAGTATCTACAACCATCCGGTTGTATATTAGTCGGGTGCGGCCTGCCGTCAAGGCCCTGGCGCCCACTGCTCACCAGCGGGACGCGTCCTACACTCCGACGATGCGGGCCTTTCGGCGAGGATTGATCGTGGTCGTGGTGGCAGCGTTGGCCGGCGCGTTCGTCCGACTTCGGGGCAAAGGCGGGGTTCCCCCGGTCACCGGCGGGTGGCGGGAACTCGAAGCACCCGAGTTCCGGTGACGACGATTCTGCTCGTCGGCGCCGGCGAGGTCGGGGGACGCGCCGCCCGTCAGTTGATCGACACGCCCGGTGTCGCGAAGGTGCTGCTGGCCGATGCCCGCCCCAAGCGCGCGGCGGAGATCGCCAAGCTGATGGGCGACAAGGTCGAAGTGATCGACTGGCAGGCCGGCAATCCGGTGCCGGAAGGAGTCGAGGCGATTGCGGCCGCGGTCCCGGCGGGCGACGACGTCATGGTGGTGCGCGATGCGCTCGAAGCAGGTGTTCCGGTCGCGACCGCGACCGACGACACCGCGGCGATCGCGGAGCTCCTCGAACTCGACGAGCGCGCGGTCGAACTCGGGGTGCCCGTCGTCGTCGGGGCCGGGTTGGCCCCGGGGCTCGCGGATGTCCTGGTGCGACACGCCGCCGATTCCTTCGACACCGTCGATGACGTGAACGTGGCGCGATGGGGTTCGGCCGGTGAGGCGAGCGCGAGCACGGTCCGGGTCGCTCTGACCGGGCTTGGTGCCGAACGCCGCAACGGCGTCGTGGCCGAACTGCGCAAGCGGGGCGGCGAGGAGCTGGTGTGGTTTCCCAATCCGGTGGACGCACAGGCCTGCGAGCCGGTGGCGAACGGGCTCGAGCTCCTTGGCCATGCGGTCCCTGGCCTCGACCGGGCCACGATGCGCTTCGCTCGGCCGGCCAAATCGCCGCGCACCTGGCCCCGGCGCCCGCCGGCCGTGAACGAGTGGGGTGCGGTGCGGGTCGAGGTGTGGGGAACCCGCGGTGCGGGGCGCGACATCTTGGTCTACGGGGCGATTGAGCGAACCGAGATCGCGGCGGGGACGGTCCTGGCGCTGACGGTGCTCGGATTGGCCGGCCGACTCCCCGGCCTGGTGGACCCGAGGCCGGGCGTGACCGGCCTCGGTGGTGTCGTGCGAGCCCCGGCGTTTCTCGCGGAGTTGGCGCGCCGCGGTGTCAAGGTCGCGATCTTCGAGGGAGTATCGGTCTGATCGGACGCCCGATCAGCGACCGACCGGAATGAGGTCTTCGGGGTGACTCTGGGCCGTCCAGTGTTCCTCGATGCCGTCGAGGAGTGCTTCGGTCATCTCTTGCACGATCGGATCGAGTGGGGCCGGGCCGAACATTGCCCCGTCGATTGCGGCTCCGACCTGGAGCAGATCCTCCGCGTGGTCCGGCGCGATCCCGCCGAGCGCGCGGACATACGTCGGCGTGCTCTCGGCGGGTGCTCGTCGCCGACCATGACGGGATCCGATCCGTTCGAGCCGCGCGAGTTGCCGGGAGCCCCACGAACGCGAGATCGCGATCCGGGCGGGACGACGTCGCCGAAGGGAACGCAGCGCCATCACCAGACCCACGACGCCCGCCCCGATGCCGACGGCAACGAGAACGCCGGTCGGAATGTTGAGGCGCGCGCTGAGGTAGTCCAAAGCTCCGGCCCCTGCCGCGTCGATCCCCGACTCGCCGGCGAGGGGCACGGACGCGGTCGGGTCGAAGCCCTGCCAGCCGACGCCGGGAAAGTAGACCTCGGCCCAGGAGTGGGCGTCGGAGGCCTTGACCTCGTAGAGACCGGTGAACGGGTTCCGTTCGCCCGGGGTGAAGCCCACCGCGAGGCGTGCCGGAATTCCCAGCTCGCGGAGCATCACGACCAGCGTGCTGGCGATCTGCTCGCAGAAACCCTGCCGGTCGACGAAGAGGTACTGATCGACCGCGTCCGCGCCTCGGGGGAGCGGCGGAATGTCGAGGGTGTAGGTGGTCCGCTCGTTCAGGTACGCCTCGATCGCCCGAACCTTGTCGTAGGGCGTCGGCGCGGACGCCGTGATCTCGCGCGCGAGCAGCCGGACCCGCTCGGTCGTGTCCGGGCGTTGCGCGTACTGCTCGGCGATCACAGCGGGGACCTCTGCCACCGGCGGCGCGCGGCAGGGTCGCTTCGGTGATGAGCGGCCGGCTGCTGATGACCGTGTACACCGCACCGGGGTCGAGTCGAACACCGGCGCGCAGGGTGCCGTCCTGGTTCTGGAAGATCGTGCTCTCCGGGAAGTAGACGCGGGTCGGCTGGTTCGCGGCGAAGATCGTGTTCGGTCCGACCTGTTCGAGGTAGTAGGTCTGCACGAGGTCGTCGACGTCGGTGGTCGTCTGGGTCGGGCCGTCGGCGGGGACGCGCGGGATGCCGATCGGGTTGTCACCGCGGACCGCGGCGGGGCGGTCGTTGCTGACCGTCCAGACGCGACCGTCCCAACGATCGAAGGTCTGCGCCCGCCAGAAGTCCGGGGCCGAGGCGCGGACGCGCATCACCAGGGAGTCGTCGGGGCGGCCGCGGATCGAGGTGTCCAGGCGGTCGGAGAATCCGAAGTACCCGAAGGATGACCGCCCGTTCCCCGACGGATCTCCGGAATCCGGTGTTGCGGGGTCCGATGAACCCAGCGACGGGTTGGCGAGGCCGCCGTCGGTTCGCGTGGGGCTCGAGTCGGGAAGTTGGGCCGGGAACGTCAGGGCCCGGTTGGTGCCGGCGACCGGGACGAGCATGAACACGCCGAAGCTTGCGACCACGACGACCAGGAGCAGCGCGAGTGGCGTTGTCAGCTGGCCCCGCGAGAATCGCGGCGTTGCCGACCCGTCCAGCGCCGGGAGATCCTCG
The DNA here is from genome assembly GCA_963701625.1 of uncultured Acidimicrobiia bacterium. Taxonomy (GTDB): domain Bacteria; phylum Actinomycetota; class Acidimicrobiia; order IMCC26256; family JAENVU01; genus JAENVU01. The sequence goes on along the minus strand of CAVPAT010000008.1, from coordinate 90,855 downwards.
AGTTCGGCTCGATAGGCCAGGACGAGGCTGGTCAGTGAGGCAAACGCCCAGAGCGCGAACCACGGCGCGACGACCATTGAGATCGAGAGCACGCCGGCGAGTGCGACGAGGACCAGGCTCGCCACGAGCAGGACCAACAATCCACGACGGTTCGGCGTGTCCAGCGCGTGCAGCACGAGGAGCCAGAGGAATGCTTGCGCGAGGGGAACCTGGAGCGCGGCGAGGTCGGTGAGGTGCTGCAGTCGGGTGAAGAACGCGAGCAGGATGCCGATCGCGGCCGCGGACTGAGCGACCCGCAGGGCAATTGGGCGGGTCGCGCGGACGTGATAACCGACCAGGAACGCGACCGGGAGGCCCACGAGCACGACCCCCCAGAGGATGCCGCCGCCGGCTCCCTCGAGGAGCGCGGCGATGGCAGCCGCGAGCACGGCGACCAGCACGCTGATGCGCATGGCGACAACGTCCTGGGCGTCGTTCACCGGTGCTCACCTCCGAGGCGGTGTACGACTGCGCCCGCTGGGTACGGTCCCGCCGCGGGCGGCCCGACCACGGCGCGAGCCAAGCGGCGACCGACGTGCACCGGAGTCGGGACCGACCCGACACGCGGTCCGTCGACCTCTGCGGTGGCGAGTTCGACGCGGGCGCCCTGCGCCAGCGCGTCGTCGGCCATCCCTGCCGCGCGTGACGCGACCGCTTCAGGATCAGCGCCGCGCAGGTCGACGACGACCACGACATGGGGCCGGCGGGGTCCCTCGAACTCCCGGACCATGATGAGACCGGTACGAGCGGTCGCGGGCCAGTGCACCGAACGGATCGGGTCGCCGTCCCGATACTCCCGGACCCCTCGCGTGAGGTCGGTTCCCCCGGCGGTGGCGTGGCGAAGTGACGAGGGGGTATGCGTGTCACCGACCACGATCCGGCAGGCTGTGGGTTCCCGTCGGGGCGCGACCTCGATCGGGGTCGGCAGGTCGACGTGCACGACGGTTCGCCATCGGGCGAGTCCGAGGGGTGCGGCCGTCACCAGTTCGACCTCGATCGCGGACACCACTCCCCGGCGCGGCGGCGTGACGAGCACCGGACCCGTCGTCGGTCGGTCGATGCGGACCCACGACCCGTCGAACGTCTTGACGCGGCCTTTGACGTATCGGGCATCGATCGTGAGCGTGAGCGTGAACACGCGGCCCACGGTGGCGTCGGCGCCGGCCGAGGCCCCGACTCGGGCGCGAGCGAGGACGAACGCAGGCAGCGCAGACCCGATCAGGACCACCGCGATGATGGCGCAGAGCAACACGATGTCCCAGCCCGCACCGGTGGTACGGGCGATCACGAAGAGCGCGAGTCCGATGAGCTCCAGGATCACCACGGCCTTGGGCACGATGATCGGCCGGGGAACGGATCCCCGGCTCGTCGGCAGCTCGCTCACGGGCGCGGCGCGGCCACCGTCCCGAGCACGGACTGGACGAGTGCCCGGTGCTGCTCGAGCGCGGCGGGATCACGAAGGACGAGTCGATGGGCGAGTACCGGGACCGTCAGGCGGGCGACGTCGTCGGGAACCACGTAGTCCCGCCCGTCGAGGACCGCGTGGGCCTGGGCCGCGTGGAGGAGGGCCAAGGAGGCACGCGGGCTGGCACCGATCGCCACCTCGCCGTGAGACCGGGTCGCGTTGGCGATCGCAACCGTGTAGTCGGCGACCTCGGGTGCGCAGTGCACCGTTCGGGTCGCGGCCACCGCCGCCGCGAGTTCGGTGGGGTCGGTGATGGGCTCCATGCGGTCGAGCGCCGGCTCGCCGCCGTTGCCCAGGAGCAACTCCCGTTCGGTTGCCGCGTCCGGCGGTCCGATCGCGGTGACGAGGGTGAACCGGTCGAGTTGACCTTCGACGAGGGGGAACGTTCCGGTGGTCTCGAATGGGTTCTGGGTCGCGACCAGGAAGAACGGATTCGGCAACCCGCGGGTGACTCCGTCGACGGTGACTTGACGTTCTTCCATTGCCTCGAGCAGGGCCGACTGCGTTCGTGGGGTGGCACGGTTGAGTTCGTCGACGAGCACGATGTTGGCGAACAAGGGGCCCGGACGAAATTCCCATTCGTTGCCGGCGAGGTGAAAGACCGAGACCCCGGTGACTTCGGAGGGCAGGAGATCCGGGGTCCCCTGGACGCGGCGGAACGAACCACCCGCGGCGCGCGCGAGCGCCTTGGCCAGCAGCGTCTTGCCGACGCCGGGCACGTCGTCGACGAGAAGGTGACCGCCGGACAGCAACGCCACGACCGCAAGACGGGTCGGTTCGGGTTTGCCCCGCAGGACCTGCGACAGCGTTTCCCGGAGCCCGGTGGCGAGGCGATGGGTGGTGCTCAGCCCGGGGCTCGGGCGCGCGTCGGTACGGGTCATGGGTTCTGTGTCGGCCACGCCGCGCCGTTGCTTGACGGTTCACACGCTGTTTCGGAGCCCGTAAGGTGCGCGGCCATGACTGCTGCAGAGAACAAGGCGCTGATCGAACGCTTCTGGGCGGACCTGGCCCGGCGGGATTTCGACGCGGTCGGGGCGTATTTCGCGCCGGACGGCCACTACACGGATGTCCCCGCCCCCGAGGAGGGCGCGTTCGGACCCGAGGAGGTCGCGGCCAGGCTCCGGCTGGGTCTCGGGCCGCTCGCGAAGTACGTCCTGCACGAGGGCCCGATCGTGGCCGACGGGGACGTGGTGATCACCGAGCACAGCGAAGAGTGGTTCTGGGAAACCGGTGAGCACGTCCACCTGCCGTTCGTCTCCGTCCAGGAAATCCGGGAGGGCAAGATCGTCCGGTGGCACGACTACCTGGATCTGAACACGCTGATGGCCGCCGCACCCCAGGCGTGGGTCGAGCACATCATGGTCGGGTACAAGTGACGTGACGGTCTACGTCGCGTTGCTGCGCGGGATCAACGTGGGTGGCCGGTCGCTCAAGATGGACGCGTTGCGTGAGCTCGCGACGCGCGCCGGCTTCGACGAAGTAGCGACGTACATCCAGAGCGGCAACGTGGTGCTGCGGTCCCGGCTGAGCGCGGCCAACGTGGCGAGCACGCTGCACGACGCAATCCTCGACGACGCCGGCGTCGACACGACGGTCGTCGTGCGCACGGCCGAGCAACTAGACGCGGTCGTGGTCGGGAACCCGTGGCCCGATCGGGTCGCGGACCCGACGAAGGTCTCCGTCTCGTTCCTCTATCCGGAATGTGTGCCCAGGGTCGGTGATGTCGATCCCGAGGACTACGCGCCGGATGAGATCGTCGTCCGAGATGCCGACGCGTACCTGTCGACGCCGAACGGTATGGGCCAGTCGGCCTTCGTCGAGCCCATGCTCAAGCGCCTCGGCATTCAGGGTACGGTCCGGAACTGGCGCTCGGTGACCAAGCTCGCCGAACTGGCCAGCGCGATGGGGTAGCCGCCGCTCCGGGAGCACCGCCGGTTTGCCGTGTCGGAATCGGGTCGGGGAGGATCGCCCGCTCATGGAATCTCCTCCGGCCACCCTCGTCGTCACCCATCGCAGTTCCGTGACCGAGGAGCAGATCGATCACCTCGGACACATGAACGTGCGCTTCTACGGCGTCAATGCCGCGGCCGGGACCGAGACCCTGCTCGCCGGACTCGAGCCGCCGGCGGGTCTCCGGTTCCGGCCCGTGGACACCTATACCCGTCACCACCGTGAGCAGATGCTGGGCGCGAATCTCGTCGTCCGCAGCGGGGTGGTCGGGGCCGATGTCGACCTTCGGCTGTATCACGAGCTGGTCAACGAGGACTCCGACGTGCTCGCGGCGACGTTCGTCCACCGGGTCCGCCCCGAGCGTGACGGCCGATCGACCGACCTGCCGGGGCGCCTCGCCGAGGCCGCCCAGGCGGTGATGATCGAGATTCCGGCCCACGGTGCGACGCGCAGCATCTCGCTTGCGACTGATCCGGTGGTGAGCGCTCCGAGTCTCGGCGTGTTGCGCGATCGTGGTCTCGCCATGCGCAGGGCGCGCGCGGTCACCGCCGAGGAGTGCGACGCGGACGGGGTCTTCATCGCCGCGATGGCTCCGGGGCTGGTGTGGGCGGGAGAGCCGGTCGAGGGGCGCTTCCCCGAGTTCCTGCACACGGGGCCGAACGGTGAGCAAATGGGTTGGGCGTCGATGGAGACCCGGATGACGACCGCGCGGTTGCCGCGAATCGATGACCGGATCCAGAGCTTCAGCGCGGTGCTCGCCGTGCGCGACAAGATCCTGCACAACATCATGTGGGCCTTCGATGTCGACCGCGAAGACCTCCTCATCACCTTCGAGGTTGTGAACCTTGCGTTCGACATCGGTGCTCGCCGGCCACTGACGATTCCGGACCACATCCGATCGGCCGAGGAGGCACTCCTCCAGGCTGATCTCGCGCCGAGGGTGCCGGCGTAGATTCGGGCCCGATCTCCGACGGTCCGTCACCTACGATGTGGCCCCGCGGGGACGTAGCTCAGTTGGCTAGAGCACCTGCTTTGCAAGCAGGAAGTCGTGGGTTCGAGTCCCATCGTCTCCACCGCGAAAGTGGCCGTCTGTCCTCCCGTCGAGATCAACGTGGTCAGCGGCCGGCTGGGTACACCTAGTGGCGGTGCAGCTCCATGGCCGTTCGTTGGCCGACGAGGGGGTGTTCGGCCGCGAGCCAGTTCCGGGAGGCGTGGAGGCTCCGGTCGATCAACTCCGTCGATCGACTGAAATCCGCCGGTGAGGTGGCAACCGGGCACAGTGGCGGCAAGACGTGGAGCTCCACCTCGTGTTCGTAGCGGTCCACGTCACCGATCAGCTGCTCGTGCCAGAGCAAGGTCAGCGCGTGCAGGCCCATCGCCAGAGCACCCTTGGGCGGTTCGCTCAGGGCGCACGCGTAGCCCGCGCAGAGCACCCAGACGACGTCCGCGCCCAACGCGACCGCATGGGAGATCGGAGTGTTGCTCACCACTCCGCCGTCCATGTACGGGACACCGTCGATTTCGACGGGGGCGAAGACGCCCGGGATGGCCGCGCTCGCGAGCACGGAATCCAGGGCGGGCCCGGAGGAGAGCAGCACGTCGCGACCGGTGAGGACCTCGACCGCCACGATGTGGAGCGGGATCGGAGCGTCCTCGACTCGGTCGAAGGTCAGGTGCTGTTGGACGAGCGATCGGAGGCCGCGTTTGGATACGAGCCCCGCCCGCCGGCCGGTGAACGCGAACAGGCCAAGGACGGGATCCGCGGGGAACACAGTGGAGCGGCGGATCCCGGCCCAGACCTCGACGAGGTCGTCGATGTCGGCGTCGGGATGGCCGGCCAGCCACGCACCGTTCACTGCGCCCACGGACGTACCGACGATGAGATCGGGTCGGATACCGCGCTCGAAGAGGGCCTTGATCATGCCGACTTCCACCGCGCCGAGGCTGGCCCCGCCCGAGAGCACGAACGCGGTGGTCATGGCCGGATTGCTAGCAGGTCGTCTGCTCCGCGATCACGCCCTGGCGCGCCGTTGGCGCGCAATGTCGGTGTTTCGGGGGAGCACCGGGCCGCGAGGTGTGGTGCCGTGCGGCATCATCGAAGGCCCAGCGGTTCGCTTGGGTTCGAGACCTTGGTGCTGGCCCCGGGTCTCGGTGGCGTCCGTACGCTCGCGGCGGTGGCGCGCCGGGTCCTGAGTGGGTCGAGTCGGGTCGACACACGCCGGGTTGGAGTCGCCGGAGCAGCGGTGTGCGCCAGTCGAGGCCGGGTGCCCTCCTTGCGGCTCGATGGTCGGTCGAAACCGAGACGTGTCGGCCGTGGGCCCGGCGCGGTCGGCGGGAGAGGCTCACGAGTGCGAGCCCGGCGAGCACCGACGTCACCCCGGCGAGGCCCAGCACCAGAGCGCCGACGCCCGGACCGGTCATCGGGAGTTCCTGGGGCGCCCCCGTCGTCCGTGCCTGCGGTGGGCTGGCGGGTGGTGGGCTGGCGGGTGGTGGGCTGGCGGGTGGTGGGCTGGCGGGTGGTGGGCTGGCGGGTGGTGGGCTGGCGGGTGGTGGGCTGGCGGGTGGTGGGCTGGCGGGTGGTGGGCTGGCGGGTGGTGGGCTGGCGGGTGGTGGGCTGGCGGGTGGTGGGCTGGCGGGTGGTGGGCTGGCGGGTGGTGGGCTGGCGGGTGGTGGGCTGGCCGGTGGTGGGGTCATGCAGGTGTCATCCGGCGACTTCACCGGCGGGGGTGGGGTCGGCGCTGGGTGCCGGTCCGGCGGGGGGCGGTCACAGCCGTGGTCGGGCGTCGTCTGGGCGGCCACGCCGTGTGACTCGCATGGACCCGGCATCGGTTTGGAGGGCGGTTGGTCAGTGGTCGGGTGGATGGGGATATTTCCGGGCATCGAGGGAGGACTCGTGCAGGGACTCCCAGAACCCCCGGAGTCCGGCAAAATGGTTCGGTCGGTTTGATGCGGGGGATGACAGGGCCCGGCGGGGTTCATGGGTGCCGTGTCGGAGGTTGCACCGGCGAGCGGCGCGAACAGGGCGGTCAGGACGAGCGCCGACAGGGTGAGCAGGAAGAAGCGGAAGGTACGGGAAGCAGCGAACATGCGGGACTCTCCGGTCTCGAGACCCCGTGGTCACGGGGATTCGGTGCACCAAGCGCCGACGTTTTCGGGTCGTCGAACCGGTGGGGCCGGATGGTGCGGCACGCCCCACGCGCCATGGACAGGAGAGAGGTACTCCGCTGTATTGCGACCCCTCGATTGCACTTCGCTGTTCGCAGCATGACCAAAGTCGGTCGAAACTTCAACGACCCTCGCCAATGGACCGCGTTCCGCGTGACCGCGGGTGCGGTCGCTCGCTCGGTGCTTGTCCTACGATCACCGCCGGTCGGTGCCCGAAATGGCGCCGAGCGAAGGTGAGCGGAGCCGGACACCAGACCGAGGCGTTGGAGCATCGATATCGTGAGCGACAGCGAGACGAACGAGGACAGCCCTAGCCAGGAGTCAGTCGGCGCGGCCTCGGCCCGCACCCAGAATCGGCTGGAACTCGTGGCGACCATCCTGATGGCGATCGCCACGGTGCTCACCGCGTGGAGCGCGTTTCAGAGCACGAAATGGAGCGGCGTGCAGGCGAACAGCTACGCGGGCGCCGGCGCCGCCCGCACCGACTCCACCAAGCAAGCCACCCGGGCCGGCCAGCTCGCGGGCATTGACGTCAACCTCTTCACGGACTGGCTGGCCGCGTACGCCAACGAACGCGGCGACGCCCCGGGCGCGGAGGTAGCGGAGGCCGACGCCGACTACGTCCCGGATCCAAACGAGCTTTCGGGGTTTCTCTTCACCCGGTTCCGCGACGAGTTCAAGCCCTCGGTCGACGCCTGGCTGGCATTGCGCCCGCTCCAGAATCCGGATGCCCCGGCAAGCCCGTTCGCGATGCAGGAGTACGTACTCGCGGATCAGGACAAAGCCGATGCCCTTGACGTCAAGGCCGACCGACTCGCAAGCGAGGCGCGCCAGGCCAACCAGCGCGGCGACAACTACGTACTCGCGACCGTGCTGTTCGCGTCGGTGTTGTTCTTCGCCGGGATCAGCTCCAAGTTCGAGCGGGTTCGCAACCGAGCCGCGCTGCTGACGATCGGTTCCGTACTGCTCCTCACCGGGATGGTGATCGTGGCCACCTTCCCCGTCGAGATCTGAGCGTCCGACGTCCCGGTCGCGGCTTCACCCGTGGCTCGGAGGACCAATACTGAGTCCGGTTTCGCGGATTCCAGCCGGAGCCGCGCCCGACTGTAGGCCGACTCGGAGATTTCCTGGTCGAGGTATTGAGTGATCAGCCGCTGGTTCCGATTCATGTATCGCCGGATTTCGCGCTGGGTTCCCGCGATGGTGTCGTCGCCGCTGAACGCCAGGATTTCCCAGTCGGCGCTGGAGTGGTACTCGGCGATCTCGGTGCCGCTCAGAACCCGGACGCGGGCCTGCACCGGGTCCGGTGATGCAATCCGGTGTTCGCCGTAGGTCCGGCTGATCTCCCGGGGGACCCGCGCTGCGAAACCCTCGCGTTCGAGTGCAAGCAGCAGCCCCTGCTGCGGCCAGGAGTTGAAGCCCTCGCCGTCTTCGATCACCACCTGGCCACCGTCGCGATCCAGGATGTCGCCGATCTGCTCGGCGACGGTGGCGAAGCGAGGATTCGACCAGTCGACCGTTCGGGTCGTGTTCGTCGCGGCGGCCGAGTTCACGACGGCAAGCCCGCCGAGCCCGACGACGAGGCCAAGGGCGATCACCCGGCCCAGCTCGGGCCGAGTGGTCAAGGTCGCCCGCCACACCGTGAGAGCAATGGCGAACGCCATGAGCGAGCCGAGGACCCAGGTCCACTGGAGTCGGTACTCGTAGAGCACGCCGATCGTGCGGGCCACGGAGACGACGCCGGTGCCGACGCCGAGCGTGAGCACGGCGAGCAGCCGGAGGGAGACGCGATCACGGTGGCGCCAGGCGAGCAGGATCGCGCCGAGCACTGCCAGGAGCAGGACAGGCACCCGGGTCGTGGCGCGCAGGGTGGTCTCGCCGTTGAACAGACTGGTGCGAAAGTGTCCGGTCACCCAATCCGGCACGATCGCGAACTGGGCAAGCACGATCTGCGCCCCATCGGCGAGCGTGTGGGTGCCCTCTTGCGCGGCCCGGAACCAATCCAGCGTGAGCCCGAGGTTGTGGGTGCCGAACAACTGGTCCCAGACAGTCGGTGACCACAGCACTGCGAGCAGCCCCACCGTGAGCGCGGCCGGCCGAGCGAGTGTTCGCAGCTTCCGACGTCGGTGGAACGTGAGCCAACCGGCGGCGACCAGGAGCATCGGCGCCGTCAATGCGGCATAGCCCACGTGGGTCTGCACGAGATAGGTCGCCACACCGAAGCCGGCCGGGAGTGCCCACGCCTCGTCGTCGGCCATGGCCCAAGCGAGCAGACAGAGCAGGCCGAAGGGCAACACGGTGACGTAAGGAACCCAAGGGCTGCGGAGATAGTCAGCGCCGAGGGCACGGACGAGCACGCTGGTGGCGACGAGGGCGAGCAGCGCCCCCGGGAGACCGGCGACCCGGCGGGCCACCCCCGCCATGGCGACCATCGTGGCGGCGTTGATCAGGAGCGCACCGACGAGCAGGGCCGCGGCACTCGAACCGAGGAGCCGATACGTGGGCGCGAGCAGGTAGAAGATCATCGGCCCTGGATGGCTCCAGCCGTCACGCGAGTAGAGACCGAGCAAGACAGGGTGACGCCCGACATCGTCGACCCGCATTTGGGTGAGCGCGTGGTCCGAGATGGGCACCCGCGCCGGGCCGGCCAGCGTTGCGATCGCCGACACGACGAAGGGCACCAGCGCCAGCGCGACCGCGATCCAGAAGATCCGCCGGTCGGTTCGACGGGTCTGCGGATCGAGTTTCGGATGCCCCGGCTCAGTGGTGGCATGGGTGCTGGAGGTGCTCACGACCCGGACACCCTATGAGCACGAGCGAGGCACCGAGTGTTCGCCCGCCTGATTGCTAGCTTCCGGCTGTGCTCCGACCTCGGTTGCCGATGGAGAACCCGATCTTCCGGCGCGCGGTCACGGTGCCCGCGGTCGGGTTCGTGAGCGGATTGCTGGGTTCGACCGCGCCGGCATGGACGCCGCTCGCGGTGGCGTCCGACCTGCTCGGGGGCCGGCCGGCGCTGCCCCGGGCCCGATTGCTCACGTTCGGCTGGGCCTGGTCGACGCTCGAGGTCGTCGGGGTCGCCGCCTCGGCGGCACTGTGGGGCACCGGCCGGTCCAGTGACGACGTTGCGCACTATGCGCTCCAACGATGGTGGGCCGCGCGCCTGGTGGACGCGCTTGGTCTCCTCGCGGATCTCCGGTTCGAGGTCGACGACCTCGACGCGCTCAGGCCGGGACCGATCGTCATCGGCTGCTCCCACGCGAGTGTCGCGGACGCGCTGTTGCCGGCGTGGCTCGTCGCCCAGGTCGAGATGCGCCCGCGGTACGTGCTCAAGCGGGAGCTGCTCGTGGACCCCTGCCTCGACATCGTGGGGAACCGGCTCCCGAACCATTTTCTCGATCGGAATCCGGGCGATCGCGGACCGGGGATCGACGCCATCAGAGCCCTGGCGACGAAGATGGGCAGCCGCGACGCCGCGATCATCTACCCGGAGGGCGTCGTGACGACACCGGCGGCGCGCACGCGGCATGATGCAGCGGCTGGCCGATCGAGATCCGCAGCGGTCCGAGCGGCTACGGGGTCTGCAGCGACTGGCACCGCCGCAGGCCGGGGGCCTCACCGCACTGCTGGACGGGTGTCCGGATGCGGACCTGGTGCTGGTCGGTCACGCCGGTCTCGAGGCGTTGCAGCGGGTCGCGGACGCGCCGGCGAACGTGCCCCTCGCGGAGCCGGTGCGCGTCACCGTGCGGCGGACTCCGCGTGCTGCGCTGCCTGATGGAGCCGACTTCGGGGACTGGCTGGACCAGCAGTGGCTGGAGCTGGATGGTTGGATCGACACGACCATCGCTGGCGCCTGATGCTCAACCGACGCGATCGGAGGTCGTGATGATCGAGGTCTTCGCCGACGTCCTGTGCCCGTTCACCCACGTCGGCCTGCGCAAGGTCATGGACCTGCGAGCCGAGGTCGGGTCGAGCGTGCCGGTCGTGGTCCGGGCGTGGCCGCTCGAATGGGTCAATGGTGCGCCCCTCGACGCGGGCGTCGTGGCGCAGGAGGTCGAGGCCCTCCGGGCGTCGGTGGTGCCGGACCGCTTCGCGGGGTTCGAGCGCGATCGGTTTCCCAGGACGTCCGTGCCCGCACTGGGTCTGGCGGCGGTTGCCTACGCACGGGACGTCGCGACCGGCGAAGCGTTCAGCCTTGCGGTGCGTGACGCGGTGTTCGAGGAGGGCCGCGACGTCGCGGATCCGGGTGTGCTCGATGCACTCGCAGCCTCCTTCGAGCTCGACCGGTCCATCGTCACCGAGCAACTCGTGCGCGCCGAGTACGAACGTGGTCAGCGGCTCGGGGTCGTCGGCTCCCCGTACTTCCTGGTCGCCGGGGCCGGGTTCTTCTGTCCATCGCTCGAGATCAGCCATGTCGAAGGGCGCTTCGCGATCTCGTTCGATGCGCAGGAGTTCGCGCGGTTCGTCGAACGCGCGCTGGTCCCGGAGACTTGACTGGTGGGCCGCGACCGGCGCCCCGATGCACCGATGCCGGAGCTGCTCGGTGACCTCGCGGACCAGCACGCGGAGCTGCAGGCCCTCGTCGACAACCTCGGCCCCACCGGGTGGGCCGCACCGACGCCGTGCGACGGTTGGGATGTCCGTGACGTGCTTGCGCACCTCGAGCAGGGTGACGAACTCGCGAGCGCCAGTCTCCGCGGTGAGCTGGACGTCTCGATCGAGTCGACGATGCGCCGCGGGGCCCCGGGAGCGGTGGACGCGGCCGCGGATGCGGGCGTCGCGATGGCTCGGGGCCGGGACGGGGGTGAGGTGTTGCACGCGTGGCGAGCGCAGGCGCAGGCGTTGCGAGACGCCTTCGCCGCCGCCGATCCGCACGCGAGCCTTCAGTGGGTCGTCGGTCGCCTCACCGCGCAGACGCTCGCAACCACGCGGCTGGCGGAGTGTTGGATTCACACGGGCGATGTCGCCTCGGCACTCGGGGTCGCCTGCGCGCCGACCCCGCGTCTGCGCCACGTCGCGCGCCTGGCGTGGCGCACGATCCCGTACGCGTTCGCCCAGGCCGGACTCCCGCCGCCCGGGCCGGTCGGATTCGACCTGGTCGGGCCCGACGGCGCGGCGTGGCGCTTCGGGCTCGACGACGGGCCGGCGACGGTCGTCACGGGCGACGGCGGCGATCTCTGCGCAGTTGCCGGGCGCCGCCTCGACCCGGCCGATGCTCGGGTTCGGGCCGACGGCCCCAACGCGGCTGCGGTGCTTCAGCTGCTCCGTACCTACGCCTGAATCTGGTATTTCCAGAGGTTCTCTTCCTAGAATCCTCTGATGAGCCAGTTTCGTACGAGTCGCGCCGCGGAGATCCTCGGGGTGAGTGTCGATACCGTCCGGCGTTGGTCCGACGAGGGGCGGCTGCCGACGACCCGCACCGCCGGAGGCCACCGGGAGATCGACGGCCGGGACCTCGTCCGGCTCCTGGCCGAACAGCCACCGCCGGAGCCGGACGGCGTCGTGGGCTCGGCGCGCAACCGGATCACCGGGCTGGTCACCCGCATCGAGCGCGACGGGCTCACCGCCGTGGTGGAACTTCAGGCCGGACCGATCCGCGTCATGTCGTTGATGACGCGGGAGGGCGCGGACGAGTTGGGTATCGCGGTGGGTGATCTCGCGACCGCGGCGATCAAGGCCACGAATGTGGTCATCGAGATCCCACCAAAGGGCTGACCAGATGTGTGGGTACCGAGGTCTCGTGCTCGTGGTGTTGGTCGCGCTCGGAGGTACCGCCTGCGCGTCCACCACCCAGGAGCGTCCACGCGCGGTCACCGTCTCCGCGGCTTCGTCGCTCCAGCAGGCATTCGATCGGATGGCCCTCCAGTTCGAGCGGGCCGAACCAGGTGCGCAGGTGTCAGTGAATTACGGACCGTCGAGCACCCTCGTTCGTCAGATCCTCGCGGGCGCACCGGCTGATCTGCTTGCCACCGCGGACGCGGCAACGATGGGCCAAGTCCGAGACCAGCAGCAGGGGCCCGCGCGAATCTTCGCCCGGAATCGCATGGTGATCGTGACGAAGCCTGGGAACCCACGGGGGATTCGAACCGTGGCCGATCTCCCTCGCGCCAGTGTGGTCGCATTGTGCGCGCCGGCGGTGCCGTGCGGTTCGTACGCCGCACAGGTGCTTGCCCGCGCCGGCGTGCAGTTGGCCGAGGACCGTGTCACGCGAGCCGCCGACGCGACCTCGACGTTGGGGGCGGTGCGCAATGGCGATGCCGATGCCGCGATCGTCTACCGCACCGACGCGCAGGGTGGTGGGGTCGCGGTGGTGTCGATTCCGGACGAGGAGAACGTCATCGCCGACTACCCGATCGCGACGATGGAAGGGTCGGAAAGCCCCGCGACCGCCCGTGCGTTCGTCCGGTTCGTCCGGTCACCGGCCGGACGGCGCGTGCTTGCCGCGTCGGGGTTCCTCGCGCCATGAGGCGGGTCCGCCGCCCTCCGATGGTTGCCATCTCGGTATCGGTGCTCGCAGTCGCGTTTCTCGTCGCTCCGTTGATGGGCCTCCTCGACGAGGTGGCGTGGAGCCGCCTGGGCCGGGATCTGACCAGTTCCGAGTCCGTCGAAGCGGTCCGATTGTCGCTGGTGGCGTCGGTCCTCGCCGCCGCCTTCGCCTTCGTGGTCGGAGTCCCACTGGCCTGGGTGCTCGCCCGCACCACGTTTCCCGGCCGGGCGTTCGTGCGCGCCCTGGTCCTGCTACCGATGGTGCTACCCCCGGTGGTGGGCGGCGTGGGTCTGCTCGCCGCGTTCGGGCGTGACGGTCTCCTTGGCGCGCCGCTCTACGACGCGTTCGGGATCCAGCTGACGTTCTCACTCGCGGGGGTGGTGATTGCCGAGACCTTCGTGGCGCTGCCGTTTCTGGTCATCACCGTGGAGGCGGCGTTTCGCAACCTCGACCGCCGGATGGAGGATGCCGCGGCGTCGCTCGGAGCCCGTCGCCGGACCGTCCTGCGTCGCCTGACGGTTCCCGCCGTCGCCCCCGCGCTGGCAGCCGGCCTCGCGCTCGCGTGGGCGCGGGCGCTGGGCGAGTTCGGCGCGACGATCACGTTCGCCGGCAACATCCGCGGCCGCACCCGGACGGTCCCGCTGGCCGTCTATCTCCTGCTCGATCAACAACCCGAGGTCGCGATCGCGCTCAGTCTTCTGCTCGTCGCCATCTGCGTGGCGATCCTGACCGCCCTGCGCGGACGGTGGTGGGTGCGGTGAGTCTGGACTTTGATGTTCGCGTCGAGCGACGGGATATGACCGTGGAGGCGGCCGGGTCAATCCCGCGCGCGTCGACCCTCGCGGTGCTCGGGCCCAATGGGGCGGGGAAGACGACGTTGCTCCACGCGATCGCCGGCGTCGTTCCCATTGACGCCGGGCGGATCGAGTGGCGCGGCGAATGTCTCGACGATGGTCGGCGCCGGTTCGTGGTGCCCGAACAACGCGACTTCGGCGTCGTTTTCCAAGACCGGCGTCTGTTCGACCGCCTCACGGTCCGGGAGAACGTGGCTTTCGGATTGCGCGCCCGGGGCCGAGCGCGAAGTTCGGCCTGGGACGCGGCGGCGGCGATGCTGGAGACCCTGGACGCCGGCGCGCTGATCGACGTGAGGCCGCCGGAGCTGTCCGGCGGACAGGCGCAGCGGGTGGCGCTGGCCCGGATGCTCGTGACCGAACCGGCGGTGGCGCTCCTCGACGAACCGTTTGCGGCGATCGATGTGGCCAGCCGGGCAGCGGTGCGCTCCGTGGTGGCCGCCGAGCTGGCCCGGATCGGCGCGACCACGGTGCTCGTGACCCACGACGCGCAGGACGCCCGGGTGCTTGCCGACCAGGTCGTGGAGCTCGAGGGGGGCGCCGTCAGGTCGCGGGAGCCTCGCGGCGCCGGAGGATGAACGTGCCGCTGGCGCTCGAGACAACGTCGCCGGCGTCGTTCGTGATGGTCGTCTGGAGGTAGGCGATCTGGCGCGCGAGCCGGACCACTTCACCGCGCACGGCCAGCGCATCACCGGCCTTCGCGCCGCGCATGGTCGAGTAGGTGATCGAGATCGTGGCGCCGCTCTCGCCCTTCTCCAGCGCCGCGTTGGTCGCGAAGTTCATCGCCGCATCGTGGATCACGGCGTAGACGCCGCCGTGCACCGCACCGACCGGATTACAGGCCGACTCGGTCGGTTGCCAGGTGGCTTCTACCCAGCCCTCGCCGTAGCGTTCGAAGTTCACTCCCAGTTGACCGAGCAGGGCCATTCCGCCGTCGCCGAGCGCCTTGTCCATGTTTCTCGCCATGGCCGGGGATTGTGGCAGACCGCGGCGTCGACCGAGTCGAGATGCCCTGTGCCGCAGGAGGTCCGTACACTGGAACTTCCGTCCCGCCATCAGGAGATCCGATGCCTACCGCTGTCATCGTCGACGCAGTCCGTACCCCACTCGGCCGCCGCAACGGCAAGCTCGCCGGCACCCACCCGGTGGACCTGGCCGCCCACACGCTGCGCGCGCTGGTGGAGCGGACGGGGATCGACCCGGGCCTCGTCGAGGACGTGATCATGGGCTGCGTCATGCAGGTCGGCGACCAGGCGGTCAACGTCGGTCGGAATGCGGCCCTGGCGGCAGGGTTCCCCGAGAACACCGTCGGCACCACCGTGGACCGGCAGTGCGGTTCGTCGCAGCAGGCGGCCCACTTCGCGGCGCAGGGTGTCATGGCCGGTGCGTACGACGTCGTGATCGCGGCGGGCGTCGAGAACATGAGCCGGGTCCCGATGGGCGCGTCGTTCACGCAGGGTTCGCTCCCGTTCGGTCCTCAGATGCTCGAGCGCTACCCGAACCTCGTCCCGCAGGGCATCTCGGCCGAACTGATCGCCGAGAAGTGGGACATCAGTCGCGAGGACAACGACCGGTTCTCGGTGCAGTCGCACCACCGTGCGGCGCGGGCGACCGAAGAGGGAAGGTTCGAGCGCGAGATCGTGCCGATCGAGGTCACGACCGACGACGGCACCGAAGTGATGAGCCGTGACGAGGGCATCCGCCCGGATTCGTCGATGGAATCGCTGGCGAAGCTCAAGCCTGCGTTCAAGCCCGATGGGGTCATCACGGCGGGCAACTCGAGCCAGATCACTGACGGCGCGGCATCCGTCCTGGTGATGAGCGAGGAGAAGGCGATCGAGCTGGGTCTGACACCACGGGCCCGTTTCCACGCGTTCGCCCTTGCCGGTGTGGATCCGGTGATGATGCTGACGGGCCCCATCCCGTCGACGCACAAGGTGCTCGAACGCGCCGGGATGACCATCGACCAGATGGATCTCGTCGAAATCAACGAGGCGTTCGCGCCGGTGGTCCTCTCCTGGGAGAAGGAGCATCACCCCGACATGAGCAAGGTCAACGTGAACGGCGGTGCGATTGCGCTCGGCCACCCACTCGGTTGCTCGGGCTCACGCCTCATGACCACACTGCTCAACGAGTTGGAGCGCACCGGCGGCCGGTGGGGCCTCCAGACGATGTGCGAAGGCGGTGGCATGGCCAACGCCACGATCATCGAGCGCCTCGGGTAGTCGGATGCCTCTCGCGGCGCGGATCGCGCTTGCCGTTGCCGTTGCGCTGCTGCTCTACCTCATCGGGGTCAAGATCGTCACGTTGATGATGGCGCCGGCTCCGCCGGAAGAGCCGGATCTCTCGGCACTGGAGCCGGTCGACTACCGCTACCGATGCATGGTCTGCGGGACGGAGGTCACGATGACCGCCGCGCCGGACGCCGAAGCTCCCGACGCGCCGCGGCACTGTCGCGAGGACATGCAGGCGCTCGGTGTGACAACCACCTGAACAGACTGGAAACAGTTGGAATCACAGGTTTGTGCTTCCCCACAGGGTGGGGAGAATCCTGTGGATAACTGTCAGCGGACCGCAGTTGCAGCGATGAATCCCCCGGTGATCTCACCGATGCCGAGGAGCAGGTAGAAGTTGTTCGGTTCACCGGGCAGGATCTCGAAGTAGTTCGCCACGATGATGAACACCCCCATCCCGATCAGGGAGAACATCAGTGTCGGGACCCAGAGGGGGCTCGGGCCCTTGGAAGCCGGCGTGGCGGCGGCCGGGGGCGGAGCGGTGCGGCGGCGGTTCTTGGACTCGGGCACGGACCAGAGGATAACGAGCCTGGCGATCACTCCCCGGTCCGGTACCGTCCGGGCGTGTCCGCTCGTGTCCTGGTGATCGACAACTACGACTCGTTCGTCTACAACCTCGTCCAGTATCTGGGTGAACTCGGCGCCGAACCGATCGTGCACCGCCATGACGTCTTGGACCTCGGCGCCCTGCGGGCGTTGGAGCCGGATGCGGTGCTGATCTCGCCGGGACCGGGTCGGCCCGAGGACGCCGGCGTCTCACTCGAGGCCATCGGCGCGTTCGGCGAGGCCGGAGTACCCGTGCTCGGCGTGTGCCTCGGCCATCAGTGCATCGGCGCCCGGTTCGGCGGCGAGGTCGTGCGGGCCGAGCGGGTGATGCACGGCAAGACCTCGGAGGTCAACCACCGCGGCGAGGGGGTGTTCGCCGGCATCCCCAGCCCGTTTACCGCGACCCGGTACCACTCGCTGGTGATCGAGCCCGCCACGTTGCCGGACTGTCTCGAGGTCACCGCGGAGACGGCGGACGGCGTGGTCATGGGTGTCGTGCATCGCGACCTGCCGGTTCACGGGGTGCAGTTCCACCCGGAGGCGGTCCTGACCGTGTCGGGCCACGACCTCCTGCGCAACTTTCTTGCCCTCGTCGCCTGACGCTTCGAACGCAGCGCAGATCGGTGCGACGCGTCAGGGAAGGCGCGCCTGACTGTCGACCTCGACCGCAAGACCGTCGGCCACGAGTGATGAGAGCGCCGCAGCATCCAGGTCGGCGACGGGGACCGCGCGGTCGGCGCGCAGGCGGGCCATCACCTGACCGCGACGCTGCCGGAAGGAGCCCTCGAATCGCGGCTGCCGCTGCCGAGCCTCGTCCGCGAGCGGGCCGCGCGTCGAGCAGCGGCGCCGGAGCGGACAGCCGGTACACGCTGGTGCGCGGGCCGTGCAGACGGTCGCGCCGAGGTCCATGAGGGCGAGCAGACGGTCCCGGCCACGGAGCCCGCGTCCGACCCGAACGCTCTCGGCTTCGGCGGCGCGTTCGGTGAGCGCGTGGCCCCGGACCCGTTGGACGACCCGGCGGATGTTCACCTCGACGGCGGGAACGTCGTCGTCGTCGGCCTGGGCTCGGAGAGCGGCCGCGGTGTACCGGCCGACGCCGGGCAGTGTCGTCAGGTCGTCGGGCCACCCCGACGCGGCGACGATCCCGGCGGATTCCCATAGCCGCCTCGCCCGGCGTGGGTAACCGAGGCGACCCCAGGCGGTGATCACATCGCCGACGCCGAGTGCCGCCATCGCGTCGACGGTTGGGTACCGGCCGATGAAGCCGGGCCAGGCTGCCAGGACGCGCGGGACCTGGGTCTGCTGGAGCATCACCTCCGAGACCAGGACCGGCCACCGGTCCCGACTCGCCCGCCAGGGCAGGTCGTGGCGGCCGTGGGCCGAGTACCACGCGGCCAGCGGGGCCGCGCGGGTCACGGCGTGGTGGTGGTGGACGTCGTTGAGGTCGAGGTCGACGTTGTCGGCGCGGCCGTGCCGACGGTGATGGTCACCGCGCTGCCGTCCTCAGCCTTGCTCCCACCGGTCGGATTCTGGCTGATGACCTTGCCGACGTTGGCCGGACTGGAAACGGTCGGGACCACGTTGACCACGAATCCGGCATCGCGCAGGGCCGAGGTCGCCGCGCTCTGCGTCTGGCCGACGACGTTGGGTACCGTGGTCTGGCTCGGCCCCGACGACACGTAGATGGTCACCGCCGCACCCTTGGGTTGCGGCACACCGCCTCCGGGATCGGTGCGCACGACCCGACCCACGGGAACAGTGCGGCTCGGTTCGAGGGTCTTGCTCACCACGAACCCCGCCGCGACGAGTCGCTGTGTCGCATCGACCTGATCGAGGCCGACGACGTCCGGAACCGCGACCGGCGCGGGACCCGCGGAGATGAACACCACGATCTCGCGTCCGGGGGCGACATTGGTGCCGCCCTTCGGGTCGGTCCGGATCACGATGCCGGCTTCGACGTCTTCGTTCGGTTCGGGGACGGGGGTGAAGATGAGCCCGAGATCCTCGATCGTGACCTGCGCTTCGAGTTGGTTCTTCCCCGCGAGTCTGGGAAGGCGAATGGTGCCTTCGCCGCCCGAGACCTCGAGCTCGATCGTGGTGCCCCGCGGCTTGAGTTCACCAGCCTCGGGGTTCTGCGCGAGCACGGTCCCCTCCGGTCGCAGACTCGGCTCCCGTCTCACGGTCACCTCGAATCCCTGGCCCTCCAGAATCGCCCGAGCCTCCGCAACGGGGAGGTCGACGACACTGCGGACCGCGATGGTCGGCGCGCTGTTGCCGTCGCGAAAGACCTGTACCAGGAGGAAGGCGACCACGCCGATCAACGCCACGAGAAACGCGAGTACGAGGACGACGGGGGCTCGGGACTTGCGCCGGCCGTTCGCTTCCTCGGGGAGCGCGGTTGCCGTCGGGAACGCCATGGTGGCATCAGCTGCCGCCACCGCGGCCGTGACCGGACCTCCGACCGCGGCCTCGTTGCGCGAGAAGCGGAACAGGTCCGCGCGGAGGTCATCGGCGGACTGGTACCGGGCCGCGGGGTCCTTCGCGAGGCAGGTGAGGATGATGGTCTCGAGGGTCGCGGGCAGGTCGGGTTGGTGCTGCGACGGAGGCACGACCGGCTCGCGCACGTGGTGATAGGCCACCGAGACCGCGCTGTCGCCGAGGAACGGCACCTTGCCGGTGACCATCTCGTAGAGGACGACACCCAGCGAATACACATCCGAGCGCGCGTCGACGGCGAGGCCCTGGGCCTGTTCGGGTGAGAAGTAGGTGGCAGTGCCCATGACGGCACCGGTACGGGTGAGCCCGTCGCCCGAACCGCCGGCGCGCGCGATGCCGAAGTCCGCGACCTTGACTTCACCCGACGGCGTGATCAGCACGTTGCCCGGCTTGATGTCGCGGTGGATCACCCCGCGGGCGTGCGCGGCGCTGAGCGCCTTCGCGATGTCTGACGCGATCGCCGACGCTCGTGTCGGCGCGATCGGCCCCGCGGCGATGGACTCACGCAGCGTCGATCCTTCGACGTACTCCATCACGATGAAGAACGTGTCCTGCTCCTGGCCCCAGTCGTAGACGGCGACGATCGTCGGATCGTTGAGGCTGGCGGCGGCCTGGGCCTCGAGCCGGAAGCGCTCGACGAAGGCCGGGTCGCGGGAGAGCTCGGCGGGGAGCACCTTGAGCGCGACGGGTCGATCGAGTTTGGTGTCGTTGGCCAGGTAGACGTTGGCCATGCCGCCGCGCGCGATTTCGCGGACGATTTCGTAGCGGTCGGCGTACACAGTCGGGTCAGCCATGCAGGCGCCTCACGCTATCCGCCGACTTCATCGGGTTCGGGGCCGGGCTGCGGGGAATCACGTGCCGAGGAGGAACTCGAGCATCTGGCGAGCGATCGGCGCCGCGACCCGGCCACCGGTGGCCTCACTGCCGGCGTTCCCGCCGTTCTCGACGAGGACCGCGACCGCGAAACGGGGTGCTTCCGCCGGCGCGAACGCCACGAACCACGCGTGCGGGTCCTGGTCGTCGGTGGTCTGGGCCGTGCCGGTCTTGCCCGCCACCGTCACGCCCGGGATGGCGCCGGCCGTCCCGGTGCCGTTGGGGGAGTTGACCACCTGGACCATCATGTCGCGCACGGTCGCCGCGACCTCCGGGGTGGTTGCGGACTTCCATACCTTGGGGTTGATCGTCGCAAGGACCTTGCCCTCATCGTCGGTCACCGTGGTCGCGAGGTGTGGCTCCATCACGGTGCCGTTGTTCGCGATCGCACCGGCGACCATCGCCATCTGCAACGGGGTCGTGAAGACGTCCCCCTGACCGATGCCCGCCAGCGCAAAACGGGGCTTGTTCTGATCGAAGGTGTTCGGGGCGGGACCCTGGCTGGGCACCGCGCCGGGATCCACGTCGAGTGGCGGCGTGGCGGCGATCCCGAATTGACCCATCAACGGCGGGAACGTGTTCCCGAGATCGAGCCCCATCTGGGCGAAGGCGGTGTTGCACGAACGCACGAAGACCTCGACGAGCGTGCCGCCACACGACGATCGGCCGAAGTTTCCGATGGTGCGGTCCGACTGGGGGACGGTGAGCTCGCGGAGGGTCGGGAACACCGTGTCGACGGTTGCGACCCCGGACTCGAGCGCGCTGGTTGCGGTGACGACCTTGAACGTGGAGCCCGGCGGGTAGATCTCGCGGTACGCCCGCGGCAGTGCGGGGTTTGCCGGGTCGTTGGTCAGGACGTCGAAGTACGCCTGGACCTCGCCGCGGTTGTGGCTCGCGAGTGGTGTCGGGTCGTAGGTGGGGTTGGAGTACAACGCGACGACGTTGCCCGTCGCCGGTTCGAGGACGACTACGGAGCCCTTCTGATCACCGAGGGCCTGCTGGGCGACGAGCTGGGCGTCGACCCGCAGGCTGGTCTGTACGTTGCCCACGCGTTTCGTGCCCCGAAGGAAGTCGGCGACGTCGCGCAGGTCGATGGTGGCCCGGCCGCGCCCGGTGAGCACGTCGTTGTACGTGCGTTCGAGTCCGGAGGTTCCCACCACCAGTGACTGGTAGCCGACGGTCTGAGCGGTCAGTGCCCCGAACGGATAGATGCGCTGGCGCTCGTAGGTGTCGTTGCTCGGGATCGAGCGGGCGAGCACCTTTCCGTCGGCGCTGATGATCTTGCCGCGCGGCGCCCGCTCGTCGCGCAGCCGTTCCCTCGGGTTGCGCGGGTCGCGGGCGAGATTTCGGGCGTCCACTACCTGGAGGTAGGTGAGCTGGCCCACGAGGATGAGCAGCAGCGCGCTGACGGCGATGCCGACCCGGCGAATGCCGACGTTCATCCGCGCGCCGATTCGATCTGGGCGAGCCGGGCCAGCTCGGTCGCAGTCGCCTCCGCGTCGGCGGCGCTCTCGTCCGAGATGCGCAACAGGAGCGCGAGGATGATGAAGTTCGCGAGCAGCGACGAGCCGCCGTAGGACACGAACGGCAGCGTGACGCCGGTCAGTGGGATGACACGCGTCACGCCACCGATGATGACGAATGCCTGGACGCCGAGGATCGTCGCCAGGCCGGCCGCGAAGAGCTTCGAGAAGTCGCGCGGCGCCTGGATCGCGATGCGGAAGCCACTGCCGACGAGGAGCAGGAACGCGCAGACGACCGCGACCGTGCCCAGGAGACCGAGTTCCTCACCGATGGCCGAGAAGATGAAGTCGGTCGAGGCCACCGGGATGATCCCCGGGTTGCCCAGGCCGAGTCCCCGCCCCGTGAACCCGCCCGTCCCGAACGCGAACAAGCTCTGCGTGAGCTGGTATCCGGACTCCTGAGCGTCCTTCCACGGGTCGAGCCAGGTGGAGACGCGGCCCTCGACGTGGCTGAACGCCTGGTACGAGAAGGCCACGGCGCCGGCGAAGAGCGCTGCGCCCACCGCGAGGTATCCGGCGCGCAACGTCGCGATGTAGAGCATTGCGAGGAACACCATGAAGAAGAGCAGTGAGGAACCGAGGTCCTTCTGGAGCACCATGATTCCGATCGAGATGGCCCACGGCACCAGCAGCGGCCCGAGATGTTTCGGGTCCGGTAGGTACATCCGGCCGATTCGCCGGCTGCCCGACGACAACAACTCTCGGGTGTCCACGAGGTAAGCCGCGAAGAAGATGACGAGCAGGACCTTGGCGAACTCACCCGGTTGGAACGTGACACCGGCGATCCGCACCCACAGGCGGGCGCCGTTGATCTCGACGCCGATACCGGGGATCAGCGGGAGCGCGAGGGCGCCGATGCCGAGCAGCAGGAACGTGTACCGGTAGCGGCCCAGCGTGCGGACGGACTTCACGAGCAGCAAGGTGAGGACGAATACTCCGACGCCGACCGCGGCCCACACCGCTTGCGCACCGGCGACCCGGTCCTTGACCTCGGCGGCGAGATCCAGGCGGCTGATCGTGATGAAGCCGACGCTGAGGAGCAGCGCGGCGATGGGGAGGAGCGTCGCGTCGGCGCGTGGTGCCAGCTTTCGGACCGCGATGTGGGCCACCGCGAACAGAGTGATGAGCGCGGCAAGGAAAGCCCAGAGGTCGGCGGGCAGCGTCGGCGCTTCGGAGAGTGCGAGCAGGACGTACCCGCCGACTGCGATGAGGAGCACGAGCGCGCCCAAGCTCAGCTCGCGGGTGCGGCGGAAGCGCGACAGAGGTGACGTCGAGCTCACGGCACGATGGTGGTCGACGTCACCGTGGTGGGAGGGATCGCGAGCGGTGTCGTCGTCGTCGACGTCGTGGTCACGCTGACGCTGGCGCGACCGACGTAGGCCAGGGCCGCGTCCTTGGAGGAGAACTCTTTGCGCTCGCGGACGCCTTGTCGGTAGTCGTCCGCGAGGTCGTCGACCGCAAGCCCGGTCCGTTCGACGACCTTCGGGTCCCAGAGCAGGAGTCCACCGTGGCGCCCTTGGAAGACCACGACCTTCCCGTTCACTGCGGTCACGTAATACGAGTTCTGGGCGTACCAGCCGATGGTCGCGATCGCGGCACCGATGATGAGCAGGATCGGGAGGGTGAAGGCCACGACTCGCCAGACGGGTCGGCCGATCCGCCGCCGCGTCGGGCGGCCCCGGTACTGGGCGGTGTCTTTCGGGAGTGCGGGACTTCCACCGGCCGAAGCCTCCGGGCCGCGGTCGGCGGCATCGAGGGTCGTCGTGGTCGTCGCCGTCACCTGGACCGGATCGGCCGCGACCTCGGCCGGTGGCGTGTCGCCCTCGGACGTCGAACCCGATGGTCCCGCCGCGTCGTGGTCGTTGCCGTCCCCACGGATCGCGGCGGCCACCGAGCTGGGGAGGGGGTCGCGACCGTCGGATTCGGCGTCGAGCACCACGACGGTGATGTTGTCTTCGCCACCGGCGGCGTTGGCCGTGTCGACGAGCGTGTTGGCGGCGACGGTCGGGTCCGACTCCTGCGCCAGGACCTCGGCGATGCCGGGGGCGCGCACCATCGAGGTCAGCCCGTCGGAGCAGATCATCACCCGGTCGCCGGGTTGCAGCAGGACCGAGTACACGTCGACCTCGACGCTCGAGTCGATCCCGAGCGCGCGGGTGATGACGGAGCGTTGCGGGTGCACCGCCGCCTGGGCCTCGCTGATCTTTCCGTCCCGGACCAGTTCTTCCACGAGACTGTGATCGGTGGTGAGGCGGTCGAGTCGTCCGTCGCGCAGGAGGTAGGCCCGGGAGTCACCGACGTGGCCGATGGTCAGCGTGACCCCGTCGAAGGTGGCCGCGGTCAACGTGGTGCCCATCCCGGCGAGGTCCGTGTCAGCGGAGGCCTTGTCCCAGACCGCGGCGTTCGCCCGCCCGACCGCCTCGGAAACCGCCGTGCCGTCGGCGACCGCGGTTTGCAGCCCCTCGAGCGCCGTGGCGCTCGCGACATCGCCGGCGCGGTGGCCCCCCATTCCGTCCGCGACGGCGAAGAGTTCGAGGTGGCGGTCCACGAGGTAGCTGTCCTCGTTCCCCTCGCGGACCTGGCCCTTGTCGGTGGACGCGCCGGAGCGGATCTTCATCGGACCAGCTCCATCACCGTTTCGCCGAACTGCACTCGGTCGCCTTTGCGGAGCCGGACCGCGTTGGAGACAGACTCGCCGTTCAGCAGGGTCCCGTTGGTAGAGCCGAGGTCCTCGACGTAGGGATCGCTCCCGCGCACGAAGAGGCGGGCGTGGACCTGCGAGACGAACGTGTCCTCATCGAGGACCACGGCACACCCGGCGCCGCGGCCGACGGTCAGCTCGTCGCCGAGCGTGAAGGACTCCCCGACGCGTCGCGGCGGCGCGACGATCACCAGCTCCCATCGTTTCCCGCGTTCGCGGCCGCCGCCGCCGCCCGATGGTGCGATCGCATCGACGGGCGCCGCGACGGCGACGGGGATCGCACCGGCGCGCAGTTCGGCCATGACCGTGAGCACCACCCGGAAGAGGAACAGGTAGACGAGCGCGAGGAAGCAGTACTCGAGGATGCGGAGAACGCCTTCGGGCATCTGCGGGTCCCTACGACGCCTCGAAGCGCAGGGCGACGGCGGCCACCCCGAGCAGATCGCCGTCGACGAGGAGATGCTCGCCGATCTTGATGCCGTTGACCGTGGTGCCGTTCAGGGAGCCGAGATCCACGGCCCGGTAGCCGTCCGGCTCGGGGCGGATTTCGCAGTGGCGCCGGGATGCGAGCGCGTCGTCGATGGTGAGATCGCAGTCCGGGAGCCGCCCGATCGAGAAGATCTCCTCGCCGAGCGGGATACGCCGACCGTCGGTGAGGACCAGGGCGCCGACTCGGCCACCGTCGCCCTCCTTGAACGCCGACTCGATTTCGAGGTCGCCCTTGCGGAGTTCGGGGTCCTCGACGAGTCGGACGGCGACCGGCCCGATGAAGTGGTAGCGCTCGACCCGGGCATGGTCCCGGGCCTCGGTCGCCAGCTCCGTTTCGAGGACATCGGCGTATTCGTCGAATCGCAGGGCGTCCTCGGTGCACAGCACGATGGTGAAATCGTTCGGAACCACGGTGCCCCGCACGCCCAGAGTCCGCCGGGCGTCCATTTCGCGCGTCAGGCGCTTGGCGACCTCGACGGGCTGGAGGCCGCTGCGGAACGCCTTCCCGAACGCGCCTTCCACCATACGTTCGAGCCGACGCTCGAATCCCTGCGCTCCCATCCGATCGAGTGTACGGCGCCGGTCCCCCTGTACCGGGGTGTTCGGAGGGGTGACACACGGCGCTTGCTAACCTGCGGCGCTCCACTCGGGCGAGTGGCGGAATTGGCAGACGCGCAGGCTTCAGGTGCCTGTGTCCGAAAGGATGTGGGGGTTCAAGTCCCCCCTCGCCCACCGACCGACGGGTTCCCGACAGAACTCCCGCGATCTGGCGACACGACGATCGGGCACCTGACTCGAAGAACCCTGCGGTGGGCGACACGGATCCCATGCGTCGGAGGGCCTCCTCGCTAAGGTCGCTCGAGGCGAGCCCGCCTCCGGTCGGGCCGAAGGAGGGGCCATGTCAATGTCGACCCGCTCGCTTCGTCGCGTTGGGGGTGCAGCAGGACTCGGCGCAGCGGTGCTGTTGTTGTTGCAGTTCGTCCTCGTTGGGGCACCACCCGAGAACGACGCGCCGGCAGCCGAGATCCAACGGTTCCTCGTGGACCAGCGAGCTGGTGGTCTCGTTTCCATCTTGCTGATGGCGTTGGTAGTGCCACTGTTCATCGTCTTCGTCAGCGCGCTGTGGGACGTGATCTCGGAAGACGTGGGCATCGGTCTGACAGCAGGAGCTCTCTTCGCTGGTGTGCTCTTCATGTTGCTGGAACTCTTGGCAGGAGCGCTGTTCTTCGGGATCGCCTGGATCGACGGCGTCGCCGAGGGCATGGGCACAGATGTCGCCCAGGTCGGGTGGAACCTCGCCAACTCGCTGTTCGCAGTGGCGGGACCTGTCGCGAGCTTGTTCTTGGTCGTTCTCGGCATCGTCGGATTGCGGAGAGGAACGGCGAAATGGGTCGCATGGCTGGCGTTCGTCGCGACAGCCGCATTGCTCGTCGGCACCGTCGGAGTCGCGGTCCCGGCGTTCATCGCGTTCAACTTCATCGGGTCGGTCCTCCTGGCCGTGTGGATCCTCGTGACGAGCATCCGGCTGTTGCGAGGATCTTTCGATGATTCGCGGTGAAGTCGAGCGGTGGGATCGCACACCGCCGGTGTGTAGCGGTCGGTGCCGCAGAGTGAGAAGGACGGTTGATGGACCCAGGACCCGCTGACTCGTCGGCCGCCCCAGCAAGGGCCGGCCTCGTGCTCTTTGCCCTGATTCTCGTGGCCGGGGTGGCGAACCTCAACCTCTCGGTGGCCAACGTCGCCTTGCCCGACATCGGCAAGGCGTTCAATGCATCCCAGACCTCGTTGGATCTCATCGCGGTGGGGTACTCGCTCGGCCTGGCGGCGTCGGTCCTCTACCTGGGTGCGGTCGGGGACCGGTACGGACGCAAGCTGTTGCTGATCCTCGGCGTCAGCCTTGCCGTGCCGGCATCGATCGTCGCGGCGTGGGCACCGTCCGAAGGTGTCCTGTTCGGCGCCCGTCTCATCGGTGGTCTTTCGGCGGGCATGGCCTACCCGACGACGCTGGCCTTGATCACCGCCCTCTGGTCAGGGCCGGGCCGGACGCGGTCGATCGCGCTGTGGTCAGCCATCGGTGGTGCGATTTCTGCGCTCGGTCCGTTGGTGGCCGGCGCGTTGCTCGAGGACTACTGGTGGGGTTCGGTCTTCCTCGTGACGTTGCCGCTCGCGGGCGTGGCGCTCGTGATGGCGGTCGTGCTCGTGCCGAGTCACGTGAACGAAACGAGCGATCCCGTCGACAACCTCGGCGGGATCCTGTCTGCGCTGATGGTCGGCGCGCTCATCATCGCGATCAACTTCGCCGGCGTACCCGGGAAAGGCCCCTTGGCGGTCGGGCTGGCGGTGATCGCACTCGCGGCCGGTGCCGGTTTCGTGCTGCGCCAGCGCCGGGCCCGCAACCCGCTGTACGACCTGCACGTCGCGGCGCGGCGGACATTCTGGGTCGCCGCGTGCGCGGGAATCATCGTGTTCGGATCCCTGATGGCCGCGGCGTTCATCGGCCAGCAGTTCCTCCAGAACGTGCTCGGGTACTCGACGCTCGGTTCGGGTGCGGCGATCCTGCCCGCGGTGGTGTTCATGGTGATCGTGGCGCCCCGGTCGGCCAAGCTGGTCGAGGCGAGAGGCTCGCGCTTCACGCTGATGTCGGGCTACGTCTTCGTGCTGCTCGGCTTCGTCACGATGCTGACGCTGTGGACGGACCACAGCCCGTACTGGCAGATCGGTCTCGCCTACGCCTTCGTCGGGATCGGCGTCGGCTTCGCCGGGACCCCGGCCTCGCACTCGCTCACGGGATCGGTCCCGGTACACCGCGCGGGGATGGCGTCGGGGACGGCGGATCTTCAGCGAGACCTCGGCGGAGCGATCATGCAGTCGATCCTCGGTGCACTGCTGACCGCCGGGTTTGCCGCCGCGATGGCCGGAGCGATTGCGTCGTCGCCGAACGCGTCCCAGGTCACCGACAGTACCCAGGCGCAGCTCCAGCAGTCCTTCGCCGGCGCGGACGCCATCGCCGCCGCGCACCCGCAGTACGCGACGCAGATCATCGCGGCCGCGCGATCGTCGTTCGTCGACGGCGCCAACAACGCCTACATCGCCGGCATCGTCGCGGTCCTGCTCGGCGCGGCGCTGGTCTGGTGGGCGTTCCCGAAGAAGTCGGGCGAACTGGCACTGCTCGCCGAATACGCGAAGGAGGACGGCCTTCCCCAGGAACCCGTCCCGACGCCGCCCGACGGCGCCTAGCGCTCGTCGGTGGGTTCGGAGCAGCGGACCGCCGTCACCGGCGGGGTCCAGTCCGACTGATCGCGGGGCCGGCGAGCCATTGCGGGTACCCGCTCGATCCGGCGAACGGGCCGAACCCCGGGGGGATCGGTCGTTCGGCAACCAGTGAGGCCCACGAAGCGACGAGCGCCGGTCGATGGCTCGCCGTCGGACCGAACGCCGCGAAGGCGAAGCTCCATGCCACGACGCCGCCTACCGCGACCGCGGTGACCTCGACGTCGCACCCTTCCCCGAATATGGCACGCGGTGTCCTCGGTGAGCGAGATCTCCCGGCCGACGACCGAGAACCTGCGTTTGACGACCCGTTTGTCGACGTCCACCCAGGGCGTGTGTCGATCTCGCTCGACCAGGCCGTCGGCCGGACTCCAGCGCCGCCAGGTTTCGAGACGCCCGTGGAGATTCCTGTCCAAGGTGAGTCGCTCACCGACCGACCGTCGAACCTTGAGTTCCAATGTCTCCTGGAACCGACGCTTCACGCCCCGATTCGATCGACCGTCCATCCGGTAGCTGTCGACCCGTTCTTCGAGCAGGCCCGTGCGGCCCTCGACCGTGAACCACGACCACACATCGGGGGGGACCTCCCGCGCGACGAACCAGCGAAGCTCGGTGGTGTCGAGCACTGAGATCGTCACGCCCTCGTCTCCTCCGCTCGGTGTCTCGTTCCGCGAGCCCTGCCCGGGACCTGAGTCGTGTCGCGCGCCCCTGGCCGACGCGCGATACCGGCCGCGCTCAGGAACTGGCGGCCGCCTCCGATGGTGGTGCCGCCGGGGTCATCGGGATGCCGCGGCTGAAGAACAGCGCGACCAACGCCAGGATGGCGAGCACGCCGAGCGACGCCCGCAGTCCGTCGATGCGGGACTGAGCATTCTCGTCGACGATCTCGGTCGCGGTTGTTCCGGAGACGCCGGCGTCCTTCAGCGCGGCTTCGAGGTCGGCGTCGGAGATGAACGGGACCCCGCTCTCCAGTTCGACCTGCGCCTTCGACGTCAGGTCCTTCGGCACCGCCGGGTTGTTCGCGACCCCGCTGAAGAACGACGCGGTGAGCGCGGACATCAGCACCGCGCCGGCGAGCGCGGTTCCGATGGAGATGCCGAGATTCGACGCGGTGTTCTGGAGACCGCCGACTTCGCCGCTCTGCTCGTCCGAGACTGCCGAGACGGTCACCGCGCCGAGCTGCGAGGCGAGCGCGCCGATACCGAGCCCCGCGAGCAGCATCGGCCAGGTCGTGATCTCGGCGCCGGCGCCCGCGTCGAGGGCGGCGACGAAGACGACGAGGCCGAGGAAGAGCGCCACGAAACCGAGTTGGGAGACGCGCCGCGGTGAGGCGGTCGGGAAGAATTTCGGGACGCCGATGGCGGCGATCACGAGGGTGATGGAGAGCGGCAGGAGGCGGACGCCCGTCTGGATGGCCGAGAGTCCGAGCGCGATCGAAAGGAACAGTGGGACCGAGAAGAACAGGCCTGCCTGGAGCAGGTACTGGAAGAAGAACGCGACGAGGCCGGAGCGCAGAATCGGGACCCGAAGAATCTTCGGGTCGAGCAGGGCCGGTTGGCCCGTCTCGGTCCGGTGCTGCTCCCACTCGAGAAACCCGACCAGGACCGCGCCGCCGGCGATCAGCAACCAGATGACGGGCGACAGGCCGAGCCAGGCCGGTGCGCCGGGCTTGGGTTGGACGATGCCCCACGTCCCGGAACGCAGGATGCCGTAGACGACCAGACCGAGCCCGAGCGCCGAGAGTCCGGTGCCGACGAGGTCGAGCCGGGCCCCTTCCTCGGGTGGTGTGTCGGCGGTGCGTCGGTTGAGCATCAGCACGACGCCGATGATCAGGGCCTCCCCGACGAAGACGTATCGCCACGACAGGTACGTCGTGAACAGGCCGCCGATCAGGGGTCCGACGCCGACCGCGATCGCGCCACCGACGGCAACGATGCCGTACGCCTTCGGCCGGGCCGCCTTCTCGAAGTTCGACGCGACCAATGCGACGATGGCGGGCAGGACCAGCGCGGCGCCGGCGCCCTCCAGAAATGACCAGCCGAACAAAAGTACGGGGAGACTCGGCGAGATCGAGGTCGTGAGTGACCCGCAGGCGTAGATCACACAGCCGATCGCGAACGCCCGCTTGCGGCCGAGGATCTGGCCCATCCGGCCACCGGTGATCATGAGCGACGCCATGATCAGCGTGTACATGGTGATCGCGGTCTGGATTCCGGTCACCGTGGTGCCGACGTCCTTCGCGACGGTCGCGATCGACACGTTCATCACCGACGCGTCGAGAATCATCACGAACTGCGCGGCGGCGAGGGTGATCAGGACCCGCTGGGCCGCCGAACTCTTGCCGGTCGTGGTTGTGGCGGGGTCGGACAAAAGGTCTCCAGGGGTGACGGTGGTGATGGCGGCGGGACCCGTGGCACGACGCGCTGCTACCGGCAGTCGGGGATCGACCACAGCGCTCTGAGTCCGAGTGCAATCCCACACTACGCACCCACCACGTCGCCCGGAGCGACGCTGACTTCCGGTGCGACCGGGGCCTGGGCGTCGACTCACTCCGGAGGTCGGCCTGGTTCAGAGGATGTTCTCGAGCAGGACGATGACGGCGCCGAGCCCGACCGCGCCGACGCTCAACCGAACCCGGGTCCACCAACCGTGGTGTGCGGTCGCATACAGCGGGAGCGTGCCGAGCGCCACGAATCCCACGACCAGACACACCTGGAGCGCTGCCTGGGCGTCGAGATTCGCAACCGCGGCGAGCGCCATGATCAGCGCTGCCCCGAATGCTCCGACCGTGACGCCCGCGTCATGGCGACTCACGCGCAGGACGCCCGACCAGTCCGGCTGCGTTCGGCGGGCCGTGACCTGGGCGAGCACATCGCTGAACATGTGCGATGCGAACAGCACCGCTCCCGCCCCGAGCAGCCACCCCGTCGAGGACCAGGCGGGGATTTCGTGGCGGAGGAGTTCGCCGACGGTCGCCATTGTCAGCAGCAGCCCGTAGACGGCGTGCGCGAGCCACGACTCACCGCGCGGGAACACCGACTGCGGATCTCCGGACGCCGTCTGGGGAGCAAGGGGCGCGGACACGCCCTCGATCATACGGGCCACCTCGTTGCGGCAAACCTGCCTCGCAGGTGCTGCCACGAGTGCCGGTCGCGCGTCTACGGTTCGGCGGGGCGCCGGATGAGGAGCGTCCGCAGACCAAGGAGTTCCGCCGTGCGCCGATATTCGTTTGTGCCCCTGCTCGTCGTCGGGCTGCTCGCCGTGACCGCAGCCGGATGTGGCAGCGATTCGACGTCACCACAACAGCAGGCGTGTGACGACTCCGCGACGCTGAAGGATTCGGTGCAGAAGCTCGTCGATGACGTGAAGCAGGGCAACCTCGGCGATGCCAAGGACCAGGTCTCGACGGTCAAGACGGACTTCGAGGCGTTCACCGCATCGGTGAAGGACCTGGCGGAGACGGAGAAGTCCGCGGTCCAGGACGATGTCGACACGATCAAGTCCACGTTGGGTGACCTCACCTCGGCGAGCAGCCTCAGCGATGTCGAGGGCACCCTCACCAAGGCCCGGTCGCAGCTCCAGAGCGCGGTCGACGACGTCACCAAGACGCTGAGCTGCTGACGACGACGGTTTCGTCGTCGACCTTCGGTACCGGCTGAACCCGCCGGAGGTCCCTCCTCCCTGCTCGACCCGGCCGTACTGTTGCGACCGGCCGGTGCCAGGCCGGTGCAGGGAATCGAGTCCGGGAGGGATCAATGGACGAGCGAGGCAGTGGTTGGACCATGTTCGCGGCGATTGTGCTGATGACCGCGGGCATCATGAGGATCTTCGATGCGATCTGGGCGTGGCGCTACAAGGGAGCGCTGCCCGATGGCCTCCAGGACGCGTTGATCGGCGAGAACCTGAAGAACTACGGCTGGCTCTGGTTCTGTATCGGAGTGCTGTTGATCCTGGCCGGATTCGCGGTGGTGGCGAAGTCGCAGTTCGCCCGATGGATCGGCATCATCGCTGCGGTCGTCGCCGGGGTCAGCGCGATGACCTGGATTCCGTACTACCCGGTCTGGTCGATCATGTATGTCGCGATCGCGTTCATGGTGATCTACGCCCTGGCCGTCTACGGCGGTCGCGACGAGCTCGCAGCCTGAGGTGAGCGGTGTCCGACCAGCGCCGGGCGCGCGGGTCGGACACCCCACCTGGTGTCCGCGAAGATAGGACGATGGCAGCGGGCACCGAACCGGACACCGCGGATCAGGTGAGGCCCGCGGCGTCCACGGATGAGTCCGGCGCGGTGTTCGGATTGGCGCTCGGCGGCGGCGGCGCTCGGGGACTCGCGCACCTCGGTGTGCTCCGCGTGCTGGAGCGGGCTGCGCTGCTGCCGGGCGTCATCTGCGGGACCAGCGCCGGCGCGGTCATCGGCGCCGCGATCGCTTCGGGCGCGACGGCCGACGACCTCATCGCAGTCGCGACCGAGACGCGCTGGTCGGAGATGGTTCGCCCGAGTATCCGCCGGGACCGACTGGTCGACCCCGCGCCGTTCGAAGCCTTCCTGGAGTCAGTGATCGCGTCGGCGGACTTCGATTCACTTCGTATCCGGTTCGCGGCCGTCGCCCAGGACCGCACGACGAAGCGTCGGGTCATCCTGGACGACGGTGATCTGCTCCGGTCGGCCGCCGCGAGTGCCGCAGTTCGGAAGTTCCTGCCGCCGGTGGTCCTCGACGGCCGTTCGCTGGTCGACGGCACAGTGGTCGAACCGGTGCCCGTCGGAGTGACCCGCGAGCTCGGCGCGGGCTACGTCGTCGGGGTCGATGTCTCGCCGCGGGCTGCGCGCCGTGGTCGTTCCGCAGCACACGGCCGGTACCCGCGGGGAGCGTTGCAGACCTGGTCGTCGCTCCCGCGCTCGGGTCTCGATCCGCGTGGGACTTCACGCGGGTGTCTGAGATCATCCGACTCGGCGAGGACGCGGCCGAGCGGGCGATCCCGAAGATCCGAACGGACCTCGAACGGCGCCGAGCCCTGTGAACCGTACGGGTCGGGGTCAGTCCTTGAGCAACCAGGCTCGGACCTGCGCTTCGTGGTCGACGAAGTGGTCGCCGGTCACGTCGACGACGACCTTCTCGATCGTGCCACCCGTGAACGCGAAGGTCCCGCGGTCGGCGTAGTCCGGTGTGACCGGCGACGCGCTGTCCCGGCCGACGCTGATCCCGTCACCGACGAGACAGAAGTACCCCGGCTGGGTGATGAGTTCCCCGGAGCCGACCGCCTCGTCGTCGACGTAGAGCGTCGCGGTGCCGCTGAAGCCGGGTTGTTTCGGATCGCTGGAAGGTCCGCTGACGATGAACTCGACGGTGAGCACGTGGCGTCCGGGTGTGATCTCGCGTTCGGCTTCGATCGTCTCGAGATAGGTCCCGACCCAGTTGAAGCAGTACTTGAGCTTCCGGTCCTTCACGTAGAGGGAATGACCGCCTGCGACCCCACCGTGGGCGAAGAGCACTCCTTCGGCATCGGCCGAGTCGAGTTCGACGCCGGCCGCGATGGTGTAGGACCGGCCGTTGATCGGGACCCCGGCGGATTCCGGGACGTCGGCGATGCCGGGGAAGTACTCGTACCGGGAACGCTCGGGGCCACCCTTCGGCCGTTCGGCCAGTACCTGCTCGAGCGCGGTGCGGTCGTCGAGCGGGAGGCCGTTGTAGATCCCGGCGTAATAGAACCAGAGCCGCTCGAGCTCGGCGACGCGGTCGGGATGCTCGGCGGCGACGTTGGTGCTCTGCGAACGGTCCGTCTCGAGGTGGTAGAGCTCCCACTCGTCGAGTTCGAACTTGCCCCAACCCGAAAGCGGCGGGTGCAGCGTCGCGGCGAGCCATCCGTCGTGGTAGATCGAGCGTTGTCCGAGCATTGTGTAGAACTGGGTCGACTTGCCCGGCGCCTTCGCGTCGGTGAGCGCGGCGGCGAAGCTCTCGCCCTCGATGGGGCTCTGGAGATACCCCTTGATCGTCTCGGGGGGTTCGATGCCGATCAGGTCGTAGACGGTCGGCACGACGTCGACGGCGTGGACGTACTGCTGGCGGGGCGTCGAATCCGCGGCGATCTTCGCCGGCCACGACACCAGGCACATGTCGGCGACGCCGCCTTCGGCGCCTGCCCAACGCTTCCAGTACGGGAACGGCGTGTCGAGCGCCCAGGCCCAGCCGGTGTTGTAGTGGTTGTAGGACTGCGCGGAACCGAGTTCGTCGATGTGCTCGAGCGTGACTGCGGGATCGCTCGGCAGTCCGTTGAAGAATCGCCACTCGTTGAACTCACCGTTGGGGCCGCCCTCGCCGCTGGCACCGTTGTCGGAGATGACGACCACGATCGTGTTGTCGAGCTGGCCGGACTCCTCGAGGTAGTCGAGCACCCGCCCGACCCGGTCGTCCCAGAACGAGATGTAGCCCGCGAAGACCTCGGCCATACGCACGAACAACCGCTGCTCGTCGGCACTGAGGGAATCCCAGGGGCGGACCGTGTCCAGCTGCGGCCAGGGTTGCCCGTCGGGGCCGGTCCGTTCGGGTTCGCCGTGCGGGTTGAGCGCCGACAGTTCCGTCCCCTCGGGGAGCAACCCCAAGGCGATCTGACGCTCGAGGATCTCGGCACGGATTGCTTCGTAGCCCTGGTCGAACTTGCCCTTGTAGCGGTCGATCCACTCCACCGGTGCCTGGTGGGGCGCGTGACCGGCCTGCGGCGCGAGGTACATGAAGAACGGCTTCTCGGGATCGATGACCTTCGCGTCACGGATGAACTCGATCGCCTTGTCCGCGAGGTCGTCGGCGACGTGGTAGCCGTCCTCCGGTCGGCCCGGGGCATCGATCTGGTGGTTGTCGTGGACGAGATCCGGGTACCAGTTGTTGGTCTCGCCACCGAGCCAGCCGTAGAAGCGCTCGAACCCACGGCCCAGCGGCCACCGCCCCTTGTACGCCGCGAGATTGCACTCTTCGCCCGGGGTCAGGTGCCACTTGCCGACGCAGTAGGTGTTGTAGCCGTTCTCGGCGAGCACCTCGGAGATGAAGCCGTTCTCGAACGGGATGCGGGTCGAGATCCCGGGGAACCCCGAGGCGAACTCGGCGATCGTCGCCATGCCGTTCGAGGTGGCGTTCCGACCGGTCAGCAACGAGGCGCGGGTCGGCGAACACAGGGCGGTGGTGTGGAAGTTGGCGAGCTTCACGCCGCGCTCGGCCAGGCGCGTCATGTTCGGGCATTCGACCGGGCCGCCGAAGCTGTCCATGGTGCCGTACCCGAGGTCGTCCCAGGCGATGAACAGCACGTTCGGGGCACCGTCGGGCGCCTTCGGCGGAAGGTAGGGCCCCCAGTCCGGCTCCGAATCGCGGATGTCGAGCGCGATCTTTCCCTGAAAGCCTGGCGGCATGTTCCGCTCCCGGTGGGGTCGAGTGATGGTCGGCTGCGAGGTGGCCAGACGCGCGGAGCTAGCCCAGCAGTTTGGCTTTGGCCGCTTGGAACTCCGCGTCGGTCAGTGCACCGGCGCTGTGGAGGTCGGCGAGTTCCTTCAGCTGGTCCGTGGTGGAGGCGCCACCGGCCGGAGCCGGAGCCGGCGCGACCGGGGGTGCCATCTGCTGCTCGTAGGCCTGCTCGCGCTCCGCATAGATGTTCGCGTTCGCGACCGGCGTACTTTTCCGCCTGACGACGCTGGACCCGACCGCTGACCGCGGTCGCGGTACCGGCAACGACGGCGGTCCGGGCAACTCCTCGCAAAAGTCCGGGCATGGGGTCTCCTTATTCGGTGGCGTCGAGGGCGTCCATGACGTCCTGAGCGGGGATTCTGGCGCTCGCGATCAACTCTCCGCCCGACTCCAGCGCGGCCGAGATGAACGGGATTGCCCAGGTGTTCTCATAGACGATCAGCGCCGCGATGGACCCGGGCTTCATCGCCTCTCCCGCGAGGCGGAGGTCGTCGTCGCCGAGCATCCCCGAACGGGCTCCGGCGAAGGCGCCGAAGTCGCCGATGCCGTCCTGGGAAAGGTCGGTGATGTCGATGCCGGAGAACGTTCCGTCGGCTTCTTTGGCGATCACGAGCAGGTCGTACACCCGCACGATGCCGCGCTCGACGAGGTCGAGCAACGCGTCGGCGGCCTTGCCCGTCAAGCGGTCGCCGGAGAACTCCAGCAACACGAAATCGACAGGTCCGTGGACATCTACTGCAGACATGTGGGCGCTCCTGTTCCCTGTTCCCTGACGGTGGACCGAAGGTCCGCGCTAGCCGACGACGTTGGCCTTGAGCCGGGCGAACTCCGCCTCGTCGATCACGCCTTGCGCCTTGAGGTCCGCCAGGCGGGCGAGCTCGTCAGCAGGACTCGCGGCGGTGCCGGCCGCCTGCTGGATGTAGGCGCGCGCGGCAGCATCCTGGGCCTGGGCGGCCTCGAGTGCATGCTCACTCATCTTGTGGCCGCGGGCGATGAGGTACACGAACACCCCGAGGTAGGGCGCGACGATGACGAAGAGGGTCCAGATCGTCTTGGCGAACCCGCCGAGGTCACGGCTGCGGAAGATGTCCGCGAACACGGTGATCAGCAGCCAGATCCAGATGAAGAAGAGGAAGAACCAGAGCATCGACCAGAAGACCTGGCCAGTCCCGAACTCGGATGCGATCACGGCGTTCTCCTAGGAGCAATCGATAGCTGAACGTTCTCTGACAATGCGGTCGTCGGGGGTGCTCGTTGCCTGCCCGGACGGCGGTGCGGATTAGAGCAGCAGCGCGGCCCCGCGCGCAAGGCGTAGCGGCAAAGTCCTGCCGTCGTGAGGCGGACACGCGCGCCGCCAAGTGGCAAGATGCCGCCCGACATCTCGCAGGGCTTGCCCGGCGCACCCGACAAGAAAGCGACACGCCGTTGACTCCTCCCCGTGACGACGACGCAGGCCCGGTTCCCCTCCACTCGCTGCCGGCGTTCCAGGAGCGGGTGAATGCGCTCGTGTTCCCGCCGCACGGCATGGAGCCCGACGCGGCCTACGAGTTGCTGCATACGACCCTCATGCTCGACGGCACCCCGACCCTCAACCTGGCGTCGTTCGTGACGACGTGGATGGAACCGCAGGCCGAGGCGCTGATCCAGGAGACGCTGCACAAGAACCACATCGACCACGACGAGTACCCGGCCGCGTCGCTGGTGGAAGAAGCCTGCGTGCACATGTTGGGCGAGCTGTTCAACGCGCCGGATGCATCCGAGGTCGTGGGGGTCGCGACGATCGGCTCCTCCGAGGCGATCATGCTCGGACTGCTCGCGCACAAATGGAGCTGGCGCGAGCGACGGGAGCAGGCCGGGGAAGACACCAGCCGACCGAATGTGGTTTTCGGCGCCGAGACCCACGTGGTCTGGGACAAGTTCGCGAAGTACTTCGACGTCGAGATGCGCAAGATCCCGATGCGACCCGACCGGTTCGTCGTTTCGGCCGAGGAGGTGGAGCAGTACGTCGACGAGAACACGATCGCCGTCGGCGCGGTGCTCGGCACCACCCACATCGGCGAGGCCGATCCCATTTCCGAGATCAACGACCTGCTCGTGCGGATCAAGAAGGAGAAGGGCTGGGACATTCCGATGCACGTCGACGGGGCAAGCGGTGGCTTCATCGCCCCGTTCGCACACCCAGACTTCGAGTTCGATTTCCGCCTCGAGCAGGTCGCCTCGATCAACGCGTCCGGTCACAAGTACGGGCTCGTGTACCCGGGCGTCGGCTGGTTGATCTTCCGCGATCGCTCGAAGCTGCCCGAAGAGCTGATCTTCAGCGTCAACTATCTCGGCGGCGCGCAACCGACCTACACCTTCAACTTCTCGCGCGGCTCCGCGATGGTCCAGGCGCAGGCCTACAACTTCCTACGGCTCGGCCGCGAGGGGTACACCGAGGTCGTCGAGGCGATGCTCGCGAATGCCCAGTACCTCAACGAACAGCTCGAGGGCACAGGAAAGTTCGAGATCCTGAACCCCGGGCTCTCCGAACCCGTGGTGACCTTCAAGATCAAGGGCGATCCCGGGGTCGACGTGTACCACCTCTCGTCGCGCCTGCGTGAGAACGGCTGGATCGTTCCGGCGTACAGCCTTCCCCCGGACGCGCAGGACGTGCACCTGATGCGCATTGTCGTGCGCATCGACCTCAGCCGGCGCATGATCGACCTGCTCTTGCTCGACCTGCTCCAGGCGTGGGACGAACTCGTCGCCGAGCAACCGCCCGCGCGGTCCGTGCCGCGTCCGGATCTCTGGACGAACCCGACGCACGCCGCCGGCCACAGCAAGCGCCGTCACCGGAAGCGGTAATCGTGGGGAGGCGCGACGCGAGGCGTCCCCCGCCTCCGCCACGGGAGTTCGGCGAGGGCTGGCCGGTCCGGGAGACGTCGGGGATCGGACCCTTCGTCACCCACGCACTGCTCGAGTGCCCCGATGGTTCGACCGCCGAGTGGACATCGCGATCGCCATCGAAAGCGGCTCGGCCTGCGTGGCGTGAACGAAGCCTCGAGCCATTCGGGTCGCCGCCGACCGAGCCTGTCCAGCGTCGCGATGGGTGCGCTGTTCATGGTCGGCTCCTTCTGCTTCGGCATCGGTTGCCTCCCCGCGTACGCCGACCACGTTGCGGTCAGCACCGTCGCGTGGACCTTCTTCGTGGGATCGATCTTCTTCACCTCCGCGGCAGCCCTGCAGTACCACGAGGCGGCGACCGCCCCGCCGGGACCCGGCGACCGGTCCATCGTGCTTCGCGGCTTCCGGCGTTTCGCCTCGGTCAAGCCGCACCGCATCGATTGGTGGGCCTCGTCGGTGCAGTTCGGCGGGACGATCCTGTTCAACATCAGCACGTTCGCGGCGATCGGCACCGGGCTCTCGGTTGCGCAGGCCCGCCGTTGGGTCTGGTCACCCGATGTGTTCGGTTCGGTTGCGTTCCTCGTCGCGAGTTGGCTGGCCTATGCAGAGGTGGCGTCCAGCGAACGTGGGGTGCGGCAGCGGTCACTCGGCTGGTGGATCGCGATGCTGAACCTGCTCGGGTCCGTCGCCTTCGGTGTCTCGGCAATCGCGGCGCGCTACGTCCACTCGACCGGGGAGATCGCCAACATCTCGTTGGTGAACCTCGCAACGTTTCTTGGCGCGCTCGGCTTCTTTGTCGGCGCCGCGCTGCTGCCGGTCGAGTCGGCCCGCGGCAGCTCCGCATCTGTTCCGCCAGATTGATTTGCCGTCTCCGCCTCACAGCGGAAGACTCCGCAATCACGCACGGATGACCGACAGCGCCTGCATGGCGCGCGGACGGGAGCACAGCGCCATGGTCGCACCGAAGCGGGTCCCGCACCCGACGCCCGAAGCACGCGAAGCACGAGGACGTGAGGCGCGGGCCGCGGTGCCCCGGAGCAGTCACGCCGGGTGGGAACCGCCGAACCGCCGGATCGGACCGGTGTCGGTGCTCGAGCAACAGGCACTGACCCGTGTGCCCGAACTCGTGCCCATCCGCCACGCGCGGATGACGGCGTCTCCCTTCGCGTTCTTCCGGGGTGCCGCCGCGATCATGGCGGCCGACCTGGCGACGACGCCGGCGTCGGGCCTGTCGCGTCCAGTGCTGCGGGGACGCCCACCTCGCCAACTTCGGCGGATACGCCGCGCCAGATCGCACGCTCGTCTTCGACATCAACGACTTCGACGAGACGCTGCCGGGACCCTGGGAGTGGGACGTCAAGCGGCTCGTCGCGAGCTTCGAGATCGCGGCGCGGTCCCGCGAGTTCGATTCGAAGACCTGCTCGCGCGTCGTGGCGACGGCGGCGCGCTCCTATCGCGAGGCCATGCGCACGTACGCCAGCGATGGGCAACCTCGATCTCTGGTACTCCCGATTCAGCGAAGCCGACGTACACGCGCGCCTCGACGATCAGGTCCCCGCGGCGGCATTGAAGCGCTTCCGGAAAGGCGCCGAAAAGGCTCGGCGCAAGAACAGTCTCCGAGCTCAGGCCCGGCTGACCGAACTCGTCGACGGCAAGCTCCGGATCGCCGGTGACCCGCCGCTCATCTCGCCTGGAGGACCTGTTCGGCCCCGACGAGGCGTCGGAGGTCGCGAAGGTGCTCCACGAATGGCTTCGCGGCTACCGCCAGAGCCTCCAGCCGAATCGCCGACGACTGCTCGAATCGTTCGAGCTCGTCGACGTCGCACGCAAGGTGGTCGGCGTCGGCAGCGTCGGGACGCGCTGCTGGATCGCGTATTTTCGCGGCCGAGACGACGACGATCCGTTGTTCCTGCAGATCAAGGAGGCCGAGGCATCCGTGCTGGAACCGCACCTTGCGACGAGTGCGTACAACAACCACGGCCGGCGGGTCGTCGAGGGCCAGCGACTGATGCAATCCGCGAGCGACATCTTTCTCGGATGGCATCGGGCCACCGACTCGGCCGGGGTGTCGCGTGATTTCTACGTCCGCCAACTCTGGGACGGGAAGCTCTCTCCGCAGATCGAGATCATGGAACCAGTGGTCCTCGAAGCATTCGCCGAGATGTGCGGATCGACCCTCGCTCGTGGCCATGCCCGTTCCGGTGACCGGGTCGCGATCGCGTCGTACCTCGGATCGGGCGTCCCGTTCGACCGTGCGCTCACGAGCTTCGCCGCCGACTACGCCGACCAGAACCAGCGCGACTACGAACAGGTGGTCGCGGCGATTCGTGACGGCCGCCTGCCCGCCGACGCCGGGCCGATGGCGTGACGTCGGGGCGGTAGCGCCCGACTACCGAAGTTGGCACGAGCGCGCGGCCGCCGCCGGTGCCTCCCGGGCCATGGACGCCGTCGTCTGTTCGATCAGCTTCGGTGTCACTCGGCCCGCGGCCTTGGTGAACGGCATGCTGAGCGCCACGACGATGAGGATCATCACGGTCGTGAACAACGCGGACAGGCTCACCAGGGCGGCCTGGGTCAGCGGACGGGCCGACAGCGTCACGACGAACAACATCACGATGACGAACGCGCCACCCCCGATGAGCAGGATCCAGAGCAACACCGGCACCTGGGTCTCCGCCGCCACGAGGCGGGTCTCGCGCGCGGTGGAGATGTTGCCGATCTGCAGCACGATGTTGGTGGCGACCGCCGGCTGGAAGGTCGAGGTCGCGCCTTGTTCGTCCGGGCCGAGAGACTCGATCAATTTCCGATACGCGACATCGACCTCAGGCGCGGAGGTCCGCCGCTCCATCGCCGGCCACTCGTACTGCGGCACGGCCTTCGCGTAGCAGAGCAGCGCGTGATGGATTTCGGGCGCGGCCTCGGGGAACAGGCGCGCCTCCTCGAAGGCGGTACCGATCGAGGTTGCCTCGTCGCCCACCGCCTGCCGGGCGTCCGAGAATTCACCGAAGAGAAAGATGATCGAGAACCCGAGGACGATGCCATACGCCGTCGCCACGTACGACAGCGTCGCGGACCAGTGGCCCGAGTCGATCGGGCCGGACTTGAAGAAGACACGGCGAATCAGCAGCGAGAGCCCGAACGACACGAGCACCGACGCGAGGAGTAACAGGAGCACGGTGGATCGGTTCATGGGGTGAAGTCCTCCGTTCCGTTGAAACGCCGTGACGAATGCGCTGGACACCAACGGAAGGCCGGTGGCGCCGACCGGGGTCCTCGCCGAGTCCGCTAGGTGGCGAGTCCGATCAGTCCCCGCCCGACGAGCCAGAGCCCGCCGAAGAGCATGATCGCGTTGACGACGCTGTACCGGTGGGAGTCGACGTAGTTGCGGATCCGGTCGAGGCGCGCCGGTGCGGAGGCCGGGTTTCGCCAGGCCAGTACTTCCAGGATGGCAATCCCCGTCGCGGTGGCACAGGCGAACACGAAGAGTGCCAGCAGTGACGACACGGTGCTCTGGTCGTTCGCGGCGATCTCGAGGACGCCGCCGAGCATGACGGGCCAGGTCTGCACTGCCCCGCCGAAGACGAAGGCACCGAGGTAGCCGATGGAGTCGAGTCGTTGCTGCCACGCTGGCTGCGGCGCGGGCTCGGACTCCGCCGAAGGCTCGATTGGTCCCCGGAGCCGCCGTCGGAACCACAGGAGGACCATCACGACACCCAGCGCGATCTGGAATCCGAGGACGCCGTCACTCGGCGTCCGTCCGTTGCTGACCGTGATGGAACCACCGATGATCAACGCGATGACCCCGAAGAGCATCACCGTGGTCAGCCAGCCGAGGATGAAGGCGATGCCGTTCTTCGGGCCTCGTTTGGTCGCGAGCATCAGGCTGAAGGCGATCAGACTGAACGGTGAGGCCGCCGCCGTGAACGCGAGGACCGCGAGGGTTCCGAATGAACTGGAGTTCACCGGGACCCAGCTTTGTGGTCAGCCCGAAAGAGTTCGTGCCCTTCCGCCGGAACCCGCACCGGGCTCAGCTCCGTCGGCGAGCGCGGCCCGCCCGCCAGGCGAGGAACACGAGCAGCCCGAGGACGATCATCACGGGAATCGCCCGGACTGCGAATCGTTCAGCGGCTTGCTCGGCGGAGTGCTCGATCAGTTCGATCTCGTGTTGCAGGTGCTCGGCCTTCTCCTCTGCGTCCACGGCGTGAGTCTGGCAGGTTGCCGGACCGGGACGGCGGCTTCTGGCGCGTGGGCGAAGAGCCGCCAGGTTCGTCAGAGACCGGCGATTCCCTTGCCGATGAGCACCACGCCGAAGACGACGAACAGGACCGCCATCACCGCCGCGTTGTTCTGGCCCAGCCATTCCTTCCACCCGTCGAGAACTGGCTGGGCCTTCCGGCCGAGGGCAACCATCACGACCAGGGGAGCGGCGACCCCGAGCGCGGCGACGACCACGTAGAGAGCGGCGGCCGTGACTTCCTTGCCCGTCGAGAGACTCGCGGCGGCGATCGCCGCCGCCGCGCCCAGACCGACGGCGATGTTCTTGGGGTTGACCGCCCCGATGGTCGCGCCGATCACCAACGACTTGCCCGGTGAGAAGTCAGCGATTCCATCCATCCACTTCGGCATGGGCGCAGCCTCGCCGGGCGCCGGTCGCCCCCGGAACTGGCGCACCGCCGCAACCAGGAGGAGCGCGCCGAGCACCAGTTTGACGATCGAAACCGTTCGCGACGGGCCGGAATCCGCGGTGAGGTCCATCGACCCGGCGATGGCGATGAAAGCCGCGAGTACACCGGCGACGCCGAGGGCGAAGCCGGTGAGATACATCGCTGCGTTGGGGACCGGCCGCTTCGTGAACAGCAGCAGGATCTCGGCGATGATCGGTACCGGCGAGATCGTCACGGCGATCGCGAAGGGAAGGATGTCCCCGATGACGGCGTTCACGACTGGCGCGCCAACGCGATGCGGATCCGTTCGTCGGTGGGCTGCACCATCGCTCGGGCGAAGCGATCATGCTGCTTCGTCATCCCGTGGGTCCTTCCGAATGGCGTCGGTGTTCGGGTCGCTTCTGATACTGGCATAGGGCTTCGGCGTCCGGACAGGTCACCAGTCGGTGCGAGGATGGCGGTCGGCGCCGGTCAGCTCGTGGCAGGGTCCTCGTCGAGCAGCGGGAGTCCCGCCGTGGACCAGGCCTTCATGCCACCTTCGAGATCCGTGATGTTCGTGTAACCGAGCGCGGCGAGCGTCCGGCCGGC
Organism: uncultured Acidimicrobiia bacterium; assembly: GCA_963701625.1. Classification (GTDB taxonomy): domain Bacteria; phylum Actinomycetota; class Acidimicrobiia; order IMCC26256; family JAENVU01; genus JAENVU01. The sequence continues at coordinate 47,126 of CAVPAT010000008.1, read as the reverse complement.
CTCGCCGGACATGTTGCCGGATCGGCAGTACAACGCGATGGGTGCGTCGAGGTCGTCGGGGAGATCGGGCCAGGCGGCGATCTCCGTGAAGGCGACGAACGCGTCGGTTCCGGCAATGTGCTGCTCGTAGGGAATGTGGACGTTCACGACGGGAACGTCGGGGTTCTCGGCCATGAGCTGTTGGAACTCCGCGGGTCCGACGAGTTGGACGGAATCTTCCGATTCCGGGGCCCTTTCGACCGTTCGGCCGGTGGTCGGCGAGCTGCTCTCGCCGCCGCTGCCACCGCAGGCGCCGAGCAGCAGCAGCGGTGCGAAAGTGAGAACGAGGAGCCGAAGCGTTCGGTGTGTCATGGTCCCGACACTAACGAGGGCGGTCCGACTCAATGCTCGCGGGCGGGCCGACGGTGCCCTGCCCGCACCTGGCGGCGGGCCGGGTGGACCCCCGGGCCAGTGATCGACGGAACGAGTCGAACCGCTGGGACGTCGCCGGTCCGGTCCCCGCGGATTGAGCGAGATTTCGTCTTGGGCCGGGCCGCGTGGGGGTCGATGCAGTCGTATGGCTCGAGGAGTCGACGCGACCTGGCTGTGTGAGGACCCGCTCGAACGCGCCCGGATGCTGGAACTCAACCGCGCCGTGATCGGTGCGACCGCCTTCATGTACGTGATCGGGCTCGTCGCGTTGCTGGCCGGTACGCCGGTCTACGGCTGGTGGATCGTCGCGGTGCTGCTCGTCGGCGCTGCGGGTGGGACGGTGTTTCGCGTGTACGCCGCCCGCAGTCCGCGGCCGGAGTACTGGCTGTTCTCCATGTTCGTGTTCACCCAGGCCCTGACCGGAGTCGGGATCTACTTCACCGGCGGATGGAACTCGCCGTATCTGGCGTGGCTGGCGATGGTGTGCGTCGGATTGCCTTCGTACTTCTCGCGGCGCGGTGTCATCGTCGGTCTCGCGGTGACCTTTGCCGCGTTGCTCGTGAGTTCGCTCGGCCCGGACCTCCACGGCAACCTCATGATCACCCGGGTCGCAGCGGCTGCGTGTGTCGTGGGAGTGGTGACTGCAGTCGGCATGGTGATGCAGCGCACGGAACTGCGGTACCGCGAAGCCGCGCTGCTCGATCCGCTCACCGGCTTGCTCAACCGTCGCGACCTGCCGCGACGATTCGAGGACCTGTCGGCGCGCGGACGCGACCGGCGCGCCTCCATCTCGGTACTCGCGATCGACATCGACCACTTCAAGCTGGTCAACGATCGCTACGGACACGACCGTGGCGACGCGGTCCTGCGTGAGCTCGCCCAGGTGATCCGATCGGGCGTACGCGGCGGGGATGAGCTGTATCGCGTCGGTGGTGAAGAGTTCCTGCTCGTTGCCGCGGATGCTTCGGAGCGCGACGCCGCCGCCATCGCGGAGCATCTCCGCGCCGACGTCGAACGAGCGCGGCCGGCCGGCGTGCGGATCACGGTGTCCATCGGCGTCGCCAGCCGGAGCGCGGTGTCGCCGGGACTCGATCGGGATGGGATGATCAAGGTCGCAGACGACGCGCTCTACCAGGCCAAGCGTGAGGGCCGGAACCGGGTCCACGCCGCCGTCTGATCCCGCCGTGGCGGACAAATCGATCAATCCGTATTGACATACCGAACAATCTCTATATGTTTGGTCGACTATGTCTGATCTCCTCCTCATTGCCCTCGCCGGTTTCTGCGCGTCGATCGTCGATGGAGCCCTGGGAATGGGCTTCGGGCCGACGTCGTCGACCATCCTGCTGAGTGCCGGCCTCAGCCCCGCAGCGACGTCGGCGACGGTCAACATCGCGAAGGTCGCCATCGGCCTGGCTGCCGGTGTCTCGCATTGGCGTTTCGACAACATCGATCGGCGGCTCGTGCTTCGCCTTGCCATTCCGGGTGCTCTCGGCGCGCTCGTCGGCGCGACGATCCTCGCCAACGTCGACGGGGATCAACTTCGCCCGTTCCTCGCCGCGATGCTCATCGCGGTCGGGTTGCGGATCCTGCTTCGGTTCAGCCGCGCGCTCCCCGCACCCCCGGCCGAGAGCGGAGCAACCGAGGCGCGCGACCACCCTTGCCGGAACGCACGGCCGGGGGATCGAGGTCGCGGCCACTACCGGCGGCGTCACCAACGGGCTGGTTGGCGCCTGGGGGCCGGTCGTGACGCCGTACCTCTTGCACCGTGGCGTCCTGCCCCGACTGGTCGTGGGTTCGGTCAACACTGCGGAGGTCGCCGTGGCTTTCGTCTCGGTGGGAACGTTGCTGAGCGCGCTCGGCGGCGAAGGTCTCCGGCTCAGTGTCGTGCTCGCAATGCTGCTCGGCGGGGTCATCGCGGCGCCCCTCGCCGCCTACGTGGTTCGCTTCATTGCGCCACGGTTGCTCGGCTTGGCCGTTGCCGGACTCCTGCTGGTCACCCAGAGCCGCGAACTCGCCAGCTACTACGGGGTCGGCGGCGGTCGCTGGCTTGTTTGGCTGGGCATCCTGGCTGCGGTCGGATACGCGGCGGTCCGGCCGCGTCGTCGGCGTTATTCGAGGGTCGCGTAGTTGGTGCCTCGATCGTCGAGCTTGGTACCGCCGACGTCGGCGACGCAGGTTCGGAGGTCGGCGAGGTAGTCGTCGATCACGAGCGCATTGCCCGCGCTGACGGTCGCGTGCAATGAGTCGGGCGGCTTCTGCCGGTCGTGGAACCAGCCCTTGGCTTGGAGCGCATCTCCGAGTGCGAACACGTCCAGCGCGTCCGGGTCGGCGGCGGAGATCGCGACGAGTTGCGCCTCCGGTTCACCGAGTACCACCAAGCCCGGGATCGCGCGGACGCCGTCGACGAGTTTGATGCGGGCGTCGATGGTGGCGCGGGTCAGGCGCCGGTACCCGTCGAGTCCGAGGTGGTGCAGGATCGCCCACGCGCAGGCCATCGGGAGCGCGGACCGGGTCCCCTGCATGTTCGGTGATGCGTAGAACCCGCCGAGCCAGTCCTCGAAGACGAACGTCTGGTACCGGCGGAGCGCCTTGTCCCGGTGGAGCAGGATCGAGGCACCCTTCGGTGCGTACCCGAGCTTGTGAATGTCGGCGGAGATGGAGGTCACGCCCTCGACGCGGAAGTCCCAGGGCGGGACCGGCTCGCCCAGCATTTCCATGAACGGCAGCACGAAGCCACCCATGCAGGCGTCGGTGTGAAACCCAGCGCCGACGCTCGCGGCCAGGGCGGCGAGTTCGGGGATCGGGTCGATCACGCCTTGGGGGTACTGCGGCGCGGAGCCGACCACGAGCACGGTCCGGTCGTTCACGAGGTCCGCCGCGGCGTCCACATCCGCGCGCCAGTCGTCGCGGACCGGCACCTTCCGGATTTCGATGCCGAAGTAGTGCGCGGCCTTGTGGAAGGCGGCGTGCGCGCTGACCGGCAGGACCATCTCAGGCTCGGTGATGCCCCGCTCGGCCCGGCCGCGCTCGCGTGCAGCCTTCACCGCCATGAGGATGCTCTCGGTGCCGCCGGAGGTCATGAACCCCGCGGCCGTCTCCCCGTGAAGGAGTTCGGCGGTGATGCCGACGACTTCGGACTGGATACGCCCGAGGCTCGGGAACGCGAGCGTGTTCAGCGCGTTGTCGTGCAGGAACATCGCGGCGACGGCTTCGAGCACCTCGTGGGCTTCGCGCCCGGCGTCGTAGACCATGCCGAAGGTTCGCCCCTCCTGCCAGCGCACGTCGCCTTCGCGATACGCGGTGAGGGTGTCGAGGATTTCGGGGAGCGCGAGTCCGTCGTCGGCGAGCATGCCCGCAGCGTACGGCGGTGGGGTCAGGCCGACCACCGGGCGACCGCGTCCAGACCGGCCCGGAGGTGGGCGCGTCCCGACGTCAGGCACGAGGCGGCCCACGTGGGGTCCTCCGGGGTGAAGCAGCGGCCGTACTCCCGAACCGCTTCGGCGTGCGCGACGTCGCCCCGATCGCCGCGGCGGTAGACCCACTGTTCTCGACACGTCGCGATGAGTTGCACCTCGTCGGGCTCGGTGCCGAACTCCACTGCGGCCGCGAAGCACTCCGCGGCGGGGAGCGCGTCTCGGAACCCGTTGGTGATCTTCCCGGTCTTCGTCGCTGCGGTTGATTCGGGGTTGCCCTCGGTGGCCTCGACTCGCGGTGCGCCGAGCTGTTCCCGAAGGAACCGGTCCTGATCGGAGTCGGGTGGTGCGTCGGACAACAGCGTCACCTCCGCGCGCGGGCCGTGTCCCGTGTGGAGATCCATGGTGAAGACGTGGGCTGCTCCACGCAGTCGTTCGACGATGACCCGTTCGAGGATCGCGTTCGACTCCTCCGTCCGGGCCCCGCCGTAGTGGAGGCCGTCAGGGTGGCGGTACTGGCCTTGGGTGATCCCGTCGCGCAGATATGCGAAGCCGAAGCGGTCCAGCAGGTCCGCAGCTTCTGCGAGGAGGGTGGCCGGTTCCGGCAGGGTCGGCGAGTCGGGGCAGGCGAGCGGATGGAGCGCGTCGTAGGCGTCGTTCGGCGGCGGCGCGGTCTCGCTGCGCCGCCAGTTCCGGTTGAGATCGACGTTCGATTCGTTCTGGCGACGTCCCCAGGCCATCCCCCACGGATTGACGATGTGGATGAGCAGCACGGTCACGCCGTTCGGGACGGCCCGGATGGTGTGCTCGTCGAGCAGCTCGCACTGGAGCGTCGAGGGGAGGTAGCCCTCGACGCCGTGGACGCCCGACATCACGACGAAGGCGCGGCCCGCATCCGGGGATCCGAGCTGCGCGACGTCGATCGTGAGTTCCTCGTGGCCGGGCCCGGTCGCGGAGAGGGGAAAGCTCTCGAGATCCACGGCGGATGCCGTCGCCGCGTGCCGAAAGCGACGTCGACACTCTGCGTAGGTGTCCGCGAGCGGTTCGGGGGGCATGTGCGAGTCTCGCACGGGAACCCTCTTTCCACCGCGTCCATGACGTGGGCGAACCCGATGGCGTAGAAACCCTCCCCATGACTCACGACACGGACTTCGGAGGCGCCGCGCGGCGAGTGGAGCGGGGCTCGGATCCGATCGACGAGGCCGCCGAGCTCGTCGCGCAGTTGACCGACGCCGAGGTGTTCGGACTCCTCGACGGTGACGTGCCCTTCTGGCCCGGCATCACCGACATGACCCAGGGTGGCTACTACCGCCACGCCTGGCCGGCCGGCCGCAACGAGCGCCTTGGCATCCCGGGACTTGCGTTCACCGACGGGCCCCGCGGTGTGGTGGTGGGCAACGCGACGTGCTTCCCGGTGGCGATGGCCCGCGCCGCGACCTTCGACGTGGAACTCGAGGCCGAGATCGGCCGGGTGATCGGTCTCGAGGCGCGCGCGGTCGGCGCGAACTACTTCGGGGGCGTCTGTGTGAACCTGCTGCGCCATCCCGCGTGGGGTCGCGCGCAGGAGACGTACGGCGAGGATCCCCACGTGCTCGGCGAGATGGGCGCGGCCCTCACGCGCGGGGTGCAGGATCACGTGATGGCCTGTGTGAAGCACTTCGCGTGCAACTCGATGGAGAACGCGCGCTTCCGAGTGGACGTCACCGCCGACGCCCGGGCGTTGCACGAGGTGTACCTCCCGCACTTCCGGCGCGTGGTGGAGGAGGGCGTCGCGAGCGTGATGAGCGCGTACAACTCGGTGAACGGCGAGTGGTGCGGGGAATCGCCCGCGCTGCTGACCGAGGTGCTCCGCAACGAGTGGGGCTTCGACGGGTTCGTGATTACGGACTTCATCTTTGGCCTGCGCGACCCGGTGGCATCGGTGCGTGCCGGACTCGACGTCGAGATGCCGTTTGCACAACAACGCGCGGCCGTCCTGCCCGACGCGTTGGCGAACGGGACCGTGTCCCGGTCCGACCTCGATGCGCCGGCGGTGCGGTTCGTCGCGACGCTCCTTCGGTTCGCCGGGCGGCTGGACGCCTCCCGGCCGCCCGTCTCGGTGCTCGCGGCGCCCGAACACCGGGCGCTGGCGCGGCGCGCCGCGACGGAGTCGATCGTCATGCTCACGAACCGGGGTGATCTGCTGCCCCTCGAGGACCACGGCTGGATTCGTCGGGTCGCGGTCCTCGGGCGGCTGGCCGCGGTCCCGAACCTCGGCGACGGCGGCTCGTCCGCGGTACATCCGCCGGAGGTGGTCACTCCTCTCGACGGCCTCACCGCGGCCTTTCCGGAGGCGGCCGTCGAACATCGGGACGAGGACCCGTCGATCGCGGCGGACGCGGATCTGGCGGTCGTCGTCGTCGGATACACCAAGGCGGACGAGGGTGAGTTCGTGGACCCGAGTACCTCCGCAGATCTCATGCACCTGTTCCCGCCGATGGATCACCCGACGCTCGGTACTTCGGCCACCGTGCCCGAGCTCCCGCCGGCACCGCCGGCGCGGGAGCTGGCGCGCGACGAGGCAGTGATGGCGACCGGCGGCGACCGGCGGTCGCTGCGGCTGTCAGCGGCGGACGAGGCACTGATCGCGGCGACCGTCGCGGTCAACGCCGACACGGTCGTGGTCGTGATGGGGGGCTCGGCGGTCGTCATGCCCTGGATCGACGGACCGGCCGCGACCCTGATGCTCTGGTACCCGGGGATGGAGGGCGGCCACGCGCTGGCCGATGTGCTGACCGGTGCCGTGGCGCCGACGGGTCGGCTGCCGTTCGCGATCCCGCGTGACGAAGCCGACCTGGTGCACTTCGACCCGGACGCGACCACCGAGACCTACGACGGGTTCCACGGCCAATGGCACCTCGACCGCACCGGGACCGAGCCGGCGTTCCCGTTCGGGTTCGGCCTCACCACGACCGAGTTCACGATCGACGACGTGACGGTGGGCAACGACGGGGGCGGCGTGAGTGTCCACGTCACGAACCAGGGGACCCGCAGCGGCACCGCGGTCGTCCAGGTGTACGGGGCCTATGAATCCTCGGCGCTCGAGCGGCCGGCGTCGCGATTGGTGGGGTTCGCCCGGATCGAGCTCGATGGCGGCCGCGGCGGGCGAGTCGCGGTGCCGGTCGACTGGCGGATGCTCGATGTCCGCGTCGACAAAAGGATGGTCCGCGAGGCGGGGCGGGTGCGCCTGCGCGCCGGGTTCCATGCGGCCGACCCGGGCGTCGTCACCACGGTCGACGTGCCTTGAGTGGTTACCGGTGGACGCGCACAAGCCCTTCTTGGGCGACCGTCGCGACGTGCGCGCCGGCTTCGTCGAACACCCGGGCGATGGCCATGCCCCGCGCGTTGGCGACACCGTGACCTGAGAGTGAGAACAGCAGCCATTCGTTCGCGCGGACCGGGCGATGGAACCAGACCGCGTGGTCGAGGCTCGCGCACATGAGCGAGTCCCACTCGCCGCCGAGTGAGTGGGGAAGGACTGCGACCCCGAGGAGGTCCTCGTCGGTGAGATAGGCGAGCGCACACGCGTGCACCATCGCATCGTCACCGAGTTGTTCGGGGACGCGCATCCACGTCACTTGCTCCGGGACGGGTGTGCGCACAGATCTCACGACCCGGTGTTCGAAGAAGAGGTCCGTCTCGGCGTTCGGGTAGTCGTCGGGCGCGCCCACGTCCTCCGGCGGGCGGATCGCCTGGGCGTTCTCGCCGTCCTCGTCGGCCTGAAAGCTCGCGATCAGGTTGAGGATCGCCCCACCTGCTTGGTACGCAACCACCTGGCGAGTCGTGAACGACCGACCGTCGCGGACCCGGTCCACCTCGTAGAGCACCGGCTCGGACTCGGTGCCGGCCCGGACGAAGTACGCATGGAGCGAGTGGACGTGGTGCGCGGCGTCGACGGTGAGCCCGGCGGCCCGCAGTGCCTGGGCGACCACCTGGCCGCCGTACAGGCGCGGCCAGCCGTGCTGGGGCGCGGCGCCGAGAAACGCGTCGGGCTTCACGCGTTCGAGTTCGAGCAGCGACGCGACGTCGGTGACGCCGTGCATCAGGACGCTCATGCCGAGACCTTCTTCGCCGGGGTGTCCGAGACTAGGAGTTGATCTGTTGGGCGACGAGGTCGGCGTACTGGAGCTGACCCTCGGGCTGGACGTGGATGCCGTCCCCGTAGAAGACGTCGGGGTGCTCCGACCCGTAGCCGTTCCAGTTCACGAGCACCGCGTTGCCGAACTCGGGGATTTTGCGGTTCAAGACGTCGTTGTCGCCGTTCGTCCAGGACCGCGGCGCGAAGACGTTGAGAAAGATGACCTTGCGCCGGTCCTGCAACAGCGGCTTCAGCGCGTCCATGTGACCGTCGGTGATCACGCCGTTGGTGCCGAGGTGGACGACGACGACGTCGCCGAGTTGGCCGGCTTCTTTGAGCGCGCGCACCACGTCGATGCCGTTGCCGAACTGGCGGCTGACCTCGGCGTTGACCTGGATACCCGGGATCAGCGTTTCGAGCGCGCCCTTGGCGCCGAGCATCACCGAGTCGCCGATCGCCGTGACCTGCGGCGGCGGCAACGGGTCGGTGGGTGGGGTGCCGACCGCGGGGGCCGTCGTCGTCGTCGATTCCTGGGCGAGGAACTGCAGCCCGGCTTCGAGGCGCGGCTCCTGGGCGGAGGCGAGGCCGTACCCCGCCACGACCACGCCGAGGACGACGACCGTGCCCGTGATCAGGGCCCGCTCGAGCATCGCAGCGCGGTCGCGTCCGGTGGCACCGCGAGCCGCTGCGAACCAGCGGCCCAGAGCGCCATGACGGATCGGCTCCTCGATGAAGCGGTACGAAGCCTCGGCGACGGCGAGCGTGAGTGCGAGGCGGAGCACGGTGTTCGGCCAACCGCGCAGGCCGATGTCGAGGCCTGGTCGCGTGACCATGAAGATGGGCCAGTGCCACAGGTAGATGCCGTAGGAGCGCTCCCCGATCCAGCGGAGGGGTTGCGTGCCGAGGAGCACGCTGCCGACCCGGGAGGCCGGATGGACCGCGACGGCGATCGTGATCGCGGCCAGCAGCGCGACGAGCAGGAAACCGCCGCGAAAGAGGAAGTTGGACTGGTAGTGGGCGGTCGCGAACATCGCGACGAGCAGGACGAGCGATGCGCTCCCGATCGCATCGAGCACGGTGCGCGCCGCAGGAGGAATGCGCGGAGAGAGCCGCCACGGCGACCACACCATCGCTAGCAACGCGCCGATGAGCATCGTGAACACGCGTGTATCGGAGCCGAGGTACACACGGGACGGGTCCACGATGGTGTAGTCGTGCCCGCTGGCGAGCACGACCATCGTCAGGAACGACAGCAGGATGCCCGCGAGCGTCGCGGCGACCATCGGGGTGCGCCGACCCTTCCAGAGCTTGAGCATCCCGAAGAGCAGCATCGGCCAGACCAGATAGAACTGCTCCTCGACTGCGAGCGACCAGAGGTGGCGCAACAACGGCGGCCGACCCTGCGCCGCGACATAGGACTGCTCTTGCGCGATCTGCCACCAGTTCGTGACGTAGGTGAGCGCGCTCACGACGTCGGCTCGCAGCGCGCGGACCTCGTCGGGCAGGAGGATCACCGAGTACAGCGAGACGCAACCGAGGACGAGGAACAGCGCGGGTAACAGCCGTCGGGCGCGCCGGAGGTAGAAGGTTCCGATCGCGATGCCGCCGCGGTTGCGGTGTTCGGCGAGCAGGAGCGAGGTGATCAGGTAGCCGCTGATCACGAAGAAGACGTCGACCCCGAGGAATCCGGCGGGCATCCAACTGACGTCCGCGTGGTACAGCAGGACCGCGCAGACGCTGATCGCACGCAGGCCGTCGAGGCCGGGGATGTAACGCATGCGACGGGTCGGTGGTGGCGTGCTTGGCGCGCGCGCGTCGATGGGACCGTCCAGGGGGACGTCGATCACCGGGCGCGGCGAAGCGGAACGAGCAGCCGTCTGCATTGCCCGTATTCTCCCCGACTCCGAGCCCCAGAATGGGTTCATCCCCGCCGCGCGTACGATCCGGGCGATGAACGCCCGTGGGCTCGGACCCGTTGTCGACACCATTGCGGATCTCGTGGCCGCCGCCGCCGGCTCGGTGGTCCTCGTCGGCGTCGCCGGCTCGGTCTGCGTGGGCAAGACCACGATGAGCGAGCGACTTCGAGGCCTTCTCGCCCCGGTGAGCACCGAAATCGTCTCGACCGACGGGTTTCTTCATCCGAATGCCGAACTGGAGCGTCGAGGGCTGACGACCCGGAAGGGGTTCCCCGAGTCCTACGACGAAGCCGCGCTGCTGATGTTCCTGGGTCGGCTCCGGGGTGGTACCGGGGGCCTTTCGGTGCCGGTGCACTCGCATGTGACCTATGACATCTCCACGGAACCGCGGGTCCTGACCGACGCCGCGGTGGTGATCGTCGAGGGGGTGAACGCGCTCCAGTTCGCGGGCGATTTGGATCTCACGATCTACCTGGACGCCGCAGAGCCGTTGATCGAGGCCTGGTACACGCAACGTCTGTTGGAGCAGTTCGCGGCCGCGCCGCCCGGGTCGTTCTATGCCTCGCTCGGTTTCGACGAGGACGCGCAGCGAGCTTTCGCTCGGGAGGTCTGGGCCACGATTAACCGGGTGAACCTCGAGCAGTGCATCTTGCCGACCCGCGAGCGCGCGACCGTCGTGGTCGAGAAGGGTGCCGACCACGAGATCGAGCGCGTCCGCTTCGTCGGAGCCGTCTCGTGAGCTCAGCCCGGGTCGTCACCTGGCACCGCCACGCCGCGGTCTCGTTGGAGACCGAGCGCACCCAAGCCATCGTCGTACCGGAGTTGGGGATGCTGGTGGCCGCGTTCGTGGTGGACGGGGTGGACTTTGTCGCGCGGCCCGGCGGGATCGGCAACGTCAGCCGCGGCCACACCACCGGCGTCCCGCTGCTCTACCCATGGGCGAACCGCTTGGCGCGGCGGAACTACCGCGCCGCGGGTACGGACGTCTCACTGCGCGGGCTCGAACTCCATACCGACGGCAACGGCCTGCCGATGCACGGGACCTTGCTCGGCCAGCCGGACTGGGATGTACAGCTCACCCGGGGGACGCTCGATGGGCGGCTGCGGTTCTCGGATCATCCGGAACTCCTCGCCTCGTTCCCGTTCCCGCACGACCTCCGCGTCCGCGTCGCAATCGGAGCCGGTCGTCTGCGGGTCCGGACGACGGTCGAGGCGCACCAAGGTCCCGTCCCCGTCTCGTTCGGGTGGCATCCCTACTGGCGGGTGCCGGGCCCACGGTCGGACTGGACCGTCTCGCTGCCGGCCGCCGACCACGTCCGCCTCGATCGGCGGGGGATCCCCACCGGCACGCGGCGGCCCACGCCCGCGGCCACGATGCTGGTGTCCTCCCGCGCGTTCGACGATCTCTACGCCCTCGGCGAGACCCGCCGGATCTCGCTGATCGCGCGCCGCCGCCTCACCCTGACCCTCGACGAGCACTATCCGTACGCCCAGGTCTACGCCCCGCCCGACTCGCCGTACTGCTGCCTGGAGCCGATGACCGCGCCGACGAATGCTTTGGTGACCGGCGACCACCCCGTGGTTCGCGCGGGCGAGTCGTTCACCGCGGGGTTCACGGTGCGGGTCACCTAGGCCGCGGCCGGCGAGGGGGTCCACCACTACGATGCGCGGCGTGTCCACCGTCGCGTTCTTCGGACCCTCTGGGACCTTCACGGAGCAGGCGCTGCTCAGTCAACCCGACCTCGCGGCAGCCGAGCGGATCCCGCTGACGCCGATCCCGGACGTGATCGCGGCCGTGAACGCGGGTCGCGCCGACCTCGGCGTCATCCCGATCGAGAACTCGATCGAGGGTTCGGTGGCGGTCACCCTCGACACCCTCGCGTTCGAGAGCGACCTGCTGATCCAGCGCGAAGTGGACCTGCCCATCTCCCTCGGGCTGTTCGTGAAGCCCGGGGTCAAGCTGCGAGACATCGAGACGGTGCTGTCCTATCCCCATGCCGTCGCCCAGTGTCGGAAATGGCTCCAACGGAAGCTGCCGGGCGCGGCGTTCGTCGCGGCCAACTCGACCGCCGATGCCGCGCGGACCGTCGCCCGGTCTCGCAAGACGGACCAGGCCGCGATCGGGAACGCGCTCGCAGCCGAACTGCACGGGCTCGACGTGCTCGCACCGGAGATTGCGGATCACCCGGAGAACCAGACCCGCTTCGTCGTGGTCGGTCAGGGAATCCCGGCTGCGACGGGCCACGACAGGACGTCCATCGTCTGTTTCCAGCGCGTGGACCGGCCGGGTTCGCTGCTGGCCATGCTGCACGAGTTCGCGGCCCGCGCGATCAACCTCACCAAGCTCGAGTCCCGGCCGACGAAACAGAGCCTCGGCGACTACTGCTTCTTCATCGACTTCGAGGGGCACGTGACCGACGAGATCGTTGCCGACTGCCTGCGCACGCTCGCCGCGAAGGTCGCGCGACGTGAAGTTCCTCGGTTCGTATCCCGTGGCCGGTCTGGACGCGCCCGCGCGTCGCACCGCCGCAGGCAAGGCGTGGCGTGACGCGGACCGCTGGGTGTCCGAGCTGCGGGCGGGCGTTCGGGACGAGTGATGTCGCGATGATCGACCTGAAACGTCTGCGCGAGGAACCGGCCTACCGGGCGGGCATCGAACGCAAGCGAGTGCGCGACGGTCTGCTCGACGACGTCGTCGCCGCGGACGACGCGCGCCGGGCGTTGCTCACCGAGGTCGAGGAGCTGCGGGCGCGACAGAACGCGGCGTCCAAGGAGATCGGCAAGGCGTCGCCGGAAGAGCGGCCGGCCAAGATCGCGGCGGCCGGGGCCCTCAAGGAAGACCTCACCGCCCGTGAGCCGGCGCTGGCCGACGCCGAGGCGGCGGTGCGGGCGCTCGCGCTCCAGGTGCCGAATCCCGCCGACGAGTCGGTACCCGACGGCGGTGAGGACGACGGTGAAGTGCTGCGCACGGTCGGCGACGCGGGCCCGGCGCCGGCACTCGATCACGCGGCGTTCGCGGAGGCGATGGGGTTCGTCGATGCCGAGCGTGGCGCCGAGGTGGGTGGCTCGCGGTTCGCGTACGTGATGCGTGAGGCGGTGCTGCTGGAGTTCGGGCTCGTCCAATGGGTGATGGGACAACTCGTGGCCGAGGGCTTCGTTCCCGTCGCCCCGCCGGTGTTGGTCCGTGAGCACGTGATGGAGGAAGCCGGTTTCTTCCCGACCGACCGCAACCAGGTCTACGACCTGCCCGAGGACGAACTGTTCCTCGTCGGCACGAGCGAGGTGCCGCTCTCCGCGCTCCATCGTGGCGATCTGCTCGACGCGGATTCGCTGCCCCGTCGGTACGCCGGCTTCTCCACCAACTTCCGGCGCGAGGCGGGCACCTACGGCAAGGACACGCGCGGGATCTTCCGCGTGCACCAATTCGACAAGGTCGAGATGTTCTCGACCGTCACGCCGGACCACTCCGACACCGAGCACGAACGCATCCTCGCGATCGAAGAGGCGATCATCGGCGGGCTCGGGCTCCCGTACCGGGTCGTGAACATCGCCGCGGGGGACCTGGGTCCGGCCGCGGCGAAGAAGTTCGACATCGAGGTGTGGCTGCCGTCCGAGGGCCGGTACCGGGAGGCCACGAGCTGCTCCAACTATCGGGAGTTCTCGGCCCGCCGACTCAAGACCCGCGTGCGGACCGAAGGCGGTACCGAGTTGGTCCACACCCTCAACGGCACCGCGTGCGCGATCAGCCGGACGCTCGTCTACCTCTTCGAGCACTACCAGCAGGCCGACGGCAGCTTCACGGTCCCCGACGTTCTGGTGCCCCACGTCGGATTCACCACCGTCCCCGCCCGCTGACCCTGCCGGTAACCTGGCTCGGTGGCCTCCCTCGGAACCAACAGCCCCTGCTGGTGTGGCAGCGGTCAGAAGTACAAGAAGTGCCATCGGCTGCGCGACGAGCCGGTGAAGCCGGGCGTCGTCTCGCCCATGCGCGAAGTCCCGCCCGAGATCGAGCGCCCGCCCTATATCGCTACCGACGGGAACCCGCGCGGTCGTGACGAACCGTTGGTGAAGCCGCCCGAGGTGATCGACGCGATGCGCAAGGCCGGCCTCGCCGCTGGTGAGGTCCTGGACCTCGTGCGTGCCGCGGTCGCTCCAGGGGCGACGACGGAACACCTCGACCAGGTCGCGCACGAGGCCTACATCGAGCGCGGTGGCTATCCGAGCCCGCTCGGCTACAAGGGTTTCGAGAAGTCCGTGTGCACGTCCGTGAATGAAGTGATCTGCCACGGGATCCCGGACGACCGCGCCTTGCGTGACGGCGACATCGTCAACGTGGACGTCACGATCTTCCTCGGCGGCGTCCACGGCGACAGCAACGCAACCTTTGGCGTCGGCGAGATCGATCCGCGTTCCGCCGATCTGATCGCGGTGACCAAGGAATGCCTGTACCTCGGTATCGACGCGGTGAAGCCGGGAGAGCCGGTCTGGGTCATCGGCCGCGCCATCCAGCAGCACGCCGAGGCGCACGGCTACGGCGTGGTGCGGTCGTTCTGCGGCCATGCCATCGGTCGGGAGTTCCACGGCGCGCTGTCGATTCCGCACTACGAGGAGCCGGCGATGGATCTCCGACTCGAACCGGGGATGACCTTCACCATCGAACCGATGATCACCATGGGGTCCTACCGGGAGCGGATCTGGCGTGACGGCTGGACCGCTGTGACCTCCGACGGTCTGCGCACCGCGCAGTTCGAGCACACGATCGCGGTCACCGACGACGGTGCCGAGATCCTCACGCCGTCAACCTCGCTCGCGCGCTGAGCCGGGACCGGTAGCCTCGACGCCGCTCGGGAGGGATGCCGGAGCGGACGAACGGGACGGTCTTGAAAACCGTTGAGCGCAAGCTCCGTGGGTTCGAATCCCACTCCCTCCGCCATCAGTTCTGCGCTGCATCCGCAGCGCGGCGAGCCTCCTCCGTCCCCGGATCGCTCCTCCGTCGCTCCCGGGCTACTCCGGAGGCCGCACTCTCGGGTTCGAAAGAGAGCGCACAAGGCCCGCCAATCTCGCGGCGGCACTGCTCGTCGTTCAGATGGCCATAGACCACCGTCCAGCGTGGTGCTGGTCGATCTGAACCGTTCCCGATCCGAGCTTGGAACTGTTGGTCACTGCCCTGAGGCGGTCAACGTCGCGTCGAGGACGCGATCGAGGACTGCGCTCGCGAGCGCGGGCTCCACATGAACGCCGTCGGTCGTCGTCGGGCCGCAGTCGGTTCCCGGCCCGGTCGGACAGAGCGACGTGGCGAGGTCGACGGTCGGGATCCCGAGACGGTTCGCGAGCGCCACGAACGCGACCCGCACACAACCGGTCCGCTCGGTTGCGTCGTCGGGGTACATGAAGCGACTGTTGGGTCCGGGCCAGGACGGCAACGCGAGCACTGGTTGCACTGTTCGACCGCGGAGGAACTCCACCCGCCGCGCGAGATCGTCGATGTACCAACCGAGGTCGTCGCACGGTGACTGCCAGTCGCCGCGGACCAAGCGATCCACCACGGCAACTTGGCCGACCGCGAGCAGTGCCACGTCCGGGGAGGACTCGGCGCCGACGATCTCCGGGTAGGTCATGGGCCACTCCCGACACTCGGCGGGCGGTTGGAGCTGCGCACCGCGGCGATCCCGTCCGAGCGGAAGGCCGACCATCCCGTCACAGGCTTCGTGCGCGCCGTTGGCGATCACGGCATCGGTCCGGGTGAACCCTCCGGCCGCCGCGTCGGCGAGGAGCCAGGCCGGGACACTGTCGCCGAAGACCGCGACGATCGGCGTTCGGTCGACGGCTGCGGGTGGTGTCCCTTCATGCGTTGCGACGGCACCGAGCACCGCGGGGGCCCGCCGCCGAACCGGGCCGTCTCCGAGGGCCAGTGTCCCGATCATCACCAGCACCGCCGCGCCGGAGAGTGCGCCGACGAATCGACGCGGCGCGACGAGCACCTGCCTCCGCCGGATGGGCCTTTCGAGCCACCGATACGACGCGACTGCGATCGCCGTCGTCACCGTCAGCCGCAGCGCACCGAGCTCCCAACCGGAGAGTCCGGTGCGGGCTTCGTCGAGCGCGACGAATACCGGCCAGTGGAAGAGATACAGCCCAAAGGAAATGCGGCCGACGGCGACGACAGGTCCGACCGCGAGCGCCCGTCGCACCGGAGAGTCGGTCTGGAGGCCGAGCACCAGGATCACGCTCACCAGCGCGAAGACCGGAAGCCCGCCGGCGTAGGCCCAACCGCCCACCGAGGGCGTGACGAATCCGGCGACCACGATCGCGATGAGTGCCGGCGCGGCAAGACGGCCCGCGTG
The DNA here is from genome assembly GCA_963701625.1 of uncultured Acidimicrobiia bacterium. Lineage (GTDB taxonomy): Bacteria > Actinomycetota > Acidimicrobiia > IMCC26256 > JAENVU01 > JAENVU01. Next base: position 30,922 of record CAVPAT010000008.1, on the reverse strand, counting down.
CCGAGGAGCCCAGGAGGCCGTCACCATCGCGGCAAGGCACGCCCCGGCGAGGATCTCGGCCGAACGGGTCCAGGTCGCGAGATAGACGAGATCGGCGGATCCGAACATGGCGGTGAGGGGCGCGCTCACCGCGGCGCCGACGAACATCGCGCCGAGCACCACGGCGGTGCGACGCTCTGGTCGGGACGTGCGAGCCGCATGGTGGACAACCGCCGCGGTCACGAGCGGCCAGAGCCAGTACCACTGTTCCTCGATGGCCAGCGACCAGAAGTGTGCGACGGGAGATGGGGAGCGGAACAGGTCGGCGTACGAGTGGTCGGCCCTCAGCGCTACCCAGTTCTCGACCTGGAACAACGCGCCGAACAACTCCTGGTGGAGTGAGCGGCTCGTCCGGAACCAACCCATTGCCGTTCCCGCGACAACTCCGCCGAGCGTGAGCAACGTCGCGGGCGCGAGACGCCGCACACGTCGGAGCCAGAACGCCGCAGGGTCGATTCCTCCGGTCGCCCGGTGTTCGCGCAGCAGGAGTGAGGTAATGAGGAATCCGGAGAGCGTGAAGAACACTGAGACGCCGAGGTAGCCGCCGGGGTACCAGGCGACGCCGAGGTGGAAGGCCAGCACCATCGTGACGGCAACGGCCCGGAGCCCGTCGAGCGCAGGCTGGTACGCGAAGCCGGCGGTTTGGGTCGCGGTCTCGGAGGGTGCCGTCTCAGAGGTCGCGGTCGGGTGCATGGGCCGTTGATTGTCGCGGCCCGGGCCGGCCGCGGCCAGGGCCGATCAGGCGAACGCGCCGGTGCCGCCACCGTTCGTGAACGAGCAGACCCGCCAGGCGTCGCCTTCCTGCTCCAGGTCTGCGGTGATCGCGAGGGTGCCTCGTGCGAACTCGAGGTCGTACTCGACGGTCGCGGTGCCGGTCGCGTCGGACGGCTGCGACGTGATGGTGAACCCTTCGAGCGCGCCGGCGTTGCCCTGGCTGTCGGTCAACTCCTGTTTCAGTTGCCCGGCGCTGACCTGCTCGCCGAGGTCGGCGCACATCAATGCGTGCGCGTGGGGCCAGTCGTGGGCGACGAGCGCGCCGAGGTAACTGGTGAGCGTCGGCTCGAGGCCGAGCGGGGCCGGACTCGCGGTCCGGCCGGACGCGGCGGGTGCAACGGCCACGGGCGTCGAGTCGGCGTCGCTGGACCCGAGCAACCAGCCTGCCCCACCGCCGATGGCAAACGCGACGACGGCAATCAGTACCGCCGTCGTCGAGCGCGGACCACGGGGGACTTCGGCTTCGGCGTGCGACTCCATCGCGGCAACCCTTCGAACAGCGTGGCACCGAGGACATGCGCCACAAGCACCGCACGGTAGTGCCGGGTTGCGAAGTTGTCCCTGGCGGTCGGGCTAGCTGCCGGCCAGTGCTTGCGCGGCACGGCGTCGCAGCGTCTCGTAGCCGCCGGCGGTCGCCAGTACCAACGACTCCACGATCGGGCCGGTCACCGGCTCGCCGGTCCCACCCGCCTCGCGACGGGCGAGGCCCTGGTACAACAACGCGTCGGCCAGGAAGAAGTTCGCGTCGGTCGACCGGCAGTGCGCGATCGCCTCGGTCAGCGCGGCTTCGGCGCCCTCGAAGTCCTCCAGCGTGGTGCGAAGCCGCCCGACGATGGTCAGGACCGGTGCGATCGGCGCCTGACCCGACCACGCCGACCAGTAGGCAGTGAGCGGTTCGAGTTCCGCGAGCAGGTAGGCCGCATCGTCGACGTCGCCCAGCTCGGCGGCGGCAACCGCGAGCGTTCCCAGGTTCGGGAGCAAAGACTGGTTCCGAGGGTGTTCGCGTCCCCATCGCCGGTATCGTTCCACGATGGGCCGCGCCTCGTCGTGCCGTTCGGCTTCGCACAAGAGCATCGCGACGACGACCCCGCTGATCGGGGCGACCGGAGTGTCCGTGTCCATGAGGGGCGCGAACATCGCGAGCGCGTCCTCGTATCGGCCGGCCTGACGATGGGTGAACCCCATGCAGTTGACGTACCAGAGCGCCGCGTCGGGCTCGCCGGTCTCGTTGGCCCGCTCCAACAGTTCCGCGGCGAGGGACTCGGCGACTGCGAGCGAGCCCCAGCGCAGCTCGTACCCGCACTCCTGGGCCAGCCGGAGCCACCGGAAGTGCGGAGGCAACGCATCACCCACCGCGGCGATCCCGTCGATTCCGGCCTGGAACACCGCACGGTCGCCGAACCAGCCGCCCAGACCCGTGAGATACGCGCACACCGCGGCGCGGACGCCCGGCGCCGAGAGCCGGTCCAGGTTCGCGCGCGCCTCGTGGGTGAGGGCGGGCAACTCGGCGAGGTGGTCCACGTTGTTGGCGACGGCCACCCTGGCCACGAGGGCCTCGTGGAGCGCGAGCGGGTCGTCGAGCCGACGCGCCATCGCGAGCGCGTCGTGCGTCAGCGCGAGCTGATGGGGAATCACGTCCGCATACGCCAGCTCCTGGGCCAGTGCCGCGGTCATTCGGACCCGCTCGATGCTGTCCTCGGTACCCAGATGCTCGAGACACCGTTCGATTTGGGCCACGAGCACGTCGTCGACTTCGAACACCTGGGCGACGAAGCCCCGGCGCGTCTCCAGGAGCACTCGGGCCATGCGGGTCCCGTCGCCGATCGCGGTGGCAAGGTCGAGGGCATGGGCCACTTCGTCACGGAACTCCCGGCCGGTCCAGCGCTTCGCGACGGCGAGCCCGATCGTGGCATCGGCGGCGAGTGCGGCGACGTCGAGGTCGATGTCGTCGATGACGTCGAGCGCCCGCCGGTACAGATCGGCCGCCTCGTCGAACGCGAGGTTGGCGATCGCCTCGTCACCGGCGCGGACGAGATAGCCGACCGCCTTCTCGCCGGCGCCGAGCGGGGCGGCCTCGGAGAAGTGCTGCGCCAGCGCGGCGAGATCGTTCGGCGCGTGCAGCTCGTACGCGTCGGCGACGGCGAGATGCATCCGCACCCTGCGGGTGGTGCGCAGCTCGGCCAGCAGTGTCGACCGCACCAGCGCATGGGAGAACCGCCACCGGCCCGCGCCGACCTCGTCGACGAGCCGGGCGTCGACCGCCTCGTCGATCGCGTCGAGACAGTCCTCCTGGTCGCCGGCGACGGCCGCGAGGATGTCGAGCCGCACCTCGCGTCCGATCACCGCGGCCCAGGACAGCACCGCGTTGGTCGGCTCGGAGAGGCGGGAGAGCCGCCGACCGACGACCTCGCGAATGCCGTCGGGAATCGACATCTCCGAGACGCTGACCGCGAGGCGCCACACGCCGTCCTCGTTGACCAGCGCGCCGGATTCGGCGAGATGCCGGAGCAACTCACTGACAAAGAATGGGTTGCCCTCGGTCTCCGCGTGCACGGCCGCCGCGAGCTCGCGCGGTGGCGTCGAGTTCGACCTGGTTCACCGCCTCCATCAGATCCTCGACGCCGGCGCGGTCGAGTCCGTCGAGTGCGAGACGGTCGACTTCGGGTACCCGGCGCAGATCCGCCAGTACGTCGGCCAGCGGATGGGTGCGATCGAGGTCGGTATCGCGGTAGGTCGCGACGATGAGGAGCTTCGACTGGGCGGCCGAACGCAGGAGGTGACGAAGCATCAACAAGGTGGGACGCGCTGCCCAATGGATGTCGTCGAGGACGAGGACGAGCCCCTCGGATCCGGCGGACGCGGTGAGCCAGGAGTCGACCGCCTCGAAGAGTCGGAACTGGTCGACCTCCGCGTCGCCGGACGCGGTGCGCTCACCGAGGTCGGGGAACCGCGCCGTGATCTCGGGCACCAGCCGAGTGAGCTCCGCCGGATGCGCCCCGAGGTCCGCAAGGTGCTCGCCGTCGAGGTGTGCAGCGTGGTGGGTGAGTGCCTCCACGAACGGTTGGTACGAGATGCCGAGTTCCTCATCGCAGCGACCGAACAGTACGAGCGCGCCGTCGCCGTGGGCAGCGCTGCGCGAACTCGGACGCGAGCCGGGTCTTGCCCATCCCCGGCTCGCCCGCGATGAGGACGCAAGACTTCGTGCTCGCGTGCAGGGTGCGCTTCCACGGTGTGGTGAGGGCCGACAATGCGGCTTCGCGGCCGCGGAACGGGAAGGTCCCCTCCCGGACCGAGAGTGCATGCGGGAACGGAACGCCGCGCTGGTCGGCCGCCCGTTCCCACGCGATCTCAACCGTTGCGACCGGGTCCGGGAGGCCCTTCAGCTCCAGGTCCCCGACGGGGGTGAAGGCGTGGTCGCCTCGGCCCCGGGCCAGCGTCTCCACCACACTCGTGGCCAGGATCTGCCCGCCCTCGGCCGCCGCGCACAGGCGGGCGGCCTCGATGACGGGCGTGCCGAACACGTCGGCGGCTTCCACGGTCACGTCGCCGAGGCTGATGCCGACCCGCAGCGACAGCGCGACGTACGGCTCGACGAACCGCTGAGCGTCGATGCCCTGCTGGATCCCGACCGCCGCGGTCACGGCCCGCGCCGCCGATCCGAAGGTCGCAAGGAAGCCGTCGCCCATACCCTTGACAACCTTGCCGCCGTGGCCCTCGACGATCTCGGTGACGAGGGAGTCGTGGGCCCGCCGGACGACCTCGGCGACGTCCTCGCCCAGGTCGGCCCGGAGCGCGGTCGAACCGACGATGTCGGTGAACAGCACCGACAGCGTGTCGAGCATGCCGCTGGGGTTGCTGCCCGCTGTCACCGGGGCATTCTGTCAGTTCTCCACGCCGCGCGAGAACGCGTTCTCGCGCGATGACGTACAGTCCCCGGGCCGCATCGGACCCAGGGGAATCGCATGTACATCGGACTCACTCCCGAACTCGAGGCGCTCCGTGACGAGCTGCGCAGCTACTACGAGCAGCTGCTGACGCCGGAGGTCGAAGACGAGCTGTCCCACAGCGAGGGCGTCGGTCCCGTCGCCCGCGGGATCTGGAAGCAGATGGCCGCGGACGGTTGGGCGGGCATCGGCTGGCCGAAGGAGTACGGCGGCCAGGGGCGCTCGGAGATGGAGCAGTTCATCTTCTTCGACGAGTCCATGCGCGCCGGCGCGCCGGTGCCAATGCTCACGATCAACTCCGTCGCCCCGACGATCATGAAGTACGGCACCCAGGAGCAGAAGGACTTCTACCTCCCCAAGATTCTCGCCGGGGAGATCCACTTCTGCATCGGGTACACCGAACCGGACTCGGGGACGGACCTCGCGTCGCTGCGCACGAAGGCCGAGCGCGACGGCGACGAGTGGCTCATCAACGGCCAGAAGATCTTCACGAGTCTCGCGACCGACGCGGACTACGTGTGGCTCGCGGTGCGCACCAATCCGGACGTGAAGAAGCACAAGGGCATCTCGATGATCATCGTGCCCACCGACACCCCCGGCTTCAAGGCCGAACCCATCTCGAACATGGGTGGATTCAACACCAACGCCACGTTCTACGAGGACGTGCGCGTCCCGATCGGCAACCTGGTCGGCGAGGAGGATCAGGGCTGGAGCCTCATCACCAACCAGCTCAACCACGAGCGCGTGACCTTGTGCGCGAGCGGCATCGTGGAACGTCAGCTCGAGGACACGATCGAGTGGGCGAAGCTCACCAAGCGGGCCGACGGCACCCGGGTGATCGACCAGGAGTGGGTGCAGCTCAACCTCGCCCGCGTGCATGCCCGTTTGGACTATCTGCGGCTCGCCAACTGGAAGATCGCCGACGGTGCGACCCGCGGCGACCCGCTGAACCCGGCGGCTGCGTCCGCGATCAAGGTCTTCGGCACCGAGTTCTATCTGGAGGCGTTCCGGCTCCTGATGGAGATCCTCGGGCCGGTCGCCCCGGTGCAGGGCAACTCGCCGGAGGCGGTGTTGCGGGGGCGCCTCGAAGCGCGGACCCGCAGCATGCACATCCTCACCTTCGGCGGCGGCACCAACGAGATGCAACGCGACCTCATCGCCATCTTCGGGCTCGGCATGCCCGGCTCGCCGCGCTGAGCGCGCCCAGGACCCAGGAGCAGACATGGACTTCACTTTGACCGACGAACAGGAAGAGCTGCGGGGCCTCGCTCGCCAGATCCTCTCTGACCGATCTGATCTCGGCCACCTGCGCGCGCTCGACGAGAGCGTCGACTGGTTCGACCGCGACACCTACGCCGAGTTCGCGAAGGCGAACCTCCTCGGTGTCGGACTGCCTGAAGCTGTCGGCGGGACGGGCTTCGGGTTCCTCGAGCAGTGCCTGATCCTCGAGGAGCAGGGTCGGGCCGTCGTGCCGTTCCCACTGCTGCACTCGCTCGTGACCTGCGCGCCGACCATCGCGCAACACGGCACCGACGAGCAGCGGACGGGTCTCGGCGCGCTCATCGCCGGCGACGCGTTGTACACCGCGGCGCTGAGCGAGCTGGGCACCTCGGCGTACGAACCCCAGACCACCGCCACGTGCCAGGGTGACGAGTGGCGACTCGAGGGCAAGAAGGTGTGTGTGCCGATGGCGCACCTCGCGGACCGGGTTCTGGTCCCCGCCCGGGTGGGTGACGACATCGGGCTGTTCCTGGTGTCGACCGACCAGCCGGCGGTGACGCTGGCGCGTCAGGACGTCACCAACCACGAGCCGCAGTTCGTCATGCATCTCGACGGCGCGACCGTGGACGACGAGTACCGCGTCGGCGACTTGGCCGACGGTCGGGCGATCCTGCGCGAGACGATTCAACGCACGATCGTGGGGATCTGCGCCATCGTGACCGGCGCCTGCCAGGAGGCGTTGCGGATCACCGCCGAGTACTCGACCGAGCGCAAGCAGTTCGACCACGCGATCGCCACGTTCCAGGCCGTCGGGCAGCGGCTGGCGGACGCGTACATCGACAGCCAGGCGATCGAGTTGACGATGCTCCAGGCTGCGACCCTGCTGGCCGACGGCGAGGACGCCGGCATGGAGGTGGCGACCGCGAAATTCTGGGCGGCCGAAGGCGGCAGCCGCGTCGGTCATGCCGCGCTGCACGTCCACGGCGGGATCTGTATCGACCTCGACTACCCGATCCACCGGTACTTCCAATGGATCAAGCAGTACGAGTTCACGTTGGGTTCCGAGAACGAGCAACTCCGCGATCTCGGACGCCTCATCGCATCCGCCTGACCGCGGGTTCCACCACCCCCACCGGGTTCACTGGCGCGTTGGCCGGCCAGGGTGCGGTCAACGCGCCAATGAACCGGGGTTCGGGCTGCGGTGGCCCCCGTCAGGAGGCTCGAAGCGCGCGACGCTCGGAAAGCGCGGCCGCGATGCGGGCGACGGTCCCGTCGGGGCTCCTGGTGACGTCCTCCCAGGTGCCGACCACGATCCGCCAGCCGAGAAGTTCCAGGCGAGCCGTGCGCTGTCGGTCCTGCTTCCACCGGCCTCGGCCCCCGTGCCATTCGAAGCCCTCGGTTTCGAAGGCGACTCCGAACTCGGGCCAGGCAAAGTCGAGTCGGTGGCGGTGTGTACCGGCGTGGACGGGGAGCTGGCGGACCGCTCCGGGCAGTGACGAGGACCGCAGGAGGCGCCAACCGAGGACCTCGAGTTTCGAATCGAGCGGGTTGGGCGCGGCGTCGGCCAGCAGTCGCCGGACCTTCGGGGTGCCGGGCCGACCGCTCCCGCCGAGTTCCCCGAAGCGGCGGGCGAGGGACTCGGTACTGACGAGGCCAAGTCGCCGAGCCCGTTCGAACGCGGTTTCGAGGTCCGACGCGCTGAGCACGGGCGCTACCTCGATAAGGGTCCGCGCCCCGTCGGAACAGGGAAGGCCGTCGACCACGCAGACCGGGTCGCGCACACTGAGGCTCCGGTGCACCTGGACGGAGAAGAAGGTGCGTTGGAGGTGCGCGTCGGCGACCGCGATGCGCCCGCCTCGGGGATGGCAGTCACCGGCGTCCACCGTGACATGAATCGGCGCCGGACCGAGCGGCGCGTCGAGGCGGAGCAGGCGGGCCGCGGTGGCGTGCGAAGCTCGTCCCGAGGCCCGGAGCACCGCCGCCGCGACGGCCATCTGCTCGTTCTGCGGTACGCCGCGGATCCGGTAGACGCCGCGGGCGACGGGTGTGAGCCAGCCGTCGGTGATCGCGTGGTCCACCTGGTGCTCGGTGAGGCCGGCGAGGCGGGCCTGCCATCGGGTGAGCACCCCGCATTGGCGCTCGGCCGTGTCCAGTGCTGTTCGACGATGTGACGACATGATTCCCACTCCGGCTCTCGGACGCTGACCCGGCCGCGGCCGGGGGTGGGAAGTGACGCGGAACCTATCCGGGGGGTGAGACACGACCGCGTCCGTCGCCGCCCCAGCGCGCCATTCATTGGCGCGTTGGCCGGCCTGGGACCGCTCAACGCGCCAATGGATCGGGCCGAACCGTGCCGGCTCGCGACGTGCCGACGGTGAGTGGTGTCCGGTGGCGCGTTGGCCGGCCTGGGACCGCTCAACGCGCCAATGAACCGGCGTCAACGAACCGGGGTCAGGGTGTCGGGGTCAGGGAGTGGGCGGCGTCTCGAGCGGCGTCGACTCGGGCGCGGTCACCACTCACCACGAGATATTCGGTGTTGCGCAGGTGGGAGACCTCCCCGACCCGCAGGCCGGCGCGGTCGTGGATCCCGATCTGCGCGCCGACGTAGCGCTTCGAATCGAAGCCGAGCACCTCGACGGTCCCACGCGGTCGACACATCTCGATCAGCTCGGGGAGCGGGATCCAGGCCTCGTCGTTGTACGACAGGATCAGCAGACCGGCGTCCACACCTACGACGCAGCTGCGGAGCGCGTCGGCGATGAGTGGCCGACGGTTGAACACGCTGGTCCGCGACCGGTCGGACAGCTCCTCCCGTTTGCACGCGACGCCGTAGTGCGTGGGCGCGTCCCACGCGACGAGTGTCTCCCACACGTGGTAGTTCGCTTCGTAACGATGCTGGTTGTACGGCGGGTCGAAGTACGCCACGTCGAACGAACCGAGCGTCGGGAGCACTTCGAGCGCGTCGCCTCGAATCGCGCGGCCGGCGCCGGGCAAGAGGTCGGGCCGGCGCAGCGTGAGTGGTTGGTGCGCCCGTGGTGCCCATTGTTTGAGGTAGGCCATCTGCACCCCGGCGGTGGAATCCACGCGGTCGGCGGCCTCGATGAGGCTCGTCAACAGGATCGGGAAGTGCGGATGCCCGCGGCGGTCCTCGATGGCGTCGCGGACCGCGTCGATGCGTTCGCCGTTCTCGGGTCGGAAGTACCGCGCCGCCTGACAGAACGTCTCGGTGACATAGCCGGGGTTGCCGGGGAGAGCGTTGAGGGCGTCGAGCTCGGCGTCGAGTGCGTCGAGATCCAAGGTGTCGGCGTCGGTGGCGATCGCGCTCTGGGCGAATGTCGCCGCGTACCGGGCGCGGTCCACCGCAGTGACGTGAGCGCCGGACAATTTCAACTCCTGCGCGACCCGCGTCGTCCCGGTGAACAGGTCGAGGGCCCGGCCGTGGGGAACCGCGCCGACGAGTTGCCCGATTACCGGGACCAGTCTCCGCTTCGAACCCAGGTACTTGATCGGCACGCGCGGCGACCGTATCCCGCGGGCGCCGCCCCCCGGGGACGGTGCCGGCCCGGTTGCCTAGCCTGCCCCAACATGAGCGAGAACGAGCAGTGGTGGGACGGCCAGGTCCTCTACCAGATCTATCCGCGGTCCTATCAGGACACCGACGGCGACGGCGTCGGTGACCTGCGCGGGATCATCGACCGGCTCGACCATCTCGCGTGGCTTGGCGTGCGGGCGATCTGGCTCAGCCCGATCACCGTGTCGCCGAATGCGGACTTCGGCTACGACGTCGCCGACTTCTACGACATCGATCCGAGCCTCGGCACGCTGGCCGACTTCGACGCGCTGATCGCGGCGGCGGACGCTCGTGGCATCGGGGTGCTCATGGATCTCGTGCCGAATCACACGAGCGATGCCCATCCGTGGTTCGTCGCGGCTGCGGCGTCGCGCGACGACAAGCGTCGGGACTGGTACGTCTGGGCCGACCCGGGGCCCGACGGCGGCCCGCCGAACAACTGGGTCAGCGTCTTCGGCGGCCCGGCCTGGACGTTCCACGAGCCGACCGGTCAGTACTACCTGCACAACTTCCTCGACGGTCAACCCGATCTCAACTGGTGGAACGACGACGTCTGCGATCAGTTCGACCGGATCCTGCGGTACTGGTTCGACCTCGGCGCCGCCGGATTCCGGATCGACGTCGCGCACATGGTCATCAAGGACCGCGAACTGCGGGACAACCCGCCCGCGGGCGAGGGCGCGTCGTTGATGGATCAGATGCGCGGCCAGGTCCAGGAGTTCAACTCGTGCCGCCCCGAGGTACACGACGTGCACCGACGCTGGCGTGAGGTCGCTGACTCGTACGACCCGCACCGGCTCCTCGTGGGAGAGACGTTCGTCGAGCAGCTGGACGACCTCTTTCCGTTTCTCGACGACACCCAGCTCCACCTCGACTTCAACATCCCGTTTGCACACACCCCGTTCGACGCGGCGGCGCTCGCGGACGTCGTCGAGAGGACGGAAGCCGCGATCGGAAACGGGACGCCGGTGTGGACGGGTAGCAACCACGACATCTCCCGGTTCCCGTCCCGGTGGGCGCAGGGCGATGGTGACCTGGCCCGTTGCGCGCTGATGATGCTGCTCACGCTCCGCGGGACGGTGTTCCTCTACCAGGGCGACGAGATCGGGATGACCGACACGGAGATCCCGCGCGACGAGCTTGTCGATCCCGTCGGCATCCGGTTCTACCCGTACGCGGGCGCGATCCGGTTCGGACGCCGATGCAGTGGACCGGGGAGCCCGGCGCGGGGTTCACGCCGCGAGAGGTGACCCCGTGGTTGCGGTTCGGCGACCTGACCTGCAACGTGGAGGACCAGCGCGATGATCCGGCGTCGTTCCTGACGCTGTGCCGGGACCTGATCGCGTTGCGAGCCGCGACCCCCGATCTTGCGACCGGCGCGTGGACCCGGCTCGAGGCCCCGGACGACGTGCTCGGCTACCGCCGTGGCGACGCGACCGTCGTTGCCCTCAACCTGGGTGACGGGCCGGTAGTGCTCGACGGGATTACCGGAACCGTGGTCGTCGCAACCGACCGCTCACGCGACGGCGAGATGGTGGACGCGGGACTCACCATCGCCCCGCACACCGGTGTGGTCCTGGTGCGGCCGTGAGCTGCCTTTCACTGGCGCGTTGGCGGGCTATGCGACGGCCAACGCGCCAATGAACGGGGGAGCAGGTGCGCGTGCTCGTCACCCGGTCCGGGTGCTGCGGGATGCGGCCGCAGCGCCTCGATCGCGGCGCCGAGCCGGAGTAGCGGGTCCGGGCGGTGCGCGTGCTCGTCACCCGGTCCGGGTGCTGCGGGATGTGTCGTGGCTTCGCGTCCAGGCGAGGAGGTCGTCGACCGCCCAGGAGTTCACGACGCGCTCGGGACCGATCTCGGTCTCGGCGACACGGGCGCAGCCGTAGCCGGCCCACGCGAGCTGACCCATCGCGTGCGCGTCGGTGTCGATGGACACCTTGACGTCCATGCGGTCGACGATCGCGAGCAGACGCCGGGGCGGGTCGAGCCGTTCGGGCCGGCAGTTCACCTCGACTGCCTTGTCCAGCTCCTTGCAGGCCGCGAACACGAGCGGCGCGTCGAAGGTGCTCTCGGGTCTTCCCCGACCCTTCACGAGCCGACCGGTGCAGTGACCGAGGATGTCCATGTGCGGGTTCGCGATCGCGGTGATCATGCGCGTGGTCATCGCGCGCTCTTCCATGCGGAGCTTCGAATGCACGCTTGCGACGACGACGTCCACCCGGGTGAGCAGGTCCTCGTCCTGATCGAGCGACCCGTCGTCGAGGATGTCGACCTCGATGCCGGTCAACACTCGGAACGGCGCGACCTCGGCGTTGAGCGCGGCGATCGCGTCGAGTTGTTCGCGGAGTCGTTCGGGTGGCAGCCCGCGTGCGACCGCGAGTTGCGGCGAGTGGTCCGTGACCGCGATGTAGTCGTGACCGAGTTCCCGCGCGGTCCGCACCATCGCCTCGATGTCTGCGCCGCCGTCGGACCACTTCGTGTGGAGATGCAGATCGCCCCGAAGCCAACTGCGGACCTCGTCGCCGGCCGCGAGGTCTTCGCTGCTCGCATCGATCTCGAGCCGTTCGAGGTAGGCCGGTACGTTCCCGGCGAGCGATTCCTCGATGACCCGAGCCGTGGTGTCGCCGATGCCCGAAAGCTCCCGGAGTCGACCGGTCTTGGCACGCTCGGCCAGTTCGGCCGGGGGAGTCTCCGAGACCACGTCGGTCGCCCGCCGGAACGCGTCGATCTTGTACTTCGGGTCGCCGCGTAGCTCCAGGAGGTAGGCAATGCGCTCCAGTGCGACGAGGGGCTCCACGGGCCCACGGTACCGCCTCAGTGGAATGGCCCGTCCGCCCGCTACCCTCGCCCCATGGCCACCAACAACGATGTCGTTTCCGTCGAGCGCGTGATTCCGGCGCCCGCCGCCGCGATCTTTGCGGTGATCAGCAACCCGGCTCGTCACCATGAGATCGATGGCTCGGGCACGGTGCGTGAGGCGAAAGACGTCTCCGACGAACAGCTCGCGCTCGGCTCCACCTTCGGCATGAGCATGAAGCTGGGGATTCCGTATTCCATGGTGAGCACGGTGATCGAGTTCGAACCGGATCGTCGGTTCGCGTTCCAGACCCGGCCACCCGCGCCGTTCACGAAGCTGTTCGGCGGTCGCATCTGGCGCTACGAGCTGGAGCCGGCCGAAGGCGGGACGCTCGTGCGCGAGTCGTGGGACATCTCCCAGGAGAGCGTGAAGTTCGCCGTTCGACCGCTCACGAGCAAGACCCGCGAGAACATGGCCAAGACGTTGGAGCGGCTCGAGTCCGTCGTGACGGCCTGAGCGGTCACGGCCCATGCGGCGGATCTACGCCTGCTGGCTCGATCTGGCGGAGCCAACCAGTCGCGATCCCTTGACCGCGCGGGCGGTTACCAAGCAGTGGATCGGCGCCCAGTACGACGGCTGGCCCGCAGATGCCGAGGAGCACTGGGAGCCCGCGTCGGACGCCTACGTGCGGTGGCGCACCGCCGAACAGGGCGGGGACCGCGCGTTCGAGTTGGACTGGCAGCGTCGTCACACCGGGGACCGCACGCTCTGGCGTCGCACCGGCGTGCAGATCGTGACCACCGCGGACGATGTCGGGGCAGTCGTCCTCGTGGAGTGGATCGAGTCGCAAGATCGAAAGGTGCGCGGGTCGCCGCGTACCCGACCGGTCACGCCGGGTCTCGTCGGGGCGCTGGTCGAGCGCGTCAAGTGTGTCGACGGTGGGTGGAGCCTCTCGATGGCGCCGAGATCGATCACCGAGGATCAGGCCCTCGCACTCGACGCCTTCGTGCGCGGCGGTCGCCGCTTGCCGGTGGTACTGGTTTCGCCGGGCGACGACGGCCGGGTGCACGCGGACTCGGTTGAACTCGCGTCCGGGTTGGTCGGGCTCGCGCACGTGACGGTGCTGGCGGACGCGAACGCGGTGCGCGCGGTCACGGCTGAGCTGGGAGCAGGTCATGGACCGGAGCCCGGCGGGGTCCGGCTCCTGTGGCCCGACTGGCGATCGTCGGATCCGCCCGGACGTCATCCGCGCTGGCGTGCGGAGGACGTCGCGGGTCAGGACGGTCCTCGGCCGGAGTTCTCCGATCGGTTGCGGACGCTCGTCTACGACGCCGCCGCGTTGCGTCTCGATGAGGATCGCCGGGTCGCGAAGATTGCCCGGGCCGAGAGCGCGCAGGACCTCACCAGGCGGCGCGCCGAGTTGACGCGCCTCCAAAGTGCCGTGGCCGAGGAGGGCGCGGCGATGCATGAGTTGGTCGATGAATACCAGGAGGAACTTCGTCGCGCCGATGACGAGGTGTTCCGGCTCGAAGCGGCGCTCGAGCGGGAACACGATCTTCGAGTTCGCGCCGAGAACGCTTACCTCGTGATGGCAACTCGCGCCGAAGTCTCGGCGCCCGCCGATGTGATGCGGGTCGACTCACTCGCGGACGCGATCCGACTGGCGCGGCGACTCGACCACCTCGTGGTCCTGCCCGAGGCGGAGCGGTCCGCTCGGGAGTGGCAGTACGACCGGGCGGATGCGGTCTACGCCGATCTGGTCCGCCTGAACGCGGTCGCCGCGGATTGGGCCGCCGGGACGCTGCGGGTGGACTTCGCGACCGAAGCGCGTCGTTGGGGTCTGGACTGGGCGCGCGACGTGTCCGAGGATGCTCGGCAGAAACACCGCTCGGCGTACGAACGCGCGTACCTGGGCTCGCCAATTGTGTTGGGACCGCACCTTCGGCGATCGGGTCGTCAGCTGTTGCGGATCTATTGCTACCTCGATGCGGAGCGCCACAAGCTGGTCATCGGCCATGTCGGCGGGCATCTCGGCGACCGCACGACGTGACCGCGCCCACACGCGGCGCGAGGCCCGGCGGACCCGACCCATTTGCACTCCCGCTCAAGGACCCCGCCAGGGTGTCCGTATACTTCCGTGCCACTCGGAGGGATGACTGAGTGGCCGAAAGTGCTCGCCTGCTAAGCGAGTAGGGGGTGTTAAGCCTCCTCGAGGGTTCAAATCCCTCTCCCTCCGCCACAACGAGTGAGACCGAAGGATCGCCATGCTGAACGACGCCGACATTCGAGCGATGTTGCGCGAATACGGCGCGGCCACGCTGGGTGAGGCGGGCGCTCGGCTGATGGCCCCTCGGATCGCCCCGGCGTGGCCGGGCGCGCGGATCGCCGCGCCGGCGTTCCCGGTGCGGTGCACCTCCGGCGACAACCTCCCGATCCACGTTGCCGTCGCGGAGGCGCCGGCCGGTTGCGTGTTGGTGATCGATGTCGGCGAGTTGGGCGACTTCGGGTACTGGGGTGAAGTACTCACCACCGGTGCCCAGGCCCGCGGCATCCTCGGCATGGTGATCGACGGTGGTGTGCGCGACATCGTCGCCATCGAGACGCTTGGGTTCCCGGTGTTCGCGTCGACCATCGCCCTGCGGGGTGCGTCGAAGAACCAGGCCGGCGCGGTCAACGTGCCGATCCGGTGCGGCGGCGCGTCGGTCGTTCGGGGCGACTGGGTCGTCGGCGATGCCGACGGGGTGGTCATTGTCCCGGGTGAGCACCTCGAGGACATTCTGATCGCCGCGTCCGAACGCGCCAAGAAGGAAGCTGCGCTCTTCGAGGCGCTACGGGGCGGGAAGACCACGGTCAAGCTGCTCCGCCTCGACACGTCCGCGGTGCGCCTCGGCAACCCGGACTGAGTCGCTCCGGTGCGGAGTTTCGCATCCGACAACGCGTCCGGCGTCCACCCGGCCGTCATGGATGCCCTGGCTGCCGCCAATCGGGACCACGCCCTCGCCTACGGCGCAGACCGGTGGACCGAACGGGCGGTCGAGCGGTTCCGCGACCTGTTCGCCGCGCCGGTCGAGGTCAGTTTCGTCTGGGGCGGGACCGGTGCGAACATCGTCGGGCTGCAATCGCTGCTCGCGCCGTGGGATGCCGTCGTGTGTTCCGAGGACGCCCACATCGCAGTGGACGAATGCGGCGCGCCCGAGCGCTTCATCGGTTGCAAGCTGCTCACGGTCCCGACGCCGGAGGGCAAGCTGACTCGAGAACAGATCGTCGCCACTCAGGCCGACCGGGGCGACGAACATCATTCGCAGGTCACGGTGGTGGAGGTCACGCAGTCGACTGAGTGCGGAACGCTCTATTCGCCGGCCGAACTCCGCGAGATCTGCGAGGTGGCGCATGCGAACGGGATGCGCGTCCACCTCGACGGTGCGCGACTCGCCAACGCGGTCGCGGCGCTGGGCTGCGACATCCGGGAGGTCACCGTCGATGCCGGTGTCGACGTCGTGAGCTTCGGAGGGACCAAGAACGGGATGATGTACGGCGAGGCGGTCGTCTTCTGTGATCCGGCGCTTGCGACCAACGCGAAGTTCATCCGCAAACAGGCGACGCAGTTGCCGTCCAAGATGCGCTTCGTCGCCGCGCAGTTCGAAGCGCTGCTCACCGATGGCCTCTGGCTGCGCAACGCCGCGCATGCAAACACGATGGCGTCGCGGCTCACGGCGGCGATCCGAGAACTTCCCGGTGTCCACCTCACCCGCGAGCCGACCGTGAACAGCGTGTTCGCGCGGCTGGCGCCCGCAGCGATTGCGCGGGCCCAGGCGGAGTCGTTCTTCTGGATGTGGGACGAAGCCGCCGACGAGGTTCGATGGATGACCTCGTGGGACACGACCGACGACGACATCGAGCAGTTCGTCGCCACTGTGCGGCGCGCGCTCTAACCGACGACGTTCGGCGGGGTTCGGCCCGCGAGTACGTCGACCACGGCGGACGACGCCATCTGCGCCATCCGCGTGCGGGTGGTCACGGATGCCGAGCCCACGTGGGGGAGCAGTACCGCGCGCGGTGCAGTCAGCAGGCGGGGGTGGATCATGGGTTCCTGCTCGAAGACGTCGAGTCCGGCCGCGAAGATGCCACCCTCGTGCAAGGCGTCGGCGAGCGCGGCCTCGTCGACCACCGGCCCCCGCGCCGTGTTGACGAGCACCGCCGTCGGCTTCATTGCGGCCAGCTCGTCGCGGCCGATCAGATGGCGGGTCGCTTCGGTGAGGGGGACGTGCAGCGACACGATGTCGGACGCGGCCAGCAGGGTTCGCAGGTCGCCGGTCCAACCGCGTTCCCCGGTGTCGTGCCGAGTGTGGTGGAGGATCTCCATGCCGAAGCCGGTGGCCCGGCGCGCCACCGCCCGACCGATGCGCCCGAACCCGATGATCCCGAGCGTCGCGCCGTGGACGTCGTGGCCGAGGTACTGGTTGATGCCCCAGCCGTGCCACCTGCCGGCGCGCACGTCGGCTTCGGCCTCGGACGCGCGCCGGGATGCCGTGAGCATCAACAGGACCGCGGTATCCGCCGTCGTGTCGTCGAGGACGCCAGGGGTGTTGCAGACGACGATGTTGCGGGCACGTGCCGCGGCGACGTCGATGTTGTCGTAGCCCACCGCGACGTTGGCCACGACCTGGAGTGCAGAGGCCGCGTCGAGCGCGGCGGCGTCGATGCGATCGGTCAGCAGGCAGACCACGGCATCGACCTCCGCCATTGCCGCGCGGAGTTCCTCCGGCGTGAGGGGCTCGTCGTCGGGACGTTGCACGACCTCGTGCCCCGCGGCGGCGAGCGGTCCGAGTCCTCCGTCGGGGAGCTGGTGTGTGACCAGGACGCGGGCCACTAGTGGTGGGTGTAGTCGACCGGTCCCGCGTCCGGGACGCCGACTGCGAAGCAGAAGCAGTGGATGGGCGCGTGCTCCGAGACCGGTCTCAGGCTGTGCACAGTTCCGGGCGGGATGTGGACGAGGTCGCCCTGGCTGATCTCGCGTTCCTCGTCGCCGATGGTCATGATCCCGCGCCCCGACGTCACGTAATAGAACTCGTGCGTCGGATGGCTGTGCGGGTCGACGAGCCCGCCCCCGGCAACTTCGAACTCACTGACCAGTTCGAGATGACCGCCCGTGGTGATCTCGAGCATCTCGCGGGGCCGTACCAACCACCAGACCGGCACGGTGCCGTTGTGCTCCACGACCGGCTCGACCTCGGTGATCGAACGCACGTCCATCGGTCCTCCCAGTGGAGTGGTGAGGGTGGAGGCCCCGTACGATGGGGCGGTTCCGGGGCAGCGTAGATCAGGGGATCCGAGGGGATGTCGTGACCACGATCCGACTGCAGCTTCGCGCCGGGCGGTTGAGCGCCGACGAGTGGTCCCCGTTCGGATGGCTCCCGGTGCGAGACACTGATCCGGCGGATGCCGGGTTTCATTACGAGTTCGCGTGGGGCGACGCGCACGTCAACATCATCACGCACACCCCCGACGAGGTCGACCGCCGCGATGACGTGCTGGTGTGCGACCGCTTCTACCGCCACGACACGCACACCCAGGTGCTGTTGCCCTTGAACGTGGATTCGGTCGTCGCAGTGGCACCGGCGAGCGTCAAGTTCTCGTCGGCGGACGATCTGGAATCGGTGCGCGCCTTCGCACTCCGACCGTTGGAAGGATTCGCCTTGGGCCGAGGGACCTGGCACTGGGGGCCGTTTCCGGTCGGGGCCACCCCGGTCGATCTTTGGAACGTGCAAGGAAAGCGCTATGCAGAGGACAACGTGTGTGCCGAGATCGAAACGCAGCTCGGCGCGGTCATCACGATCGACGTGACTCCGTGAGCGAGCGGTTCGCGTGGATCCGAGGCCCGCGTGTGATGTCCGCAGCCCTCGTCGCGGTCGTCTGCGTGCTGCTCGCAACGCCGGCGGGCGCGGCGACGGCGATCCTCGCGGTGGACACGTCGCTGACCGTCGGGAAAGCCGCGATCCTCGGACTCGTCGAGGGGATCACGGAGTACCTGCCGATCTCATCCACCGGGCATCTG
The DNA here is from genome assembly GCA_963701625.1 of uncultured Acidimicrobiia bacterium. Classification (GTDB taxonomy): domain Bacteria; phylum Actinomycetota; class Acidimicrobiia; order IMCC26256; family JAENVU01; genus JAENVU01. Next base: position 12,521 of record CAVPAT010000008.1, on the reverse strand, counting down.
CTGGTGACTGCTCGGATTCTCGGGCTCCCCGAAACCGGGTCGGCCGGCGACGCGCTCAAGGCCTACGAGATCGCGATCCAGTCGGGCGCGATCCTCGCCGTGCTCGGTCTCTACCGGCTGCGGTTCGTCGGGATGATCGACGGTGTCCGTGGGCGGAGTGCCGAGGGCCGGAGGCTCCTGATCGCACTGCTCATCGCGTTCGTCCCCGCGGCCGTGGTCGGCGTGATCGGCGAGAAGGTCATCAAGGACGTCTTGTTCGGTGTCGGTCCGGTGATCGTCGCCTGGGTCGTCGGCGGAGTCGCGATCCTCGTGCTCGTCGCTCGCGGCGTGCTCACCCCGGTACGGGGTGAGGCGCTCGAACGGTTGACGAGTCGCGACGCACTCATCATCGGTGGCGCGCAGGTGATCGCGATGTGGCCGGGGACCAGCCGGAGCCTCGTGACCATCGTCGCGGCGCTCCTGCTCGGCTACTCGATGGCCGCCGCGATCGAGTTCTCGTTCCTTCTCGGCGTCATCACCCTCGGCGCGGCCACGGCGTACTCGGTCCTCAAGGACGGTTCGTTGATGCTGGACAGTTTCGGGGCCGGGACGCTGCTCGTGGGTTTGGTCGTCGCCTTCCTTGCGGCCGTGGTCTCGGTGCGTTGGATGGTGACCTACCTCCAACGGCACACCCTCGCGGTTTTCGGGTGGTATCGCCTCGCGATCGCGGCAGTGGCGCTGATCCTGATCGCGACGAACGCGATCTGAAATTCCTACACTGCGCCTCGTGGAGCGGACCGACGTCGTCATCGCGGGAGTGAACAAGGCCGGGACCACGTCGTTGTACGTCTCGCTCTCCGAGCACCCGGATGTCGCGCCGTCGGCGATCAAAGAAACGAAGTACTTCCTGCCCGTTCGCTACGGCCGCCCGCTGCAGCCGCGTGCGGTATGGGACGAGTACTTCGACGGTCGACCCGAACCGGTCCGACTCGAAGCCACCCCCTCCTATTTCTACGGTGGGGCCGCGGTCGCGCGCGAGATGCAGCGGGTGCTCGTGAATCCCCAGATCGTCCTGGTGCTCAGGGAGCCGGTGGCCCGCGCGATCTCGTTCTTCGAATACCAGAAGACGCGGTTGCGCTTCCCCGTGGAGACGACGATCGAGGAGTACCTGGACCAGGCCGACGGTCTGCGTGACGCTGACTTCGGCGATCCCGACAACGAGAAGTTCATGGCGGTGCGCGGCGGCTTCTACGCAGACTGGTTGCCTGCTTGGTGGGAGGAGTTCGGCCCCGCGCGCGTCCACCTCGTTTGGTTCGAGGATCTCCTACGTGACGGTCCCGGGGTCCTCGCCGATGTCGCGACTCGGGTCGGGTTGGATCCTGGCGGTCTCCCCGCCGAGTTGCGATCGGAGAATCGGACTACCGCGTTCAGGAACCCGAAGCTCCAGTCTCTCGCGTTGTGGTTCAACGACGGGTCCGAGCGCTGGCTGCGGCGGGTGCCGGGCGTCAAGCGAGCGGTGCGTGCTGCGTACTTCAAGATCAACGGACGTCCCGCTGAGAAGCCGGCCGTCGGCGACGCGACCCGTGCCGCGCTCGCCGAGCGGTTCGTCGAGCCGAATCAGCGGCTGGCCGAACTGCTCGACGACGCCGGCATTCCCCGCCCCGCCTGGTTGATCTGAGGGCTATTCCTCGAGGGTGATGTCGGGGTCTTCGGCGGCGGCCTCTGTTCGTTGCTCTTGGCGCCTGCGGCGCCGGGCCGCAGGGCCTCGGCCGCCTTCGGTCCTATTCCTCGAGGGTGATGTCGGGGTCTTCGGCGGCGGCCTCTTGCACCAGGGTCGGGCGGCGGGTTGCTTGCAGGGCGCGGAGGCGCCGGCGGGAGGTCCGGAGCACCACCAGATAGAGCCCGCCGCCGATCACGCCGGTGACCGCGAGGAACAGCAGCGCCTCGATCCGGCTCGTCGGGCCCACTTCTCGGAGCGCGATCCAGGCGATGAATGCCACCCCACCCGCCACGATGGTCGTGACGGGCAGCGCGTGGGGGAAGAACGGGTGGCCGAGTCGTCGCCGAAGCACCGCGGCGAGCACCAGCGATCCGAGGGTGTACGCGAGGGTGTGACCGAGACCGATCGCGGCGACGCGGGCATTGCCGTGCACGGCGGCGCCGATCACGACCATCGCGATGGCGCCGATGACGGCGGTGACCAACGCGGTGATGGCCGGAGTGCGGCTGTCGTCCAGGGCGTAGAGCGCGCGGGCGAACAGGAGGAACGCGCTGAACGGGAAGAGCCCGAGGGCAAGCGACGCGAGGGCGGCGGCGAGGAGGGGTGCGCCACCATTGCTCTGGCCGACCGCGATCACCTGCATGGCCGGCAGCGCCAGGGCAACGAGGGCGGCGGAGACCGGGATGATGAGCAGCGCCATGTTGTCCAGCGCCCACCGCAGTTGTTCCGCGAAGCGCGGGTAGTCGTTGTTATCCGCGTCGTTGCTCAGCTCGGGCAGGATCGTCGTGTGGACCGGCTCGGCGAGGATGCCGTATGGCGCCATGATCGCGACGAACGCGAACTGGTACGCGATCACCCCGCCCTCGACCTGGTTGCCCATCACGATGGCCGCGCCCAGGAGGATGCCGATTCCGCCGTGTTGGAGGACGGCCCAGATCGAGAGTCCGAGGAGACGGCGCAGCTCCGGGTCGGGACGGCCGAGCCGGGCGCGCAGCCTGAAGCCGGTGCGGGCCAGCGCCACGACCGGAACGCCGACGAAGCCGAGGACACCGAGGGTGCCGCCCATCGCCAGCACGAAGCGTTCCGTGCCGGTGAGATCGAGTGACGGTTGGTCACCGGTGAGGGCGCGGAACACGAGCAGAGCGCCGACCACGGCGACCGTGTTGGCGATCGGCGCCATCGCGACCGCGACGAACCGCCGCTTGGCGAACAGCAGCGCGGTGGCGACGGTCCCGATCGCGTAGAGCAGGACCTGGAAGACGAAGAACCGGGTCAGATAGGTGGCGAGTTCGCGCTGTTGTTGTTCGAGCGCCTCGGTCGGCGCGCCGCTGGCGATGAGCTGGGCGATCCACGGTGCCGCGATGAAGCCGATCACTGCGATCACACCGAGCACGGTCAGTGCCAGCCCGAGGACCCCGGCCGCGAGGCGTTCGGCTTCGGCGTCGTCGCCCCGCTGGAGGTGGCGGACGAACGTCGGGACCAGTACCGCGGACAGCGCGCCGGCCGCGAGCAGCTCGAAGATCACATTGGAGACGGCGCTCGAGGATTGGTAGGTGTTGCCGAGGTAGGTGGTGCCGAGGATCGTCGCAATGGCCCAGATCCGGATGAAGCCGACGCCACGGGACGCCAACGTGGCCGCGCCCATGAGTGTGGCGGCGCGGGTGGGGGGTCGCCGCTCGTCGGGGGCCGATGCCATTGCCGCCATCGTGACACGGGCGGTCCGGCGGGGCAGGCCACGGACGGTCGGTACGCTCGGCGGGTGGAGCCCGAGGAATCACGTCGACGCCTGGTGCGACTGGGCGCGTTCCTCCGGGACACGGTGATCGAGCATCGGGCCGGGGGCGCTGCGCTGCATACGGTCGAGGGCCGCACGGCGGCGGACACCATCTACGCGATCGATCGGGCGCCCGATGATGCGCTGGTGAGTTGGTTCGAGCGCGAGTGGCCGAACGTCGAACTGATCTCGGAGGGCTTCGACGAGCCGGTCGCCGTCGGCGTGCCGGAGCGGACCGTGATCGTGGACACCGTCGACGGCACCCGTGGGTTGATGTACGACAAGCGGGCCGCGTGGTCGCTCGCGGCGGTCGCTCCGTTGGGCGGCCGCTCCGGTGACATCGTTGCCGCGGCGATGACCGAGATCCCGACGACGAAACAGTGGGCGTCGGACGTACTCAGCGCGACCCGCGGTGGTGGGGTGACCGCCGAACGGGTCGACGTGCGGACCCGGGTGGCGAACGCGCTCGAGGTCGCTCCCTCCGCGGCGACCGATCTCGGCCACGGCTGGGCGTCGTTCGCCAAGTTCCTGCCGCACGGTAAGGCCCTGACTGCGCGTTTCGAAGAGCGTCTCTGGATCGAGCTGTACGGGGACCCGCCGCCCGCGGACTTGGCCATCTTCGACGACCAGTACCTCGCCAGCGGCGGGCAGCTCGCGGAACTGATCTGTGGTCGGGACCGGATGATCGGCGACCTTCGCCCGCTCGCCTATGCCGCGCTCGGCGTCGACGCGGCGATGTCGTGTCACCCGTATGACCTGTGCACCGCGCTCGGTGTTGGAGGAGGCGGGCGGGGTGGTGACCGACCCGTGGGGCGAGCCGCTCGACTTCCCCCTGGACACCACCACCGCACTGAGCTGGGTCGGTTACGCCAACCGGGCCCTGGCCGAGACGATCAGCCCGGCCATCCGCGCCGCCCTCGCCGCCAGTTTCTGACCACTCCGCCCGCGAAACGCGTTCTCGCACACAAGGTGCACGCTCTGGCGTGCAGAACCGCGCGCCGGAACGTCGAGCCGGGGCGGACAGGGCGTCGCGCGTAGACTCAACCCGCGCAATCTGCGCTCGTAGCTCAACGGATAGAGCATCTGACTACGGATCAGAAGGTTGGGGGTTCGAATCCCTCCGAGCGCACTGAAATCCCAGGTCAAGGGTTGGTGTCGTCGCAGTGCTCGCTGTCGGTGAAGCGCAGTTGACAGCCAAGCGCGGCTGACCGGCTGGTTCTGCGAGACTCCGGTCGGTGCAGCGCAGCGAGGTCCGGTACGCACGGGCCGGGGATCATCACATCGCCTACCGGGAGTTGGTCGGCGACTCCGACGGTGATCTCGATGTGGTCATGGTCAACGGCGCGACGTTTCCGATGGGGTCGCTGTTCGACGATCCGATCGCGACACGGCTCGTCGAGGGGTTGGCGGCGCTCGGACGGCTGATCATGTACGACCGGCGCGGAGTCGCGCTCTCGGATGCGATCACCGATTGGGAGACGCCGGTTCGCGAGCAGTGGAGCCGTGATCTCGAAGCCGTGATCGACGTTGCGGGCTGCGATCCGCCGACGATCTTCTCCTGGCAAGGGATGGCGGGGGTCGTGTGTGACTACGCGATCCGGCATCCCGATCGGGTCGAGCACCTTGTGCTGTTCAACCCGGGCGCGATGCCCGAGACGCGAGAGGAGTGGGACTTCGTCGCCGAGCGCTTCGCGGGTCAAGCGATCCCAGGAGGGGCCGAGTCTCGGGAAGGACTCCGAGTCGGCCATCCAGTGGCCGAAGCGGTGGCACGATCCGGCGTTCCGGGCCTGGTGGGAGGCCGCCGGTCGCGACGGCGCGAGTCCCGGCCAGGCCGGGCGTCTCCGCGAAGCGTCGATGGATCCGGCGAACTGGACCGTGGACTTCGCGGCGGTCACGACGCCGACGTTGGTGATCACCCGCGACACGGCGGGGGACCCGACGCCCGAGTCACTGCTGTTGCGGGTCGCCCGGGCGATCCCGAACGTGCAGCATGTCGCGCTCCCGCCGGGTGATCTGTTCGCGGTCGGCGCCGATGTCGACGATATCCTCGCCGAGACGACGCGCTATCTCACCGGCGAGGTACGTCTCCCCGCGCCGGGACCGAGAGGTGATGGGAATCCTGTTCACCGACCTCGTCGCGTCGACCCGGCGCGCGGTCGCCGAGGGCGACGCGGCCTGGAAGGGACTCCTCGACCGTCACGACGACACCAACCGTCGGGTCGTCGCCCGCTGCGGCGGCGAGGTCGTCAAGTCGACCGGCGACGGCGTCCTCGCGCTGCTCCCCTCCGCCGCCGCAGCGTTGAAGGCCGCTGCGGAGATCCGTGGAGAACTCCGACACCAGGACCTCGACGTGAGGATCGGCCTCCATATCGGTGACGTTGACCGGCGAGGAGACGACGTGTCGGGTCTCGCGCTCCATGTCGCGGCGAGGATCATGTCCGAGGCGGGACCGGGGCAGATCCTCGTATCCGAAACGGTCGCGTTGGTGTGCGACGCAGCGAACCTCGTCTCGCTCGGTCCGAGAACACTCGATGGCATCGACCGCGAATGGACCATCCTCGAACTGACCTAGCCGAGCGGATGCGGAACGCGTTGTCAACGCGTTGTCAACGGGTTCGACGGCCCGGTCAGATGCCCGAGTCCTGACCGGGCCGGCTACGTCCGGCCTCGTCCACGGCTGACCTGCTGAACCGTGGACAGGACTGCATGACCCCGGACCCACTCGGACTCGGGATGTGGACTACGGATCTGAAGGTTGGGGGTTCGAATCCCTCCGAGCGCACTGAAGTCCCAGGTCGACGGTCGGTCCCGAGCGCATCGAAGCCGATGCCGCACCGAACGCCGGGGGTGTCACACGACGTCGCGTCGTTGAACGGTCACGAGTCCGATTGCCGCAGGCACGAGGGCCCAGGCGGCGAGGCCGAATATCGCGGACACGGGACTGGCCAGGCTTGGCGCGCCGGCGGCGGCCGGCTCGACCCCGGAGAGGGCGATCGCGAGCGGCGACGGCACCCACGAGGCGGCGTCGCCGATCAGTTGCACGATCAGCGGCGGAGCGATGATCAGCACCAGCACGACGCCCGTGACGGCCCCGCCCGCGTTGCGAACGATCGAACCGATCCCGGCGCCGAGGACCGCCCCGGCAGCTCCGGCGAAGGCGGCGGCCGCGAGCACCCGGGCCACACCGGCACCCGAGACCAGGAATCCGAAGTCCGTCGTGGTGAGTGCGGCCGCGATGGCGCCCACGATCATCGCCGTGCCGACGACAGCCAGGACGGCGCCCCCGATTGCCACCGCAATCAGCTGGGCGAGCACGACCCGGTAGCGGCGGGGCGAACTCAGGAATGTCGGGACCACCGTGCCGTGGCCGTACTCGCGGGAGATGGCGATCGCACCGAACAGCCCGGCGACCATGACGGCGTTCCCCGCGAACGCGATCAGGGACCGCTGATCCGCCGCGGTCGAGATGAACGTCTTGGAACCGTCGAAGTCGGTCCCCCACATCACCGCGCTCGCGTTGATCCCGGCGATCGCGACCAACACGGCGAAGAACGCCCAGGGCAACTTCGTCGTGGTGAGCTTGCGGAGCTCAGCGCGCACCAGACTGGTCCAGCTCATGGCTCGTTGACCTCCCGGCCGATCGTCTCATCCGTGGTGGCGGTCCACTGGAGGAACCGCTCCTCCAACGAGGCGGCGCCGGTGGACAGCTCGTAGATGGCGATCCCGGCGTCGAAGGCCTGCTGTCCGATCTCCTCCATCGACGTGCCGTGCACGAGGAGCGCGTCACCTTCGGGGCTGACGTCCGCGCCATTCGCCTGCAGCAGGTGCCGAAGCGGCCCGAGCGCGGAGGCCCGGACCCGCGTGACGGTCTCTTGCAGCTCGTCGAGTGGGCCGCTCGTGACCAGGCGTCCCCGATTCACGACGACGACATCGTCGGCCAGCTGCTCGATCTCTGCGAGCAGGTGGCTCGACACCAGGACGGTGTGGCCTTGGGCCGCACGCGCCCGCAACAGGTCCCTCATCTGATGGATGCCCATCGGATCCAGCCCGTTCGCCGGCTCGTCGAGGATCAGTACGGGTGGGTCGCCTAGCAGCGCGCCGGCGAAGCCGAGCCGTTGTCGCATCCCGAGTGAGTAGGCGCCGACCCGACGGCTGGCCGCGTCACCGAGGCCGACGAGTTCGAGTACCTCGTCCACCCGACGGAGGTCGATCCCGTCAGCGTCGGCCAGGATCCGCAAATGGTCGCGTCCGCTGCGACCGGGATGGAACGCATTGGACTCCAGGAGGGCCCCCACGGTGGCCGAAGGCTCGCGTAGGTCCCGGTAGCGGTGACCGCCGATGCTCACCTGGCCGCTCTCGGCGGACGCGAGGTCGAGCATGATCTTCATGGTCGTGGACTTGCCGGATCCGTTCGGACCGAGAAAACCCGTCACTCGACCGGGCCGGGCCTCGAACGACAGGTCGCTCACCACGGTCCGCTTGCCGTAGCGCTTCACGAGGTGGTCCACCTCGACGGTGACACCTCGACCCTCGATATCTCCGGCGGCAGCAGCTGTACCCACGTTGTGTGTCATCGTCAGTGACCCTCGGCGACAGTCGCGGACTCGACCCGATCGTCGGCCATGGCGTCGGCATGATCCAGTGGCGAAGGTCCCGGGTTTTCGGGACCGAGCGCTCGCGCGGACCGCCAAGATGATTGGATCGGCGTTGATGCTTCGGTGTCACCCGGGTGAATCCGGCCGCGCTTCGTTGCCTCGTTTCGTCCGGAGGACCTCGCGCCCGTACCAAGCACCGGCGGTGACGAACATCATTCGCTGCAGGATTCCCCAGATGTCGCTGGACATGAAGAGTGGGATCGAGATGGTGATCGCGAGCGCCGCGAGGTCCGGGATCGCGTCATACACGCTCCGATATCTCCGAGTCATCATGACGGCGACGACGCCGACGATGAATCCGAAACCCATCGCGGTGGCGAAGACGGAGTGGAGCAGGTCCTCGGTCGCCACATAGGGAGCGCTGGAGTCCCAGGGTCTGGTCGAAAACGCTGCGACCGCGACCATCGAGACGCCGAAGACCCCGTGGAAGAACGTGCCGGCAGGGCCCCAGTCCCGGTGGCGGAGTTCCGCGGTCCAGATGACCCCGAGCCCGAACAGGAGGAACCCCGTGCGGGCCACCCACGCGCCCTCGATCCCTTGTGCCCCGGATTCGCTCGTGCCGTACTTCACCCACGAGTACGAATCCGGCATCGCCAAAGGTGCCAGTCCCAGCGTGATCAGCCCTCCGGCGAGCACGACGAGAACACCGAGCCCCTGCCCTTGACGCGTCGTCACGGTCGTGCGAGGCCTACGAGAGCTTCGGGGGCTTCACATCGACGCCGCCGAAGACTGCGATCGCCTTGATCCGCATGGCCGGGCCGTCCGCGCCGGTGATCTTGATCTCCCGGCTGCCGAAGACACTGAAGCCCGTCATGGTGACTTGGGTGCCTTCGTCCACGATGATGTCGATCCCCCCGAAGATGGCGATCGCGGTGAGCTGGGCGCCTTCCCCTGGGGTGATCCCGGTGAGGTCGAACTCGCCGCCACCGGCAAAGGCGACCGCGGTCTCGGCGGTCCACCCCGACGACAGCATGCGCTTTCCGAACCCGCCGAACACGGCAACGTTCATATTGGGGACCCCCTGGTGCAAGAAAGCCAACGTGACGGTCTCAGCATCGCGGTGCCACGGCGAGGAGGACAGAGGCGAATGGCACGATCGACTCGACGATCGGGCCTGGGTCGGGCATCGGTTCCGTCGAGTTGGGACTCCCGACCGCTCATCGCGAAGCGAAGGTGGTTCAGCCGCCGGTGTAGCGGGTGCCGGGCGGGTCGACGGCCCACGGCGCCGGCGCGCCCCACTGGTCCTGGAACACCAGCTGGGGGAGGGGAGGCGGCGCACCGGACCGTGACCGCCGACCGGCCGGCCGAGCGGGATGGTGGCCGCGATCGTGACGTCGTCCGGCAGGCCCAGCAGCGGGGCCAGCTCGTCGGCCACCCGCTGGTGCCAGTTGGTCATGACGCCGCCGTAGCCCAGCGGCACGGGCCGCGAGGAGCAGGTTCTGACACGCCGGGAACACCGAGGCGCCCGCGGCGAGGTCACTCGCGTGCGACGTCGCTGGTCGAGACAGGCGAACACGAGGACCGGTGCCTCGCCGATGTGGTCCACGAAGTGGCTCATGGTCCGGGCCATGCGGGCCTTGCGGCTGGTGTCGTCGTCGTCGGGCTCCTCGCGGTTCGGTGCCCACGCCGGCCTGGTAGCCGCGGGTGAGCACCGCGCGCACCTCGGCCATCTCGGCGGTTCGGCGCACGACGAGGAACCGGAACGGCTGGCGGTTGTGCCCCGACGGCGCGCGGGTCGCCGCGAACAGCATCGAGTTGAGATCGTCGTCGGGGATGTCGTCGGGGCGGTATCGACGGATCGCCCGGGTGGTGATCAACCCTTCGTAGAGGTCCGGCGTGGCGTCGCGGGTCTGGTCGTCGGTCACCGGCCGACGATACCGGCCCGGGCGCAGTCCTCAGGCGGCGCGTTCGAACTCCTCAGCTGTGCAACTGGGAAGGCTCTCGCGCACTGACTACGTGATCGTCAGGCAGTTCTTGCACTCGCCGACGGCGCCGCCGTTCGGCCCGGCCCCGCTGCCCGGGTTCTTCACGTAGAAGGTGAACGGTCCCGTCGCTGCGGTCGGAGAGATGGTCACCGGGATGGTGAACTTCTTCTCGTTCACGAAGGTTGGCGTTCCGACCGTGTAGTCGGGGGTCAGCGGAACCAGGGTGACGCCGTTCAGGAACGAGCTGCCGTTCACGGTGAGGGTGAAGGTCGATCCTCGGGCGGCAGTTGTGGGAGCAATCGACGTCGGCAGCGGGATGTCGATGGCGCGGAGGTAGACGGCCTGGACACCGTTGCCGTCTCCGTAGGTCGCTCCGGTCCGGTTGAGGAAGCCCGCATAGCGGCCGTCGGCGGAGATGCGCGGTGCGGTTGTGTCGACCGCACCTTGTGTGCCGAGCGCATCGGTGCTGACGAGGTAGTTCCGGCTCAGGTTGAGGTCGCGGACGTAGACGTCGACGACCGAACCGTTCGCGTCGGTGCCGGTGGCATCGCCGGTACTCCGGTAGATCACGCGGCGGCCGTCGGCGCTCAGGGTCGGGTCCGACGCGGAACCGTCGAGATAGCCGCCAGTCGGTCCGAGGCTGACGCGCGCCGTTGTCTTCGTGACGGTGTCGCGCACGAAGACGTCCCGACCCCCGAAGGGATCGGGGGCGCCGTCGATGTCGGCCCAGCCGATGAAGGCGACGTAGCGGCCGTCGAAGGAGAGCGAGGGGGAGTCCCCGCCGCCCTCGTCCGCGATCCCGCTCTTCGGCTTGCTGATACGGGTGGTCGTACCCGCCGCAAGGTTGCGGACGTAGACGTCGTCGCTCCAGTTGTCGTCGCCGGTCCCGAGATCGGTGTCGGTGGTGAATGCGACGAAGTTGCCGTCGCCACTGATCACTGCCTCGCTCGCGCCGTCTTCCAGGGCGACGTTCCCGCGGGTCGCGAGCACGGTGGTGTTGGTCTGGAGGTCCCGCACGTATCCGTCCGTCCATCCGTTGTTGTCCGCGGCCGAGAACACGTCCGAGTCGGAGAGGAACACCACCCGCCGGCCATTGGCGGAGATCGACGGCGTGTAGCTGTCGTCGTCGCCCTCACTGCCGTCCGTGTGCACGCTGACGCGGGTGGTCGTGTTCGCCACCATGTCCCGCACGAAGACATCAGTCGAGTCGTTCGTGTCGTTCGGCACGAGGTTCGTCGTGTCCGACGCGAACGCGATGTATCGACCGTCGGCGCTGATCGCCGGCTCCCAGGAGGTGTCGTCAGGGTAGGTGGTGTCGAAGACGTCGTCCTCGGGGACCCACCCCGGATAGGCGAACGTGGCGCGGACGCGGGTGTTGGTCAGGGTGTCGTACCGGTAGATGCCGAAGACGAGGTTCGGAGCCGTGGTATCCGTGATGCCGGTGTAGGCGGTGTACCGGCCGTCGGCACTCATGGCCGGGTGATCGACTGCTCCACCGACGGTGGAGTTCGGGCTGTTCACCTTCTGGAAGTAGGCGCACCCACTCGACAGGAGCGCCGCCGCGCATACCGCGGCCGCCACCCGAAACCTGCTTGCTGATGCCATTTCTGTACCGACCTCCGCTCCCCACACCGGGCGGCGGATCGTACAGCGGCCTGGGGCCTGTTCCTAGCGCGGCCCGGTCCGAGGTCGTGCCAACCGGTCGGTAGGACGGTCCGTCATCGAGGTCAAGGGTCGGTCGGGATACGGTTCCCGGCGCAGGAGTTCCCTCCAACAAGGAGTCAAGCGGTGCTGATCTTGGCCATCATCGTGTTCGGCCTGGCCATCGGCTGGGTCGCCGGCCTCATCGTCGGGCGCGGATCGCAGATCGACGCTCGATCGCTGGTCGCCGGGCTCGGAGGGTCGTTCGTCGGGGGCCTGCTCATCAGCCTGCTCTCCGGCGACGGCCTTGATCTGCGCGCCAGCGGAATCCTGGGCTCACTCGCGGGCGCGATCATCGTGCTGGCGATCTGGGAAACCGTCGCGAAGCGCTCCGCCCGCTGACGCCGGGATCCGGGGGCCGAGGCGCGCCACTACTCTTCTGCGACTCACTTGCCTCGGGGGGCGCACATGATTCCTACTCGACGACGGACTCTTCTCGCGGCGATCGCCGTGCTCAGTCTTCTCGCCACCGGGTGCTACACGTTCCAGGCCAACCTGGCCGCGGAGAACGCACAGCCGGTCCCGTGGTTCTGCAACCCCGTCGCCCCGAACTCGGTGACGGGTCCGGGGATGGGGTCGGTGAACTTCTACGCCGGCGTGACGCGGGCTCCGCTCTCCTACGAGCAGTGCTCGCAAGCTGCGACCATGTTCGATCAGGCGAAGGCCTACGCCGAGCAGTTCCCGACGCTCGGGGACGCGAAGGCCGCGGGAATGCACAACGGGTTCAACTTCATCGCGGGGATGGGTACCCACACCGGTTTCGGCTA
>CAVPAT010000007.1:0-288158 GCA_963701625.1 uncultured Acidimicrobiia bacterium | reverse complement strand
TGAGCGCGCCGAGACCGAGCGCGACCGACACCGGAACGATCCACGTCGACTCGGCGTCGTGGTGGGTTCGGTGGACCTGGACTGCGGCGATGATCGCCAGGGCCAGCCAGGTGGCGCCGACGCCGACCATGCCCCATTGGGTGTCGAGCATCGAGCTACGCGAGCTGAGCGCGGCGATCGGTGCGATGACGACCGTCCCGCCCAGCATCATCAGCAGGGTCGAGTGGACCCGCACCGACGTATCGACCTCGGGCCCTACGACGGCTCGTGCGAAGCACAAAGCGCCGAGGCTGAGTCCGGCGAACTCAATCGGGGCCGGATGGGTTCCGGCCCCCGGATCGACGGCGAGTGCGGCCGCGCCCATGGCCAGGAGTCCCCATCCACACCACCAGCCGCGTGCGATGCCGTCGAGTCGCCAGCGCAGCAAGGAGGCGATCCCGGCCACGAGCCCGAGCGTGCCGGCCATGGTGCCGATGGCGGCCTCGGCGCGTGGCCCGATGCCGAGTTCGTAGCGAGCGCCGACGACGACGAAGCCAACTGCCGCGACGAGCAGGATCGCGGTGGGCAGTCGCGTCGGGATGGAAAAGCGCGCGAACCGCGGCGGTCCGGCCCGCGATACGACGATGTTGGTGCTCGTTGGTCTGGTTCTGCCACGCGAACTCCCGAGACGGGGATGTCCGCGTATCGGCAGGGTCCCGAACGGACCTGAGCCCTCGCGGGCGACCGCCCAGTCGGTGTCCGGTGGATCTCGGGCGTCCGGGGCGAAATGTCACGAACTGGCGTCGGTCGGCGGTGCCCCCGGCAGGACTCGAACCTGCGCACACGGCTCGGCTGGGGTGGGTGGTGCCGATGCTCGTGAGCGTCGGTCGGCGGTGCCCCCGGCAGGACTCGAACCTGCGCACACGGCTCCGGAGGCCGATGCTCTATCCGCTGAGCTACGAGGGCGGGACCGGCGACACTACCAACCGTCGAGCCGACGGACTGGCTCGACGTCTGTCGCTATTCGGCGACGAACTCGAGCTGTTCGAGCGTGCGGTTGAGGGCGTGCAACGTGGCCCGAGCGGATGCTTCGATGCGGCTGCCACCTCCGGCGATGCCGAGGACCTGCCGGTCGGCGACCGAGATGGCGCACGCGACGACCGACGCCTGCTCCGCTTCGTGACCGTCGATCTCCTCCGCCCACCGCACTTCCGCGGCGAGCGCGTCGGTCAGCGACGCCAGCCCCGAGATCGTCGCTTCGACTGCGCCGACGGCGCCGGTACTGGCATTCGCCCGGCCGATGACCCGGCGCCCGCCAAACGTGAGGTGCACCTCGAGCTCGTCGGTGTCGGGGAAGGTGAGGACGGCGAGCAGGCGGACCCGCGCGTGGCGGGTCCCCCCGCGGTGACCGGGGTTCGCCCATCATCGACCACCGTCTCGACGGTGCTCGGCGTCGGGTCGACGGGTGCGTCCGGTACGTCGGCGGGGGCCGCCGGACTCATCACCGGGACGGCTGCGGTCGGAGGGCTCGCGCTCTTCCAGCGGACGATCTCGAGCGTCACCGGCTTGTCCGCGTGCCGGTAGGCGATGCGGGCCGCTTGCTGCGCGAGGCCGGTCGTCGGAGACGTCGCCGGTGACCTGGACCTGCACGACGACCATGTCGTCACGCTCGGTGAACCCGGCCGCTCGCACCCCGGGGAGTTTCCGGAGTTCGAGCTCGAGATCATCGAGGTTCATGGTGCTCACGTGTCCCCCCGCGTCGCGGCCTTGGCCTCGTAGAGCCGTCGGTCGGCCAGGGCCACGAGTTCCTCGACCGTCTCGGCCTCGGTGGGGCACTGCGCGACGCCATAGGAGAACGCCGGACACGGCTCGGTGCCGACCTGGGCGGCGCCGATGCGTTCGAGGAGCGACGGGACGGCATCGGGGTCGGTGCTCGGCAGGATGAGCGCGAACTCGTCGCCACCGATCCGCGCGGCGTTGTCCCCGAACCGCAGGACGTGACGGAAGCGGTCGGCCAGGGCCCGGATTGCGGCGTCACCCGCCGGGTGGCCGCCGGAATCGTTGATCTGCTTCAACCGGTCGAGGTCGACGACGACCAGGGTGAACGGCCACTGGTACCGGACGCTGCGCGCCACCGTCATTTCGAGGAGCCGGTCGAACGTGCGACGGTCGAACAGTTCGGTGAGGCCGTCGTGCCAGGAGTCGTAGCGGAGCATTTCCATCCGGAGGGCGACCGAGCAGAGGCTGGTCAGCAGGGCGGCGTCCACGGTGCTCGCGTCCATGGCGGGATCGGTGTACAGCCCGGCCGGCGCATCCAGGAGGGCCTCGCCGCCGGCGTCGTCGAGTGGCGTCCGCCCCGCGCGAAAGATCTGCCGACCGAGGCCGGGCTCGTCGATGACGACGGCGGCATCGCGGAGTTCGTGCTCGGCGACGAGCGTATCGAGCGCGTGGTAGATGATCGCCAGCCCACTCTCGGCGGTGGCCAGTTCGCCGACCATCGTGGTGCCGAGGTCGCTCACGTTCCGGTCACCGTCCTCCGGAGCGAGAATGTGGCCGACCGGATGGGGCTCGGATTCCACGGGCAGCAGCGACGCCAGCCCGCGTCCGAGTCCACTCTGTCGAGCCACGTTCCTCCTCCAACCGGCGCCGTACGAACATCTCGTCGCCCCTCATCCATGCCCTCGGACCCTTATGTGCCAGGTCCGGAAGGTTGCCCAGATTATCCGGTCCGGGGGTGCAGTCGGGACCCGAGTCGGACAAACCCGGGATCGTTGGGGTTCGGGGTGCGACAATCCGCCCCCTGTGATTGCCGACGAGTTGACCGAAGCGATATCGACCGCGCTCGAAGCCGCCGACCTGCCCGTTCCGCCGCGTGGGGTGGAGGTGACGCCGGCGAAGTCCCGCGAGCACGGTGATTGGCAGACGAATGCTGCGCTGACCCTCGCGAAAGTGGTCGGAGAAGCGCCGAGGGAGATCGCGGCCCGGTTGGTGACCGCGCTCGAGGCGAACCGGCCGCCCCACGTCGAGCGGATGGAGATCGCGGGACCCGGCTTCGTCAACTTCTTCCTCGCGCCGACCTGGCTCCACGACGTGTTGCGCGTTGCACTGTCGCGACGGCGAGACGTTCGGGCGCGGTGCCGCGCTCGCGGGGCAGCGGATCAACCTCGAGTTCGTGTCGGCCAACCCGACCGGCCCGCTGCACGCCGGCGGGGGTCGGTGGGTCGCCGTCGGCGACGCGGTCGCGAACCTGCTCGCGTCGCAGGGCGCCGAGGTCCATCGCGAGTACTACCTCAACGACGCCGGAGCGCAGCTCGACACCTTCACGGCCTCGCTGATGCGCGCGCTACGAGGGAACCGACCTGCCGGACGGCGGGTACCAGGGCGAGTACCTCGTCGAGCATGGCCGAAGCGATGCGCGCCGAGTTCGGTGACGCCGTCACGAGCGACCAGGCGCGGGAGTGGGGCTACGCGACAGGTGCGTCGCGGGGCTCCGGGACGATCTCGGACGCATCGGCGTGAGTTTCGACACCTGGTTCTCGGAGCGGACGCTGCACGAACGTGGCGACGTCGCGAGCGGTGCTGACGCCGACTCCGCGCCGACGGACACACCTACGAGCACGACGGTGCCGAGTGGCTGCGCAGCGAGGACTTCGGCGACCAGCGCGACCGTGTGCTCGTGCGAGTCCAACGGGTCCACGACCTACCTCGCGCAACGACCTCGCCTACCACCTGGACAAGTTCGCGCCGGGGCTGGGGCCACCTCATCGACATCTGGGGCGCCGATCACCACGGTCAGGTGAAGTCGCTGCAGGTCGGGTCTGCGATGCCCTCGGTCATCCGGCCGGGCCGAGCCCGAGGTGCTTCTCGGCCAGCTCGTGACGCTGGTGCGGGGCGGCGAGGTGGTCCGGATCTCGAAGCGCACCGGCAACGTCGTCACGCTGGCCGACATCCTCGACGAGGTCGACCCCGACGTCTGCCGGCTCACCTTCCTGCTCCAGAGCATCGACACGGCGCAGACCTTCGACCTCGACGTCGTCACCGCGCAATCGATGGAGAACCCCGTCTACTACGTGCAGTACGCGCACGCCCGGATCGCGTCGATCGGCGCGGCAGGCCGCGGCCGAAGGTGTGACCCGCGAGCCGCTCGCGGACGTCGAACCTCTCCCTGCTGGTGCACGAGCGTGAGCTCGAGCTGCTCCGGACCCTGTCCGAGTTCCCGGACGTGGTGGCGGTAGGCGGCGGAGTTGCGGGCGCCGCACCGCGTCACCGGATGGGTGCGGGACTTCGCGGCTCGGGTCCACGGCTTCTACCGGGACTGCCGGGTGATCTCCGACGACGCGCACGCTCACCCAGGCGCGGCTCTGGCTCGCGTGGCGGCCGCCCAGGTCGGGCTGGCCAACGCGCTCGGGATCCTCGGCGTGGGTGCCCCCGACGAGATGGCCCGCCTCGACGAGCCTGACGCTGAAGGAGTCGAGGTGTGACGCGGCCGACGCGCCCTTCGACGTCTCGCTGCTGCCCGTCCGGGCTTCGCGAGCGCGGACTTCGAGGCGTTGGCGTCCGAGTTCGGCACGCCGCTGTTCGTCTACGACGAGGACGCACCTCCGGGCCCGGTGCCGGGAGTACGTCGACGCGTTCGGTGCCGACGCGGTCGCGTACGCCGGGAAGGCCTTCCTCTGCACCGCGATGGTGCAGCTCGTGGCCGAAGAGGGGCTGCACCTCGACGTCGCGACCGGCGGTGAGCTGCACGTCGCGCTGCGCGCGGGTTTCCCGCCCGCCCGCCTGATCATGCACGGCAACAACAAGAGCGACGCCGAGATCCGCGCGGCGGTCGCGCGCCGGGGTCGGTCGGATCGTCGGCGGACTCCTTCGACGAGATCGAACGGCTCGAGCGACATCGGAGTCGCCGGGGCGAGGTGTTGGTCCGGGTCACGCCTGGCGTCGAGGCGCACACCCACGAGTACATCGAGACCGGGACCGAGGCGTCGAAGTTCGGGTTCACTGGTGTCCGACGGGCGTCGGCCGCCGACGCGGTCGCGCGAGTCGTGGCGTCCCCGATGCTCGAGTTCGGCGGGCTGCACTGCCACATCGGTTCGCAGATCTTCCGCTCGACTCGTACGCCGAGGCGGCGGGAGTGGTCGCTCGGTTCGCGGACGACGTCGAGCGGACGACGGGTGCCGCGATCGCCGAGCTGAACCTCGGTGGTGGCCTCGGGGCGCGGTACCTCGCCGAGGATCCCGTGCTCGACGTCGCCGACTACGCCGAGTGCTCCGCGGCCGTGCGTTGCGCAGCCGGGATCGGGGCGACCGAACCCGGTCATGGTCGAGCCGGGTCGGTCCATCGCGGCGACCGCGGCCGTCACGCTCTACCGGGTCGGGCACGGTCAAGGAGATCCCCGGTGGATCGGCACCTACGTCGCGGTCGACGGCGGGATGAGCGACAACCCGCGTCCGGTGCTCTACGGCGCCGGCTACGAGGCCTTCCTTCCCGGCCCGACGTGGTGCCCCGCGACCCTCGAGTGCACGGTCGTGGGCAAGCACTGCGAGCAGGGCGACATCATCGTCGCCGACGCCCGGCTGCCCGGCGACGTCGCCGTCGGCGATCTCCTCGTGACGCCCGGTGACCGGCGCGTACGGCTACTCGATGGCGTCCAACTACAACAAGGTCCCGCGGCCGGCGGTCGTGTTCGTCCGAGATGGCGTGGCCCGGATCGTCGTGCGCCGGGAGACGCTCGACGACCTGATCCGACTGGATGCCTGAGCGGCGCTCCGCCGTGCGAGACTGCCATCGTCATGAACTCACGACCGGTGCATGTCGGGCTGCTCGGATGCGGCAACGTCGGGTCCGCGCTGGTGCGCCTGGTCACGAGCACGCCGATGTGATCGAGGCGCGGACCGGGGTGCGCCTCGTCGTCACGCGGGTGGCGGTGCGCAACCTCGGCACGTGAGCGGGACGTGAATCTGTCCGCGAACGTGTTCACCGACGACGGCGGAGCAGTCGTGACGGCCGAGGATGTCGACGTCGTCGTCGAGGTCATCGGCGGCATCGAGCCGGCACGGGAACTCATCGTCGAGGCGCTGAGGGCGGGCAAGCCCGTGGTGACGGCGAACAAGGAGCTCATCGCCAACGTCGGCCGGGAGCTGTTCGAGACGGCCGAGGGAGCCGGGCGTCGACCTGCTGTTCGAGGCATCGGTCGCGGGCGGGATCCCGCTCATCCGACCGTTGCGCGAGTCGCTCGCGGGCGACCGGATCCGTCGCGTGCTCGGCATCGTCAACGGGACCACCAACTTCATCCTCACCCGCATGACCGAGGACGGCGCGACTTTCGCCGACGCGCTGGCCGAGGCCCAGCGCCTCGGTTACGCCGAGCGTGATCCCACCGCCGACGTCGAGGGCTTCGACGCCGCGGCGAAGGCGGCGATCATCGCCACGATCGCGTTCGGTGCGCCGGTCGGTCGCGGGCGACGTGTACCGCGAGGGGATCACTGAGCTGACCGCCGACGACATCGCGTCGGCGGCCGAGCTCGGGTACGTGGTGAAGCTGCTCGCCGTCGCCGAGGAGATCGCGGAGGGGATCGCGGTGCGGGTGCACCCGGCGATGATCCCGGTGAGTCACCCGCTCGCGTCGGTGCGCGAATCGTTCAACGCCGTCTTCATCGAGGCCGACGCGGTCGGTGAGCTGATGTTCTACGGCCGGGGCGCGGGAGGGAACCCGACGGCCAGTGCGGTGCTCGGCGACCTCGTCGACGCGGCCAAGAACCTGGTCAGCGGCGCGCGCGGCGCCACCGTCGGCGAGCTCGCCCGCAAGCCGATCCACCCGATCGACGAGGTGGAGTCAGTTCTACCTGCAACTCGAGGTGGCCGACCGACCCGGTGTCCTCGCGGCGATCGCCGAAGAGTTCGGTGCCCACGGCGTGTCGATCAAGTCGATGGAGCAGGCCGGGATCGGCGCCGACGCTCGGCTCATCTTCATCACCCACGGGGCTCGCGAGGCGGACCTACGCGCGACGCTCGACGCGCTGCGTGACGTCGATGCGGTCCATCGGGTCGGCTCGGTCCTGCGGGTCATGGGCGACCCGGAGTGAGTCCGGTGCCCCCGTGGCCCGGGCTGATCGAGGCGTTCCGCGACCGTCTCCCCGTCACCGAGACGCACTCCCGTCGTCACGTTGCTCGAGGGGAACACGCCGCTGGTGTCGCACCGCGACTCTCGGAGGAGCTGGGTCTCGACGTCCGCCTCAAGGTCGAGGGACTCAACCCGACGGGTTCGTTCAAGGACCGCGGGATGACCATCGCGATCTCGAAGGCCGTGGAGTCGGACGCCAAGGTCGTCATCTGCGCGTCGACCGGGAACACGTCGGCGAGCGGCGGCCGCGTACGCCGCGCGGGCCGGGATCACGTGTGGCGTGGTGATCCCGGACGGGCAAGATCGCGCTCGGGAAGCTCGCACAGGCGCTGATCCACGGTGCGAAGGTCGTGCAGATCCGCGGCAACTTCGACGAGGCACTCGACATCGTGCGCGAGTTGGGCGAGATCGACGGCGTCGCGGTCGTCAACTCCATCAACCCGTTCCGCATCGAGGGGCAGAAGACGGCGTCGTTCGAGATCGTGGACGCGCTGGGTGACGCTCCGGACGTGCACTGCCTGCCGGTGGGCAACGCCGGCAACATCACCGCCTACTGGAGGGGCTACACCGAGGACGAGGCCGCCGGTCGTGCGACGCGGCGCCCGCGGATGCTCGGGTGGCAGGCCCGGGCTCGGCGCCGCTCGTCTTCGGTGAACCGGTCCTGCACCCCGAGACGATCGCGACCGCCATCCGGATCGGCAACCCGGCGAGCTGGGAAGGCGCGATCGGCGCGCGCGACGAGTCCGGGGGCGTGATCGACGCGGTGACCGACGACGAGATCCTCGAGGCGTACCGTCGCCTGGCCTCGACCGAGGGCGTGTTCGTGGAGCCGGCATCGGCGGCATCGGTCGCGGGCCTGCTGAAGGCTGCGGCACTCGGGTTGGTCGAGCGCGGCGAGCGGGTCGTCTGCACGGTGACGGGCCACGGGCTCAAGGACCCGCAACAGGCGATCGAGCAGGTGGCGGTCGGCCCGCCCGTCGCGGCCGACATCACCGCGGTCCTGGGCGAACTCGGCCTGTAGGAGTCGGTGTCGCCGGAGTGCGAGGTGGAGCCGGCGGCGCGCAGCCCCGATCGACGATCGCCGACCAGGGTCCTGCGAATCCGGTTCAGGCCTCGCGCAGGGACCGAAGCGACCGACGCCAGATGCTCCGATAGCTGTCGAGACCGTCGGCGGCGAGCGCGCGTTCGGGACCTGACGCGATGGAGACGCGTTCGGGGACCGATCCCCAGACCGGAACCTGCGCGGCGCGCCATTCCGCGATCGCGTCTTGGTAGTCGCGGGTGGAGGTGCGTGCCGAGCAGATGACGATCCCTGCGGGTGTCTTGCGGGGCACCATGTCGAACGCGGCCTCGGCCCGAGCGGTCTCGACGCCGCCGACGCGTGTCGGGATCACGACGCAGTCCGCGACGGACATCGCCTGTTCCAGCATCCGTTCGTTGCCGGGTGGGGAATCGACGATCCCGACCCCGTCGGGATCGATGCGCTGGAGCGCTCGGGTGAGGAGCCGACCCGTCGGCGCTTCGACGACGTTCACGGCCTCGAGCGGCTCACCGTCAGCCTGTTCGATCCATTCGGCCGCGCTGGCCTGCGCGTCGGCGTCAATCAGGGTCACGGCGCGACGGCTCGGCGACGCGACCGCGGCCAAGTAGACGGAGGTCGTCGTCTTGCCGACTCCGCCCTTCAATGCAGCGACTACAACGATCATGCGCCGAACCTAGTCAAGCGAGTGGATCCCGATCCTGGTCGGCGCCGGATCGCTCACCGTGCTCCCGGCCGCCGGTGCACGCTGGGGAGCGAGGTGAGAGACTGCGGGTTCGCTCGGTAGGAGGTCGCTCATGTCCCGTCCCGTTGCCATGGTCACCGGTGCGTCAGCTGGCATCGGTCGGGCGTTCGCGGCAGCGTTCGCCGCCCGGGGGTACGACCTCGTCGTCGTCGCCCGGGACACGGCCCGGCTCGAAGCGCTGGCCAAGGAACTTGACGCCGCGCACGGCGCGAACGCGGAGGTCCTGACTGCGGACCTCTCCGTCGGTGCGCAGGTCGCGGAAGTCGAGGCGCGCCTCGTCGATCCCGATCGCCCGGTCGAGGTGCTGGTGAACAACGCGGGGTTCGGCACGATGGGTCGCTTCGACGAACTCCCGATCTCCGCGAGATCCAGGAGATCGGTCTGAACGTCGTCGCGCTGAGCCGACTCACCCACGCCGCGCTTCCCTCGATGGTCGCGGTCGGTCGGGGTGGTGTGATCAACGTGTCGAGCATCGCCAGCTACCAGCCGACACCGATGAACGCGACCTACGGCGCGACGAAGGCGTTCGTGTCGAGTCTCACCGAGGCGATCCACGAGGAGCTCAAGGACACCGGTGTGAACGTCATGGCGTTGTGCCCGGGCTTCACCCGCACCGAGTTCCAGGAGCGGGCCGGGATCGACTCGGGCGACATTCCCGACTTCCTCTGGCAGAGCTCCGAGACGGTCGTGGCGTTCGCACTCAAGGCCTTCGACGCGGGCAAGGCCGTCTGCGTGCCGGGGGCGCTGAACAAGGTCACGGCCGGGTTCTCGGCGACGGCGCCGTCGACCGTCTCCCGCAAGATCGCGGGCATGGTCGTCCGCCGCGCCGAGAAGTAGCCGGTCCTCACAACCTGTTCAGTGTCACGTCGCCCGCCCAAGAGTCGGCCAACGCGCCATTGAACTGCGATGCACGTGGGGGTCAGGCGGGGTCGAGGCGGAAGAGGCCGCGGTCGATCGAGAGTACGTACAGCTCGCCGTCGTTGTCCTGGCCGAAGCCACTGACCTGGCCCGCCTCCAGGCCGAAGTCGATCTCGGTGCTCACGACCCCGTCTCCGATCGGGGTGCCGCGAACCTTGCCGTCGCAGACGTCGGAGTAGAGGTAGGTGCCGACGAGGTCGGGGATCTTTCGTGCCGCGGTACACGTAGCCGCCGCTGATCGAGCATCGCCCTTCGTGCGGGTACTCGAGGAACGCGCCGACGGTTCCCGATGCGTCGTCGGAGCGGAACTTGTGGTTGGCCTCGCGCCGGGGCCAACCGAAGTTGAGCGGCGGCGGCGTCCCGGCCGCCACGAAGTCGACCTCTTCCCAGGCGTTCTGCCCGACATCTGCGATGACGAGGTCGCCGGTTGCCGCGTCGAAGGAGAATTTCCAGGGGTTGCGCAGTCCGTAGGACCAGATCTCTGGACGGCCGCCGCCGTTCGCGTACGGGTTGCCCGCGGGGATCGAGTAGGGACGGCCTCCGCTTGGCGTCGAGGGGTCGATCCGCAGCAGCTTGCCGAGCAGGGTGTCGAGCGACTGGCCGTTGCCGTCGGACGCGTGGCCGGCCCCGCTGTCGCCGGCGCCGCCGCCGTCGCCGGTGCCGATCCAGAGCATCCCGTCCGGACCGGTGACGATGTTGCCGCCGTTGTGGTTGGACTGGGGTTGGTCGATCGCGAGGATTTCTCGGCGGTTGTTCCGATCGGCGGTGCCGTCGGCGCGCATCGGGTAGGCGTCCACCCGCGTGTCGCCGTTGCGGTTCGTGTAGTCCACGTAGAGCGTTTGCCCGTCGGGGGAGAAGGCCAACCCGAGCAGTCCCTGCTCGCCGCCCGCGGTGAGTCGGTCACGCAGGTCGATGACGGGCCGATCGTCGAGAATGCCCGCTCGAACCGCGCGCACTCGGCCGGACCGCTCCGTGACGTAGAGCGCGTTGTCGCCCCGGCGAACTGCCAGCGACGTCGGCGCGTCGAGGGTCGCGACCCGGTTGAGGGTGAAACGGGCATTGCGCGGGTCGGGCGGTGGCGCCGTGGTCGACGGCACCACGGTGCTGGAGGTGGTGCTCGCGCGGGTCGTGGTGCTCGAACCCGCCTCGGAGCCGCCGCCGGATCGGCAGCCCGCGGCCGCGAGGAGCGGCACGATGACGAGGGCGATGACTGGGCGAGAAGTGCGTCCGAGCATCGGTGGACGCTACCGAGGCGTGCGGCGGCCCGGAGGTCACCTACGCTCGGCGTCGTGAAGTACGTCGTGCTCGTTCCCGATGGTTGCGCCGACGAACCGAACGCCGAGCTCGATGGCCGCACGCCGCTCGAGGTCGCGGCACATGCCGCACCTCCAGGCGCTGGCGTTGCGCAGCGAGGTCGGTCGGGCCGAGGTGATCCCCGACGGGCTGCCGCCGGGGAGCGACGTCGGCAACATGTCGATCCTCGGCTACGACCCGGCCCGCTACCACACCGGTCGGGCGCCGATCGAGGCCGCGGCGATGGGCATCGACCTCGGTCCCGACGAGGTGGCCTACCGCTGCAACCTCGTCACCATCGACGACGCCGGGACGATGGTCGACTTCGCCGCGGGCCACATCACCAGCGAGCAGAGCCACCCGATCGTCGCCGCGCTCGACGCGCGAGCTGGGTGGCGGTCGCGACGGCGTGCGCTTCCACCCGGGCGTCGAGTACCGCCACCTGTGCGTGGTGCCGGCCGACTGGGCCGACGCGGACTGCGTCCCGCCCCACGACCTCACCGGTCGGGCCCGCGGTGTGGCCGACCGGCCCCGCGGCGACCCGAGCTGCAGTCCCTGATGGACGCGTTCGCAGCCGGTCGTGCGCTGCGGCCGCGGCCGAGGTCGACTCGGTCGCCACCCAGATCTGGTTGTGGGGCCAGGGCGTCGCCCGCAGTTGCCCGACTTCGCCGACCGCTACGGCGTCGACGGTCGGCTGCAGCTCGGCCGTCGACCTCGTGCGTGGTCTCGGTGTGCTCGCCGGGATCGAGGTCGTCGACGTGCCCGGCGCGACCGCCGGGTTCGACAACGACTACGTCGCGCCAGCGGACGGCCTGTATCGACTCGTTGGCCGACCGCGACTTCTTCCTGCTGCACGTCGAGGCGACCGACGAGGCCGGTCACCAGAGGACGCGACCGCCGAAGGTCGCCGTCGCTCGAGCCTGGGACGCCGAGATGCATCGGGCCGCTCGTTGGCGGCCTTGACGGCGACGGCCGCACCGGATGCTGCTGATGCCCGACCACGCGACGCCGTGCGCTCGCATGACCCACACGTCGGACCCGGTGCCCGTACCTGCTGCTTCGACTCGCACGCGTCGACGGTCGCCGGTGGGCACTACACCGAGACCGGCCGTGGCCGACCGTCCCGCTGGTGGCCGCCCACGACCTCCTCGCCCGATGGTCGCCTCGTCGCCTGAGCGGGTCGCTATACCCGGTACGCGTCGCTCGTCGATCCCGCCGGCTCCTCGTGCGGCATCCCGGGGCCCGTTGGCCGGGGTCCGGACGTCCATCTGCTCGGCATCTCTCCTCGCCGTGCGGGCGTACCCCCGAACCTCGCCTCACGTTCCGGATCCGGATCCCGGCGAGTTCCGTCCGATCCGCCGGACTTCCGGACCGGCGCCGCCACCCGATCGGGCCGGCCGTCCTCCGCCGGTCCCCCCGACCGAAGGAGCCAGGAGCACTTGATGAGCCGACTGACCTCGACCGTTCGATGCTCGACGGCAAGGACCGCGAGGAGCTGCACGCGATCGCGGGCGCGGTCGGCGTGAAGGCGCCGACCCGCATGCGCAAGGCCGACCTCGTGCGACGCGATCCTCGACGCCACGCCGGAGCCGGCGGAACCGCGCCGCCGGCGCAGCCAAGGGCGGCGCAGCCGCCGAAGTCGCGCCGCACGAAGCGCGACCGTGCGCTCGGCCGACGCGCCCCGACGGCCGAGTGCGACCGCCGAAGCGCGCGTCCGCTCGAAGCGAGCGTCGGAACTGGCGGCGGCGAGGACGACCTCGCGGCATTGGCTGCCGAACGAGGATCGCGTCGGCGGCGAGCGAGGAACCCGAGATCGCGCCGCGACCGAGTCGTCGGAGCCGGTCGGGCGGGCGGTCCGGTGCCGGCGCGCGCAGGGTCCGACGCCGACGGCGAGACGAAGTCGGGGTCGCCCGCAGACCGGACGACGGCGACGTCCTCCGACGAGGGCACGCGTCCCGAAGCCAAGTCCGCGAGGTCCAAGCCGCAGGCGACCGCCGGTCGGCCAACCGGCGCGCGCCGCAGGTCGACCCCGAGGTCGTGCCGCTTCGATCGCGACGACGAACCGGACCGGCGGCGCTCGGCGACGTCGTCGCCGTCGGCGGTCGGCGACCGCGGGACCGGGGCCGGCGGCGGTGGCGGCCCGAGGGCGAGCGCGACCGGCGCCCGACGATGGAGCCGCTCGCCGGCGAGCCGATCGAGGTCCAGGGCCTGCTCGAGCTGCGCGACGAGGGCTACGGCTTCCTGCGCACCACCGGCGTACCTCGCCGGGCGCGAGCGACGTCTACGTCTCGGCCTCGCAGGTGCGGCGCTTCGCGCTGCGCAAGGGCGACTTCGTCGAGGGCTCGTCGCGCCCGCAGGCGAGCAACGAGAAGTACCCGGCCCTGCTGCGGGTCGACGACCGTCAACGGCCTCGCCACCGACGACGCCGCGTCAGCGGCCCGCGGTTCGAGGACCTCACGCCGCTGTTCCCCGACGAGCAGCTGCGGCTCGAGCATGCTCGACAACCCGACGCGAGATCACCGGTCGGATCGTCGACCTGCTCTCGCCGATCGGCAAGGGTCAGCGCGGCCTGATCGTCTCGCCGCCCAAGGCCGGCAAGACGACGATCCTCAAGCAGATCGTCTCACTCGATCGAGCGCAACAACCCCGAGGTGCACCTCATGGTGCTGCTCGTCGACGAGCGGCCCGAAGAGGTCACCGACATGCGCCGCCACGTGCAGCGCGGCGAGGTGGTCGCGAGCACGTTCGACCGTCCGTCGGACGAGCACACCCAGGTCGCCGAGCTCACCATCGAGCGGGCCAAGCGGCTCGTCGAGATGGGCAAGGACGTCGTGATCGTGCTCGACGGCATCACCCGCCTCGCCCGGGCCTACAACCTCGCGGCACCGGCGTCGGGTCGGATCCTGTCCGGTGGTGTCGACTCCACGCGCGCTCTACCCGCCGAAGCGGTTCTTCGGTGCGGCCCGCAACGTCGAGGAGGGCGGCTCGCTCACCATCATCGCGACCGCGCTCGTCGAGACGGACTCGAAGATGGACGAGGTGATCTTCGAGGAGTTCAAGGGCACCGGCAACATGGAGCTGCGGCTCGACCGGCGCCTCGCCGAGCGGCGGATCTTCCCGGCGATCGACGTCGACCGGTCGAGCACCCGCCACGAGGAGCTGCTCTTCACCCGGGACCAGCTCAACCAGGTCTGGAAGCTGCGTCGGGTGCTCAACGCCCTGGCCCAGGAGGGCTCCTCGGCCCCGGCCTCGAGCTGCTCATCGAGAAGCTCAAGACCACGAAGACCAACGACGAGTTCCTCACCGAGATCGCCAGGGCCCCCGCCGCCGGCGGCTGACCGCCTCCTCGGCAGAGCGCGGGCGTCCGGGAATAGGCGTGCGTTCTGACGGTTGCGGCTACCGACCCCTAGAATGGACCTCTCATGAAGACCGACATCCACCCCACCTACACCGAGTGCAAGGTGCACTGCTCCTGCGGCAACGAGTTCGTGACCCGGTCCACGGTCACCGAGCTGCGCGTCGAGCTGTGCTCCGAGTGTCACCCCTTCTACACGGGCAAGCAGAAGCTGGTGGACACCGGTGGGCGCGTCGAGCGCTTCACAGCGGTACGCCAAGAAGAAGTAGCGCAGCCGCAATGGGTGACCAAGCCGCGCTACATGGGCGGCCAGGCCGTCGTCGAGGGCGTGATGATGCGCGGCGAGCGCATCTGGGCGGTCGCCGTGCGCACCCCCGAGGGCGACATCGAGATCGCAACTCCACGACGTGCCGGGCTGGGGCGACCGCTACGTCAAGGTTCCCGCTCGTGCGCGGCGTCATCAACCTCGCCGAGTCGCTCACGCTCGGCATGAAGGCGCTCACGTGGTCGGCGAACCGGCAGATGCCCGAAGAGGAACGATCTCTCGGGCAAGGCGCATGGGCGCGACGATGGCCGTGTCGATGACACTGTTTCTCGGGATCTTCATCGCACTTCCCGGCGCTCGGCGCGCGAGGAATCTCCAATATCGCCGGCGTCGATGGCTTCGGATTCCATGTCGTCGAGGGCGTGTTGGTGCTCACGATCTTCCTCGGGTACCTCTTCCTCATCGGTCGAATGGCCGAGATCAAGAAGGTCTTCCAGTACCACGGCGCCGAGCACAAGGCGATCGCCGCCTACGAGAACGACGTGCCCGCTCACGCCGGAGTCGGCGCAACGCTTCACCACCGCGCACGTGCGGTGCGGTACCAACTTCCTGTTGACGGTGTTGACGATCACGATCCTCGTCTACGCCGTCATCGGGCGGCCCGCGCTGCCGTATCTGATCCTCTCGCCGCGTCGTGCTGATGCCGGTGATCGCCGGGATCGCCTACGAGCTGATCCGCGGCGCGGCCAAGCACATGGACAAGCGCTGGGTGCAGGTGATGATGGTGCCGGGTCTCACCCTCCAGAAGTTCACGACTCGCGAGCCCACGCTGGCGCAGCTCGAGGTGGCGATTGCATCGTTGCGAGCCGTGTTCACCGCCGAGCAGGCCGCCGAGGTCGATGCTCGGCTGGCCGCCTGACCAGGGGAAGCGCGATGGCGAATCTGGTCACGAGTTGGACGCCCGAGGAGTTGCTGGCCGATGAACCGGGTCTCACGCCGCTGATCGTCAACGGTCGACGCGGCCACGGCGGGTTCGACGCGGCCGGGAAGTATCGGTCACCACGCACCCGATTCCGCACCGCGGCGATCGAAGCGTGGCAGGCGAATCATGCCGAGACGTTCGGCACCGATCTCTTCGATGCCGGCCTCGACACGTGGCCCCCGCCGTCACCCAACGTCGCGCAGTCCCGGTTCCTGCTCGAACGGGGGGTGCGGGATCCGATCATCACCGCGCTGACCCGCATCGGCACGGTCGAGGGCTTCGGTGGCGCGATGCGCATGTGGGCGATCGAGGATGTGCAGCGCCACTTCGTCGAGCCGATCGCGGACACGACCCTCGATCACCTCCCGGCCATGTTCGAAGCGCAGGCACGCGACGAAGCCGGTTGGGGCGACGAAGCCGGCCATCGCGATCTGTGGTTCGCCGCTCGCGACATCGCATTCGAATCCCCGCCGGTCGAGGACCTCACCGAGCTGATGTTGTTCCGCCTGGGCGTGACCTCGGCGCCGGGTGCGGCGCCGCCGAGTCCCGACGATGTTCGGCGTCGCCAGGAGTCGCTTCGGGTCTTCCCGAACATCGACCTGGAGATCGAAGGACTGATCGTGCGCATGATCGGCCTGCTGCTGATCGAGATCAGCGCCGCGCACCTCTTCGCGTGGGCCGAGGAGTTGCTTGCGGATCCAGATCTTGTCGCGGGCGAAGGAGTTGCCGCGCAGGTCGTTTCCTTCATCCGACAGGACGAGACGCCCCACATCGAGTACCTGCGGACCGCGCTCAGCGAGATGCGGGATCGCACGTTCGTGGCCACGGAAGGCCGCGCCGTACCCGGCGTCGACGTCGTCCCGGTGTTGTGGGCGCGGGGACTGGCCGAATCGACGGGCGCCCGTCGGGAGACCAATCTTCGCCTCGCCCGCCAGGAACTTGAGGACTCGATCGCGTCCCGTCCCGACCGCGTCGAGATTCTCGAGCGCTACGACACGCTGGGACCACCGAGTCGCCCGATAGGTTGACCCTGATGTTCGACCGCCTGGAAGAGCTCGAGCGTGAGCTCGAGCGGCTCGAATCCGAACAAGTGTCCCTGTTCTCGTCCGGCGATCAGGATGCGGCCATCGCCGCGGGTCGCCGGATCGCCGAGCTCGCGCCGGTGGTCGGGGTGTTCCGCCAGCACCGCGACGTCACCGGCGAGATGGCCGACGCGAACGAGCTCGCCAATGCCGAGACCGACCCGGCGATGCTCGCGTTCCTGCGTGAGGAGATGGCCGAGAAGGAGGCCGCGCTCGTCGAGCTGGAGGCCGAGCTCAAGGAGCTGCTCGTCCCGCGTGACCCGACGACGGCAAGAACGTCATCGTCGAGATCCGCGGCGCCGAGGGCGGGCGACGAGGCCAACCTCTGGGCCGGCGACCTGTTCCGGATGTACGACGCACTACGCCGGCCGGCACGGCTGGAAGATCGAGATGCTGTCGAGCCAGCCGTCGGACATGGGCGGCTTCCGCGAGATCACCGTGGTCGTGAAGGGTGACGACGCCTGGGCCACGGCTGAAGTACGAGGCCGGGGTGCACCGGGTGCAGCGGGTGCCGGTCACCGAGAGCCAGGGCCGGATCCACACGAGCGCGGCCACGGTGGCGGTGCTGCCCGAGGCCGAGGAGATCGACATCGAGGATCGATCCCAACGACCTCGAGATCGACGTCTACCGCTCGAGCGGTCCCGGGCGGGCAGTCGGTCAACACGACCGACTCCGCGGTCCGGATCACCCACCTGCCGACCGGGCTCGTCGTCACCTGCCAGGACGAGAAGAGCCAGCTCCAGAACAAGGAGAAGGCGCTGCGGATCCTGCGGTCGCGGCTGCTCGCAGGTCGAGAAGGAGCGGCAGGAGGCCGAGCTGGCCGACGCCCGGCGCAGCCAGGTGGCGAGCGGCGGCCGGTCCGAGAAGATCCGCACCTACAACTTCAAGGAGAACCGCGTCACCGACCACCGGGTCGGGGTGACGCTGCACAGTCTGGAGCCGGTCCTCGCCGGGGGAGCTGGATCCGAGATCGTCGACGCACTCGCGGCCGACGAGCGGCGACGCCAGTTGCGATTCGGAGGCAGTCCCGAGCGTCGACGTGGGGCGAACTGCGGTCCGAGACCGACGGAGCGGCTCGTCGAGCGTCGGTGGCGACGACCGGCGTCGAGGCCCGGTGGACTGCTCGAGGCGGTTCGGGCTTCGACTCGTCCGAGCAGTGCTGGTCGAGGACGGGCTGCCGGCGACCTTCACTCGCCCGGGACCGAGTCGAGGCGATGATGGCGCCGGCGCGGCCGGTGAGCCGCTCCAGTACGTGCTCGGCAGCTGGCAGTTCCGTGGCCTCGACCTCATGGTGGACCGCGGGTCCTCATCCCGCGTCCCGAGACCGAGGTCGTGGTGCAGATCGCGATCGACGAGATGGTCCGCCGGTTGGGCGAGCGGGTCGGTCGGGCCGATCCGTGGGCCGGTCGCGCTCACCGAGTACGCGGTGGCCGACCTCGGCACCGGCTCCGGGCGCGCTCGCGCTCGCGCTCGCGCACTCGCGCTGCCCGACGCCGCGGTGTGGGCGACCGACGTGAGCGAGGCCGCGTTGGCGGTCGCTCGGGCCAATGTGGCCGGCGCGGGAACGCCGGCGGCGCGAATCCGGATCGGCGCCGGTTCCTGGTACGAGGCGTTGCCACCGGCGCGGCGCGGGTCATTGCTCCTGATCGTGTCCAACCCGCCCTACATCGGCGCTGAGGAGGTGCTGCCGCCAGTCGTCGCCGATTGGGAACCCGCCGGGGCGCTGGTGGCGGGCCCGACCGGTTTCGAAGCGATCGAGCAACTCGTGGCGGAAGCGCCGACGTGGCTCGACCCCGCGGGAACGCTCGTCGTCGAGTTGGCCCCGCACCAGGCCGAGGCGGCGGTACGACTGGCCCGGGCGGCGGGATTCGCCCAGGTCCGGACCCGGCCGGACCTCACCGGTCGGCCGCGGGTGCTCGTCGCTCGGCGCCGAGCCGACACCTGATCAAGGCCTCGGCGCGGGTCGCGGCCGGGTACGGGTTCAGAGGCGCTCGTCGAAGCGTTCGTTGGGGTCGAGGCGCTGGAGGAACGCACGATCCACTGCGACCCAGACGGTCTTGGAGAACGGGTAATAGACGATCGGGCCCAGGACGGCGACCGGGACCAGGATCGCCAGCAGCGGGGCCACCGGCACGTCCGGGATCGTGATCGCGATGAGCGCGACGAACAGAATCGCGAAGAGTCCGCCGGTTGCGATGATGTTGATCGCGAGTGCGCCCGTGAAGTACCCCTGCTCTCGTTCGAAGTGCAGGCCGCAGGTCGGGCAGTCGGCCACCATTCGGAAGTAGTTGCGAAACAGTCGGCCGCCACCGCAGCGCGCGCATCGTCGGGTGAAACCCCACCACAGGGTCTTGCCTCGAGTCGGCGCGGTTTCGGGCACGATCGGGCAACATAGCGGCGCCGATCCGTCGACCAGGAAGCCGACCATGCCCGACATCGATCTTGCCGCCGTCGATCATGTGCTCACGACGACGCGATCCGTCCGCCGTCGCCTCGACCTGGGCCGTCCCGTCGAGCCCGAGATCATCGAGGAGTGTCTGCGGATCGCAGTCCAGGCGCCGACGGGCGGGAATGCGCAGGGGTGGCGCTGGATCGTGGTGACCGATGCCGAGAAGCGGCGTGAGATCGCCGAGTTGTATCGAGACATCGCCGGGCCGTATCTCTCGGCGATGGGTGGCGGGGAAGTCGCGCCGGATCAGCAGAAGGTGGTCGATTCCGCCGTCTACCTGGCTGATTGTCTGCACGACGTACCGGTGTTCGTGATTCCGTGTATCTACGGTGACCTCTCCGCGCCGACCAACTTCTCGGCCCGGGCGCCTACGGCTCGATCTTCCCGGCGGTGTGGAGTCTCCAGCTCGCACTACGAAGTCGCGGCTTGGGATCCGTACTGACGACGCTGCACCTCCCACACGCCGATCGAGTCGCGGAGATGCTCCGGATCCCCGAGGGGGTCTCGCAGGTCGCGCTCATCCCGGTTGCCTACTTCACCGGGGAGGACTTCAGGCCGGCTCGGCGCCGACCGGCGCCCGAGGTCACCTACTGGGAAGAGTGGGGAACACGGCGCTGATGCGCGCGGGCAATCACGCGGCGGACACGGTGTTCGTGTCGCCATCGGTGCGAAGGGTGACGGTCCGGCCCTCCCAGGCGTCGGCGACCATGGCGGCCATGAGATCGCGATCCGTGCTGTTGGCGAGCGCCCGGCGACCGTCGGTGAGGAGCGCGCTCACGATCGCGATCGTCGGGGATCCGTCGTGATCGAAGGCAATGGACGTGGCTTCGACGGTGGCGGTGCCGTCAACGAGGCCCGCCGGCTCCCGGCGGGGCTGCTGATCCACCTTGGCCTGGGTCGTCGCCGGATCGACGGCGCGGAACCCATCGCGCGGCGGACGACTGGAGTACAGGCCGGCGCTGTGCTTCGTCACGTACCAGCCCAGTCCGGTGACCAGCCCGATGGAGCCGGGGTCCCGACGACAGGCGTCCACCATCGCCGCGATGGAATGGGTGACGTAGTTGTTCCCCGGGCCGCCCGCGTACGCGAGTCCCCCGGTGACGGTCAGGGCCCGATGGTCGCCGCCGGCGGGCCCGCGTAGGCCGATCGAGTCCATCGCCAACTGCACCGCGGACGGGAAGCACGAGTAGAGGTCGAAACGAGTCACGTCGTCGATGCCGAGTCCGGCGGCCCCGAGTGCGTCGCGCACCACGTGGCCGATGGCGACGGACTCCGCAAGGGATTCCCGCTCGGTGAAGTAGTAGTGGTCATGGGCGTCGGCACCCGCGAGCGGGAACACCATCTGATCGGCAGGGACCCCGGCGGCGGTGGCGGCCTCGTGCGAGCACAGCACGATGGCCGCGGCCTGGTCCACGTCGAGGTTGGCGCACATGCGCTTGGTGTACGGGAAGCACGCAAGGCGGTTGTCCGCGCTCGGAACCCGAATCTCCTCGGGGGTGTAGGGAACGGGTGACCACGCGTGGGGGTTCGTCGCGCCGACCGCCGCGAGCTCGGACCACAACGCCGCGATGGTCTGCTGGTGGGTCTCGATGTCGTGGCCGCGTCGATGGCGCAACGCGGTCTCGAACAGGGGATAGACCTGGGTCGGCGCCAGCGCGCGGTGGGCCATCTCGTACTGCGTTGTGCCGGGTCGGTCGTCGCCGACCACGGTGGGACAGGGCGGATCGTCCGGCGTGGACCAGGCCAGCGTCACCGCGGGATCGACGCGGCGGGCTCGCCGTCGGCTGTACATACATTCGACGCCGCCGATGAGGACGACGTTGCGGTGGCCGGCACGGATGTCGGCGCTGATCCGACTGACCAGCATCTGGGGGCTGTTGCCGCCAGTCGTGGTCAGCATTGTGCTCCGGGGCTGGAGACCGAGTCGACGGGCCAACGAGCGCGCCCGGATCCGGATACCGCCAGGAGATGATCTCCGCGATACCAATCGTGTCGACGGGGAGCGCAGCGCCGGCGTCGTCGAGCGCGACCCGCGCAGCATCGGCGAGCAGGTCCACGGGCTCACGTCCCGCGGCGGGGTCCGAGAGGCGCTGGCTGTCCTGGCCGACGCCGACGATGACGGGGGTTCGGGGATCGATCGTCACGGGGCGGGGAGCCTAGAAGGCGGGACCTGGGGTTTCGTGATCGATCACGTCTCCTCCGGTTGGGGCCACGTCGGGGTCCCGATCGACG
Organism: uncultured Acidimicrobiia bacterium; assembly: GCA_963701625.1. Taxonomy (GTDB): domain Bacteria; phylum Actinomycetota; class Acidimicrobiia; order IMCC26256; family JAENVU01; genus JAENVU01. The sequence goes on along the minus strand of CAVPAT010000007.1, from coordinate 266,698 downwards.
CGCTGTCCGGACAGATCGATCGGTACGCGCAACTGCCGCAGATCACGGAGTCACCGACCCCGGGAAAATCGCGGCGCGCCGCGGCGTCACGGATATCGTCGACCGTGGCGGTGAGGTGTTCCTCGATTGCGACGAGATCCTCGGGCTCGGGCTCGTACTCGGCTGGGTCGATGTCACCACCGAGGTGCTCGTAGCGGATGCGGAGGCGGAGGCCAGTGGCGAGCGGCGCGGCGAGCCACAACTGCATTTGTGCGCGGATGTCGTCACCGAGGTTCTCGTCGCGCGGTCGGCCCGTCTTGTAATCACGGACGTCGAGGAACCCGTCGTGTTCCCACACCGCGTCCAACCGGCCCGAGCCGATCCACACCGGTCCACCGCGCGCGACCCGGACCACTTCGAGTTCGTGGCCCCGGGCGGGCGCCGGCGATGGGCAGCGTTGCGCGTGGCGGTTGAGCATGGTGGCCACGACGTCGCCGTCCTCGAGACCATGGTTCTCGAGCAACTCGGTGCGCCGAGATTCGTCGTGACAGTCGCCGCCGACGTGCAGGTGGCGCAGGAGGTCGTGCACGAGGGTGCCGAGGGTCGAGGCCGCGGCGGGATCGCTCACCGGGACCCGCAGCACGTGGCGATCGAGGTACAGCCGGTGACAGCGCTCCCAGTCGTCGAGCGCGGACGGTGTGATCGCCGGGATCTCCGCGAGGAGCCGTTCTCGACTCATCGCAGTGCCGAGCAGCCGGCGATGAACGGGCAACGGGCACACTCCCAGCCGATGCGAGGGTTCCGCCGGTCCGCGTGTCGGCGGATCGTGGCGATGCCCTCCTCCAACCATGTCTTGAGTTCGGGCCAGGCGTGCGCGCCGTCGAGTTCGGCGGCTACCGCCCAACCGCCGACGAGGTCGGCCCGCACCACCCGGAGGGGTCCCAAGCGGGTCCACCGGGCGCGCCGCAGCAGCGCGAATCGGGTCCGCGGCACGTCGAGGATCTCCTCACTCGACCGATCGCCGATCGAAAGTAGGCGCAGTTCCCGGGTTCCGTCGGCCGCCTCCAACGCGAGACCGGCGGGACCGACCAGCCGGACGCCCAACGTCGGCGCGGTGGTCGTGAAATCGTCGGTCTCGGCGTCGGTGACCGTCATCTCCTGATCGCCGAACAGGGCGACGTACCAACGCGCGGCGACGTCGTAGACGGCCTGCTCTTCTGGGAACAGGTCGTCGGTCGGATGGAAATGGGTCGACGACGGGGCTCGCAGGATCGCGTGGGCGAGTCGGGCGTCTGCCTCGATCTGGCTGGCGACCCGGAACCCTCGGTTGGCGCCGTAGTTGGCGCGGGCGTCGGCGTGATCGAGCGCGACCCGACGCGGACACATCGAACCGGCGCGAGCCAGCAGGCGGGCGGTGACCTTCGCAACGTCGTCCACGGACGTTCCGGCGCCACTCCCGTCGCTCATTCGAGCGACGGTAGTGGGACGGTGGGACCAGAAAGCGCCCAAGTGGGGCGCGAGGTGAACCGACATTTCCACAATGGGCTCGTACCATCTGCGGGTGGACCCCTCCGCAGACACCGATCCGCGGTCTCGGCGCGCCCCGAAGGGGCCGCGGCGCCGGACCCGTCTCGTGGTGGGTGTCCTTGTCGTGATCGCGCTCGGGTGGACTGCCGTGGCGACCGTGCAGCTCCTCTCGGCCCGCCGCCACGCCCAGACCGGCCTGGACCAGCTCCGCACCGCGCAGGACGGCCTCGGAGCTGCCGAGCTGATTCGCGGCGAGGGACTCGACGAGCTCCGGGTGGCCCAGGCGGAGTTTCGCCAGGCCGACGCCGCCGCCGGGTCGATCTTCGTCGCGCCCTATCAGGTGTTGCCCTACGTCGGTCGGCAGGTGCGATCGGTCCGGGCCCTCTCGTCGGGGGCCTCCCGAGTCGTCGATACGGGGGTCGAAGCAATGGAGGCGTCCACCCGGGAGATGGACGCAGAGACCCAGTCCGGTGAGGATCGCATCCGACTCGTCGATCAACTCGGGTCGATCGGCGCCAAAGCCTCGGATGGACTCCGAGAGGTCAGCCTCGGTCCGGACGAGGCACTCCTGGGTCCGCTGGCGTCGGCGCGCGAGAAGTTCGGGACCCAGTTGGCGAAGGCCCGCCGCGCAGTACGCGATGTCGAGCGGGCATCGAAGGGGATCTCGGCGATGGCGTCCGGACCTTCGCGGTACCTGGTCCTCGCCGCCAACCAGTCCGAGATGCGCGCCGGCTCCGGGATGCTGCTGTCCGCCGGGGTCCTGACGATGATCGACGGCCGGTTCACGCTCGGGCCGATGACGTCGGTCACCGACCTGGAGTTGCCGCCCGGGGCGGTGCCGCTCAGCGGCGACTATGCCGATCGGTGGGGGTGGCTCCAACCCACCGAGGAGTGGCGGTACCTGGCGATGTCTCCGCAGTTCGACGTCACGGCCGAGCTGGCTGCGCGCATGTGGAAGGCCAAGACCGGTGAGGATGTGGACGGCGTCCTCGCCATCGACGCGATCGCGCTGCGGGCACTGGTTGCGGTGTCGGGGCCGGTCGAGGTCGACGGCCGGATCATCGACCGGGACAACGTCGTGCGCGAGGTGCTGTTGCAGCAATACCTCGACAACCCGACCGACGGCTCGGTGCCGGGCACCGACGTCGCCCTCAACGACGTGCGCCGGGACCGCAACGGTGCGATCGCGCAGGCGATTGTGGGGCGCATGGATGAGGTCGGCTGGGACATCTCGTCGTTGGTCGACGATCTGCGCGACGCCGCGCGGGGCCGGCACGTGCTCTTCTGGTCGGCGGACCCGGTGCAGCAGAGAGGCTGGCGCGCTGCCGGGGTCAGTGGTCGACTCCCGCGCGACGGTTTCATGGTCTCCTTGGAGAACCGGGCCGGGAACAAGCTCGATCAATTCATCGATCTCGAGGTGGCGCTCGATCACCGCCCGACCAAGCAGGGGACTGCGGTGACGGCGACGATCACCGTGACCAACCGCGCGCCGGCGACCGGGCTGAGTCGCTACGTCGAGGGCCCGGCACGAGGAACGGACTTCGCGCCCGGCGAGTACCGCGGGATCCTGGCGGTCAATATTCCGCTCCTCACCCGTGACGTGCAGCTCGAGGGAGTGGAACGACTGGTCGCGGCCGGATCGGACGCGACGACGCAGGTGATCGCGGGCGACCTGGGCCTCCAACGAGGCGAGACCGCCACGGTGGTCCTGCGGTTCGTGATCGTGCGGGGGTCGACCGGGATGCAGATCGTTCCCTCGGCCCGGTATCCGGCGATCTCTTACACGGGGGGCGGCGAGACCTGGCGGGACGATGCCCCCCACCGGGTCGAGTGGTGACGCGGGCCCGAATCACTGGAGACTCTCATCAACCTTGGTGAATTGTCCGGTTCCGGTCTTGTCGTGGGTTCGACCCGCCGGTACACTCCCCCCTCACGCTCAGCGGTGACGGAACACCGGTTGCGGTTTGGGGGAACAACTCCAGGCCCGAATCGGCAACGGTTCCCGAGGAGCATCGTGAAGACGGCACCTGTTCCGGCAGGTCCACAGGAACCCGCATCGGTGACCGATGGGGCTGGAGGTCATTGTGAGCAAGCAGCGGAAGTTCGCCGGTCGGGCACTTCGCGTGGCTGCGGTCAGCGGCATCGTGTTCGGCACGATGGCGCCCGCCGTCGCCTTCGCGGCGCCCTACCCGGATGGTGGTGACCCGCCGACCGACGTCTCGCCCAACACTGCGACGCAGGGCAACACCGCCAGCAACTCGGCGTCGTTGCCGTTCACCGGTGGCGACGCCGCCGGGCTGGCAATCATCGGGATCGGCGCGGTTGCGGCGGGCACGGTCATCGTGCGCCAGTCGCGGCGCCGGGTGGTTGCCTGAGCAACGTGGTCCATTCGGACTCGATGAGCGCGGCCGGCACCGCCGGCCGCGCTCTCGCGTCCGGATTGTGGGGTCTTGCACCCCGTTCCCGGGAGGCGACGCCATGATCCATCCCGATGGTTCGGGGGTCGGCGCCGCGCCGGTGCCGCATCGTTCCGGTGCGGCCGACTTCGCTCATCTGACCTTCGTCGCCCCACCGGGTGGGCTCTATGTGAGGGCCGTGAAGCCGGCGCTGGACCGGGTGCTCGGCACCGTGCTGTTGATCGTGCTCGCGCCGCTCATCGCCCTCGTTGCGGTGGCGGTGCGATTCCGTATCGGTCGGCCCGTGATGTTCCGCCAGGCCCGTTGCGGGCGCGGTGGCCAGGGGTTCGAGGTACTCAAGTTCCGCACGATGCGTGCGGACCGGCGCCGTGATGCGCAGCCGGTCGCGCAGGACCGTCGGCACACGCACAAGAGTGAAGAGGACCCACGGCATACCCGGCTCGGCCGGCAACTCCGGAAGTGGAGCCTGGACGAGTTGCCCCAGCTGTGGAATGTGGTGTGCGGTGAGATGAGCCTGGTCGGGCCTCGGCCGGAGCTGGTCGAGATCGTCGAGCACTACGAGCCGTGGCAGCACCAGCGCCACTTGGTCAAACCCGGCCTGACCGGCCTCTGGCAGATCTCACGACGCGGTGAGGGGCTCATGCACCTCTACACCGACGTCGATCTGGAGTACGTCGCGACCGTGAGCTTGCGGACGGATCTGCGAATACTGTTTCGTACCATCCCGGCCGCGCTCGGCCGTTCCGGGACCTGACCCCGCCTCGCCGCTCGATCAGTCCCGCGCGGTGCGCGCGATCAGCGCGTACTCCTGCGGACCGAAGAGCACCTCGTTGAGCCGGCCGATCGCGGCGTTGATCTGATCGACCCAGACCGGCCCGTCGGGCCCGGCGTCGACGGGGGCCATTCGGTATCCGTCCGCCGGTGAATAGAACTCCAGCTCGACGTCACGGAATCCGGCGCGCTCGGCCATGAACGTCAGCAATGAGGGGTGGAGCGGCCACACGTGCGTCGGGTCGAGGATGTAGGAGTTCCCGAGCACGATCAGCGACATGGGATTGGGCGTCTCGGTGATGAGGATCCCACCGGGTACGAGCCGGGTGGCGGCAAGCTCGAAGAGCTCGACGAGGACAGGGAGTGGCAGGTGCTCGGCCACATGGACCGAGATGATCGCACCCAGTGAATGTGGCGGGCGCGAGCGGAGTTCGGCGATCCCGTCACCCAGCAGCACCGAACGTCCGAGCCCTTGGGCTTCGGCGACCATCCCCGCGTCGGGGTCGATCCCCGTGATGTCGATCCCGCGGTCCTCCAGCGCCCCGACCAGTTCGCCGCGTCCGCAACCGAAGTCCAGGGCCGGCTGATGGCCGGCCAGTCGGTCGCCGTACCGGTCGGTCAGCGTGGCGAGGACTGCCTCGGAGTCGCCACGGAACCGGCGTTCAAAGCCGACGTAATCGAAGTCCGCCGAGTCTCCGGCCTCGGTCGCGTCCGTGACGGCCGCGACGGGGGTCGAGGCCGTCGGCCCCTCGGCGCCGATCATGCGCAGCCGACGATCCAGGGCATTGACCTGCTCCCGGAGTTCGGCGAAGCGCGCCGGGACGCCGGGGAGCCCGGCGGCCGGGGCGATTGCCTGGCCGAGGTCATCGAGCGCAGCCCGAAATGCGCCGAGCTCGCCCTTCATGAGCTCGGCGTTGGTTTCGAGCGCGAACAGTTTGGGTCCGTCATGGTCGGATTCGCGTCGGGATTCCAGGGCGGTCCGTAGGGCGGACTGTTCGGCACGGAGCAACTCGACCGAGACGACGAGCTCGTCGTACTCCGATCGCATGGCATGGCGGAGCCGGGCGGCGACGAGGTGCGCGAGTCGATCGAGCGTCGGGTCGGCCACGGGTCGGAGCGCGGCTCGGAGTCGGGCCTTCGCCGACGGGCGGGCCGCCGCCTGCACCTCGGTTGCCGGCGTTGCCGTTGGCCCAGCCTCGGTGCCGCCGGCGGGTTCGGGTGAGGCGGGTGTCATCTGCCGGAGGGCGTCTTGCGCGGTCGGCGGGAGGTCGGGGTGACTCATCGGAGGCGTCCCGTCAAGAGTTCCCAACGCTCAGGGCCCGCGATGCCGGCGGCATGGCGCAGGGCGCGGATCGCCACCGGCGAGTTGGCCGGTGTCCCGAGCGCGCGCAGCTCGGCGTCGAGGTCCGCGAGTGGCGCTTCGGGCGTCGTCACGGGAAGGATCCCGACGCGTTCGAGGATCTCTTGGGCCGCACTGCCGAGGTCATGGCGCTCCTCGACGAGCTGACGGCCGCCGAAGCCGATCGCCGTCGCGCGGGCCGGGTCGGCGGCGAGGGCGTCGAGGGCGGCATCGAAGCCGGCCGGCGACGCAATCACCAGGTGCACATTGGCGACGGCGCCGAGCCGTTCGGCCGAGTCCGGGTCGGTCACCGTCGGCGCTGCGAGGGAAAGCGCCGTCGTCAGCATGGGGCCGCGGATCGCAGCCGCGGAACACACTGCGAGCGCGGCATGGATCGCGTCGTCGGGGCCCCGCCAGGCATTGGCCGTCCCGAGTTGCACGAACCATGGATCCGGGAGCCCGAGGCGACGGCGCCACCGAGAACGGACGAACGCGGAGAGCGGCGGGTGCCCGTCCGCACCCACCGCGTCCGGCGAAATCAGAACGCTGCGCTCGCCGAGCGCCTCGAACGCGACGGTCGTGGTGGTGATCAAGACGTCGGCCCGCTCCATGACGTTCGCGGGGATCCGGGTCCGGTCGTCGACGATGACCGCGACGGGACCTGGACCCGCGAGCGCGGCGTCGATACCCGGCGCGTCGGGGGCCAGCGCCAGCGTGGCTGCCGGGGCCCCGAGGGACGGGTCGAATGCGACCGGATGGCACCATGGTCGTAGGGCCAGAACGAGGGGCTCCCAGGGACTCGTATCTTCGAAGCCGGCGAGGAGTGCGAGCTGGGGGAGGGTCATGGGGCCGTGAGGCGTTCGACGACTGGCCCCCAACCAAGGCCGGCGACCCGTTCGCGGCCGACCGAGCCCATCTTCTCGGCCAGGGTGGGGTCGGCGGCGAGACGGTCGATCGCGGCTCCGATCGCGGCGGGCGTGCCATCGGTGACAATGCCGTTGATTCCGTCCTCGACCCACTCGAGCACGCCGCCGGAGTCGTGCGCCGTGATGACAGGCTTGCCCGCCCGGAATGCCTGCAGCGTGACGTAGCCGTAGTCCTCGTCGAAGGGCGCGTAGAGCACGGCGAGCGCGCCCGCGAATTGCTCGATGAGATCGTCGTCGGACACGAAGCCGGGGAGGGAGAGGCGATCGGTCACGCCCAGTTCGTCGGCTCGGTTCGCCAACGGTTCGGCGAGTGAGCCGCGCCCGGCGAGGGTCATCGACGTGTCGCTGCGGACGTGCGGGAGCGCCTCGACCAGAAGCTCCGGGCGCTTGTTGCCCTCGAGGCGCAGCGGGGAGAACACGGTGGTGCCGAACGGGCCTGGGTGGAGTCGGTCCCAGAGCGGTGCCGGATGGGACAGCGGTTCCGACGCCAGCCCGTTGTAGCGCGCGAGCCGGGCGGAGACGACGCCCGACGTCGTGTGGATCCGGCGAGCCTCACGTAGGGCGCGGATGTCCCATTCGGTCAGGAGTCGCTGACGTTCCAAGCCGTCGTCGTCGAGGCCGAAGTCGGACCAGGGTCCGTCGGCGCCGTCGTAGGCACCGCGGTGTTGATGGGCCAGCCACACCACTTTGCGTGGGTGCTGTACGAAATACGACGGGAAGTTGATCGGTACCACGAGGTCGGCGTCGATCGGCACCATCCGCCACGCGAGCGCGGCATCGAAGATGCGCTCTTTGTCCCAGGCGGTCGGGAGCTGGACGAGTTCGGCGCGATGGCCGGCGGCTTCGAACGCCTCGACGAGGTTCTCCATGTGGGCCTCGGCGCCACCGCGCATGAACGGCACCTGGGCACCGCAAACGCAGATGTCCATCGGCTGGATCGTAGCGCCGAGCAACTCCGACGATCGGTGTGCTCATTTCGGAGAGGTGGGCGGTACAGTCCGACTCGTGGAGCGGAAGGGTCGCCTCGGGTTCGTGCCGGCTCGATACGGCGACGGTGTGGTCGGCGGTGCCGAGGCGGTCCTGCGCGAGATGGCCCATGGGCTCGCCCAGCGTGGCTGGGAGGTCGACATCCTCACGACCTGCGCCCGCGACCACTTCACCTGGGCCAACGAGTTTCCCGCCGGTGTGAGCGAAGCCGACGACGGCATCACCCTGCGGCGGTTCCCGACGGTGATTTCGACGCCGCGCGCCGAGCGCGCGGCGTTCAATGCGGCGATCGTCGCCGGGGCCCCGCTCCGGCTGGCCGATCAAGAGCGATGGATGAACGACGACCTACGGCTCCCGGAGTTGTTCCACTACTTGCTCGACGAATCTGACAACTATCGAGCACTGGTGTTCGCCCCATACCTGTTCTGGCCCGCCTTCGCCTGCGGGCAGGTGGCGCCCGACCGTACGATCCTGATGCCGTGCCTCCACGACGAGCCCGAGGCCTACCTCGACCTGTTCCAGCCGTTGTTCAGTGGGTCTCGAGGGCTCTGGTTCCTCAGCGATCCGGAGCGCGATCTCGCCGCCTCGATTCATCCCCGGCTCGCCGAGCACCGCGTCATCGGCTCCGGTCTCGACGTTCCGGAGCGGTATGACGCGTCCGGATTCCGTCAGCGTCATGGGATCGAGGGTCCCTTCGTCGTGTACGCCGGCCGTCGCGAAGGCGGGAAGAACTGGGACCGGATGCTCGAAGCGTTCGCGCACGCCGTGGTGAACAGCGACCTGCCGCTGTCGATGGTCACGATGGGGCACGGGATCGTGGAGCCGCCGGCCGCGATCGCGGACCGGGTGATCGATCTCGGATATGTGACCGACGAGGTCCGCAATGATGCGATGGCGGCTGCTTCGGCGTACATCCAGCCTTCGGCTTACGAGAGCTTCTCCCGGACGATCATGGAGAGTTGGCTCGCGGGCACGCTGGTGATCGCGACCGGCGCCAGCGCTGTGAATCGGTGGCATTGCGAACGGTCGGGGGCGGGGCTCGTCTATGACGACGACGCCGAGTTCGAAGAGTGTCTCCGATTTGTGGCCGAAGCGCCTCAAGCAGCGGATCAGATCGCGGCGGCCGGGCGTGAGTACGTGCTCGAGCACTACACCTGGCCTCCGGTCCTCGATGCCGTCGAGGAGACGATTGAGGCGTGGCTGCCGTGGAGTTGAAATGCGCATCTTGATGGTGAGCCCCTACCCGCCGGTCCGCGATGGGCTCGCGAACTATGCGGTGCAAGAGGTCAAGCGGTTGCGCGGGCAGGGTCATGACGTGGAGGTGCTCTCTCCGGGGCCATCTGCTGCGCATCACCATCTCGATCTTCGAGGCGTTCGAGGTGCGGTGGCGCTGGCGCGCCGGGTTCGTGGGTACGACCGGGTGATCGTGCAATACCACCCGGCGATCTTCATGGCGCCGACCGCCAGTCCCAAGGAGCGAGCTGCGATCTATGCGGCGTTGGCTGCAGCGTTCACGGCCGCTCGAGATGTAGAACTTCGCGGTCCACGAATTTCCGCATGCCGGTCCGGCGACGAGGGCGGAGCGGCTCGCGTCGCGTCGCATGCTCGGCGCCGTGACCACGATCTCGGTGCACACCGAACTCGAACGCTCGGACTTCGTCGCCGCGTTCGGCATCGAAGCGTCGCGGGTCAGCGTTGCGGACCATGGCGCATACTTCGAGCGCCGGACCACGGTGGACCGCGAAGCAGCCCGGGCCCGGCTCGGGATTCCCGAGGATGCGTTTGTTTTTCTCTCGATCGGGTTCTTGCAGCCGCACAAGGGCTTTGACCGGGCGGTGCGGGCATTCGCCGGTCTCGGCGATCACGGCTGCCGCTTGGAGGTCGTTGGTTCGCTGCGCGTCGAGGACACCGAGTACGTCGCGTACCTGGACGAGCTGCGAGAGCTCGTGGGAGAAACGCCGGGCGCGGCGTTGCACGAGGGGTACGTGAGTGACGCGGTCTTCGACGTCTGGATCGTTGCGGCCGATGTGCTCGTGTTGCCCTATCGCCTCATCTGGTCGTCCGGGGTCTGCGAGCGAGCCGCGCTGTACCGCCGGCCGGTCATCGCATCGCGCACCGGCGGGCTGGCCGATCAAGTCCCGGGCGACGCCGTCCTGGTCGCCGATGACGGCGAGCTCGCGGCCGCGATGCGGTCCGCGGCAGGACTGGTGGTCGACGATGGTGTCCGCGGTGGCTGGTCGAACGACGGTCGGGACGCGGTGATGGCCGAGATTCGTGGCCGGGCCGCGCGCCGCCGCCCGGATCGGACCGGCACCACCTCCGGGCGCGCCTCGGCGCGGGCTTCCGGAGCGCGGACCGCCCCGTTGCGCCAGATCAGGCCGCTCGCGATGCCGGAAGCCCGCTCCGCTCGTCCCGGTGCCTCGCTCATGAAACGCGTCGTTCGACGCTTGACCGCGTGGCAGATCGACCCGATCATCGGACAGGTGAACCGGCTGCAGCAGGCGACGATCGACACCGTCTCCCAGGACGGCGGGAGTGAACCGCCGGCCTGACGGATTCAATCCGTCGCCGGTAACTGCCGAAGTTACCGAGATGGACCTGCTGGGGCGTCGCGCCGGGAGCCACCTGACCACGGTGATCGGCGTCGTGGCGCTGGCCGCCGCCAGCCTCACGGCCCTGGCACCGAGCGGCTCGGCCGGCGCCGCCGTCAATCTCATTCCGGTGGGGACCTCGGCCACCACGTACCAGACGTTCGTACCGAGTATCGGCCCCACGGTCGCGTTCTCGTCACCGGCGGTCGGTGACGTCATCGGAGACGCGGCACCGGAGGTCGTCGTGGGTGGCATGGACGGCTGTGTTCGTGTCCTGACCCTCCAGGGCGCCACGCTGGTCCCGTGCATCTGGACGCCGGGTGGGATCCAGGCGTCACCGACGTTGGCCGACTGGGATGGTGTCGGCAAGCTCGACATCATCGTGGCCACGGTGAACGGTTCGGTCCTCGGCATGAAGGGCGATGGCACGAACCTGTTCTGGTGGGCGACCAATGGCGGGGTGTTCTCGACGCCGGCAGTCGGGGACATCGATCGTGACGGTCTCCTGGACATCGCCGTCTCCACCTGGGGTCAGGAGGTCGCGGTCTACCGGCACAATGGGACCAAACTCTTCGCGCGCTTCATCTACGACACGTCGCTCTCGAGCCCCGCGATCGCGGACCTGGATGGTGACGGTCGCCTCGACGTCATCGTCGGCGCCGATATGGACCAGGGGAACGCGGCAAACCTTCCTCCGATCAACCTGCCGGCCGGCGGGATTCTCTGGGCGTTCCGCGACAACGGCAGCGACCTACCCGGGTTTCCCCGCCACCTGTCGGACCAGGTGCTGTGGTCGAGTCCGTCGATCGTGGACTTGAATCGCGACGGCCACCTCGACATCGTGATCGGCACCGGTAAGAACTGGCCCTGGAGGGGCTACACCCTGTTCGCGGTCGACCGGTTCGGCTACGCGCTGCCCGGATGGCCCGTCGCGCTTCCTGGTCCCACGATGGGGTCACCGGCGATCGCCGATCTGGATGGTGACGGCAAGCTCGAGATCGCGCAGACCTCAGGCGACGGCAGCATCTCACTGATCAACGACGATGGCTCGGTCTACCGCCAGTGGTGCAACCGCGCGTTCGGGCCGTGCAACCCGTCCTTACCCTTCGATGGCGGCGCCAGCATCGGCGATGTCGACGGAGACGGTGTGCAGGACGTCGCAGTCGTGACCGAACACAGTCTCACCGTCTTCAACGGCGCAACCGGCGGCCTCGAGGCCACTGCCGCGCTGCCCAACACCTGGCCGTCGGGGGCTCATCCGACGATCGCCCGCTACAACGGCGACACCTACGTCGTCGTCACGATGACCGAGAACACGAACGGGAATGGAGCACCCGACGTCGGTGACCGGCAGGTCACGCGGATCTTCCGCACGGGCAACGGCAGCGGCTCGCTCGGCTGGCCCACCTTCCGCAACAACATGAAGCGGACCGGCACCTACGACGACTCGGTGGCACCCTCGATCGGCGGATCCCTTGTGACTGAGACATCGGGCTTCTCGAAGCTCCGAGCGTCGGTGAATGGCCGCGACGACGAGACCGGGATCGTGGGGTTCGACCTCGAGGTGCAACAAGACTCGCTGCCCTACGTGCCGGTCCTCTCGAACGGCGGTGGTCGCGGTGGTCCGGGGATCAACGTGGTCGTGAACCGTGATGTGTTCGGCATCGCCGGTCACACCTACAACGCTCGGGCGCGCAGCTACGACCAAGCCGGTAATCGGTCGGCGTGGGCGAACCTCGGCTCGGTCGTCGTCGGCGGGGGTGCGACGAGCAGTCAGCCGTTCCGGTCCGCGTACGCGGTGGCCGGTTCGGGCGCGGTGTCCGCGGTGTCGAGCCCACCGACCCTCGGACCCACGTTCCCGGCGGACCTCGCGCGGCGGAGTCGCCGCGGCCGCGGCGGGCGGCGGATACGTGTTGGACGCGTACGGCGGCATTCACGAGTTCGGCGGGGCACCCCAGCGTGTTGGGAGCGGCTACTGGCCCGGCTGGGCGATCACCCGTGGGATAGCGCTCGAACCGGGCGGTGCCGGTGGCGTCGTGCTCGACGGCTTCGGTGGCCTCCATACCTTCGGCGCGGTCCAGGCGCCCACGGGTCCGTCCGCGTACTGGCGAGGATTCGACATCGCGCGTGGCGTCGTGCTCACGCCGGACAGCACCCCGAGCCAGCTCAAGGGCTATGTCCTCGATGCCTACGGTGGCCTGCATCCCTTTGGGGGCGCGCCCGCAGTCTCGACCACCGCCTACTGGCCCGGCTGGGCGATCGTGCGCGGTCTCGCGCTCGATCCGGCCGGGACCGGCGGCTACGTCGTGGACGCGTTCGGTGGCCTGCACCCGTTCGGTGGCGCACCGGCGCGCTCGACCGCCGCGTACTGGCCCGGAAGCGACGTCGTTCGAGGCATCGCCCTCATCGGTGGCGGTGCCCCCGGCCGGGGATACGTCCTCGATGGCGCCGGTGCGATCTGGGGCTTCGGCGGCGCTCCGGCGGTGCAGATCCAGTCCTACTGGGGCGCGATCGTCGGGCGGGGATTCTCCATCGCGCCCTGATCCGCGGGTCGATCCCCGGCGGACTGCGATCGGGGGGCGGGCAGGGCGGGATCGAAGCCGGGTCGGCGAGTACGTCCGGACCTAGAATCGCCGGCCGGCGAACGTTCGCGTCGTCGACCGCTTCCTGTGACTGCTTCCGTCAAAGCCACCCCGACGCCCCGGTCCACCGATCGGATGGACGTTGCCGCCCGCCCGGGCCCGATCCAGCGTCTTCGTGCTGTCTGGACCTACCGGGAGCTGCTGGGAAACCTCATCCGCAAGGAACTGAAGGTCAAGTACAAGAACTCGGCCCTCGGCTTCATCTGGTCGCTGCTCAACCCGGCCCTGTATCTCGTGGTGTTCTGGATCGTGTTCACAAAGTTCATGCGGACCGCGATCCCCGAGTTCCCCATCTTCCTGCTGGCCGGACTGCTTCCGTACAACCTGTTCTCCGCGGGCCTCGGGGGTGGGACCGGATCCATCGTCAGCAACGCCGGCCTCGTGAGCAAGGTGTGGTTCCCACGCGAGATCTTGCCGTTGGCGTCGATCGGTGCGGCGCTCGTGCACTTTGGCCTTCAGCTGTTGGTGCTGACTGCCGCGCTGTTCGCGTTCTGGTACGAGCCCTCGTGGTCCTACTTGCCGCTCATCGTCCCGGCCCTGCTCACGTTGCTCATCCTGGTGGCGGCACTGGCGGTCGCGCTCGCGGCGATCAACGTCTACGCGCGAGATACGCAACACCTCCTGGAACTGGTGCTCCTCGCCTGGTTCTGGATGACGCCGATCGTCTACCCGTATTCACAGATCGAACAGAGCCTCGGGAACTGGGCGCTGCTGAATCCGTTGACGACCATCGTGATCACGATGCAACGGGCGCTCTGGGGCAATCCGACACTGGAGATCCAGACCAAGCAGGGCGCGTCGACCGTGTCCGCCCTGCCCGACTTCTCGCAATGGTGGTATCTGCGGAATCTCGGGATCATCTGCGGCACCGCCGTGGTGTTGCTCGGCATCGCCTTCTGGATCTTCGGTCGGCTCGAGGACAACTTCGCCGAGGCGATCTGATGACCAACGTGATCGAAATCGACCACGTCTCGAAGCACTTCAAGCTCAACCATGCGCGTGCAGACTCGCTGAAGGAGCGGGTCGTGAACTTCCGGAAGTCCAGCTACGAGGAGTTCTGGGCGCTGCGCGACGTCTCGATCACGGTCGAGTCGGGCCGCACCATGGGGCTGTTGGGCCACAACGGCTCAGGGAAGTCGACGCTGCTCAAGTGCGTTGCGGGGATTCTGCGACCGACCGAGGGCACCATTCGCAAGTGGGGCCGAACCGCGGCCCTCCTCGAACTCGGTGCCGGCTTCCACGGGGACCTGACCGGGCGCGAGAACGTCTACATGAACGGTTCGATCCTCGGATTCTCGCGGGTGGAGATCGATCGGATCTTCGACGACATCGTCGCTTTCAGCGAGATCGAAGCGTTCATCGACAATCAGGTGAAGCACTACTCCTCGGGAATGACCGCCCGGCTCGGGTTCGCAGTCGCAGTCAACGTCGAACCGGAGATCCTGCTCGTGGACGAGGTGCTCTCGGTCGGCGACGAGGCGTTCCAGCGCAAGTGTCTGGACCGGATCAAGCAATTCCAGCGCGAGGGTCGCACGATCCTGCTCGTCTCCCACTCGGTCGACCTGGTCCGGCAGATTTGTGATCAGGCGGCGGTCCTCGATCATGGTGACCTGGTGGCCTTCGGTGCGCCGGGTGAGGCCGCGCTGACCTACCGCGAGCACCTCCGCAATCGGGGCGCCGAGGTGCCGAGCGAGCTGGATGACCCGAACCTCCTTCGTAATCTCGAAGTGCAGATCACCGGCGTCCGGGTCATCTATCCGGATCCGACCCGAGGCCACCTGCAACCGAGCGATCCCGTGCGTATCGAGGTCGACTTCCATGCGCCTCGCTCCGTCGACGACGTCGTGTTCTCCATTCTCGTGGCGGACCAGGACGGCAAGACCCTGATCGGGACCAATAGCGATCTGATGGGTGACGATCCCGGGTCCATCTCGGGTTCGGGGACCTGTGTCTTCTCGTTCGAACGCTTTCCCGTGCTGGATGGTGTCTACGTCGTGAGCATCGGTATCCACTCCCACGACGGCGGCACGATCTACGACCAGCGCGACGAGCAGGACGTCGTGGTCGTCGCCAGCGACTCCCGTGAGGTCGGTCTCGTGCACTTCCCGATTCGGGCCCGGGTCGAGGTGCGTTCGACGCCCGTCGCAGGCTGAGGAGGCGGGTATCGCCGCCACCGGTGACCCGCCCGCCACGCCCCGGCGATCGGGTTCGTTGCTGTCGGGTGCCGGGGTCCTCGTCGCCGGCCGCTACGTGGTTGCCGCGCTCGCGTGGTTCAGCACCGCCATCATCTTCCGCAAGCTCAGCCCCACCCAATGGGGCGAGTACTCGGTCATCTTCTCGCTGCTCGGCATCGTGGGATTCATCGCCGATCTGCGGCTGTCGCGAATCGTGCTGCGCGATGTGTTGGATGCCGACGACGAGAACGCGTCCCGGGTCGTGGGCTCCTACACGGGTCTGCGCCTCGTCATCGGCGCGGTGTCGTACTTCGTCGCGGTGCTCGTCGTCGGTGTCGGCGCGGCAACGGGGAACTTCTCACGCGACGTCGTCATCGGGACCGCACTTGGCGGGTTGAACCTGATCATCCTGTCCGTCGCATTCGGACTCATCCTGCTCTACGAAGCGCGGCTGTGGTTGCGTGACGTCGCGGTCGCGAACGTGCTCGGCCAGATCGGCAGCTTCACGTTGACGGTGAGTGTCACGCTCGCCGGCATCGGGACGCTGTTCTGGTACGTGGGCGCCAATGTCGTGAACGGCTGTGTCGTCTTGGTCTGGCTCGCCCTGGTCCTGCGGCGCGGTACCGGATTGCGAATCAGCTTCGAGCGCAGCCAGTGGGGCCGGTGGCTGCGCGAGGCCGCGCCGCTCGCGATGGGCGCCGCGCTCGACACGATTTACTTCCGGATCGACGTGATCATGCTGTCGATCCTCGCGAGCACCCGCGCCGCCGGCGTCTACAACATCGGGTACAAGTTCTCGGATCTGATCGGCGCGGTGCCGATCGCGGTCGTCACCCCGGCCCTGACCTTGATGGTCGCGGCCTGGCCGGAGGACCCGGACGGGTTTCGACGAACCTTCCGCCACACCTTTGTGCTGTTGCTGGTCGGCGCGGTGGGTGCGTGTGTCGGCTTCCTGGTCTACGCCTACCCGCTCGTGACCACGTTGTACGGGCCGCGAGCTGCCGAAGGGGTCGACTCGGCTCGACTCCTCGTCGTGGGGCAGGGGCTGCACTTCTTCACGCTGCTCGCGTTCACCACGCTGGTTGCGGTCAAGCGGAATCGGTTGTACCCGATCGCGATGTTGCTGGGTGTGGCCGTCAACATCGGTCTGAACTTCGCGCTGATTCCCGCGTACTCGTACATCGGGTCCGGCTGGGCGACGATCATCACCGAGGTGCTCGTCCTGGGCACGCTCGGCGCCGGCGTGTTGCGCATTCCCGGCATCGCCCCACTCCCGTGGCTCGCGATGGCCAAGACCCTGCTCGCGGGGGGCGTCGCCGCCGGTGTCGGCTGGCTCGCGTTCGGTGAAGTGCACTGGGTCGTCGGATTGGCGGTCACCGCGGTGGTCTATCTCGGCGCGGTCCACGTGCTCGCGCCCAACGGACCGGGTGGACTGCGGGCATTCGCCGGCGAGCCGCGGGACGTGCTCGCGGCTGCGATCGACGAGGGGATCGACCGGCCGGACCTCGGGACCGGCTTGCCGGACTGACTTCGGCGCTCAGCCTTCGTAGTAGGAGGCGGTCTTCTGCACGCTGGCGCGGTTGATGACGACGCCGATGAGGTTGGCGCCGGCCCGTTCCAGGGCTTCCACGGATTGACGGATCTGCCGGCGCCGACTGGTCTTGACGTCGAGGACCACGATGGTGGCGTCGCACTGTGAGGCGACGGCGAGCGCGTCGGCGAAGAGGTTCACGGGCGGGGTGTCCACGACGACGAGCCGAACCGCCCGAAGCGCGTCGAGGACATGGCGGAACGAGCGAGCGCCGACGATGCTGGATGCGTCCTGCACCGGCGCACCACTGGGAAGCACCCGTAGATAGGGGTTATTGGGAACCTTCGTCAGTGCGGTGGTCAGGTCGCCGCCCTGGAGCACCGACGAGATCCCCGGGGCGCGGGGGATCCCGAGGCGTTCGTGGACGGCGGGCTTCCGGAGGTCGGCGTCGATGAGCACGATCTTCTCCTCGAGTCCGGCCGCGGACTCGGCGAGATGGGTCGCGGTGAAGGTCTTGCCGGCGGCCTGGTTCGCACTGACGATGGCGACGGTACGCGGCCGGCCGGCGCCTTCCAGCACCATGAGATTGGTGCGCAGGACCCGGAACGCCTCGACGACCTCGATCCCTTCGCCCTTCGGGATCTTTGCGAGGACCGGCAGGCCGGTGAGCTCCGCGATCTCGCCGCTGTCCTCGGTGCCGGAGAGCCGGTCCCCGGAGTAGTGGGCGAGCACCGTGAGTTCGGAGACGAGGACCAACGCGATGAGGAATCCGAGGATGCCGTCGCGGAGTGGTTTCGGGGAGATGGGTTCGTTGTCCGCGAGCGCGCCCCCGAGGATGTTGACTCGGTCGACCGGGATCGAGAACGCGTCGGCCTCGCGGGCGTTGAGGCTGTTGAGTCGCAGCTGAAGATTGACCCGCTCCTCGGAATCCGCTGGAAGGTTGGCAATCTCCTGGGTGAGCTCGTTGCGCTCGATCTGGAGGGGGCGGATGATCTCCTGGCGGGTCGTGTCGCCGATGTTGCTGACGAACTCGACGACCGCGTTGGTCGTGTAGCGGGTGAGCTGCTCCGCCTCCTTGCGGGTCGGCCCGGTGGCCTTGATCTCGAGGAAGCCGAGATCACCGACCGGCGACGCGGAGATCCGACTGGCGGCTTCGGCGGTGCTGATCGGAAGTTTGGAGTTTCGAATGACCGAGAGGATCACCTGGCGGGTGTCGACGTACTGGGCGTAGGTCCGCGCGAGGAAGGTGGCCGCGTCCTGTTCGGACTGGCCGGGGTTGATGGTTCCGGGCTTGACCACCAGCACGGACCGGCCCTGGTAGACGTCGGCTCGCAGGCTCGAGGCGAGGAAGACGGCGGCGCCGAGCAGCGCGGAGATGACCAGGATCCGCAGCCAGTTGTGCGCGATGACGCGAAAGTGCGCGGCGAGATCCATGAGTCGCACATGATAGGCAGCCGACCCCCAGGAGTCGGTGACGGTGGCGCCCGGTTTCAGCCGGTGCCGAGGGCCCGGGCCGCTTCACCGGCAACGGGTGGCCCGGACGCGGGTTCCGGCGCGATGGTGGCGACCAGGCCGATCATGAGCCAGAAGAGTTGATCCATGGGGGCCAGCTCCAAATACGTCGCCACCAGGCCGGCGGTCATGACCGCAAGCAGTTGCGCCACCACACCGTTGACGAAGTCCCGATCGGGGCCGGTGGATCTTCGTTCGGTGTCGCGTGCGAACAGGAACATCGAAACGAGCATCATCACGAAGAACCACAAACCGATGATGCCGATCTCGAACGCCACCTTCAGCCAGGTGTTGTCCGGGACATATGTCGCGTCGGCGTCCTCGAACTTGAGTTTTGCGACCTTTTCCGCCGCGGCACCGGTCGTGCCGATACCGGTCCCGAAGGGGCTCTCGGCGTAGAGGTCGAGCCGTTCGGACCATGACACGGTGCGCTCCTGAAAGCTCTCGGAGCTGAAGACGGCTTTGCTCACGTTGGCGCCGGACGGGATGAACAACGCGCCGAGGAGGACGATCGGGATGCCGTACACGAGGATCTTGTAACGGTGGAACGCGAGGTAGAGCAGCCCGACGGCGAGCCCGAGCATCGCGCCGCGCACGAAGGAGAACAGCAGTCCGGCCGCAAGGATCGGCAGTGATGCGAAGAAGAGCTTGCTGCGGAGTCGGCGGGGATCGGACAACGACGGGGGCAGTCCGATCAGCACGACGAGCATGAGATAGAAGCCGAAGGAGAACGGCAGGTTGAAGGTCGAGAAGGACCGCACCGTCAAGCCGGTCGTGAATCGAATGGTCTCGTCGTACTCGTATCCGAGGCTGTGCAGGTACTCGTGCGACACGGTCTGCTGCCAGAGGCCGACGAGCGCGGTGATCGTGCCGACCACCATGAACACGGTCACGAGCTGATCTCGTTCGCGGCGTGAGAACGGGCAGCGCCAGACCGTGATCGCGAGCAATGCCGAGAAGTACGAGAGTCGTAACCCCACCAGTGCCGTGGTGAAGTCCACGAAGAACGCGGCCACCACCCCGACCGCGAGGTAGGCGAGGAACGGGCCGACGAAGCGCGGCAACTTGCGTTTGAACGGCGCGCGCGCCTCGGCCGGACAGCAGAACGTCAGAAGGAACAGCCCGAGGATCGCCCCTTGCTTCCACGGGCCGAGAAAGTCGGGGCCGAACTGACGGATCGTTCCGTCGAATGGCAGGAGCGCCGCGAGGGCGAGCACGCCGAACTGCGGGCGGCGGGCGGTGGCAATTGCGATTGGGACGAGGATGGCGGCCGCGACGAGCCAGGGCCAGGTTCCGGTGAGGAGAGCGAACGCGATGACGGCGACACCGGTCCCGAAGATCCAGGGGGCGCGGACGGGGTGCCGCCGCAGTTCGTCCCGGATGGCGACCATGAGCCGACGAGGTTATCGGCGGGGGTGACCTGATCGGTGACGGTCAGTCGGTCGGGTGTTCCGGGCGCGCCAGCCGGCGCGCGATCGCGAGCAGCCGTTCCGTGTGCTCCGCCCAGGTGATTGCCCGGCCGGGAATCGACGGCTCGGTCGGCCTGCGAGCGGCGGCGATCGCGGCGTCGATCGCGGTCCGCCACGCAACCGGTGAGGTCGGGTCGAGATGGGTGACCCGAGGGTCGCCGCCCGCGACCTCGATGAGTGCCGGATCGGTACTCGCCAACACGGGGGCGCCGAAGGTGAGCGCTTCGAGCACCGGGAGACCGAAACCCTCCTCGAAAGTTGGGAACAGCACCGTGCGGGCCTGCTCGTAGCACCAGCGAAGTTCCGCGTCGTCCGCGCCGCGGATCCAGTGCACGCGCCCGGCGCGTTCGAGGGAGAGCAGATCGTCGCGAGCGGGGCCGGCACTGTCCGGGCCGACGAGCAGCAGGGGGACGCCCGGCGGCGAGGGGTCGGACCAGATGTGTGTCAGCAACCCGAGATTCTTGCGGGGAGAAAGGTCGCCGACGACGAGGGCGAAGTCGTCGGGTACCTCGGGTGGGCGCCGGGGTGGCACGGTGAGGAACCGCGTGCTGATGCCGTTCGGCACGACCGTGCATCGTGCGGCCAGACCGGGGTCGAGCGCGCTGACCCGTGCCCGGGTCGCGTTGCTGACCGCCACGAGCCGGTCGGCATCGTGCAGCGAGCGGCGGAACTCGCGCGGGAGCAGCAGTCGCTTGGCCAGTGGGTTCTCCCGGGCGCGGGTGATCGTGAGCACGTCGTGGACGACGAGGACTGTTGGCCGGTTGGTGCGGGGAACCAGGTGTTTGGTGCCGATCACCACCTCGACGCCTGCACGTTCGAAGGCGGCTCCGGCGCGAAAACGGTCCCAGAGTGCCAGTGAGATCTGGTCCGCGCGCGGGGGCACGACCAGGCCGTCGAGCACGGTCGCGCACAGATCGCGGACCCGCGGCGATCCCGACGCAGGTACCAGCACGGTCAGGCGGACATCGTCCCGCTCGGCGCAGGCGGCGAGCACCTCGCGGACGTAGCGGCCGATGCCACCCGGTAAGTCGATCGTGTCGGCAAGGATGCCGACACGCAGCGGTTCCTGCACGCGGACGTGATCTCCGAATCGGACGGGGACCAGTAGCCTACGACGTTCTGATGCGGGTCCTGATGGTGTCGAGTCTCTGGCCACCTGTCGTGATCGGCGGGGCCGAGCAATACGCCGCGGCGCTGGCCGACCGGTTGGAACGTGGCGGCCACGAGGTGGGCGTGGTCACCCTCGGGGTCGACGCACCGAGGGTCGTCGGGACCGTGCCGTCGCGGCCGTACCCGATGGAGGATTTCGCCGCGCAGTCGCGTGGCGTGCGGATGCGATTTCACGCAACCGATGTGGTCCGGCGCGATACGCGCGGGATCCTCGCCGAAGCGTTCGACACCTTCCGCCCGGACGTGGTCCACAGTCATGTCGCGCAGGGGATGGGACCCGGCGCGTTGACCGCACCGGCGGCTCGCGGGATCCCCCATGTCCACACACTGCACGACTACTGGTTGCTCTGCCCGCGCAACTCCATGGTTCGACGGGATGGCAGTGTGTGCGGCACTCGGTGCTGGTCGTGCCGGGCACTCGCCGGAGCTCGGGAGCTCGCGATCGGGCGGCGACCGCCGGATGTCGTGGTGGCGGTGTCCGAGGCCGTGGCCCGCCCCCATCTCGCGGCTCGGCCGTGGATGAGGGATCGGACCCGCGTGATCTACAACCCGGTCGAGGATCCGGTGGTGCTGGACATGCGGCCGGACCGGGCGCCCTTCACGTTCGGGTTCCTGGGACGGCTCGGCCGCGACAAGGGCATCCGAACCCTGCTCGATGCATTCGCGGGTTTCGGCGCCGGCGTACGGCTGGTGGTCGCGGGGCGCGGGGAAGAGCAGGATCGGGTCGAATCCTCCGCCGCGGACTACCGCGGCTGGGTCGACGACGCCGGGAAGGAGGAGTTCCTGGCGTCGATCGACTGCCTGGTGGTGCCGTCGGAGTGGCCCGACCCCGCGCCTCTGGTGATCAATGAGGCGCGCAGCCGCGGGATCACGGTGGTCGGATCCACGGCCGGTGGTATCCCCGAACTCATCGCCCCGGAGCACGCGCCCTTGCTGGTCCCGCCCGGCGATGTCGGCGCGTTGGCGTCGGCGATGCGCAAAGTCGTGGCCGACCCGGATCGGTTCCGCGCGGCGCCCGCGGCGGCCCCGCTGGACTGGTCCGGGCACCTTGACGCGATGCTGGCCGCGTACCGCGACGCCGGGGTCTAGCCCGGCCGGGGCCGGCCGTCGACCACGGAGCGTGGTTTCGTCGGGGTCGGGTGCCGGGTAGCCTTTCCGGATGGCTGTGGGGACCTCGGAACACCCGCACGCCGACGCTTCCGGGGCGAGCGAGGGCCTCACCGCCGGCCGGCCGCTCGCTGATCACCCAGGGCTGCTGTTGGTGGTGGGCGGCGTGCTCGCGCTCGGCGTGGTCCTGCGATTCGTGTGTCAGTCGGATCTCTGGGCCGACGAAGTGCTCTCGGTCAACATCGCTGCGCTCCCGGTGGGCGAGATTTTCGGGGCGCTGCGTCAAGATGGTGCGCCGCCGCTCTACTACCTCTTGTTGCACAGTTGGATGGAGGTCTTCGGCACCGGCAATGCGTCGGTCCGGGCCCTCTCGGGCGTGATCGGCACCGCGACGCTGATCCCGATCTGGTTCCTGGGACGGCGACTCGACGAGCGGCGCATCCGGATCGGCGACGCGCCGCCGGGGTCGGCCCCGATCGTGGCCTGGAGCGGACTCCTGCTGTTCGCGCTGTCACCGTTCGCGATCTGGTATTCGACCGAGACGCGGATGTACGCGCTCGTGATGCTGCTGAGCGCGGTCGGCGCGCTGGCAGTGGCTCGGGCGTTGGAGCGCCCATCGCTCGGCCGGCTGGCGGTGGTCGCGGGTGTGACCGGGACGCTGTTGTACACGCACTACTGGGCCTTCCCGCTGCTCGCCGTCGTCGCGATGTGGCTGGCGGTGCGCTCACTGCGGGGGACGCCGACGGTTCGCGGGCCGGCGTGGCGCGTGCTGACCGCCATCGGCGTCGGTCTCGTGAGCTTCCTGCCTTGGCTCCCGACCTTCTGGTTCCAGGTCCGACACACCGGAACGCCGTGGGGGGCACCGGTGAGTCCGTTCGGAAGTTGGGCGACGGCATTCAAGGCCTTTGGTGGCAACACGCACGCCGCGGGCTGGCTGCTCGTCGTGCTCGTCGGCCTGGGGGTCTTCGCCCGCGCCATCGATCGCCGGCATTTCTCGGTCGACATGTTGACGCGGCCCGGCGTTCGGCTGGAGGCCGCGGTCGCGTTCGCGACTTTGGCCCTCGGACTCATCGTGGCTCGCTGGTCGGGGACCACCTTCGAAGGACGCTACGCATCAGTGGTGTTCCCCCTGATCGTGCTGGTCGGTGCCTACGGGTTGACGGTGTTCGCCGACCCTCGGGTCCGGGCCACTGTCCTGGCATTGGCCTTGGTCCTGGGCGCATGGGGGGGCGCGAGCAACGCTGCGAGGAATCGCACGCAGGCGTACCAGTTGACCCCGATCCTTCGGGACCACGCGGTTCCCGGCGACGTCGTCGTGTATTGCCCGGACTCGATCGGTACCGACGTCGCCCGCCAGCTCGATGTCGATCTCGACACGGTCACGGTGCCCGGTCCAGGGTCACCCGAACGCATCGACTGGGTCGACTACGAAGCCCGAGTGCGGCGCATCGATCCGGCGACGTTCTCGGAACGGATCCTGCGTCGTGCCGGTGAGCACGCCATCTGGTTCGTGTACACGAACAACGGAACATTCGTCGATCAACGGTGCGCGGAGATCGCGGACTTCCTCACCCTTGCCCGGCCGAATCGGTTCCGTGAACTCGAGCCCGACCCGTACTTCTTCGAGCATCACGGCCTCTACCGGTATCCAGCTCCGACCGCTTGACGATCGAGCGAGCCCGCCAGTTCGTGGGCGGTTCGGCGGGTGCGCCAGTAGACGTCTTCCATGAGAATGTGGGCGAACTCGGCGTTGCGGCCCGCAACAGCGAGCCCCTTGATGCCGTGCTGGTCGATACGGCGGCGCGCCCCTTCGGTTTCGAGCGCGAGCACCGGGTACGCCAGTGAGGTGCGATTCGTGAAGTCGGCGATGAGTCGCTCGTCGATGTCGGGGACCAGCGCGGCCAAGCCGGCCAGGGCGGCTCGGGTCAGCTCGGGCGTGGGCGCGGTCCACGTCGCGTCGCCGACTTGGGCGCCGAAGTCGACCGTCACCACCGTTTCGCCTGGTGGCGCGAGGCTCGGATTGGTCACCGGCGCTTCCGAGGCGCGGAAGAATCCTGCGGTGGGCTCGGGGAACCACATCACCGGCGCCGGCAGCAAGCCACGGCCGCGCAGGTGCAGCTGCACGAACACCATGGCTCGGTAGCGGAGGTCGGCCAGGGGAGCGACGGCGGGGTGCTCGACGAGGCGAGCGAGCATCGGTGCTGGCAGCGTCGAGATCACGGCGTCGACGGGGATGGTCTCGCCGCCGGCCTGCACTGCCGTCACGATGTCGTCCTCGACGAGGATCCCCTCGGCGGGACATGAGAGCCGGACCGGCTCGCGCAGATTCGCGGCGAGGGCATCGGTGAGGGCGTTGAGTCCGTCGCGGGGGTACACGTGCCACACGTTGGGGCTCTGCGGGGCTTCGCTGCAGTAGCCGATGGCGATCGTTCGCCGCGTGAGCCGGCGGGCCGCCGTGAGCGCGACCGTCTCGGCGATGCGCGCGGGATCTTGTCCACGACGCTCGGGGAGAGCTGTTCGGCCGGGATTCCCGACCAGGATTCGACGAGTGGGATCGCCACCTCGTCGGCGAGCGCGGCGCCGTACCGTTCGCGGAATCGGTCGGCCGCGGTGATGCTGGGTGTCGATCGCATCCGCGCGGCCAATGCGGACTTGAGGTAGCGGGGCCGACCGAGGAGCCCGAGGGGATACGAAGCACTGTGTCCGTCGAGCCACACCGCTTCGGAGTAGTGGCCGGCGTCATCGCAGCGGTCCATGACGCCGATCGCCGCGGCGAGCCGGTTCGTGATGAAGTGGGCACCCACGTCGAAAGAGATCGACCCTTCGTGATGGGTGCGCGCCAGTCCACCGATGGCGTCGCCGGCCTCGACGACGACGACCTCGACACCTGATCGCTCCAGCTCCACTGCTGCGACGAGTCCAGCGAAACCGGCACCCAGGATCGCGTACGCGTGGCGTGGGTATCAACGGTTGACGGGCTCGGTCGGCCGTCGCAGCAGCGCACGGAGGAGCGCGCCGCGCCCGGCAAGCTGATGGAGCGTGTCGAACGCGGTTCCCGCGGCCAACGCGACGGGAGACTCCAGCGACAGTCGGTCGACGACCGCGGGCGGAGCGCCCCAGTCGTCGAGCGTGTTACGCAGGGAGTACACCCAGTTGACCGGGCTCATCATGGTGCCCAGGTTCGCGACCTCGAGCCCGGCGGTCGTGGCGAGCCGCCGCAAGGATGGCCCGTCGAAGAGGTACCAGTGGCGCGGGAAGTGATACCCGCCCCAGTGCCGGCGTTTGGTGAGCCGAAAATCAAGAGAGCCGGTGTTGTCGGTGACCAGGAGCAGTACTCCGCCTGGCGCCAGGAGCGCACGGACCGCACGCAGCACCGACAAAGGGTCAGCGAGGTGTTCGACGGTCTGGATCATCAGTGCCGCCTGAAAACCGCCCTCCGGACGTTCGAGGTCCTCGACGCGACCATGGTGGACGCGCAACCCCTGGCGACGTGCGGCGGCAACGGCGCGAGGGTCGACATCGATCCCTTCGATCTGCCAGGCCGACGGCCCGAACTCCGCGAGCAGCCCTAGGTGGAATCCGTCTCCGCAGCCGACGTCGAGAATGCGGGCGTCGTGCGGGAGCGCGGCGAAGGTGGCGAGGAGTCGGCGGGCTTCGAGTCGGCGACGAACGGAGTAGACCAGGCCGAAGCGATCTTCGGTGAACGCGAACGTGTGGTAATGGTCCGGATAGATCCGGCCGAGTTCGCGCTCGAGCGGGCGCCGGTCGAGATACACGACGCCGCACCGAACGCACCGCACGGCGAGGAAGCTGTCGGGGGAGGTGTGGTATTCGAAGTCCAGTCCGACTCCGACGGGTTCGGAGTCGCGCGTGTTGCAGATACAACACTTCGCCGGTTCCATCGCGAGGGGCCGCGTGGTCACCGGCCGCGTCGTCACCGGTCGCGCCGAAGGGGAGTCACTGGGTGGCTGTCCGAGCGTCTGCCCAGTCATCGTGTCGACCACGGACCGGATCGTAGCGACGCATCAGCCGGTTGTCCCCGGGCCGGTCTTGGCGACCAACGACCGGATCGCATCGGCGGCGTGCTCGCCCGCGTGGCCATCGCCGTACGGCGTCGGGAGGCGGTGGAGCGCCGCGTGCCGGGCCGTGACGTCGGCCAGGACTTCACGGACTGCGGGCCCGATCGCGGGACCGGGCGGTACCAGCACCGCGAACGAGCCGAGGACCTCTGGCCGTTCGGTCGAGGTGCGAGCGATCACGGCGGGGCGGCCGAGGATCGAGATCTCTTCCTGGACGCCACCGGAATCCGAGACCACCACGGCGCAGGTCGACTGCACCGCGAGGAAGTCGCGGTAACCGAGCGGATCGATGGCGCGTACCGCCCCCCCGTCGATCGTGATACCCGAGGCGGCGGCCCGTTCGACGGTCCGCGGATGGACCGGCAGTAGCACCGGTCGCGGTAGGTCCTGGAGGGTGGTGAGAATCGCTCGGAGTCGCATCGGGTCGTCGACGTTCTCGGCGCGATGGAATGTGGCCAGGACGAAGTCGTCCGGGGTGACGTCGAATCGGGCGCAAACGGCCCGACACGACGCGGGGTCGGGGAGGCAGTGGTTCGTCGCGTCGACGACGGTGTTGCCCGTCAGCACAATCTGATCGGTCGGGATGCCCTCGGCGGTGAGATGCTCGACCGCCGTCGACGTCGGCGCGCAGAGCAGCGTGGCGAGGTGGTCCACCACGACGCGATTGCGTTCCTCGGGCATCGTCCGGTCGAACGAGCGCAGCCCCGCTTCGAGATGGACCACCGGAAGGTCCAGGGCGTCGGCGGCGATGGCACCGGCGAGCGCAGAGTTGGTATCGCCCTGGACCACGACGATCTCCGGCGCGAGCGCGGTCAGGGCCTCGGTCACGGCGACGATCGCTTCGCCGACCTGACGCCCTCGCGGCCGGGGCGCCACCTCGAAGGCAACCGTTGGTGCGGTGAGTCCGA
This sequence comes from uncultured Acidimicrobiia bacterium, assembly GCA_963701625.1. Lineage (GTDB taxonomy): Bacteria > Actinomycetota > Acidimicrobiia > IMCC26256 > JAENVU01 > JAENVU01. The sequence continues at coordinate 239,569 of CAVPAT010000007.1, read as the reverse complement.
GGTCGACCAGCACCGGGTGCAGCCGGTCGAGGGAGTGCTGGCCGGTGTGCACGGTGACTGCTGTAGGTCCAAGGACCCACGCGAGTGGCGCCAGCTTGATCGCCTCGGGCCGAGTGCCGAAGACCATGGCGATCGCGCCAGCGCGCATCGGAACTCCCCGGTGTCGATCGAGGCCGGAGGGTTGTCCGAGTGCGCGGAAAACCCGCCGGTACAGTGACGGCGCGACGATGTCGCGTGTCCCGATGATACGGGCACCGACCCCGGCCCGAACGATCTGTCCCCACCCCGACCCGGAGCCCGACGTGCCATCAGCGCCAATGCGGTTGCCGTCCGATCAGGACGCGTCGGGGCGATCGCTCGGTGACGAGGAACTGGCGCGCCTGCGCACGGTGATCGAGTCGGGGACGTTGACGGCCACCAAGGGCCGACAGACGCCGGAGCTCGAAGCTCGCGTCGCCGAACTCGTGGGGCTGCCACACGCCGTGGCATGCAGTTCGGGCACCGCGGCGATCCACGCCGCGGTCGCGACGCTGGACCCGGAGCCCGGCGACGAGATCGTCACGACCGCCATCACCGACATGGGTGCGTTGACCCCGATGCTCTATCAGGGCGCGATCCCCGTGTTCGCCGACGTGGATCCGCGGACCGGGATGGTGACCGCAGCCTCGGTGCAGGCGGCGCTGACTCGCCGCACGCGCGGCGTCGTGGTGACCCACCTCTTCGGCATGCCGGCGCCGATCGACGAGATCGTCGCGATAGTCGGACCGGTGCCGGTCATCGAGGACTGCGCGCAGGCATTTCTGACGCGACGGGGCGGGCGACTGGTCGGGACATTCGGACGAATCGCGGCCTTCTCGACACAACAGGGCAAGCACCTCACTTCGGGGGAGGGCGGGATACTGGTCGCGTCCTCCGCGGCCGACGCCCGACGCGCCCGCGTCTTCGTCAACAAGGGGTGGCCCTACGGCGAGCCGGATCCGGACCACGAGTTCCTCGCGCTCAACTCGCGCACGACCGAACTGCAATCAGCCGTCGCCAACGCGCAACTCGACAAGCTTGCCGAGTCCGTCGGTCGGCGGGTCTCCACGGTGCAGCGGTTTCGTGAGGCGCTCGCCGAGGTGGACGGCGTCGAGTTTCCGCACGTCGCGACCGGTGATGTCGCGACGTGGTGGAAGGTGCCGATCCTCGTGGGCTCGACGGTGCCCGGTGGCCCGCGGGCAGTGGCCCGTGCCCTTGCGGAACTCGGTGTTCCCAGCGCGCCCCGGTACATCCAGAAACCAGCGTTCGAGTGCGCCGTCTTCCGCGACCAACGGACCTTCGGCTCGAGCCGTTGGCCGTTCTCGATCGCGCGTCCGGAGGCCGTCGACTATCGGCCCGAACGGTTCCCCGGCACCTACGCCTATCTCGACCACGTGTTGGTCCTTCCGTGGAACGAACGCTACGACGACCAGCACGCGATCGGAATCGCAGAGGCGATTGCGGTGACGGTGCGCGAGTTGCGGGCCGCCGCATGACGCTGCGGTTCGGCGTCGTGGGCGCAGGCGGCATCGCTCAGAGCTATGCCCAGGTGTTCGCGACTCTCGGTGATGCCGAGATCGTCGCCGTCACCGACGTGAACCCGGATGCCGCCCACGCGTACGCCGCGACGACCGGGGCCGTCGTCGCCCCTGACCTTCAAGCGTTGCTCGCCGAAGCCGGGTGTGATGCGGTGATCGTCTCGACCCCGCCGGCTTCGCACCCCGAGCACGCGCTGGCGGCGATCGACGCCGGCGTCGCGGTCCTCTGCGAGAAGCCGCTCGCGATCAACATCGAGGCGGCCGAGCGAATGATCTCGGCCGCGGCCGCAGCTTCGGTCCCGTTCACGATGGCCACGAAGTTCCGATTCGTCGATGCCGTCGTCGCCGCGCGACAACTCGTGGACGACGGCCTCCTCGGCGACGTGATTCATCTGGAGAATGTCTTCGCGACCCGGGTCGACATGTCGCGCCGCTGGAACTCCGACCGGACGATCAGCGGTGGCGGGGTTCTGATCGACAACGGGACTCATTCGGTGGACATCGCCCGCCACTTTCTCGGCCCGATCCATGAGGCACTGGTCGTCGAGGCGCCGCGCACGCAGGAACTGCCCGTCGAGGACAGTGCGCAGCTGTTGTTGAAGGCCGAGTCGGGCGCGACGGCGACGATCGAACTGTCGTGGAGCTACGACGGCGTCACCGAGGACTACCTGCATCTCTACGGCGCCGACGGTGCGCTTCGGATCGGTTGGCAGCGCAGTGACTACCGCACCAACACGGACCCGACCTGGCGGTCATTCGCCGGTCCATACGACAAAGTCACCTGTATGCGCGCGCAGGTGCAGAACTTTTGCCGGGCCCTCGATGGGCGGGAACCGCTCGCGATCTCGGCGGTCGACGCAATCGCGTCCGTCCAAGTGATCGACGCGGCCTACCGCTCGCTGGCCGTCGGTGACTGGACGCTCGTCGGTGAGGTTCGCTCGGGCCCGCCGATGGACGGCGGTGCGTCGTCGTGATCGGTCCAGCGGCAGGGCGGCGGCCATGATCCACCCTCGGGCGGATATCGAGGCGGGTGTCGTGATCGGTTCGGGCACCGACGTGTGGTCCGACGTCCACGTTCGCGGCCCGGACACGGTCATCGGCGACGACTGCATCATCGGCGAGCGCACCTACATCGCCGGCGGCGTGCTGGTCGGAGACCGGGTAAAGGTGAACGCGGGCGCGTACGTTTGTACCGGAGTCACCATCGGGACCGGTGCCCTGATCGGCGCAGGCGTGATCTTCACCAACGACCGGTATCCGAGGGCGACGACCCCCGACCTCGCGACGCGGTTGGATTCGGGGCCAGGGGACAACACCCTGCCGACCCGCGTCGAGGTCGGGGCGAGCATCGGTGCGGGCGCCGTCATCGGGTGCGACCTCACGATCGGTCGCTTCGCGATGGTCGGGATGGGGGCTGTCGTCACCCACGCGGTGGCGCCCTTCCATCTCGTTGTGGGCCAACCGGCGCGTCCGGTAGCCGTCGTCTCGCGGGTCGGGGAGCCGTTGCTGCGGTTCTCGGGGGCCCGACCGCCGGACCGTGAGGGCCTGGTGTGTCGTCGGTCGGGATTGCGTTACTCGGTGCGTGACGGCGTCGTCGAGGAGCTGGATCCACCCTCGTGATCGGCCCGGGGGACTCGGTTTGTGTCGTCGGCGGTGGGTGGTTGGGGCTGACGGTCGCGCTGCGACTCGCGGAGGCCGGAGCGGCGGTCACCGTGTTCGAATCGGCGCCGAGTCTCGGCGGACTCGCGAGTGCCTGGAGTCTCCCGCTGGGGAACGAGACCGAGCCGGTTGTCTGGGATCGCTACTACCACGTCACGCTCGAGTCGGATGCTGCCATCCGCCGGTTGCTCACCGACCTCGACCTCGACCGTGAGATCGCCTGGACCGAGACCAGCACCGGCTACTACTCGAACGGGCAGCTCGTCGGAGTGTCGACGCCGCGCGAGTTCCTCGCGCTGCCGGGCCTGTCGCTCGTGGCCAAGGCCCGCCTTGCCGCGACGATCGCCTGGGGTTCCCGGGTCAAGAACTGGCGCGCGCTCGAGCGGCGAAGCGTCGAAGCGTGGCTGACCCGGTGGTCCGGACGCGACACGTTCGAGCGGTTCTGGATCCCACTCCTGGAGTCGAAACTCGGAGACGCTTGGAAACAGGCGAACGCGGCGTTCATCTGGGCCACGATCCAGCGCCTCACTGCGGCCCGCCGGGCCGGTATCGGCGCGGAGCAGTTCGGGGCGGTCCGGGGCGGCTACGCGCGAGTTCTCGACGTGATGTCGGCCGCGTTGGTCCAGCGTGGGGTCGTCATCGAGGCAGGCCATGCCGTCGAACGGGTGACGCCGGCCGCGGGCCGGGTCCGCGTTGCGCGCGATGGTCGGATCGACGATTTCGACCACGTCGTGGTGACGACCACACCGCGCGCGGCCGCGCAGCTCATCGACGAGCTCGCACCGGTCACCCGGTCCCGCTACGAGTCGATCCAATATCAGGGGGTCGTGTGCGCGTCGCTCGTGCTGCGGCGCGGGCTCGCGCCGTATTACTTGACGTATCTGATGGACGAGTTGCCGTTCACGGCGATCGTCGAGATGACGAACATGATCCCGCCAGGGTGGGTCGGCGGCCACTCACTGGTGTATCTGCCCCGGTACTGTCGTGCCGACGACGCATGGTTCCGGAGCACCGATGAGCAAATCATCGAGGAGTTCGTCGGGGGGTTGGAGCGGGTCCATCCCGGGGTTGCGGCCGACGTGCTCGGGGCACGGGTCGCCCGGACGGCCGAGGTGTTCCCCCTGCCGACGATCGGTTACTCGGAGCGGGTGCCACCTACCGCGACGGGAGTTCCCGGGATCTCGCTCGTCTCCTCGGCGCAGATCGTCAACGGCACCCTGAACGTGAACGAAACCGTCGGATGTGCGGAGCGAGGAGTTCGGAGCCTGCTCGGGGAGAGTCCGGCGGCCTCGTAGGATGCCCGGCCCGGGAGGATGCTGGATGAAGCCGGTCGCGAGCCTGTCGCTCGACGCGGACAATCAGTGGGCGTATCTCTACATTCGCGGCGCGTCCGATTGGGCTTCGGCGCCTTCGTATCTCCCGACGATGGCCGCCCGCATGCTGGAGTTGGCGGGGGAGCGGGGACTGCGCTTCACGACCTTCGCGGTTGGGCGTGACGCCGATCGGGACGAGGACGCGGCGGTCTTCGCCCGGCTTGCAGCGGCCGGCCACGAAATCGGGAACCACTCCTATCGGCACGAGCCGTGGCTGCACCGCTACTCCGAGATGGAGTTGGAAGAAGAGCTCGAACGCGCAGAAGTCGCGATCCACACTGCGACCGGTATCCAGCCGACCGGCTTCCGCGGTCCCGGGTACAGCCTGTCGGAGGCGACGCTCCGGGTCTTGAGCCGGCGCGGGTACGCCTACGACGCTTCGACGCTGCCTACCATCATCGGACCGCTCGCCCGTGCCGTCTACTTTCGGACCGCTGATCTCGACGCGGCCCAGCGCGCCGAGCGTGAGCATCTCTACGGAACCTTCGGGGACGGATTGCGCCCCATCCGGCCGTACCACTGGCGGCTGGAGGGGACAGAACTCCTCGAGTTGCCCGTTACGGCCATGCCGCTGTTCCGGCTGCCGATGCACGTGAGCTACCTCCTCGCCTTGTCCCAATACTCGGCGGCCGCGGCCCGGGGGTACTTCCGCAGCGCACTCGCCCTGTGCCGCGCCACCCGGGTCGAGCCGTCGCTGCTGCTCCATCCCCTCGATCTGCTCGATGCGACCGAAGCGCCCGAGTTGGCGTTCTTCCCGGGCATGGGACTGTCACGGGCTGCGAAACTGGCCCGAGTGGGCAGCTACCTCGATCTCCTCATGCGGTCGTTCGACGTCGTCCCCGTCGGCGAGCACGCGACGAGGGTCGCCGCGACGAGTCTTCCGGGCCGCGCCGCGCGGTTCGCCGCATGAACCGACACGCCGAGGCTGCCCCCCTGGTCTCGGTGATCGTGCCCGCGTTCAACGAAGCCGAGGTCATCGTCGACACGCTCGAGCGGCTCGTCGACCACCTCCACGGACTCGAGCCCCGGTTTCGGTGGGAGATCGTGGTGGTCGACGACGGGTCGAGCGATGCCACCGCCGATCTGGCCGAGGCGTTCAGCGCCGCCCAGCCGGGCGTCCGGGTGCTGCGTCATCGCGTCAACTTTCGGCTCGGACAGGCGCTTCGGTTCGCGATCGGCCAGACTTCGGGCGACTACGTCGCCGTGGTCGATTGCGATCTCAGCTACTCACCCGAACACCTCACCCGCATGCTCCACACCGCCGAGGACACCGGCGCGAGGGTCGTCATCGCGTCCCCCTACATGCGGGGTGGCCAGACCACCAACGTCCCGTTCTTCCGGCGGACGATGTCACGCGCGGCGAATCGGCTGCTGGGGTGGGCCTCGGGCGCCGGCCTCCACACGTTGACCGGCATGGTGCGCGTCTACGACGGGCCGTTCCTGCGCAGCCTGGACCTCCGGGCGGTCGATGCGGAGATCAACGTCGAAATCATCGCCAAAGCTCGGATCCTCCATGCCCGCGTGGTCGAGATCCCCGCGCATCTGGACTGGTCGTTCGCATCGACGGGGGGTCGACGCCGGACGGTCGAGGGTCGCCTTCCCGGGGCGACGGTTTCGTCGATCGTGTCGTCGTTCCTGTTCCGCCCGTTCGTGTTCTTCGTGGTGCCGGGGCTCATCCTGCTCCTCGTCGCGCTCTACTCGTTGGGCTGGGTGGTCTGGCACGTGGTCGACGTGTACGGCGAACCGTCGCAGTTCGGGAATTCGGGAGTGACCGCCGCCATCGAGAACGCGTACAGCGAGGCGCCGCATGCGTTCCTCGTGACCGGGATCACCGGGGTGCTCGCCCTCCAGCTCATCACCCTCGGAGTGATCGCGGCGCAGGCCAAGCGCTATTTCGAGGAGCTGTACCACCTGGGCACGTCGATTCGCCGCCGGCTCCCGCGCTCGCCGACCGAGTACTCCCCGGGCGCGCCATCGGGCTCGGCACGTCCTCAGGATTAGTGTCTGCGGGAACCGCCCCTGCACCCGTGAGAGGTCCCGCGTGAGTACCCCTGCCGAATCGTTGGTCGCCGCCGATCCCGAGCTTGCCGACATCGTCAGGCGGGAGGCGGAGCGCCAGAACACGACGATCCAACTGATCGCGTCGGAGAACTTCACTTCCCCCGCGGTGATGGCCGCCCAGGGCACGGTGCTCACCAACAAGTACTCGGAGGGCTATCCCGGCAAAGCGTTACTACGGCGGCAACCTCGTCGTCGACGAGGCCGAGGAGCTGGCCCGGGACCGCGCGTGCGAGCTGTTCGGCGCGGAGCACGCCAACGTGCAGCCCCACTCGGGTGCGAACGCCAACATGGCCGCGTTCCTGGCCCTGCTGAGTCCGGGCGACAAGGTGATGGGCATGCGCCTCGACCAGGGCGGGCACCTGACCCACGGGTCCCCGGTCAACTTCAGCGGCAAGATCTACGACTTCGTCGCCTACGGCGTCGACGACGAGACCGAACGACTCGACTACGACCGGATCCGGGATCTTGCGACCGCCGAGCGCCCGAAGCCGATCGTCGCCGGGGCCACGGCCTACCCGCGGTCGATCGACTTCGACGAGTTCCGCTCGATCGCCGACGACGTCGGCGCGCTCCTCATCGTGGACGCCGCGCACATCGCCGGACTCATCGCCGGGGGCGCGCATCCGTCCCCGGTCCCCCACGCCGACGTCGTCACCTTCACCACCCACAAGACGCTGCGCGGCCCGCGTGCCGGTACGCATCCTGTGCCGCGAGAGCACGCGGCGGCGATCGACAAGGCGGTGTTCCCCGGCCTGCAGGGCGGCCCGCTGATGCACGTGATCGCGGCGAAGGCGGTCGCGTTCAAGTTGGCGGCGCAGCCGGAGTTCGCGAGCTACGCCGCGCAGATCGTCGCCAACGCGGCCGCGCTCGCCGCCGGGTTGGCCGACGAGGGGTTCCGCATCGTCTCCGGCGGGACCGACAACCACCTGATGCTGGTCGACCTGCGGCCGTTCGGTGTGACCGGCAAGGTCGCCCAGGAGGCGCTCGACGTCGCCGGGATCACCTGCAACAAGAACGCGATCCCGAACGACCCCGAGAAGCCGTTCGTCACCAGTGGTCTGCGTCTCGGTACCGCGTCGGTCACCACCGCGGGAATGGGCGAGGACGAGATGGCCGAGGTCGCGCGCACTGATCGCCGGGTGCTGCGGGCACCCGACGGACGAGTCGATTCGCGCGACGTGCGCGAACAGGCGAACCGCCTCTGCGCAAGTTCACTCCGTACCCCGACCTGGCGCATCCCTGATGGTCGGCTGGTAGAGGATGGGTGGGTACGCGCTCGTCCTCGCGGTTTCGGCGGGGTTGACCTTCCTGCTCTGTCCGGTCGTGCGCCGTCTCGCGGTGCGAGTGGGCGCGGTCAAGCGAACCTGGCCTTCGCGACGTCCACACCACGGCGATCCCGGAACTCGGTGGGGCCGCGATGTTCATCGGGTTCCTCGCCGCGATGGTGGTGGCCTCGCAGGTGCCCCAGTTCCACGAGATGTTCGAGAGTTCGTCCGAGCCGGTCGGGGTCATTCTGGCTGCCGGCGTGATGTTCGCGGTGGGTGCGCTCGACGACCTCCGGGACGTGTCACCGCCCGCGAAGATCGCCGGGCAGGTGCTCGCGGGCGAGCCTGCTCTCGCTGTTCGGCGTCTCGATGCTGTACTTCCGGATCCCCTTCGCCGGCTGCGGAGTACATCGTGCTCTCGCCCGACCTGGCCTCGCTCCTCACGGTCCTGACCGTGGTGGTCTTCGCCAACGCGATCAACCTGATCGACGGACTCGACGGGCTCGCTGCCGGCATCGTGGTCATCGCGGGCACCGCGCTGTTCCTCTACTCCGACCGGCTGTTCAAGGCCGGGTTGCCTCGAGGGTTCGAACATCGCGCCGCTGGTCGCGATCATCGTCGGTCGGAGTCTGCATCGGGTTCCTGCCATGCAACTTCAACCCGGCACGGATCTTCATGGGCGACGCCGGTGCGATGCTTCCTCGGCCTGCTGCTCGCGATCACGACGATCACCGTGGGCGGACGCACCGACGACCAGTTCAGCGGGACCAGACCTACTTCTTCTTCGCGCCGCTGATCATCCCGATCCTGATCCTCGGGGTTCCGATCATCGACACGGCGTTCTCGTTCATCCGCCGGCATCCTGCGGGGTCAGTCCTTCTCGATGGCGGACAAGGACCACCTCCACCATCGTCTGATGCGGCTCGGTCACGGACCGCGTCGAACCGTGGTGATCCTCTGGCTGTGGACCGCGCTGCTCTCGGGCCTCGCGCTGCTCCCGACGTACACCAACGAGGGAAACGCGCTCGTTCCGATCGGCGATCCTCGCCCTGGCGTTGCTGCTCTACGTCTTCTTCTTCCCGGGGAAGAAGGAGGCGCAGGCGATCGCCGCGGAAGAGGAGGCGGCGGCGGCACGCGAGGCCCAGGCCCGTGAGGGGGTCATCGACCTCGAGTCCCGCCGACGGTCGGGCGCCGGCTGACCGGTTCCCGGGCCCGCGGGCGGCGGCCCGGGTAGCGTGCTCCGGTTTGCACGGGCGGGACCGACTCGCTAGTTTGCGAAAGTATTCACAAGCGCCGCGGGGGTTGTGGCGCGTCAGGACCGATCGGGCAACGAAGCCCGGTAGTGGGGTGGTGTTTCGGGTGAAAGCCCCGGCCAGGTGGAGCACAGGTCAATACCACGACGCCCTCGGACAGGCGCTGACGTTCGTCGCTCGCTCCTGTCGCCTTCGGTGCCATTGGTTGGCTCCTCGATCGGGTGCTGGGGACCTCCCCGGTGTTCATGATCTTGTTCGGCTTGTTCGGCGCGGTGTCGGTCTTCGCCTGGGCCTGGTACCAGTACCAGGAGCGGACGGCCCGCGAAGACGAGGGCAAGCCGTGGACACGGAGAGTCTGGTGACCACCGACGCGGCCGTGCCGCCAGTCGCCGGTGGGCCTGCCGTGCAGCCCGAGCGTGAGATTGCCCAAGACCTGGTGCGCCGCGCGGTGATGGCAACGCCGGTTGCGTTGATCATCGGTGGTGTGCTCGCCGGCGTCCCCGGCGTCGTCGGCGCGCTGCTCGGCATGGTCGTGGTCGCCGCCAACTTCTGGTTCCTTGCCCGCCTGATGGGTGCGGGTGGCCGGGCGGGAGCCTCGGGTGTCGCAGCCGGGGCGATGGGTGCCTACCTTGCGCTCGTGGTCGCGGTCACCATCCTGGCGGTCGCGGTACGCGAGACCTCGTTCGTGCATCTCGGTGCATTCGTGCTCACCGTGGGCATTGCCCATATCGTGCTGCTCGTCTGGGAGCTGCCCCGGGTCGGTCTGACCCTCGGCGCGCCGGGCGTCAAACCTCGTCCCCTGTCTCGCCGGAAGTAGGAGCGAACCATGCCGGTGCTCGCCGAGCTGTTCCCCAAGGGCATTGCGCCACTCTTCGAGTGGGACGTCGGGCTTCCTGGGTTTCAACAAGGTCGTCGCAATGGCGTTCGTCTCGACGACGATCTGCCTGATCATCTTCCTCTGGGGGGCCCGCAAGCGCGAGTTGGTTCCCGCGGGGCTCCAGAACGTGGCCGAAGCCGGCTACGACGCGATCGAGGAGAACATCAGCATCGACGCGATGGGTGCCGAGGACGGCAAGAAGTGGACGCCGTTCTTCGCGACGATGTTCTTCTGGATCTTCTTCATCAACATCTGGTCGCGTGATCCCGTTCATCCAGTTCCCGGCGACGTCGCGCCTCGCGATCCCGCTGTTCCTCGCGGTGGTCTCGTGGTTCATGTTCATCGTGACCGGGCTTCAAGCAGCAGGGCCCAAGCTTCTTCTCGAACAAATCAACCCGACGGGAGTGCCCGTGGCGCTGAAGTTCCTCGTCATCCCGATCGAGTTCTTCTCGAAGTACCTGGTCCGGCCGTTCTCCCTGGCGGTGCGGCTCTTCGCCAACATGATGGCGGGCCACGTGCTGCTCACGATCTTCGCCATCATGACCAAGAGCTCGCTGCAGCACACCAGTGGCCTGTACCAGATCGTGTTCGCGCCGCTGCCATTCCTCGGTCTCATCTTCATCACGGCGTTCGAGCTCCTGGTGGCGCTGCTGCAGGCCTACATCTTCACCATCCTGACTGCCGTGTACATCAACGAGTCGGTCCACCCCGAGCACTGAGATCTCAACCGAGAACAAGGAGAGCACCGTGAGCACCCGAGCAGCATCGTCACCCTGGCGGAGGTCACCGGCGAGCTGCAGGCCGGTCTGGCGAAGGTCGGCTACGGCCTCGCCGCCATCGGCCCGGGCATCGGCATCGGCTACCTGGTCGGTCAGTCGGTCCAGGCCATGGCCCGTCAGCCCGAGATGGCCGGCACCGTCCGGACGACCATGTTCCTCGGCATCGCGTTCGCCGAGGCGCTCGCCCTCATCGGCTTCGTCCTCTTCTTCCTCTAGGCCGACCACAAGGAGAGAGGACGCGCCATGCGCATCCGCAGAGTGTTGCTTGCGGGGCCCTGGTCGGCGCGGTCGTCATGGCGCCCGGGGTCGCCCACGCGAGTGAGAAGCCCGGTGAGCTCTACGAGTGCCTGGCCAAGGCAGCCGTGACCACGGGCGCGGTCAAGACCGACAACGTCGGTGAGGTCACGCTCGAGGAGCTCGAGAAGGCGGCCAAGGAAGGCGACCAGGCGGGCAACCTCGATGAAGAGGCGATGAACTGCAACAAGCGCCGAGCCTCGTCGTTCCCGCGACGTCGGAGATCCTCTGGGGCGGCATCGCGTTCCTGATCGTGCTCGATCGGTGCTGATGAAGTTCGCGTTCCCGACGCTCAAGAAGGGTCTCAAGGCTCGCGAGGAGAAGATCCGGACGACCTCGAGTCGGCGTCTGCGTGCCGAAGCCGACGCCGAGCAGGAAGCCGCGCAGTACCGCGCCCAGATCGGTGACGCCCGCGGCGAGGGGGTCAGATCGTCGAGGAGGCCCGCAGCCGGCGCGACCACGTCCGACGTGACCTCATCGCGCGGGCCGAGGCCGACGCGGCCGACATCCGGAGCGGGCCGCGGAGGACATCGGACTGGCCCGAGCGGGCGATCTCCGACCTCCAGGCGCAGGTCGCCGACCTGTCGATCGGTTGGCCGAGAAGGATCGTCGAGCGCAACCTCGACCGTCACACCCAGCTCGAGCTCATCGAGTCCTACATCAACGCGGTCGGAGGCACCGGCGGTGGAGAGCCGGCGAGTGGAGCGACCTGAGCGAAGATCGGACGCCTACGCGGATGCGTGCCTGGCGATCGCCCGGGCGGAGGACCAGCTCGGCGCGGTCGAGGACGACCTCTTCCGGTTCGCCCGAACGCTCGAGGGCAACGACGCACTCCGGATCGCGCTGACCGACCCGCCGCTTCCCCGCGAGCGCCGGATCGCGGTCGTCGACGAGCTCATGGCGGGCAAGGCGCTGGCCCGCGAGCACGTCGCTGCTCGGGCGGTCATCGGTGCGGGCAGGGCAACGACCTGCGGCGACATCGTCGACCGCGTTCGTCGAGCTGGCCGCGACCGAGCGGGGCACGAGGTGGCCGAGGTCCGTTCGGCGATCGAACTCGACGACGCGACCCAGGTGCGCCCGGCTGGCCGGCGCTCGGCGCAGGCGACCGGCAAGGACGTCGAGGTCAAGGTGATCGTCGACCCGTCGGTGCTCGGCGGCATCGTCGCCCGGATCGGCGACACCGTGATCGACGGCTCGGTCCGGCACCGGCTCGACCAGCTGAAGGGCGATCTAGGGATACGAAGTCGAACTGACCATCAACGCCGACGAGATCGCAGCCGCGCTGCGCAAGCACGTCGAGACGTTCACCCCGTCGCTCGCCCAGGCGCAGCTCGGTCGGGTCCTGGAGGTCGGTGACGGGATCGCCCGCGTCGCCGGGCTGCCCGACGCCGCGGTCAACGAGCTGCTCGAGTTCGAGAGCGGCATGCTCGGTCTCGCCCTGAACCTCGACGAGAGACGATCGGCGCCGTGATCCTCGGCAAGACCGACGACGTCGAGGAAGGCCAGTCGGTCAAGGCGACCGGCCGCATCCTCTCGATCCCCGTCGGCGACGCGCTCGTCGGTCGGGTCGTCAACTCGCTCGGCCTGCCGATCGACGGCAAGGGCCCGACTCGGCACCGACCAGGCACCGCCGCCTCGAGGTCCAGGCGCCCGGCATCGTCGGTCGCAAGCCGGTGCACGAGCCGCTCCAGACCGGCATCAAGGCCATCGACGCCATGACGCCGATCGGTCGTGGTCAGCGAGAGCTGATCATCGGCGACCGCAAGACCGGCAAGACCACCGTCGCCATCGACACGATCCTCAACCAGCGGGGTCTCGGCGTGAAGTGCATCTACGTCGCGATCGGCCAGAAGGGCGTCGTCGGTCGCGCAGACCGTCGGCACCCTCGAAGAGCACGGCGCCATGGAGTACACCGTCGTGGTCAACGCGCCGGCCGGCGACGAGGCCGTGTTCAAGTACCTCGCACCGTACGCCGGCTGCGCCATCGGTCAGCACTGGATGGACAACGGCGAGCACGCCCTCGTCGTCTACGACGACCTCTCGAAGCAGGCCGAGGCCTACCGGCAGATCGCGCTGCTGCTCCGGCGCCCGCCGGGCCGCGAGGCGTACCCCGGTGACGTCTTCTACCTGCACAGCCGCCTGCTCGAGCGGGCGGCCAAGCTCACCGACGAGCTGGGCGCGGGCTCGCTGACCGCGCTGCCGATCATCGAGACCAAGGCCGGCGACGTCTCGGCGTACATCCCGACCAACGTGATCTCGATCACCGACGGGCAGATCTACCTCCAGGACGACCTCTTCAAGTCGGGTGTTCGCCCGGCCGTCGACGTGGGCATCTCGGTGTCCCGAGTCGGCGGCGCCGCGCAGATCAAGGCGATGAAGGGCGTCTCCGGAACGCTCAAGCTCGACCTCGCGCAGTTCCGCGAGCTCGAGGCGTTCGCGACCGTTCGGCTCCGAGCTCGACGCGGTGTCCCAGGCCCAGCTCGACCGCGGCGAGCGCCTCGTGGAGCTGCTGAAGCAGCCCCTGAACTCGCCGATGCCGGTCGAGGAGCAGGTCGTGTCGATCTACTGCGGCACCACGGGCGTGCTCGACGACCTGCCGGTGGAACAGGTGCGTGCGTTCGAGACGCAGCTGCTCGAGACGTTCCGGGGCCGTCACGCGGACCTCCTGGGTGAGATCCGTGACACCGGCGCGATGCCCGACGAGGAAGCGCTCGAGCCGGCGATTGCCGACTTCAAGGCCGCCTTCGTCGCCGAGCATGCGCCGGCCGACGTCGTCGCGACGCGGCCGATGTCACCGAGTCCGACGCCGAAGCCCTCGGCGAGGCCGAATCCGCCAAGACCCTCGACACGGAGTGATCTAAGTGGCGGGTGGTCAGGAGCGGATCCTCAGGCGGCGCATCCGACGGTGCAGTCCACGAAGAAGATCACGCGCGCGATGGAGCTCATCGCCGCGAGCCGGATCGTGAACGCCCAGCAGGCGGTGCACGCGGCCGTTCCCTACAGCGATCAGATCACCGAGGTGGTCCGTGACCTGGGCGCAGCCGGTGGTGCCGTCGACAGCCCGCTGCTCACCCCGCGGCCCGAGATCGCCCGGGTGGCGCACGTCGTCGATCACCGCCGACCGTGGGCTGTGCGGCGCATACAACTCGTCGGTGATCCGCGCGGCAGAAGGCTCGATGAACGAACAGGCCGAACTGGGGCGCGACTACGCGCTCGTTGTCGTCGGCCGCAAGGCCGAGAGCTACTTCCGCTACCGCAACTTCAACATCGACCACTCGTTCACCGGGTTCTCGGACCGGCCGAGCTACGAGGACGCGCGGGCGATCGGACGCGCCGTGACTGCGGGGTTCCTGGCGGGCGAGTTCGACATGGTGGAGCTCGTCTACACCCGGTTCGTCAGTGCGGGGAGCCAGGAAGTCGTGCGGCGGCCCCTGGTTCCGCTCGACGCCGGGGTCGTCGAAGGAGGCGACGCGCGGCCGGGGACGGACGGCACCGCGCCGACCTACGAGTTCGAGCCGGCGCCGGCCGCGATCCTCGAATCGCTGCTGCCGCGTTACATCGAAGCCCGGATCTACGCCGCGCTGCTGAACGCGGCGGCGTCCGAGCACGCGGCCCGCCAACGCGCGATGAAGTCCGCGACCGACAACGCCGACGACCTCATCACCAGTCTGGCTCGCATCATGAACCGTGCCCGCCAGGACGCGATCACCACCGAGATCATGGAGATCGTCGGTGGCGCCGAGGCGCTGCGCGCCGGTGTCGGCGCGCACGACGACCATTTCGATACCCCGATGTCGCTCGGCGATCCCGAGTGACCAACGAGGAGCCCAAGCAATGACGATGACCGCGGACAACGAGACCAGCCTCAAGCACGGACGGGTCGTCGCGATCGCCGGCCCGGTGGTCGACGTGGAGTTCCCACCCGACGCGCTCCCCGAGATCAACACGGCACTCGAGCTGGACATCGAGCTCGAGGGCAAGACCACGACGGTCACGGCCGAGGTCGCCCAGCAGATCGGTGCGGGTCGGGTCCGGGTCATCTGCATGAGCCCGACCGACGGACTCACGCGCGGCACGATCGTGCGCAACACCGGGAGCGGGATCACGATGCCGGTCGGCGACGGGGTGCTCGGCCACGTCTTCAACGTGCTCGGCAAGCCGCTCGACATCGACGAGAGCGAACTCACCGGGATCGACGACCGGTGGGAGATCCACCGCGACCCGCCGACCTTCGACCAGCTCGAGCCCAAGGCGCAGATGTTCGAGACGGGCATCAAGGTCATCGACCTGCTCGAGCCGTACGTGCAGGGCGGCAAGATCGGCCTCTTCGGTGGTGCCGGTGTGGGCAAGACGGTGCTCATCCAGGAGATGATCAACCGGGTCGCGACCCAGCACGGTGGGGTCTCGGTGTTCGCCGGCGTCGGCGAGCGCACCCGTGAGGGCACCGACCTCTGGATCGAGATGCAGGAGTCGGGCGTCATCGAGAAGGCCGCACTCGTCTACGGCCAGATGGACGAGCCGCCGGGCGTCCGGCTGCGGGTCGCGCTGTCCGCCCTGACCGTCGCGGAGTACTTCCGCGACGTGAAGAACCAGGACGTGCTGCTCTTCGTCGACAACATCTTCCGCTTCGTCCAGGCCGGTTCCGAGGTCTCGACCCTGCTCGGACGCATGCCGTCTGCGGTGGGCTACCAGCCGACGCTGGCCGACGAGATGGGCGAACTGCAGGAGCGGATCACCTCGACCAAGGGTCACTCGATCACCTCGCTGCAGGCGGTGTACGTGCCGGCAGACGACTACACCGACCCGGCACCGTTCACGACCTTCACCCACCTCGACGCGACCACCGAGCTCTCCCGCCAGATCGCGGCGCTCGGTATCTACCCGGCCGTGGACCCGCTGGCGTCGACGTCGAACATCCTCGCTCCCGAGGTCGTCGGCCAGCGTCACTACGACGTCGCCCGGCGGGTCCAGGAGGTCCTCCAGCGGTACAAGGAACTCCAGGACATCATCGCCATCCTCGGCCTCGACGAGTTGTCCGAGGACGACAAGGTCACCGTTGCCCGGGCCCGCAAGATCCAGCGGTTCCTCTCGCAGCCCTTCTTCGTGGGCGAGGTGTTCACCGGTCTGCCCGGCATCTTCGTGCCGGTCGAGGAGACGGTGGAGAGCTTCGAGGCGCTCGTCGACGGCGAGCTCGACGACGTTCCCGAGCAGGCGTTCTTCAACGTCGGTGGCGTCGAGAGCGTGCTCGCCAAGGCGAAGTCGCTGGAGTCGGGCAACTGACCATGGCGCTCACGGTCCAGCTCGTCTCGCCCGAGCGCGTCCTCTACGAGGGCGACGCGGAAATGGTCGTCTGTCGGACGACCGACGGCGAGATCGCGTTCCTCCCCGGCCACGTGCCGTTCGTCGGTGCGCTCGGGGTCGCCAAGGTGCGGGTCATCCTCGAAGGCGATGGTGAGGTCGCCGCCGCGGTGCACGGCGGGTTCGTCGAGGTCAGCCACGATCGCGTGTCGATCCTCTCCGACGTCGCCGAACTTCCGGACCAGATCGACGTGGTCCGGGCCCGCACGGCGAAGGAACGCGCCGAACAGCGGGTGGCCAAGGACTCTGACGACGAGGAGTCCAAGGAAGCACTCGCCCGAGCCGAACTTCGGCTCGAAGTCGCCGACGCCGCGTAGCGCCTCGCCCGACGATCTGCGTCAGTCGAACTTCACGGCTGAGTACCGCATGAGCTTCTGCCAACGGTGCTCGGAGTGGATCGTGCGGATCGTGCCGGACTTCGCCCGCATGACCAAGCTCTCGGTGCTGGCGCCGTCACCGCGGTAGTGCACGCCCTTGACCAGGTCGCCGTTGGAGATCCCGGTCGCCGCGAAGAAGACCTCCTCGCCTGATACGAGGTCGGCGGTCGTCAAAACCCGATCGAGGTCGTAGCCGGCGTCGAGGGCGGCGGTGCGCTCGTCGTCATTGCGGGGCCAGAGCCGGCCGATGATTTCGCCGCCCATGCAGAGCAGCGCGCACGCCGCGATCACCCCCTCGGGTGTTCCCCCGATTCCGAAGAGGATGTCCGAGCCCGAGTCCGGCCAGGCGACCGAGATGGCGCCGGCCACGTCGCCGTCGGGGATGAGTCGGATCCGAGCTCCGGCTTCGCGGCACTCCTGGATGATGCCCTCGTGGCGCGGGCGATCGAGGATGACCGCGGTGACGTCTTGTACCTTTTCGCCCTTGGCCTTGGCCACAGCTTCGAGGTTGGCGGCGACCGGCGCGTCGAGGTCGACGACGTCCGCCGCCCACGGGCCCGACCGCGATCTTGTCCATGTAGACACACGGACCCGGGTCGAACATCGTGCCTCGTTCGGCGACGGCGATCACCGAGATCGCGTTGTCGCGCCCGAGTGACGTCAGGGTGGTGCCGTCGATCGGGTCGACCGCGATGTCCACTGCCGGGCCACCGGAGCCGATCTCCTCTCCGTTGAACAGCATCGGGCGCTTCGTCCTTTTCGCCTTCACCGATGACGACAACGCCTTCCATCGGGACCGTGTTGAGTACCAGCCGCATCGCGTCGACCGCAGCGCCGTCGGCGCCGTTCTTGTCGCCTCGTCCGAACCACCGGCCGGCGGCCAACGCCGCTGCTTCGGTGGCTCGGGCCAGGTCCATGGCGAGGTTGCGGTCAGGGGGCTGGGGCGACTGATCCATCGGAGGATGGTACCCGTCGGTTGTCGGTCAGCCCGTGGCCGGGGAACCGACGGCCGCCGGTGCGGAAGTCGGCGGCCAGTTCTGGAGGAGTTGCTCCCAGACCCAGTGGGCCGCCCAGGTCCCACCCGCGGGGCTGAAGTGGATGCCGTCGTGCGGCCGCGGCTGGATTCCCTCGCGTTCGGCCGGGCAGGGAAAGCCGGTTGGACACAGATGCCGCGCGAGGTCGACGACGGCGACGTCATCGGGGTGGCGAGCCGCGAACGTCCGGAAGACGTCGTTGAGCGGAGCGAACCTGCGCCCCACCTCGGGGTCGGGCCGCGACACGTACTTGCCGACGGACTCCTCTGGGGTCGAGAGAATCGCGAAACGGCGCCCGGGCGCTTTGCTGCGTTGATACAGCCGTTCCATGCGGTCGAGAAGCAGGTTCGTGTGTTTGGCAGTGCCGAACTCCGCGTCACCACCATCGGCTTCGAGGTCGTCGACTTCCCAGCCCGAATACCAGATCACGACCTGGGGGTCGATGGCCGCCAGCACCTTGTCCGCACGGCGGTCGACGCGGCCGAGGCAGCTCCGCGCGAACTCGCGCGGCATCATCGGATACCGCTCGGAGATCGCGCCGGCGACGAACCCACAGCCGAGGATCGTCCCGTTGCCGACCCTCGCGTCGAACTGGTCGCCGATGGTCTCGAGGCCGGTGAGCAGTGAACATGCGCCGCGAGTCGCCGAAGACAGCGAGGCGCGGCCGTGGCGTCGGCCTGGGTCCGGGCACGGGACCGAGGCGGTCGGCTTCGGCCTGTGCTTCACGAATCTCGAACTTCGGCGCGCTGACCGCACGAACCGATCGCGCCGGTGATCCTTCCGACCCGCTCGGCCGACGAGGCCGCGCCGGAAGTGCCGAGCAACACCGCGCCGAGCACGAGCGTGATTCCGACCGGGAGCAGCGCACGGGATCGGGCAATCGCGGGACGTCTGCGCAGGATTGGTTGTTCGATCAAGTGGAACGACGCCATCGTGATCGCGAAGGTGATGACGACGCGCAGCAGGTTGAGCCGGTTGCCGGTCCAGCCGGTCCGTTCCGCGGTGACGAAGACGATGACCGGCCAGTGCCAGAGATAGAGACCGTACGAGATCCGACCGACATAGCGCAGCGGCGGGAGAGCGAACGCCCGGCGGAGGATGCCGGTCGGTGCAACGAGTGCGGCGATGAGGACCGCGACGACCGCGGCATAGGCCAGGCTGCCGCCGTGAAAATACAGCGAGCCGGCGCGGCCGCGGTCGAACGCGATCAGCATCGCACCCAGCGCGAGCACGCCGAATCCCTGCAGCGCCGGCCCAAGGCGGGCCGGAACTTGGGGCGCGGCTCGCAATGCCAGCGCCAGCAGGCACCCGACGAGGATGGTGTGCGCACGGGCGCCGGTGCCGTAGTAGGCGCGCGATGGGTTGGCCGCGTCATACAGCAGGACCATGGCCGCCTGCGACACCACGATGCCGATTGCGGTCGCGCCGACGAGGACGCGGCGTGAACCGCGCCCGAGGCGGAGCACGCCGAGCACGATCAAGGGCCAGACGAGGTAGAACTGCTCCTCGATCGCGAGCGACCAGACGTGATCCAGCGGAAGCGGGTTGGCGAAGAGATCGAAGTACGACTGTCCGGCGGCGATGAAGTGCCAGTTGGCGTAGTAGAAGATGCTCGAGATCGCGTCGCCGCGCAGCGCCGCGAGCTGGATGTCGGGCACGTACCAGGCCGCGTAGATGCAGACCGCGGCCAGCATCAGGTAGAGCGCCGGCAGGAGCCGGCGGGCGCGGCGAAACCAGAATCTGCTCAGCGAGATGTCGCCGGTATCCGCCCGCTCGGCGACGAGCAGCGATGTGATCAGGAACCCCGAAAGCACGAAGAACGCGTCGACGCCGAGAAATCCGCCGCCCGCCCACCGATACCCGAGGTGGTAGGCGATGACCCCACCGACGGCGAGCGCGCGGAGACCGTCGAGCGCCGGTTGGTACGGGATGCGCGGCCGATCCATTGACCCCTCCGGCCCGAACGGAACCGTCATCGTACGGGAGCAGAGTCTGGTATCCGGCGCGGCGGATTACGCGCCTTTGAACTCGGGAACGACGTGCTCACCGAGCAACTCGATCGACCGCATGACCGATTGGTGCGGGATCTTGTACGGGTTGAGGAGGCAGAGGAGCAGGTCGCAGTCCGCGGCGTCGTAGCGGCGGGCGGTGGCCAGACAGGTCTCGGGGCTGCCCACGATGCAGGCGCCGGAGGACTGGAGGTAGTCGAAGGTCAGCAACGAGAGGTCGAGGTCCTTCAGTGCCTCGGCGTAGTCGTAGGTGCCGAGCGGCTTCCCTTCTCGCCACTCGGCGACGGTGCCGATGTGCCAGAGCGCAGTGCGCACGTACCACTCGAACGACTCAGCCGCCTCGGCGAAGGCCTGCTCGTCGGTCTCGGCACAATGGACCATTGTGAAGGTCGCGGCTCGCGGATTCACGAACTTGCCGATCGGTCGGGCCCGAGTCTGACCGTCGCGGAACAACTTCAGCCGCTCGGCGAGTTCCTCGGGCGGCACGCCGATCGTGAAGCTGAGGAGACCGAGCCCGAGTTCGCCGGCGATGACATGGCTGTCCGGATTCGTCGAGGCGACCCAGAGTGGGGGATGCGGTTGCTGCAGTGGCTTCGGGTGGAGTCGACGCGGAGGAATCGTCCACGTGGGGCCGTCCGCCTCGAAGGTGTCCTCGGTCCATGCCCGCACGATGATCCGCAGTGCTTCTTCCCATTGGTCTCGCGTGAGGTCCGGATCGGCACCGAACCCTTCCAACTCGGCGCGGGTCGACGAGCGGCCCGTGCCGAACTCGAGGCGACCGTCCGAGACCAGGTCGACGACCGCCGCCGCTTCCGCGGCTCGGGCCGGGTGGTTGTAGGGGTACGGGAGCAGCCGCACACCGTGGCCGATGCGCAAGGTGCTGGTGCGAGCCGCGATGGCCCCGTAGAGCGCGTCGGGGGCCGAGCAGTGCGAGTACTCGTCGAGGAAGTGGTGCTCGACCGTCCAGAAGGAACTGAATCCTGCCGCCTCGCCGTGGACCGCCTGCTCGATCGTGTTCTGGTAGGCGAGATGGTCGCTGTCGGGGCCCCACGGTCGCGGGACCGGTATCTCGTAGAAGAGGGCGAAATCCATGGCCATGGTGGACTCCGGTTTGACGGCGGGTGGGGGACGCCGGGACAGTAACGCGTTCTACTTCGCGACTGATCGGGGTGCCCCATGGGGCGGATGGACGGCAAGGTGGCGCTGGTGACGGGGTCGGCGTCGGGGATCGGCGCCGCGACGGCGACCCGCTTCGCGGCGGAGGGCGCGACCGTGGTGGGTTGGGATCTCGACGGCGCGGACGTTGGGATCGACGTGCGTGACGAGCCCGCAATCCAAGCGGGGTTCGCCGCGATCGTGCGGGATCACGGTCGGCTCGACGCGGTGGTTCACGCCGCGGGCGTGGCCGGCGGCGGCCCGGCGCATCTGGTCCCGGCCGAGGAATGGGACCGGGTGCTCGACATCAACCTGAAGGGCACGTTCCTCGTCGGCAAGCACGCGATCGTCGCGATGCTCGCCCAGGAGCCGGTCGACGGGGAGCGCGGTGCGATCGTGAACATCGCGAGCGTCGAAGGTCTGGCGGGAACCGAGGGTGGCAGCACCTACAACGCGGCCAAGGGTGGCGTCGTGATTCTCACCAAGAACATGGCGATCGACTACGGCCGTTCGGGTATTCGGGTCAACGCGGTGTGTCCGGGGTTCATCGACACCCCGATGCTGCGCGACGTGTTCGCGATGGACGGGATGGCCGAGGTGCGCGCCGACATCGCCGCGGCCCACCAGCTCGGGCGGCTCGGGCGCGCCGAGGAGATCGCGGCGGCGTCATTGTTCCTCTGCTCGGCTCGACGCGTCCTTCGTGACCGGGGTGGCGTTGCCGGTCGACGGTGGGTACACCGCCGGGCACCGTCACGGCGTCAGCGAGTTGCTGGGGCTCGACTGAGTCCAGCTCGGTGCTACGTCGGCCGCGGGTGAGCGGCCAGGAACTCCCAGATTTCTGCGGAAGAGTCGAAGCCCTGGTACGGCGCAGCGGCGCCGGTGCGGATCCGGCGCGGGCTCGGATGGCCCATCCAGGCATGCGACGCACCGGCGACCCGCACGAACTGCACTTCCGTGCCTTTGCGTCCGCCTGACCAGGTCTCGATGGTGACGTCGGGGTTGTCCGACGGCGTGCTCGTGGTCGAGTCATCGCAGCCGTCGATCTCCGCGAATCGTTCGACTGCGGCAGTCGGGCTCGAGAACGGGACCGGGGAGAGACCGGTGCCCTGGCCGCCATCGATCGGGATGTTGGTGTCGGCGAGGCCGTGGATCGCAAGCACCGAGACCGATTGCGTCGGCGCGCAGTCGTCGATCTCGATGGTCCCGGCCTGGACGCCGATTGCGACGATGCGGCCGGACAGTTCACACGCGAGGCGGTACGACATGATCGCCCCGTTCGAGTGGCCGGCCGCGTAGATGCGGCGGGGGTCGACCTGATGGTCCGCGGTGACTCGGTCGATGACCGCGGCGACAAAACCCACGTCGTCGATGTTCTCGCGGGCGCCGCGGCCACAGCACTTGCCGCCGTTCCAGACGTGCCCGCGGGCGAGGATGCCGGTTCCGCCGATCTCGATGCCGTCGGGATAGACGACGATGAACCCGTGCTGCGCCGCCAGTTCGTCGAAGCCGCTCGTCCGCTCGAACTGTTCGCCGCTGCCGGTGCCGCCGTGCAGTGCGACGAGCAGCGGGACCGGTTCGTCGCCGGTGGCTGCTTCGGGGACGACGACCCGATAAGTGCGGGTGCGTCCGTCGGGTGTCGTCACGGTCTCGTCGGTGACGGTCGGTGGTCCGACCGCCGAGGAGGAGGTGGCGGTCGTCGTCGAAGCCCGGGCCGCGGTCGTGGCTCTGGGTGCCTCCGGGGCATCGGACCCGCCACCGCTGCACGCGGTGAGGACGATCGCGATGACGGCGGCCGATGCGGCGATCGGGCAGTGGCGGTTCACGGCGGTGAGCGTAGAGAACGAGTGTGAAGAGGGCGTGAGGTCGCGATCAGCACCCCGTGGCCCCGCGGTCATTCCCCGGGGATGGCGACGAAGACGACGACGAGTGGCTCGATCATCGGGCGCGAGATCTCGACGGTGGCGAGGCGTCGCCCTTCGTCCGGACCCCGTCCCGCCTTCGGCTGCGGTGCGGTGGGTCGTCGGCGATGGCGCCAATCTACGGGCCAACGTG
The DNA here is from genome assembly GCA_963701625.1 of uncultured Acidimicrobiia bacterium. Taxonomy (GTDB): domain Bacteria; phylum Actinomycetota; class Acidimicrobiia; order IMCC26256; family JAENVU01; genus JAENVU01. The sequence continues at coordinate 216,467 of CAVPAT010000007.1, read as the reverse complement.
GCGCGTGCGAGACTGGGTGGATGTCCGAGCGTGATTTCTCCACCTATTCCGGGGTGCCGGTGGAACGGGTCTACGGGCCCGACGGCGCCGAGCGGCCGGGGGAGTGGCCCTATACCCGTGGCCCGTATCCGGACATGTACCGATCCAAGCTCTGGACCATGCGGATGTTCGCCGGCTTCGGCACTCCGGTGGATACAAACCTGCGCTTCAAGGAACTGCTCGCCGCCGGCGGCGGCGGATTGTCGACCGCGTTCGACCTCCCCACGCTCATGGGGCGTGACTCCGACGACGAGCTCGCGCTGGGCGAGGTGGGGAAGTGCGGCGTCTCGGTCGACACTCTGGCGGACGTCGAGGACCTCTATCGCGACATCGATCTCGGCGCGGTGACCACGTCGATGACGATCAACTCGCCCGCGCCGGTCCTGCTCGCGATGTACGTGGCCGGAGCGGAGATCGCGGGGGTCGAGCGCGCTCGACTCGGCGGCACGCTCCAGAACGACATTCTGAAGGAGTACCAGGCGCAGAAGGAGTTCGTGTTCCCGCCGCGCCCGAGCATGCGGCTGGTCAGCGACGTGATCCGTTTCACCGCGGCCGAAATGCCGCGCTGGCATTCGGTGTCGATCTCCGGCTACCACATCCGCGAGGCCGGATCGACCGCCGCCCAGGAGCTCGCGTTCACGGTCGGCAACGGCTTCGCCTACGTCGAAGCGGCGATCGCCGCGGGTCTCGACGTCGATGCCTTCTCGCCACGCCTGTCGTTCTTCTTCAACGCGCACATCGACTTCTTCGAGGAGATCGCGAAGTACCGAGCCGCCCGGCGGATCTGGGCGCGCTGGATGCGCGACCGGTACGGCGCGACTGCTGAACGTTCGTTGCAGATGCGATTCCACACCCAGACTGCCGGGGTGTCGCTCACCGCGCAGCAGCCCGAGGTCAACATGGTCCGCACGGCGATCGAGGCACTCGCGGGCGTGCTCGGTGGCACCCAGAGTCTGCACACCAACTCTTTCGACGAGGCGCTCGCGCTGCCCACGGAGAAGGCCGCCCGGCTGGCGTTACGTACCCAACAGGTCATCGCGCACGAGACCCGGGTCACGAACGTCGCCGACCCGCTCGGCGGTTCCTGGTACCTGGAGGAGCTGACCGACGAGATGGAGCGCCAGGCCGAGGCGATCTTCGCCCACGTCGACGGGCTGGGGAACGGCTCGATGCTCGAGGGTGCCCTCGTCGGTATCGAGCAGGGGTGGTATCAGGGTGAGATCGCGCAGGCGGCCTACGACATCGAGCGCAAGCTCAACGACGGTCGTCACACCATGGTGGGAGTCACCGACTTCTACGAGGGCAACGACGAGCCGCCGCCGGACACCCTCGAGATCGGCCGGGAGTGCGAGGAGCAGCAGCGCAAGCGGCTCGCGGCGGTCAAGAGCCGATCGCGACACGAACGGTCGTGGAACGTGCGCTCGCGCGAGTTGCGCAGTGCGGCTGCCGATCCGATCGTGAACACGATGCCGGCGTTGCTGGACTGTGCCCGCGCCTACGTCACCGTCGGCGAGACGATGGACGCACTGGCGGACGTGTTCGGTCGCCACCGCGAAGTGCCGGTCTTCTGATGGCCGTCGACGAACGGCAGTTGATGGTCGCGCGCGCGGCCAAGGGGTTCATGCCCGACGACGAGGGACTCGCGCTGCACGAAGCCGGACTGGAGGGCGGCCGGCGTCGGACCCCTGCTGGAGATCGGGTCGTACTGCGGCAAGTCGGGTGTCTACCTCGGTGCCGCGGCCCGCGGCTGTCGGACGGTGCTGTTCACCATCGACCACCATCACGGCTCGGAGGAGAACCAGGCGGGGTGGGAGCATCACGACCGGAGGTCGTCGATCCCCGGACCGGGCGCATGGACACGCTGCCGTTCTTCCGCCGCACGATCGAGGACGCCGGCCTCGAAGACGTCGTCGTCGCGGTGCTCGGGTGATTCCCCGACCGTCGGCCGGTACTGGACGCACGCCACTCGGGTTCCTCTTCATCGACGGTGGCCACGCCGACGACGTCGCGATGGCCGACTACGAGACCTGGTCCCGCCACGTCGTGCCGACCGGCGTGCTCGTGTTCCACGACGTGTTCGAGGATCCGGACGAGGGCGGCCAGGCGCCGTTCCACGTCTGGCAACGCGCCCGTCGCCGAGGGCTTCGAGCCGGTCTCGACGACGGGTTCGCTGCGCATGCTGCGGCGCTGAACTCGGGTTCGCCCGACGCAGCGACCGTGGAGGGCCCGCGGCACCGGGAGCAAGCAGTCAGCGGCGGTCGTGTTGGTGTTCGGCTTCGATCTCGACGCCGGCTTCGAGGAGCTCTTCGGCCGAGAGCCCGACGGGCAGGTCCTCGCCGCGGAACAGGCCGGCAGTCGGGCCGTCGCCACCCAGTGCGTGGGCGGCGAGCACGACCGCGCCCGAGTTCCAGGTGGGCTGGTCGACGGTGAAATGCTCGCCCGGTCGGTCGAAGCGATTCGTCGTCGAAGTTCATGCCGCACCAGTAGGCGCCGTCGTCGTGGCGGAGGAACTGGACCCAGCCGAACAGTTCGAGGGCCCGATCGTGTTCGCCGATGGCATCGAGCGCCATGACCAGCTCGCAGGTCTCGGCGGCGGTGACCCAGGGTCGATCGGAGACGCAGCGCACGCCGCGGCCCTCGCACCACGAACGTGTCCCACTTCGAGGCCACCCGCATCTGTGCCGGCTGCCCTCGCAACACCCCGCCGAGGATCGGGTAGTACCAGTCCATCGCCCAGCGGTCCTTGTTCGAGGAACCGCTGGGGTCGATGCGCGATCGCGATCGCGAGCGCGCCCACCGACAGCTCCCAGTCGGGGCGGTCGTGGCCGAGTCGGGCCGGCGATCGCGATCGCACAGCGGAACGAGTGGTGAATGCTCGACGAGCCGGTGAGCAGCGCGCCGTCGGCGGGATCGTCGCCGCGCCAGGCGATCTCGCCGGTCTCGGTCTGGTGGGCGAGCGCGTAGTCGATGGTGCGTTCGACCGCCGGCCAGAAGTCGCGAAGGAACGCGGTGTCGCCGGTGGTGAGGTAGTGGTGCCAGACGCCGTTCGCGATGTAGCACGTGACGTTCGTGTCGAGCGTGGGGTCCTTGACCTCGTTGCCCACGTAGTAGGCGTGCCAGGAGCCGTCGGGGTTCTGCATGCGCCGGACCCACTCGTAGGCGCGCACTCGCTTCGGCGTGGAGTCCACCGACGTCGAGGGCCATGGCCGCCTCGACGAGGTTCCACGGGTCGGTGTGCTCGCCGGGAATCCAGGGGATGTTGCCGTCGGGGAGCTGGACCGCGGCGATTGCGGCGACGGTCTCCTCGAGGTGCGAGGTCTCGAAGACGCCGGCGACGGTCATGCGTCAACCTTCTGGGTGTAGATGACGAGGCTCTTGCCCATGACCGGGTTCAACGCCCGGTCGAGCCGGGCCAGCCAGCGCGGATTCTTGGTGAGTTGCCACACGAGGAGGTCGTGGTACTTCTTCGCGACCGGCCGATCGGGCCGACCGACGCCGCCCGCGCAGCGGATCCACCAGTACGGCGAGTGGAGCGCGTGCGCGTGGTGCGAGCCGCGGAGCCAGACTCCGGCCGCCTCGAGGTCCTGTTCGAGTTCGTGCTGGCGGAAGATCCGCACGTGCGCGCCGGGCGCGTCGTGGTACTCGTAGTCGAGCGCCCAGTTGACGCGCTCGGGCCACCGGGTGGGAACGGTGACCGCCATGCGCCCGCCGGGCTTGAGGACGCGGACCAGTTCGCGAATGGCGCCGCGGTAGTCCCAGATGTGTTCGAGCACCTCCGAGCACACGACGCGATCGATCGAAGCGTCCGGGAAGGGCAGCCGCAACGCGTCGCCGTTCACCGTGAGCCAGGGTTGCTCGATCGGAACCTCGCCGGCTTCGTGCATCGCGCCGACGGTTGCCCGCACGTCTTTGAGCTCGGCTTCGGAATAGTCGAGTGCGATCACCGACGCGCCGAGCTTCATCGCGGCGAACGCGTGTCGGCCACCACCGCAGCCCATGTCGAGGAGACGGTCGCCGGGCCGGAGCCGCAGGCGGTCGAAATCAACGGTCAGCATGCGCCGGTCCCTGCTCGTAACCGCGGGCCTTCGCGGCGAGGTCCATGTCCAGGGTCTCGTACCAATTCTCGATCATGCCCTCCGCGGTCTTGCGCCAGGTGAAGCGGTCGAGCACCCGCGCCCGACCCGCGGCGCCGAGGCGGGCCCGCAGTTCGGGGTCGGCCAGCATCGCGAGGATCGCGCCGGCCAACGCGGAGGGGTCGTTCGGCGGCACGGTCAGTGCGGACTCACCGGACGGTCCGGTCACCTCGGGCAGTGCGCCACCCGTGGTGGTCACGAGCGGCACGCCACAGCTCATGGCCTCGATCGCCGGGAGCGAGAATCCCTCGTAGAGCGACGGAACCACCGCGACTTCGCACTCGGCGTACAGCTCGACGATGCGCTGCGTCGGTACGCCGGAGACGAACTCCACGTGGGCCCGCAGACCGAGCTTGTCGAGGAGGGCCGGGATCTTGGACCCTTCCTTGGGCTTGCCGATGACGACGAGGTGGACGTCATCGCGTTCGGTCCGCACCTTGGCGACCGCCTCGAGCATCGGCACCAGGCCCTTGAGGGGTTGATCCGACGATGTGGTGACGAGGAGCCGACCCGGCACGCGCTCGATCTCGGGCAGCGGCATGAACACGTCCTGGTCGACGCCGACCGGCACGATGTGGAGCTGCTCGGGGCTCACACCCATCTGAGCGATGATGTCCCTGCGGGAGTTCTCGCTGACGGTCACGAGTCGCGGCACCCGCTTCGCGACCTTCATCTGCATGTTGAGGAACGCATACCAACGCCGCAGGTTGAAACGGCGCCAGGCGTTCGGGGCGTGGGTCAGTTCCAGGTCGCGGTCCACCGTGATGGGGTGATGGAGGGTCGCGCAGACGGGCCACCCGTCGTCGAGCATCCCGAGCATCCCGGAGCCGAGCGACTGGTTGTCGTGGACGAGGTCGAAATCCGCGCGATGGTCGGTCAACCAGTGTCGGGCGCGCTTCGTGAACGCCCACGGCTCCGGGAACACGCCGGAGCACATCAGGCCGAACTCGCCGAGGTCCACCGTGTCGCGAAACTCCCACGGCCACGGCACCCGGAACGGGTTGCCGGCCGGGTAGAGGTCCATGCTCGGGATCTTGACCAGCCGCTCGGGCTCGTCGAGTTCCGGGTACGGCGGGCCCGCGAGCACCTCCACGTGGTGGCCGAGTTCGACGGCCTCGCGGACGATGTAACGGGTGTAGACGCCCTGGCCGCCACAGTGGGGGTTGCCCCGGTAGATCAGCCAGGCGACGCGGAGGGACTCGGGGAGTCGGGGGGTCGCCATGAGTTCGGGCAGCCTACTTGCGAGGTCCTTCTACGGTCCTGGCCTAGGTTCCCGGGCATGCACCTGGGGGTAGCGGCCGCGGAACTCGCAGGGGGCGCGGTGGTCGCGGAGCCGCGATTCTCGCCCGATGGGCGGCGTTTGGGCTGGTTGCGGGCCACTGACGGGGTCACCGAGATCTTGGTCACATCGGCCGACGGGAGCGGTTCGCCCCGCCGCGTCGAGATGCCCGAACCGCTGGGGTCCATCGGGGCCTATCGGGGCGGGGTGTGGTGCTGGCTCGACGACGCTCGCCTGGTGGTCGCGGGCGAGTCCGGCCGGTTGTTCGTGACCGGTGTCGATCGTGGTCCCGCAGTCCTGGTCACCCGGGATGCGCGGGCGATGGCGCCGGCCGCGGATACTGCGGGTCGCATCCTCTTCTCACTCGGCCGCTTCGACGGCCAAGACATCGGCGAGGTCATGGTGGCGGGTCGGACCTGGCCGCAGCGGCTGTCGTTCGCCGACTTCGCGTGGGATCCCGCGACGACCGGCGACGGGCGCCGGGTCGCATGGCACGAGTGGGACCTCGACGCGATGTCCTGGACGAGTTCTCGCATCTTGTTGGTGGACCGCCAGGATGGCGTGCCTCGGGTCGTCGCCGGTGGTCCGGGGGTGTCAGTCGGGCAGCCGCGATTTTCGCCTGACGGTCGCCACCTCGCGTACATCTCCGACGAGTTCGGGTTCTGGAACGTGCTCGTCGCCAACGCCGACGGGTCCTCGCCCCGACGCCTGGTCGTCGAGGCGAACGACCACGCCGAACCCGCGTGGGGTCCGGGCCAGCGTTCGTTCGCGTGGTCGCCGGCATCGGACTCGATCGCGTTCTGCCGGAACGAGGACGGGTTCGCGCGGTTGGTCGTGGCTCGGCTCGACGACGGTGCCGCACCGGTCGAGGTCGCCAAGGGCTGGCATCACGGCCTTGATTGGGCCTCGGCCGGGATCGTCGCGGTCCGCTCGGGCGCGCGCACGCCACCGATGGTCACGATCGTCGATCCAACCGGCGGCGATCGCCGCATCGTCGATCGCGGCGCAGCTCCAGGTGTCGAGGACGGCGCCCGCGAGCCGTCGGTGGTCCGCTGGACGAGTGACGGCGTGGAAGTCACGGGGTTGCTCTACCCGCCGGACGCGGGATCGGACCGACCGCCGCTCCTGGTGGACGTGCACGGCGGACCGACGGGCCAGGCCACGGTTCGCTGGGATCCATGGCTGCGCTTCTTCACGAGTCGGGGCTGGGCCGTGCTGCGGCCCAATCCGCGAGGATCGACGGGTTCCGGTCGGGCGTTCGTGCAGGCCGCCGCACGTTCGTGGGGCGAGGCCGACGTGGCCGATGTCGCCGCCGGGATCCGGGCCGCGGCGACCCAGGGCTGGTGCGATCCGGGACGGGTGGCGATCGCCGGCGGCAGCTCCGGCGGGCTGGTAGCGCTCCTCGTGTGCGCCCACCACGGCGATGTGGTGCGGGCCGGGGTGTCGCAGTACGGCGTCACTGATCTCCGGGATTTGCTGGCGACCACCCATCGGTTCGAATCGCGGTACCTCGATGAGGTGATCGGCGTGCTCCCGGGTGCCGAGGCGGCATTTCGTGAGCGCTCACCGGTGACGCACGCGACCCGGATACAGGTGCCGTTGCTCATGTTGCAGGGGGACGACGACGAGGTGGTGCCACCCGAGCAGGCCCAACGCCTCGTCGACGCGGTGCGTGCCGCGGGTGGCGTCGTCGAACATCACGTATACGAGGGCGAGGGGCACGGATGGTCCCGCGTTGCCACGATCACCGACGACCTCGAACGCACGCTGGCGTTCCTCGACCATTGGGTGATGTCATGAAGCTTCAGTGCTCGTACCAAGGTCCCAAGCGTGGCGTCTCGAGAGTGGCGGATCGCGCCGTGTTGCTGGCGCACGGCGCAGGAGCGGACATGCACGCGGCGGCGCTCACGACCGTCGCCGACGCGCTGCGAGCGGCTGGGGTCCCGAGTCTTCGGTTCCAGTACCCGTACCGCAGCGCGGGAAAGAAGGCGCCCGATCGACCGCCCGTGCTGATGGAGGCCACCCGGTCGGCGATCACCGAGTTGTCGCGCCGGACGAAGTTGCCGACCGATCGGCTCGTCATCGGTGGTCGTTCGATGGGTGGCCGGTACTGCTCGCTCGTCGCGGGCGACGCCGACGATCCGGTGCCGGTGCTCGGGCTGTTGCTGCTCGGGTACCCACTCCACGCGGCAGGCAAGCCGGAGAAGGAACGCAGCGAGCACTTCCCCCGCCTGGGGATGCCGGTCCTGTTCGTCAGCGGGACCCGCGATTCGTTGGGGTCCAAGCCCGCGCTGACGAAGGCGGCCCGGAAGGTCAAGGGGCCAAGCACCTTCCACTGGATCGAGAGCGGCGACCACGGTTTCGAGCCGCTGAAGCGCAGCGGCCTGACGGCCGATGTTGTCCTGGCCGAGGCGGCGACGGCCGCGACCGACTGGGTCCTCGCACTTCCCTGAGCGTCGATTGCCGAGCGACGGCGGCAAGGCGTCGACCCGCGCCGCGGTCTGACTAGCCTGGCAATCGTGGCGGACACGATTCTGGACCCGACCCTGGCGCCGACGATTCCGGCGGATGCTCCCGTCGAGTCGCCGAGTCGTCCCATCTCCGACGACGGCGACCACGACCGCTATGCCCATTTCGCGCGCAAGGACGATGTCACGCGTGCGTACGTCACCGGTGAGGCGATCGTGGCGCTGTGTGGCAAGAAGTGGGTGCCGACGCGAGATCCCAAGGGGTATCCGCTGTGCCCCACCTGCAAGGAGCGCAAGGAAGCCGGCTGGAGACTCTGAGTGCGGGTCCCGCGCACCTTCGCGTTCGTGGACCTCTCCGGATTCACGCAGTTCACGGACCTTCATGGTGACGACGAGGCCGTTGCCGTCCTGACCCAGTTCCGGGCCGCGATCCGGTCGACCGCATCCGACATCGGTGTCCGGGTCGCCAAGTGGCTGGGTGACGGGGCGATGCTCGTATCGGTCGACACCGCGTCGCTGGTCGAAGCAACGGTGTCGCTCGCGGACCACTTTGCGGACGAAGGACTGTTGCCGCTCCGGGCCGGGCTCGCCTGCGGCAACGTCATCCTGTTCGAAGGCGACGACTACACCGGCGGTGCGATCAACCTCGCCGCGAGATTCTGCGACCTCGCCCAGCCCCTCGAGGTCCTCGCGACGGTCGAGGTCGGCGAGCAGGTGCCGGACGGGATCGCGGCGGTGCCGGCGGGGGATTATGTCGTCCATGGGCTCCCGCGACCGGTCTCGGCCGTGCGACTGGTGCACGCGTCGCGGTTCGAGGTGACCGGCGAGACGCCGCTGCCGCGCGTCTGACGGCGTCACTACCCTCTCGGCGATGCGGACCGACTGGAACACCTTGCTGGTCGAGCGCGACGGTCACGTCGCCCGACTCGTCCTCAATCGCCCGGACAAGCTCAACAGCTTCACGATCGAGATGTGGCGTGAGCTGCGGGAACTCGGGCGGGCGCTCCTCGCCGATCCCGACGACATCCGGGCGCTGATCGTGATCGGCGCCGGTCGCGCCTTTTCGAGCGGTATCGATACCTCGGTGTTCACCGGTCCGCGTAGGAATTCGATCGCCGCCGACGACGCCGGCACCCGCCATGAGAATCCGATGGTCGACGGCATCATGCGGACACAGGAGTCCTTCTCCTGGTTGGAGGACGCACCGTTCGCGACGATCGCCGCGGTGCGCGGGTTCGCGCTCGGCGCGGGTCTGCAGATCGCGCTCGCGTGCGACATCCGGATCTTCGCTCGTGGTGTGAGCGTCGGGTTGCTCGAGCACAAGTACGGGATAATTCCGGACCTCGGCGGCACGCAGCGACTGCCGCGGCTCGTCGGGCCGGGCAAAGCCAAGGAGATGATCTTCACCGCGGCCCGGATCGGCGCGGAGGAGTCATACCGGATCGGGCTGTGCGAGCAGATCGTCGCGGACGAGGAGCTGGAGCCGGCGGCCGAAGGCCTCGCGCTTCGTATCGCCGCCCAGCCGCCGCTCGCGGTCCGCTCCGCAAAGCGGGCGGTGCAGGCGAGTGCGGAGCAGGCGGTGGCCGATGGGCTCCGCATCGAGGCGGAGGCGCAGGCGGTGTGCCTCCCATCGGCGGACATGCGCGAAGCCGTCACGGCGTTCGCGGAAGGTCGCGACCCGGTCTATCGGGGCGAATAGCCGGCCGACCGGCCGGGGGTCAGGCCGGGCGCCAGTCGGCGCGGCGCATCTGCCAGCACCAGTCGATCCGTTCCTCGCCGGGCGAGGGCACCGTCGTCGGCTCGTGCTCGGCGACCATCGTGAATCCGAGCTTCTCGGGCACGCGAGCGCTGCCGACGTTGGCCCGGTCGTGATGGATCTCGACGATGTCGATGCCGGCGACCGTGAATGCAGCGTCGGTCAGTGCTCCGGCCGCCTCGGTCGCGTAGCCACGGCCGATGTGGTCGACGTGCACCCAGTACCCAATTTCGAGTGTGTCCGGTCCGCCCCGACGGTGGAGCCCGGTGCCGCCGACGACCTCACCGGCTGCAAAGATGCCGAAGACGGCGTCGCCGCCCGACTCCCACGATTGCTTCCCGGCACCGATCCAATCGAGTCGGGTCGCCCGGTCCACCGGGTCGGCCGCGGCCCACGGCATCCACGGTCGCAGATGTTCCTGGCTCTCGGCGACGGCCTCGATCAGTCCGTCGACGTCGTCGGGCTCCCAGAGGCGGATGACGAGCCGCTCCGTGTCGACCCGGCCCGGGAGCACGCGACGGCCGAGGTCAGTGTCGTCGGCCGTGGATTCCGTCGACTCGGGTTCGTCGGTGCCGGTGTCGTCCCCCACGGATCCTCCCCGACGACGAGGCTATGGCTCGGCGACGGCCTCGTCGCGCCACCCGTGCAGGATCTCGGGGAATCGCGGATGCGGCATCCAATCGATCACGTCGGAGGTCGCGATCATCCAATCGAGCAGCTGTGACCGGAGAGCGTCGCGCTCCGATGCCAGTGCGGGATCGTCAACGCGGTTGGTCGTCTCATCCGGATCCGCACGTCGGTCGTACAGCTCGTCGGACTCGCACTGCCGGTACACGTACGTGTGAGTGTGAGTTCGAATCGCCTGCGCCTTGCCCACGAGGTGGGGCAGCTCGTGCTGGATGTCGCTCTTGCGTTGGTAGATCCACCCGCCGCCCTCGAAGAGGTCGACGTCAGCCGGGCTGAACCCGCCCTCGCTGCACGCGAACTCGCGGTGAGGCCGGCTCGGGTCCGCGAGAACCGGCAGGAGGCTGCGGCCGAAATGGGTATGGCGTGTCTGCACCTCGGCAACGTCGAGCAGCGTCGGGAGCAGGTCGACCAGCTCGACCATCGCGTCGCAGACCTCGCCCTCGGCGACGCCCGGCCCCGCAATGATCAGGGGGTTGCGCACCAGAGACGGATCAAGGCCCGACGGCCACTTCTCCACCAGGGAGTAGTCGCCGAGGTACTCGCCATGGTCGGTGGCGTAGACGACGATGGTGTCCTCGAGGGCACCGGCTCGCTCGATTGCCGCGAGGACGCGGCCGAGCTGTTGATCGGTCCGACTGACCATGCCGTAGTAAGTGGCGATGATCTCGCGAAGATCTCCTTCGTCGAGCTGATCCCACCGGTAGCGGCGGCGGTACTCATCCATGAAACCGGCTTTGCCGTCGGCGGCCGACGCGGGGATCGGGAGTGGCACGTCCGCCCGGTCGTGCAACGAGAACCATGGATCTTCGACCATGAACGGCGGGTGCGGATTGATCAGCGGAATCCAGAGTGCCCACGGGCGGTCGTCGAGACCCTCTTCGATCCATCGGATCGCGGTTTGGACAGCGGCTTCATCAGCGTCGAGGCGACGTTCGGCACCCTGCCGGCCGAAGTAGAAGGCCGAGTACATCCGGTGGTCTTCGGGGTATTCGATGTGGAGGCCGGCGAACTGGTTCGCCGCAGGGTGAACGATGTAGCCACAGACGTCGGTGCTCGCCTCGGTCACACCAGGCGCGAACACGTCGCCGCGCGCACCGGCCATGCACACCTGGTACCCGCCGTCGCGCAGGAGTCGGAGCAGATTCGGCTCGTCTGGCCGGAGGAGGTTGTCGAGAGTGCGGTGGCCGGCCACGTGCGGGTACCAGCCCGTCATCATCGACACGCGGCTCGGCCCGCAGACGGAGTGCTGGCCCCACGCTTCGTCGAAACGGACGCCTCGTCGGGCGAGGGCGTCGATGGTCGGGGTCTGTACGACCGGGTTTCCGAAGGCTCCGAGCGCGTCGGCCCGCTGCTGGTCGGGCATGAAGAACACGACGTTGGGCCGCTGCGAACCGATGGCGAACGGTAGCCTCCTGGTCATGCAGGCAGTGCGGGTTCGCCCGGGTGGGCCGCTCGCCGGGACGGTCAGGGTCTCGGGGGCGACCAAGAACGCCGGCTGCAAGCAGCTCGCGGCCGCGCTGCTCGCGCCCGGGTGTCCCACGGTCCGCAACCTTCCCCGGGTCCGCCGATCTCGACGTGATGTTCGACGCTGCTGCGCGCCGATCGGAGCCACCGGTCGCGTGGGACCGGCGACGACGCGCTGATGCGTGGACACGCTCCGGTCCGCTGGTGCCCGAGGCGCCCTACGAGCTCGTGAGCCGGATGCGCGCGTCGATCAACGTGCTCGGCCCGCTGCTCGCCCGCTAGCGGTCGGGCGCGGGTCGCGATGCCGGGCGGCGACAACATCGGGAGCCGCAAGCTCGACCTGCACGTCCGCGGTCTCCAGGCGATGGGGGTCGAGCTCGAGTGTCGTGCACGGGTTCATCGACGCGCGACGTGCAACGCGCTGTGCGGCGCGCGCGATCGTGCTCGACTTCCCGAGCGTCGGCGCGACCGAGACGCTGCTGACGGCCGCGGTGCTCGCCAAGGGTGAGACCGTGATCGACAACGCGGCGCGCGAGCCCGAGATCTCCGACCTCGCCGGCGTTCCTCACCGAGATGGGCGCGCACGATCGACGGCGCCGGGACGAGCACGATCACGGTCGAGGGTGTCGACGAGCTGACGGCCGGCCGACACGAGATCATCGGTGACCGCATCGAGGGCGGCACGTTCCTCATGGCGTGCGGGATCGCCGGCGGCGACGATCGACGGTCGACGGGGATGCGCTCGAGCAGCTCGAGATGGTCGGCCGGTGAAGCTCGGTCGACATGGGGATGCGGGTGTCACCGACGCCCGACGGCATCTGGGTCGCAGGCGACCGAGCCGCTCCGCGCCATCGACGTCGCAGACGCTGCCGTATCCCGGCTTCGCCACCGACTTCATGCCGATCGCCGTCGCCGCTGCTCGCGGTGGCCGACGGGCACCGGCATCGTGACCGAGAACGTCTTCGACAACCGGCTGGCGTTCGTCGGCGGAGCTGAACCGCATGGGCGCGGACATTCGCCACGAAGGGTCGCCACGCCGTGGTGCGAGGCACGGAATCTGCTCTCGGGTGCGCCGGTGCGGGCGTTCGACGTCCGGGCCGGCGCGGCGCTGGTCCTCGCCGGGCTTGTGGCCGAGGGCGAGACCGGATCGTGCACGACGCCCATCACGTCGACCGCGGCTACCCGGACCTCCCCGGGTCGCTCCGCAGCCTCGGCGCCGACGTCGAACGAATCGACTGACCAACTGTCTTCCCGAGCCGCGGACCGCCGGGGTCGCTGAATCGGCGGGCAAACGGTGTGGGCGGCCCGCCGGGAGTCCGAAGCCGGGGAAGAAGTCCGGTAGTTTGAGCGTTCCACACTGGTCCGGAGGTAACCCGAATGGCGACTGACACGATGGAAGCCGGCGTCCTCGAGGCGATCGAGGCGATCCGTCCTGCCCTCCAGGCCGACGGTGGCGACATCGTGTTCAAGCGGATCGACGACGACGGCGTCGTGCTCGTGGAGCTCGTCGGAGCGTGCGGCGACCTGCCCGGTGTCGACGATGACCCTCAAGGCCGGCGTCGAGCGGATCATCATGGACCGGGTGCCCGGGGATCACCGCAGTCGAGGGCGCCGACTGACCGCCACGCATGGCCGCGTGGATCGTCGTCGCGCTCGTCCGCGCCGCGCCATCGAGGGTGACCGCGGTTCGGTCGCCAAGCTGATCTCGCTCGTCGAGACCGGTGGTCCCGACGCGGACGACGGCCGGCGCTGCGCTCTACCCGCACACCGGCACGCGCCTACACCGTCGGGCATCACCGGCGCCCCCGGGGCGGGCAAGTCGACCCTGACCGACGCGCTCGTCGGCCGTATCCGGGCCGACGACGTCGAGGTGGGCGTCCTCGCCATCGACCCGACGAGCCCGTTCATCGGGCGGCGCGATCCTCGGCGACCGGGTGCGGATGCAGGATCACGCCACCGATCCCGGCGTGTCTACATCCGCTCGATGGCGACCCGGGGCCACCTCGGCGGGCTCGCGCTCGCGACGCCGCAGGCCGATCCGGGTGCTCGACGCGGCGGGCAAGCCGTGGATCGTGATCGAGACCGTCGGCGTCGGCCAGGTCGAGGTCGAGATCGCCGGCGCAGCCGACACCACCGTCGTGGTGGTGAACCCCGGTTGGGGCGACGGCGTGCAGGCCAACAAGGCCGGGCTCATGGAGATCGCCGACCTCTTCGTCGTGAACAAGGCCGACCGTGACGGCGTGTCCGAGACGATTCGGGATCTCGAGCTGATGCTCGATCTCTCCGGACATCCCGAGTGGCGCCCGCCCATTTTGGAGACCGTCGCCACCCGCGGCGAGGGGATCGACGAGCTCTGGGATGCCATACGCCAGCACCGCGAGTTCCAGGAGGCCGAGGGTCGGTTGGCGCGTCGCCGCGAGGCGCGTTTGCGTGCCGAGCTGCGGGCCACCGTCGTGGCGCGTTTGGAGGCTCAGGCAGCGCAAGCGTGCTCCGGCGAGCGGTTCGACGCGCTGGTCGCGCGGGTGCTGGACCGATCCATCGATCCGGACTCCGCCGCGACCGAGCTTCTCACCACCGACTGAAACCGCCGTCTCCGAGCCGGGAGAGGCCGTCGGGTGGGTGGATAGTCTTCGGCGGCATGACCGACGATCTCGTACTGCTCGAAGACCTCCCGGGTGGGGTGGTCACGTTGCGGCTGAACCGGCCGCCCATGAATCCCTTGTCGCAGGCGCTACTGACCGCGATCGGAGACGTGGCCGAGCAACTCGCAGCCCGGCCGGACATCAAGGCCGTCGTCGTCCTGGGCAGCGAGAAGGCGCTCGCTGCCGGTGCGGACATCAAGGAGTTCGGCGACCAGGATGCCGCCCGGGCGATCGGTGCGACGTTCCGCCGGGCGTTTGACGGGATCGCGGCCATTCCGCGCCCGGTGATCGCCGCGGTGCGGGGGTTTGCCCTCGGCGGCGGAATGGAGCTGGCGCTTGCCTGTGACCTGCGCGTCGCGGCGGAGAGTTCCCGGATGGGCCAGCCCGAGATCCTGCTCGGCATCATTCCCGGCGCGGGGGGCACCCAGCGCCTGGCCCGCCTCGTCGGTCCCGCCCGGGCCAAGGAGCTGATCTGGAGCGGTCGGCAGGTCAAGGCCGACGAAGCCCTGGCGCTGGGCCTGGTTGATCGCGTGGTGCCCGCGGAGGAGGTCGAGGACGTGGCGATCGCCTGGGCCCATGAGTTGGCGGCCGGGGCGGTCGTGGCCATGGGGTTGGCCAAGCGAGCGATCGACGACGGGCTGGATGGCTCTCTCGCGGCCGGCCTCGACGGCGAGGCCGCAGCATTCGTCGAGGTTTTCGGGACCGAAGACGCCGCAACCGGGGTGGCGAGCTTCCTCGAGCACGGCCCGGGAAAGGCGATGTTCTCAGGCCGGTGACTCGAACCGCTCCGCGTGGACGCGGAGCCGGTCGAGATTGCGCTGCCAGATTCGTCGCAGCATCGGGCGCCCGAGGCGCGCGCCGAGCGCCCCGCCGAAGCGCGCCGGAAAGTGCAGTTCCTCGGTCCAACAGAACTCGGTCAGATGCAGACCAACCGCGGTGAGCGAGAATCGACCGGAACCGGTCACGAGGCCGCGGTGCTCGATCCCCATTGCCGAACCGGGTTCCCACTCGGTGATCCGCATCACGTCGGTGGTCGTCATCGGGCCGACGCGGGTCCGGCACTCGAACTCGGTCCCCACCCCCTGGCGTTGGGTGGAGCGGAACGTGATCGACTCGGCGTCCGCCATCCACTCGGTGTGGGACTCGATGTTCTCGATCGATCGCCAGACGGCGTCGACCGACGCGCCGATCGTGGTGCACAGGTGGATCCGCATCAGGCGTCCCGAAGGAGCGCAGCCGCCTGCTCCGCCGCGACCGAGTTGGCCCACACCCCGCTGCCCAGCTCGAATCCGGCGACGACGCTGATGCGCGGGACGATTTCGACGTGCCAGTGCATGTCGCGTGGAGCGACCTCCGGCGGGGCGCTGTGGACGATCAGGTTGTACGGAACCGCTCCGAGCAGGCGTTCTATTCGGCCGAGGGCCTCGAGAAGCGCGGCCGCGACCACGCCCAGCTCGGCGTCGGTGGCTTCGTCGAATCGGGCGCGGGTGGAGCGGTGGGCGACCCGCGTCACGTATGGAGACCACGCCGCCGGCGGGCACCACGCGTCGGCCGGACCCTCGACGACGGTCAGACCGCTTCGACGCGCGCTGGTGAGTTCCTTGGCGACGAGGTCGGTCGCGAACCGCGAGGTCATCGCGGCGACCGGCTCGGCGAGCTGGTCCGGAGTGACGATCTGCGCGTGCGGATGCGCGATTGATGCCCCGGCCGGGCGCCGGTGGTTGACGAAGACGGACGAGAACGCAGCGCCGGCCGCGAGATGGGTCGCGCTGCGGTCGCGGAGCGTCACGAGGACCTCGGTCGCGGCCGCCGAGCTCAACGCAGAGAAGTCGCGTTCGTGATCCGGCGAGAGGATGACGACCTCGTGCGTGCCGGACGCGTCGCCGTGCTCGGGCGCCCCGACGATCGGGTACAGGTTCGGCACCACGCGGATCCGCCACCCGGGCGAGTCAGGCTCGCCATCGCCGGTGCGGAAGGTCTCGGGTGGGGTCTGGGCTTCATGACCAGGGCAGAACGGGCACGTCTCGGGCCCCGATCCCGCGGGCTCGGGAGCGGTGGTGTGTGGTCGCGCCGCCCGGTCCGCCGCGACGATCACGGTGCGGTCGTGGATCGGGTCGTGGCGGTATTCGGGCACGGGTGCTCCGGTCGACGGGTCGGGCAGCCCGGAGGGTAGTGGCCGCCGGGGTTTGTGCCTGACGTCACGGGCCCGTGACTGGCATGAGTGAGTGCTCACTCACTTGAATGGGGTCATGGGAGACCTCGCCACATCAGGCCGTCGACCCCCGGGTGCCGGTGGTGGGTCGCGGGCGCGTGCCACGGCACTGCCCCCGGAGGAGCGTCGGGCCGAGATCATCGGAGCCACGCTGCCGCTCCTGCTCGCCCACGGTGCGGCAGTGACGACCCGTCAGATCGCGGAAGCCGCCGGAATCGCTGAGGGGACCATCTTTCGGGTCTTTCCGGACAAGGACTCGCTGATCGCGGCGGTGGTCGAGTTCGCGCTCGATGCCACATCGACCGATGCCGCCTTGGACGGCATCGACCGGACCCGGCCGCTCGAAGACCGGCTCGTCGAGGCGGTCGAGATCTTGCGTCGCCGCGTGGCCGACGTGCTGCAACTCCGCACCGCGGTCGGCATGATGCACGGACCCTCCGGGCCGATGGTGCCCGAACGGCATTCCGCGACGGACCTCGGCAAGCTCGCCGCGGTATTCGAGCCGGACCGGGACCGACTGCGACGCGATCCGCTCGCGGCTGCGCACCTCCTGCGCGGCATCACCATCGCCGGAACCCATCCTGCGATGGTGCTCGATGAGCCCCTTTCCAGCCAGGAGATCGTCTCGCTCCTGCTCGATGGCGTCCGCCGGCGCGACGGAGGGGAGTGACGAGATGCTGCTGCGGCTGATCCGCACCTACCTGTTCCGCTACCGAGGGCTGCTCACCGTCGTCCTCGCGCTCACCTTCGTGCAGACGATGTGCACGCTGCTGCTACCGAGCCTGAACGCGGACATCATCGACAAGGGGGTCGTCCCCGGCGACACGGACTACATCTGGCGCACCGGTGGTGTGATGCTCGTCGTGACCATCGTGCAGGTGATCTTCGCCGTCGCCGCCGTCTACTTCGGATCCCGCGCCGCCATGGCGTTCGGGCGTGACGTACGCGCGGCGCTCTTCCATCGGGTCACGGACTTTGCCGCGCAGGACGTCGCCGCGTTCGGTGCCCCCTCACTCATCACCCGGATCACGAACGACGTGACCCAGGTACAGATCCTGGTCTTGATGTCGTGCACCCTGTTGATCTCGGCACCGATCATGATCGTGGGCGGCACGATCATGGCGATACGCGAGGACGGCCCACTCTCGTTGCTCCTGCTCGTCAGCATTCCCGCACTTGTCATCTCGGTCGGACTGATCGTGGTGCGACTCGTGCCGGGATTCCAGGTCATGCAGGTGCGGATCGACCGCATCAACGAGGTGCTGCGCGAACAGATCTCCGGACTGCGGGTCGTGCGCGCGTTCGTCCGGGAACGGCACGAGCAGCAACGGTTCGCGGTGGCCAACGACGAACTCACGTCGGTGTCGTTGCGGACGGGCCGGCTCATGGCCTTCATGTTCCCGACGGTGATGGTCATCCTGAACCTTTCGAGCGCGGCCGCCATCTGGTTCGGGGGGAACCGCATCTCCTCGGGCGACATGCAGATCGGCGCCATGATCGCGTTCCTCAGCTACCTCATCCAGATCCTCATGTCCGTCATGATGGCGACCTTCGTCGCGATCATGGCGCCCCGTGCGTCGGTCAGTTCCGACCGGATCTACGACGTGCTCGACTCCTCAACCTCGGTCGTGCCGCCGACGGACCCGGTCACCGAACTGACGGGGGGGACCTCACTCGAACTCCGAGAGGTCGAGTTCAAGTACCCGGGCGCGGACTACCCGGTGTTGTCCGGCGTCTCCTTCCGTGCCGACGCAGGCGAGACCGTCGCGATCATCGGGAGCACGGGTGCCGGTAAGACCACGATGCTCAATCTCATCCCGCGTCTGTTCGATGCCACCGGCGGTGCCGTGCTGTTGAACGGGGTGGACGTACGGGAGATCGAACCTGAGCTGCTCTGGAGTCGCATCGGGTTGATCCCACAGAAGCCGTTCCTGTTCTCGGGCACGATCGCCAGCAATCTGCGTCACGCGGATCCCGACGCGACGGACGACGATCTCTGGGCGGCACTGGAGATCGCCCAGGCCGGCGAGTTCGTCGCCGCGAAGCCCGGTGGGCTCGAAGCCCGCATCTCCCAGGGCGGGACGAACGTCTCCGGCGGGCAGCGGCAGCGGCTCGCGATCGCCAGGGCGCTGGTTCGCCGCCCCGACATCTACCTCTTCGACGACTCCTTCTCGGCGCTGGACCTCTCGACCGATGCCCGCCTGCGGGCGGCGCTCGCTCCCTGGGTGGCCGATGCGGTGACCGTGATCGTCGCCCAGCGGGTCTCCACCATCCGGAACGCGGACCGCATCCTCGTCGTGGAAGACGGCCGCCAGGTCGGCCTGGGCACCCACGACGAGCTGCTCGCGACCTGCTCGACGTATCAGGAGATCGTCGAGTCTCAGCTCACCGCGGAGGAGGTGGCATGACCGACACCGTCGATACCACGCCACCGCCCGTGGCGGACGAGGACGTCGAGGAAGTCGTCCGGCCCGCGGGCGAAGACGCCGCGCGGCGGCTTCGGCGGTCGTTGGGGCGCAGCCGGGCTGCCACTGGAACGGTCGAAGGATTTCAAGAACTCGACGCGCCGCCTCGCCTCCCGGCTCCGGCCGGAGCGGTGGGGGCTCATTGCGGTGCTCACGCTTGCGGTCACCAGCGTCAGCCTGATGGCCATCGCGCCGCGGATCCTCGGACGGGCCACGAACATCATCGTGAACGGTGTGACCTCCGGCCAGGGGGTCGACTTCGGGGATCTGCATCGGGTTCTGGGCATCGCGGCCGCGATCTACGTCGTCTCGGCGACGTTGTCCTACGTCATGTCCTACATGCTCGCCGGCGTCGTGCAACGGGCGATGTTCCACCTGCGCGCAGATGTCGAGGAGAAGCTGCACCGCATGCCGCTGCAGTACGTCGACCGGCAGCCGCGAGGCGACATGCTCAGCCGGGTCACGAACGACATCGACAATCTCGCGCAGAGTCTCCAGCAGACGTTGAGTCAACTGTTGACATCGACGCTGTCGATCTGCGCCGTGCTGATCATGATGTTCACGATTTCACCGCCCCTCGCGATGGTCGCACTCGTGACCGTCCCGATGTCCATCTTCACGATCAAGACGATTACCAAGCGGTCGAAGCGACAGTTCGTCGACCAGTGGCGCCACACGGGAATGCTGAATGCCCAGGTGGAGGAGACGTTCACCGGGCATGCGCTGGTCAAGGTCTTCGGTCGGCAGCGCGACGTCGAAGCACAGTTCGACCGGAAGAACGCCGAACTGTTCGACGCGAGCTACCGCGCGCAGTTCATCTCTGGCTCGATCCAGCCCGCCATGATGTTCATCGGCAACCTGAACTACGTCGTCATTGCTCTCGTCGGCGGCCTGCGTGTGGCATCGGGGCAGATGACGATCGGCGACATTCAGGCCTTCATCCAGTACTCGCGCCAGTACACGCAGCCGCTGACCCAGTTGGCATCGATGATCAACGTCATGCAGTCCGGCATCGCGTCGGCCGAGCGGGTGTTCGAACTGTTGGATGCCGAGGAAGAAGAGGGTGGCCTCGGATCGGAGGCGGCTCCTCGGGTGGCGCGAGGACATGTGGAGTTCGACCACGTGGCGTTTTCCTACGATCCGGCACGACCGTTGATCAGGGACCTCTCGCTCCAGGCCGAACCGGGGCACACCGTCGCGATCGTCGGGCCGACCGGCGCGGGCAAGACCACGTTGGTCAACTTGCTGATGCGGTTCTACGAGGTCGATGCCGGGGAGATCCGTCTCGACGGTGTGGACGTGGCGACCCTGAGCCGGCAGGAACTGCGAGCGAACACGGGCATGGTGCTGCAGGACACGTGGCTCTTCGGGGGGACGATCCGGGAGAACATTGCCTACGGCCGCCCGGATGCCACCGACGACGAGATCGTCGCGGCCGCCAAGGCCACGTACGTCGACCGGTTCGTGCACTCCTTGCCGCAGGGGTACGACACCGTGATCGATGACGAGGGCGGCACCGTGAGTGCGGGAGAGAAGCAGCTGCTGACGATCGCCCGAGCGTTCCTCGCGGATCCCGCGATCCTGATCCTGGACGAGGCGACCAGTTCAGTGGATACACGTACCGAACTTTTGATCCAGCGGGCCATGGCGGCACTGCGGACCAACCGCACGAGCTTCGTGATCGCGCACCGGCTGTCGACGATCCGCGACGCCGACACGATCCTGGTGATGGAGGACGGCGAAATCCGCGAGCAGGGGAACCATGAGACGTTGCTCGCCGCCCACGGCGCCTACGCCCGGCTCTACAACGCGCAGTTCGCCGCGCCGGCGGTCGACGTCGATCAGGAGCCGCCTCCCGCGCCCCGTCCGATGCCAATGCGCCCTCGCTCACCTATGACGTGAGTCGGCGCGCCCTTCGCTGGCGCGATCTACGCTCCGACCATGGTCCGCATCGGGGTGCTGCACGACTTTCCGACTCCGGACGGCGGGACTGCCTTCGAGCGGGCAGCACGCGCCGGTCTCCGTCGGAGCACCGCGACGGGGCGGCTCGACCCTGAGGTCGAGTTCGTGCACGCAGCCGCGATGGGTTTGCCGTTGCCGGGAGGGTCGGCCCACAGTGTTGAGCAGGCGTTCGCCGAACTGGCCGACCAGGGCGTCGTCGCCGTCCTCGGGCCCTCCATCTCCGACAACGCGATCGTCGCGTCCGCGCTCGTGGACGCGGCCCGGATTCCCGTCGTCAACTACTCCGGCTCCGAAGAGACGCGCAGCGAGTACTCGTTTCAGTTCCAGATCGGATCGCTCGAGGAGGAGCCGTCGCTGCTCGCCGAGCACCTGATGGCCCGCGGACTGACCCAGGTCGCGATCGTCCGGGATCGTTCCTACGTCGGGCGCAGAATGGGGGAGTTCTTCGAGGATGCGGCCGCCGTTCACGGGCTCGCGTTGGTCGACCGGAGCCGGGCGGAAGCGCTGGTCTCGCTCGGCATGTGGGCGGGTGCGCAGGATCTCGCCCGCGAGGAGCCTTCGGTGCCCGTCGTCGGGAACTCGGCGCTCATCTACGGCTACTACGACCAGCAGTCCGCACTGGGATGGGAGGGCTGGGCCTATCCGGACACCGTGCACGAGGACAACGGGTTGTACCGCGAACTTGGGGTTGTCGGCGCTGCCGTCGCGGGGCAGTACGACCTGGGTTGTCTCATCGGCGAGGGGTTGGCGCGGGCCCGATTGATGAGCGGCCCCGCGGTGCGCGACGGCCTCGAGCGGGTGAAGGCGATTCCCACCGCGACGGGGGAGCCTGGGACGGTGATGGGATTCGGTCGTCACGATCGGGCCGCGCTGAAGGGCCGGTATCTCGTGGTCCGGAGTTGGCGCGAAGGCCGGTCGACCCGATGGCAGTAAGCGAGCGACTCGACGGTCGCGTGGTCATCGTGACCGGTGCATCGCGCGGCATCGGCAAGGGCCTTGCAGTTGGGCTTGCGTCCCTCGGCGCGTCGGTCGTGTGTGCGGCCCGCAGCGCGGGGGAGTCGGTCGACGGGCTGCCGGGCACGATCGAAGAGACCGTGGCCGCGGTCACCGCGGCCGGCGGTCGTGGGCTGGCTGTGCGCTGCGATATCGGCGTTGCCGAAGACATCGATGCGCTCGTCGGCGCGACCCTCGACGCGTTCGGAAGGGTCGACGTACTGGTCAACAACGCGATGACGCCGACCCACGCAACGTTCGCGGCGTCGACCGTCGACGACTTCGACCGCTCGATGCGGGTGAACGTGCGCAGCCTGTACCTCCTGACGAAGGCCGTCGCGCCGGCGATGACGCGACAGGGCGGCGGCAGCATCATCAACATGTCGTCCGGAGGGGCGGCGCACGAGACGACGCCGTTCATGCCGCCGGGCTATCTGATCTACAGCGTGGCCAAGGCGGCGCTGGAGCGGTTTTCGACTGCACTCGCGCCCGAGCTGGTCGACGCAGGCATCACGGTCCATGCGTTGCGGCCCGGTGCGGTGCGGACCGAACAGACCGAACTCGAGTTCGGCGAGGACCACGACTGGACGGGCTGGACGATGCCCGAGGCGGTGGTCCCGGCCGTCGCGTTCCTCGCGAACCAGATCGGCACCGCCTTCACCGGCCGTGTGCTCGAGTCCACGCAGTACCCCGACCTCTGGCCCTGACCGCTCACCACTCCGAGGTTTGTCGGAGGAGGCGTGGCGCGAGACGCACCCGAGCAGACAGTCGCTTCGATGTCGGGTTCTCGTGGGGCCGACGTGCGTGATAACAAGCCATCCGTGAGTGGTGAGCCGACGGAGTTGGACGACGCGCTCGCCGCGTTGGTGGGCAAGTCCATCGGGGACGGAGGTCCGCAGCGTGCGCCCGACCCGGTGAACCAGCCGATGATCCGCCACTGGGCGGCCGCGTTCGACGACGCGAACCCGGTGTACGTCGACGCCGCGGCGGCCGCGTCGTCGCGACACGGCGAGATCGTTGCGCCTCCGCTGATGCTCCAGACCTGGACCATGGCGACGCCAACAATCACCGGTATCCGCGAGCGGGGCGGTTCGCCGGTCGAAGCCGACGACGCGGAGGTGTTGCGGCTGCTCGACGACGACGGGATGGTCGGCACCCTCGCAACGAACTCGGAGTTCGAGATCGCGCGCTACCTCCACCTCGGCGACGTGGTGACGGCCGAAACCGTCCTCGAATCGGTGTCGCCGGAGAAGCAGACGCGGCTCGGCCGCGGTCGCTTCGTCACCTGGGTGACCACCTATGTCGACGGAGCCGGCGAGTTGGTCGGGCGCCAGACGTTTCGGATCCTGAAGTTCGACCCGAACGGACTGGTCGCGCGAGCGGGCTGCCCGCTCGGCTTGCGCCGAGCGTGTCGCCGGATACCGAGTTCTTCTGGTCCGGACTTCGCGACCGCCGACTCCTGGTGCAGCGTTGCGACGGGTGTGGCGCCTTGCGACACCCGCCCCGGCCGATGTGTCCCTCGTGTCAGTCGCTCACGTGGACGGCGGTCGAATCGTCGGGCCGCGGCATCGTGCTGACAGCGGTCGTGATGCCGCCATCCGCAGTACCCCTGGTTCGACACCGATCCCGTCGTGGCGCTGGTGGAGCTGGCGGACGGGTGGCGACTGGTCGCCAACCTTGTCGGCGTCGAATCGGCGGACGACGTGATGGGGGCCGCGGTCGGGGTCGAGTTCCACGAGTTCGACGACGACCTCGTCCTGCCGATGTTCCGCGTGGCGGGGTCATGAGCGGTCAGACCGTCGAGTTCGCAACGATCGCGCTGGGCGACGAGCTGCCGCCGCTGGTGATCGACGTGACCGCGACCGTCATCGTCGCCGGCGCGATCGCCACCCGTGACTTCATGCCGGTGCACCACGACCGCGAGTACGCGCAGGCGCAGGGTGCGCCGGACATCTTCATGAACATCCTGTCCGACACCGGCTACTGCAGCCGCTTCCTCACCGACTGGGCCGGACCCGAGGCAATGGTCCGTCGGCTGGCGATCCGCCTCGGTGTGCCGGTCTTCCCGGGTCACGTCCTCACCTATACCGGCCGGGTGACGGCCGTGCGTACCGAGGGCGGTGAGGGCATCGTCGAGGTGGCATTCAGCGCGGTCGACGACCTCGGCGAGCACGTCAGTGGCACTGCCGAGGTGGGACTGCCGGTATGACGCTTGTCGAACCAAGCCGCGATCGCGGGGATCGGCCAGACCGAGTTCTCCAAGGAGTCGGGTCGCACCGAGTTGCAGCTCGCGTGCGAGTGCGGTGCTCGCCGCGCTCGACGACGCCGGTCTGCACCGCGGCCGACGTCGACGGGCTCGTCACGTTCACGCATCGACAACAACGAGGAGATGGAGGTGGCGCGCAACCTCGGGCATCGAGCGACTGACCATCTTCGCCCGTGTCCCGTACGGCGGTGGCGCGTCGGCGGGCACGGTGATGCAGGCGGCGATGGCCGTCGCCACCGGCGTTGCCGACGTCGTGGTCTGCTACCGCGCCTTCAACGAACGGTCCGGGTATGCGCTTCGGCGACATCAGTGGCGCGGTCGGCGGCGCCTGCCGCTGTGGCTGTCCTGGTACGCGCCCTTCGGACTGCTGACGCCCGGCGGCGTGGGTCGGGCTGCACGCCCGCCGGTACATGGAGACCTACGGCGTCACCAACGCGGACTTCGGCCTCGATCGCCGTGGTCGATCGGCTGCACGCGGCCACCAACCCGGACGCCTGGTTCTACGAGCGGCCGATCACCGTCGAAGACCACCAGGCGTCGCGCTGGATCGTCGAACCGGTACTGCGCCTCCTCGACTGCTGCCAGGAGAGCGACGGCGGGGTCGCGCTGGTCGTGACGTCAGCGCCGAGCGGGCGCGGGACCTGCCCCAACCGCCGGCCGTGATCACCGCCGCCGCGCAGGGCGCGACCGACGACGGCGAGATGATGACGAGCTACTACCGCGACGACCTCACCGGCCTGCCCGAGATGGGCGTGGTCGCCGACACGCTGTGGCGTCAGTCCGGGCTCCGTCCGAGCGACATCTCGACGGCCTTCCTCTACGACCACTTCACCCCGTTCGTGCTCATGCAGCTCGAGGAGCTGGGGTTCTGCGGGCGCGGGCGAGGCGAAGGACTTCGCGACCGTCGAGCGGCTCTCGCTCGGCGGGCGAGCTCCCGATCAACACCAGCGGTGGGCTGCTCGGCGAGGCCTACATCCACGGCATGAACGGCATCACCGAGTGCGTCCGTCAGATCCGCGGGACTTCGGTCAACCAGGTGCCCGACGTCGAGCACGTCCTCGTCACCGCCGGCACCGGCGTCCCGACCAGCGGCCTCATCCTGTCGCCGGCCTGACGGCCGCCGGCCCAACCGTTCGTGTTTCTCCGGAGCCGGAGACCCCACGGGGTCGTGGCGCGGGAGAAAACCGTTCGCGGCCGGTGTCGGTTCTAGGGTCACGGGCATGGCGACGCGTCTGGTGATCATCGGCGGCGGACCGGGCGGTAACACGGTTGCGACCGTGGCCGCGACCTTGGGCGCCGAGGTGACGTTGATCGAGCGGGAGGTCGTGGGTGGCGCCGCGCATCTTCTGGATTGCGTTCCTTCCAAGGCAATGATCGCGACCGGTGGAGAACTTGCGGGGCTCGGGCGCGCTGGCAACGATGGGGTTGCGGGCGTCCGGTGAGCTGGATCCGGCTGCGCTCCGCGCCCGGGTCGGTGCGATCCATGAGCGCCTACGGACTTCCATCGAGGAGTTGTTGGCGCGCCAGGGGGTGCAACTCCTGCGCGGCAGCGCTCGCTTCGTGGATCCGTTCACCGTCCGTGTCGATGGTGCTGAGGGTCCCGTCCGGGTGACCGGCGATGTCTTCGTCGTTGCGACCGGCTCGCGCCCCCGGATTCCGGAGTGGGCGCCGCTGGACGGCGAACGGGTGCTCACCACGCGCGAGGCCTATCCACCGCCGGAGCTGCCGGAACACGTGTGCGTGATCGGGTCCGGCGTGACCGGGGTGGAGTTCACCCATATGTTCAGCGCGCTCGGGTCGCAGGTGACGCTGGTGGTGTCGCGCCAGCAGGTGCTACCGCAGAAGGACCCGGAGGTTGCGGCCGTTCTGGAGGACGAGTTCCTCGCGCGTGGCGTCGCGTTGCTGAAGGGCGCCCGTGCGACCGCGATCACTCGGGACGGCGGGACGGTGCGGGTCGAGTGCAACGACGGTCGCAAGGTCGATGCGTCTCACGTCATTCTGGCGATCGGTTCGGTGCCCAACACGGAGGATCTCGGTCTCGAGCATGCCGAGGTGGCGACCGACGATGCCGGGTACATCACCATCAACCACAATTGCATCACGAGCGCCCCGCACGTCTACGCGGCCGGAGACGTCTCCGGGAAGCTGCCGCTGTCTTCGGTCGCGGCCATGCAGGGCCGCAAGATCGCGGAGCACGTGATGGGCTTGCACGTTCGGGAGCACCGGCACCTGGACTACGAGAAGGCCGCTTCCGCGATCTTCACCGAGCCCGAGGTCGCGGATGTCGGCCTCGCCGAGGCGGAGGCGTTCGCGGTGGGGCGGAAGGTGCGGGTCACCAAGGTCCCGTTCTCCACCAACCCGAAGGCGCTCATCAACGGCGACCCGCGCGGGTTCGTCAAGGTGATCTCCGACCCGGCGACCGGCGTGGTACTCGGCGGCTCGATCGTCGGACGCGGTGCCGCGGAGCTGATCTCGGTCATTGCGGTGGCCGTGACCAACAACCTCAAAGTCGTGGACATCGTCGATTCACTGCTCGTCCACCCGGCGATGGCGGAATCCCTCGCCGATGCCGCGTCGTAGCTGCCAGGATCGCGGTCGTGTACACCGACCGGTTGGAGGTGCGGTCCCCGAACGAGGGTGACCGCGCCCGTTTCGTCGAGCTGTTCTGTGATCCCGATTTCATGGTCTTCTCGGCCGGAGTTCACGACGCTGCATCGGCCCACGATCGCTTCGACAGAATGGTCGCCCAGGCGCACGAGTTGCCGTTCGCGAAGCGAGCAGTCGTCGACCGCACCAACGAACGGGTCCTCGGGTACGTCGGTGCCGCGTGGTTCGAGTTCGAGGGAGAGCCACGGCTGGAGTTCGGTTGGCGGTTGGAGCCGGCTGCCCACGGGCCGCGGGTTCGCGACCGAGGCCGGGCTCGCGCTGACGGATGTCATCTCGGCGACCTGGACCGGCGAGATGCTCGTGATGATCGACCCGCGGAACACCGCGTTCGGCCCGCGTGGCGGACAAGCTCGGGTTCACGTTCTGGCGCCAGGCGGTGGTGGACGGCTTCCTCGACAACCTCTACCGCCGCGCCTGGGTGTGAGCGCACAGGTGCGCAAAGTCATCAACATCGCATAGTGACGGGCGTTCGGCCGCTGGGCAGGCCTTCTCCGGGCGTTGAATGGTGCTCCTTGTGACAATCCGGGCGGGGCAACCTGCCCGGACACTTTCGGGCCTTGCTCGTGGGGAGTCCGTGCGCGATCGTGCGGTCATGCGTCAGGCGGAGAAGCGCGCAGTTCCTGAATTGCACACGTTGCTGTCCAACGGACCGGACGGCGTGACGTGGCGCCTGTGGTGCGCGTCGTGCGGCTGGGAGCTGAAGGGTGTCGGGGAGCTGGCCGAGCGAGATCGAGCTGCCCGCGCCCACCGGTGCTCCTGATCGCCCACTGAGGTCGTTCGACCCGCGGGTTTCGGTGGTCAGAAGTAGGTCGGAGCGCGAACTGCCTGCATGGCGCGTTCGAGGTTCTCCTCGAGTGGGCGCACGGCGTCGAGCACCGTCTTCGGCCCGGCGAGCGGGACGTACCGTTCCCGCCCCTCCGCCACTTGCTCCCACGACAACTCGTACCAGCCCGGAACGGCGGCCCCACCGCCACCACCAACGGCCTCCTGCTGTGCCGCGCCCATCACACGTTCTTGCACCGACACACCAACTGGCACACCATCTTCCACGACCAACACTTCCAAGTCTTCCGACCCGACGGCCGCCAACTCGACCCCGACCCCTGGAACGACCACCCACCCGATCCGCCCGCCACACTCGACCGCGCCGCCTGAGGTCGCGTCGCTACCGGCGGTTGGCTTCGTTGGCGAGCCAGGTCCCGACCACCTTGGACATGAAGTGTGGCTGGTTCCCGAATCCCATCGATTCGTAGAGTCGCGGGTCGTCGGCCTGTAAGCCGATGTGTTGTCCCGGGACCGTGTCGGCGAGGTGCTCGACCATCGCGGCACCGATGCCGCGACGCTCGATGGGTCGACGCGGTCCAGACATCGAGGAGGTACGCGTTGCTGACTCCGTCGGAGAGCAGCCGGGCCGTCCCGACGACGTGGGCGTCATCGCGAGCGATCGCGACGTGTTGCGACTGCTCAAAGGCACGGCGGAGCGCCGAGGGGGACCGACCGTTCGAGAAGTCGTCGGCAACGAGATCCTTGACGACCGCGGTCCAGTCGATGTCGTCGAGCGAGCTGCCGATCCGGATCGCCATCTGACTCAGCCTGGCACTTCGCCGCGCAGCACGGTGACGGCCGGTCCGGCGAGCAAGACGCGGTCGCCCGCGAGACGGCAGTGGAGCGTGCCGCCCCGGGCGGAGGCCTGGTAGGCGACGATCTCGTCCTGGCCGAGCTGTTCGGCCCAGTAGGGGACCAGCGCGCAATGCACCGATCCGGTGACCGCGTCCTCGTCGACGCCGACGCCGGGCCCGAAGACCCGCGAGACGATGTCCACGCCCGCGCGGTCCGAGCGGGCGGTGACGGACGCGCCGTCCACGATGCGTTCCAGTGCCCGGAGGTCAGGGGTGAGTTGCTCGACTTCGACGGCGGTGGTCACCTCCACGATGAACCACTGTCGGTTGTCGAGCACGGCGACGGCGTCGGTGATGCCGAGCGCGTCGAGCAGGCCGGGTGGCGGCTCGACCGGCGACGGGCGCACCGCGGGGAAGTCCATCTCGATGAGGCCGTCGGCGCGGTGGGTGCAGACGAGCGGACCTGAGCGGGTGTGGAACGTGATCGGCCCGTTCGCCCGGCCGGACTCGTAGAGCGCGTGCGCGGCCGCGAGCGTGGCGTGGCCGCACAGCGGGATCTCGACGGTGGGGGTGAACCACCGGAGCCCGTACTCATGGTCGCCCTGGGGAACCAGGTAGGCCGTCTCGGCGAGTCCGAGTTCGCAGGCGAGGTGCTGCATCCAGGCCTCGTTGGCAGGGGCGTCGAGCAGACAGATCGCGGCGGGGTTCCCGGCGAACGGCGTGTCGGTGAACGCGTCGACCCAGATCAGCGGTGTGCTCATAAGACCGAAGCTAGGTCGCGACGGTGGGAACCGGTGTCGGTTATTCGATGACGACGAGGACGTCGCCGGGGCCGACGGTGTCGCCGGCCGCCACGCGGATCTCCTTGACGGTGCCGGCGGTCTCGGCGTTGATGTGGTTCTCCATCTTCATCGCCTCGAGCACGAGCACGGCCTGGCCGACCTCGACCGCGTCGCCCCTCGGCCACGAGCACCTTGACGATCGTGCCCTGCATCGGTGCGGTGATGGTCCCGCTGCCCCCGCCACCGCGCCGTGGCCGCGGGCTTCGGGCGGGGCCCTTCGGGCGCCGGCGCGAGGCCGCGGCGACCGGTGCATCGGGGAGCCACAGCCTCACCGAGAACCGCTTGCCGTTCGACCTCGACGGGGACGGTCCGCTCGGCAGCGGGTCGGCCTCGGCGTCGGCGTCGGTGCCGGGCGTCGGAGCGCTGACGGCCGCCGAGCACCTGGTCGATGCTCCTCCTCGACCCACTTGGTGGAGTGGTGCCCGGCGGCGAAGTCGGGGTGCTCGACGAGCGCGAGGTGGGCGGGGATCGTGGTGTGGATGCCCTCGACCCGCAGCTCGCGAAGTGCCCGCAGCTCCGGCGCCGCGGCGCGCTCGCGATCGGGAGCCCAGACGACGAGCTTGCCGACGAGGTTGTCGTAGTACTGCGAGATCTCGTCGCCGGTCTCGTAGCCGCCGTCCCAGCGGACGCCCGGGCCCGCCGGGCGCCAGTCCGCGTGATGCGTGCCGGGGGAGGGCATGAAGCCCCGGGTGGCGTCCTCGGCGTTGATGCGGCACTCGATCGAGTGGCCGCGGCGCTCGACGTCGTCCTGGGTGAACGAGAGCGGCTCGCCGGCCGCGACCCGGATCTGCTCGGCCACGAGGTCGAGCGAGGTGACCATCTCGGTCACGCAGTGCTCGACCTGGAGGCGCGTGTTCATCTCGAGGAACCAGAACTCGCCGTCCTGGTAGAGCATCTCGACGGTGCCGGCGTTGGTGTAGCCGCAGCCCAGGGCGACCTTCACCGCGGCCTCGCCCATGGCCCGGCGGATGTCGTCGGACAGGCCCGGACGCGGGGGACTCCTCGATGAGCTTCTGGTGGCGACGCTGCGTGGAGCAGTCGCGCTCGCCGAGCCATACGGCGTTGCCGTGGGTGTCGGCGAAGACCTGGATCTCGATGTGGCGGGGGCGGGTGAGGTAGCGCTCGAGGTAGGCCTCGGAGCGGCCGAAGTAGGCCGGCGCCTCGCGGGTGGCCGACTCGAACGCCGGCCTCCACCTCGTCGGGCTCGTGCACGACCTTCAGGCCCTTGCCGCCGCCGCCGTACGCGGCCTTGATGGCGACCGGCCAGCCGAACTCCTCGCCGAAGGCGACGATCTCGTCGGTCGACTGGATCGGCTCGAGCGTGCCGGGCACCGATGCCACGTCGCGGCGCCGCGGCCGCCTTCCGGGAGGAGATCTTGTCGCCCATGACCTCGATGGCCTCGGGCGGCGGCCCGATCCAGATCGCGCCGGCGTCGGTGAGGGTGCGGGCGAAGTCGGCGTTCTCGGCGAAGAACCCGTAGCCGGGGTGCACGGCGTCGGCGCCGCTCGCGCGACGATCTCGAGGATGCGCGTCGGTGTTGAGGTAGCTCTCGGCGGCCGTCTGCCCGCCGAGGGCGTAGGCCTCGTCGGCGTACCGGGTGTGGGCGGCGTCGCGGTCGAGCTCGGAGTAGACCGCGACGCGTGGTGATCCCGAGCTCGCGGCAGGTGCGCATGACTCGGATGGCGATCTCGCCACGGTTGGCGATCAGGATCTTCGACGGCAGCGGCACGACGGGCCCTTCGTTCCGGGTGGAGTGTCGCCGTATCCTACGGTCGATGCCCGAACCGGCCGCTACTCGTCCGAACCGACGCGGGGCCCTGGGTGGGAGATCCGCCGCTTCGCGTCGATCGACTCCACCAACCGCTACCTCCTCGACGAGGCCCGCGCCGGCGCACCCGACGGCGTGGTGGTGGTGGCCGACCACCAGACCGCGGGTCGGGGTCGGCTCGGCCGGACCTGGGAGGCCGGCCGGGGTCGGCGCTGCTGGTCTCGGTGCTGCTGCGCCCGACCCTGGCGCCCGAGCGCGTCGGGCCTGGTGACGATGGCGGCCGGGCTGGCGCTGGCGGAGGCGCGTCGAGTCGGGCGCCGGGGTCACGGCCGGCCTGAAGTGGCCCAACGACCTGGTCGTCGACGACCGCAAGCTCGCCGGGCTCCTGGCCGAGGTCGACTCGGTGGCGGCGCCGTGCGTGGTCGGTGATCGGGGTGCAACCTCGACGTGGCGGGCGTGCCCGACGAGCTGGCCGCGATCGCGACCGCGTGCGAACCCGAAGGCGGGGCGCCCGGTCGACCGCGACGCGGTGCTCCGGACGCGTTCCTCGACGCGCTCGACCGCCGCCTCGGCGATCTCGCACCGCGGTCGACGGGCTACCGAGTCGCCGCTCGGCCACCCTCGGGCGGCGGGTGCGGGTCGACCGTGGCCCGACCGGGAGCTCGTCGGCACCGCGGTCGACCTCGACGGCGACGGGCGCGCTGGTCGTGCGCGACGACGGCCCGACCACGACGTCGCGGTCGGCGACGTCGTCCACCTCCGCACCGAGGTTGCCGGCTCAGGGTGCGCGCGGGAAGTTTCGGCTTCAGGGGTCGACGTCGCGGGCGACGAGGGCAGCGAAGGCGTCGCGGAGGCGGGCAGTCACCGGCCCGGGCGCGGCTGGAAGTCGCGCCGTCGACCGAGCGATGCCCTGGACCTCGCGGGTGCTCGACGTGAGGAACGCCTCGTCGGCGTCCGCGGAGCGCGGCGAGCGGCAGCGTCCTCCTCCGCAGCGGCATGCCGGCGTCGCCGGCGCACTCGATCACCAGGGCCCGGGTCACGCCGAGGAGGCAGCCGGCATCGGCGGATGGTGTGCGCAGCCGATCCCCGTGCACCACGAACACGTTGGAGCCGGTCGCCTCGCAGAGGTCGCCGCGGGTGTTGGCGAAGACGGCCTCGCTGGCGCGGTGGTCGTGGGCGTAGGCCAGCGCCCGGACGTTCTCGGCGTAGGAGATCGTCTTGAGCCCGGCCGTCGCGCCGTGCTCGTTGCGGGTCCAGGGCACGATGACGACGTCTGCGGTCGGTGGCCAGGGGGCAGCGCGCTGGCGGCCACGATGACGGTGGGCGGGGCGGCGCCCGCTCGCTGCCGAGCGGCGCCGGGCCGCCGGTGACGGTGATGCGGAGCCGCGCCTCGCGCCGTCCGTTCGCGGCACCACGGCGTCGGCGGCCGCGCAGATCGTCGACGGAGGGCACGGCGAGTGCGAGCCCCGCGGCGGAGTGAGTGAGCCGGTCGAGGTGACGGTCCCAGGCGAAGATCCCCGCCGTAGACCCGCAGCGTCTCGAACACGCCGTCGCCGATGAGGAGCCCGTGGTCCATCGGCGAGACCCGCGGCTTCGTCAGCGGCGACCAGCACGCCGTTGAGCCAGACCGGCATCGGCTTCATCGATCGCGCCGCGGCAAGTGCGGGTCGGCGTCGCGGCGCCTGCGGCGCGAGGAGGCGCGGGGCCTTCAGGTAGGTCTCGTCCCACTCGGTGCCGGATCGGAGTCGGCGACGATGCCGCCGCCGACACCGAGGGTCGTGCGGCCGCCGGCGAAGGTGAAGGTGCGGATCGCGACGGCGAGGTCGCCGCGGCGTCGGTCGGTGTCGATCCAGCCGGTCGCGCCGCAGTAGACGCCGCGGGGGACCGGTTCGAGGTCCTCGATGATCTGGAGGACCCGGGGCTTGGGCGCGCCGGTGACCGATGCCGGCGGGAAGGTGGCCCGCAGCAGCTCGCCGAGGCCGACGTCGATCGCGCAAGACGCCGCGGACGGTGCTCACGAGGTGGACGAGGCCGGGGTGGGCTTCGACCGCGCACAGCGGGGACCTCGACGATGCCCGGTCGGCACACCCGTCCGAGGTCGTTGCGGGCGAGGTCGACGATCATCACGTTCTCGGCCCGGTCCTTGGCGCTCGTGCGCAGCCCGATCGCCCTGGCCGCGGTGCCCTTGATCGGCCGGGTCTCGACCGTCGGGCGTCGAGGCGAAGGAAGCGCTCGGGTGACGCACCCACGATCGCGACCCCGCCAGGACCACGCCAGAACATCGCGTGAGGCGCCGGGTTGCCCAGCGCGACCGCGGTCCAGAGCGCGACCGGGTCCACGGCCGGACCGCGGAGCTGCCGGGTGAGGTTCACCTGGTAACACTCGCCGCGCCGGATCAGCTCCTGGATGGCCCGGACGCGAGATTCGAACTCCCAGCGATCGAGACTGCTCGCCCATGTTGCTGTCGCGCTGACGACGGGTCGGGCCGAAGTCGGGATCGGTGGCGTGGCGTCGAGGGCGCGTTCGAGCGCCCGGCGCTCGGGCCCGGTTCCGAACAGCGTTCGGGAACCGTCGGCCGCGATCTCGGCGCGCGTGGCGAATCGCGCGAACGCGAGGTCGGCGACGACCGGCGCCGGTGTTCCAGGAGGTGCGTCCGGCGCGGGTCTGGGGTGTACTTGCTCGATCCGGCGACCGAGGTCGTAGCCGACATACCCGGCCCACCAGCCACGATCGATCGCGTCCAGGATCGCGAACGGGTCCGAGTCCGAGCTCGGGTGCACGGATCGACACTCTTCGATCCCGGCGGCCAGCACGACCCGATCCCCGTCGCGCACGATGGCCGCTGGAAGCCCCTTGGGGAGCGTGGTGAGCGCCGCGGCCAGTGTCATCGCGGCTGAGGCTACGCGCCGGCCGCACCGGCTGACCCGAAGAAAGCCTCCGGTATGGGGAGAAACCCGACTGAGCCCGTCCACAGGTTGAACCGAGATCAGCGGGTCGGGCCGGTACCATCTGCGGGCTGTGGCTCTCACCCCCGCCGTCCGGCGGACCCTCTTTGCGCGTTTTCTCGTTGCGTCGTTCGCCGCGCTCGTCGTGGTCGTGACCAGCATCGCCTACCTCAACGTCCGGGTCGGCCAGACCCTCGATGACACCCCCAAGGTGCCCGGCCTCGAGTTTCCGGACGGCCCGGCGGAGGGCGGCAACTACCTCATCATCGGCTCGGACACCCGGGCGTTCGTGGAGAACGCGACCCAGCAGGACGCGTTCGGCTCGGCCGAGCAGGAGGGTGGGCAGCGCTCGGACACGATGATGGTCCTGCACGTGGACCCGAAGACGAAGACGAGCCTCGCGGTGTCGTTTCCTCGGGATCTCCTCGTCGAGGTGCCCGGGAAGGGGACCGTCCAGATCAACAGCGTCTTCAACGACGGACCGCAGGCTGTCATCGACATGATGAAGACCGCCTTCGACCTCGACATCAATCACTACGTGGAGGTGAACTTCGAGGCCTTCATCGGTGTCGTCGACGCGGTCGGCAGTATCGACGTGTACTTCCCATATCCAGCCCGCGACGTGTGGTCGGGACTCTCGATCCCGTTCGCCGGGTGCCAGTCCCTGGACGGGAACACCGCTCTCGCCTACGTCCGGTCCCGGCATCTCCAGTTCCAGAAGGACGGGCGTTGGAGCGACGCGAGTCCGCGAGCGGACATCGACCGGATCACCCGCCAGCAGGACTTCATTCGCAAGCTGGCGTCGAAGGCCTCGGCCGACGCGGGGCAGAATCCGTTGGATGCGATCAAGATCGCCGAGGCGATCGTGCCGAAGCTCAAGATCGACGACCAGCTGAGTAAGCAGGACATCCTCCGCCTGGTCAAGACCTTCCGCAACGTCGATCCCGAGCAGCCCGGCGCGCTCGAGATGGTGACGCTGCCGTGGGAGGCGTCGAGCGGCGAGGCCGGCCGGCTGGTCGCCAAACAACCTGACGCGGACGTCGAGCTCGCACGCCTGCGCGTCTTCGGCGACTCGAACCAGCCCGACGCCGTGCCGGTCAACCCGGGCGATGTGATCGTCCAGGTGCTCAACGGCACCGGGCTCAACGGGCCGAAGAAGGACGGAGAGGCCGGCCGTGCGCTCGCCCGGCTCCAGGAGCGGGGTTTTGCACCGGCGGCACCGGGCGACGCCGCGCCCACCGCGGTCACGGTCGTGCGATACGCCCCGGGCCAGGTCGCGAAGGCCGAGCTCGTGGCGCGGTATCTCGGTGGTGCCGGACAACTGATCGAAGACGCCACCTTGAGTGATGTCGACGTCACCGTGGTGATCGGCGAGGACTGGCGGGGAGTGCACGGCAAGGACAAGGTGGCGAAATCCGCCCCGACCACGAGTAGCACGACCGCGAAGGCCGTCGAGAGCACGAAGGACACGCCGCCGGCCGACGCACCATCCTGCTGAGCCTGTTGCAGCCTGCCGGCGGGGCCCGGATCCGACGGCTCCGGGCAGGATGAGCGCGTCCTAAGCTCCCTCGATGCCCACGCTGCTCGTGACCGGCGCCGCCGGATTCATCGGGTCCAACTTCGTGCGCCACTGGGTCGAGCACCACCCTGGCGACAAAGTCGTGGCCGTCGACCTGCTCACCTACGCCGGCAATCTGGCCAACCTCGACGATGTGCTCGGGGCGGATTCGGATCGGGTGGTCTTTCTCGAGGCTGACATCGGTGATGGTCCCGCGATGGAGTCGGCGCTGCGGGACCACGCGGTCGACGTCATCGTGAACTTCGCCGCCGAGTCGCACAACAGCCTCGCGATTCTCGACCCGGGCCGGTTCATGCGCACCAACGCGCTCGGCACCCAGGTGCTCTGTCGACGCGGCACGCCAGGTCGGCGTCGGGCGATTCCACCACGTGTCCACCTGCGAGGTGTACGGCGACCTCGACCTGGACGATCCGGGCGCCTTCACCGAGGACTCCCCGTATCGGCCCCGCACGCCGTACAACGCCTCCAAGGCGGCCGCGGACCACATCGTGCGCGCTTATCACGAGACGTTCGAGCTGCCGATCACGATCACGAACTGCTCGAACAACTACGGGCCCTACCAGTTCCCCGAGAAGGTGATCCCGCTGTTCACGACCAAGGCGCTCGACGATCAACCGCTGCCGCTCTACGAATCGACGGCGAACCAGCGCGAGTGGTTGCACGTGATGGATCACTGTCGAGCGATCGAGTTGGTCCTCGAGTCCGGCCAGGTCGGCGAGACCTACAACGTCGGCAGCGGGGTGGAGGCGAGCATCGTCGAGATCGCGGATCTCGTCCTCGACGCACTCGGGAAGCCGGACTCGTTGAAGACCATCGTTCCGGACCGCCCCGGCCACGACCGGCGCTACCTCCTGGACAGTTCCCGCCTCCGGCGCGAGCTGGGCTGGACGCCGGAGGTCGACTTCGATGCCGGCATCCGTGACACGGTCGCGTGGTATGCGGAGCACCGGACCTGGTGGGAACCGCTCCGGGGACGGGCACCGATTGCCGAGGACGCATGGGTCGCCGCGGGAAGAACATGACATCGCCGCGCCGGAGGGCACGGCGATCGCAGGAGGTCGGCAATGAGTGAAGTTGCAGTGATCGGTGCGGGCTACGTCGGGTTGACCACGTCGGTCTGTCTCGCCCACCTCGGCCACAACGTCATCTGTGCTGACATCGACGACGAGCGGGTGGCCCGACTCAACAAGGGCGAGGTCCCCATTCTCGAAGAGGGACTGCCGGAGTTGCTCGCCGAAGGGCTGAAGTCCGGCCGGCTCCGGTTCGTCCTGGGAGCGAAGAACGCCGCGAAGGTCGGGGACTTCGTCTTCCTCTGCGTCCCGACGCCCCAGGGCGACGACGGCGCTGCGGACCTCTCGTTCGTCGATACCGTCGCGCGTGAGATCGCACCGGTGTTGCGGCCGGGGACCGTGGTGATCAACAAGTCCACGATGCCGGTGGGGTCCACCACGATGGTGCAGCGTGTCCTCGCCGAGGCGGGCGCGCCGCCCGAGGAGGTACTCGTCGCCTCGAACCCGGAGTTCCTCCGCGAAGGGACGTCCGTGCGGGATTTCCTGCATCCCAACCGGGTGGTGATCGGCTGTACCGACACCTCGGTCGCGGTTCGGGTCTCGGACTTGTACAAGAGTTTGAACGCGCCGATCCTCGTGACCAACCCCGCGTCGGCCGAGATGATCAAGTACGCGTCCAACGCGTTCCTGGCCACGAAGATCTCGTTCGTGAACGCGATCGCGAACCTGTGCGAAGAGGTCGATGCCGACGTCCGCGAGGTCGCGCTGGGCATGGGTTACGACCAACGCATCGGGTTCGAGTTCCTGCACCCCGGACCCGGATACGGGGGTTCGTGCTTCCCGAAGGACACCGCGGCCCTGCTCTATACCGCTCGGAACGTGGGGTACGACTTCTCGCTGCTGCGAGGAGCGGTGCAGGTCAACCGGGAACAGCACGAGCGGATGGTCACGAAGGTGTCCGACCTGGTCGGCGGTTCCCTGGCGGGCGCGAAGATCGCGTGCTGGGGCCTCACGTTCAAGGCCAACACCGACGACCTCCGGGATTCGCCGGCGCTGGTCATCGTGAACCGGCTGATCGAGGAGGGCGCGACCGTCCGGGCGTACGACCCCGCGGCCGGCGAGCGGGCCGCGAGCCTCGCACCCGGCCTCATCGTCGATTCCGATCCGTACGCGGTGTGCGAGGGTGCGGACGTACTCGCGGTCCTCACCGAGTGGGACGAGTTCCGCTGGATGGATTTCGGGCGGGTCGGCAGGATGTTGCAGACTCCCGCGGTGCTCGACACCCGGAATCTGCTCGACCCGGTGATGCTCCGGCGCCACGGATTCACCTACGAAGGAGTCGGTCGCTCGTGATCGATCAGCCTCGCCGTCGTGCGAGCGATACGCCTCGGCCGCGTGCGGTGGTTTCGGGTGCCGCCGGTTTCCTGGGTTCGCACCTGTGCGAACGACTCGTCGACGGTGGGTGGGAAGTCGTCGGACTGGACAACCTCCTCACCGGTCGCATCGACAATCTGACTGACGTGCTCGGTCGCGAGCACTTCACTTTCGAGCACTACGACGTGACCAACTTCGTGCACGTGGCCGGTTCGGTCGACGCGGTCCTGCATCTGGCGAGTCCCGCCAGCCCGATCGACTATCTCGAGCATCCGATCAAGACGATGAAGGTCGGGTCGCTCGGGACCCACAACATGCTCGGGCTCGCACTGGCCAAGGGGGCTCGGTTCTTTCTCGCTTCGACGAGTGAGGTGTACGGCGACCCGCAGGTCCACCCCCAGACCGAGGACTACTGGGGTCACGTGAACCCCATCGGACCGCGCGGCGTCTACGACGAAGCCAAGCGGTTCGCGGAGGCCCTCACCCTCGCGTACCACCGCAGCCACGACCTCGATGTGCGGATCGTGCGGATCTTCAACACCTATGGGCCACGATTGCGGCCCGGCGACGGCCGGGTCGTGTCCAACTTCCTGGTGCAGGCGATGCAGGGTGAGCCCCTCACCGTCTACGGAGACGGGAAGCAGACCCGCTCGTTCTGTTTCGTCGACGACGAGATCCGAGGGATCATCGCGCTGCTCGAATCCGACCACGTCGGGCCGGTCAACATCGGCAATCCCGCCGAATTCACCATTCTCGAGCTGGCCGAGGCCGTGATCGAGATCACCGGTTCTCAGTCCGAGATCGTGTTCGAGTCGCTGCCCGTCGACGATCCGACGCAGCGCAAGCCCGACATCACGCTCGCACGGTCGGTGTTGGGCTGGGAGCCCGAGGTTCAGCTCCGAGAAGGCTTGACCCGCACCTACGAGTGGTACCGCCGGGAGTTGGAGTCGCAGGGTGGCTGACGTCGAGACCGGCGGCTACTCGAAGCTGTCGGTCATCGTGCCGATCTTCAACGAACGCAGCACCGTGGTCGAGATCCTGCGCCGGATGCGGGCGGTCGAGTTGCCGATCGAATGCGAAATCGTTCTCGTGGACGACGGAAGCTCCGACGGCACCGCGCAGGTTCTCGCCCAGTTGCGCGACTCGACGGTGCGGGTGATCACCCACGACCGCAATCAGGGGAAGGGTGCGGCGGTCCGAACCGGTCTCGAGCACGTCACTGGCGATCTGGTGCTCATCCAGGACGCGGACCTCGAGTACGACCCCGACGATTGGCCGAAGCTGCTGGCTCCCGTCTTTCGGGGCAAGGCAACCGTGGTCTACGGCTCTCGCTTCACCGGTGAGCGGCGCAACATGCTCTACCAACACTGGCTGGGGAACCGCCTGCTGTCGTTCGTGACCAACGTGCTCTACAACACGACGCTGTCGGACATGGAGACGTGTTACAAGCTGTTCGACCGCCGGATCTTCGACGGCATCACACTGCAATCCGACCGCTTCGATTTCGAACCGGAGATCACCGCCAAGGTGCTTCGCAAGGGTATTCGCATCTACGAGGTCCCGATCTCGTACACAGGGCGCGAGTTCCACGAGGGAAAGAAGATCACCTGGCGAGACGGATTCGCCGCGCTGGTGGCGCTGATCCGGTTCCGGTTCTCCCGGCTATGAGCGAGGGTCCTGCCTGGGCCGCGGTCGTCGTCAACTACCACGCGGGGCCGTTGCTCCGGGCCTGCGTCGCATCGCTGCTCGCCGAGAACTCGACAGGCGTGCCCGAGATCGTCGTCGTGGACAACGGGTCCGACCCCGGCGAATCGGACGCATTGCGCCAGGAATTCCCGACCGTCACGGTGCTCGAGCCCCACGCCAATCTCGGCTATGCACGCGCCGCGAATCTGGGGATCGCGACGACCACCGCCCCGATCGTCGCGGTGGCCAACCCCGATACGACCGTCCAGCCCGGGGCGGGAGCGGCAGTCATTGCCGCCTTCGCGGCGGCACCCGATCTCGGTGTGGTCGGACCGGCAATCCACAACACCGATGGGTCGCGGTATCCGTCGGCGCGGACCACGCCGGGGCTCGGTGTCTCGGTCGGCCACGCGTTGTTGGGTCGAATCGCACCTGGCAACCGCTTCACGCGCCGCTATCGACAGCTCGACGCCGACCCGGCGGTCGGTCGGGATGTGGATTGGGTCTCGGGGGCATTCG
The DNA here is from genome assembly GCA_963701625.1 of uncultured Acidimicrobiia bacterium. Taxonomy (GTDB): domain Bacteria; phylum Actinomycetota; class Acidimicrobiia; order IMCC26256; family JAENVU01; genus JAENVU01. The sequence continues at coordinate 176,091 of CAVPAT010000007.1, read as the reverse complement.
TCTGGTTCCGGCGGAGTTGGCTCGACCGGGCGGGTGGATGGGACGAGCGCTTCTTCCTCTTCATGGAGGACATCGACGTGTGTCGCGGCGTGACCGAAGCCGGTGGTCGGGTGCGTTTCGAACCGGCGGCCCGGGTGACCCATGCCGTCGGGGCCAGCCGAGCTCGCCATCCGGCTCGGTCGATCGCGGCGCACCACCGGGCCGCGTACCGCTACCTCGACAAGTGGTGGTGTGGTCGGCAACGGCTCCTGCTGCCGGTGGCCGCCGGTTTCCTGACGTTGCGGGCTGCGGTGGAGTTGGTCGGGGCCCGCCTCTGGACGCGTCGCAAACCGAGCGTTCCGACGGGGTAGCCTGGCCGCCGCCATGGCCAAGCCGAAGCAGAGTAAGTACAGCCGCGCGCGGGTTCGCTCGCGGGTACGCCGACCCAAGCAGGGGGCGTCGCGAGGATGGTTGTTCGCCACCGTCGGTATCACGGTGGTGCTGGCCGCGCTCGTGGTGTTCAGCTTCCAGGAGAACAAGGACAAGGCGGGTGGCGCGCCGACGCTGAGTGACCACTGGCACTCGTATCTCGGCGTGAACATCTGCGGGAACTGGCTCGGGCCGATCCCGGCGTTCGAAGGTCGTGACGGTTCCCAGAATCCGAATCCGCTCGCCGGGATCCACTCCCACGCCGATTATTTGATTCACGAGCACCCTCGGGCGAGTGACGAGACCGGCAAACAGGCCACGTTGGGGAGATACCTCGGTTACGCGCAGAGCAAGGTGTCCGCGACGTCGATCACGCTCTGGTCCGACTGGGCGGCAGGCGCGGACTTCAGCACGCCGGAGAAGTGTCCGGGTTCGGACCAGCCGGGCCAGCTGTATTGGAAGGTCGCGCATCAGAACGAGCCGTGGCCGGACGAGCCCCGTACGGGGAATCCGAGCGATTACCACATGGAGAACGGCGACATCATCGCGATCTACTACGTGCCGAAGGGCAGCGCGCTCGAGCAGCCGCCCGGCTCGAACGAGTCGTTGGCCCAGATCAGCGACCTCGGTGCGGGGGAGTCGAGCGGGATTTCGACCACCACCACCGCGCCCGCGGTCACGCCGACCGAGACCGCGCCGGCAGAGGCTCCGCCGGCCGCTGGGGGCGCGGGCACGCCGTGAAGGCAATCGTCCTCGTCGGCGGCGCCGGAACCCGGCTTCGCCCGCTCACCTACTCGACTCCCAAACCGCTGTTGCCGATCGCGAACGTGCCGTTCGTCGAGCGCCAGTTGGCCTGGTTGGCGAAGTTCGGCGTGGACGAGGCGGTGCTCTCGCTCGGCTACCTGCCGGACGCGTTCGTCGACCACTTCGCCGACGAACGGTTCGGCGACATGAAGTTGCGGTTCGTCGTCGAACGCGAACCACTCGGAACGGCCGGTGGGATCCGATTCGCCGCGGAGGGTCTCGATGAACGGCTCGTCGTGTGCAACGGCGATGTGCTGACCGACCTGGACCTGGGCGCCTTCGTCGAGTTCCACGAATCGCGCGGCGCAGCTGCGACGATCTCGCTCGCGCAGGTCGAGGACCCTTCGGCGTTCGGCGTCGTGCCGACCCGCGCCGACGGCGAAGTCATCGCGTTCGTCGAGAAGCCCCCGCGTGATCAGGCGCCCACGAACTGGATCAATGCCGGGACCTATGTCCTCGAGCCGAGCGTGCTCGCTTCGATCCCGCCGCGGCTGAACGTCTCGATCGAACGGGAGACGTTTCCCCGGATGCTCGAGCACCCCGGTCAGCTCTACGCGATGCGATCGGCGGGGTACTGGCTCGACATCGGGACGCCGGAGAAGTACTTCGAAGCCCACCTCGACGTCCTCGACGGGCGGGTCGGGCTTCCACCGGCACCAGGTGCCGTGGAGACCGCGCCCGGGATCTGGCAGCAGGGGTCCGCGTCGATCGACCCCTCGGCGACGATCCAAGGTCCGGCGCTGATGGGTGACGGCGTCACCGTCGGGGCGGGTGCGCGCGTGGTCCGCAGCGTGGTCGGCGCCGGGGTGCGACGTGGGGGCCGGGGCCGAGATCATCGACAGTGTCGTGCTGGCCGGTGCGGCGGTCGGCCGAGGGTCACTCGATCAGCGGAGTAGCTCTGAACGCGAGCGGTGAGCTCCTGACAGTAGCGAGGGTCCTCGTGAAGGGACTGATCACCGGCGGCGCGGGCTTCATCGGTTCCACGCTCGCCGACCGGCTCCTGGCCGACGGGTGGGCCGTCGACGTCGCCGACGACCTTTCGTCCGGCAACCTGGCCAACCTGGCCGACGCCCGCAAGGTCGGGGATCGCCGGTTCTCTTTTCATCGCATCGACATCCGCAATGCGGCCGTGACGGACCTCATCGAATCGCGAAAGCCCGACGTCGTCTTTCACCTCGCGGCGCAGGCGGACGTGCGGGTCTCGGTGGCGCGCCCCAGTTCGACGCCGAGGTGAACCTGATCGGCACGCTCAACGTCTGCCAGGGAGCACTGGCCGGGGCGCGGCGAAGGTCGTGTTCGCGAGTTCGGGCGGCACGATCTACGGGTCCCCGGAGCTGATCCCGACCCCCGAGTCGCATCCTCAGCATCCCGAGTCGCCCTACGGCGTGGCGAAGAAGGCCGGCGGCGACTATCTGCACTACTACCGCACGATTCACGGTCTGGATTCGGTGGCGACTGCCTTCTCGAACGTGTACGGACCGCGCCAGGACCCGCACGGCGAAGCCGGCGTCGTGGCCATCTTCGCCGGGTTGTTCCTCGACCGTCGGCGGCCGACGATCTTCGGTGACGGCACGCAGACGCGTGACTTCGTCTACGTCGACGACGTCGTCGACGCGCTGGTGCGCGCGGCAGGTCAGGGCGCGGGGATCGTGAACGTCGGGACCGGCGTGGAGACCAGCGTCAACGACCTCTACGACGCGATGTCGCGAGCGATGGGGTTCAACGATCCGCCGAGCTACGCGCCGGCGCGCCCCGGTGAACTCGCACGATCAGCTCTCGACGTGCGCCACGCGGTGGGCGAAATCGGCTGGCGACCGTTTACGTCGCTCGACGAGGGTGTCGCTCGCACGCTCGAGTGGTTCCGCCGGCAGCGCGGGTAGCGGAGCTACCGGGTCGCGCGGAGCACGTCGAGCGGGACCTCGGGTCGTGGGCGGCCCACGTAGGCCGGGTCGGGGTGACCGACGAGCACCATTGCGTGGGGGAGCCAGTCGTTCGGGAGTGCCAGCGCATCGCGGGCGGCGTCCGGGCAGAAGATCGGCGCGGCCACCCAGCACGACGCGAGGCCGCGGTCGGCGGCGGCGAGCATGAGGTTCTCGACCGCGGCGCCGAGCGACAGCAGCGCCATGCCCCACTCGGCGCGCTCGTCGAGTCTCGTCGGGGTAGCGGTCGAGGCCGTCCCAGGTGAGGCAGCCGAGCACGAGCGCCGGCGCGCCGACGAGCTTCGCCCGCGACGCCTCGACGAGTGCGTCGATGCGGTCCGGGTCGACCCCGTCGGCGCCGAGATCGTCCGCCACCGTCGCCCCATGCCGTCGGCGAGCTCGGCCTTGGCCGCCTCGGTGGTGACGATGACGAACCGCCACGGTCGCGAGTGGTGCGGGGCGGGGGCGAGGCACGCGGCGGTCACGAGCGTGTCGAGCTCCGACGGGTCGACCGGCTCGGCGGTGAACGCCCGGATCGAGCGGCGAGCCTCGACGAAGCGCCGGGAACGCCCGTCGCAGGCGCGGTTTCCGACGTCGGGTCGGCCCGTCATCGGAAGAGGTCGTCCTCGGGCGGGCGGATCGAGGTCGCGCACCGATCCGCGGCCGAACCACGCGGGGTCGAGGCCGCGGACGATCGCGGCCGGCACCCCGACGACTCTTGCCCATCACCAGCTCGGCGGCCGCCGCGATCTCGTCGGCGATCGCGACCTCGGTGACCTGGAGCTCGCTGGCCTCGGTCGTCGTACTGGCCGCGGAGGTCGACGACCGCGGCGATGCCGGCGACGCCGATGGCGACGTCGGTGAGACCGAGGCGCCACGGGCGGCCGAAGGTGTCGGACACGATGACCGCGACGTCGTGGCGCCCCCGGCGCCGCGAATCGCGTTGCGGACGTGGTGGGCCGAGCGGTCGGCGTCGACGGGGAGCAGCGCCGCGTACCCGGCGTCGACGTTCGACAGGTCGACGCCGGCGTTCGCGCAGACGAACCCGTGGTGGGTCTCGGAGATGACCAGGTCGTCGCGCCGGCGCACGATGCGCACGCGACTCGCTCGATGATCGCGGCCCGGGCTTCGAAGTCGTCGGGGTCGAGCGGCACGAGCCGGCCCTCGGCCTTCGACACGATCTTCTGGGTGACGACGAGGCAGTCGTCGGTCGCGAGCGGCGTGCCCTGGTCGATTCGGCCGCATCGGCGATCATCGGCCCGAGGGGGGCGTCGCGACCGATCTCGCCGATGCCGGTGACCGGGATGACGTGCAAGGAGGGGATCACGCGACCGCGTCGAGAGTGTGGCGGGCGAGCGTCGCCGCGACTCGGGCATCGCGCATGAGTGTGTCGGCGACCACCGGGCGCACGCCCGAGCTGTTCGACCTCGCGGGCCCGGCCCGCGTCGGTGGCGTCGATCACGAGCGTGGCGCAGAAGTCGCCGTAGGCTCGGCGACACCGACGCAGCTCACCTCGATCCCCAACGGGTCCATGAGGCGATCGGCCGGGCCCTTGACCGGGGCGCCGGCGATGATCGGGCTCACGCCGACGACGCGGTCCCGTCGTCGGACCAGTTCGTCGCGGATGCCCGGCACCGCGAGGATCGGGCCGATCGAGATCACCGGGTTGCTGGGGCAGACGACGATGGTGTCGGCGTCCCGCAGCGCCTCGAGCACCGCGGGCCCGGGGACCGCGGCGGCTGCACCGGCGAAGTCGACGTCGACGACGGGCGGCTCGGAGCGTTCACGGACGAACCACTCCTGCATCGCCAGTTGTTCGGTCGAGCCGTCGGGCCGTCTGACCGTGACGCGGGTCGCGACGCGGTCGTCGGTCATCGGGAGAAGGCGGCGACGGCACGCCCCACGCCGCGGCGATCTCGGCGGTGACCTCGGTGAGGGTGGCGCCCGCCGCGAGTCGCTGGGTGCGGAACAGGTGGGTCGCGAGATCCCGGTCGCCCGAGCCGGAACCACGTCTCGACGCCGTAACGGTCGAGTGCGTCCATCACCCGAAAGGACTCGTCGGCGAGTCCCCAGCCCTGCTCCGGGTGTTCGGCGCCGGCCAGGGTGTAGGTCACGGTGTCGAGGTCGGGGGAGACGGCCAAGCCGTGGAACCGGTCGTCGTCGGCGGTGTTGACCACAACCGTGACCGAGCGGGGATCGACGACGCGGACCAGCCCCCGGAGGAAGCGGGCGGCGCCGACACCACCGGCGAGTGCGACGAGCATCCTCCCAGCGTACGGACTCCGGGTGCTGCCGATCGAACGTGCGACCGAGCCCCGATACGACGACTGGGCCCCGATACGACGACGACCCCCTCCGGAGAGGGGGTCGTCGGTGGGAACGTCGGCGACGGGGGGTTCGCCGACGTCGATGGTTCGAGACGGTCAGTTGGTGGTGTCGCCCCGAAGTGACTGGACTCGGGCCCGACCGACCTCGACTGCCTTCGACAGATGCTCGGGCAGGGCCTGAACCGGCGCGGTCACATCGACCGCACGGATCTGCTCGACGACGGGAGCAACCCGGGTGCGAACGTCCACGATGATGGGCTCGACCCACTGCCGGGGATCGGCGCTGCGCACGGTGGCCGTCGCGGCGTCGAGGCCGGAGCTGGCGGTGTCGTTGACGAGCGTGCGGATCGACTGGCCCTGGGTCTGGACTGCGGACTGGGTGTCCCGGGCCAGCGTGGCGATGCGGTCGCCCGCCTCGCGGCGACGGACCTGCGCCTGCTGGAAGCCGAGGACGCCGGCTCCGACCGCGATGTAGGCGGCGTCGGCGGCGGTCTTGCGAAGGTCGATTTCCATGATTGCTCCTGCGTGGGGTGACCCGGACCGTTGCCCGGTTCCGGTGTTCGTGTGCTCGCAGGATACAGCGAAGTGCTAACTCCTGCAAGCACTCGTGACGAGCGTCACGGGCAACCCGACCCGCGAACATGTGACCGGTAGGCTCGCCGCCCCCATGGAGGCCGATCGACCACCGCCGGATCCGGCGTCAACCGCATTGGCCGAAGCCGTCCCTTCGACATCGGCTTCGAAGGCGCCGGCCGTCGTCGCGGTGGTGGTCGCACGCGGGGCCGCGCCTCACCTGGAGGCCACACTGGGCTCCCTCGGGGCCTGTGGCTACCCGGATCTGACGGTGTTGGTCGTGGCGGCGACCGACGAGGATCTGCGAGCTCGGGTCGCCGCGGTCCTACCCGAGGCCTTCGTGAAGGCGGTCGGCGCCGAGCAGCCTTACACCGCGGCAGCCAACGAAGCTCGAAGCAGCGTTGCCGGCGCGCCGTTCCTGTTGTTCTGTCACGACGATGTCGTGGTCGAGCCCGGCGCCATCCGGTTCCTGGTTGCCGAGGCGTACCGATCGAACGCCGCGGTCGTCGGGCCGAAGATCGTCGAGGTCGATCGGCCCGAAGTCCTGCGGGAAGTCGGCTGGTCGGTCGATCGGTTCGGGCAGCCCCACAGCGAGATCCAGCCCGACGAACTGGACCAGGAGCAGCACGACGCGGTTCGAGATGTGTTCTTCGTCGGGGACGCGTGCGTCCTCGTTCGTGCGGATCTCTTTGCCGCACTCGGAGGCTATGACGAGGCGTGCGATCCGGGTGCCCACATGATCGATCTGTGTTGGCGGGCCCGGCTCGTCGCGGCCCGGGTCATGGTGGCCCCCGACGCACGGGTGCGGCACCACGCCGAGGATCCGCCGGTGGCCGACGAGGTGGCCCACCGCCATCGGGTGCGGGCGTTGCTCACTGCCACCGGGACCCTCCGGCTGTTGTGGTTGGTTCCGGCCGCGCTGGCCCTCCATGGCGCGGAGGTCCTGGTCTTCCTCGCTCGCCGGGACGTGCATCGAGCGCGAGGGCTGATCGGGGGTTGGTGGTGGAACGTCCGTCACCTTCGCGAGCTTCGGGAAGCCCGGGGTCGGGCCCAGGGATCGCGGACGGTCCATGACCGGGAGGTGCGGGCGTTCCAGTACCACGGAAGCGCCCGTATCTCGTCGTACGTCGCGAACAGCCTGCAGGCTCCGGATCGGGTCCGAGGCCTCTCGGAACGGTCCCGCGAGATGGCGGACTCGGCGAACACCCAGGTCCGCAGCGTTCGGGGGATGCTCGTCACCGCCGTCCTCGTGCTGGTCTTGATCGGGGTCCGGGATCTCATCCTCGGGCGGGTGGCTGCCGTCGGCGAGCTCGCGCCGTGGCCGAGCTTCGGCGACTTGGTCCGTGCCTTCACCTCGCAATGGAGGTTCGCGGGACTCGGCGCGGAGTCGCCTGCCCCGCCACTCACCGCGGTCGCGGCCACGCTGCGTTTCGTGACGCTGGGAGCTGGTGGGCTGGGCCAGACGCTGCTCATCGTCGGGGCGATCCCCGCGGGAATGCTCGGCGCGGCCCGCGTCGCTCGAGTCGGCGCCGGGCGCGGCTGGCCGGCCGTTGTCGCGGCCGTCACGTACGGCGTCCTGCCCCTCCCGCGCAACGCCATTGAGCATGGTCACCTCGGTTCCCTGCTCCTCTACGCGGCGGCACCCTGGCTGGTGCTGGGGCTGTTGGCCCTGGCCGATCTGGCGCCCTCGCGGTGGTCCCGTCGGCGGGTCATCGTCACCCTGGCCGGGGGGACTGCGCTCGTCACGGTGTTCTGGCCCCCCGCGCTGGCCTTCGTGCCGGTCGTGGTGGCCGGCTTCGCCCTCGCGTCGCCCGTCATCGGTGATGCACGATCCGTGCGGGGCATGGCCCAAGGGGCCGCCGTCGCGACGGGCGCGGCACTGGCGCTCCTGATTCCGTGGCCGCTCGCGCTGATCAGCTCCGGCGATCGACTGGGTCTCCTCGGGATCGTCGGCGACGCGCCGACCTCGTTCGCGGCCCTGTTGCGGTTCCAGACCGGCGCCAGCGGCGCCGGCATCGGTGGGTGGGCATTTCTGGCGGCCGGTCTGCTCGTGGTGTTCATCGTCAGCGGGCCGGCGACGGTCTGGTGCTGGCGATGGTGGGCAGTGGCCGCGATCGGATGGACGGTCGCCAGCATGCCCGGATGGTTCGATGGGCCGAGTCCGGCGACCGAAGGACTCTTGGTGCCCGCGGCATTGGCGATCGCGCAACTGTGCGCGCTGGGGGCCGCGGGCTTTGTCGGTGAGTTGCGTCGGCGGGAGCTGGGTTGGGCCCAGGTCGCCGCAGTGACGGCCGCCGGCGCTCTGGCCGTCGGTGGGCTGGGTTTCCTCGGTGACGTGCCCGGCGGGCGGTTTCACCAGCCGAGCGACGACTGGAGTTCTGCACTCAGTTGGATGCGGGCCCAGCGCGACGCCGGACCGTTTCGGGTGCTGTGGTTCGGCACTCCGAATGCCCTCCCAGGGGCGACGCACCGGGCCGGTCCGGACGCGTTCGCCGTCACGGTCGACGGGCCCGGCGACTTGCGCGCGCTGTTGCCGCCACCAGGTGGTCGCGCCCAGCAACAGTTGACCGATCGGATCACGCTGGTGCAGGACCGGGCGACGACCCGGTTCGGGTGGCTGGTTGCACCCATGGCCGTCCGATACGTCGTGGTGCCGAGTCGTGCAGCCCCCGACGCCGCCCCGGGCCGTCGCCCCATCATCGCGGCCGGCCTCGTCGATCAGCTCGATCTCGCGGTGCTCCAATCCGCCCCCGGCATCACGGTGTACGAGAACCGCGCCTGGGTACCCGCCGACGCTCGGCTCGCGCCGGCGAGTGTGGTGGGGGCCGGTGTTCGCGCTCCGCAGGTCGTCGATGCCGAGGCGCCCGGGCTTCAGCTCTGGTCCGAGCAGTACGCGCCCGCCTGGCGAGCGGTGGGATCCAACGGACCGCTTGAGCATCGACGGGTCGACGGTTGGGCCGAATGGCTTCCCGACCGACGGTGGGCCCGCGAGCGTGACCTTTTCCCGGCAATGGTGGCGGTGGCCCTGGTTGCTCCTCGAGGCGGCCGTGATCGTGTGGATCGTTCGCTCGGGGTTCTGGCGGCGACCGCGTCGCGTCGGCGCGAATCCGACGCCGGTGGCGGACGAGGTCACCTCGTGACGCTGGGGAGACGGTTCGGCGTCGTCGCAGGCCTGATTGCACTGTTCATCGTGCTGGGCCTGTTGACGAATGGGACATCGGTCGAATCGCGTGGACTCGACGACGCGCTCGTGGTCGCCCCCGAGGGTGAGCCCAGTACCTGGTATTGCGCGGAGGGAACGGCCGCCCGGGGAGTCGCGCGGTCGAAGAGGTGATTGTCGGCAACGTCGGAACCGATGCGGCACAGGTCGTGGTCACGGTGATGGCGGGCGCGGAAGTCGAACCGGTGCGACGGGAGATTCCCGTCCCACCCGGAGCCGTCGTTCGCGTGCCGGTCGCCGAGTTGACGGATGCGCCCGAGCCCGGGGTGATGGTGGAGACCATCGGTGGCCGAGTCGCCGTCGATCACCGAGTGGTCCGCGGCGAAGACGAGGCCCTCGGCCCCTGCGCGCGTCGAAGCCTTCCCGAGGTCTCGTTCGCATCGGGAACGACCCAGAAGGGTGCCGAACTCTGGCTGGCCCTGTTCAACCCGTTTCCCGATGATGCGATCGTCGACATCACCGCGTTGACCGAGACCGGGGCCCGGAGCCCCGCGGGACTGCGCGGGATCGTGGTCCCTCGCCGCAGCCGGGTGAGTGTTCCGATCCACGAGGGTTTGCCGCGGGTCGACCAGGTTGCCGTGACGGTGGCTGGGCGCCGAGGCCGCTTTATCGCCGAGCAGTCCCTGACGCTCGACGGATCCGACGGCCGGCAGGGGTACGCGGTGAGCCTTGGTACCGAGCCGTCACGAGAGTCGTGGGTCCCGTCGGCGGTCATCGGATCCGGTCGCAGTGAACGTCTGGTGCTGGCGAATCCGTCGCCTCGCGATGTGCGTGCGACCGTGTCGTTCTCGCTTGATGCCGCGGCGGCGATCGAGCCGCAACCGATGCTGCTGCCGGGGAGTTCGGTCACCACGGTGAACTTGGACCGTGTGCCGCCGGACGTTCCGTTCTCGATGCGCGTGCGGTCTCGGCGCCCCATCGTGGTCGAGTCGATCGCGGCCGCCACCGATCCGCAGCCGAGCGACGCGCGCGGGCTCGCATCGGATATGGGCATTCGACGAGGTCGAGCGCGTTGGGTCATCGTGCCGGCGCGCGTCAGCGCGACGTCGCGCGACTCGCTGGCTGTCATCAGTACCGACGGCCGAGCGCATCGGGCCGTGGTGCGAGGACGCGACGAGGCCGGTCGAGTGGTCGAACGTGTGGTGGAGGTGCCGGCCCGTCGGCGGGCCGTCGTGGATCTGCGCGAACTCGACCCGGCCGGGACGCGGGCACTCTGGCTCCGCAGTAACGGCCCCGTCGCTGTCGGGCGGGAGTCCTCCGCGCCCGGAATCACGAGATCCCATGCCATCGCCGGCTGACGGGGTCACGTTCGTTCTGGACTGAGGTGGGCCAATAGCGTTCGACGGGTGGTCCTCCGGGTTGTGATCGCGTGTGGGTTGCTCGGCGCATTGGGTGTCGTGGCGCTGGTGTTCGAGCGCCGTCGCTCCGGGACGCGGGGTTCGCCGGTACGGGACCCGTATCCGGTCCCGCGCCAGCTGTCGCGTGCCGACTTCGCGCACGCCGACGTTCCCTGGCTCGTCGTGCTGTTCACCTCGGCGACCTGTCACGGGTGCGAGGCCATGCGCGATCGGCTGGCGGCGCTTGCGTCACCCTCGGTTGCGATCGTCGAGGTCTCCTGGCAGGAGGCGCCCGAGATCCATGAGCGGTACCAGGTGGCCGGAGTTCCGATGACGGTGATCGCCGATGCCGAGGGGGTCGTGCAGCGGGCCTTCGTCGGCGGGGTCAGCGCGACGCATCTCTGGGCCGCGGTGGCCGCGGCTCGAGACCCGTCAATCGATGTCCCGCACGGACTCGAGGCGCTCGACTGAGCGTTACTCCGCGATCGGGGCGATCGGCGTTCCGTCTTCGTCGACCGGCTCGACGTTGCCGTCGGCATGGGTGATCATGCGGGGTCCGCCGGCCCGGTAGCCGACGGCGCCGTCCACGAGTCGCTCGACTTCGAGCCCGTCGAGGGTCTCGTGCTGGAGCAGCGCGTCAGCGACGGCTTCGAGGCCCGGTCGATATTTGGTGAGCAGTGAGAGGGTCCGCTCCTCCTCAGTGCGCAGAATCCGCTCGACTTCTTCGTCGATGACTCGCGCGGTCTCGTCGCTGTAGTCACGGGTGTGGACGAGATCCTCACCAAGGAAGACCGCGCCCTGGGAACCCCAGGCCATGGGACCGACCCGCTGCGACATCCCCCACTCTCGCACCATCCGTCGGGAGATCTCGGTGCCGCGGACGAGATCGTTGCTCGCCCCGGTGGATTGCGAGCCGAAGATGAGCTGCTCGGCGACCCGGCCCCCGAGCAGCACGCAGAGCATGTCCTCGAGGAACTCCTTGTCGTGTGCGTACCGCTCTTCCTCCGGCAGCTGTTGGGTCATGCCCAGCGCCATACCGGTGGGGAGGATGGTCACCTTGTGTACCGGGTCGGCCTGGGGCAGGACATAGGCCGCGACGGCGTGGCCGGCCTCGTGGTACGCGGTGTGTTCCTTCTCTTCATCGTTCATGACCACGGTCGGGCGCTTGAGACCCATCAGGACACGGTCGCGGGCGTCCTCGAAGTCCTCGCCGTGCACCGCGGTGACACCGCGTCGAACGGCGAACAGCGCGGCTTCGTTGACGAGGTTCGCAAGGTCGGCGCCGGACATGCCGGGCGTACCGCGGGCGACGACCTCGATCTGCACATCGTCGGCGATCTTCTTGTCCCGGAAGTGCACCTTCAGGATGTCGATTCGTTCGTCGAGTGTGGGCAACGGGACCATGATCTGGCGGTCGAAGCGGCCAGGTCGTAGCAGCGCCGGGTCGAGAATGTCCGGCCGGTTCGTGGCGGCGATCATCACGACGCCGTCGCCGGCCTCGAAGCCGTCCATTTCCGCGAGCATCTGGTTCAGTGTCTGCTCGCGTTCGTCGTGTCCGCCACCAAGCCCCGCACCGCGCTTGCGCCCGATGGAGTCGATCTCGTCGATGAAGATGATCGCGGGCGCCTGCTTGCGCGCGGTCTGGAAGAGGTCACGGACGCGGGCGGCGCCGACCCCGACGAACATCTCCATGAAGTCCGAGCCGGTGATCGCAATGAAGGGCACGCCGGCCTCGCCGGCCACGGCGCGGGCGATCAGGGTCTTGCCGGTCCCCGGGGGACCGACGAGCAGCACGCCGCGTGGAATGCGCGCGCCGATCTCGGAGAACTTGGCCGGGTGCTTCAGGAAGTCGACGACCTCCTTGATCTCCTGCTTGACCGGTTCGTACCCGGCCACGTCGCCGAAGAGCGTCTGCGGCTTCTCCGCGTCGTGCACCTTGGCCTTGCTGCGGCCGATGTTCATGACCGCGCCCATCTGACCTTGCGCGCGGCGGTTCATCCACACGAAGAACCCGATCAATGCGGCCACCGGCAAGAGGTAGATGAGAATGGGCAGCCACGGGTTGGAGCCTTCCCGCGTGTACTTCACATCGACGCCCTGCGCGTCGAGTGCCTTGAGCTCGTTGGGTTGGAGATCGTTGTTCGGACCCGAGGAGGTGAACTCGGTCGCACCGTCGGCCGTCGGCTTCGTGAACTTGCCGGAGATCTTGCCGGTGTCAGGGTCGTAGTCGACGCTCTTGATCTTGCCGTCCGCCACCGCGGTGGAGAACTCGCTGTAGCTGAGGTCGCTGCGGGTGGTCGTGTCGGTCCGGATCGTCGTCATGAACAACACGAGCGCGACCGCGGCGACGATCAGCAGCGTCAGCCACCTTGACCATGGTTTCGGCGCCGGACCCGGGGTGCCGGGACCCGTCGGGCGGTCCGGGCGCGGTCGGTGGTCGTTCGGGGGGTCGGGTACTCACGGGGACGATCGCTCCTCGCTGGGGGAAGACCGGACCCATGCTACGACGCATTGATGCTCGGACCGGTTCGGGAGCCACAACCGCCACGGGGCCGATGAGATTCCATCGGCCCCGTATGCTCGCCCGCCGTGACGACCACGGTACGGGTCCGCTGGGGGCTGGGCGACTTCTTCTGGGTCTGGCCGACGGTCCTGTTCGGACAGTTGGTCGGCTTGTCGGTGGTCGTCGGCCTCCGTGGGGTGCGACCGATCGTCCGGTCGATGGCCTGGACGTCGTCGCGGCGACATTCGCCGGCGCGTCGACCACCGTCGGGCTGCTCGTGCTGATCGCCCGGTTCCGCGGTCGAGGATCGTTGCGCCAAGACTTCGGCCTCGTCGTTCGGGTCCGGGACTGGCCCTGGCTTGCTGCCGGCGTGCTGTTGCAGGTCGCGGCCGGTCTCCTCGTCGCCGTGATCGAGCGGGTCGGCGGTTCACTCCCGACAACAGCAGGTCGCCGAGGCGATCGAGAGGTCCTCGGCCGCCGCGGCAGGTCCTCGGGGTGGTGGCGGTCGTGGTCGTCGCGCCGCTCGCCGAGGAGCTGCTCTATCGCGGACTCCTCCTTCGTGCCCTGCTGCGAAGAGTCAGCGCCCCACTGGCGGTCACGATCGGTGCCTTCGTCTTCGCCGCCGTTCACCTGATGGACCCCAAGGCGGCGCCGCTGCTTGCGCCCCTCGCGTTGATCGGCCTGGTGTCGGGTCTGCGCGCCACCCGCACCGGCGATCTGTCGCAGTCGATCCTGCTCCACGCGGGATTCAATCTGCTGACCGCGGTCTTCCTGGTCACCGGCCGCGGCTGGTGAGCACAGGGCCGACAGGCCGCTGACCTGGGAAAACGCGCGCCTCATCCTTCAAATCATCCCTACTCATCCTTTGATCATCCTCCAGAAAATTCGGCCGATCCGTCGACATCATTCACAGAGCACACCAGAGGGAGAAACCAATGCAGTGCAGCCGATGCGCCAAGGACGGACTGGTCGAGATCCGGATGAAGATCGCCGGCGAGGATGTGACCTTCCACAGCTGCGGCCGCTGCGAGGCCAAGCAGTGGACGGCGCTCGACGGGCCGATGTCGCTCGACCGTGTCCTGGACATGGCGCGCGTCGGCTGAGGACTCAGCGGCACCCATGCGGGTGCGGGGAGTGACGGCCCCGGCATCCATCGCGGCATGGGCAGCCCGAGTGCAAGTGAGACGGGGACCGGCATCGCTGGTCCCCGTCTCCCAATTACGGCGATCGAAATTCCGGCGGCTCGTTCGTGTCGTGGGTACCTCTCGTGGCGCCGGGGCTCACGACGCCGCGGCTCGCTGTCCGCTTCGCGGCCGGCTCCTGATCTGTCAGCGGTTTCGCACGTCGTCCTGAGTCGACTGACCCGGTTGGGTGGGAGTCGCATGCCAAGCTGGCTCGGTGGAGACGGAGCCGGTCGCGCTCGATGCGCATGTCGAACCGGTCGAGTCCCGGCCCTTTCCCTCCGCGGCGGATCGGCTGGTGCCCCCCGCCGATCCGGATCTCCGGGTCGCGTGGAGGATCGTCAGCGGACTGGGTGTGCTGGCGTGCTGCGTCGTGGTGTTGGTCATCCTTCAGCCCGTACTGCTGCTCCGGGACACGACGCCCAGCGGCGGTGACCTCGGCGCGCACGTCTGGTTCCCGGCGTTCCTCCGGGATCACCTGTTGCCGAACTGGCGGGTCGCTGGCTGGTCCAACGACTGGTTCGGCGGCTTCCCTGCCGGCCAGTTCTACTTCCCGCTTCCGGCGCTGATCACGGTCCTGCTCGATCTCGTCCTGCCCTACAACGTTGCCCTCAAGCTCACGACGGCGCTCGGGCCGGTCCTCATGCCGGTGGGGGCGTACGCGTTCGGTCGCGGACTGCGACTCCGCCGGCCGGGACCCGAGTTCCTGGCGGTCGCGACCGTGCTGTTCCTGTTCTTCCAGGGCATCGCCGCGGCGCCCGACACCGCGGCGGCGACGATTCAGTTCAACCAGCGGATCATGGGCGGACCCCTCGTGAGCGCGTTGGCGGGGGAGTACTCGTTCAGCCTCGGGTTCACGCTGGCGTTGTTCGCGCTCGGTGCGCTTGCCGTGTCGCTCCGCACCGGTGAGCGGGTCTGGCTCCCGACCGTGTTACTCGCGGCGACCGTGATGTCCCATGTCGTGGTGGGGATCTACGCGGTCGTCGGTGCGGTCATCGTGACCGTCGTGATGCTGACCGCCGGGCGGGTGCGGCGGGTGCTGACGGTCAGCGCCCTGGTCGGCGTGGTGGCGGCGCTGTTGACGGCCTTCTGGACACTGCCGCTGCTCGCGACCTTCGGGTACACGGCGAACATGCGCTACGAGAAGCTGACGCAGTACCTCGACTACCTGTTCATCGGCGAGTTTCTCTGGATCTCGATCCTCGCTCTGGTCGGGGCCGTGCTCGCGATCGGTTTCCGCGACCGTGCCGGGATCGTCCTGGTCCTGTTCGCCGCCGTCTGGGCCCCGGTCTTCGCCCTGTGGCCGGAGCTGCATGCATGGAACCTCCGCTTCTTGCCGTTCTGGTACCTCGGGCTGCATTTCGTCGCCGCGGTCGGCGCAGCCGAGATCGTGCGCCGATTGAGCGGAGAGATCGCGCATCTGTTCGTCGGCTCGCCGCCGACGGTCGGCGAGTCCTATGACACCAGCGGTGCGCGCGAGGGTCGGCTGTACCGCGTCGCCAGCAACGTCATGATCCTCGTCGCAGTGGTCGCCGTCGTCACTGCTGGTGTGTCCTACGCGGCGCTGCACCGCGGCTTCCTCCCGTTCTGGGCGACGTGGAACTCGTCGGGTTACGAGAACGCGGCCGCGCCGGGGGACACCACGGCGAAGGGCAAGGGGCAGAAGCAGTACAGCGAGTATCGGGCATTGATCGACCGGATGGCCGAACTCCCTGCGGGGCGGGCGATGTGGGAGGGCGGCGGCGCGATCGATGACTACGGAACCCCGTTGGCACTGATGCTGCTGCCGTACTGGACCGACGGTCGGATCCAGTCCTTCGAGGGGCTCTACTACGAGTCCGCCGCGAGCACGCCGTACGTCTTCATGATGATCTCGCCGCTCTCCGCCACCGAGAATTCCTCAGATCCGGTCCGCGGGCTCGACTATCTGGATCTCGACCGTTTCAACGACGGGGTCGACTACCTCCGGGCGCTCGGCGGCCGGTACTACCTCGCGCATTCCGACGCCGCGAAGGCCGCGGCCGACACGGCGCCGGGGCTTCGCTTCATCGACGAGGTCCAGCGACCCGTGACAACGCTCCGCCCAAGGCCTGGAGCATCTACGAGGTGCGCGACCACGCGCTCGTCGCCCCGATGCCCTTCGAGCCGGTGGTCGTGACGCCGAAATCCGGAACCCAAGCAGAGTGTTTCGGGCGGGCCGATGGAGGCGCCCCGGGTTCGCAACTCCGGGACCCCTGGGAGTGCACCGCGGTCGGCTGGTGGAGTCACCCGGCCACCATCGATCGACCGCTGACCGCCGACGGGCCGGCGGCGTGGAAGCGGACCTCGGTGGCCGCGGCTCCGTCGGTCGTTCGCCGTCCGCTTCCTCCGGTCGAGGTGACCGACATCCGCGAGACCGACAACGACATCAACTTCCGGGTCTCCCAGACCGGCGTTCCGGTCGTCGTGCGTACCTCGTACTTCCCCAACTGGACGGCCAGTGGCGCCGACGGGCCCTGGCGTCTGACCCCCAACCTGATGGTCGTGATGCCCACCGAGCGCGACGTGCATTTGCACTTCGGTCGATCCGGACCTGAGAAGCTGGGCGGGCTGCTGAGCTTCGTCGGCCTCGTCGCGCTGGCGGGGCTCGTCGTCTGGAACCGGAAACGGGGTCCAATCGGTCCTTCTGCGCGCCCACCGACGCCGGAAATGCACGACGATCCCGTCGTCGGCGCCGCTTCGGCCGAAGCTGGAGCACCGGGCCCCGGTACCATGGGACTCCCGCCCGGGGAGGGTGGTGAGGACCCTAAAGGGCCCGGACCGTGAGCGACACGCTCGACACAATTTTCAAGGCCTATGACGTCCGCGGCATCTACCCGGACGAAATCGACGAGGGCACGGCCAAGCACATCGGCAATGCATTCGTACGGTTTACCGGCGCGTCCACCGTCGTCGTCGGCTACGACATGCGGCCGTCATCGGTACCACTCAGCCGAGCCTTCATCGAAGGGGCCACGCTCGCCGGCGCTGACGTCGTGGACGTCGGGTTGGCCTCCACGGACCTGGTCTATTTCGCGGCCGGTTCCCTGGACGCGCCCGCGGCCATGTTCACCGCCAGCCACAATCCGGCGCAGTACAACGGGATCAAGATGTGTCGGGCCGGGGCGGCGCCGATCGGTGAGGCCACCGGCTTGGCTCAGATCAAGGAGGCCGTCGCCGCGGGGTTCCTCGAACGCGCCGAGGAGATCGGCGGCGTGCGCGAGCAGGACCTCTTGGCCGAGTTTGCCGCGCACGTGCGGTCATTCGCGGACCTGGGCCGGTTGCGTCCCCTCAAGGTCGTGGCCGATACCGCCAATGGCATGGGCGGCCTGGTGGTGCCGGCGGTGTTCGAAGGCCTGCCGTATTCGTTGTCGGTGATGTACGGCGAGCTCGACGGGACGTTTCCGAATCACCCGGCCGACCCGATCCAGGCGGAGAACCTCGTCGACCTCCAACGAGCGGTCCTCGACGCAGAGGCGGATATCGGCCTCGCGTTCGACGGCGATGCCGACCGTGTGTTCCTCGTCGACGACCAGGGCGTGCCGGTCAGCGGCTCGACCACCACCGCGATCGTGGCCAAGACGATGCTTGCCCGCAGTGGTGGCGGCACCGTGGTGCACAACCTGATCTGCTCGAAGGCGGTTCCCGAGGTCATTCGCGAGCACGGCGGCGACCCGGTGAGGACCCGCGTCGGCCATTCGTTCATCAAGCAGGTCATGGCCGAAACCGATGCGATCTTTGGCGGCGAGCATTCAGCGCACTACTACTTCCGCGACAATTGGCGGGCCGATTCGGGTTCGATCGCCGCGATGGTCGTACTCGAGGCGCTGAGTGATGCCGGTGTGCCGCTCTCCGAGCTGCGCAAGCCCTTCGAGCGGTATGTCGCGTCGGGTGAGATCAACACCCGGGTCGGCGACCCGCAGTCGGTCATCGATGCGGTGGCCGCCAAGTACAGCGATGCATCCCAGGATCTTCTGGATGGCCTGACGGTGGATCTGGGCGACTGGTGGTTCAACCTGCGGCCGAGCAACACTGAACCGTTGCTGCGCCTGAACCTGGAAGCGGCGGACCGCGAGGCGTGCGATGCTCACACCGAGGAAGTACTGGCGCTCATCCGAGCGGAGTCGTAGGAGAGAACGTGGCGCTCGATTCGCAGTTGCTCGAAATCCTGGCGTGCCCTGACGACAAGGGGCCGCTGCTCTACTTCGAAGACGAGGCGTCGTTGTACAACCCGCGCCTGAAGCGCCGGTATGCGGTTCGTGACGACATCCCGATCATGTTGGTGGACGAAGCCGAGACGGTGACCGACGCGGAGCACGATCGGCTCCTCGCGAAGGCGGACGCGGACGGCATCCGCCCGACCTTCGAGGCGTGAGCACCGACACCCTCGGATTTCTCGTCGCGGTCGAGGGGTTGCCCGAGCAGCTCGTGGCAGCGCACGAGGCCGCCGCGACCGGGATCGACGTCGGGCGGCTCCCGTCGCCGCAGAACGTTCACAACATCGTCGTCCTCGGGATGGGGGCATCGGGAATCTCCGGCGATGTGCTTGCGGCGGTTGTGAACAGCGAACTCCCCGTCCCCGTCACGGTGCTCAAGCAATACCGGATCCCGGCGTTCGTCGGTCCGCAGTCCCTCGTGTTCGCCCTGTCCTATTCCGGCGCGACCGAGGAGACACTGTCGATGACGCGCGGCGCACTCGACGCCGGCGCGCGGGTCATCGCGATTTCGAATGGCGGCGCCCTCGCAGAGTTGGTGGTCGGTCAGGGGGGTATGCACGTGCCCTGTGTCTCGGGGACCGTGCCCCGAGCCGCGCTCGGGGCGCTGCTCGCGCCGATGTTCGTCGTGCTGTTCCGGATGGGTCTGCTCCCCGGCGCCCATGCTCTGCTCGTGGGCGCGCAGGACCAACTGGTTCGCAGGCGGGATCGGTGCCGGCCTGCGGTCGAGGGTGCAGCCAACCCGGCGCGCGAGATCGCGCGTCGTATCGATCGGACGATCCCGCTGGTTTACGGCGGCGGTGCACTCGGTGCCGTGGCCGCGACGCGGTGGAAAACCGCGGTCAACGAGAACGCCAAGGCACCGGCGTTCTGGAACGCGCACCCGGAGTTGGACCACAACGAGATCTGCGGATGGGGTCAGCACGGTGATGTCACCCGTCAGGTGATGACCTTGGTCGAGCTGCGTCACGGCTTCGAACACGCTCGGCTGGATCCGCGGTTCGCCGGTGTGCGATCTCAGGTCGAGGAGTGCGTATTCCAGGTCATCGAGGCGCGCGCCGAAGGGGACGGACGCCTCGCGCAGCTCCTCGACCTCATGTACCTCGGCGACTGGGTGAGTTGCTACCTGGCACTCGCCAACGACGTGGACCCGGGTCCGATTCCGGCGTTCGACCTACTCGAAGCGCAGTTGGCGGAGGAGCGGAACTCATGACCGAACCACAGGTCGACGGGGTGGATCCGTCGACGTTCGCCATCACCGGCGACGCTCGACGGGTCGACAAGCCGTGGGGATGGGAGGTCCACTGGACCCCGGATGACCGGCCCTACTGCGGCAAGGTGTTGCACGTGTTCGCGGGCAAGCGCCTCTCGTTGCAGCTCCACGACGCCAAGGAAGAGTCATGGTTCCTGATCGGCGGGCGGGCGAAGGTGGTCTGGGACGACGGCACCGGTGAGTTGGTGGAAACCGAGCTGGAGGCGGGCCTGGGATACTCCGTCGCCATCGGACAGCGGCATCGGTTGGTGGGGATCACCGACTGCGACATCCTGGAGGTGTCGACGCCGGAAATCGGCACGACGTATCGGCTCGAGGACGACTACGAACGTCCGGACGAGACCGAGGACCTGCGCCACGCCCCTGACCGGGGCTGGCAGGGCTGAATCGCCAGTCGGCTCCCCGACGCCTTCGAAGTCTGCACGCAACGGCGGACCTTCCGAGGACTCCGACCCCCGCCGGGTCCTGAGTCGTCGGCTACCCTGGAAGGCCTTGGTCGGGCCCGCCACGGGCTGTCATCCGGTGATCCGGGCCGACTCCCCGCCTCGACCATGTCGAGGTCTCAGCCCCATCGAGAAGGAGTCCCAGATGACCACGACCGAAGCACGACCCGCCACGTCCGACTTCAAGGTCGCCGACCTCACCCTGGCCGACTTCGGTCGCAAGGAGATCCAGCTCGCCGAGCACGAAATGCCGGGCTTGATGTCGCTGCGGGAGCGTTACGGCAAGACCCAGCCGCTCAAGGGTGCACGAATCACCGGGTCGCTGCACATGACGGTCCAGACGGCAGTGCTCATTGAGACCCTGACCGCGCTCGGTGCCGAGGTGCGCTGGGCGTCCTGCAACATCTTCTCCACGCAGGACCACGCGGCGGCCGCAATCGCGGCCGTGGGTATCCCGGTCTTTGCCTGGAAGGGCGAGACGCTCGAGGAGTACTGGTGGTGCACCGAGCGCGCGCTGGACTGGCCCGGTGAGGACGGTCCCAACATGATCCTCGACGACGGTGGCGACGCCACCCTGCTCGTCCACAAAGGCGTGGAGTTCGAGAAGGCCGGTGCGGTGCCCGACCCGTCGACCGCGGATTCCGAGGAATTCGAAGTGGTGCTCGCGACCCTCGGCCGGGCGCTCGCGGAAGACCCGCAGCGCTGGCACAAGATGGCGGCCGCCATCCAGGGCGTGACGGAAGAGACCACGACCGGTGTCCACCGCCTGTACCAAATGATGGAGGCCGGCAAGCTGCTGTTCCCGGCGATCAACGTCAATGACTCCGTGACCAAGAGCAAGTTCGACAACCTCTACGGCTGCCGCCACTCTCTGGTCGACGGCATCTGCCGCGCGACCGACGTCATGCTCGCCGGCAAGGTTGCGGTCGTCTGCGGCTACGGCGACGTCGGCAAGGGGAGTGCGCAGTCGCTCCGCGGTCAGGGTGCCCGAGTGATCATCACCGAGATCGACCCGATCTGCGCGTTGCAGGCGGCGATGGAGGGCTACGAGGTCACCACGCTCGAGGACGTCATCGGTGAGGCCGACCTCGTGATCACCACGACCGGGAACGCGATGATCGTGACCGTGGACCAGATGAGCCGGATGAAGCACAACGCGATCGTCGGCAACATCGGTCACTTCGACAACGAGATCGACATGGCTGGGCTCGCGAAAACGCCGGGAATCAAGCGCATCAACATCAAGCCGCAGGTGGACGAATGGGCGTTCGCGGACGGCCACTCCGTCATCATCCTGGCCGAAGGCCGGCTCCTGAACCTCGGTTGCGCCACCGGCCACCCGAGCTTCGTGATGTCGAACAGCTTCACCAACCAGGTCATGGCGCAGATCGAGTTGTTCGGTCACCCGGACTTCTACGAGCGCAGGGTGTACACGCTGCCCAAGCACCTCGATGAGGAAGTGGCTCGGCTGCACCTGGACAAGCTCGGCGTGAAGCTCACGAAGCTCTCCGAGTTCCAGGCCGACTACCTCGGCATTCCCGTGGACGGCCCCTACAAGCCCGACCACTACCGCTACTAGCCCGCTTGCTGTTCTTCTCCCGGTTCAGAGACTCCGGAGGGTCCGCCAACCGGGAGAAGAACAGTGAGGGCTGAGGGGTGATCGGACTTCAGACGTCGATCGGGCCGCGGATCGTTCGTTCGATCGTGACGAACGCGAACCACGCCGGCGCCGCCAGGAGGGCGGACTGGAGCAGGGTCGAGGTGTCGGGCCAGAGCAACGTGGCGGCCAGCATTGCGGCGAGCCAGATCGCGGTGACCGAGATGTTGGCGATCCGTCGATGACGGACCTGCATCGGGTGGACGAACTTCACCTGGCTCAGGGTGAGACCGCAGAGCCCGACAGTCACGACGATGTTGACCCAGTGCGGGCTGTCGAGCAGGAAGAAGGTCGGCGCGACGAGGTTCCAGATCGCGGGGAACCCGCGGAACCACTTGTCGTCGGTCATCAGCTCCGTCCGTGCGAACCACAGCACGGACGTGAACAGGATCAACGCCCCGAGCGCGACGTTCCAGCCGGACGGGAAGGCGTTGAAATAGACCATGAACGCGACCGGCAGCATGACGCACGTCAGGTAGTCGACGACGAGATCCAGGATGTTGCCGTCCACGCCGGGGAGCGCATCTTCGACCCGGGCCGCGCGGGCGATCGGGCCGTCGATGCCGTCCACGATCATCGCCGCGATGAGATACACGATCGCGGTGCGGGGATGGCCGCTCACGACAGCTTCGAGTCCGGCGGCGCCGAGGAGGACGCCACTCGCGGTCAGCGCGTGGATGGCCCAGGCGAGGCGGACATCACGCTTGACATCGGTGGTTCCCGGAAGTGCCGCCATTTGGGCAGGCTAGCGGCGGTGGTTCGGCCAGGTCGGGCACGGCCTACCGTGCCGGTGTGGGCGACGGCGACGCGATTCCCGACACCGTGGCGTGGCGCGACGAGGCGATCGAGCTGATCGACCAGCGGCGGCTGCCGGCAGAGCTCGTCATGCTCCGCGTGGGGACGGTGGCGGATCTGGTCGACGCAATCCGCGACCTGGCGGTCCGCGGGGCGCCGGCACTCGGCGTGACGGGCGCGTTCGGCGTCGCGCTCGCGGCGATCACCGGTGAGGACGTCCCCGCGTCGGCGGCCGCGATCGTCTCGGCTCGCCCGACCGCCGTGAATCTGGCCTGGGGTGTCGAGCGAGCACTGGCGGCATTCCAGTCAGGAGGCGCACCGGGAACCCTCGACGCCGCCCGCGCTCTCGCCGCGGCCGACGTGGCTGCGAATCGCGCGCTCGGGGCGCACGGAGCCAGGCTCCTCCCGTCGCCCGTGCAGGTCCTGACCCACTGCAATGCCGGTGCGTTGGCTTGCGTCGGGTACGGCACCGCCCTTGGCGTCGTGCGCGCCGTCCACGAGGCCGGCCGACCGATCTCGGTCTGGGTCGGCGAGACGCGACCGGTGTTGCAGGGTTCCCGGCTGACTGCATGGGAGTTGGCCCGACTCGGCATTCCGCATCGGGTGGTCGTCGACGGCGCCGCGGGATCGCTGATGGCCGCCCGCAAGGTGGACGCCGTCGTCGTGGGCGCGGACCGAATCGCCGCGAATGGCGACGTCGCGAACAAGATCGGGACCTACGGGCTCGCGGTGCTGGCGCGCGCCCATGAGATCCCGTTCTACATCGCAGCGCCGCAAGCGACGATCGATCCCGCGGCCGCGACCGGTGCGGATATTCCCATCGAGCATCGCGACGGCGAGGAGGTGCGCCGGATGGGGTCGTGGTCGACGACCGGCGCCGCGAGTCAAGCGCACAACCCCGCGTTCGATGTCACGCCGGCGGCGCTCGTCACTGCATACGTGACCGAGTTCGGGGCCCATCACGACCCGGCCGATCTCCCTGTTCCCATGGGGTGATCGGCTCCGTCGAGCCGTGGTGGTCACAGGGCGTCGGTACCGTCGGACCATGACGCTGCTCGCAACCCTGTTCCCGCAGCGGTGTCCCGGCTGCGGGGTTCCTGCGGAGCCGGTCTGTGAGCGGTGTCTGCGCCGCCTGGGCACCGCGCCGATCCTGCCGACTCCGGTCGGCCTCGAGTCGTTGGTCGTCCCGTTCGCGTTCGAAGGGATCGTGCGCGAGTTGATCGCGAGGGCAAAGTACCGGTCGGGTCACGCGACACTGTCATGGCTGGCTGACGCGGTCGTCGACACGCTGCGGCGCTCGGAGAGTGCCGGAGCCGGTCAGGGCCGAGGGGTGCTCACCTGGGCGCCGACAACCGTCGCCCGGCGCCGGGGTCGCGGTTTCGACCAGGCCGAACTCCTCGCGCGTCGTATCGGCGCGGCGCTCGGGATCCCGGTGGCCCCGCGACTCGTTCGCCTCGGCGACGTCGCGCTGACCGGGGGGACCCTCGTGGAGCGGGCGCAACGGGTCGACTTCTCGGCTCGATCTGTCGTGGCGGGGGAGTGGGTATTGGTGGTCGACGACGTGGTCACCACCGGCGCCACGATGCGCGCCGCGGCTCGTGCGCTGCGCAACGCGGGCGCCGCAGAGGTCGCGGCGGCAGCCGTGGCCCGTCGCCGCTAGCCTCGGAGCACGGGAGGCGAGATGGGATCGGACACCGCGGCAAGCAGCGCGCGAGTCGCGCGCCTCGAGGAGCTGCGGCGCGCGATTGCCGATGGGACGTACGCGCCCGCCGCCGGCTTGGTGGCCGAATCGGTCCTGTCCTGGCTGGTCCCCGCCACCGCATGGGATGGCGTAGTCAAGCCACCCCCGAGCAGTGCCGATCCCTCGAGTCGAACAATGGACGGCGAACCCTGGAGGTGACCATGGAGATCGTGGTACAGGCACGCAACGTCGAGCTGGACCCGGAGGTGGAACGCGAGTCCCACCGGAAGGTCGAGAAGCTGAGCCGATTGGCGAACGACATCCGGCGCGCCGAGGTCGAATTCTCCGAGATCCGCAACCCGCGGGAGTCCGAACCGCATGTCTGTGATCTGGTTCTTCATCTGACCGGCACCCTTGTCAAGGCCCAGGCGGCCGCCCCGGAAGCGCGCACCGCGCTCGATCGTGCCGTCCACAAGGCGCACCACCAGCTCGAAAGGGTCCACAACAAGCGGGTGGCGCGGAGCCACCCTCGGTGATCGCGTCCCGGTCCGGGCGCTGACGGGCCGTACACTCCCTGCCAATGGGTCTCTTCAAGCGGATTCTCAACGCGGGCGAAGGCCGGAAGCTCAAGCTGCTCCAGTCGATCGTTCCTGACATCAGCGCGCTGGAACCGGAGATGGAACGGCGCTCAGACGCGGAACTCGCGGGGTTGACCGCGGAGTACCGCTCCCGTGTGGACCGGGGCGAAGAACTCGACGAACTGCTCGTCGAGGCGTTCGCGACAGTTCGCGAGGCGGGGAAACGTGTCCTCGGGCAGCGGCACTTCGACGTCCAGCTCATGGGCGGGGCGGGGCTGCACTTCGGCTGGGTGGCGGAGATGAAGACCGGCGAGGGCAAGACGCTGGTCTCGACGCTTGCGGCGTACCTCAATGCGTTGAGTGGGCTCGGCGTCCATCAGGTGACCACCAACGACTACCTGGCGAGCCGCGACGCGGCCTGGATGGGTCAGGTGCACCGTTTCCTCGGTCTCGAGGTCGGCGTGGTGCTTCCCGAGATCGACGACCCCGAACTCAAGCGGCGGGCATACGCCGCCGACATCACGTTCGGGACCAACAACGAGTTCGGTTTCGACTACCTGCGCGACAACATGGCCGGGTCCCTGGAGGATCAGGCCCAGCGCGGCCACAACTTCGCGATCGTCGATGAAGTGGACTCGATCCTCATCGACGAGGCGCGCACGCCACTCATCATCTCGGGCCGGGCTGACGACGCGCAGGCCCTCTATTTTCAGTTTGCGCGGATCGTCAAGCCGCTCCAGCGCGAGCGCGACTTCGAGGTGGACGAGGCCAAGCGGACCATCGTGCCGACCGAGGAGGGCATTCACCGCGTCGAGGCGGCGCTCGGGGTGGACAATCTCTACGAGCACGTCAACCAGAACTTCGTGCACCAGCTCCAGGCAGCACTCAAGGCCAAGGAGTTGTTCAAGCCCGATGTCGATTACGTCGTCGCGGACGGCGAGGTGAAGATCGTCGACGAGTTCACCGGCCGCATCCTCGAGGGCCGGCGCTGGTCCGACGGACTTCATCAGGCCGTGGAGGCCAAGGAAGGTGTGCGGATCAAGGAGGAGAACCAGACGCTCGCGACGGTCACCCTCCAGAACTACTTCAAGCTCTACGACAAGTTGTCCGGGATGACCGGCACGGCGAACACCGAGGCGGGCGAGTTCGCGCACACCTACGGCCTCGAAGTCGTGAGCATCCCGACCAACCGGCCACTCGTGCGCGCGGACGAGCCCGATCTCATCTACAAGACCGAAGAGGCCAAGTTCAACGCATTGGCCGATGACATCCAGGAGCGGTCCGACCGCGGCCAGCCCGTGCTCGTCGGCACCATTTCGGTCGAGAAGAGTGAACTGCTGGCGAACCTCTTGGACAAGCGCGGGATTCCCCACGCGGTCCTCAACGCGAAGCAGCATGACCGCGAGGCGATCGTCGTCACGCAGGCGGGCCGCGTCAACACCGTCACAGTGGCCACCAACATGGCGGGACGAGGCGTCGACATCCTGCTCGGCGGCAATCCCGAGGGTCTCGCCCTCGAGGAACTCCTCGCGTCCGGTGGCTCGCCCGAGGAGGACGAGGAGAAGTACGCCGCGCTCGTTGCGCAGTTCAAGCGGCAGTGCGCCGAAGAGGGCGACCACGTCCGCGAGCTGGGCGGGCTCTACGTGCTCGGTACCGAACGTCACGAGAGTCGCCGGATCGACAACCAGCTCCGAGGCCGGGCCGGTCGTCAGGGTGATCCCGGCGAGAGTCGGTTCTACCTCTCGCTCGAGGACGAACTCATGCGGCTGTTCGCGACGGGCGCGATGAGCTGGGTGATGGGGAAAGCCTTTCCGGACGAACTGCCACTCGAAGCCAAGATGGTGAGCAAGGCCATCGAACGAGCACAGCACACCGTCGAGGATCGGAACTTCGAGATCCGCAAGGACGTCCTGAAGTACGACGAGGTGATGAGCGAACAGCGGAAGGTCATTTACCGCCGCCGTCAGCAGATCCTCGAGGGTGGAGACCTCCGCGAAGAGTCGATCGATGCCATCGAGGGCGCGATCGACCACGTCGTCAAGCTCGCCACCGCGGGCGGCGACTACTCCGAGGACTGGGACGTCGAGGAACTGCTTCGAGAAGCCGGCGATGTCTTTCCCACCCGGGTCACCGGGGAGCAGCTCCGTGGGCTGACGAGCGCAGAGTCCGTGTTCGAGCTGCTCAACGGCGATGCCCTCGAGCAGTACGAGGCCAAAGAGCAGCAGGTCGGGTCGGAGCAGCTTCGGGAGATCGAGCGGCGGGTCATGCTCTCGGTCATTGATCAGCGTTGGCGCGAGCACCTCTACGAGATGGACTACCTGCGGGAAGGCATCAACCTGCGGGCGATGGGGCAGGCCGATCCGCTCGCCGAGTGGCAGCGCGAAGGCTTCAACATGTTCGAGGCGATGATGGAGGCGGTCAAAGACGAGTTCGTCCGCTACATCTTCCGGCTCGAGGTGGTTGCCGACGAGGCGCCGCGTCCGGTCAAGAACTTGCGGTACTCCGCACCGGAGGACCCGGTGCAGGGCGCCCAAGGGTTTTCGGCTGCCGCGGCCGCCGCCCCGATCGAGGACGTGGGGCTCGAAGCTGCGCCGCAGGTCGTCGAGGACACCGCACCGCCCATGCCGGTCCGAGTCGAACGGACCCCTGGTCGCAACGAGCCGTGCGACTGTGGGAGCGGCAAGAAGTTCAAGCACTGTCACGGCCGCTGAGCGCCCATCGATGCGTGACTTCTCCGACGAGCTGAATGCCGCGCGCCGACGCGTTGACGAGGCCCGCGTCTATCTGCGAATTGCTGCGCTCGAGGAGCGCGTCGCCGCCCTGGAACAGGACGCGGCTCGACCCGACCTTTGGGACGACCCGGACGCCGCCCGCGCGGTGACGAGCGAACTGGCGGCGGTCCGCGACGACATCGAGCTGGTGACGGCGTTGGACGCCAAGTTCGACGATCTGGACACGCTGTACCAGTTGGGCCGCGAGGAGCGTGACGATTCGGTCGAGCCCGAGATCGACGCCGGACTTGCAGCCCTGCGTGCCGAACTCGATCGGTTGGAGTTGCGTGCCCTGTTCACCGGCGAGTTCGACGACCGCGCCGCGATCTGTCAGGTCAGTTCGGGTGCCGGCGGCACCGATGCCCAGGACTGGACCCAGATGCTGCTGCGGATGTACTCCCGCTGGGCGGAGCGGCGCGGCTTCAATGTCGAGATCGACGAACTCAGCGAAGGGACCGAAGCGGGTCTGAGTTCGGCGACCTTTACGATCAAGGGTCGGTACGCGTACGGAATGCTGTGTGCGGAGAAGGGAGTGCACCGGCTGATCCGGATCTCGCCGTTCGACGCGAACGCCCGACGTCAGACGGCGTTTGCGGCGTTCGATGCAGTGCCGATGCTCGACGACGCGGAAACCCCCGAGATCGATCCGAGCGACCTTCGGGTCGACACCTACCGATCGTCGGGTGCAGGTGGTCAGCACGTCAACGTGACGGACTCGGCCATTCGTATCACCCACCTGCCGACCGGCATCGTGGTGTCATGCCAAAACGAGCGATCGCAGCTCCAGAACAAGACCAAGGCGATGCAGATCCTCGGGGCGCGCCTCGCCGAACGGCAGCGCGAGGAACGCAGGGCGCAGCTGGAGGAACTCTCGGGCGAGAAGCGGGGGATCGACTTCGGGAGCCAAATTCGGACGTACACCCTGCACCCGTACCAACTGGTCAAGGACGAACGAACCCGCTTCGAGACCGGCAATATCCAGAATGTGCTCGACGGTGAGATCGACGGCCTGATCGAGTCATTCCTCCAATGGCGTCGAACGGAAGGCTCCTAGGCCTCCTGACCTAGTTCCGAGGCCGCTCGCGGGTAGCCTTGAGGGCTCTCATGATTCGTTTCGAGAACGTCACCATGACCTACGCGGGCGATATCCATGCGCTCCGCGACATCAGCCTCGACGTCGCCAAGGGCGAGTTCATCTTCCTCGTCGGGCCCTCAGGTTCGGGCAAGTCCACCTTCCTGCGCCTGCTGCTGCGCGACGAGATTCCGACCAACGGCCGGATCATCGTGGCCGGGCGCGACGTGACGGGGTTGTCCGCCTGGAAGGTGCCGCAGCTGCGCCGCAACATCGGGTGCATCTTCCAGGACTTCAAGCTGCTGCCACAGAAGACGGTGTACGAGAACGTCGCGTTCGCCAGCGACGTCATCGGAAGACCGACCCACGTGACGCAGGCGCAGGTTCCTCAGATCCTCGATCTCGTCGGGCTCTCCGAGAAGCTGGACCGATTCCCTGATGAGCTCTCCGGTGGCGAGCAGCAACGGGTGTCCATCGCCCGTGCGTTCGTGAATCGGCCGTTGATCCTGCTGGCCGACGAGCCTACGGGGAACCTGGACCCGCAAACGACGGTGGGGATCATGCGGTTGCTGGATCGGATCAACAAGACCGGTACCACGGTGGTCATGGCCACCCACGATTCGCGCATTGTCGACTCGATGCGACGACGGGTGATCGAGCTCGAACATGGTTCCCTCGTGCGCGATCAAGCGCGGGGCATCTACGGGGTCGGGAGCTGACTGTCGTGTTGACCCGATTCAGTTACTTCGCGCGCGAGACATGGGTTTCGCTGCGCCGCAACAAGCTCATGACCGCGGCGGGGGTGATCACCGTTGCCGTGTCGTTGTGCGTCCTCGGCGGGTCGTTGCTGCTGACGCGATTGGTCGAGAACGGCACCCAGCAGTGGAAGAACGGCGTGCAGTTCGAGATCTTCTTCGATACCGCGGCGACGACGCCGCAGGTCGACGGGGTCCGATCGCAGTTGCGGTCCGATCCTGATGTGCGGAGTTCTCGGTTTCTGACCCATGACGATGCATTCCGTTTCGCGAAGCGATACTTCGGTCAGGACAACGATGTCTTTGCCACCATCCGACCCGAGGATCTCCCCGAGTCCTTCCGAGTCGCGCCGACCAAGGCAGAACTCACCGACGCCGTCGCCCAGCGCTATCGGGCCCTGGAGGGCGTCGAGAGCGTCGTGACCGCGAGTGAACAGGTCAAGACGTTGCTGCAGACGAGCCGAGCCGTGCGGCTCACGTTCCTCGTGATCTTCGGCGCGCTGCTGTTCGCCTCACTGTTCCTGATCGTCAACACGATTCGGTTGGCGACCTATGCGCGCCGGCGTGAGATCGAAGTCATGAAGTTGGTCGGCGCCTCCAACTGGTTCATCCGCGTGCCGTTCATGCTGGAAGGGCTGATTCAGGGAGTGCTCGGCGCGGCATTCGGCGCGGCATCGGTCATCGGGCTGCGGTGGTGGCTCACCGCGGTGATCCCGACCGACACCGACGCGTGGCGTGGGTACTTCGTGTCCACGTCGGACGCGACCCAACTGGCGCTCATCATCGTGCTGTTGGGGGCCGCGATCGGCGTGGCCGGTTCTCTGCTCGGTTTGCGACGGTTCCTCGACGTCTGACCGTTTCACGGGTCCTACCGTCCACCGAATCTGTTGCTGGTGTGGCTAACGTCAACTCTTGATGCAGAAGCCGCTCCGGCTGGCTGCCGTCGCGGCGCTCGCTGCGACTCTCGCCACCGTTCCTGCCGTACCCGCCGCGGCCCGCGTGCCGCTGGCACGGCGCGCGCCGGCCGACTTCGAGGGTGCGACGCGTGATGAGGAGGCGGCCGTCGCCGCGGTGCTCGATGCCCGATCCCGGCGCGAGGCACTCGAAACCAGCGTCGCCGAACTCGAAGCCAAGGTCGGGGCTGCGGTCTTGCGGGTCGCGACCAGCCGGGACGATCTGGCCCGGATCGAACAGGCCCGCACGGCGGTCGAGGAGCAGCTCGTCGAGCGGAAGGCCGCACTCGATGCGGCTCGCGCTCGTGTGCGGGAGACGGCGGCCGTGATGTACCGACATGCCGGTTCGGGCGGCGGGGAAGTGATCGCCACGATGCGGACCCGCCGGGTGGACGAGATGATCTCGCGTCGGAAGTACTTCGGCGTCGTCGGTGACCGGCTCACCGGTGCCGTGGACGACGTACGCGTGGCCGAGGATGACGTGAAGCAGGCACTCCGCACCCTGCGCTCCCACCAGGCCACGGCCCAGCAACTCGTCGAGCAGGCCGACCAGGATGCCGCCCGCATCGGTCAACTCCGCGACGAACAACGCCAGCAGTTGGACGCCGCGCGCGCCGCGGAGTCTCGTGAGGCCGCGGCGCTCGCGGCAGCAACTGCGAGGCGGGCTGAGTTCGAGGCGGCCGCGGCCGCGGCCGCGGCAGCCGCCGAGGCCGCCGCGGCACAAATACCCGATCGGAGCCCTGGCCGCGCCCCGTCCCGGTTGCTCTTCCCGGCAGATGGGCCGATCTCATCCCGGTTCGGGAACCGCCTCCACCCGATCTTCAAGACCTGGCGGATGCACGCCGGCATCGACATCGGTGCGAGCTACGGCTCGCCGGTTCGCGCCGCGTCGTCGGGCACCATCGTGACTGCGGGTCCGATCTCGGGGTATGGAAACGCCGTGGTCATCGACCACGGCGGTGGGCTCGCCACGCTCTACGGCCATCTCTCGCGAATCTCGGTGGCCGTCGGACGCCGGGTCGACGCGGGTTCCACGATCGGAGCGGTCGGCAGCACGGGCAACAGCACCGGCCCGCACCTGCATTTCGAAGTCCGGGTCAACGGCACCCCCGTCGACCCCATGGGTTACCTCTAGTCCGAGACTGCGACTATGAAGGTTGCGGGACCCACCGCAGGTAGGGCTTCTCTGCCCGCCACCCCTGAGGGAACTTCGCCTTGGCGTCGTCATCGCTCACCGTGGCCCCGATGATGACCTCGTCGCCCGGTTCCCAGTTGACGGGGGTTGCGACCGAGAACCTGGCGGTCAGTTGGAGCGAATCGATGACGCGGAGGAGTTCGTCCACGTTGCGTCCCGTGGACGCGGGATAGGTCAGGGTGAGCTTGATCGTCTTGTCCGGCGCGATGACGAAGACGGAACGGACCGTGAGCTTCTCGTTCATCGACGGATGGATCATGTCGTAGAGCTCGGCCACCTTGCGGTCGGGATCCGCGATCAGGGGGTAATTGAGCGCGGTGCCTCTGACCTCGGCGATGTCGGGTGCCCAGCCGCGATGCGAGTCGATGTCGTCGACGGAGAGGCCGATCAGCTTGACGCCGCGGGCATCGAACTCGTTCTTACGCTTGGCGAGTTCGCCAAGTTCGGTGGTGCACACGGGCGTGAAGTCCGCGGGGTGAGAGAAGAGGAGCCCCCAACTGTCGCCCAGGTAGTCGTGAAGTCCGACGGTGCCTTCGGTGGTCTCGGCAGTGAAGTCCGGGGCGGTGTCGCCAAGTCGCAACGTCATCGTCGCATCTCCAGTGTCGGGGGTGGGAGCGCGCACGGTACTGGCTGCCATCGGAAAAGTCGAAGAAAAGGGTCGGGATATCCGCGCACCGCCGGAACCGACGCGCCCGGGCCGGCTCCGAGTTGACTCACGCAGGAAGATGCGCTCGGATTGCTGCCCTCATGGCGGGGTACTCGGGGACGGCACTATCCAAGAAGCTCGGGATCACCGAGGGCGCCGTGGTCGGCCTCGTCGCCGCGCCGGCGGACTTCGAACCACTCCTGCGCCCGCTCCCCGCGGATGTGGAAGTGCGCACGCATGCGCGGGGCAAGCTCGACGTCGTCGTCTTCTTCGCGACACGAGAACGTGAGCTCGCTCGACGGTTCCCGGCGCTGGCGCGGGCGTTGGTCCCCGACGGCGGGCTCTGGGTCGCCTGGCCGAAGAAGCGCAGCGGTGTGGCGACGGATCTGACCTTTGATCCGGTGCAGCAAACCGGCCTCGACGCCGGGCTCGTGGACAACAAGGTGTGTGCGATCGACGAAACGTGGTCCGGGTTGCGGTTCGTGGTCCGGCGGGCCGACCGACCGTCGCGCTGATCCGATGTGCGGGCGGTTCGTGCAGACGAGCTCTCCGAAGCTCCTCGTCGAGCGGTTCGACATCGACGAGGTCGTAGTCGAGGGTGAGCTGGCGCCTTCCTACAACGTCGCGCCCCGCGCGGAGGTGCTCACGGTCATCGCCCGCGGTGGCATACGGCGCCTGGGGCGGATGCGCTGGGGACTGGTGCCGTCCTGGGCGACGGACGCGACGGTCGGCGATCGCATGATCAACGCCCGAGCCGAGAGCGTGATGGAAAAGCCGGCGTTCCGTAACGCCCTCGTTCGCCGGCGCTGCCTGGTTCCGGCGGACGGGTTCTACGAGTGGCAGGCGACCGGTGGGCGAGCGAAGCAGCCGATGTTCATTCGGGGGCGGGCGCCAGCCCCACTCGCCTTCGCCGGGTTGTGGGAGGTCTGGCGCGACCCGGACGATCCCGAACCGGCGCCACTCAGGACCTGCACGATTCTCACCACGACTGCGAACCAGTGCGTCGCGCCGATCCACGACCGGATGCCCGTGGTGTTGGCTCGCGCCGGCTGGGAGCGCTGGTTGAGTGACGATGACGACGCAGCCGCGGCAGCTGCCCTCTTGGTGCCCGCGCCGGACGATCTCCTCGAGGCCTACCCCGTGTCCACGCGGGTGAACCGAGCCGCCAACGACGACGCTTCACTGATCGAACGGGAGGACCCGCTCACCCTCTTCGGATCGTGACCGACCGGTAGGGTCCCGCAGCATGGAGCACAGCGAGCATCTTGACGTGGTGGTGGATCAGGCGTCCGCGTTGGCGGTCGCCGCGAGACGGAGCGGGCCCGACGTCGCGGTCCCGGCCACGCCCGAGTGGACCATGGCGAAACTCGTGAAGCACACGGGGACCACGCACCGTTGGGCGCAAACCGCGATCACGACCACGGAGTTTCCCGACCCGAGCGGCCTCGACCTCGGGCTGCCCGAACGGGAGTCAGACTTCCCCGACTGGCTCGAAGCCGGCGCGCGGGCATTCCGGGCGGCCCTTGGCGCGGCGGATCCTGCGGACGCCTGCTGGAGTTGGGGCGCGGACGGGCACGTTCGGTTCTGGTCCCGTCGCATGGCGCACGAGACGGTGATCCACCGCTGGGATGCCGAAAGCGTTTCGGGGACCCAGGAACCCATCGCGGCCGGTGTCGCCTGCGACGCGGTCAACGAGCGACTCGAGAACCTGCCTTCCTCTGCGAACTTCAACCCGGCGGCGGGAGCGGCGCTCATCGGGACCGGCGAATCGATCCACCTCCACGCCACCGACGCGGACGGCGAGTGGCTGCTGCGGTTCACGTCGGAGGGGCTCGTCTGGAGCGCCGAGCACGCGAAGGGCGATCTGGCCATCCGCGGTCCGGTCTCGGACTTGGCACTGCTGCTCCTGGGTCGCCGTGATCTCGACGGGTTCGAGACGTTCGGCGATGTCGAGGTGTTCGCGGCCCATGCGGAACTGACGAACTTCTGAGCTGACGGCTAGGCGCCCGGGCGCTGCGCCGCGATCGCCCGGATCGTCGTTCTTGCCGTCTCCGGGTCACTGATCACCATCGGTGCCGGTGTCGTGACGCCGTTGTCTGCATACCGGCGCACTCCTTCGGCGCACGCCTCCGGCGAACCCCACACGATCAGGTCGTCGAGAACTTCGTCGGGGATGACCTCGGTCGCACCGGCCCGGTCACCGGCCTTCCAGGCGTCCCACATCGGACGGAGCACGTCGCCGCGGCCGATCCATTCGTGGAACGCGGCGTAGACCGGCACATTGAGGTACTCCGCGATCATGCGCCGGCCGATCGCTCGCACCATGTCGCGGTCCTCGGTGGGGAGGACGAAGATCCGGGCTGCAACCTCCTTGCCTTCGCCGACGATCGGCGCCACTGTCCGTACGTCATCGGCCGAGAGCCAGTTCACGATCGCTCCGTCGGCCTCGCGTCCGGCGAGGCGCAGCATTCCCTCGCGGAGCGCGGCAACGAGGATGGGCGGCGGTTCCGGGAGGCGAATCCCGAGACGAAATCCCTTCACGGAGAACGTTTCGTAGTCCTCGGTGACCTTCTCGCCGCCGAGCGCCGCACGGAGAAACCGCACGGTGTCGCGCACTCGTTGGTAGGGCGCCTCGAACGGGATGCCGTTCCAGCGTTCGACGATCACATTGCTCGACGCACCGATACCCAGCACCGCCCGTCCCGGCGCGATGTCCGCCAACGTCGCGATCGACTGCGCGAGCAGTGCGGGGCCACGGGTGTAGACCGGCACGATGGCTTGGCCGAGCCGCAGACTCGGCGCCCATACCGCCGCGAGCACCAGCGGCGTGAACGCGTCGGTGGCGTTGGTCTCGGCGCTCCACACGTCGGTGAAACCGAGGTCCTCGAGCTCGACGAGCCATTCCTTGTGTTCCATGAGCGGAACACCCGCGAGTGGAATGGTCAGTCCCCAGCGTTGGGTCACGGTCATCGTGAGGTCTCCTCAGGAGGTTGGTCGCGCCAGGTGCGCACGATCGTGGATTGGCTGGCCGTGCCGAGCAGTGTGCCGTTCTCGGCCCAGAGGTGCACGAGGCCGTGGGCGAACCCGTTGCTCACGGAATGGACGCGGATGTCGGCGAGGATCCATTCGGTCTGAATCCGGCTGGCGATCCGCATCGTGTTGTCGAGACTGTTCCCGCCGGCGCGGGCCCCGAGGGCCTGCGAGATCCCGAAGGGGACGTAGTCGCCGATGATCGACAGCGTCGCCGGGGAGAGGTCCAGGAGTCCGGGAAGTCGCACCCACAACGAGGAGCGGCCGGAACCGGGTGTGCCGTCGAGGTCCTCGTGACTCACCGCGTCCGCGAGGCGCATGTCGATGCGGTCGGAGATGGTTCCCTGATGCTGTTCGAGGAGCACCCGGGGCGGGCAGTCGTGGGGTGCCGGTACCGATGGCATCTCGGCCCACTGGCCCGCGAGTGGGACGTCGCGCTCGCCGAGCGCGGCGTTCACGGTGAGGATTTCGTCACCGTCGACGTGGGCGACTGCCCGGGCTTGTGAAATCTGATGACCGCGGACGACTTCGGTCACGTCGATGGTCACGAGCGCTGGTGGGCGGGCGTAGGACAGGTACTGCCCGGTCGCCCAGACCAGGGGGCGGCCCGTGACCTGTTCGAGCGCCTCCACGCAGGCACCGAGACCACACCCGCCGAACAACGCGCCCAGGCCGGAACACAGCGAGGGGACGACCCCGAACCGCCATTGCAGTGGGGTCGCACCCGGTTCCAATCCATAAAAGGCCAGGGCGTCCATCGGCTCCGGACCGTACACAACGGCTTCCGGGCGCGAGGACGTGGGCGGCCGGCCTGCCAGAATCCGATGATGACCGACACCTCGACCACGGTGGCTGCGGACGGCCTGCGCTTCCCGGAGGGACCCCGCTGGCACAACGGCCGCCTGTACTTCTCCGACATGCACGACCACCTTGTGCGCACACTCACGGTTGACGGAGGGCTCGATGTCGTGGTCGAGGTACCGGGCCGTCCGTCCGGTCTCGGGTGGCAGCCGGATGGCCGGATGCTGGTGGTGTCGATGATGGACCGGCGGCTGCTGCGTTGGGACGGAATGCGGCTCACCCAGGTGGCGGACCTCAACCCGTACGCGACCTGGTACTGCAACGACATGGTCGTCGACGCGCAGGGACGTGCCTACGTCGGGAACTTCGGGTTCGACCTCGACGGGGGAGCACCTCCGGTCCCCGCAGTGCTGGTCCGGGTGGATCCGGACGGTTCGGTCCAGGTGGTCGCCGAAGAGATGCAGTTTCCGAACGGCTCGGTGATCACCCCTGACGGTTCGACGCTGATCGTGGGAGAGAGTTGGGGGGCGTGCCTGACGGCCTTCGACATCGCGGGCGACGGTTCGCTGTCGAATCGTCGAGTCTGGGCGCAGATCGAGGGCGCCGTGCCCGACGGCATCTGCCTCGACGCGGAAGGCGCCGTTTGGTCCGCATGCCCGATAACCGGCAGGGTGCTGCGTATTCGTGAGGGTGGTGAGGTCACCGACGTGGTGACCGTGGATCGACGAGGCGCCTTCGCCTGCATGCTCGGCGGGGTTGATCGCACGTCGCTGTATGTCTGCACCGCCGACACGAGCAATCCGGTCGAGACCGAGACGCGTCGCGGGGCGATCGAGGTGTGTTCGGTGGACGTTCCGGGCGCGGGCCTGCCCTGATCAGACCTGGATCATCCTCGGTGGCGTGCCGTCGACGATCTCACCGTGACGCGCGGTGAGTGCGGTGGCGTGGGCGTCGTCGGACAGCACGAAGAAGCGGTTGGTCCGCACCGCGTCGATGACCCTTCTGGCGTAGTCGGCAGGGTCGAGTCCGCCGTCGACGAGACTCCGGAAGAATCCGGTGGCCGGAGCGTCGTCGGACGGCATCGGGTTGGTCCCGAGTTCGGTCGGCCAGTTCCGTCCGGACTCGGCGATCCGGGTCCGCAGGAAGCCGGGACACAGCACGCTCACGCCGACAGCCGCGCCGGTCATGGCGAGGTCGTGGGCCAGTGCCTCCGACATTCCCACGACCGCGTGTTTCGTCGCCGCGTACGGCGCCATGAACGGCGCCCCCTTGAGCCCGGCGAGCGACGCGGTGTTGAGCACGTGCCCTTCGCCTTGTTCGACGAATCGTGGAGTGAAGGCCCGGATTCCGTGAACGACGCCCCACAGGTTGACGTCGATCGTCCAGCGCCATGCCGCGGCAGGAATTTCCCATGCGGGACCCGTGCCGCCGGCGACGCCGGCGTTGTTGGCGACCAGGTGCGCAGTGCCGAAGCGTTCGAACGTCTCCGCCGCGAACCCCTCTACCTGCTGCGGGTCGGAAACATCGCAGACGACACCAATGGCCTCGACGCCGGCCTGGCCCAACTCGCCGACTGCGGTCTCCAAGGGTCCAGGTTCGATGTCGGCCAGCGCGAGGCGCATTCCGGCGCGACCGAACTCGTCGGCGAGGGCGCGGCCGATGCCGCTGGCCCCTCCGGTGATCGCGGCAACCTTGCCTTCGAGGTGTTCCATGAAGCTCCTCGGTCGGTGGGGATTCGGGAGTCGTCGCCCGTGGGTTGCGAACCGTGACAGGCTTGCCTCATGACGGTCAACCGACGAATCCTGCTTGCCGCGTGTCCCCAGGGGCTGGTCACCGAAGACTGCCTGGCCCGGGTCGAGGAGCCGGTCCCGACGCCGGCCGATGACGAAGTACTCCTTCGGGTCCGCGCGCTCTCGGTGGACCCGACCAACCGGGTCTGGATGCGTGAAGAGGACTCCTACCTCCCCGCGGTGGAGATCGGGGACGTGGTCAGGGCGGCAGGGATGGCCGAGGTCGTGGAGTCCCGCCGAGAGGGCTTTGCCGTGGGCGATCTCGTCCTCGGGATGCCTGGGTGGCAGGACTACTGGCTCCTCGGTCCGGACGAACTGGCGAATGTCGTCCCGCCCGGGCTCGAACCGGCTGACCTGCTCTCGATCTACGGCGGCACCGGACTCACGGCCTGGTTCGGGGTGAAGGACGTGTGTGCGCTGCTTGAGGGTGAGTCCTTCGTCGTGTCGGGTGCCGCGGGTGCGGTCGGCTCGATCGCGGGTCAGCTTGCGCGCCTGCAAGGTGCGAGTCCGGTGATCGGGATCGCCGGCACGGACGAGAAGTGCCGGTGGGTGGTCGATGACCTCGGGTTCGACGCCTGTATCAACTATCGGACCGAGAATGTGGCGGGTCGCCTGATCGAACTCTGCCCGGACGGTGTCGACGTCTACTTCGACAACGTCGGTGGTGAGATCCTTGACGCGGTACTGGGGAATCTCGCGATCGGGGCGCGGATCGCCTGCTGCGGGGCCATCTCGGGTTACAACCTCGACCAGCCGCCGGCGGTGCGCAACACGGCGAACCTGATCATGCAGCGCGCACGGATGGAGGGCTTTCTCATCTTGGACTTCGTGGACCGGTTCGTCGAAGGGATCATGGGGCTCATGCCACTCGTGGCCGAGGGCAAGATCCACTACGCGACCGAGGTCGTCGATGGTCTCGAGCACGCACCCGAGACGCTGAATCGACTCTTTGCCGGGGACCATACCGGCAAGCTGATCGTGCGCGTCTCGTCGTAGAGCGCCGGCCGTAAGGAATCGGGCCGAACGGGGTCAGGTGCGAATCAGCCCGCCGTCGTTCCGGACGGCCAGGTACGTGCCGGCCTGGGTCGAGATCGACCGCCAACGGTCGATGCGTTCCCACGGCATTGGCCCGGGCTGCTTCGCGGTACCGAACCGATGCACGGCCCCGAAGCCGTCGAGCACCGCGTAACCCCTCCCGTCGGGCCACGGTGCCAGGTCACGCGCAATGTCCCAACCGAAGTACGGGCTGCCGTAGTCGGCCGCGCCTCCCCGGTTCCAGACCGCCCCGAAGCCGTCGAGCAGGTACACGCCGCCGGTCGGGGAGAAGGCGACGGACCGGGCAATGTCCCAACCCGGCCAGTACGGCAGACCGCCGACCGCGGGTGCATTGCCGAACCGGTGGTAGCCACCGAATCCGTCGAGCACTGCGAATCCGCGACCGTCGCCGGTGACCGCGATGCTGCGCGCGATGTCGAAGCCGAACCACGGGCCACCGACATTCGCGAGCGTGAACAGGGCCGAGCCGTACCGGTGGACCCCGCCGAGACCGTCGAGGATCACGTAGCCGTTCCCATCCGGCATGGCCGCAATATCGCGGGCCAGTGGGCCCGAGAACCGCGGCGAGCCGTAATCAGGAGCACCTTCGTACCCGCGCACCGTGCCGTTGCCTTCCAGCGCCCAGAAGCCTCCGGTCGATCGCGCCGCGACGGCGCGCCCGGTGGTGTCATAGGCGAGAAGCGGGTGCGGCCCGGGGGGCGCGTCGCCGTCCATGAAGACCTCCGCGACGTACATCTGTCCGTTGCCGTAGGCGACGCCGACGCCGACCCAGCGGAAGGCCCGGTCGACCATGTTCGCCAGGTGCGGCGGCGAGTTGACGAGGGCGGTATGGATCGCACCCACGCTCGGCCCACGACCGATGTTTTCGCCCAGCTTGCGCCATCCGACCGTGACGTTGTCAGGCAGGTTCGAGTGGCACAGACAGCCGCTGTTGGCCATGTGCTGGGCCCATCCCTGTGCTTTCGCGGTCAGGACCGGGTGCGTGCTCACCCCGCCGAGGCCACGCGACGCGTGCACCTGGTTCACACGATTCGCGAAGTCTGCCTCCGCGTTCGCATCGGCGGCCGACGCAGCATGGACCGCGCCGAGTCCGACCGCGATCGTCGCAGTGACCACGAGCATTGTGAGGATTCGTCGCATCCGTCCCATCCCTCCGCTGCCGGCGATTCCCTCTCGCCGGCAATGACAGCCAGGGAAGTGGATCGGCCTCGCGCCGGGAAACCTTGAGCCCGCGGGAACTCCGCCGTTCCACGGGAATCGGGTCACACTACTGATCCGATACCCCATCGGCAGGGTTTGTCCGGGCCGGAAGACCTATGTCACGTCCGGAGTATCCGGAATGCCCGAAAACGTCCGGTCGACGGAAGCGGATCAGGCCGGAGTGGCGCGGCGGGACTCCGGGACGGGGGCTGCGGTGCCGCGCTTGGCCTCGGGGACGCCATGGCGCCGGATGCGGTCCCAGACCATCACCCCGCCGATCGGACCGAGCACGATGACCCAAATGGTGTATTTCCACGACCACTCGATTTCCTCGGTGATCATGATCGCCATCGAGCAGAAGGTGAGCCAGACCATGCCGTGGATGGAACCGGTGATGGCCTTGCCGGCCGCATTCGGTGCGATCAACCAGAAGTAGAACAACACGGCGTACGTGATGGTCTCGAGTCCCGCGATCCACATGAGCGCGCGGGCCTTGCGCTCGAGTTCCGTGGTTGTGCTGTCGGCGAAATCGGCCATAGGGGCAGGCTAGGTGCCCGGCCGGGCGCCCCGCGAGCCGGGCGAAACGCCATGGCCGGCCTGCACCGAACCTGCCACCATTCGACGGTGACCACCGTGCTCGACGCCCGCGGGCTCGTGAAGGACTACCGCCGCGCCCGCGCGGTGGACGGCATCGACCTCCACGTCGAGGCCGGCGAACGGGTCGCGTTGCTCGGGCCGAACGGTGCCGGGAAGACCACGACGCTGCTGATGCTGCTCGGGGTCGTGACGCCCGACGTGGGTACGGTCGAGATCTGCGGTCGTCGGGTCGCGGGGGACCGCAGCCATGCTGCCGAAGAAGTTGGTTTCGCCGCCGGGTACCTACCGCTGGCCGAGCGCCTGCGCGTGCGCGAATACCTCCGGCTGTACGGGAACCTCTACGGGTTACGCGACCCGGGTCCGGCCATCGCCGCCGGTTTGGCCCGCTTTCGCGTCGAACACCTCGCGGATGCGATGGGAACCGAGTTGTCCTCGGGCCAACGCACACTCGTCGGGATCGTGCGGGCGACATTGCACCGACCGCGCCTGTTGATCCTGGACGAACCGACAGCGTCGCTGGACCCCGACGTCGCCCGTCGGGTACGAGACGGTCTACGCCAGATCTGTGATGAGTTCGGTACCGCGCTCGTGGTGACGTCTCACGACATGGCCGAGGTGCAGCGCTTGTGCCCACGCGTGGTCTTCATCTCCGGTGGCCGGATCGTCGCAGACGGGACGCCCGAAGCCGTCGCGGAGCGATTCGGGCGGAGCGACCTCGAAGGGGTCTTCCTCCACCTTGCCGACGACGCGTCGTCCCCGACCGACGCGGCGCGGACGGATCACCTTCCATGACCCCCGGGACTCCCGCGCCCGATGACGCGACGGCTCCGATCCGCGAGCGGGGTGCGGCGCTGAGCTGGCTGCGCATACGCGCGGTGGCCCGACGGCACGCGTACGTGCTGGCTCGCAGCCCCCATCGGCTCTTCGACGTCACCCTCTGGCCGCTCGTCGACGCGCTGCTGTTCGGCGCGCTGGCGGCATACGTCGGCGGTGGCGATGTCACCGGCGGCGGCAAGGCCGCGGGATACCTCATCGCCGGCATCGTCCTTTGGCATGTCGTGTACCAGTCCCAGATTTCGGTGAGCACCGGTCTGCTCGAAGAGACCTGGAGCCGGAACCTGCTGAACCTCATGGTGACCCCCTTGCGGGAGGTCGAGTACGTCGGTGGGGTTGCGCTGTTCGGGATGCTCAAGCTCGCGCTCGGCGTCGGCGTCGTGGCGCTCGGCGCGTTCGTGTTCTACGCGTTCGACGTTTCGACACTCGGATTCGGACTCGTCCCGATCGCCGCGATCCTCCTGCTTGTCGGCTGGACCATCGCACTGTTCGTCATCGGCATCGTCCTGCGGTTCGGCTCGGGGGCCGAGGCGTTGGCCTGGGGGGTGATGTTTGTCGTCATGCCGCTCTCGGGGATCTTCTATCCGGTCGAGTCTCTGCCTACGGCGCTCCAGCCGGTGGCGCTCGCATTGCCCACGACGCACGCATTCGCGGCGCTGCGCGGCCTGGTGGATGGCGGCGCGCTGGAGTGGGACCAGCTCACGATCGCGCTGCTCGAGACGATCGCGTTCGCCGTGCTCGCGTTCTGGTTCGTGGTCCGTATGCTCCGGACGTTCCGTGCGCGGGGCTACATCACACGCTTTACCTGAGTCGCCGCCGCTCGCTCGCGAGTCGTGCCCCGGCCTAGGTTCCGGCGATGTCGACCCTACGAATCGGCGCGCTCGGCGCCGCTCGCATTACGCCGTCCGCCTTGGTCAAACCGGCCCGGGCGACCGACCGCGTCGAGGTCGTGGCGGTCGCGGCCCGAGATCGGGCGCGGGCGGACACGTTCGCCGGCAAGCATGGGATCGCGCGGGTGCACGATTCCTACGATGCACTGCTCGACGATCCGGAGGTCGACGCCGTCTACAACCCGCTCCCGAACGGGATGCATGGCGAATGGACCCTCCGCGCGCTCGCGGCCGGCAAACACGTCCTCTGCGAGAAGCCGTTCACTGCCAACCTCGCGGAGGCGACGACGGTTGCGACTGCCGGGCGGGAGTCGGGCCGGGTCGTGATGGAGGCGTTTCACTACCGGTACCACCCGGTCGCGGCCCGGATGGCGGCGATCGCGAGCGAGTTGGGGCCGCTCCGCGAGGTCCACACGGCGATGTGTATCCCGCTGCCGCTCCCGAAGGACATTCGGTACCGGTGGGACCTTGCCGGCGGGGCGACCATGGACACCGGCTGCTACGCGATCCACATGAACCGACTCCTGGCGGGGGAGGAGCCGGAGGTCGTTGCTGCTGAGGCCCGCCTGGCCCGTGCGGACGTCGACCGGTGGATGCGGGCTTCCCTCCGCTATCCGTCGGGCACCGTCGGCACGATGACGTGTGCGCTCTGGTCCTCAACCATCTTGAAAGTCTCGGCGCGGGTCGTCGGCGCCGAGGGAGAATTGCGAGTCTTCAATCCGACCGGGCCGCAGTTCGGCTACCGCATCACGGTGCGTCGGGGCGGCACGAAGTCGCGCGTCCGGGTCGACGGGGCCAAGCGGGCGACGTACGACTACCAGCTCGAGGCGTTCCGGGACGCGGTGCTCGACGGCGCCCCGGTCTTGACGCCTCCGGCTGACTCGATTGCGAACATGACGGTGATCGACGCCGTCTATCGAGCCGCGGGTCTTCCGGTGCGGGAACCGTCGACTCCCACGCCCTAGCGCGGGCGTGCCAGGATCGCCGCATGGAACTGCGTCGCGTCGCTCTGTACATCACCCGGACCCGCGTCGGTGTCGGGCTGGTGATCCTCCTCGCCCCTCGACTCACGGTCGGCGCGCTCTACGGAACCCGGCCTGACGATGCGGGCAGTCAGGCGGCGGCGCGGATGCTCGGTGCGCGCGAGGTCGCCCTCGGCGCCGGCGGCGCGATCGCGGTCGGCGAGCGCCAACAGAGCGCTGGATGGGTGTCGATGATCGCGATCGCCGACGGACTCGACGCCGTTATCAACCTCACGAGCCCGCGGCTCGGCTGGCGCGGACGGGTGATCGGCGCGGTCGCAGCCGCGTCGGCGGCGGGCCACCTGGCGCTGGCCAAGAGACTCGCCGTCGATCACGACCACTAGCGGGCGCAACTCGGTGTGGCCGTTCAGCGAACCGTGACGGCGGCGATCGCCATCACGCGGTCGTCGGCACCGTGGTCGCGGAGCTCCACGCGTACGAGGGTGCCGTCCGCTCGCGTGCCGATGGGGGTCGCAGCAGCATCGATGGGCCCGACCCGGCCCGGTCGGAGAAAGTGGACGACCGCGTCGGTCGTCGCGGTGCCAGCAACATGACAGGCTGCGAGGTCGACCAGGGCCGCCGAGATCCCGCCGTGCAGGATGCCCCAGGGATTGCGGAGATCATCGCGGAGTTCCAGCCGAAGGGTGGACGGATCCAGGACTTCGGCGCCGACGTAGGTCGCGAGCGGCGTGCGCCGATGGGCGCGACGGCCTCGAGGAGTAGCGGTCGGTCCCAGACCGGGGGCCCGTTCTCGGGATGTAACACCGCCGAGGTCAGCGTCGCGGTGGCGATCGGCGCCGTTCGG
This sequence comes from uncultured Acidimicrobiia bacterium, assembly GCA_963701625.1. Lineage (GTDB taxonomy): Bacteria > Actinomycetota > Acidimicrobiia > IMCC26256 > JAENVU01 > JAENVU01. The sequence continues at coordinate 131,743 of CAVPAT010000007.1, read as the reverse complement.
TGCTGCTCGTCGTTCACGGTGATCTCAGTGACGATCGCGGTACGGCCCGCTCGGAGGACACGCGCGTCGAGTCGCAGCGCTCCCCGGGCCGGGGTCGGGAGTCGTTCGCAGCATCAGGTTGGTCGACACGATCCAGCCCGGAAGCGGCGGCGAGACCGGAACACAGGCCGCCAACGCTGTCGGTGAGTGCGAGCAGTGCGCCGGTGGTGATCGAGCCATCCGCCGCCCGTACGTGGTCGAGGTCGGTCACGGTCCCCAACAGCCCCGCCGCCCCTTGGGGGTCGGGTCCGGTCTCGCGCAGGGTGAGTCCGAAGTAGCGAGCGACATCCCGGCCGGTCTCCTCGGAGTGAAAGCCGCTCATGTCGCGATACCTCGGGCGTGGACCACCGTGGTCGGTTTCTGCTGTGCGCCGACGTCGACGAGTTCCACGCGTACCCCGGCATCGCGGTGCCCGGTCTGGCGCTCCACCGTCGCGGTCGCGCGAATCGGTCCGACGCGTCCGAGCGCGAGATAGGTGATCTGCAGATCGGCGATGGTGCTGGGCCCGAGCCGGGCCGCGCACGTGTCCTCGGCGGCCGCCGTGGCGGTCGCAGCCATCAAACCGCCTTGTAGCGCTCCGAGACTGTTCCGGACGTAGTCGGTGATGGGAAGTTCGGCCCGACCGTCGCCGGTACGGCGGAGGCCGGTCTGAGTCTCGAACGGTGCGGAGAAGCCCGAGCCGTCGAGCGCGAGCGTGCTCGGCGTGCGGTCGCCCTCGACCACGACGGTCGGATTCGAGTCTCGCCGGGCGAGGATCGCGAACGTCATGGTCGCGATCCCCATCGCCGCGCCGTCGCCCGTGAGATCGACCTCGAGCACCGCGGTGGTGCGGCCGTGGCGCGCGACGCGGGCCGTGATCTCGACCGACTCCACGGGCCGAGGCAGGAGGTGCAGGGTGAGGTCCGCGGTCGCGATCCAGTTCGGATGAGCAGCCACCGCGGCGAGCCCACCGCCAAGCATGTCGACGGCGGTTGCGAGCACTCCGGGGTGCGGGAACCCCTGTGGCGTTCGCAGGGCGTCGGGTACGTGGAGGGACGCCCGCCCAGTGAGGTCGGATCCGATTTCGGTCACCAGGCACAGATCCCGGAGGACGTGCTGCGCGGGCGGGTAGGTCACGCCGGTTTCGGGCACGGCGCGAGACCGTATCGGCCGGCCTGGACGAACCCCATGTCGGGAGCGCGACGATACGGGGGTGATGGATTCCATTTGCGGGCAGCTGCTCGTGGCGTCGCCCGACCTCGAAGATCCCAACTTCCGCCGCACGGTGGTGCTGATGCTCGCTCATGACCGCGATGGCGCGCTCGGGATCGTTCTCAACCGACCGTCGGAGGTCGCGCTCGTCGACGTCCTGGGATCGTGGGCCGAGGCCTGCTCGGCGCCGGCCTGTCTCTATGTCGGTGGCCCGGTGCAGACCGACGGGGTCGTCGGGATCGGGGTGGATCGATCGGGCCGTTCCGACAGGGTGGTGGGCGACTTCGGCCCGGTGGATCTCGACGGTGCCCCGGAACTCCATGCGCAGGTGCGAATCTTCGCCGGGTACGCGGGGTGGGGAAGGAGCCAACTCGACGCCGAGATCGAACGCGGCGACTGGATCGTGGTCGACGCGGTCGAGACGGACTTGGTGACGGCCGCTCCGGACGGCTTGTGGGCGTCGGTCCTGCGTCGCCAGCGAGGTTCCCTCGCGATCCTGGCGCTCGCACCGGAGGACGCGACGCAGAACTGACGCTTCAGCTCAGGAGGCCGCGACCGGTGACGAGCGGGAGGTCCAAGGTGGACAGGACCCCCGATGGCGCCGCGCAGACCGCCGGGATCGCGTTCAGAACCCGCATCCCGGTGCCGAGCAGGCCCGCGGTGTTGTGGTCGCCGTCCTCGCCCATCATCTGAAAGTCGACGGTGTAGTTGGGCGAGCCCTCGACGGAGATCTGATAGCCGCCGTGGCCGGGAGGAGCCGGCCAGTCGGGGGCCATGTCGGGGTGCATGCGAGTCACGTGCTCGATCACGATGGCCGGGCGATTCCGGATCCAGCCCTGGATCTCGAAGCGCAGTGCCGCCATCGTCCCTTCCCGGATCGGGCCGACCGCGGTGTCGAAGTCGTACGGGGCATCGAAACGTTCGGTGACTTCGCGAAGCTCGTCGACGGTCTCACCGAGGCCGGCCGCGATCATGTGGATGATCCCGCCCCACGCGAACCCAAGCGCGCCCGGCATCAGGAGGAGCGGCATGTGGTCCGGAGGCTGGCCGAAGCCCATGGTGTCGAAGAGGACCTCTGGCTGCATGTAGGTCGAGTAATCGAGGTTTTCGACGACGCGGATCGTGTCGATGCGCGAGGAGAACCCGCTGACGATCAGGGGGAGGAGGTCGTTGGCGAAGCCGGGATCGATACCACTGGTGAAGCAGCAGGTCCCGCCCTCGTCGCAGGCAGCTTGCAGCTCGCGAACCCAGCCGCTCGGCGCGCTCGGGGGGTAGACGAGCGAGACCACCGAGGTCGAGACCACGTGCTTCCCCGCGGGGAGGAATCGACACATGTCGGCGACGGCTTCGGTCGGACGGAGATCGCCGGTCGCGGTGTAACAGACGACGTCCGCATCGAGGGCGAGGAGCGCGTCGGCGTCGTTGGTGGCGAGGACGCCGGTCGGGCTGGCCAAGTCGGCGAGTTCGGCAGCGTCCTTGCCGACCTTGTCCGCGGAGTGCACCCAGAGGCCGACCAACTCCAGCTCGGGATGGGCGACGATGGCCCGGAGCGTGTGCATGCCGACGTTGCCGGTGGACCACTGGATCACGCGATGACTCATCGTCGGTCACCGTAGCGGTCACGGTTGTGGTCACGTCGTCGGGATCAGGATCGACGCGCACCGACAGGTGATGTCGCGGTCACAGAGCGTGTGACTCGTGCCGCTCGGGAGATCGTGTGGTGCTAGCTGCGGCGGCGCGGTTCGATCACGATGATGTAGTCGACGATGCGCGATGCGATCTCGAAGGCAATGCCGGGCTCGCCGAGATCGGGATCGAGCCAGGTCTCGGAGACTCGTCGCCAGTGCGTCGCGCGGCCGAGGAACGGCGCGATCTCGGGTTCCTTGCCGAGCTCCCGGCGCCAGGTCCGTTCGTCGGCGCGGAGTCGGGCCACCACCGCTTCATTGTCAGGTTCCTTCGGGTGCTCGCTGTGGAACCCGACTTCGAGCGCGAGGGTCCGAGCCTCGGGGACATCGCGTGCACCGACGACCTGTGCCTCGTAGTGCTCCTTCGCCGCATTCTCTGCGCCGAACCAGACCTTGATGCCGTAGCGGTGGGCTCGGTGGTGCACGGTGCCGAGTTCGTCGGGGCAGAGGCCCCGTACCGCGTCGGCAACGTCGTCGAAGAGTCGGCTCTCCATCAGTGGGCGATCCCGATGAGGACGAGGCCCGCGACGGCGAGTCCGAGACCGGCCAACCGGAGTCGCCCGATGCGCTCGTGGCCGAAAGCACGAGCGAGCAGCACGGTGACCGCAGGGTAGAGGTTCGCCACGGGCGCGACGAGCGTGAGGAGTCCCGTTCTGACCGCGACCAGGAGGAGTGCATTGGCGCCCGCGTCCGTGATCGCCGGCGAGCGTGACGAGGGGGAGGGAATCCCGCTTCGGAACGACCGGGCGGCGCAACAGGGGGAGTGCGACGACCAGTACGGCAACCGGCGCGGCACGGGCCGCGACCACGGTCCACAGACCTGCGGTGTCCGAAGTCTCCGAAATGAGGATGAGGTAACAACCGAACCCAACGGCCGCCAGCAGTCCGTAGGTGACTTCCTGGCGTCGGGTCAGCGTGTGCGGAGCATCGGCGTCGGCTTCGTCGACCGCGCCGGCCACGATGGCGATGGCCACGAGCGCGCAGATGATGCCGACGATGGCCAGGGCGCCCGGTTGTTCGCCGGTTCCGAGCCCCCACGCGACTTGGAGGACTGCGGCGCCGACGGCGCTGATCGGCGCGACAACGCTGGCCCGGCCTCGGGCGAGACCCCGGTAGAGGAACACCAACCCGGCCACGCCGAGGAGCCCCGCCCCGGCCCCGAACCCGAGGTCGCGGCCGGTCGGATCCCCGCCGACGAAGCCGGCGATCGCGAGCAGGAGCACCAACCCGATGACCTCGGTGCCGAGGACGACTGCGGTTTCCGGGCTACGGCGGCTCGCCAAGCCGCCGGCGAAGTCTCCGGTGCCCCAAGCGAGGGCAGCCAGGAGTCCGAGCGCGATCGCCACGGCGCGACGCTACCGCCCGACTCCGCCGCTCCCCTCGGCCGCTGGTGTCGGATGGGGTGTGTCCCGCGCCACCGAGTCGACAAACCCTCGGGACAGGTGAGGGATGGAACCGTTAGACGGTGTGGAAGATCATGATCGAACCGGTGTAGTTCGCGACCCAGACGTGGCCGGTCCCGGGTCGTAGGTGATCCCGATCGGGTGGTAACCGGTCTGGAGATCCTGCTGCTTGGTCATGGTGGCCGCGTCGAGCACGCTCATCGTGCCGGACTCGTAGTTGACGACGTAGAGGTGCTTGCCGTCCGCCGAGATGTCCATCGACCGCGGCGCCTTGCCGGTGTTGACCTTCGTCTCGACTGCACCCGACGCGGTGTTGATCTTGGCGACCATGCCGTCGCGGTTGAGCGTGGCGTAGAGCGACGCGCCGTCGGGGGAGAGCACGAGGTGGCGCGGTCCGCCGCCGACGCCCCAGATCCACGAGAGGTCGAAGTTCGAGAGGCTGATCCGCGCGACGTTCGTCGAGCCCATGATCGCGATGTAGGCGGTCTGGGAGTCCGGTGAGATCGACGATCCCGCGGGGGTAGGGGCCGAGGGCGATCCGACGGACCTCGGCATTGGTCGCCGTGTCCACGATGCTCACGTCGTAGGTGCACCAGTTCGTGACGAGGAGGTACCGGCCGTCGGGCGTGGTCGCCACGTACTTCGGAACGGCCCCGACCTTGATGACCGCGTCAATCGCGAGCGTCTCGACATCGATCCGGTACACGAAACTGTCGTCGTAGCCGTCGCTCGGGACGCAATCGTCGTTGCCTTCCGGGCCGAAACCGGCGCCGTACATCGAGTAGTTCGAAACGTATGCCTTCTTCCCATCCGGACTGAAGGCCATCTCGACGGGCGCGCCCTGCACGGTGCCGGGGTGGTCGGGCACGCCGAAACTCGAGAGGTCCACGGAGTCGGGAATCGTCTTCACCAGATTGCCGACCGCGTCGTAGACGGTGACGGTGTGGCGGTACATCATGTTCTGGGCGAAGACGTGCCCCCGGCCGGACGCCACGACGCTCTTCGGTGTGATCTCTCCGCCGATCGTGTCCAGAAGTTCGAGGGTGCCGTCGGAGTTCGGGATCGGCGGGGAGGTCGTGGTCGAAGTCGACGTCGGTGCGTCGGTCGAGGTCCGTGACCCCCCGGCGGCGACGCCGGCGGTGGATCCGTCGGTCGAGTCATCGGGCGCGAGGGCGACGCTGACCGCGACCAACGTCGCGGCGATCAGGGTGGCGAGGACGATTCGGCGCATCAGCTGACCCCGTTGCGCCCGAGGACGAGCTGCCCGAATCGCTCGGCCTCGTCGCGGTGGGGATACCCCGAGAGGATGAAGGTTTCGATGCCGAGTTCCCGGTATGCGTCGAGCTTGGCGCGCACCTGATCGGGGTCACCGACGATCGCCGCTCCACAGCCGCTCCGGGCTCGCCCGATGCCGGTCCAGAGATGTTCCTCGACGAATCCGTCGGAGTCGGCGTCCTCCCGCAGCTCGGCCTGGCGATGGACGCCGGCGGACGTGCTGTCCAACGAACGATTGCGGATCGCGTCCCCGGTCGCGGTGTCGAGTCGGCTCATCAGCCGCGCCGCAGCCGCGCGGGCCTCGGCCTCGGTCTCGCGCACGATCACGTGCACTCGGTAGCCGAAACGCAGGGTTCGCCCCGCTCCGTCGGCGCGAGTGCGCAGGTCGTCGACGATCTCGGCGACCGCCGGGAGCGTGTCGGGCCACATCAGGTAGACGTCGGCCGCCGCGGCCGCGACGGTGCGCGCCGGCTCCGAGAGGCCGCCGAAGTACAGCGGCGGACAGTGCCCGCTCACCGTTCGCACCGATGGCGGCTCGACCGTGACGTCATAGAATTCGCCGTGATACTCGACGCCCGAGCCGTCGAGCAGCGACCGGAGCATCTGCATGACCTCGAGCGTGCGGCGGTAGCGCGACTCAGAGGCGAGGCTCTCGCCGGGGAGATCGCTCGAGATGATGTTGATGGTCAGTCGACCGCTCAGCATCTGGTCGAGTGACGCGAGCTGGCGGGCCAGCTGGGGTGGCCACGTCTCGCCGCACCGGATGGCCACCAGGAGTCGGGCGGCCGCCAACTCCGGTGCGATCCCGGCGGCGAAGGTGACCGTATCGATGCCGAGCGCATACCCGGAGGGCAACAGGACGTTGTCGAAGCCGACCGCGTCGGCGGTGCGCACGATGTCGCGGCAGTGATCCCATGACGACCGCAGGGCCGGATCGGCGACGCCGAGGAACTCGTAGTCGTCGTCACACAGCGCGGCGAACCACGCGATCTCGGGCCCCGACGCCGAGCCCGTCATGGCAGCGGCTCGCCCTCGGACGCAGCGACGATTCGGTAGCAGTCGGAGCGGTCGAGGTGGACCCGAAGCGCCGCAGTCAACGCGCGGAGGTGTTCGCGCCGCTGTGAGCCGACGATCGGGACCGGGCGGGTCGGATGGGCCAAGGTGAATGCCACCGCGACGGCTGCGCGGCTGACGCCCTCGCGATGGGCGAGCTCGTCGAGCAGGTTCACGAGTGGGCCGGGAATACCGTCCCCGGTGACGATGCGTCCGCCGGCCAGGGGGCTCCAGATCAACGGTGTGATGCCGTCGCGCGGCGCAGCGGTCGAACGTCCCGTCTCGCAGCGGCGTGAGGTTCGCTGCGTTGTACTCCGGCTGTGTCGTGGTGAGCGCGTCACCCAGGAACCTCCGCAGCGCGTCGTGCTGGTCGGGAGTGTGGTTCGAGATCCCGATGGCACGGATCTTCCCCTCGTCTCGGAGTGCCAGCAGGGTCGCGGCAACGACTTCGGGATGGGCGAAGAGGTCGGGACGGTGGATTTGGTAAAGGTCGATCGTCTCGACCTCGAGCCGGTGCAACGAGGCTTCGCAGGCGCGGCGGATCCCGTCCGCACTCGAGTCGTAGGGCACCGGCGGACGGATCCCACCTTTGGTGGCGAGCACGATCTCGTCGCGGAGGTCGAGGCGCGTCCGAGAGCACGCTGCCGAGGAGCGCTTCACAGGCACCGAAGCCCGCACCACCCCAGTCGAGCCCGTACACGTCCGCGGTGTCCACGAGCCGGAAGCCGCACTCGATCGCCGTGTCGAGCGCGGTGCGCGCGCTTCGCACATGGTCGTGGGTGAAGCGCCAACAGCCGAACGCAATCGGGCCCACGGTCAGACCGGTCCGCCCGAGCACCCGCGTCCCTGCGTCGACGAGGTTCTCCACGCCCCTACGCTACGGCACCGATGGACGACGTTCGGTACGGAATCATCGGTGCGGGGATGATGGGGCTCGAGCATTTCCGCAATCTCCAGGCCCTCCCCGGCGCCGTGGTGACTGCGATCGCCGATCCCCATGAAGCGTCTCGCCAGTGGGCGGCGGTGACGGCGGGTGACGACCCGCTGACCTGCTTCGAGCATCACGACGCGCTGCTCGCGTCGGATCTGGTCGACGCGGTCGTCGTCGCGACCCCGAACATGACGCATGCGAACGTGCTGCGCGACGTGTTGGCATCGCCACTCCCCGTGTTGGTCGAGAAGCCGCTGTGCATCACGGTCGCCGATTGCCGCGAAGTGGTGGCGGCGGCCGCCGCGAGAGACGCGATCGTCTGGGTCGGTCTCGAGTACCGCTACATGCCCCCGGTGGCCCGACTGGTCGAAGCGGTACAGGGCGGTGCGGTCGGTGCGGTGCGCATGGTCGCGATCCGAGAGCATCGGTTTCCGTTCCTGGCCAAGGTGGGGGACTGGAACCGCTTCTCCCGAAACACCGGCGGGACGCTGGTCGAAAAGTGTTGTCACTTCTTCGACCTCATGACCCACATCATCGGGCAGTCGCCGACGCGGGTGCTGGCGTCCGGCGGCCAGGACGTGAACCACCTCGATGAGCGCTACGACGGCGAGACGCCGGACATCCTCGACAACGCGTTCGTGATCGTGGACTACGACGGCGGCGCCCGGGCGATGCTCGACCTCTGCATGTTCGCCGAGGGATCCGAGCACTCCGAAGAGTTGAGCGTCGTCGGCGATGCCGGCAAGGTGGAGGCGTTCCTCCCGAGTAGCGAGGTGCGAATCGGCCGGCGCGCACCGTTCCGCGGTCCGGTGACGGCCGAGATCGTGCGCGACGAACGGGTCGGCCACGAGGGGTATCACCACGGCTCGAGTTACCTCGAGCACTTGGACTTTCTCGCTGCGATCCGGGACGGCTCCCCGCCGCGCGTCGATGCCGAGCAGGGCCTGCTCGCGGTCGCGGTGGGTGTGGCGGCTCACCGATCGATCGACGAGGGTCGCGTGGTGGGCCTGGCCGAGGTTCTTGCCTGATCACCGTCGGTGTGCAGACTCGGTCCGGTGAAATTAGAATCGGTTCTAATTCTCCAGGAGGGCTCACGATGTCCCGGTTCCCGTTTCCCCACCCGTTCGGCTGGTTCATGGTTGCGTACGCCGACGAACTCGCGCCCGGCGAGGTCACGGCACTGAAGTACTGGAGCACCGAACTCGTGCTTTGGCGCGAGGACGGCGGGGAGTTCCACCTGCAGGACGCCTATTGCCCGCACCTGGGTGCGCACCTCGGTGTCGGTGGGAAAGTCCGCGGTGCCGACCTCGAGTGTCCCTTCCACGGCTGGACCTTCGACGGCGCCGGCGCCTGCACCAACATCCCGTACTCCGATCGGGAGAATCGGAAGGCGCAACTCACCACCTACCCCGTGGTGGTGCGCAACGGCATGGTGTTCGCGTGGCGGCATCCTGACGGTATTGAACCCCAATGGGAGATCCCGGTCATCGAGGAGGTCGGCGATCCTGCATGGAGCGACTTCTACCGCTCGTCGTATGTGATCAAGACGGTGCCGCAGGAGATGGCCGAGAACGGCGTTGATCCGGCGCACTTCCTGTACGTGCACGGCACCGAAGACGTCGCCGAGGTGGAGAGCTACGAGCAGGACGGACCATTCTCCACCATGTTGTCGCGGCAGAGCTACGTGACCCACGCGCGGTACCACCTACGGACGCATCGACGTCTACAACTTCGGCCCCGGCATGGCCAAGGTCTGGTTCTCCGGGATCGTGGATGCCATCAACGTCGCCACGACGGTCCCCATCGACGAGGAGTACTCCCAGGTCCGATTCAGCTTCACGGTCCGCAAGTTCGACGACGAGAAGATGACCTCGACGGTGGCCGACGCCTTTGTGGCCGAGATCAACAAGCAGATCGTCGAGGACACGCCGATCTGGGAGCACAAGCGGTTCCTGCCGGTGCCGGCACTGGCGGATACCGACGGCCCGATCCTCAAGTTCCGGAAGTGGTACTCGCAGTTCTACGCGGAGCCGGTGGACGTCGGGGCCTGAGATGAGCGCAGGGGAGTGGGCGAGTCACCACGCGATCACGACGCTCATGTATCGCTACGCGGAGTGTGTCGACGCGGCTGACTTCGCGGGCATCGGTGCGCTCTTTGCCCACGGTGAACTCGCATCTCGAGGGGTTCCCGGCGCGATCGTCGGGGCCGAAGCGGTTGCCGGTCTGTATCGCTCGACCAACAAGGTGCACCCGAACGGCACCCTCATGACCCGCCACCTCACGACCAACGTTGCCCTTGATATCGACGAATCGGCGGACACCGCAACGGGGCGCTCGTCGTTTCTCGTCCTGCAGGCCACGCCTGCGGTACCGCTCCAGCCCATCGTCGCCGGCCGGTATCGCGATGACTTCGTCCGCGCCGACGGCGAGTGGCAGTTCGCTCGACGGGAGATGGCTGTCGAGCAGGTCGGCGACGTCTCGGATCACCTGCTGATCGACCTCGGAGAGTTTACGAACTGAGGCGCTGGACCATCCGGTCGATGATCTTGACGAAGGTGTCCGCGTCCTGCGCCCCGGGGATCCCGACGGGGCTGCCGAAGAAGAACGTGGGAACGCCGAGGACATCCCGATCGACGGCCTCGGCCAACTCGGCCTGCACCTCGGAGACACCCCCGGGGCCGTCGAGGAAACGTTCGGACTCGGTGGGATCCATCCCGGCGGCCTCCGCGATCGCGACCAGCGTCGCGCGCTCGGCCACGTTGCGACCCTCCACGAAGTAGGCCTCCATGAGGAGCCGTTCCAGCGTCCACTGGTGGTTGCCGGGACCTGCGAACCACACCAGCCGGTGGGCATCGAAGGTGTTGACTCGCAAGGCCTGGTCGAGGCGCAACTCCAGGCCGACGGCGGCGGCGGCGCCGGTCATCCGGCCGATGACGGCGAGGGCGGCCTCCTCGCCGCCGAACTTCTTCGCGTACGCCTCGACCACCGGTGTGGGTTCGCGCCTGGCCCTGGGGTCGAGTTGGTACGCCCGCCACATCGTTTCCACCTGGTTGCGGTGAGGGGAGCGTGTGAGCGCCGACGCCCAGTTGGTGCTGGCCGATGTAGCACCAGGGACAGATCACGTCCGAGTAGATCTCGACCAACACGGACGGCAGCGTAGGTCGCGGGGCCCACAAAGCGGCGCACAAGGGATGAGTCGTCGGATGATTCGTTCGTTCGAGCGGTCCGAGTAGCGCGGAATTGCCTCAACTGATCCTCAACGTCGTCGATCCCCCTCATATGCAATGGGCCGACGATCTCCGACACGGCGCCATGTGGGCCGCGGCGGCCTTCGCGCTCGCCGGGACCATCGCCGCGGCCGGAGCGATCGCCAACGCGGACGAGTTCGCGGCCCATGGCGGATCGGCGACGCCGGTCGTCGCCGCCGGGATCGCTGCGGTGATCGTCGCGCTGTTGATCCCCCTGGTGCCGTGGTCGCGGCTCGGGGCTCGGTCCACCATGGTGCTGCCGGTGGTGGCGTTCGCGTTCCTCCTTGCCGCGGAGATCGGCTCGCGTTCCTCGCGTACGGCCGACGGGGCGATGTCGACGGGCACGATCGTCACCCTCATCTTCGTCTGGATCGGGGTGACCCAGCCCCGGTGGTTCAGTATGGCGATGGCACCGATTGCCGCGGCCGGTCTCGTCGCGGCGTACCACGTCGAAGGCATCGGGATCTCGCTGGCCACGGTGCTATTGACTGTGGGGCTCGCCGCGGTCGTCGGCGAGTTGGTGGCGTGGGTGAAGCGAATCGATCAGGCCCGCAGCGACGAGTTGGGGGTCGTGATCGACGGCGCGGGAGAACTCCGCACCGAGACCGATCGCGTCGCCGCCGCGCGTCGGATTGCCGACACGGTCGTCGCGCTGCTCCAAGTGCCGAACGCCGCGGTGTACCTCCGGGACGAATCGGGTCGGATGCAGGTCGCCGCCACGGCCGGCCCCATGAAGTGGGCTCCGGAACGTGCCGAAGTCCCCGACGGACTGAGTGTTCGGCCGGTGGACCGCGGCATGGAGTTGGCCGTCCCGTTGATCGGCCGGCTCGGCACGACGCACGGTGTCGTCGTGGCGGTCGGCCGCCGGCGCCAGGACGAATTCATGCTCCGGTTGGCTCAGATCCTCGGTGAACAGGCCGGGCATCGGCTCGGCGATCTCGCAGCCTTCGAGACCCTCGCGGACGAAACCCGACGCGACGCGCTGACGGGGGTCGGGAACCGTCGCTTCGCCGATGAACTGCTCGCCGAGCTTCATGCCGGCGACGTCGTCGCGCGTCGTCGATCTCGACGACCTGCGGGGCATCAACGCTCGTGAGGGGCACTTCGGCGGCGACGACGCGATCCAGGCGGTCGCCCGGTACCTCTGTGACGCGACGCGTGAGTCGGACGCGGTGGCTCGCCTCGGCGGTGACGAGTTCCTCATCGTGCTGCGCGACGTCGGACCGGGTTCCTTTCCGCTCATCGAGCGGATCGCGGCGGATTGGAACACCGCCAATCCGGACAGCGACGTTCAGTGTCGGCGCCGCAGACTTCGAGGGCGGCGACGCGGAGGCGGTCCTACGCGCGGCCGACGAAGCGCTGTTCGCGGCCAAGCGCAACGGCAAGGCCCTCGCCTGTGTGGCGACAGCCGGCGAGGTCGCACCGATCGCGGAGACCGTCGGCGGCTGAGTTGACTCAGGGGGCCGACGGCTCCCGCCACATGGTCCACGTCGGCGGCCCGCCCGGGCGGGGGAGGAGTCGGCCGGTCTCCTCGAACCGGTGACGTGCGTAGTAGGCGAGATTTCGTTCTTTGTCGGTCTCGAGGTAGATCGGAACGGCCGCCTGATCGGCTCGCGGTATCACCGCGTCGAGGAGCTGGTTCCCGAAGCCTCGGCCCTGATGTGGGGGATCCACGCCGATCGTCGCGAGGTACCAGTGCTCGGCTTTGGGGTGGGCCTGCTCGACCGCCCGGAGGTATCGCAGCGATCGGATCAGTGCGCCCGGGGCAACCGGTGCCACCGCGAGCAGGTGGAGGAGCTGGCGGGCTTGCCGGCCGGCGCCAGGCGGGTAGGTGCCCGGCGTCAGCCAGAACGCGGCTCCGAGGATCGCGTCCGGTTCGGCGGCGACCCACGCCTCGCCGTGACGGTGTGCGTCCAACAACCCGGAGATGAAGAACGCCCGGAGCCCGATCACCCGCGATCGCGGCTTCGGAAGCAGGTACACCATGATCGGTGAATCGTCGAACGCGCGCGCCAGCACCTCGGCGGTGACACGAATCTCGCGCTCGCGCATCGGACGGATCTCGGAGGGGGTCACGGCGGAGGAGCGTAGGGCCCTCACCCGCGGGATCGTCGGCTGGGACGGCGCGAGGCGCACCCTGAGCGACCATCGCTCGAGGTGGGCCTGCGAGGTCGACCTGCGAGGTGGAATGAGAGGTGGAGGTGGGGGGAGTCGAACCCCCGTCTTTCGAGTCGTTGATGGGGCTTCTCCGAGCGCAGCCAGTGGAGAAGTCTCGGATCCCCACCACCCACCGGCAGCGTGTGTGGATCCCAGCCTCGCTGTGATGTCCCGCCGGGCCACGGGGCCCGTCCCGGCGGTAAGCCGCTCTTGATGACGTTCCGGTTCCGACCGAGCAGCTGGGTCGGGAGGAACGCGCTACTTATTTCTAAGCAGCGAGTGTGAGGTTGTCCTCAGCAAGTGTTTGTGTTGCCGGCTCTTTCACGACGATCCGGCGACGTCGGCTCGCTTCACCCATCGCAGTCCACGAAATCGAAGCCACGCACCCCCTTGTCAAGTGTCGCCCGGATGCGCGCGGGCGACCCCGCCAGTCTAGGTCACTGAACCGCTGCCTGAACTTTCTCGGCCAGGATCCCTGGGGAAGGGAACGATTGGGCCCATGCTTGCGTTGTTCCGGAGAGGAGGTCACTCATGCGTGCAACGCTTCGCCTCGGCCGAGTCGGTGGTATTCCGGTCGCGGCCCACTGGTCGGTCCTCATCATCGGTGGCCTGCTCGCGTACGGCCTGACCGGCGGGAGTTCGGACACGGTGCTCTGGCTGGTCGTGCTCGTCATGGTGGCCGTGTTCCTTGCTTCGCTGCTGGCGCACGAACTCGCGCATTCGATCGTGGCTCGCCGCGAGGGGGTGCCGGTCAACGGCATCACGTTGTGGCTGCTCGGTGGGGTCGCGCAGCTCGCCGGGCGGATTCCCTCGGCCGGCGCGCAGTTCCGGATCGCCGCCGCCGGACCGGCGATGAGCTACGCGTTGGGTGCCGCCTTCTTCGGGCTCGGAAGGGTCGCTCACCTACTCGGGCTGTCGTCGCTCACCGAACAGGCGCTCGACTGGTTGGCGTTCGTCAACGTCGTGCTCGGCACCTTCAATCTGATCCCGGCCGCTCCGCTCGACGGTGGCCGGATCCTGGCCGGCGCCGTGTGGGCCGTCTCCGGGGACCGGACTCGGGCCGAGGTCTTCGCGGCCCGGGCCGGGCAAGGCTTCGGGCTGCTGCTCATGGTCGGCGGGGTCATCGGTCCGATGCTCGGGATCCCGTTCTTCTCACTCTGGACCGTCCTGATGGGGCTGTTCCTGTTCCGGACCGCCGGAGCCGAGCGGCAGCAGGTCCTGCTCGCCGACGACCTCGGGAGTCGCCGGGTGGACGAGGTGATGACACCCGGTCCGGAGACCGTCCGCGGCTGGATGACCGTGGCTGCGTTCGCGCAGGAGTGTGACCAGATCCCGCCGCGCCATCATCTGCTCCCCGTCGTCGGTTGGGACGGGGTGATCGCCGGCGTGGTGACGCTGGAGCGGCTGTCGCGGGTGCCGACCGCCGACCGCGCGCGGTTTCGGGTCCAGGACGTCGCGTATCCGATGAGCACTGTGGTTTCGGCCCGGCCCGACGAGCGCCTGCTCGATGTCGTGGCGCGGCTGGACGGGAGTTCGCTGCCGGTGGTGCTCGTGCTCGACGGGGCCGTGCTCGTCGGCATCGTGACCGCTGCAGATCTCAGCCGCAGCGCCGCTCGCGCACTCGCCGCCGCGTCGAGCTGATGCTGAAACGTCAGTGGCGGCCGCGCAGCTCCCGCTCGGTGTCACGGGCGACATCGCGGGCGGCGATCGCCTGACGCTTGTCGTAGTTGCGCTTGCCCTTGGCAAGCCCGATCTCGACCTTCGCCCGACCGTCCTTGAAGTACACGCGTAGCGGTACGAGGGTCAGGCCTTTCTCCTCGGACTTCCGTTCGATCTCCGCGATCTCGCGCGGCGTGAGCGAGCAGTTTGCGACGCCGGACCGGGTCTACCTCGGCGCGACTGAACTTGTACGGGAGGATGTGCATCCCGTTCAGCCAGAGTTCGCCCTCGTCGACCCGGGCGTACGCGTCCTGGAGGTTTGCATGATGCTCCCGGAGCGACTTGACCTCGGACCCGTGGAGCACCATGCCGCACTCCCACGTGTCGGTGATGAGATAGTCGTGGCGCGCCTTGCGATTGGTGAGCACCGTTTCGTCGCCGCGCCGTGACATCGCGTCGACGCTACCGTCCGGGAATGCTCACGGTGGCCGTCGTGTGGAACCCGCGTCCTCCTGTCCCCAGCGCCGCGGTGGTGCGACCTGCGGTTGCCGACCAGGGCCCATACGCCCGGGGCACTCCGTTCGACGCCCTCATGGTTGGCGAACTGGCGGGCGCATCGCTGCCGGTCGGCGAGCGGGTCTGGGCTTGGCGGGTGGTGCACCACGAGGCAATCGCCGGTCCGCCGGACTGCGAGGTCGCGATGGTGTCACTCATGCGTCGCCGTCCCGGTCTCAGCACGGCTGCGTTCGCCCGCCACTGGCGGGAGCGCCACGTCCCGATCGCACGGCGCCGGCACGTCGGCATGGCTGACTACCACCAGTTCGTCGTGGTGGAGACGCTGACCGAGGACACGCCCGAGATCGACGGGGTGGCGTTGCTCGGCTTCCGGACTCGGCAGGACTTCGAGGAGCGGTTCTTCGACAGCGACGAGGGGCAGGCCGAGGTGATGGCCGACGTTGCCCGGTTCATGGATCGGCCCGGTCCCGAAACGACCTTGGTCGGTCCACGGAGAGCCCCGGTGGTCGCCGGATAGATTGCGGCCACCGCCGACAGGGGAGTGTTGATGACCACGTCCGGTTCGATCCTCGGCAACCCGGTGATTCGGCTCGAGGACCCGCGATCCTCGGGGCGAGGCGCGCTACTTCGACGACCTCCCGTCGACGGCGCTCGCGCACGTCGTGTTCGTCCGGTCGACGATCGCGCACGCCCGCATCGAGTCGATCGACATCGACGAGGCGAAGGAGATGCCGGGCGTCGTCGCGGTGTACACCAGCGACCGACCTCGAGCTGACCCGACGTGCAGGGCTTCGTCATGCTGCCGCCCGTGTTCAACCGTCCGCCGCTCGCCGACGGACCGGGTGCGATTCGTCGGCGACATCGTCGCCGCGGTCGTCGCCGAGACCCGGGCCCAGGCGGTCGACGCGGCCGAGATGGTCATCGTCGACTACGACCCGCTGCCCGGCGGTGGTCGACGCCGAGGCGGCGCTGGCCGACGACGCCCCGATCCTGTTCGACGAGCACGGATCCAACCTCGCGTTCGCGTTCGACTTCGGGCGAGGACCCGACGATCTTCGACGACGCGGAGCGACGATCGTCGTGCAGGGCGCTTCGATCAACCAGCGGGTCGCGCGCCGTCCCGATGGAGACGAACGGGATCGTGGTGAGCCCGGCGCCGACGGCGATGACCGTCACGGTGCCCACCCAGGGCCCCAACAGCCTCCGCCGACTCGCTCGCGGCGCGTGGCTCGGCGTCGAGCGCCGACGAGGTCCGGGTGATCGCGCCCGGCGGTGGGCGGTGGCTTCGGCGCCAAGATGGCCGTCTACGTCGAGTTCGTGATCGCGGTCGCGCGCGGCCAGGCGCTCGGACCGACCCGTGAAGTGGGCCGAGACCCGCTCCGAGAACATGGTGGCGATGACCCACGGGCGGGCCAGGTCGCAGTACGTCGAGCTGGGGCTCACGACGGGACGGTACGATCATCGGGCTGCGCGGCCAAGGTGCTCCGCGACGGCGGCGCCTACCCGGCGATCGGCGCGTTCCTCGCCGTTCTTCACCCGCATGATGGCGCAGGGGGTCTACGAGATCCCCAAGGTCGAGGTGAACTCCTTCAGCGTGGCCACCAACACGACCACGACCGCGGCGCCTACCGCGGCGCCGGCCGGCCGGAGGCGACCGCAGATGCTCGAACGCATCGTGGACATGGCCGCGGCCGAGCTGGGCATCGACCCGGTGGAGATCCGGCGCAAGAACCTCATCCCGCCCGACGCCTTCCCGTACACCACGGTGACCGGCGCCAACTACGACGTCGGCGAGTACGACCATGCGCTCGACGAGGCGTGCCGCAGTCGCCGGATACGACGAGCTGCGGGCCGAGCAGGCGGCACGACGCGACCGGGGCGACGCGCGCCAGCTCGGCATCGGGGTGTCGACCTACGTCGAGATCACCGCCGGCGGGATCTTCGCGGAGTACGGCGAGATCGAGGTCGAGGCCGACGGGTCGGTCGACGGCCATCGTCGGCACCTCGTCGCACGGACAGGGCCACGAGACTGCGTTCGCGATGATCGTCGCAGACCTGCTCGGTGTCGCCGATGGACCAGGTCCGGATCGTCCAGAGCGACACCGAACGTCGTCCCGCGGGGGAGCGGCACCATGGGCTCGCGCTCGATCCAGATCGGTGGGAGCGCGATCTACGAGCGCCGGCGAGCGAGGTGCTCGAGAAGGCCAAGCGGCTCGCCGCGCACCTGCTCGAGGCGAGCGACGGACGACATCGTCGTGATGCCCGGGAGCGGGCCTCGGCGTCGCCGGAGTCCCGGCGAAGGCGCTCGGCTTGGGCGGAGCTCGCGCCGGTGGCGCACGGATCCGGCCCGCCGTCCCGCGAGCTGGGATGAGCCCGGGCCTCGACGCCGCGCTCGACTTCAACCAGGGCGAGGCGACCTTCCCGTTCGGCGCGCACATCGCCGTCGTGGAGGTCGACACCGAGACCGGGCGCGGTCAGTCACGCTCCGCCACGTCGCGGTCGACGACTGCGGCCGGATCATCAACCCGCTCCTCGTCCGCGGTCAGCAGCACGGCGGGATCGCGCAGGGTATCGGCCCAGGCGTTGTACGAGAGGCGTTGCCTACGACGACGACGGCAACCCGCTCACGGGGAACCTCATGGACTACGCGATGCCGAGTGCCGCCGAGCTCCCGAGCTTCGAGGCCTCGAACACCGAGACGCCGACTCCACTGCAACCCGCTCGGCGCGAAGGGGATCGGCGAGTCCGGCACGATCGGATCGACGCCCGCCGTGCACAACGCCGTCGTCGACGCGGTCTCGCACCTCGGGATCCGTCACATCGACATGCCGTTGACGCCGTTCAGCGGTTTGGCAGGCGATCCAGGGGGCCGACGGGCACTGATGAGCGATTCGTCGCCGCCGACCCTGCGGCTGACCGAGGAGCAGTACCAGCGGATCGTCGCGTCACTGTCTCGACGGGCCTGCCCGACGAGGCCTGCGGGATGCTCGTCGGGCCGGTGATCGGGCCGGCGGCCACGCCCGAGGCGCGAGGGTTGGTCAGCGAGGTCTTCCCGGCGGTCAACGCCGACGCATCGGCCCGCACCTACACCGTGGAGCCCGCGACCTGCTCCGGGCCATGCGCGACGCCGACGGACCGCGGGCGACGAGATCATCGGCGTCTGGCACTCGCACACCCACACCGACGCGTACCCGTCGCCGACCGACGTCCGCCAGGCGGTCGACCCGACGTGGGTCTACGTGATCGTGAGCCTCGCGCCACGACGAGCCCGCTGCTGCGGGCCTACCGGATCCGCGACGGCGAGATCGCCGAGGTGCGACTGTCGCCGTCGACGGTTGAGGCGCGGTCGCGACGTGACGCCGATCGCGTAGCGACCGATCGCCGGACGGGAATGCTGACCGCTGTGGTCGGAGTTACATGCCGTGCATGGCGGTCACCGTGCTCGCTCCCCACCCTGCTGCGCGCCCATGCCGACGGCGCCGTCCTCGGTCGCAGGCCGACGGCGCGACGATCGGCGAGGTCTTCACGCACCTCATCGACGCAGTACCCGGGGCTGGCCGACAACCTCGTCGACGACGACGGCGACGCTGCACAAGTTCGTCAACGTGTACCGCAACGACGACGACATCCGGTACCTCGAGCAGCTCGACACGCGGTGTCCGACGGCGACGTGATCTCGATCCTGCCGGCCGTCGCCGGCGGCTGAGCCGCGCCGCGTGAGGCACGAGTCGCATCCTCGGGCTGATCGGCGACACGCCGCTGGTCGGGCATCCACGCGCTGTCGCCCGAACCCCGACGTCAAGATCTACGCCAAGCTCGAGGGGCAGAACCCGGGCGGGTCGGCCAAGGACCGCATCGCGCTGCAAGATGGTCGAGCTCGCCGAGCGCGACGGCGTGCTCGCAGCCGGGTGACACGATCCTCGAGCCGTCGTCGGGCAACACCGGGATCGGGCTCGCGCTCGTCGCGAAGCTGCGGGGCTACCGGCTGCGGGTCGTGATGCCCGACAACGTGTCGATCGAGCGGCGCCAGCTGCTCGAGATCTTCGGTGCGGAGATCGTGCTGTCGCCCGGGCGAGGAGGGCAGCAACGGCGGCATCCGGCTGCGCCGAGAAGCTCGCGGCCGAGGACCCGTCGCTCAAGTCTGCTGTTCCAGTACGGCAACCCGGCCAACCCGCTCGCCCACTACGAGGGCACCGGTCCCGAGATCTGGCGCGACTGCCCGGAGATCGACGTCTTCGTCGCCGGGCTCGGCACCAGCGGCACGCTCATGGGTGTCGGGCCGCTACCTCAAGGAGCACAAGCCCGGACGTGCAGATCGTGGCGGTCGAGCCGCCGGCGGGGGAGCTCGTGCAGGGCCTGCGCTCGCTCGACGACGGGTTCGTGCCGCCGATCTTCGAGCCGCGGCGTCCTCGACCGGAAGCTCATCGTGCGCCCCCGCCAGTCGATCGAGTGGGTCCGCCGGCTGCTGGAGGAGTGCCGGTGTGTTCGCCGGCATCTCGTCGGGCGCCGCGGTGGCCGGCGCGGTCAAGATCGGCGGCAGCAGATGGAGTCGGGCACGATCGTCACCCTGCTGCCCGACGGCGGCTGGAAGTACCTCTCGTCCGGCGCGTGGACCGACGACCTCGACGTCGTCGAGGAACGCGCGACCCGCATCAACTACTGGTGACGCGACGTCCGTCGAGCCGAGATCGCGCAGCGACGCGGTCGAGGTCCTGCGACGTGGCGGGCTCGTCGCGTTCCCGACCGAGACCGTCTACGGGCTGGGCGCCGACGCCGACGATCCGGCTCGGCGCTGCGACGCCTCTACGCGGTGAAGGGCCGACCGGCGGACCACCCGGTGATCGTCCACCTGCCGGACGCGGTTCGCAGCTCGATGAGTGGGCGGCGCGAAGTCCCCGACGACGCGCAGGCGCCTGGCCGCCACGCGTTCTGGCCTGGTCCGCTCACGCTCGTGGTCCGCGCGCCGACGCGCGTTTCCCGACGCGGTGACGGGCGGGTCGCGACACCGTCGGCCTGCGCGTGCCCGGACCAGCCGGTCGCGCTTGCGCTGCTCCGCGCGTTCGGCGGTGGCATCGCGGCGCCGTCGGCCAACCGGTTCGGCCGGGTCAGCCCGACCAGCGCAGCCGCCGTCGCGCGGGGACCTGGGCGACGACGTCGATCTCGTCCTCGACGGTGGGCCGTGCGCGGTTGGCGTCGAGTCGACCATCGTCGACTGCTCCGGGGCCGACGTCCGCGATCCTGCGTCTCGGCGGCGTCACCGAGGACGATGCTCGAGTCGCCAGCTCGGACGTCGCCGGTCGGAACGGGCGGGCCGACCGCCGCCCCGGGCACGCTGGTCGCGCACTACGCGCCACGCGCCGCGGGTCGAGATTCGTTCCGGCCGCCGCCGTCGCCGACGCGCGCGGCAGAGGCTGGTGCCGGTGGCGGATCGCGTCGGTGTGCTCGGCCTCGTTGGCGATGTCGGGGCAGCGGGCGTGCTCCGGGGGTCGTGATCCTTGGCCACGCCGGACGATGTCGACGAGTTTGCGCACGCTGCTCTACTCCGCGCTCCGAGAGGCCGACGCGCTCGGGCTCGACGCTCGTCCTCGTGGTCGCCACCCCCGCCGCCGGGGCTCGGTGCCGCGGTCGCCGACCGGCTGCGGCGCGCGTCGAGCCGATAGCGTCGCCTGATGAACCGGGACCGCTCCACGCCACCGACCGATCGGCGTGTTCGACTCCGGGCTCGGTGGTCTCACGGTGCTGCGCGTCGCTCATCGATCTGCTGCCCGGCGAGCCACGTGTACTTCGGTGACACCGGTCGATTTCCCGTACGGCCCCAAGCCCGCCGACGACGTCCTGAAGTACGCGATCGAGATCGCCGATCTGCTCGTCGACCGCGGCATCGAGCTCCTCGTCGTCGCCTGCAACAGCGCGACGTCGGTCGCGCTGGAGACGTTGCAGCGACCGATTCGACATCCCGGTCATCGGTGTGATCGAGCCGGGCATGCGGGCCGCGGCGCGCGGTCACCCGGACCGGGCCGGGTCGGCGTCATCGGCACCGTGGGCACGATCGCGTCAGCGGTGCCTACCAGCGGGCGGCGGCAGCGTGGCCGATCGTCGAGCTCACCTGCGCCGCGTGCCCGGGTTTCGTGGAGTTCGTCGAGTCGGGCGACGTCGACATCCGACCAGGTGCATGTCCTCGCGGAGCGACTCCTGGCGCCGGTCCGGCAGGCGGACATCGACACCCTGGTGCTCGGTTGCACCCACTACCCGCTCCTCGCGCGCACCATCGGCGATGTCATGGGTCCGGACGTCGTGCTCATGTCGAGCGCCGACGAGACTGCGTTCGCGGTGCGCAGTCGGTTCGGCGAAGCGGCCACGGCAGGCCGGCACGGGGCGGATGACGTCACGCATCGTTTCGTCACGAGCGGTGACCCGCGTCGTTCCGGCGCTCGGGGCGCGATTCCTCGGTCCCGAGGTCGAGACGGTGGAGGCGTGGTCATGGAGCTGACCGTGCTCGGGTGCTCGGGGTCGTTCGACGCGCCGCGGCGCCGGTCCGTGCAGCGGGTACCTGGTCCGCGACGGCGACACGTCGATCTGGATGGACTGCGGCAACGGCACGTTCGCCCACCTCCAGCAGCACGTGGATCCGGCCGAGGACCTCGACGCCGTCGTGATCACCCACGAGCACCCGGACCACTGCGTCGACGTCTACGGCCTGCACGTCCTGATGCGCTACGGGCTCGAGTCGCAGCGACGTCCCCGTCTTCGCGCCCCGGGTGCTCGCGGATCATCTCGGCGCTCGTCGGCTCGCTGGGGCGACGCTTTCGCTGGACAGGATCGACGAGGCGCCCGAGCGGACGTCGGGTCGATCGCCCTGCGGTTCTCGCGACCGACCACCCGCTGCCCACCTACGCGGTCGAGGCGACGGCCGGCGGCACGTCGCTTCGTCTACACCTCGGACACCGGTCCCGAGTGGGAGGTCGGCGCGTTCGATCCCGGCGTCGACCTCGTGCTGTCGGAGGCGTCCTACGTCCATGCCGACGGCGGTCAGCCGATCCATCTCTCCGGTCGGCAGGCAGGCGAGGCGGCGCGGGCCGCGGGCGTGCGTCGTCTGGTTCTCACGCACCTCTGGCCCGAGGTCGACCCGGAGGCCGTCCATCGGGAAGGATCCGAGGCGTTCGGTCGAGTCGGTGATCCTTGCCGCCGTCGACTGACCATCGACATCTGACCGTCTGTCCCGAAAGGCGTCCATGGGAATCCGCAACGACGGCCGTGAGCCCGACGAGCTCCGACCGCATCGCTTCACCCGCGACTACACCGAGTTCGCCATGGGTTCGGTGCTGGTGGAGATCGGGCGGACCCGGGTGCTGTGCACGGCGTCGGTCGAGGAGCGGGTGCCGCCGTGGCTGCGCGGGACGGGCAAGGGCTGGGTGACCGCCGAGTACTCGATGCTGCCCGGGTCGACGCCGGAGCGGGTCGACCGCGAGGCCGCGAAGGGCAAGCAGAGTCGGGCGGACCCAGGAGATCCAGCGCCTCATCGGTCGGTCGCTGCGGGCCGTCACCGATCTCGGCGATGCTCGGCGAGGTCCAGATCACGGTCGACTGCGACGTCCTCCAGGCCGACGGCGGCACCCGCACCGCGTCGATCTGCGGGGGCTACCTCGCCCTCCACGACGCCTGCTCGCGACTCGTCGGTGCGGGCACGATCGCCGCGCATCCCGGTCACGGACCTGTGCGCCGCGATCTCGGTCGGCGTCGTCGGCGCGCTGCCGAGCCTCGATCTCGACTACTCCGAGGACTCCGCCGCCGAGGTCGACATGAACGTCGTGATGACCGGCGCCGGTAAGTTCATCGAGGTCCAGGGCACCGCCGAAGGCGAAGCCGTTCAGCCGTGGCGAGTTGGATTCGATGCTCGGGCTGGCTGATCACGGTATCGCACAGATCTTCGACCTTCAGCGAGAGTTGCTCGCCGTCGTTCCCGCGCCGCGGTGACTCGACCTGTGGTCCTCGCGACGGCGAATCCGGACAAGGCGTCGGAGATCCGGGCTGCGCTCATGGGGTTCCCCATTGAGCTCCGGCCCCGTCCGGATTCGGTGCCCGACGTCGAGGAGACCGGCACCACGCTGCTCGAGAACGCGCGGCTGAAGGCCCGAGCTCTGTGTGCCGCGACCGAGTGTCCGGCGCTTGCAGACGACACCGGGCTCGAGGTGGACTCGCTCCAAGGTGCACCCGGAGTCATCAGCGCGCGGTATGCGGGTCCGGACGCGAGCGATGCCGACAATGTGCATGCATTGTTGACCGCGATGTCGGCGGTGAGTCGCAACACGCGGACCGCCCGCTTCCGAACGGTGTTGGTGCTCGCGGACCCGGACGGTAGCGAGCTGACCGTCGATGGGGTCGTCGAAGGGGTGATTGCCGAAACCCCTCGCGGTGACCATGGCTTCGGCTACGACCCCGTGTTCATTCCGGCGGGCGGGGGTGGTCGGACGTTCGCGGAGATGACCCAGGCCGAGAAACAGCGGATCTCCCATCGCGGCCGGGCTGTAGCCGCACTCGCGGCGCGGTTGCGCGAGGCTGACCGACCCGAGGAGGGATAGCCGTGCCGCTCGACCCACAAGCGCAGTTGCTCCTGCAGGTCATCGATGTCTTCGGCATGGGGAACCTCGCGCCCGGGACCGACACCGATCCCCGAATGGTCCGGACCCTCATGGACGCCGCGATCTTGCCCTCGACCGTCGAAGTGGCCTCGGTCGGGGACCGCACGATCCCGGGCCCCGCCGGTCCGATCCCGGTGCGGGTCTACCGCCCCGCGGGCGATACCCCGAAGCCGGTCATCGTGTACTTCCACGGCGGCGGCTGGGTGGTCGGGTCGCTCGAGACCCACGATGGGACCTGCCGGGTGCTCGCGGACCGGGTGGACGCGGTCGTCGTCTCGGTGGACTACCGCCTCGCCCCTGAGTATCGATTCCCGTCCGCGGTCGACGACAGTGTCGCCGCGGTGGCCTGGGTGGCGGAGCACGCGACGGAACTCGGGGCCGACCCGTCCCGGCTCGTCGTCGCCGGTGACAGTGCCGGCGGCAATCTGGCCGCAGTCGTGGCGCAACTCGCACGTGATGGTGGGCCGGAGATCCGATCCCAACTCCTGATCTACCCGGTGACCGATCACGAGTTCAGTTCGGTGTCGATGGCGGTCAATGCCGAGGGGTACTTCCTGACTCGCGACGCGATGCGCTGGTTCTACTCGCAATACCTGAACCACGATGCGGAGGGCGACGACCCCCGCGTTTCACCGATCCGGGCGTCGTCGCTGGCGGGTTTGCCGCCCGCGTTGGTGATCACCGCCGAGTACGACCCATTGCGGGACCAGGGCATCGCGTATGCCGAGGCCATGCGAGACGCGGGCAACGAGGTCCAGCTCATGTCCTGCGACGGCCAGTTCCATGGGTTCTTTGCCATGGTGGAATTCATCGACGCGGCGAAAGTTGCACTCGACGACACGGTGACGGCGATTCGCGCCGCGGTGGAGTAGCGCGCTCGTGGCGGTCATCGATCTCGCGGGCTTCGTCGCCGACCTCAAGGACCATGCCGTCGAGCACGGTTTTCACGTCCACGACGAGCGCCACTTCGTTGAGAGCTATTCGCTCCGGCAGAACTGGGAAGTGGACCTGCACCCCGAGGAAGGGTGCGACGGGCCGGTGGACCTGTACCTCTCGCTCGAGATCGATCCGCGGATCCTGCTCGGGTTCGAGGATGCGGTGATCGCCGGTGACGGGCTCACCGAGCCGCCCGACGAGTTCCATCTCCCGCTGTCGTTCACCTGGGCGCTCCCGCCGTTGCCCCATGCGCCGGACCTCCTGGTGCTGGCCACCGATCTGGCCGCAGTTGGTGGGGTGGAGCTGCCGCTCGAGGTCTCGGCGATCGATTCGTACCCGTCGGTCACCGATGCGCCGGAGACGAGCGTGCGGGTCGTCGGCCACCAGCGGGTGTCGCTGTCGAAGATCCGCGACGGCGAGGAAGTGCCATGTGAGACGCTTGACCGGTGCCTGGGCGTGAGCCGCTATCTCCTCGAGCGCGCCAGCCGCTGGCTCGGTTAGTGGAAGGATTGCCTGAATGTCGATGCGGAAAGACTGCCGTCACTACGACTCGCGGACGTACGCGTCCGGTGAGATCGTGCGGAAGTGTCGGCTCGATCTTGCTCCGGAGGCCCCATGGCGGTGTCCGGAGGACTGCTCGTCCTACAGCCGGAGAATGATCGACGCGGGGTGGCAGGTCGGCAGTCTCGGCGTGGCAGCCGGGACGCCTCCTCCGGCCGAACCCGAGGGTGAGGATGTGGCGGCCCTGCTCGACGCGGCGGAGGACATCGTGAACGCCGCGGCGCCCGACATCCTGGCGGACTTCGACGGCACCAAGAAGAAGCGCCGCTTCGGGAAACGCAAGAAGCGCAAGTAACGACCCATACCTGACGGCCCGGTCGCCGAAAAGAAGTGCGAGCGGAGGGAGTCGAACCCTCACCCCCGAAGGGACCGGGTCCTAAACCCGGCGCGTCTGCCGTTCCGCCACGCTCGCGTTCGTTCAGTGTCGCGCGTCGTGGCGCAAGGACCCGGCGCGGCAGATCTCGGCCGAGGAGTTCATCGAGTGCCACCGGCGGCGAGAACAAGTACCCCTGGGCCAGCGTGCATCCGAGTTCCTGGAGTGCCTGCGCCTGTTCGGGCCGTTCAACTCCTTCGGCGACCACGCCGAGGCCGAGGCCGCGGGCGAGCCCGATGATGCCGGCAACGATCGTCGCGTCGGCGTCCGGGTTGCCGAGTTCGGTGATGAAGCTTCGGTCGATCTTGACGGAATCCACCGGGAGCCGCCGCAGGTAGCTCAGTGAGGAGTACCCGGTGCCGAAGTCGTCGATGGCCAGCCGGATTCCGAGATTGCGGATCTCCTGCAGTGTGCGCACCGCCAGATCGAGGTCGTCGAGCACGGCGTGCTCCGTGATCTCGACGGACAATCGTTCGACGTCGATGCCTCGCGTCGGCAATCGTGTCGACCAGACGGGTGATGAGGTCCGGCTGCGCGAGTTCCTGCGGCGAGAGGTTGATCGCGATACCGGGCAGGTCGGTCGCGGGAACCGTGGCGAGGACGCCCGCCGCAAGGTCGAGTACCTCGTGGCCGATCGGCACGATGAGGCCGGAGGCCTCTGCGGCGGGGAGGAACTGGTCTGGTTCGAGCAGCCCCCGCGTCGGGTGGTGCCAACGAACCAGGGCCTCGACGCCGACGAGCCTCGCCGTCGCAAGTTCAACGATGGGCTGGTATCGCAAGAAGAGCTGATGGTGTTCGAGCGCACGGTGCAAATCGGTTTCCACCTCGAGGGCCGCGCTCGTCGCGGTACGGAGATCCTCGTCGAAGATCTCGTAGCGATTCCGCCCCCGATCCTTGGCGCGATAGACGGCGGCATCGGCGCTGCGGACCAGGTCACCGGCGCTGGCCCCGGCTTCGGAGTAGGCGATGCCGATGCTCGCGGTAACGAATACGGTGCGGCCGTGCACGCTGAACGGGTCACGCAGCACGGTCGCGATCCGGTCTGCGACCGCCTCCGCGTCGGCGCGCTCGGCCAGGTCTGCGCAGACGACGACGAACTCGTCGCCGCCGGGCCGGGCCGCGAAGTCTGATTCCCGCAGGACGCTGCGGAGTCGGCGGGTGAAGTGGATGAGAAGCTCGTCACCGGCCCCGTGCCCCAGCGCGTCGTTGACCAACTTGAACCGATCCAAGTCGAGGAAGAGCACTGCGGTCACGAGGTCGTCGACGCCATTGCGCGCCAAGGCCGCGTCCAAGTGCTCGACGAGTCGCGCCCGGTTTGGAAGACCGGTGAGCGGATCGTGGGCCGCGGCATGTGCGAGTCGGTGTTCGAGCTCCTTGCGGATCGTCACGTCCACCATCGCGCCGTCGATCCAGCGCGCCTCGTCGTCATTGTCGTAGTGGGCTTGTCCACGTTCTTCGATCCAGCGTCGCGAGCCGTCTCGGTGAGTGATCTGGTACTCGACCAAGTAGGGCTCCCGGCGGGCGATCGCGTTGTGGATCTCTCGATCGACGCGCGGCTTGTGGTGGTCGACGATCAGTTCGTAGTACTCCAAGCCGTATCGCAGTTCCTCCTCGGTGTAGCCGGTGAGATCCGCGATCGCATTGCTGCAGAAGATGTCGGGGTACGGCGGGGTCGGGAGGCATCGGAAGACCGTCCCCGGGACGTTGGCGACGAGGCTGGCCAGCTTCATTTCGGTCTCGCGCGATTCTTCGACCGCGTCCACTCGCTGGGTGACGTCGAAGATGACGCCTTCGAGCCAGCGAGCGGTGCCGGTGTCGTCGTAGATCGCCTGGCCATGCTCGGATAGCCATCTCAGCGAGCCGTCGGCGTGCCGGATCGGATACTCGATCACGTACGGCGCATGAGCGTCGATTGCGTCGGCCAGCTCGCGGTCGGTTCGGTCGCGGTGCTCGGCGAGGATGAGGTTGTCGTGAATGACCGCTCCGGACAGGAACTCCTCGGGCGGGTATCCGGTGAGCTCCTCGATGCGCTGGCTGAGGTACTCGTCGAGGTAGGGGGCTTGCGCACTGCAACGGAACACGGCGCCGGGAAGGTTCGAAATGAGATGTCGGATGCGTGCCTCACTGACGCGTAGCGCCGCGGCGACCCGCTCGCGCTCGGAGTGGTCCCGCACGTTCATGACGATGCCATCGACGGCGGGATCGTCGAAGTGACTGGACGCCACCAGCTCGATCGGGATCCAGTGGCCTTGTCTGTGTCGGATCCGCATGGCGTTGGTCGCCTGGTAGGACGGGTCCTCGATCGCCTTGAGCATTTCGATGGCGGCGAACTCGAGGTCGTCGGGATGGACCAGCTCCATTGCGTTCATCCCGAGCAACTCCTGAGGCTCGTAGCCGAAGAGTTGCTGGCCAAGTGGTTCGCGGGTGATCACCGCGTCGCGATCGAGCACGATGAGGGCGTCGCTGGAGTTCTCGACGAGTGCTCGAAAACGCGCTTCGGCTCCCCGGGACGCCTCGTTCGCGTCGCGGCGGGCGATCGCCGAACCCATGATGTCGACGGCGACCTGCGCGAGCTGGAGGTCGTCGTCCGACCACTCGAGCGCGCGATCCCAGGCCCCGAGGGCCAAGAAGCCCACCGGGAGCCCCTCACGGACGAGGGGAACTGCCAGGACTGCGGAGACGCCGGTCGCGCGGAGCTCGGCCGCTTCGGCGATCCAGCTTTCGTCGATGGTTTCCGTGTCACCGACAACGATCGGCTGCATTGCGACGAAGAGGTCGCGCCATGCGGGGAAGGTGTCGATGCCGATCTCGCCGCGCAATACCGGTCGGTTGGCGTAGTCGGGGTGCGTCCAGGAGTGGCTTCGGACCATGGTGGTGAGATCGGGCTTGAGGAGGTAGACGAGACCCTGGTCCGCCCCCGTATGACCACCGATCTCCTCGAGCGCCGTCGTGATCTCACGGTCGAGTTCCTCGTCGACGACGGCGACGAATCGCGCCGCGATCTCAGCCACGATCTCGCCGCGTCGCCGGATGCGGGAGAGCTCCATGCGAGCTTCTTGGTTCTCGGTGACATCTCGGACGCTGAGGATCAGCGTGCCGTCGGGGGATGCCGCGACGAACTCGGGGTTCTCACGAGGAACCAGCTCGACCGCGACGTAATGACCGTCGAAGTGTTGGAATCGGAGTACGCCGATGTCACCCACGATGGATTCGCCGAGCTGACCGAGTCGCTCCAGCGCCAGGTCCAGGTCGTCGGGATGCACGAGGTCCAGGCCGGCCCGGCCGCAGAGCGACCCGCGGGGGTACCCGAGGATGCGGTCGACCGCCGGCGTCGTGTCCAGGACACGGCCGTCGCTCCCGACGAGGCAGAGGCCGTCGGTCGCGTGCTCGAGCATGACGCTGATGAAACCCGCACCGTGCTGCGGCGAGTCAGGCTCGCGACCCCCGTCCTTCACTCGGGAAACATCGACGTGCAGGCCCGGACCTTGAGTCTGAGACCCGACAAATCGGCCGGAACGTTACGAGCTGCCAGGCCCCATTCGGTCAACCGTCACGCGGCGCTCCAACCGCCGTCGACGGACAACGTCTGGCCGGTGACGTAGGAGCTGGCCGCGCTGGCGAGGAACAACAGTGCTCCGTCCAGCTCATGGGGCTCGCCGGCGCGCCGCAGCGGGGCGCGATCGGCCACCCACTCGACGAGACGAGGATCGTCGAAGAAACCCTCGGTCATCTCACTGGGGAACCAACCCGGGGCCAGTGCGTTCACCCGGATGGCACGGCGAGCCCACTGGACGGCCAGCTCGCGGGTGAGGCTCACGAGACCGCCTTTGGAGGCCGAATAGCCCGCCTCGGGGACCCGACCGATGCCGGCAAGTGCGTAGATCGACGAGACGTTGACGATCCGACCCGCGACACCGTCGGCCACCATCGCGTTGGCCACCTCCCGGGCCAGCGCGAAGGGGGCGATCAGGTTGAGGTCGACGGTCGCCCGGAAATGATCGGTGGTCTCGTCCAACGCGCGCATCGGCTCGCTCCGTCCGGCGTTGTTCACGAGGACATGGATCGGGCCGGCTTGGGCACGGATCGTCGCGACGATCCGCGCACGGTCGGTTTCGGAGGTCACGTCGGCCGGTATCACGATCGGATCCTCGAGGTCGGTCGCGAGGGCCTCGAGTCGGTCCGCGCGCCGCGCGGTGATCGCGACTCGGGCGCCGGCTGCATCCAGGACTCGGGCGAAGCGGGCACCGAGGCCCGCGCTTGCTCCGGTCACGAGTGCGACCTCACCGTCGAGTCGAAAGGTGCCGATCGGATCCACCGCCGGAAGGTAGCCGTCGGCGGCGACCCGGGGTCAGCTGCGCAGGAGCGCGACCAGGATGTCCCGCGCCGGCTTCGGGGCGAAGTCGTGGTCGAGGATCCCGAAGTTGTCGTAGATGCTGGCGGGGTCGGTGCCGGCGTCGCGTACCGAGAACCAGAGCAGTGGTCCCGTGAAGTCCCGGTAGCTGCCATTCCAGGCCGTGTAGTAGTCGCGCAGGATCTCGGCCTGGCGGGTGGCACTGACTGCTTTGGCGTTCGTCCCGGTGCCCGCGCCGGACTCGGTGGCCCAGATCTTCTTTGCCCCGTCGCCGAAGACCGTCATGATGTCGTGCAGGGTTCGCGTCTGGGTGAAGGCGTTCCAGGGGGCCTCATCGGTGGGACTGAACGGAAACGTGTAGGGGTGGTGGGAGAGTGCATCGAAGAACCCGCCGCCGCCATGTGCGTAGATCCCCAGCAGGAAGCTCATCGGCGAGAGGTCACGTCCGTTGGGATCGTCGGCGGCGGGCGACGTCGCGCCGGCGAGCACGGTCGATCCCGCGTCGGCGGCCTTGATCGAGACGTACGCGTTTCGCAGCAACGTCGTGTACCCGGCCACGTCGACTGTCGGCTGCACGAAGGGGTAGTGGTTGGGTTCGTTCCAGATCTGCCAGACCCGAACGCTGTTCCGCAGCGTCGGGTCCAACGCGCTCGCCCCGTAACGACGGGCGGACGCCTCGGCGAAGCGGGCAAACGCCCCGGGGTCCGTGGGGAAGCAGTGGCTCGTGTGCGCGCACACCGCGCGTCGGGCCCAAGGTGGGCTGTACGCGAGCGAACCGATGATGTTGAGTCCGCGTGCGTGGGCCTGACGCACCACGGTGTCGGTGGAACGATCCCAACGGAAGCTGTCGGGTCCGTCGCCCTGAATGGAGTTCCAGTCGAAGTCGAGTGCGATCCATTTGGCCCCGGTGGCGGCGATCGCGTCGAGTTCTCGCTGGCGTTGCGCGTCGTCCATCCACAGGATCGCCGAGCCGGGGTTGAACCCCGCGCGTGTCGCCCGCTCCGTGATCGCCCCGGGGACCGCCTGCCCGTCCGCCCGGAGCGGTGCTTCGGTCCGCGAACTCGCGCGTCGCAGTTCCGGACCGGGCGCGCCGGTGCAGGCACCGAGGACGAGGACGAGCAGCGTCAGGCCGGAAAGGGTCGAGATGAGCTGACGGCGACGCATGTTCACTCCGCGAGACGGGGACTCCCGGGTATCGGCGCGACGGTGGGAGTGGCTTGCGCCGGAGCGGCGAAACAGTCCGATCGGCCCATCACAAGTGGCGCGAACCGGACCGACGAGACTGTCGGAATGCGTGCGATCACCTACCACGGCCCGCTGGACGTTCGAGTCGAGGATGTCGCGGATGCGGTGCCGCCCGATGACGAAGGCGCGGTCGTCGCGGTCCGCTCGTGCGGGATCTGCGGCAGTGACCTCCACATCTACGAAGGGCATGGGTTCAGCGCCGACGTCGGCTTCTGTGTCGGCCATGAAGCCGTGGGTGAAGTGGTTGCCACCGGTGCAGCCGTGCGCCGCTTCGCGGTGGGGGACTCGGTGCTGGTCACCGCGTCCACGGGCTGCAACGATTGCGGACCCTGCCGGGCGGGTTATGTGCTCGGGTGCGAGCGGGGCCGGAGCGGCTGTTACGGGCTAGGTGCTTTCCTTCCGGGTTCCCAGGCCGAGGCCGTCGCGGTGCCGGCCGCAGACGGCAACCTCGTCGCGATCCCAGCGGGGGTGTCCGACGACGCCGCGTTGGTCTTGACCGACAATGGGCCGACGGCTTGGTACGGCGCCCGTCGTGCCCGCATCGTTCCTGGCGATGTCGTTGCCGTCGTCGGGTTGGGGCCGGTCGGCTTGATGGCGGTGCAGTCGGCGATGGTCATGGGTGCCGGCCGTGTACTCGGCATCGATCTGGTGCCGTCCCGGCGTGCCGCCGCAGCGGCCTTGGGGGCGGAGCCGGTCGACGGGGATCCGAAGGTCGCGGTCCGGGAGATGACCGGCGGTCGCGGCGCAGACGCCGTGATCGAAGCGGTGGGCGCGGATGCGACCATCGACCTTTCACTCAAGATCGCCGCTCGGGGCGGTCGCGTCTCGATCATCGGGGTCACGCAGTCGTCGGACTTTGCCCTGCACGCGCAGTTGGCGCAGTTCAACGAGCTCGAGCTGGCCCTCGGGTTGTGTTCGGTGCAACGGGAACTCCCGGCGCTCCTCGCGCTCACCGCCGCGGGCAGGATCCGCCCGGAAGCAGTGATCACCCACCACATGGGTCTGACCGAGGGAGTGGAGGCGTACGCGGCTTTCCACGGTCGGGCCGCAGGCGTCGGCAAGGTCGTGCTCGACCCGTCACGGTGAGGCGTCAGCCGATCGACCCGTTCCAATGGTCGATCATGGCGAGCATCGTGACCAGCAGGAGGAAGGTGTCGAGCACCGCGACGCGGGTGACGGTGTGCTGGAACCGGCGAGCCGTCACGACGTCGCCCGCGGCGAGGGCCTCCTCCTCGCGTGCGATCTGCCGGTCGAAGACCGCGACGCCGAGGCCCGCGCCGACGACGACCATGGCGATGCCAACGAGGACGAAGCCGCGCCAGCGCCAGTCGCCGTCCATGACGAGCCCGACGCCGCTCAGCGCGACGACAACTCCCGCGACGTTGTAGTAACGCTGACCGAGGAACCGGGCCGCGCGCGACCAGGCGAGCGCTTCGGCGGTACCGGCCTGACGCAGGCGCGGTGCGACCACGAACTGCGTCAGGTTCGCGCCGAGCCAAGCAGCGACGGCGCCGAGGTGCACGAGCAGCAACAGGTTGTGCGTCATGGCCCGAGTCTGCCCTGACGCGGGTGGACCGCGCCTGGGTCCTCGGTCACAGCGCGTGGACCGTCGTGAGGTCCTCGTCGGCGATCTGCTCGAGGATGTCCGGGGGGTCGTTGCGCGCCGGGTCGTCCGCGCGGGGGTGGTGGACGATGAGGTCGGTGACGCCGGCCTCCGCGCACCGACCTGCATAGTCGAGGAAGGCCGTCCTGCTCGCGAGAGGGCGGAGGCCACCGAACCCCGAGAGGTGGATCCTGGCGATGGTCGCGGGGTCGCGGTCGGCCGCCACGATCTCGTCGTCGAACCGGTGGACCCGATCGCGGAGGTCTGCGAACGGGTCCGGGACACCGGTGGTGTCGACGCCATGGGTGATCCAGGCGTCGCCGTACCGAGCCGCGAGCGCCAATGCCTTCGGGCCCTCCGCCGCAATCGCGAGGGGCAACCGTGGCCGCTGTCGGGACCCCGGAAGCGTGCGCGCGTCGTCGACGGTGTAGTGGGCGCCGCGGAAGCTCCGCGCTCCGTCGAGCAGTCCGTCGAGCGCCTTCACCATCTCGGCGAAGCGCGCCGTTCGGGCTGCGGCGCCGAGCTCCGCTCCGTAGACGGTCGCGTCGAACCCGGTTCCGCCGGATCCGACGCCGAGGATGAAGCGGCCGTCGGAAACATGGTCGATGGCGATGGCATCTCGGGCCAGGGTCAGGGGTTCGCGAAAGTTGGGATTCGCGACGAGGGTGCCGATGCGAATGCGTTCGGTGAGCGCCGCCATCCCCGTGAGCCATGGGACCGCGGCGAACCAGGGCCGCTCCCGATAGTGGCGCCAGCTCAGATGGTCATAGGTCCAGAGGTGGCCGAAGCCGAGTTCCTCGACCCGACGGACCTGCGCGACGGCGGTCGGCCAGGCGTCGGTGGGCAGGATGCAGACGCCGACACGCATGGCGTGAAGTGTGCCAGCCGACGGTCGGCGGTGAGCCCCGCCGTTCGCGCGGGTCAGGTTCCGGTCGGTTCAGGACACGGTGAGGCAGGGACACACGCCAATCGAAGCCACCGAGCTGCCTGCTCCGGTGCCTGGGAGGACGACCCACATCACGGCTGGGCCGATCGGCGCGCTGGGGGCGGCAGTGACGTGCACGGTCAGCTTGGTCTCGCTGACGACGACGACCGAGTCGACGGTGACGCCATCGGCCGCGAGTACAACCATCGTGCCCGGCTGAAACCCGACGCCGTCGACGGTCAGCGTCGCGCTGGTCCCGCGGGCGATGGACGTTGGTGTCGCGCCGCTGATCGACGGGATTGTCACCACGCGGACGAAGACGTCGTCGGCCTGATTGTGGTCGCCGTCGATCAGGTCCGATGCGCTGGACGCGTATGCAATGGATGCGCCGTCGCCGCTCAGTGCGGGTGTCCGGCTCGGGGCGTGGACCTCGCCCTGCAGGGTCGTCGTGCTGATGCGTCGGGTCTTGGCTCGGAGTCGGTCCCGCACGTAGATGTCCTCGACGTGGTTCTCGTCGTCGGCCACGAGCTGTGCCGGCGTTACGAACGCGACGTAGCGACCGTCGGCGCTCACGGTCGGATGGTGGCTCGAGCCCTCGCCCTGGACGTCGCCGCCGTCCACGCTCACCATGCTCGTGGTGAGGGTGTTGAGGTTGCGTACGAAGACATCGGTGGCGAAGTTCGTGTCGTTGGCGATGACGTTCGAGGCGGACGAGGTGAAGGCGATCAGGCGCCCGTCGGCACTGATCGCCGGCGCGGCGCTGCCCGGACCAACCTGGACGCCGCCCGTCGACACGCTGACCCGTGTCGTGGTCGCGGCAGTGCGGTCGCGGCGGAACACGTCGGACCCGCTGTTGGTGTCGCCACCGACGAGATTCGCAGCGGTGGAGGCGAACGCGATGACGTCGCCGTCGGCGCTGATCGCGGGAGCGGTGCTGTCGCCGGCTGCGGTCGTCCCGTTCGCGAGCGCGCTGACGGCCTCGGTGGTACCAGTGACGAGGTCGTGGACAAACACGTCCCAGTGATCGTTGCCGTCGGCCGTCACAAGATTGCTCGCCGCGGAGGTGAAGGTGACGTACCGGCCGTTGCCACTGATGCGGGGTGCGTCGCTCATCCCGTTGGCGCTGGTCCCGTCGGACGCGACGCTGATGCGGGTCGTCGTCCCCGTCGTGCGGTCGCGCACGTAGATGTGGGTCAACGCAGTGCCGACCGGTCCCGCGAGATTGGTGGCCGCTGATCGAAACGCGATCCTGCTGCCGTCGTCGCTGACCGACGGCTCGTCGCCGCCGAGGTCGGCCGACACTCCGCCGACGGTCCTGCTCACCAGTTCGATGGCGCCGGTCTGTTGGTCCCGGAGGAACACGTCCGCAACCCCGTTCCCGTCGCCCGGGGCCAGATTCGATGCGTCGGACGCAAAGCTGACCCAACGGCCGTCGAAGTTCACGCTTGGGGCGGAACTCGTCCGATTGCCCTCGACCCCGTCGACCGCCTGGCTCACCCGAACCACCGTGGCGCAGCCGGTCAAAGCGAACAGAGTGATCGCGCTGACGAGTCCGATGAGGGCGCGGGCCCGCTCCGGGCGCGTGCTCGAACCGCCTGTGTTCACCATGGCGCACGCCTTCCCCGCCAGGCCCCGTTGCCCCGGGGCGCCGATGGGCCGAATTGTACGACTCGCGAGGTGTGTCGGAGAACGCGCGCCGAGCGGCGGAGAGAACGCCGGGCGGGTGCGAGGCGGGGATCCCGCTGCTGTCGGAGTCGTACGCCGCCAGGGACTCGAACCCTGAACCTACAGATTAAGAGTCTGTTGCTCTAACCAGTTGAGCTAGCGGCGCGGCGCGAATCTAGCGGACCCGTCTCCGGTACCCGGCAACCGAATCCCACGGGCCTACGCTCGATCGGGCCGAAGGGAGACGGATGCGGATCGCGATTACCGGTGCAAGTGGGCTCGTCGGCCAGGCGCTGCAGGCTCGGCTGGCCGGGCGGGGTGACGACGTCGTGACCATCGGGCGGGGTGCGGCTGCCGACATCGTCTGGAATCCTGCGAGCGGGTCTCTCGACCCGGCAGGCCTCGATGGCGTGGACGCGGTCGTCCATCTCGCCGGGGAGGGCATCGGGAATCGTCGCTGGACCGCGGATCAGCGCGCCGCAATCCTCGACAGTCGGGTCCAGGGGACCGAACTTCTCGCATCGAGCCTCGCGAGATCGGCGACGCCGCCGTCAGTGTTCGTGTCGGCGAGCGCGATCGGGTGGTACGGCGATCGCGGTGACGAACGACTCACCGAGCAGAGTGCGCCGCCCGTCGAACCCGGCTTCCTGGCGCGGGTGTGTGCCGCGTGGGAAGCCGCGACCGCGCCGGCTGAGGCGGCCGGGATCCGAACCGTTCACGCTCGCACCGGCATCGTCCTCACCCCACGGGGCGGTGCGTTGGCCCGCATGTTGCTCCCGTTCCGGCTCGGACTCGGCGGTCGCATCGGCTCAGGTCGCCAGTACATGAGTTGGATCTCGCTGGCCGACGAGGTCGGCGGCATCGTCCATGCGATCGACATGCCGTCGCTCGCGGGACCGGTCAATCTGACCGCGCCCGTGCCGGTGACGAACGTTGAGTTCACCGAAGCACTGGGCGCCGCGCTCCACCGACCGACCGTGCTCCCGACCCCACTCCTGGCGCTGAAGCTCCGCTACGGCGCGGACCTGGTCCAGCAGTTGCTGGTGGAGGGCCAACGCGTCCTACCGGCCGCGCTGGAGGCGAGCGGCTACGAGTTCGGTGATCCCGAACTCCCAGTGGCCCTGGGCTCGATGCTCTGAGTCGAAGTGCCGGGCCACTGAAGGACCAACTGGTGTCCTTCGGACTCCGGACGCGGCACACGCGGCGCCGGAGCGCCGCGTGTGCATGGGGTGACCGAGGGGTTTCGAACCCCCGACCTCCGGGATCACAACCCGGCGCTCTCGCCTGCTGAGCTACGGCCACCATGACACCGGCCGGAACCGGTGGTGTGTCGGCGACGGTGGTGATCCGTCGCCGGCGTGCCCGGGAGGACTCGAACCTCCGACCGGCGGATTAGAAGTCCGCTGCTCTATCCGTCTGAGCTACGGGCGCTCGTCCCGGGCCGGAGCAGTGTACCGGTTGAGGAACCACCGGTCAGGGTCGTTGGTTCCTATGGGCCGAGCGCGGCGCTCGTTAGTCTCGCCGGGACGCGGCTCGGGGGAGAGCACATGCAAAGGTTCTGGTCATCGCTCGCCGTGAACCTGGGGAAGCGGGCTGGTCTCGTCTCGGTCATCGGGCTGCTGATCACCTTGGCGCTCGGCGCCGGGATCACCAAGCTCGAATTCGCGACAGGACAGGACGCCTACCTGAACAAGGGCGACGAGGTCTACCGGGACAATGTCGCGTACCAGGACCTCTTCGGCGGTCAAGCGATGCTCACCGTGATCACCATGGACCCGGGGCACACCGTCGTGGAACTCCTCGACGATGCCAACCGGGCGAAGCTTGTCGCGGTCGGAGACAAGCTGGCTTCGAACCAGCAGGAAGTGCTCGGCGTCATCACGCCCGTCGATGCCCTCCGACTCTCGGACAATCTTGTCGCCAGTGCGACGGGGAGCCCGACTGACAGCATCGCGGGGCGGGCAATTCTCGACGCGCAAGCACGCGCCCCGCGGCGGACCAGGGGAAGCGGCTGGCCGACGCGGCCGTCACGCTCGAGCGATTGGGCGCGATCCCGCCGGACGAGCAGGGCCTGGACAACCCCGAGTGGGTCGATCTTCTGCTTCACGACAACCAAGGTGAGATTCGCAAGGCGCTGTTGCCGTTCTTCCCCGACGATCGGCACGCGCTGATCATCACCCGTCTCGTCGGCAACGCGTCGATCGAACAGGAGGGCGCAGGTTCGGACTGGGCGATCGCGAACACCGAGAACCTCTCGTTCCCGAACGCGACGGTGACCACCGCCGGAGCCGCGCAGCTCCTGAACGACATCAACAACTATCTCAAGGGCGGGATGCTCACCCTCGGCGCGTTGGCCGTCGCGATCATGGCAGTGATCCTGCTCGTCCTGTTCAACGTCCGGTGGCGGCTGCTCCCGCTCGCCATCGTTCTCATCGGGGTCATCTGGGCGTTCGGACTTGCCGGGTATCTGGGTATCCCGCTGACCCTTGTGACGATCAGCGGGCTGCCGGTGATGCTGGGCATCGGGATCGACTACTCGATCCAGATGCACGCCCGGGTCGAGGAGGAGGTCGTGATCGACCACTCCGAGCACCCGATCCAGGAATCGGCGCGCAACCTCGGTCCTGCACTCCTGGTGGTGACGTTCGACGCAGTGTTCGCGTTCGCGGCCCTGCAGTTCTCGAAAGTCCCGATGATCCGCGACTTCGGCGTGTTGCTCGCAGTCGGCGTCGCGGTCATCTGTATCTGCAGCATCGCGGGAACCCTGGCGGCGCTCGGGATCCGCGAGTACAAGTCGCCGACCGTCGCGGGCGACTACCGCGAAGGCCTCCTCGGCCGCCTCGTCGTCAAGCTCGGCAGCTTGCCGGTGAAGCTGGCGCCGGTCTTGGTGGTCGGCAGCGTCGCCATCTTCCTCGGGGGTGTCGCGGTGGAGGACAAACTCGAGATCCAGACCGACCCGATCGAGTGGGTGAACCCCGACACCGACGCGGTGCGCAACATCGAGACAGTCGAAGACGAGGCCGGGATCTCCAGCGAGCTCGGCATCTACGTCCAGGCTGCCGACGTGTTCGATGACCGCGTCGTGAAGTTCGTCGACGATTTCACCGCCGAGCAGATGTGCTCGTACGGCAATGCGTCGCGTGCCCCGGAGAACTGCACCGCCGCGCAGGAGCGGACCCCGACCGACAAGCGAGTGCTCGCCAACGCCTCGAGCGTCGTGAGCATCGTCGCCTTCCTGACCGAGGTGCCGGGCACCGAGGCCGTGCCCCCGACCGGCGCCCAGGTCCGGGAGGTGTACCGCGCCGCGCCCGACGGGATCCGGCAATCGACCGTGAACCGGGACGGCACCGCAATGAACCTGATCTTCGCCACGACTCCGGCCTCGCTCCAGAAGCGGGCAGTCGTGGTCAACGAGATCCGGGACCAGGTCCAACCGCCTGGGGGCATCAAGGCGACACCCTCGGGGCTCGCGGTTGTCGGCGTGGGCCTGCTCAACAACCTCGAGGCGAACCGCGTCCTGATGACCTACCTGGCCATCACCTTCGTGTTCCTCTTCCTCGCGATCCGCCTTCGCAGCGTCATCCGGTCCTTGCTTTCCCTCGTACCGGTCCTGATCGCGGTCGGCGGAGCGTCGATCTTCGCCTACTTCGCCGACTTCACCTTGAGCCCGATGACTGCGGTCGGCGGACCGTTGGTGATCGCGGCGTGTACCGAGTTCACGTCGTTGATCCTGTTGCGCTTCGTCGAGGAGCGACGGCGTGGTCTGGATCCGAAGCGGGCGGCCGATGTCGCGGCCGCCCGAACCGGGCGGGCGTTCATCGTGTCCGCCCTGGCGACCATCGCGGGAGTGGCGGTCATCGCGTCGTCCTCGCTGCCATTGCTGCGAGACTTCGGCTTGATCGTGGCGGTCAACGTCTCCGTCGCGCTCATCAGCGCGCTGGTCGTGCTCCCGCCGATGCTGATCTGGGCGGACCGCCACAACTGGGTGTCGCGTGGCCTCGTCAAGCCCCACGCGCAGCACGCGCCACCGGTCGACCCGTCCCGCACCTGATCCGACCTGACCCCGACCTGTCGGTTTCCTGCACCGGCATCGCGACCGATGGGTCGCGATACGAGCGCTCAAAACGCACGCGCAGGGTCGCGACTCGCGCGGGAAGGTGGCCGGTCGATGCTGGCGGTCTATTCGGGTCGGCCGAGGAACCCGCCGTCGACGATGGACCGACTCCAGGGCCGGCACAATCTGCGGAGCTCGGCGCACCCATGCTCCCCGAGGGGCTCGTACGCGACCACGGCCGCGGCATCGGTCGTGTCCTCGATCCAGTCCCGTTGGGCCCGACCGAGCGGCGTGAAGGTCAGCGGATCGTCTGGTTCGAGCACCCCGCGCCGCCGCAGTTCGTCGACGCCGGCCGCCCACTCGGCCTCAGGCCATGCCCGCGTCGACGCCAATACCGCCTCGGGAACCTCACCAGTGGCGACATGGGTGATCGCGGCCTCGAGCCCTGAGAGCCCGGCGGCGACGAGCGCGGCGATGTGACCGTCGCCGCGGAACTCACGCAACAAGGTCTGCGCGTGCCAGAGGACGAGGTGCGGCTCGTCGGGCCAGGGGAGCGACACGTGACCGGCGAAGAGCGGCCGCCCGTCGAGGTGGTCGGAGGCCGCCTGGGCCGCGCGGCGAGCGAGCGCCGCCGCTTCGACGAGTCCGGCGGACCCGACTGCGTCGCCGAGCACCCGCCGGAGCGCGGCATCGGCGCCGCGTGTCCGCGCATCGAGGATCCGTTCCGGCGTCGCCCGGTCCCAGGCCGCCGGAATCGACTCGCGGACGAGCGCGGGCAGGAAGTTGTAGAAGGTCGCGATGACCACCTCGGCGGGCACCGCGCCCATCGGTGCGGCCCGCGAACCGAAGTACCCCATTCGACCCACGAGGCCGAGCGCTTCGAACTCGGCCGCAGCTTCCGCGGAGAAGTAGATCATTCCGTGAAGTGGTTCGACGGTCCGCCAGGTGCGGCGGGCGATCATGGGGTCCATGCGGTGCGTCCTTCCGTTAGGTGAAGCGGCTGACCAGTTGCACGCCGATCAGCGCCGCGACGGCGCCGAAACAGAACAGGTGGTCGGCGAGTGTCGTGCGGGCGAGTGCGACCATGACGTCGGGCGCGTCGGTCGCAGCCCCCAGGCGCACCGCGTTCGGCACGGTCCTGAGCCGGGCCAGCGTGACCGGGCCGACGATCAGGAGCAACGACGCCCACGCGGCCCAGTGCGGGTCGGTGGTGACCTGTACCACGATCGCCGCGACCGTCAGCAACATCGCGAGCGCGACGAGCAGATTCATCGGTCGGGCGTCGGTCGTGACCCGGCGGTAGTACCGGGCGATGGATTCGACGGCCCCGGCGGGCGCGGGGAGCCGGCGGACCTGCACGTCGAACATGAGGTCGAACCAGAGCACCGCGAGCAGGAACCCGGCAGGTGCGACGACGAACGCTTCCATCGACTGAGTCTTCCAGTCGGCCGCGATTCGGTTCGCGGCGCACCGTTCACGTTGACGCGGACCCGAAGTTTCGGGTCGCAGCAGCCCCAGCCCTTGCCGATCCCTGGCCCTCTTCGTGCGCGACCGGGCATGTGCCTAACGTCTCAGGACGGAGGGGGAGGTGTCAGGGTTTGGCTGGCGGAGTTGGCTGCCTCCGACGAGACGCGCGAATTCTGGGGGTCACCGACTTGCGCCTTGGGTGTAGGAGGTCGTTCGGACGGGGCGCTTGGCCCCGTCCGAACGACAGCCTGGATTCCGTGGTGCAGCGGCGTACTGTCGGGTTCTAGTAGCAGAACTCGATGTAGCTGACTCCGTAGTGCTTGCTCTTGGATCCGAGAGGTCCCTTGGTCGGCGCGTACAT
The DNA here is from genome assembly GCA_963701625.1 of uncultured Acidimicrobiia bacterium. Taxonomy (GTDB): domain Bacteria; phylum Actinomycetota; class Acidimicrobiia; order IMCC26256; family JAENVU01; genus JAENVU01. The sequence goes on along the minus strand of CAVPAT010000007.1, from coordinate 90,406 downwards.
GAACCAGAGGCTCTCGGTGCGACCGTTGACCGATGGGTAGATTTTGACCGCGTTTGAGCCCTTGATGATCACGGCTTGCGGGCCGGGGTCAGATGAAGTCCAGTAGAAGCCGACGACCTCAGTCCCACCGTCTTTGGTCTCGACGGCCGTGACCGTGATGGTGAGGTCATCGTTCTGGATGATTTGACCGACGTAGGGCTGGCCGTCGAACTTGAGCGTCTTGTAGCTCGCGTCGAGATCGGCACAGTGGGCCACGTTGGGTGAATCTGCGCTTGCCGGTGCCGCCACCATGGTCATGCCGACGGCTAACGCCACGGCGGACGCGATGCGACGCGTTGATTTGCTGAGTTGCACGTTGTTCAGCTCCCTTGTCGATTCGGAGAATGCCCGAAATGCCCGAGTAGTGATTCTATCTCGGTGGGGTCGATCTGCAACCCCTACCCAGCCTGGCCAGTGGGGTCTGCCCAGTGTGCGGGCCTGGTTGGCTGCTCGACGCCTAGGAGCCGCTCGTCGTGGATGACGACTGGCGGCCCGCCAGCAAGCTGGGAGTGGAGCGGGTGACCGGGATCGAACCGGCATGGCCAGCTTGGAAGGCTGGGGCTCTGCCATTGAGCTACACCCGCAAGGGGGCCGAGGGTAGCGCGGGCAGGCTGGTGGCCGGTCGAATCTGCGGTGCGGGAGCTGCGCGACCGAGAGGCTGCGCATGGTCTCGATCCGGGGGCGCGGGCGTAGCCTCGACACCGAGTGCAGTTCACCCATGACGCGCACCCGGCGATCGCCGCCGGGAAGATCACCCTGACGTTTCGTCGCTGGCAGCGACCCCACGCCAAGGTCGGCGGCCACTACACGGTCGGTGGCGTCGTGATCGAGGTCGACGACATCGATCACGTTCCCTTCGCGTCGATCAGCGCGGCTGAACTTCGTCGTGCCGGGGTGGAGGACAAGGAAGCCCTCCGCGCGCTCGCCGCCCATTCGGGGCCGGTCGAAGATGACACGATCCTTCATCGGATCGAGTTTCACGTTGCCGGCCCTCGCAGTGAGCCGACCCCATCGCCGACCGATGCCGCGACCGTGGCCCACGTCGCGGCGAAGCTCGACCGCATGGACGCGCGGAGCACGCATGGGGTCTGGACGAGGGAGACGCTCCGACTCATCGGCGCGTGCGAAGGGGTCGTCTCCACGGACCTGGCCGAACAACTGCGCCGGGACCGGATTGCCTTCAAGGCGGACGTCCGGAAGCTCAAGGCATTGGGACTCACCGAAAGCCTCGAGACCGGCTACCGGCTCACCGCACTCGGCAGGTTGCTCGTCGCCGGCTGATCAGCCTCGGTACCGGACGTGCACCCGCTCCGGGCCTTCGTCAGGGGCCATAACGTCTCTCGCACGAGTGAACCCGGCCTTCTCGAACGCTCGGCACGAGCGCCCGTTCTCCGGGTGCGGTGCTCCGATCGCACGGGTCACTTCGGGGTCGGCGAAGACAACTTCGCGCGCGTAGGCATCGAGGACACGCGATCCCAGGCCGTTGCTGACCCTGCGGACCTCGCCGATGAAGAGGTCGATGCCTGCGCCGCCCCGCTCGACCTCACCGATCGAGGCCGCATACTCGGGGACTTGCTCGAGACGGGTGTACTGGATCAGCCCGACCGGTGTTCCGTCCGTGAGGATCACATGGCGGCGGGTCGAAGGTTCGGGATCGTCGATGGCCGCCGAGTATTTCTTCCGAACGGCCTCGAGGGTCGCCGCGTCGGGGCCGGGACCGCCGAGGGAGCCCGGTCCGGACCCCACCCCCACCACTCGTACACGTGCGGTTGGTTCAGCCAGACGACAAGCGTCGGGAGGTCCGAATGCGCGAGCGGGCGGAACGTGATGACCGGCGCCACGGCGCGGGCTCAGGCGACGTACTGAAACAGCCAGTAGTACCCACGCGTCTGCGAGACGGGGACGAGCTTGAGGTCGATCCGTTCGACGTGTTCGAAGAAGGCGCGCAGTTCGTGGTCGTACTCGGGGAGCTCGTCGAAGTAGATGAGGTCACCGGCCCGGAGGTGCGGCTCCAACCACTCCAACACGACCGCGGTGCTCGAGTACAGCGTGCAGTCGATGTTGACGAAGAGCTGGTCGTGGTCGGGCATCGTGAAGTGCTCGAGTGACTCGTTGAACCAGCCGACCTCGAACGACACACGCTCGTCGGTGATCGGCGGCGGCGCACCGACCGCGAAGTGGCCGGGCGGGTAGTCGGGTCGCCACTGCTCGGGGAGGCCCTCGAAGCTGTCGAAGCCCACGAACCGGGCGCCCGGGGTCTTCAGGTGCTCCAGCCACCAGCGCAGCGACCAGCCTTCCCAGACCCCGAACTCCAGATAGAGCGGATGCTCCGTGGTGAGGAGCGCAACCCCGTCGGCATACGTGTCCCGTTTGTCGTGGTGAACCCGCAGCTTTCCCCGTGGTGGGTTCTTGGCGACCCAGTTGCCGATGGCGAGAGCACCGAGCACGTTTGAGACGTCGTAGACGCGCTTCGAGCTGAGTCGGCCGCCCAGCTTGATGAGGAGCTGGCGGATCTTGGCGCGCGGGTCGAAACGGGGCGGTGGGGCGAGTTCTTCCATATTCGTTACCTCGGTCGTCTCGACGGTGCCAGTTCGAGGATGTAGGCCCCGCCCTGTTCGGTGTTGGACCCGATGGTAAGGAACGGCGCGGTAGCGAGCGCAGTTGAGCCCGATGCCGACAGTGCGACGCCGGTGCCGAATCGGCCGCCCTGCTTATTCGGCGCGGCGAACGTCGTTCGTCGGCCCACGTCGATGGTGCCGTCGGAACCACGGATCAGTTCGATGACTTCGCCCTCGCCCTGGCCCTTGTCGCCGGCTCCGTCCGTGCCCAGAAATAGCCTCCGGCCCCTGGCGTCGAAGGCGACGGCGCTCGCGAAGTAGAGGTGCGCCGATGGGCGCCGGGGAAGAATCGTCGTGGTCGTGTTGCACTCGGTTTGCGCCCATCCGCACGAGGTCGAGTACAGGAGCGCCGCTCCCGCTCCGAAGGCGTCTCCGACGTTGACGTCCGGCGCCGCGACCGCGACGATCGAGCCGTCGTCGGTGATGGTGATCCCGACGCCGTAGGCATCCACCGCGCCGTCGTCGTTGCGGTTCTCCTCGATGTAGTTCGCCCGTGTGGTGGTCGTTCGCCAACCATCGTCGCTGTCGAAGATGGTCAGCGATCCGCCGTCGGCCACGCCCTCATCGTTGCTGTGGCTCGCGTCGGTCACAGCCGTGACGCGTCCGTCGGCGGAGATCGCCACTGCTGAGCCGAAACTCGCCCGCGGGAGCGGTTCTGGCGCGCTCAGTGTTGCCCGCTGGCGCCAGGCCCCTCGAGCGGCATCCAGGGTGAAGACGTACGCCGCGCCGGACCGATCGGCGTCGCCAACGGTGTGACCGGTGGCACCGATTGCGACGTAGCGATCGCCGCGGGCCAATGCCACGGACCAGCCGAACTCGTCGTAAGCAGCACTGTCGTCCGCGAGCAGTTTCGCGGTTTCGGCCCACTCGCCCTTGTCCATGCGGAACGAATAGACGGCGCCTCGGTCCTCGGCGCCGTCGATGTCCACGAACGGCGCGCCGGCGACCACGGTCCGGCCGTCGCCGGAGATGGCGACGTTCCAGCCGAACCCGTCGTATATCGCTGCGTCCTGGGCTACGAGCTTGGCCGCTTGGCGCCAGCCGTCAGGACCTTTCGTGAACACGTAGGCGGCCCCGGCGCCGGGCTGACCATGGACCGCCGCACCGGGTGCGCCGACGACGGCGACGGTGCCGTCCGCTGACAACGCGGCCTGGCCTGGCGTCGCGTAGTAGGTGGCGGCCACCGGATCAGCGAACGTGTCGTACCAGCGGGCGCCGCCGAAGCGCTCGTCGGCTCGCCCGTCGGCAGCAAGAATGCGGTGCGATGCAGTCGGCGCGCCCGTGGCGATCACGCGTGCCGGCTGGGTCCGACTGCAGCCCGCGGTGACCAGTGCAGTGACTGTCAGCACGGCAATCGCGACTGCTCGGGCGCGTCGCGGGCATGCGATGATGCCGGCGTGCGATGGCGTCAACCGGTTCGATGCGGGAGTTTTCACCAGGCCGTCCCGGCGAGGCGTGGTCGGTGGCGTCTCGGTATGGGCGTACTCATGTCGGTCCTCGTTGTAGTCGCGACTGGTTGTTTCGGGGGGTCATCGACCGGCACATCGTCGAGCCCGGGTCAAGGGTCGTCGACCACCAGTGGGCCGCCGGCGCCCGCTGGCCCCCAACCGCCCGAGATCCCGAGGTCCGGTGCGTACTTCGGCATTTGGCGCGGCCCCGGCCCCGGGCGCCCCAGCGATCCGATCGCGAGTACGCAACAGGCAGAAGGAGAGATCGGTCGGAAGTTCGCCATTGACAATCGCTATTACGACTGGGGCTCCGCGATCCCCGGTGACTATGAGCGGTGGACGGCGCAGGGTGGGCGGATCCCGATGGTCAGTGTCTGCGCGTGTCGGTTCGATGACGGGAGCAACGTCGCGTGGGCTGAGATTGCCTCGGGAAGTCAGGACGCCTATCTCGGCGCCATCGCGGGAGAGTTCGCCCGCTGGGGGGCTCCAGCCTTCTTCGTCTTCGATTCCGAACCCGAAGTGCATATGGAAACCCACGGAACGGCGGCCGACTACCGCCGGGCCTGGCGGCGGGTCGTCGAGGCGTTCCGTACCGCGGGAGCGACGAACGTCGCCTTCGTGTGGGCCACCACCTCCTACGAACTCCGCACCGACGTCGGGGATCCGGCGCTGGTCGAGAGTCTCTATCCGGGCGACGACCTCGTGGACTGGATCGGGGTTGACCCCTACAACTTCTACAAGGACGGCGTTTGGGAGTCGTTCTCGGACGTGGTGAGCCCCTGGTACGACTGGGTGATCACCACTCATCCCGACAAACCGCTCATGATGGTCGAGTGGGGCACGAAGGAGGACCCGAACTCCCCGAACCGCAAGGCGGGCTGGCTCCTCGACGCCCTGGAGCGCCTGCGGTCCCGGTTCCCGGAGATCCGTGCGGCGGTCTACTTCGACGAGGAGAAGTACGAACGGGGGACGGTGAACGACTGGCGGACCGACACGAGCACGTCGTCGCTGACCGCGTTCGCGGGGCTCGGTCACGCTCGGTGGTTCGCGCCGGGACGGTGACCGATGACCGATCAGGTGCTTGGCCACAGCGCAGATGCTCGGGTCGATCGGAGGCTCCGGGAGCGACGTAATGTGGTGCAACTCGGACGGATCCTCGTGGAAGGAACGATGTGTACGATCTATGCGCTCGTACACTACACTGCCAATGTCCGATGTACGGCTTTTGTCGGGTCTCGCGCGGGGCATGAGGGGCGACACTGATGGGGTTGGGAGCGATTTGTGGCGATTGATGCCGGAACCTGGCGTGACGACGGCCTTTCGTCGTTGGAGGAGCACTCCGACGACGAGGGCCTGGTCATCGATCTCGAGGCAGAAGCTGCGATCGATCGCACGATGGCGCGGGTCAGCGTCATCATCCCGACACTCAACGAGGCGCGGAATCTGCCCCTGGTGCTCGAGCGCATCCCGGACTGGATCGACGAGGTCATCATCGTCGACGGCCTTTCCAGTGACGACACGGTGGAGGTGGCCCGTCGCTGTCTTCCCGACGTGCGGGTCGTGTTCGAGAAGGTCGCCGGCAAGGGTGCTGCGCTTCGCGCGGGGTTCCACGCCGCCGAAGGCGACATCGTGGTCATGCTGGACGCCGATGGGTCGACCGACCCGCGAGAAATCCCCCGGTTCGTCGGTGCCCTGCTCGGCGGTGCGGACATCGCGGTCGGATCCCGCTTCATGCAGGGCGGGGGAACCACCGACATGGAGGTGTCGCGCAAGGCCGGGAACTGGGTCCTGACCCGTCTCGTTCGCATGGGCTTCGGTTCCCGATTCTCGGACCTCTGTTACGGCTACGCGGCGTTCTGGAGCGACATCCTGCCGCTGCTCGACGGTGAGTACACCGGTTTCGAGGTCGAGACCCTGCTGCACATCCGCGCCTTGCGCGCGACCTTGGAGATCGTGGAAGTCCCGAGTTTCGAGTCGCCGCGGCGGTTCGGCCAGAGCAATCTGCGGACCATCCGGGACGGCACTCGGGTGTTGCGATCGATCACAACGGAGTGGCTCGCCCACCACGTGCGGAACCAGCCGATGCCGGTGCTGGCCGCGACGTCGAGGCCCCGGCCGACTCGCCCTCCCTTCTCGGCCGAGGCGCTTCGGCGACCCGGCTCGGTGTGATGGACGGCGGCCTCAGCGTCGCGGTCATCGTCTGCTGTTTCACTGAGGACCGCTGGGACGACATCGTCGCTGCGCTCGCGTCGGTGCACGCGCAGTCGCTGCAACCCGACGAGGTCATCGTTGTGGTGGATCACGCGCCGCCGCTGGCGGCGCGACTGCGGCAGGCGGATGCGAATCTCACGGTGATCGAGAACGCGTCGACGAAAGGGCTGTCGGGGGCCCGGAACACCGGTGTGGGCTACGCGACCGCCGAGGTCGTTGCCTTCCTCGATGACGATGCGATCGCCGAGCCTTCATGGCTCGAGGAGTTGTGTCGGCCGTATCAGTCGCGCGAAGTGGTGGCCGTCGGCGGCCGGGTCGAACCGTTGTGGGACGAAGCGCGGCCCTCGTGGTTTCCCCGCGAGTTCGACTGGGTCGTCGGATGCACGTACGCCGGTCACGCCGGCGGCGGGCCCGTGCGCAACGTCATCGGCGCCAACATGTCGTTCCGGCGCGAGGCCGCGTCGGCGGCGGGGGGTTTCGACGAACGCGTCGGTCGCGTCGGTCGCGTTCCGTCCGGCTGCGAGGAGACCGAGCTGTGTATCCGCGTGCAGCAGCGGAACCCGGCTGCGGTCGTCTGGTACGCGCCCGACGCGCTCGTCGGGCACCGGGTCCGACCCGAGCGGGCGACGTTTGCGTATTTCCGGGCTCGGTGTCGGGCCGAAGGTGGTTCCAAGGCCGCGGTGGCGGGACTGGTCGGCCACGATCAAGGCCTGTCCAGTGAACGGAACTACGTGTGGGACACCCTGCCTCGGGCGTGTCGGGTCGACCTCGCCGCCGCGCTCCGGGGCCGTGACGCCGCCGGGCTCGCCCGCGTCGGCGCGCGTGCGGTGGGAGTGGCCTGGAGCGGTTGGGGTTTCACTCGCGGGAGAGTCGGTCGGGGCCGCGTCCGTCCGGTTACCGTCACGGCGGCGGAGTTCGAACCGGCCATCGTGTTGTCGATCGACTGTGAGGACCCGGGTGCTATCGCACCGGTCAACTCCAGCTCGGGCGCACCGTATGGTCGCGCCCGACTGCTGGTGCGTGAGGCCGGGCGGCCTGCGGGTCGGCTCGACGTCGAACTTCCGCCGGATGGCCTGAGTGCGCCGGAGCTCGAGGGGATCATCCAGCGCGCGGTGAAGAACGGTGAACTCCAGCCCCAGGACGGTCTCGGCACCGAGCAGCCGCGATTCAACGGGTCGGCGCCGCATGTCACCGTCGTCGTCGCGACGATGGACCGCCCCGACATGCTGCGGCGCTGCCTCGAGTCGGTGCTCAGGTCCAGCTATCCGAGCTTCGATGTTCTCGTGGTGGACAATCACCAGACAGCAACTTCGGGCCGTGATGTCGTGGCCGAGTTCGGGCCGCGGGTGCGCTGGGTCCGGGAGATGCGTCCCGGATTGGCCAACGCCCACAACCGTGCGCTGCGGGAACCCACCGGTTCGATCCTCGCGTTCACCGACGACGACGTCGTCGTGGACGAGGAATGGATCACCCACCTGATTCAGGGTTTCGCCGAGGGCCGCGACGTCGGCTGCGTCACCGGGCTGATCTTTCCGCTCGAGCTGGAGACGCCGTCACAAGATCTGGTCGAACGGTCGGTGGGCTTCGACAAAGGCTACGAACGCCAGGTGTTCCGGTCCGTCGACACGGGTCGCGGCCGGCTGTTTCCTTATGCGGCGGGCACCTTCGGGTCGGGGGCGAACATGGCGTTCCGGCTCGACGTCCTTCGTGCAATCGGTGGATTCGATCCGTCGTTGGGGACGGGAACCCCGGCGCTCGGCGGGGACGACCTCGCGGCCTTCTTCGACGTGGTCGCGTCGGGGTACGCACTCGTCTACGAACCGGCGGCGGTGATCTTCCACGCCCACCGGCGCGAGGAGGCAGCCCTGTCGCGGCAGGCCTATGGGTACGGCGCCGGCCTCACCGCCTACCTCACGCGGGTCATCGTCGAACGTCCCGCGCGGCTGCTCGATATCAGCCGGCGGCTGCCCTCCGGGCTTCGATACGGGCTCTCGGCCGACTCGGGTAAGAATGCGGGACGACCGGGCGACTATCCCCGGGCCCTGGTGCGGAAGGAGCGGTTCGGCATGTTGGTCGGACCGGCGCGTTACCTGCAGAGCCGACGGCGGAACGCCGATGCCCGAGTCGGCGCCGAGGTGTCCGGGCCAGTCCAGTGACGTCGGCGCCGATCCCGATTCTGCTGTATCACTCCGTTGGTACGCAGCCGGCTCCGCTGTTGCGGGACTGGTCGGTCACCCCGGAGACGTTCCGGGCCCACCTTGGCCGTCTGGTTGACGACGGATTCACCGGTCTCACCGTGACCGAACTGGTCACGGCGGTGCGGTCGGGGGCGGCCTTGCCGGAGCGCCCCGTGGTCGTGACCTTCGACGACGGGTTTTCGGACGTCGCCGAGTACGCCGCGCCGGCCCTGGCCCAATGCTCGATGCCGGCCACCCTGTACGTCTCGACCGCGTACCTTGGCGGGGTGAGCACGTGGCTCGGTCCCGATGGGGAGCAACCCATGCTGACCTGGGATTCCGTCCGGGATCTCGCCGATGCGGGGGTCGAAATCGGGGCGCACGCACACCACCACTGGGCGCTGGACGAACTCCCGACGCGGGCAGCCGAGACCGAGATCCGCGAGAGCAAGGGGTTGCTCGAGGACGCCGTCGGTCGACCGCTCCAATCATTCGCGTACCCGCACGGTTACCACTCGCGTCGGTTGCAGCAGGTGGTCCGAGATGCGGGATTCACGAGCGCCTGCGGGGTCAAGCACGCGACGAGTGGGATCGACGACGATCTGTTTGCGCTCGCACGAATCATCGTGCCCCACGACGCGACCGGCGCCGATCTCGTGCGCCTGATGACCACGCTCGGACGGGCGCCCCGCCGCGAGCGGCTGCGCACCAAGGGTTGGCGGGCGGCGCGTCGGCTCCGTGCCCGGACCCGCCGCCGGCCCGATGCCGTGTCGATTCCATGACGGTGCAGTCCCAGTCGGCCATCGGACCGGCTCCCGACGTGGTGACGGATTCCGAGCCGGGTCTCTCGCGGACGCGTCGGCTGGCTCTTCACGTTCGTGCCCCGCTTCATCGGAGCGGGTACTCGTTGGTCGCGACCACGTTCGCGACCGCAGTGCTCGGCGCCCTCTATTGGGCTATCGCAGCTCGGCGTTACTCGTCGAGCGACGTCGGGGTCAATGCATCGCTCATCTCGACGATGATGTTCCTCACGAACTTGGCGAGCCTGAACTTCACCGACGTTCTCAACCGGTTCGTTCCCGTATCCGGGCGGTCGACTCGCCGGCTGGTGCTCGTGTCGTATGCCGTCGCCATGGGTCTCGGCCTCGTCACGTCGTTGGTGTTCCTCATCGGCGCGCACGTCTGGGCGCCGTGGCTGAGCGAGGTCATGCACGGCCCGGGCCTCGGTCTCGTCTACGTCGTCGCGACCATGCTCTGGGTCGTCTTCGTCCTGCAAGATGCCGTCCTCATCGGACTACGTCGCGCGACATATGTGCTCGTGGAGAACACGGGATTCGGTGTCCTGAAGATCGCGCTGCTGTTGGCGCTCGCCGCGGTCGTCCCGGGCACCGGCATCTTTCTGTCGTGGACTGCGCCGCTGCTGGTGATCGTGGTGGTCGTCAATGTGATCGTGTTCGGTCGGCTGATCCCCAAGCACGAAAACGACCTCGAGACGACGACCGAATCGATCGACCGCCGCCAGGTCGGTCGATTCCTCGCAGCCGATTACGTCGCGGCGCTGTCGTGGACGGCGTCCATCGCCGGCATGCCGGTCGTCGTCCTCTGGACGAGCGGTGCGAGTGCGAGCGCGTACGTGTACCTGGCGTGGACCGTCGCTTACACGCTCTACCTGGTGAGCCGGAACTTCGGGATGGCACTGACGGTCGAGGGCGCTCGCGACCCCGCCGAGCTCGGTGCCCACGTCCGTGCCTCGCTCCTCGCCGCGGGGCGCATCGTGGTCCCGTTGGCGGTGCTGCTGACCGCGGCCGCGCCGCTGGTCCTCCAGGTCTTCGGCTCGGAGTACGCGGACAACGCGACGGGCTTGATCCGCCTGCTCCTGCTCTCGGCGATTCCGGCGATCGTGCCGACGGTGTACGTCAGCGCGGCCCGAGTGCAGCGGCGTCTCGCCGCGATGGTCTGGGTCACGGTCCTGTCGACGTTGCCGGTGCTGGTCCTGACGCCGGTGCTCGTCGACCACGTGGGAATAGCCGGCGTCGGTTGGGCCTGGTTGTCGGTGCAGGCCGTCATGGCGTGCGCCCTGCTGCTCGGCGGTGTTTGGAACTCGAGTTGGTTCGTGGTCGTCGCCAACGATGACGTCCGGGTGGCGGGCGGATCGGGTGAGCGCGGCGACGACCTGCCTGCGCCGGTGAGTGAGCCCGTCGCGGTGGTGTTCCGCGCTCGGACGACCGCGCTCGCCGGGCCCGAAGTCGACGAGCAATCGACGGCGGGAGCCGGCGGTAGCGGCGGCGGCGACGACGTTCTGGCAACAACGACTCAGGGTGACGACGCTTCGAGGACGGAATCCGACGTTGACGCGGCGAGCATGTCCGAGAGTCCCGATCGAGACGGGGCGGGCTGGACCCGCCGTCTGGCGCGGTGGCCCTACCTCACGCTGGGTGGGGGGGTTGCTTGTTGGGCCGCGGCGCTCGCGGGGTTGGGAGCTCGACCGGTCGGCGACTACGGCCTGCTCTCGGGCCTTCCGGTCGTGTACTTCGTGGCGCTCGGCTTGGCACTCGGTGGGGCCATTGCCGCGGTTCGGCGCGACGCGGGATGGGGGCTGGTGGTGGCCCACGCGCTGCTGTTGGTCGCCATCATCCATGCGACACCGGTGCTCGGCTATCCCGAGCTGCGCTACGCGTGGGCGTGGCGCCATGTCGGGCTCGTCGATCTCATGGGCCGCGCCAACGGATTGACGCCCGGGGTCGATGTGCTCGCGATCTATCAGCACTGGCCTGGATTCTTCGGGGCCGGGACGACCCTCACCGAGACGTCCGGCCTGATGTCGGTGCGGACCATGGCCGCCTGGGCGCCCCCGCTGTTCGAGGCCGGCAGCGTGCTGGCCCTCGTCTTCCTCTTCCGGTCGCTCACCGATGACCGGCGCCGGATCGGCATCGCCGTGATCCTCTTCGTCGTCACCAACTGGGTCGGACAGGACTACTTCTCGCCCCAGGCGTTCACCTTTTTCCTCTATCTCGTCGTGCTCGGCATCGTGCTTCGTTGGTACCAGCGGCCGTCCTCGGGGTCGTCGCAACGGCGCCCGCTCCCCGCGTCGCAGCGCCGCGCGCTTGCATTCGTCGTTCTCGTGCTGATGGCGGCAGTCGTCGTCAGTCATCCACTGACTCCGCTCGTGCTGTGCCTCGCCCTGGTGGCACTCACGGTCACTCGGGTCCTCGACCGGACCTGGCCGGCAGTCCTGATGGTGGCGATGACCGTGGTCTGGTTCTTGACCGGGGCACGGGGCTACGCGAGCCAGAACCTCACGGGGCTGACCTCCGACATCGGACGGTTCGGCGCCAACGTCGATTCGAATCTGACGAATCTCGCCGATCTCAGCCCGGCGCAGCGGATCGTCGCCGACATGGGCCGAGGTGTCGTCGTACTGATCGGGCTGCTCGCCGTGATCGGGGCGATTCGACTGTTCCGAGCCCGGCAACTCGGTCGCGCCGTGGTCGTGTTGACCCTGGTGCCGCTCGGCGTCCTGGCCGGCGGTTCCTACGGGGGCGAGGCAGTGTTCCGCGTGTATCTCTTCGGGCTGCCGTTCGCCGTGTTCCTGGCGGCGGGCTGCTTCCTTCCAACTCGGGAACGAGCCATGAAGCTGACTGCCACCGTGGCATTCGCACTGGCCGTCGTAGTGTTCGCCGTCGGCTTCCACTTCGCGTACTTCGGCAAGGACGCATGGGCATTCTTCACTCCCCGTGAGGTGCGAGCCGTCGAACAGGTCCTGGCCACGGCGCCGCGCGACTCGCTCATCATCGATGGTACGAGCGGATACCCGACCCAGTTTCGCAATGTCGGGAAGTTCACCTATGTCACGCTTGCCGCCGAACCGCGAAGCTCTATCCGCGCGGTGCTCGCCGATCCCGTCGGTGAGCTCGGCACCTGGATGAACGATCCGGCCTACCGCCAGACCTACTTCATCGTGACCCGGTCGCAGGTCGCCGAAGCCAATGCGACGGGAGTGCTCCCGCGAGGTTCTCTCGAGCGAATGCGCGACGCGATGCTGGGGTCGGACAACTTCACGGTCCTGATCGACAGCCCCGATGTGGTGGTCCTTACGGTCAAGCCCGGTGCGATGGGAGCTGGGCCGTGATGCGCCGATGGTTCGTCGTCGTGATGGCAGCCCTCGCGGTGCTCGTGGTGTGGCTCGATGTGAGCGGACCAGTCGCGGTGATCGTCGCCGTGGTGTTCGTGACCACGGTCCCCGGAACGGCGTTGTTGAGCGCGCTCGAGTGCGACGACCGGTGGTCCGAATCGGTCGTTGTCGTCGCGCTGAGTATGGCTGCGACTGCCGTGACCACGACTGCGTACTTCTTCGCGGGTCGGTTCACTGCCGCGGGTCGTGGCAGTTCTGGCCGTCGTCTCCGTCGGATCGGTGCTGTGGCCGCGCCGGGTTCCGGCTCGGGCCGACCGCGCCGAACTCCAGGATTCGCTGGACGAGATGACCGCGGTGCTGTTGGTGCGGATCGGCCGGTACCCGGTGTACCACGGTGCCGTTGCGGCGGCCCGTTCGCTGGGTCGCGCGGGGGTCAGGGTTCATGCGGTGGTCGAGAGCCGTTGGACCCCGCTCGCCTGGTCCCGCTACGTCGACCGCGTCTTCGTCTGGCCGACTGAGGGGAGCGAACCGACCGAGGAGTTGGTCGGGCGTCTTCGCAGCATCGGCGAGTCGTTCGAGACCAAAGTCGTCGCACTCCCGAGCGACGACGAGGCCGCCGTGCTCCTCGCCGAGCATGCCGCAGAGCTGGGGGAGTACTTCCTGCTCCCCGGAGTGGACCCGGAACTCTCTCGGCGCCTCGCGAGCAAGGAGGGCCTGCACGCCACGTGCGTGGCGAACGACGTCCCGACACCAGAAACGGAGTTCCCGCGGTCTCGGACCGCGATGCGTCAGTTCGCGGGGCGGGCCACCTATCCCGTGGTGGTCAAGCGGGTCGAGCCGTTCCGCCGCCTCGAGCCGGGGCCGATCGCGAGCACGACCATCGTCGAGGACCGGGATGCACTCCTCGCGCTCGTCGAATCACTCGATGACCCGACGTCGGTGATGCTCCAGGAGTACATCCCACCCGAGGGTGCCCGAGACTGGATCTTCCACGGTTACTTCGACGATGAGTCCGACGCGCTGGTCGAGTTCACCGGCGTGAAGCTGCGTTCGTGGCCCGTCGGTGCCGGTGTCACGACCTACCGCGGGCGGTCGCCAACCCGCAGTTGGCCGACCTTGCGGTGCGCCTGTGTCGGGCCATCGGCTATTGCGGCATCGTGGACATGGACTGGCGGTTCGACGGTCGTGACCAGCGCTACAAATTGGTGGACTTCAATCCCCGCATGGGCGCCCAGTTCTCGCTGTTCGAGACGGAGACGGGGGTCGACGTCGTCCGGGCGCTCCACCTCGATCTCACCGGACGCGAAGTCCATGCATCGTCGATGGTCGACGGACGCGGCATCCGGGTCGAGCATCTCGACCTGCCGGCCCGGCTGTCGCTTCGCCGGGCCCGGCGGTCGGCGGCGGTCACCATCGCTCCTGACGATTCCCCGGAGTCTGGTGACCTCGGGGCCGAAACGCTGGCCGATGCGACCGAGACTGATGTCCACGCCGATCCGGACGGTACCTCGCTCGTCGACCCTGGGAACTTCGGGGGGCGGGCGCGGGAGTCTGGTTCGCGGCCGACGACCTGGTTCCGTTCTCGCTGATGATCGTCGGCGCGTCGGTGATGATGCTTCGCAAGATCTTCCGGCGGGGTACCGCCCCGGCTCAGGCCGCCGGGACGACCGAGCGTCCCGAGACCGAACGCGCAACGCCGCGGGCGAGTCGGGGGGCCGCGAAATCGGTGCCGCAGACGAAGCGCATCAGTGGGCCGAACGTGCCGGCCGACGGCAATCCGGCGAAGAAGAGCCCTGGGACGGTGGATTCGAAGGACTCGTCGAGCCGGGGGTAGCCGTGAACCCGGTACACGCCGGCGCGCACGGAATGATCCAGGAACCGGATCGCGTCGACGTCGACCCGGTAGCCCGTTGCCGCGATCACGTGGTCGGCGGCGATTCGGACGGATCCGCCCGGCGCGCGACAGACCAACACGACTCGATCCCCTGCCGTGTTCGCTTCCTTGATGGTGTGCGACGTCCGGATCGTGACGTTGCCCTCGACCCGGTCCCGGAGCCACCACGACCCTGCCGGGCCGAGGATCCGCTTGACCAGCCCGAGGCGGACCCGTGCGGGCAGGAGACGGATCGCGCCGGCGCCGTAGCGGCTGGCCACGTGGGACCACCCGGGTCCGAGCGGTGATTCGGGCTTGAAGAGCCGCTGCTTCAGGGGCCGGGGCTCGCCCTCAGGGTTCCCCGCCCAGCGCACCCGGTTGGAGCGCACGAGCACCTGGACGGTGGCTCCGGCTTCTTGGAGGAGTGCGGCGCTTTCCAGCGCCGACTGACCGCCACCGATGACGGCCACGTCGCGCCCCGCGAACGCGGAGAAGTCCTGGTGCTGGGAGGCATGAGTGACGAGTCGGCACTCGGTACGCGCGGCAAGGGCTCGGAGCTCCGGCGGGATGAACACGAATTGCGTGTGGCCGGTCGCAACGACGAGCGCTGGGGTGCGAACCCGTTCACCTGATTCCAGTGCCAGCTCGTACGAGCCGCCGACCCGCGTCGTTTCGAGTACTTGTTGGCGCTCGATCGGCACCAGCTGCTGCTGGAACCATTGGCCGTAGTCGATGAACAACTCGATCGGAACGGCCTCGTCCTCGCCGAGCGTCGGCAGACCCGCAGTGCGGCAGAAGTCCTCGAGGCGGTAGCCGGCGACGGGCGCCGAGATACTCGACGCGCTCGGTGTCGACTTGAGGAACATGCCAGCCGGCATGTGGTGACGCCACGAGTCGAGGGGTTCTCCAAAGACCCGTACATCGACGCCGAGATGACGCAGATGGGCAGCCACGGCGAGGCCGTATGGCCCTGCGCCCACGACGACGGCAGACGGTGATCGACGCAACATTGCCCCTTCCGAAGGCGCGCGACAGCACGCGAAGAACAGGTAGATTAGTCCGAAACGTCCGTTCCTGGAACCATCCTCTGGTCTCGTCACTCCTTCAACGACCCCGCGTGAGCGAGCTGCGTTCATCGCACCGGTCGGAGAGGGGGGATTTGAACCCCCGACCCCCTGCTCCCAAAGCAGGTGCGCTGCCAAGCTGCGCCACTCTCCGGTGCCGGGCAGGTTAGGACCTCTTCGCGGCGAAGCGTGGGCCCGGCGACACAAACCGGCGTGGATCGGCGACGGCGCCGCGGCGGTCAAGGACGTGGGCCGAACGACCGATATCTCGACGGAAGGTTCGGGCGAAGAAGGGGTCCTCGACAGTGCGCCGGTTCGTTGGACGACGCGTCGCGACAGTTGCCGTCGCGCTCATGGTCGCGGGAACGACCGTCGGGGTTGGAGCAGCTGCCCCCGGCGCGGCGACGGCAACTGTCGACGCCACGGCGGTCGGTGACGATGTCGCATCGCGGGCAGGTTTGTCGGCCGGCCCCGGCATCCTGTGGTCCTCTGACGCCGAGCAGGCGGCCGATCTCGATGCCATCCGCGCCACGGGCGCGAGCTGGATGACGCTGGACATCGACTGGAACCACATCCAGTACGACGGTCCGGCGTCCTGGCGGTGGAACGCCGCGACCGACCGCGCGGTACTCGCCGGCGCGGGCTCGCAGTCTGTCGATCATCGGGGTTGCGGGGTACAGCCCACCCTGGGCGCGCCGGCACGACTGCCCCGCCTTGGAACTGCACTGCTTCCCGGAGGATGCAGGGGCGTACGGCCGCTTCCTCGGGGCGGCGGCGGCTCGATACGGGTCGCGGAGTCCGATCGGGAACCTTCGGGGCTCGGTCATGGTCTGGTCCCTGTGGAACGAACCCAACCATCGCGAGTTCTCGATGCCGCGGCCCGACCCGGACAAGTACGCGGCCATGGTGAGGTCGGCGTACTTGTCGATCAAGGCCGCGGACCCCGAGGCAATCGTCCTGACCGGTGGGACCGCGCCCGCTCCGGATGCTGCCGACGGCACGGACTACTCGCCGACGACCTGGCTGCACGGCCTCTACCTCCGCGGGGCCGCAGGGTTCTTCGACGGTGTCGCACACCATCCCTACTCCTTCCCGACGAACCCACTCGATGAACAATCGTGGAACGCCTTCTCGCAGACCGCCCGGCTGTACGACCTCATGGCGAGAAACGGCGACGGCGCGAAGAAGGTCTGGGGGACCGAGATGGGGGCGCCGACGGGCACGGCGGGGGATGCCCTCACTGACGCCGCGCCAGGCCCAATGGGTCCGCGACTATTACACCGGCTGGAATACGACGTTCCGTGAGTTCACCGGCCCGTTGGTGTGGTTCCAAATCCGCGACTCGGGTACGAACCTCGGCGACAAGTGGCAGAACCTCGGACTGCTTCGGCGTGACCGAACCCCGAAACCTGCGTACGCCGAATTTCGAGCGGTCGCGACGGGAGGCGTTGCCTGGACGCCGCCCGACCTGACGGGCGTCACCGTGCCCCAGCCGGGCGTTCGCGTCTCGACGAACCCACGCGGTGGCTATTACACGCTGCAGAGCGACGGGGCAGTGCGCTCGTTCGACGGCGCGCCGTACTACGGGTCGCCGGCGCTGCCCCGTGGCCTTGCCCGTGGTCTTCTCGTTGCCCCGGACGGACACGGTTACCTCGTGCTCGACGCCTACGGGGGTCTGCACAAGTTCGGCAGCGCCTCTCGTGGCGCGCTCGGATGCCGCAGGGGGTCCCTATTGGCCGGGCTGGGCGATTGCCCGTGACATCGCGCTCACACCCGACGGCGGCGGATACTCGATCCTCGATGGTTTCGGCGGCATCCACGTCGAGGGGACGGCGCCGTCATTCCAGCCCGGCTACTGGCCCGGGTGGGACATTGCCCGTTCCTTCGCCTACTCACCGGACGGTGACGGGGTCTACGTGCTCGACGGATTCGGTGGCGTCCATACCTCCGGCGCAGCGGGAGTCCGCGGTACCCCGTATTGGCCCGGGTGGGACATCGCCCGTGACATGACGGTGATGCGGGACAACGCGGGCGTGGTCGTGGTCGACGGCTTCGGCGGCGTCCACGGCAGCGGTTCCGCCCCGGTTCAGGGACACAACCTCGCGTTTCGTCCCTGGGACCATGCCGGCGGTGTCGATGCCGTCGCCGGGGGCTATGTGGTTGCCGGCTGAGCCGAGTCGGTCAGCGGGGTCGGGGTCGGCGGTGCAGGGACTGAGCCGCGGTCCGCATCAGGAGCGTCACCGAGAAGGTCAGACCGCCGAAGCCGACGACCCAGAGCGCATCGCGCACTCCCTCCGTCGAGGTGGCGGGCGCAGCCAAGAGCAGGACGGCAGACGCAAGTGCCCCGAACGCGCCTGACGTCGCGATCAGGAGCCGGTTGATCCAGTCGTCGAGAACGGCGCGGTCGTCACCGGCGAACCGCTCCGACCGGATACTCAGCGTTCCGGCTCGCATCTGATCAGTGATCGCCTCCAGGGACTCCGGGAGCGTCCGCAACGAGGGCAGGGCGCGTACGAGTTCGTGCTCGAGAATTTCGTCGGGGGTGCCAGCGGTGGCGGCCGCGTCGGCACGTGCCATCTCCTCGCCGGTGGCCGCGAAGTCGAAGCCAGGCGACAGCACACTCAACGTGCCTTCGAGGGTGATCAACGATCGCGAAAGCAACGTCAGCGAGCTGGGGATCGTCAACCCATGGCGGTCCATCGTGGCGAGGATCTGGCGGATCAGCGCCGGGTCGAAGCCGGTCCCCATGTCCGCGATCACGGTGCTCAGATCCGATTCGAGCGCGCGCAGGTCTGTGGCCGCACGGTCACCGGCGATCCGGCGGACCCCGCGTGCCACCAGCGAAGCGTCGTTGAGTCCGAGGCCGACCGCGATCCCCTGGAGCCCTTCGAGCACGATCGGCGTGATCGTGCCGACGGATCCGAAGTCGATCAGCCAGAGGTCGCCACCCTCGCTGACGAAGACGTTCCCGGGGTGCGGGTCCGCGTGGTACGAGCCGTCCTGGAGGATCTGCACGAGAAAGGACTCGAGCAGCCGGCGGGCGAGCTCGGTGCGCCCCAGGCCACAGGAGTCCACTGCTTCCGGGTCGGCGATCGACCGCCCGGGGACTTCGTCCATGACGAGCACGGTGGAGGCGCACTGGTCGAGGTACACCGCAGGAACGCGGACCGCCGTGCCATCGAGCTGGCTCGCGAAACGAAGACCCGCGGCGGCTTCGTCGAGATAGTCCAGCTCTGCTTCGATGCCACCGACGAGTTCGTCGACCAGGCCGACGACGCCGATGCGACGGGCGGCATCCACGCGGCGTTGGGCTTGGCGGGCGACGAGGCGCAGGACCGCGGCATCTCGGTCGACGAGGTCGGCAACGCCGCGACGCTGGACCTTGACGACGACGGGCGTGCCGTTCTGCAGTCGGGCCCGGTGGGTCTGGCCGATCGACGCGGCCGCGAGCGGTTCCCAGTCGAAGGCGGCGAACGTTGTCTCCACCGGCTCGCCGAGTGCCTCCTCGATCACAGTTCGGACGTCGCTCGCGGCGACGGGGCGGACGCTGGCTTGGAGCTTGGCCAGCTCATCGGTCATCGACGCGGGGAGGAGGTCGGTGCGGGTCGAGGCGATCTGGCCGAACTTCACCATCATCCCTCCGGCATCCTCGAGGGTCAGACGGAGTCGGCGCGCGAAGTCGGGCGCGTCCAGGGCATGGTCGGTCCGATAGCGGACGTGGAGGACTCCGTGGCGGCGCGCGATGCGGACGATCTCGCGCATCCGGCCGAAGGGTGCGAAAGCAAGGCGGACCGTCCGGAATGGATGCAGGATCCGACCGCGCCGGCGGGCGCGAACGGCCGGACTCGTGGGGTGGCGCACGACGTCGAGAACGATCGCGACGGGCATCGCGACCAGCACACCGAAGAACAGCGTGCTGAGCACGACGACCGCGACGCGGGGGTCGTCGTCGAAGACGAACCCGGTGATGGTCACGCCGCCCGCCCAGCCGAGAATCGCCGTCAGCCCGGCCTGCGCGGGCCGGAGCCGGATGCCCAGCACTCGGCCGCTGAGCCAACCCACCGCGGCGACCCAGGGGGCCACGAGAATGACGAAGACGATCAGATGGGTGAAGTAGTCGATCCGCATCGGGGGCCACCTCCAGGGGCCCGCGGACAGTACAAGCGGTCGTCGCGCGGGATCGCGATCATCGGGCCGCCGGGGGCCACCGGTCGTACCGCGAATTCCGGGAGCCATCCATCCCGAGTTCGGTAACCCCCGCGGGTAGGGTGACCGGCCCTTATGGAGACGTCAGTTCTTGCCCTCGAGGGCAACAAGATCAAGCTGCACATCGCGGTCACCGAGCAGGAGTTCGAACCTGCGATCGACGCGGCATTCCGCAAGCTCGCCCGTGAGGTCAAGATCCCCGGGTTTCGCCCCGGGAAAGCTCCTCGTCGCATTCTCGAGGCTCGGTTCGGCACTGAAGTCGGACGGGAACAAGCCCTCAAGGACGGGTTGCCCGAGTTCTACGCCGACGCCGTCGTGGCCGAGTCGCTCGATGTGATCGCCGCGCCCGAGATCGAGATCACCGCGGGGGAGGAGGCGGGTCCGATCGAGTTCGACGCCGTCGTCGAGACCCGCCCGGTCATTCAGCTGTCGGGCTACGAGGGGCTGCGCGTCACGCTGGAACAGTCGCTGCCGACCGACGAGGACGTCGATCAGCAGATCGATGCGCTCCGAGAGCGGTTCGCCGACCTGGAGGATGCTGAGGGCCCCCTCGGGGACGGGGCGTTCGCGTCGCTCGATCTCGAGCGCGACGGCGGACGGCGAACCCGTCGACGCGCTGAGCGCCGACGATCTGCTCTACGAGGTGGGTTCGGATGGATTGGTGCCCGCACTCGACGATCAGTTGCGGGGTGCGGGTCCGGGGGCCGTGCTCGAGTTCACCGACACGTTGCCCGAACGCTTCGGCGACCGGGCCGGTACCGAAGTCAGCTTCCGCGCCCTGGTGAAGGACGTGAAGCGCAAGGTGCTGCCGGAGCTGACGGACGCGTGGGTGGCGGAGAACACCGAGAGCGAGACGGCCGCCGATCTGCGCGTGGAGACCTCACGCCGAATCGGTCTCATGGCGCGTCTCCAAGCGCAGATGGCGATGCGCGATCGCGTCCTGGAGGAGCTGTCGGGCCTGGTCTCGATCGAAGCCCCGGAGCCGCTCGTCGGCCAGGAGATGGAATCGCGCCTTCACGACATGATGCATCGCCTCGAACGCCAGGGCCTCAACATCGCGCAGTACCTCGCGATGACCGGGCAGGACCAGGCTGCCTTCATCGAGGAAATGCGTGGCGGTGCCCAGCGGGCGGTGCTCGCGGATCTCGCACTGCGCGCCGTGGTCGTCCAGGAGGAGATCGAGGCATCGGAGGACGATCTCGATCGTGAAATCGACCGGCTCGCCGAGCAGGCGGGTCAAAAGCCTCAGAAGGTGCGGCGCGATCTCGACCGTCGGGGGCTCACCGAAGCGGTACGATCGGACATCGCTCGCGGCAAGGCGTTGCAGTTCGTCGTCGACGCTGCGATCGCGGTGGACGAGTCCGGGAGCGAGATGGACCTCTCTCTCCCGGAGTCCGAGGCCGTCGGCAATGAAAAGACCGAACCAGACGACACCCAACCCGACGATTCCGAATCCAGCCAAGAGGAGCCACGAGCGTGATGCAGCCGGCGTACAACTCGTTCTACGTCCCGGAGGTCTGGGAGAAGACGCCGTACGGCGGGGAACGGACCACCAGCCTGCTGGGCAAGCTCCTCAAGGAGCGGATCATTCTGCTCGGCACCGCGGTCGACGAGCACGTCGCCAACCTCATCATGGCGCAGTTGCTCCACCTCGAGTCCGAGGACCCCGACAAGGACATTTCGCTCTACATCAACTCGCCAGGTGGCGAGATCACCGGGCTGTTCGCGATCTACGACACCATGCAGTTCGTCAAGCCCGACATCTCCACGATCTGTATAGGGCAGGCCGCCTCGGCCGCCGCGGTGATCCTCGCGGCGGGGGAACACGGGAAGCGGTTCATCCTGCCGCATGCCCGGGTCCTCATTCATCAGCCGCATGGAGGGGCGCAGGGCCAGGCCGTCGACATCCAGATCCAGGCCAAGGAAATCACGCGCATGCGCGAAACCCTCGATGAGATCCTGGCCCATCACTCGGGGCAGACCGTGGAGAAAGTCGGGACCGACACGGACCGCGACTTCATCATGGGCGCCAACGAAGCCAAGGAGTACGGCATCGTGGATGAAGTCATCACCAATCGGGAGCTCGCTGCGGTCAGCGTCCCTGCTGGTGTGAGCTGAGCCGGGAACGGGACCGGGAAACGAACGATACGGACTCCGGGGGGAGACGGCGTGGCGAAGTTCGGTGAGGGAGGCGACCTCCTCAAGTGCTCGTTCTGCGGAAAGAGCCAGAAGCAGGTCAAGAAGCTGATCGCGGGCCCCGGGGTCTACATCTGCGACGAGTGCATCGACCTCTGTAACGAGATCATCGAGGAAGAGCTCTCGCAGTCGACCGAGGTCACTTTCGACGACCTCCCCAAGCCGCGCGAGATCTACGAGTACCTGAACGGCTACGTCATCGGTCAGGAGCAGGCCAAGAAGATTCTCTCGGTCGCGGTCTACAACCACTACAAGCGAGTGCAGGCAGGCGCGTACGGCGACCCGGACGTGGAACTGGCCAAGTCGAACATCCTGTTGATCGGTCCGACGGGCTGCGGCAAGACACTCCTCGCCCAGACCCTGGCCCGCTTGCTCAAGGTTCCGTTCGCGATCGCGGATGCCACGGCGCTCACCGAGGCCGGCTACGTCGGCGAGGACGTCGAGAACATCCTGCTCAAGCTGATCCAGGCCGCGGACTACGACGTCAAGAAGGCCGAGACCGGCATCATCTACATCGACGAGATCGACAAGATCGCCCGCAAGGCCGAGAACCCGTCGATCACGCGAGATGTCTCGGGGGAGGGCGTCCAACAGGCCCTCCTCAAGATCCTCGAGGGAACCACGGCCGCGGTGCCACCCCAGGGCGGGCGTAAGCATCCGCATCAGGAGTTCATCCAGATCGATACGACCAACGTGTTGTTCATCTGCGGTGGTGCGTTCGCCGGTGTGGACCAGATCATCGAGCGCCGCAACGGAGCGCAGGGCATCGGATTCCGGGGCGATGTCCGTGGGCAGGAGGAGCGTCAGGCGCAGGAGATTCTCGGCAACGTCATGCCTGAGGACCTTCTGAAGTTCGGTTTGATCCCCGAGTTTGTCGGTCGGCTTCCGGTCATCGGGGCCGTGCACAACCTCGATCGTGACGCCCTCATGGAGATTCTGACCACGCCGAAGAACGCGCTCCTGCGGCAGTACCAGAAGTTCTTCCAGTTCGACGATGTCGACCTGCACTTCACCGACGACGCGCTCGATGCGGTTGCCGAGCAGGCGCTGGCCCGCGGAACCGGGGCCCGAGGGTTGCGGGCGATCCTCGAAGAGGTCCTCCTCGAAGTCATGTACGACCTGCCGAGCCGGGGCGACGTGAAACAGTGCATCGTGGATCGCGCGACCGTGCTGGAAAAGGTCCACCCGACCCTCGTCACCGATGAGGGCGACGGCCAGACCGAACTCAAGTCTGCCTGATTCCGGCCCGTCCGGCCTTCGCTCCTGCTCGGTGACGGCTCCGAGTGATGGTGGGGCGGGACGCCTCCCGAGCAGCTCGCCTCTGCTCGTTCCTCGCTCTGGCTCGGGGATGACCCGACCCCGTGTTGCGGTCCGGTGACTTCGTAGTATCGGGCGATGTCACCACGACCTCCCGAGAAGCCGACACTCGACGGGTTGGAAGAGAAGTGGGGAGCCCGCTGGGAGGCTGACCGCACCTTCGCGTTCGATCGCTCCAAGAACCGCGACCAGATCTTCTCGATCGACACGCCGCCACCGACGGTCAGTGGGTCGCTGCACATGGGTTCGGTGTTCGGGTACGCCCAGACCGACACGATCGCCCGGCATCGACGAATGGTGGGGAGCGAGCTGTTCTACCCGATGGGCTGGGACGACAACGGTCTCGCCACCGAGCGCCGGGTGCAGAATTACTACGGGGTGCGGTGCGACCCGAGCCTGCCCGTCGAACCGGACTTCGAGCCGCCCGAGAAGCCGGGCAAACGTGAGATCCCGATCTCCCGGCAGCGGTTCGTGGAACTCTGCGATCGGCTCGTCGTCGAGGACGAGAAGAAGTTCGAGGAGTTGTGGCGGCGCCTCGGCCTCTCGGTCGATTGGTCCATGACCTACACCACGATCGGCGAGGTGTCGCGGCGGGCCTCGCAGCGTGCGTTTCTGCGCATGCTCGCGCGGGGAGAGGCGTACTCGGCCGAAGCACCGACGCTGTGGGATGTCGACGACCGCACCGCCGTCGCACAGGCAGAGTTGGAGGATCGGGAGCTGCCCGGCGCCTACCACGCGCTCGCATTCCACGGGAACGACGGGGCGGACGACATCGTGATCGAGACGACTCGTCCCGAGTTGCTGCCGGCGTGCGTCGCGCTGGTCGCGCATCCGGACGATCCGCGGTATGCCGGGCGCGTCGGTCAGCTCGTGCGGACCCCACTGTTCGGCGTGCCGGTACCGGTCGTCGCTCATCCGTTGGCGGACCCGGAGAAGGGGTCGGGCATCGCGATGATCTGCACGTTCGGCGATACCGCCGACGTCGTGTGGTGGCGCGAGCTCCAACTCCCACTGCGCAGCGTCGTGGGTCGCGACGGTCGCCTGCTCCTGTCCGAACCGGAGTGGGGAAGTGAGATCGACGCTCGCGCGGGGGAGCGGTACGCGGAACTTGCCGGCAAGACGGTCAAGCAAGCGCACGTCAGGATCGTCGAGTTGCTGGCGGAATCCGGCGAGCTGCTCGGCGAACCGAAACCGATCACGCACCCGGTCAAGTTCTACGAGCGCGGGTCGCGACCCCTCGAGATCGTGACCTCGCGCCAGTGGTACTTCCGCAACGGTGGTCGGGATCCTGAACTGCGGGCCACCTTCCTGGCGCGCGGCGACGAACTCGCCTGGCACCCGCCCCACATGAAGCAGCGCTACGACTCCTGGGTCGAGGGCCTGAACACCGATTGGCTCGTCAGTCGCCAACGATTCTTCGGTGTCCCGATCCCGGTCTGGTACCGGCTCGACGCGGCGGGAGAGCCGATGTTCGATTCGCCGATCGTGCCCGACGAGTCGGCACTGCCGGTGGACCCGGCCAGCGACGTCCCCGTCGGCTTCGAGGCTTCACAGCGGAACCAACCCGGTGGCTTCATGGCCGACCCCGACGTCATGGACACCTGGGCGACATCATCACTGACGCCTCAGATCGCCACCCGCTGGGTCGATGACGACGACCTCTTCGGGCGGACATTTCCCATGGACCTTCGGCCGCAGGGTCCCGAGATCATCCGGACCTGGTTGTTCGACACGATCGTCCGCCGCGCACTTCGAACATGACTCCCTGCCGTGGCGTGACACGACGATCAACGGTTGGGTGCTCGACCCCGATCGCAAGAAGATGTCCAAGAGCAAAGGCAACGTGGTCACGCCGATGCCGTTGTTGGAACAACACGGGGCGGACGCCATCCGCTACTGGGCCGCGTCCGGCCGCCCCGGTACCGATACGGCCGTCGACGAGGGGCAGATGAAGGTCGGGCGCCGACTTTCGATCAAGTTGCTGAATGTCTCGAAGTTCGTCCTGGGGGTCATGGGGGACCAGCCGGTGGGCGCCGTCAGCGACCCGCTCGACCGCGCAATGCTCACGACCCTCGCGGCGACGGTGCAGGAGTGCGGGGACGCATTCGCCAACTACGACTATGCCCGCGCGCTCGAGCGCGCGGAACGGTTCTTCTGGAACTTCTGTGACGACTATGTCGAGCTGGTGAAACACCGCGCGTACGGTGATGCCGACGACGCCGGCGCCCGCTCCGCTCGGGGGGCGCTCGAGCGCGGCACTGTCGGTGTTGCAGCGACTCTTTGCGCCGTTCCTGGTGTACGTGACCGAAGAGGTGTGGTCCTGGTGGCAGGACGGCTCGATCCATAGAGCCGTCTGGCCAGTCTCCGACGAACTCCCCGGCACCGGCGATCCCGAAGTGTTCGCGGCCGCGGCGGCCGTCTTGGGTGCGATTCGCAAAGCGAAGTCGGAGGCCAAGGTCTCGATGCGTGCCGAGGTCGCAGCGCGTTGCCGTCGGCGCGACTCCGCAGTTCGTCGCCGCGCTCCAGCTCGCGGCTCCCGACGTTCGCGCCGCCGGCGCGGTCGCTGCGCTGGAGACCGGCACGGCGGCCGCATTGGTGATCGACGTCACTCTCGCCGACGGACCCGCGTGAACTACGAGGAAGCTGTTTCCTGGCTGGAGGGGCATGTCAACCTGGAGACCGGGGTTGGTTTCGCCCCGACCCGCGAGCGGTGCGCCGACGCTCGACCGCATCCGGGAACTCACCGCGCTCCTCGGCACGCCGCAGGCAGAGTTCGCGGCGGTGCACGTCACCGGCACGAACGGCAAGACGACGGTCGCGCGTATGGTCGCATCCCTGCTGCATGCCGCCGACCTCTCGGTCGGACTCACAACGAGCCCGCACCTCGAACGCCTGAACGAACGCATCGAGTGGAACGGTGACCCGATACCCGACGCCGAACTGGCGCGCGTGCTCACGCAGATCTCGATCACGGAACCCTTCTTGTCCGAACTGCCGAGCTACTTCGAAATCATGATCGGCGCGGCGTTCACCTACTTCGCCGATGTGGCGGTCCATGGTGCGGTGGTCGAAGTCGGGATGGGCGGTACCTGGGATGCGACGAATGTGCTGGATGCCGGTGTCGCGGTGGTGACGAACGTGAGCCTGGATCATGTTGAGTTCCTGGGCACGACGCGCGAGGCGATCGCGGCCGACAAGGCCGGGATCGTCACGACCGGATCGACGCTTGTCCTCGGCGAGACGGAACCAACGTTGGCATCGGCGTTCCTGGCGCGTCGGCCCGAGGTGGCATGGATCCGCGATCGGGACTTCGGCGTGCGCCGTGCGCAGCTGGCCATCGGCGGCCATGTCGTGGATCTGGCCATGCCCAACGGTGCCGCGGTACGACGAGGTCTTTGTGCCTCTCCATGGTGCCCATCAGGTGGAGAACGCGGCAGTTGCCCTCGCGGCCGCGCAGGCGGCAGTCGGTGCACCGCTCGATGACGACGTCGTGCGATCAGGGTTCGCTGTGATCACCTCGCCCGGCCGTTTGGAAGTGATCGGCCGCGAACCGCTGGTGGTGCTCGACGGTGCCCACAATGCCGCGGCCTCGGAGGCGCTGGGCCGTGCGCTCGCGCAGGAGTTCATTGCCGCACCCCGGACGTTCGTCATCGGTCTACTGCGGGGAAAGCAACCACTCGAGATGCTGGAGGCGCTGGGAGTTGCTGACGCCGCGCACGTGGTGTGCACCCGAGCGCCGTCGCCCCGCGCGCTGGACCCGGTGGCCGTGGCGGAGGCCGCGAGATCCTTGGGCGTCGACGATGCCCGGATCGACATCGTCGACGATGTCGCGGCGGCGGTCGACCGGGCCCGGGAGGTCACGGGGCCCGATGGCCAGATCGTGGTGACGGGATCGCTGTACGTCGTCGGCGCGGCACGAGCGGCGCGCTGACCGTCGAATCCGCGAACACCCGGGCCGTCTTCGCCGAGGTGCGTCCGCGGCTGCGGTGTCGTGACCGGAGTCACCGTCGTGGGGGTTGACCGGAGGGATCGCTCGGCGCAACCTGCGTGCGGCCCGCCGCGTCACGACGACAGGAGAACCGATGAGCTTGCCCCGCAACCGCACCCAAGCCGAGTTCGAACCCGAGGTCGCCCGTTTCGAAGCCCTGGTTCGCAGCGTCGACGTCGCCCAGTGGGACGCCCCGAGTCGGTGCTCGGGCTGGAGCGCCGGTGATGTTGCTCGCCACGTCGTCGGTCAGTTCGCCGATGTGGTCGCCGGCCGGTTCGACGGGCTCGGCACCGACGAGGTGACCCAGCGCGAGGTTGACGAGCACGCCGGAAAGAGTCCGGTTGAGATCGCGGACGAGTTGGCCGAACTGCGCCCTTCGCTTGCCGCGCTCCTCGGGGCATTCGACGATGTGGCGTGGGAAATGGACGCGCCGGGAGGCGCGTCCGGAACGCTGGGCCAGGGTGTCGAGGCGTTGTGGTCCGACATGATCATCCATGCCGACGACATCTTGGACGCGACCGGTGCGGGTCGGTCGCCTGACGTCGACGTGACCGCGTCGGTGTCCCACATTGCCGACAGCTTGACGATCAACGGTTGGCGGGGCACGACGATCGCGCTCGATGGCGTCGACCCGTTCGACGTGTCGGGCGGCGGCGAGCGCATTGCCGGTCCGGCGTGGCCCTTCGTACTCGCGGCGACGGGGCGGAAGGACCCGACCGAACTCGGTCTCGACCCGACGATCAACATCTACGGCTGACCCGTCGGCCCTTCCCTACAAGTTGGGGAAGAAGAGTTCGATCTCGCGGGCTGCGGACTCGGGGGAGTCGGATCCATGGACCAGGTTCTCGCCCATCTCGATCGCGAGGTCGCCGCGAATCGTGCCTGGTGCGGCCTCGCGAGGGTTCGTGACGCCCATGAGCGTGCGCCACACTTTGAACGCCTCGGGCCCCTCGGCCACGATCGCCACCAACGGACTGCGGGTGATGAACGTGACGAGTTCCTCGAAGAACGGCTTGTCCGCGTGCTCCGCATAGTGGGACTCGGCCGTCGGGCGGTCCAGCGTCCGCAACTCCATTGCCACGATCCTGAGCTGCTTGGCTTCGATGCGACCGACGATTTCGCCGACGAGCTGGCGCTCGACCGCATCGGGCTTACAGAGAACGAGTGTGCGATCCGTCATAGAACGGACGACACTACGCTTTCGTAGCGCTGTCCCCGCACTCCGGGCCGTGCCGAGTGGCCATTTCCCCTCCCAAGCCGTAGCCTTTCGGCGTTCCGCCCTCTCTCCGGGAATCTCTCGTGTCCGAATCCTGGTTCTCATCGATCGGTGGCCGCGACATGGCGGTCGACCTGGGCACCGCGAACACCTTGGTGTATGTCCACGGTCGCGGGGTTGTGCTCGATGAGCCGTCGGTCGTGGCCATCAACGCACGCGACGGTCGCCCGCTCGCTGTCGGGACCGAGGCCAAACGAATGATCGGTCGGACACCCGGCCACATCCAGGCGATTCGGCCCCTCAAGGACGGCGTGATCGCGGACTTCGACATCTGCGAGAAGATGCTGCGGTACTTCATCCAGAAGGTGCACACGCGCCGTTGGGCGCGCCCACGGATGGTGATCTGTGTTCCCTCGGGAGTCACCGGCGTCGAGCAGCGCGCCGTCGTTGATGCCGCCGAACACGCCGGAGCCCGCAAGCCCGCTGACATCATCGAGGAGCCGATGGCCGCCGCGATCGGCGCCGGGCTGCCGGTCCACGAACCGGCCGGGAACATGGTGGTCGACATCGGTGGTGGCACCACTGAGGTCGCGGTCATCTCGTTGGGCGGCATCGTCGCGAGCGAGTCGATCCGCATCGCGGGCGACGAGCTGGACGAGTCGATCATCAACTACGTCAAGAAGGAGTACTCGCTCGCGCTCGGGGAGCGGACTTCCGAAGAGATCAAGAAGGCACTCGCGAGTGCGTATCCGCTGAAGGAAGAGATGTACGCCGAGGTGCGCGGCCGCGACCTTGTGACCGGACTTCCCAAGACGATCGTGGTGTCGACCGAAGAGATCCACGATGCGATCGAAGAACCGGTGTCGGCGATCGTGGATGCAGTCAAGGTGACCCTGGACAAGACGCCACCCGAGCTCGCGGCCGACATCATGGAGAGAGGGATCGTGATCACCGGGGGCGGCGCGCTCCTGCACGGGCTCGACGAGCGGCTCGAGTCCGAAACGGGTATGCCCATCGTCGTGGCCGACAACCCGCTCTATTCCGTGGTGCTCGGAACGGGCCAGTATCTCGAAGAAGCCGCGTTCAGGACGCTGATTTCGCAGCGGACGCACTGAACCACTCGGGCTCCGGAGCTTCCTTCCCTTGCAACGACGGCGCACCGTCCTGATCCTGCTGGTGCTGACGTCGCTCACGTTGATCACCGTCGACGCGAGGGGTGGGAGTACCGGTGTCGGAGCCTCAGTCCGCAACGGGGTCCGGGACGTCCTCGCTCCGGTACAGGACGCCGTGGATTCGGCGGTGTCCCCCGTTGCGGACTGGTGGGATGGGGTCACCAAGTCCGGGGACATCAAGGCCACCAATCGCAGGCTGCGGAGGGAACTCCAGGTTGCGCGTGGCCGGCTCGACGCGACTCGCGGCGCCATTCGTGAGAACGAAGAACTCAAAGCGCTCGCCGGTTTGACGTTTGCACCCGGGATCGGAGGGGTGGACGCCGAGGTCGTGCTCGGCTCTCCGGGCAACTTCGAGGACACGGTCGGTCTGGACAAGGGAACCGACGCCGGCATCGCGGTGGACCAGCCGGTGATCTCCGGTCGGGGCCTGCTCGGTCGGATCGCTCGGGCGTCGGGTCGTCGTTCGACGGTCCTGCTCTTGAGTGACCGCGAGTCCGGTGTGAACCTCCGCGATGTGCGGAGCGGTGTGTTCGGTGTTCTCAACGGGCGGCCGGGCGCGGAAGTCCAAACGGTGGACTCCGTCGAGCTCGCTGCGGACATCGAGCGGGGTGATCTGCTCGTGACTGCCGGCAGTCCCGAGGGTCCCTATCCTCCCGGGATTCCGGTCGCGCGCGTGGTTGCGGTTCGCCGCCCGACGGGCGATCTCCTCGCACGCGTGACGGTTCGCCTCCTCGCGGATCCGGCGACCACCACCTTCGTGCGGGTGTTGCAGTGGCCGGCACCGCCGACGGAGCCGACCCCATGATCGTCCGCGCAGTTCGGCTGCTGCTCCTGCTGGTGCTCCTGATCATCCTGCAGACGACGTTGTTCCCCCATTTGCGCCTCGCGGGCGCGGTGCCCGAGCTCGGTCTGGTCGCGGCGGTCGCGTTGGCGGTGCGGTACGGGCCGGAACTCGGCGCCGCGTTCGGATTCGCGGCAGGCCTCGCCAGCGACATGTTCCTGCAGACCCCGCTGGGGCTGGGGGCGCTCGCGATCGGCCTGACGGCCTACCTCGCCGGACGCAGTCAGAATGCGCTGATGCGGCCCACATGGTGGTTTGCGCCTCTGGTTGCCGCCGCGGCCGGCATCGTTGCCGGGGCACTGTTCATCGGGCTCGGCGCGCTCGTGGGCCAGGACCAGCTGTGGGCACTGCACTCGATCCGAGTGGTGTTGGCCAGTTCGGCGTACGACGGAATCGTGGCATTGGTCCTGTTTCCGCTGGCCGTGGCGGTCGGTCGACCGGACCCGCGGGGACATCCACGACTTGGCGCACCAGGATACTGAGTTCGATGGAAGCCTCCGCCCGGACGCGTGTCCGTATCAGCATTGTCGGCGTCGTGACCGTCGCACTCTTCAGTGCGTTGTTCGCGCGCCTCTGGTACCTCCAGGTCGCGAGTGCGGACGAGTTCAAGGCCGAGGCCACGCGCAACACGGTCAAGACGCTCCACGAGCCCGGGATCCGGGGTCGCATCCTCGACCGCAATGGCAACGTCCTCGCCGAGAATCGGGTGGCGAACGTCATCACGGTGAAACGCGAGCTGGACCCGGCAGTGCAGACCCGAGTCCTGCGCCGGCTGTCGGTGCTCTTGGGCACCCCGGTCAAGGAACTCGAGGCGCGGCTCGAAGACCCCCGCATCTCGCCGTACACCGCAGTTCCGGTCGCGACCGGCGTGCCGTATGAGACGCTCGCGTACATTGCGGAGCACAAGCCCGAGTTCCCGGGCGTGCGTGCCGACGCCGTGCCTCTGCGCGTGTATCCGAACGGCAGCGCGGCGTTCCACCTGCTCGGGTACACCGGCGAGGTGAACGAGGACGAGTTGAAGTCGCCGTTCACCAAGGCTCGCTATGAGCTGGGCGAGAAGATCGGCAAGAGCGGGATCGAGGCCAGCTACGAGAGCGACCTACGCGGGCAGCCGGCAGTCATCGAGGCCGAGATCGACGCGGCCGGGCAGGTGCTGTCACGCCGCGAGGTGCGCGGCGCTCGGCCTGGACACGACGTCCGTTTGACGCTCGACCTCGGCGTCCAACGCGTGGCGGAGGACGCGCTCAAGCAGGGCATGGCGTCGGCGAAGAAGTCTCGCAACACCGTCGAAAAGAAGAAGTTCCAGACGCTCAACGCCGATGCCGGCGCCGTTATCGTGCTGGACGCGCAGACCGGTTCCGTCGTCGCACTGGCGTCGCAACCCGACGCTGACCCGAACACGTTCGAGAACGGTATTCCGCAGTCCACCTGGGATTGGTTGAACGATCCGGCGAACCACAAGCCGTTGGTCGACCGGGCCGTCTCCGGTCTGTATTTTCCCGGTTCGACCTTCAAGCTCATCAGCGCGATCGCCGGCCTCAACTCGGGTCTGATCACGCCCACCACGACGATCAACGACACGGGCAAGTACGCCTACCCGACCGATCCTGACAACGTGTTCCGCGGGGAGGGGGCCCATGGCCGGGTAAGCCTGGCCCGCGCACTCACGGTCTCGAGCGACGTGTACTTCTACGATCTGGGCGGCAGGCTCTACGGGCTGCAGAAGAACGACGATCCGCGAGGGAGTGCGATTCAGGACACCGCCCGCACCTTTGGGTTCGGCGAGCCCACCGGTATCGCGCTCGATAATGAGGCGCCGGGCGTGATCGGCGATGCCGAGTGGACGAAACGCATGCACGAAGAAAACCCGAAGGCATTTCCGTTCCCGGATTGGCTCCCTGGCGACAACATCCAGTCCGCGATCGGCCAGAAGGATGTCTTGGTGTCGCCGATTCAGATGGCGTCCACGTACGCGACGCTGGCCAACGGTGGGACGCGGTTCTCCCCGCGACTTGCGGACGCGGTGTACAAGGGCGAGGAGAAGGTACGCGATCTTCCGGCCATCAAGCTCGGCACCGTCCCGATCCCGGCGCGGTCGACCTTGCTCGCCGGATTCACGGGCGTCGTCGAGGATCCGAAGGGCACGGCGGCCGGTGCCTTCGCCGGGTTCCCGGCCGGCATGGTGGCCGGCAAGACCGGGACCGCTCAGGTCGAGGGCAAGCAGAACACTTCCTGGTTCGTGGGGATGACCCCGGCGGCCGAACCGCGCTACATCGTGCTGGCCGTCGTCGAGGAGGGCGGCTACGGCGCTCAAACTGCCGCGCCGATCGTCGCGCGCGGTCATCGAACAACTCAATGGCCTACCGGTTCGTCCGGTCGTCGCGCTGACCCCACCGGCCGGGGACTGATCGGCGTGGCGATCGTCGTTTCCGAGCGTCAGTCCCGGCGCAGCGAGTCCCCGCTGCGTCACGCGGATCCGCTGCTCTTCGCGGCCCCGATCCTGCTCTCGGTGATCGGGCTCCTGCTGGTCTACTCCTCGACTCACCGTCAGCTCGAGGAGTTGGGTCTCGACCCATTGGGCGACGTCAAGCGCCAGGCAATCGCGATCGGCCTCGGCATTGCGGCAATGCTCGCGTTGACCGCGATCGACTATCGCCGGCTTCGCGAGTTGGCACTCCTCGGGTATGGCGCCACGATCGTGATGCTCGTGGCGGTGCTGAAGTTCGGCGTGGAGGTCAAGGGCGCCCAGGCGCGGTTCAACCTCGGGCCGTTCCAGCTGCAACCCGCCGAGTTCGCGAAGCTCTTTCTCGTTCTCGTGCTCGCGGGGTACTCGCGCGATGCACGAGGAGGAGCTGAGCCCTCGCCACTTGGTGGTCGCCCTCGGAATGTGCGCCCTGCCGATGGCATTGATCATGCTGCAACCGGACCTCGGCACCAACATGGTGCTCATGGCGGGTGCCTTCACGGTGCTGCTCGTCGCCGGTGTGCGGGCCCGGTTCCTGGTCGTGTTGTTCCTGCTCGGGCTGACGCTGGCAGTCGTCGCCGTCCAGGCCGGCGTCCTGGATCAGTACCAGATCAACCGGCTGACAACGTTCGCGGATGCCGGATCGGATTCCGCGGCGCGTACAACCAGGACCAGGCCCAGACCACGATCGGCAATGGCGGACTGACCGGGCAGGGGCTGTTCCAAGGAAGTCAGACGAACAGCGCATACGTGCCCGAACAGCACACCGACTTCATCTTCACCGTCGTCGGTGAGGAGTTGGGTTTCGTCGGCGGTGCAGTGGTGCTGGGACTCTTCGGCGTCATCCTCTGGCGAACTCAACTCGCGGCGCGCCTGGCGCACGACCGATTCGGGACGCTGTGTTGTATGGGCATCATGGGCATGTTTCTTGCCCAGATATTCGAGAATGTCGGCATGGCAACTGGCATCATGCCTGTGACCGGAATTCCGTTGCCGTTTCTGAGCTATGGCGGATCCTCGATCATCGTGTCGTTCGCGTGCATCGGTCTGGTCGCCAATGTACGAATGAGGAGGTTCAGTTGAGCGTGGCAGGTCGGCAAGTGCTCGTACTGGTCGCGGCGGGTGGACTCGCCCTCGCGGCGTGTTCCTCCTCGGGGGAAGAAGCCTCGAGCCAGTCGGCCAGGGTGCGATCCCAACGCAGCTCGAGCACCTCGTCGGCACCGAGATCGTCGTCGACGACCTCGTCGACGACGAGCACGACTTCCACCACGGTGCCGTTCGACGGGGTGCGTCCCGGCGACAGTGGGCCCCGGGTGACTGCACTCCAGCAGCAGCTCGCGAATCTTCACTACGACGTCGGGGTCGACGGCAGCTACAGCGCCGGGACCACCCAGGCGGTCATGGCTTTCCAGAAGGTGCACGGACTCGGCCGCGACGGTGTTGCGGGTCCGGAGACGCTGGCGAGGATCTCCTCGGCGCAGACGCCGGGTCCCTTGGTGCCTGGTGGGGGCTCGACCCGAGTTGAAGTCGACGTGGCCCGACAGGTGTTGTTCTTCTACAAGAACAACACACTGTTCAAGATCGTCGCCGTCTCCACGGGAAGCGGCGAGCGCTTCTGCGTCAAGGGTCGGTGTGCGACGGCAGTGACCCCGGGTGGCTCGTTCCGGGTCGGGGGCAAGGTCGGGGGTTGGCAGACCGGTGAGCTGGGGAAGCTGTACAAGCCTTCGTACTTCAACGGCAACATTGCGATTCATGGTGCCACCTCAGTCCCTGGAGGCCCGGCCTCGCACGGGTGCGTGCGGGTCCCGATGAGTTCCGCGGACTGGATCTACGCGTCGCTGACCGCGGGACACCGGTGTATGTGCTCAATGGCCCTCGGGTGCCGGCACCATTCCAGGACACCCCGTTGCCGCCGCCGGTCCCGACGGTGCCGACGCCGCCGCCACCTCCGCCGCCCAGTGTCGCGACGACCACCACGACCACGACCACGACGACGACGACGACGACCACGACCACGACGCCGACCCCGCCCGGAACGTGAGGCCGATCCGGTTAGCATTGCGGTCCACATGACGAACCTCTGGCCGCGGATCGAGCCGCTCCTGGCCGGGGTCGAGAAGCCCGCTCGCTACATCGGTATGGAGCACGGGGCCGCGACGCCCCGCCACGTCCCCGGTTCGGTGGGATGGCTCCTCGTCTATCCCGACACCTACGAGATCGGGCTCCCGAACCAAGGGCTCCAGATCCTCTACGAGTTGCTGAACGACCGCGCCGATGCTGCGGCGGAACGCGCGTACGCACCGTGGCTGGACATGGCCGCCGCGATGCGCCGGGAAGCGGTCCCACTGTTCTCGCTCGAGACCAATCGGCCGGCGGCGGATTTCGATGTCGTTGCTTTCAATCTGTCGGCGGAACTCGTCTACACGAACCTGCTCGAGTGCCTCGACCTCGCGGGGATACCGGTCCGGTCCGAGGCCCGTGTTCCTGAGGATCCCATCGTGTTCGCGGGCGGTCACTGCACGTTCAATCCGGAGCCGATGGCCGACTTCGTCGATGCCTTCGTCATCGGTGACGGTGAAGAGCCGGTCGGCGCGATCACCGAGGTGGTCGGCGACTGGAAGCGGGCGGGACGACCCGGCGGTCGAGAGGGCGTGCTGCGAGCATTGGCGTCGCTTCCGGCGGTCTACGTCCCGAGCATGTACGAGGTCAGTTACGACGGTGCCGCGCTGGTGGCGGTGACGCCCAAGTACCCCGACGTTCCCGCCGTCGTGGACAAGGCCACGGTCGCTGATCTTGCGGATTGGCCCTATCCCAGCCGCCAACTCGTCCCATTGATCGAGGTGGTCCACGACCGACTCAACGTCGAGGTGTTCCGCGGTTGCACGCGGGGTTGCCGCTTCTGTCAGGCGGGCATGATCACCCGCCCGGTGCGGGAGCGTCCGGCCGACCAGGTCCGCACGATGGTCGAGCAGGGCCTGAAGCGCACGGGCTACGACCAGGTCGCACTCACGTCGCTCTCGAGCGCGGACTTCTCAGGCATCGACACGCTCGTCGGGGATCTCGTCAACGATCAGGTCGGGTGCGGGAACGTCGGGGTCTCGTTGCCGTCACTCCGAGTGGACGCATTCACGGTGGGTATCGCGAGCGAGATCCAGAAGGTGCGCCGCACAGGGCTCACCTTTGCGCCGGAGGGTGGTTCCTGGCGCCTGCGGCAGGTGATCAACAAGCTGATCACCGAAGACGACCTGTACGCCGCGGTCGAAGGGGCGTATTCACAGGGTTGGCGGCGCGTGAAGCTGTACTTCCTGGTGGGGCTCCCCACCGAAATGGACGAAGACACGATGGGGATCGCCGAACTCGCCCGGAACGTGGTGAAGATCGGGAAACAGCACACCAAGCAGGCGAGCTGCACGGTGTCGGTCGGCGGGTTCGTGCCGAAGGCGCACACCCCATTCCAGTGGTTCGGTCAGAACGCCAGTGTCGAACTCCGACGCAAGATCAACATGCTGCGAGACGACCTCCGCAAGACCGCGGCGCAGGTGCGCTGGCACGATCCCGACGCGACCTTTGCCGAGGGCATCGCCTCCCGGGGCGATCGCCGTATCGGTCGGGTCATCGAGCGCGTCTGGCGCGCGGGCGGGACGTTCCAGGAATGGAGCGAGCACTTCCGACTCGACCGCTGGACCGAGGCGATGGCGGCGGAGGGACTCGATCCCGATTGGTTCGTGACCCGCCACCGCACCGAGGACGAGATCCTGCCTTGGGATCACATTGCCGCCGGACTCCACCGGGACTTCCTGTGGCAGGACTGGCAGGCGTCGCTCGCCGCGCACGGGCTCCCCGACTGCCGGTGGACACCGTGCTACGACTGCGGGGTGTGTACCGACTACGCCCTCGAACATGTCGTTGCCTCCGCCGTCCCTCCGGCCGGCGGCAGCCAGGGCACCGGTCAGGACCTCGGGTTCGGTACGCCGATTGCGCTGTCTGCTCCGAGGATCACCTCATGAGGGGAGACGCGGGGTTTCCGGTGCGGATCGGGTTCTCCGAGCGCGGCAAAGTGCGGTTCATCTCACATCGCGATGCCGCCCGGGCGTTCGAGCGGGCATTCCGCATCGTCGAACTTCCCATCGCGTTCACGCTCGGCTTCTCGCCCCGGCCCAAGGTGAGCTTCGGGTTGGCCCTTTCGGTAGGTCATGAGTCCGATGCTGAGTATCTGGATCTCGAGTTGAACCGACCGATTCCCACCGAGGGACTGGCCTCGATGTTGAGTGCGGCCTTGCCCGAGGGGATCGAGGTCTTCGCCGTCCTGCCGCTCGCCGATCGCGCTCCGGCGTTGCAGGAGTCGGTGACGTCGGTGGAATGGGAGATCGAGGTCATCGACACCGCGGCCGAGGCCGACCGGGAGCCCGGTTCGGTCGTGGCCCGGATGGAAGCCGTCACGGCGGCCTCGACGTTGCCGATGGAGCGCGTCCGCAAGGGGCGGTCGACCGTCGAAGACATCCGACCCGCAATACTGAACCTGAACGCGCTCGCGACTGACGAGCGTCGCACCGTCCTCGGGGTGGAGCTCGCAACCCGCCCGATCAGCGTCCGACCGGCTGAGCTGGTCGCCGCGCTGCACCCTGCATACCGCGAAGGTCGGGTCCGCCGGACCCGGCAATGGATTGCCCGCGGCGGTGAGCGGTACGACCCGCTGACCGCCGATCCGCGCATCGCCTCCGAGGCGCGCGCGTCATGAGAGAAGGCAGAAATGTCCGACGACACCACCGGGACGCCCTCCGTCCCCGAAGCCCCTCGACCAGACAGCGCGGGATCCGAACCGCCCGCTGATCGTGCGCCGGAAGCGAAGGCGCCGCCGCGGGGCCAGGACCAGCCGGCTGCGTCCTCTCCTGGAGATGGGGGCTCAGGCAACAACGGCGGGAGCCCGCGCCCTGACGATGGCTCGCGCCCTGATGGCGCTCCCCGCCGCCGACGCCGCGGCTCGCGCGGCGGCCGGAATCGGCGGCGCCCGACCGAATCGGGCGAGGGATCGGCAGGAACGAAGCCCAACGGCGCCGGAAATCGTGGTGGTCAATCCGACCGTGGCGGTCAGGCTGATTCCGGGACTGGTGCCCGCCGTCCGAGCAACCACGGAGACCGGCGCGACGAGCGAGCCGGCGCCGACCGGGGCCTGACCAGCGAGGACCTCGCCGCGGAGGCGCGCTCGGAAGCCGGACTCAGAAGTCCCGGCGCCAACGAGGTTACGAAACCCAAGATCGGCGACACCCGTCCGGCGCCGCCCGCGGACAGCACCCCGGGCGCCGATCGACCCGGGGGCGGTGAGTCCGCCGGCGGGTCGGCGGCCGGTGGGGGTGCCGACGGCAGCGGCGGGACCGGAAATCGGCGCCGCCGGCGTCGCGGCGGACGCGGTCGATCCCGGTCGGGTGGCGGCGGTAGCGCCGGTGGTGGTGGCAGCAGTCGCAGCTCCGACTCCGGCGCGGCCGTCGTGACGGGCGGGATTCCCGACGACGCCACGGTGCTCGAAGACCTCGACGAGGAGACGCTGGAGCGACGACGCGGGCGGACCCGGAAGGGCCGACCCACGGGTCGTTACCAGATGGTGGTGCACGTCGGTGACGGCGGCACGATCCAGATGGGTGTGCTCGAAGGTCGCGCGCTGGTCGAGCACTACGTCAGCCGACCCGAAGACGGCGCGACTTCGATCGACGGCAACATCTACCTGGGCAAAGTGCAGAACGTGCTGCCCGGGATGGAAGCCGCGTTCATCGACATCGGCACACCGAAGAACGGGGTGATCTATCAGCGCGATGTGCAGTTCGAAGCCGGCGACCTCGACGACGGTGAGAAGGCTCCCAAGATCGAGAAGGTGCTCAAGAACGGCCAGTCCATTCTCGTGCAGGTGACCAAGAACCCGATCGGCGCCAAAGGCGCGCGCCTGACCCAGGAAGTCAGCCTGGCGGGTCGCTTCGTGGTGATGGTTCCCGGACAACCGCAGACCTATGGCATTTCCAAGCGACTGCCCGACGACGAACGCAAACGGCTCCGCAAGGTGCTCGAAGGCATCCGTCCCGAGGACGCCGGCCTCATCGTGCGGACGGCAGCCGAGGGCGCAACCCCCGAGGAACTGGCACGCGACCTCGAGCGGCTGCGGGATCAGTGGCAGCAGATCTCATCGCTCGCTGCCCGCTCGAAGCCGGGGACGTTGCTCTACCAGGAGCCGCCCCTCGTGGTCCGGGTGATCCGAGAAGAGTTCACGAAGGAGTATCGGTCCGTCGTCATCGACGACGAAGAGATGTTCAACGACGTCAAGGCGTACGTCGATGCGATCGCCCCCGAACTCTCGGAACGACTCGAGTTCTACGACGAAGGGCCGCTGCCCGTCTTCGAGCGGTTCCACATCCATGAGCAGCTCCACAAGGCCCTCGACCGCAAGGTCTGGCTGCCGTCCGGTGGGTCGCTCATCATCGAGCGCACCGAGGCGTTGACGGTCATCGATGTCAACACGGGCAAGAACGTGGGCAAGTCGAATCTCGAGGAAACGGTGTTCAAGAACAACCTCGAGGCTGCGGACGAGGTCGCCCGCCAGCTCCGGCTGCGTGATATCGGTGGGATCATCGTCATCGACTTCATCGACATGGAGATCCGCAAGAACCGGGACTCGGTGGTCAAAGGACTCAAAGAGGCACTGGCCCGGGACAAGACCCGCACGCAGGTCTTCGACATCTCGGAACTGGGCCTGGTCGAGATGACGCGAAAGCGCATCTCGGAGGGGCTCGTCGAAGCCTTCTCGGAGACCTGTGCCGTGTGTGGGGGCCGTGGTTTCGTGGTAGACGAGGCGATGCTGTAGAGTCACCCGGCTCTCCCACGAACTCCCGAGGTTCCTACGCGCCATGTACGCAGTGATCGCCACCGGCGGCAAGCAATACAAGGTTGAGACCGGCCAGCAGCTCGATGTCGAGCGGCTCGGCGTCGACGAGGGTTCGGTCGAACTCCGACCGGTCATGCTCGTTGACGGCACCACGGTCTTGGCGACCCCAGGTGAGCTCGACGGCGCCGCGGTGACCGCCAAGGTGGTCGGTGCGGCCAAGGGCCCGAAGATCGACGGTTTCACCTACAAGAACAAGTCGAACAACCGGCGGCGTTGGGGTCACCGCCAGCACTACACGACGATCGAGATCACCTCGATCACGAAGGGCTGAGCAAATGTCGAAGAAGAAGGGCGCGGCATCCTCACGCAACGGTCGGGATTCTGCCGCGCAGCGTCTCGGTGTGAAGGTGTACAGCGGGACCGCGGTGACGGCGGGCACGATCATTGTGCGCCAGCGCGGGACTCGATTCCACCCCGGTGAGAACGTGCGTCGCGGCGGCGACGACACGCTCTTCGCAACGTCGAGCGGAGTCGTGCGCTTCGGTCATCGCCGCGGTCGCAAACTCGTCGACGTTCTTCCCGGCTGAGTTCCCGTCCTCGGTCAGACCCGAAGTGCCGCCGGCGGGGTGACCGTCGGAGGCGAGCGGAGACGCCGAACAGATGAACTTTGTCGACGAAGCACAGCTGAACGTCAAGGGCGGCGATGGCGGCGCGGGTTCGATGTCCTTCCGGAAGGAAGCCCATACACCCAAGGGCGGTCCTGACGGGGGTGACGGTGGCAAGGGCGGCGACGTCTGGCTCGTCGCCGATCGCAATGTCGCATCGCTCCTTTCGTTCCGGGACCATCCGCATCGCAAGGCCGACTCCGGCGCACACGGGGCCGGGAAGCAACGGAGCGGGGCGCGCGGCGTCGATCTGACGGTCTCGGTCCCGGAGGGGACCACGGTCCGCGATCACGATTCCGGAGAGGTCGTGGCGGACCTGGTGGCCCACGGGGATCGTTGGCTGGCCGCACGGGGCGGGCGGGGCGGGCGCGGCAACCTCCGATTCCTCACGAACGCCCGACGGGCACCGAGCTTTGCCGAGCAAGGGGAGTACGGCGAGGAGCGCTGGCTCGAGCTGGAGCTGCGCCTGATGGCCGATGCCGCGCTCGGTCGGATTCCCGAATGCCGGGAAGTCCACGTTCATCGCGTCGGTGAGCGCAGCCAAGCCGAAGATCGCGAATTACCCGTTCACGACCCTCGTTCCGAACCTCGGGGTGGTGCGGTTCCAGGAACACGAGTTCGTGTTGGCGGATATTCCCGGATTGATCGAAGGCGCCGCCGAGGGCAAGGGGCTTGGCCATCAGTTCCTGCGTCACGTCGAACGGACTCGTGCGCTGGTGGTGTTGGTGGACCTCGCCCCGCTCGACGAGCGAACGCCGGAGGATCAGGAGCGCATCCTCCTCGCCGAACTTGGCCGCTACCGCCCCGAACTCCTCGACCGGCCGCGGATCGTGATCGGCACCAAAGCCGACGTCGCGACCTGCGACTTCGAAGGGTTACGGGTCTCGGCGGTGACCCATGAAGGTCTCGACCCGGTACTCGGTCGCATCGCCACCATGATCGAGGGTGCACGGGCGGCCGAGCCCGAACCCGAGGGCTATGTCGTGTATCGGCCGCTCGAGGAAGGTTTCCAGATCGAGCGCGAACCCGATGGTGCCTTCCGGGTGCAGGGCCGTGCGGCGGAGCGAGTGGTGGCGATGGCGGATCTCACGAACCTCGAGGCCATCGAATACGTACACCAGCGGTTTCGACGCATGGGCGTGGAAAGAGCGCTCGCCCGGGCCGGTGCGCGCGAAGGTGACACTGTGCGGATCGGTCCGATCGAGCTCGAGTACGTCGAGGGTCTCTGATGCGCGCGGTGGTGAAGATCGGTACCTCGTCGATCACGAACGCGGCCGGCGAACTCGACGAGGCGTCGCTGGCCAAACTCTGCGAGGAATTGGTCGCCGCCCGCAGTGTCGGGGACTCGGTCGCCGTGGTCTGCTCGGGCGCGATCGCCGCGGGGATGCCGGCACTCGGCCTCGATCGGCGCCCGACTGACATCGGGACCCTCCAGGCCATTGCTGCCGTGGGGCAACCGCGGCTGATGGCCCAGATCAACGCCCGCTTCGCGGAACACGGCGTCGTGGCCGGGCAGGTGTTGGTCACGCCGTACGACTTCCTCCATCGCACGCAGTACGTCCACGCCCGGGAAACGCTCAGTCGGCTGCTGGACCTTGGAGTGATCCCCGTCGTGAACGAGAACGACACCGTGGCCGACGACGAGATCCGCTTTGGCGACAACGACCGGATTGCCGCGTTGGTCGCGAACGTCATTGGAGCCGATGTGATGGTGCTGCTCACCGACACTGCGGGTCTTTTCACAGCCGACCCCCGTTTGGACGATTCGGCGTCGCTCATCGAGGAGATCGCGGCCGTGGACGAGGCCCTCGACGCCCAGATCGGTGGCGCCGGGTCGCCGCGGGGCAGCGGTGGGATGGCGACCAAGCTCGCCGCGGCACGTATCGCGTCCTGGAGCGGCGTCCGCGCCGTTATCGCCGCGGCGGACGCGCCGGGTGTCATTGCCGATGCCATCGCCGGGCGACCGGTCGGCACCGTCGTGATGCCACACCGGGACCGATTGCCGAGCCGGAAGCTTTGGATCGCGTTCGCGGTCGGTGCGAGCGGTCGGGTCGTGGTGGACGCGGGCGCGCGGGCCGCGTTGCAGACGCAGGGCCGCTCCCTGCTACCGGCCGGAGTCCGTGCCGTCGAGGGCACCTTCGATGCGGACGCGGCCGTCGAGATCGTCGACGAGGCAGGCGTCGTCTTCGCCAAAGGGCTGGTGCGCTCGGACGCCGCGACCCTTCGTGCGATTGCCGGGAAACGAACCGGGGATCTGGACCCCGGGCTGGCCCGCGAGGTCGTCCACCGCGATGACCTGGTCGTCCTCGCGTAGATCCCACCGTCCGCGCGGTGAATCTCGGGAGTGGCTTGCATCGCGGCTGTGTCCCGGGTCACACTGGCGCTCGTCGCTCGCCTGTCGGAACGGGGGGAGGGCCCGAACTTCGGTTGGGGCCCACGACAGACGAGGAGTCGGGGGGCCGCCGGGAAACCAGCGGCCCCCCGCTCATTCCCACGCTCTGGTCGTCCGGGACTTCTCGCGATCGGCGACGCTGCGGACCCCGCGGGTTTGGCGCGGCGGGCCGCACGCGCTTACTCCGGGAGGGGCACCGCACGTGTCCCGTTATGCTCCCGCCCATGTCCGATGCGGTACTCGAACTGGGTCGACGCGCCCGTGCCGCGTCTCGCATCCTGGCCACCACGGGGACCGATGCCAAGAACGCGGGACTCCTGGCCGCGGCGGATCTCCTCGGCGAGCGGGCCCCGAGATCCTCACCGCGAACGAGGCCGACCTCGAAGCCGCGGCGGCGGGCGGAATGGAGCCTGGCCCCCTCGACCGGCTCCGACTCACCGATGCGCGCCTCGAGGCGATGGCGGCCGGTCTGGCGCAGGTCGCGAGCCTCGACGATCCGATCGGCGAGACCATCGCCGGATGGGTTCGCCCGAACGGATTGGAGATCCAACAGGTCCGCGTGCCGCTCGGAGTGGTGGCGATCATCTACGAGAATCGCCCGAACGTCACGTCGGACGCCGCCGGGTTGTGTGTGAAGGCCGGCAACGCCGCCCTGCTCCGGGGGAGCGGCTCCGCCCTCCGCTCCAACATCGCCGTCGCGAACGCGCTCCGGGCCGGGTTCGCGAAATCGGGCCTGCCCGAGGACGCGCTGATCCTGGTCGAGGATCCCAGCCACGAGGTCGCGGCGAGGGTGATGCAGCTGACCGAATACGTCGACTGTCTGATTCCCCGGGGCGGCCCGGCG
The DNA here is from genome assembly GCA_963701625.1 of uncultured Acidimicrobiia bacterium. Lineage (GTDB taxonomy): Bacteria > Actinomycetota > Acidimicrobiia > IMCC26256 > JAENVU01 > JAENVU01. The sequence goes on along the minus strand of CAVPAT010000007.1, from coordinate 46,675 downwards.
CTCATCGCCAGCATCCGGGAGCACGCGACGGTGCCGGTTGTCATCGACGGTGACGGCAACTGTCAGATCTACGTCGACGCGGCCGCGGACCTGGACCGTGCCGTGGACATCGTGGTGAACGCCAAGACCCAGAGGCCCAGCGTCTGCAACGCGGCCGAGTCACTCCTGGTCCACGAGTCCGTGGCCGATGCGTTCCTGCCGAAGGTCGCGGCGGCGCTCGCAGCCGAGCGGCGTCGACCTGCTGGGCGACGAGGGCGCTCGCGCCCGCGTACCGGCGATGGGCGTGGCGACCGACGAGGACTTCGCCACGGAGTTCGCCGCGCTCCGGATGAGCGTCGGGGTCGTGGCGTCGCTCGACGCCGCGATCGACCACGTCAATCGCCATTCGAGCTGGCCACACCGAGGCGATCCTGACCGAGGACCTCGTGGCCGCACGTCGGTTCACCCACGAGGTGGATGCGGCGGCGGTGATGGTGAACGCCTCCACGCGTTTTACCGATGGTGAGATGTTCGGGTTCGGTGCCGAGATCGGCATCTCGACCCAGAAGCTCCACGCCCGCGGCCCGATGGGGCTCCGGGAGTTGACGACCACGAAGTACGTGGTCTGGGGACAAGGACAGGTGAGGGAATAGTGGCGGAACGCTTCGCATCGGTCGGCGAGGTCGTCGACCAGCTTCGAACGGTCGACTACCTGGCTGACACCGGTATTGGTGGCGTCGTGTATCTGGCCGACCGACTGGAAAAGCCCGTCCTGGTCGAGGGTCCCGCCGGGGTCGGCAAGACCGAACTCGCAAAAGCGATTGCGGCGATCACGAACTCCCGGCTCATCCGGCTCCAGTGCTACGAGGGACTCGATGAGTCCAAGGCGCTGTACGAGTGGAACTACAAGAAGCAGCTGCTCCGCATCCAGGCCGACCGTGAACACGAGGCGGATTGGGCCGCAGTCGAGTCCGACATCTTCTCGGAGGCGTTCCTGCTCACCCGTCCGCTACTCGAGGCCATTCGGGCCGAAGAACCGATCGTGTTGCTGATCGACGAGGTCGACCGCGTCGAGATCGAGACCGAGGCATTGTTGCTCGAGGTCCTCTCCGATTTCCAGGTGTCGATCCCGGAGCTGGGCACCATCACCGGCGCCCAGCGCCCGATCGTGATCCTGACGTCCAACAACACCCGCGAGCTCTCCGAGGCGTTGAAACGGCGCTGCCTCTATCTGCATGTGGACTATCCCGAGTTGGAGCGCGAGAAGGAGATCGTCCGGGTGCGCGTCCCCGAGATCGACGATGAACTCGCCGAACAGATCGCGCAGGTGGTGCGTTCGATCCGGGCGCTCGACATCAAGAAGGCGCCGTCGATTTCCGAGACGATCGACTGGGCCCGCACGTTGATGTACCTCGGCCACAAGTCCATCGACCCGCAGGTCATCGGCGACACGCTCCACGTCCTGCTGAAGTATCAGGCCGATATCGCAAAGGCCCGGAAGGAACTCGTCGATACCACCTCGCCGACCCGCCGATAGAGGTGGGGTTCAACGCCGCAAAGTTGCAGGATGCCATGACCCGAAACCAGATCGAGATCCCGTCCGGTGTCGGAAGTGGCGTGATGCTCGACGTGCTCCAGGGTTTCGTTCACGAGCTGCGGGCTGCCGGATTGCCGGTGTCGATGACCGAGAACCTCGACGCGATGCGGGCCGTTGAGCACATCCCGCTGTCGGACCGCGACTCGTTCCGCGAGGTGTTGGCGGCGACGCTGGTGAAGCACTTCCGCCACCGTCGCGCGTTCGACACGGTGTTCGACGTCTACTTCGCGCTCTATTCCGGCGGGATCGACGACGACTCGGGTGACGGCGAGTCCTCCGACATGGAGGGAACCGAGGAGTCCGGCGGCGTTCCCGGCCAGCAGGGCAGCGGCGGCTCCGGGGAGGGTATGAGCAACGAGGAACTCGCCGAAATGTTGCTCAGCGCCCTCATGAACATGGACCGTGAACAGCTTCGGGCCTTGGCCGCGATGGCGGTCGCGCGGTTCGCCGGCATGGAGCCGGGGCGGCCGGTGGGGGGGACCTACTACCTCTACCGAACCCTGCGGCAGCTCGATTTCGACGGGCTCGCCGAGCGGATGATGGAGCAAGGCTCGTCGCCGGGCGCGGAGCAGGCCGATGATCCCGAGACGCTCGACGATCGATTCCAACGTGAGGAGTTCGAGGCGCGCCTCGCGCGAGTTCCGCGAGCTGGTCGAAGCCGAGATTCGGCGCCAGCTCGTGGCGGACCGCGGGGTCGAGGCGATGGCACGCACGTTGCGCAAGCCGCTCCCGGAGGACGTCGACTTCATGCACGCGTCCCGCGAAGAGATGCAGCAACTCCAGAAGGCCATCGAGCCGCTCACCCGCGCCTTGGCGGCTCGGCTTGCACAGCGCCGGCGGCGTCGCAACCGCGGCACCCTGGACTTCCGTCAGACGGTGCGGCACTCGCTTTCGTATGGCGGGGTTCCGGCCGAACCGAAGTTCAAACACCCGAAGGCATCGAAGCCGGAGATCATGGTGGTCGCGGATATCTCCGGTTCGGTCGCGAGCTTCGCCCGGTTCACCCTCCAGTTCGTCTACGCCATGGCGGGTCAATTCTCGAAGGTTCGGTCTTGGGTATTCATCGACGGCATCGACGAAGTGACCCGGTTCTTCGACGAGTCCGACGAGTTGACCGAGGCGGTGCAGCGCGTCAACACCGAGGCGGACGTCATCTGGGTCGACGGCCATTCGGACTACGGCCATGCGTTCGAGGTGTTCCACGAACGACACCTTGCCGAGGTGACCCAGAAGACAGCCATCATCCTGCTCGGCGACGCCCGCAACAACTATCACGCAACCCAGAACTGGGTCCTGAAGGAGCTGCGGGAGAAGGCGCGGCGTCTCTACTGGCTCAATCCCGAGCCACGCGGCTATTGGGATACCGGTGATTCGGTCGTGTCCGAGTACGGAATCCACTGCGATGGTGTCTACGAGTGTCGGAACCTGCGCCAACTCGAACGGTTCGTCGCCGCGGTGATCGAGGCCTGACGGCTCAGCGTTCGAGTCGGGCCCAGGTGGCTCCGGCGAGCTCACCCAGGGCGATGAGCCGGTCCTGTTCGGCCGCGCTCGAGCGGCCGGTCTCGACGCACGGCCAGGATCGCGGTCCCGACGGGAACCGTTGCCGACGCCGCCGAGGCTGCCGCGGCGAGCGTCGGCGGACATGGTCCGACCGACGCCACGCCGTCACCGTCGATGATGCCCGCCCACGACGCATCCAGCGGAGCAAGAGCGGCGAGCACCCGGCTGGTGAGCTCTGCTCGCGTGGTTGCCGACGCGAGGCCGAAGGCGAGTCGCAGCATGTCGAGTCGCGGCTCGGGTGGTCGCTGGATGAGTTCGACCGCCTCGACTCGGACGCCGTCGACTTCTTCGATCTCGCGCGTCAGTGCCTTGACCAGTGCTGCGTCGGGGAGCACGACCGCGATCTCGTCGTAGGCGTGGCCGTCGACCCGGCCGAGGATCTCGATGGCGACGATGTCGGCTTTGAGGGCTCCGATTCGGGAGGTGACCAGACCCAACGCCCCGGGCCGGTCGGGCATCCGGACCCGAATCAGGGCGGGCTGGCCGTCCATCGCGGCACCATACACGCCCGCGCAGTCGGCCTCTCGGGCCGAAATGGTGCCGTAACCCGATGATCATCGAGCGGTGTTCGTACACTCGGTTGATGCGGCACGGGATCCTCGGTGGGACGTTCGATCCCATCCATCATGGTCACCTTGTGGTCGCAGCCGAGGCCCGGGCGCAGCTGCGGCTCGACGAGGTCCTGTTGATCCCGGCCGGCGATCCGTGGCAGAAGCGCGGCCAGGTGGTCGCGTCGGGCGCCCATCGTTTGGCGATGGCCCAGCTCGGAGTGCACGGTGTTGTCGGGCTGCGCGTCAGTCCGGTCGAGGTGGATCATGAGGGAGCCTCGGTGACGGCGGACACACTGGAGGCGCTGGGTGCGCCGGATGGTGACTTCGTGGTGCTGCTCGGCGCGGACGCGGCAGCGAACATGCCGACCTGGCGTCGGTTGGAAGCCACCCGGCGCCTCGCCGCGATCGCAGTTGTCGAACGGGCCGGTGAGCGCACGCGGAACCGCCTGGGCCCGGATGGCGTTGGGACCACGTGACGGTTCCTCGACTCGACATTTCCTCGTCGGACGTTCGCGACCGCCTCATGGGTGGTCGCCCGGTGGCAGGCATGGTGCCCCCTGCGGTCGTCGACTACATCCACGAGCACCGCCTCTACACTCCGGATCGATGACGGACCCGGGTGCCACCGCTGCGGGCCCGAGTGACGCCGGACCGCCGCTCTCGCGATCGGAGCGCCGCCGTCGTCGCACGTGGCGTGGGCGGCGCCGCGCCCGGCGGCTGGCGAAGCGATCTGCAAAGAAATCGCGCCAGTCGACACGCGCCGATCCTGAGGTTGCAGCACCAGATCCGGCGACGGTCCAGGACGAGGAGCAGCTCGAGTCGGCGTTGGCTGCTGAGGCTCTCCGGATTCGCGCCGCGGCTGAAGCAGACAGTCGAGCTGAAGCCGAGGAGCCGCCGGCAGCCGCGCCCGCCGCGGTGTCGGTGGCGACCTCGCGCGGGAACGATCGTCGTCGGGGTCAGAAGCGCAAGAAGCGATCGCGCCGCGCGGTACCGGCAGCGTCGGCGCCTGAGCGGTCCGCCCCTCCCGCGGCGGGGGCAGTTGCCGAGTCGGAGTCCATCCCGGAACCCCCGTCCGAGGGTCTGGCGCCTCCGTCCGCCGACCGGGAACCGGCGATCGCCCGATCGGAGCGAACCAAACCCGAGGGGCGTTCACCTCGGCGCGAAAAGTCGGCGAACGCGCGGCGGGCGTCATTCGAGACCCGGCGGTTCTGGACTCGGGTGGTTCCCGCGATCTCGTTGGTACTTGCCGCGGCGGTCGCGATCGGTGTCGTGGTGCGGAGCGGCAGCGACCAGGACGCTGGTCCCGGCGCGCCGGGCCGGCAGTGACGCCAAGGCGCGTCCTGACGCGTTGCTCCTGGTGCACAACACGCCGCTGTTCGGCAACGACATGATCATTCTGGCCGCGCGTGATGAGGCTCGCGGCGCGTTGTTGTTGATTCCGCCTGCGACCCAACTGGGCTCCCGCCTGCAAACCGCTTCGACCCTCGGCGAGGTCCCGGTCGGCGATGACGGCGCCGTCCTCGCCACGAGCATCGAGAACGTGCTGGGGGTCGACGTCGGCACCCCCGTCATCGTCGATGACGCGGGGCTCACGGCCTTGCTCGGCTCAGCCGCGCCCGTCCCCATCGAGTTACCGGACACCGTCGAACTGATCGACCGAGGAACGAAGTATCCGGTTGGGAGCCAGGAACTCTCGGCCGCGCAGGCCGCTGAGGTCATGAGCGGTCCACAGGCGATGAACCAAGTCGAGAAGATCGTGGTGACTGCCGTCGTGCTCGACGCCTGGCTCAACCGGTTACAGGATCCCGATGTGGCCCGGCGGACCGTCGCGCTGGATCGTTCCCTGGGGCCGCTGGTCGCGGCCGCGCAGGCGCCCGATCGGCGGATCGAGACCCTGCCGGTGGATTCGATCCCGACGGGAGCCGGCGATCGGTATCAGGTGCGGGAAACGGATCTCGCTGCGTACGTCGAGCGGGCGATCCCGGGTCTTCGCCTCGGCGACGGCGATCGACCCCGAGTGGAAATCCTGAACGGCACCGGCGCGCTGGGAGTGGCGACCGCGGTTGCGGAAAAGGTCATCCCCGCAGGCGGCAAGGTCACGCTCACCGACAACGTGCGCGGCTTCGGCGTGCCCGAGACGCAGGTCGTCTACTACCAGGACCGGTGGCGTCGTTCCGCGCAGCGTTTGCTCGACGCCATGGGTTGTGGTTCGCTACGCCGTGCGGGCCGAGATGTGAAGATCGCAGACGTGACCATCGTCGTCGGGTCGGACTGTCCCGCGTACGCAATCCCTGGAGGTGCACCCTGAACGCGCAGGACATGGCCGTCGTGGCCGCACAGGCGGCCGACGAGAAGTCCGGTACCGATGTCGTGATCCTTGATGTCGGCGACATCATTGGGATCACCGAGGCGTTCGTGATCGTCTCGGCGTCGAACACCCGGCAGGTTCGAACGATCTGTGACGAGGTCGAGTTGGCGTTGAAGGTGGAAGCAGACCGCGCGCCGCGGAGTACCGAGGGCCTCAAGGACGCGGGCTGGGTCTTGATCGACTACGGAGATCTCGTCATACATGTCTTCATGGCCGAGACTCGTCAGTTCTACGACCTCGAGCGGTTGTGGTCCGATGCGCCGCGGGTCGATTGGGGTGCGCCGGAGCCGCGCGCCGTCAGCGGAGGGTGACCGGCGGGCCCGGCAGAAAGCTGCGCACATGCACGCCGCGATCCGCGAGCGCTTGCTTCAGGTCGGCGACGGTCGGGTTCTGCGCAAGGCGTGGCGAGTAGAGGATCGAACTGATGATTGCCGCGCTGGCCCCACCGACAGTGAGCCCGGCGGCGATGTGGTCCACGTTCCCCGCGCCGCCCGATGCGATCACCGGGACCGTCACCGCGTCGGCGACGGCTCGCGTGATGGTCAGGTCGTAGCCGGCGGCAGTGCCGTCGCCGTCAATGCTGTTGACCACGACCTCGCCGGCGCCGAGGTCGGTACCGCGCTTGACCCACTCGATGGCGTCGAGCCCGGTGGCGGTGCGAGCGCCGTCGATGAACACTTCGTAGCCGCTCGGGATTTCGGGTCGGACGCCGACTCGCTTGACCTGGGTGGACAACACGATGCACTGGTTTCCGAATGCCTCGGCGCCGGCCCGGATGATGTCGGGGTTGCGCACCGCCATGGAGTCCACGCTGATCTTCTCGGCTCCGGCCTTCAGTACGAGGAACATGTCGTCGAGGTCCCGGATGCCACCCCCGACGGTGAACGGGACGAAGACGTGTTCCGCTACGGAGCGCACCGTGGCGAGATCGATCTGACGCCGCTCGGCGCTGGCCAGGATGTCGTAGAAGACGATCTCGTCGATCTGTTGCTCGTAGAGCGTCTGCGCCAGTTCGGCGGCGGGCGCGACGTCGATGTTGTCCTGGAAGTTCTGCGCCTTGGTGACCCGTCCTTCGACGACGTCGAAGCACGCGATGAGGCGCTTGGTCAGCATTCGGCGCCGTCCCAGGTCGCGAAGTTCGCGAGGACTCGGAGCCCGATCTCGCCGCTCTTCTCGGCGTGGAACTGCGTCGCCGCAATGTTGCCGTGGGCGACCATGGAGCAGAACTCGACGCTGTAGTCGGTGGTGCCGAGGACGGCGTCGGGCGAGGCCGGCCGGGCGTGGAAGCTGTTGACGAAATAGCAGTAGGGCTCGCCGGGCCAACCGGCGACGAGCGGGTGGGGCCGCGTGACCGAGACCGAGTTCCAGCCGATTTGAGGGACGCGCTCGGTGTCGGGGAACCGCACGACGTCGCCGGGCACCCATCCGAGACAGTCCGACGGACCCTCCTCACTGTGCTGGAAGATCACCTGGAGCCCGATGCAGATGCCCAGGAACGGTGTGCCGACATCGACGACGGAGTGGCGGAGTGGCTCCACGAGTCCGGCGTCGGTCAGCGATGCCATGGTCGCCGACGCCGCGCCGACGCCCGGCAGGATGATGCGTTCCACGGTTGCGAGGTCATCAGCGACGCGAACCAGTGTGGCGGGCGCGCCGATGCGCTCCAACGCGTACATCACGCTCGGGGCGTTGCCCGCGCGATAGTCGACGACTCCGATCATGAGTGCCCGAGTCTAGGAACCCGTCGCCGAGGGGGTCCGATAGATGCGCGTGTCACCGGTTCGGTGCAGTTCCGAGAACGGATATCTCGTCGTCGCCACGATGCAGTCGGCGCCGTACCGAACCGCGATCGCGGTGATCTGTGACCCGTCGAGCGCGTCGTACCGTTGGCGGAGCTGCTCGAGCGTGGGGGCCTGCCCGACGAAGACGTCGGGACCACCGACGAGTGCGAGCACGCGGCGATGCCACTCGGCCAACTCGTCGTAACGGATGGCTTGGAAGTTCGCCACGATGGGCCGTTCGCCACGCATGAAGGCGTCCTGGCGGTCGACGGGGACGACACAGCGCCGAGCCACGTCGGGATGCTCGCGAATCCAGGTGAACGCCTCGGCGACCGGGTCGTTCCGGGTCCATGCGTCCGCGGTGCGCGAGATCATTCGGGGCGCCGCGAGGAGCGGTGAGGTGACCGCGATGGCCAGCACAACGGTGCCGACCGCCAGCTGGTTGGACCGGCGCCCGGGCCACGGAGTTCCGGCCGGCTCCGAGGTGTGCAGTTCGAGGATGCGAGCCACCGAGCCGAGGAAGAAGCACAGCGGGACGATGAGCGGTCCGAGCCGAAGCGGTTGGAGCAGGAGCAGGTCCCAGCGGTCGAACCCCCGGGCCACGAACGCGCCGACGACCGGGACGAGGGTCACCACCTGGAAGGTGAGGAGGAACCGGCGGGCGGGATCGCGCTGACGCCGGTACCAGACGACGTTCGCGGCGAACATCAGGGCAAGGGCACCCGCGCGGAGGGCGACTTGCATCCCGGGGAGTTGGGCGCCGCCGAAGAACGGATCGGCGTGATGGGGAATGGCTTCGGTGACGAGGAATCGGGCGAGGTCGTCGGAGGCGCGAAAATTCCCGGTCACGCCGAGGAATCCCGGCACGGCGAGCAGGAGTCCGAGCGGTGCGGCGCGGAGCGCACGACCGCGCGATCGCGGATCCAGTACGAGCGCAGCGCCGCCTGCGAGGGCGGCATACCCGCCGACACCCGGGTGAAACGACAGGGTGAGACCGAGCAGGACAACGGCAGGACCCGGGCGGTCTGCGGTCGCGGCCAGGAGTGCGGCGACCAGGAGGCAGTACGCCACGGACTTGGCCTCGAAGGTGCCGAACATCCAGTCGGACCCGATGAGGGATTGGTTGGCGACGAGCCAGAGCCCGATCCCGGTTGCCGCCCCCCAGGGGCGGAGCCCGAACCGCTGCCCGAGTCGAACGAGCAACGCGGCGAGGATCGAGGCGGTCGCGAGGCGTCCGATCCAACCGAACCAGGGGAGGGGTATCCACGCAGCCACCGGCCCGAAGAGGTGGTCGAAGACCCAGTGCTCGCTGAACGGGCCGCGCAGCGTCCAGTCGCCGGCGAGATAGGCGGCGTCGCCGGTGTGGCGCACGAGTGGGAGATACAGCTCTTCGGAGAGGCGGGGGACCGGCGCGCCGTACAGGACCAGCGAGACCAGCACGACGACGGCCGCGGCGGCAGCCGTCGAACGCGCGAGCGCCCGGCGTCGGTCTGTTTCGGCTCGTCGGATCGCGCGACTTGTCACCGGGAGGGACTGTAGGGGTCCTCCACCGCATTCGATGGAGGCCGGGGTGTTGCTGGTCAGAACCGAGGGGTGGCCGGCGCGCTCGGGCGGTTGGGATCCTGTGCCGGGTCCTGTTCGGACAGGGTGCCCTCGAACCAGGGATCGAGCTTCCAGTCGGGGACGGGTGGGTCCACGGTCCCGGAGGGTGTGAACGGCGACCGCTGGACCAGCTCGTAGCGGTGTACGTAGCGGCGACAGTTGGCAAACACGGCTTCGCCCCGCACCCGGACGACGAGCTGCGCGCCGGAATACATGGCGAGCAGCGGGTCGCCGGGGTCGACACTGGCCAAACCGTTGAACCGCAGTCGCGTGCCGCGCTCGAAGTCGATGAAGAGGATGCCGACGTTCGAATTCACCGCGAGGTTGCCCATCGACAAGAACATGCCGTTGCCGTCGTAGACCGGGAAGGCGATCGTCTGGGCGTCCAGGACTCGCACGAAGCCGGGCTCGCCACCCTTGTACGAGCACTGGGGGGCGCCCTCGCGGTCGGCCGTCGCGAGAAAGAACATGTCCCGGGACTCGATGAACGCGCGGTGCGAGTCGCCGATCTCATCGGTCGTCGCGGCATCGAGGCGGTCCGCGAGTCTCCGGGTGTCGAACTGGTCCTGCAGTTCCCGCTGCCCTTCGTGGTACTGCTGACCCATCGGGATGCTCCTCAGCCGGTGCGGAGGTTGCCGGTGATGCCGGTGCGGTAGAGCTCGTCATAGTGCGCCCATTCCGGCTCGCCTTCGACGAGGGCGCGCAGCTTCTGGGCCCAGCGTTCGGTCTCCTCCCGCTGGTTGTTCCGCTCAGCCTCGTCCGCGGGAGTCAGGTCGCCGTCGACCTCAGCGAACTCCGCGAGGATCAGGTAACAGCCTGGCTGGTCGCGGTCCGCGAGCAGGCGGGTCCCGATGTAGCCCATGACGTCGGTGGTCGCCTGGCCCGCGTCCCACTCGGCGAGGAGTCGGTTCAGACCCTCCGGATCGTCGCATCGGACCCGGATACTCTGCGCGAACTTCATTGATCGGACACTCCTCCATCGATCGATGCTGCGTATTCCTGTTGGATCCTCGACATGCCGGCGAGATCGAATGCCCCCGGGGAGCCGGCTCGAACGGCGCGGTCGCCCTTGGGGGCGAAGCCGAGTTCGGTGCGGACCTCGGCGGTCGGTCGTTCGACGAAGTCGTGGTAGTCGACGTCGAGGAGGTCGATACCGAGATGTCGGCCGAGGATCTGACCGCGCCGGAGTGCGTCGGCGATGCGGACGTGCATCTCGACACGGTCGAGCCGACGCTCCCGCAGATCGCCTGAGAAGAAGCCCGCGTCGGCCACGTACCCGGTCTCGAAGAGGCCGATGAGAGTGGCGAGCCACGCGAATCCTTTGGGGTCGGGGTCGGCCCAGCCGATGAGGCTGAACACCTCGAGCTCGCCGTCGAGGTTGGTGCCGTAGTCGGCCAGCACGTGCACGAAGTCGTGCTGGGCGAGGTACGCCGATGCGCCACCGGTCGATCCGGGAAGGCCGAAGCCACGGCTCCGATACATATCCCAGACGCCACGACCGAGCGTGTCGGGTGGCAGTTCGGCAAAGGTCATCCATCGGTGGGCGAGTGTCTCGTCCTGGACGCCGGCCGCGAGTTGATGTTCCAACTTCACGGTGGTCTTCAGCTGGTCCATCCGAGCCTGCTCCCAGTGCTCGGCGAACCCGCTGTGGTGCAGGTCGAGCCACGCCAGACCGAACGCGCCCTGGGCGTAGCGGCGCGCAACGCGGACGAACCGATCGTCGATGCCCATGGCCTTCGCGTAGATCTCGACCCGGCGCGCCACCTCGGGCGGAATCGGACGCAGAATCAGCTCTCCGAGCACCATGAGGTGCACCACCCGGTGGCGATACTTCGAGTCGCGGGCGGCGAGTGCTTCGGCGAACGGTTCGGCGCCGATCGGCTCGAGGTCCGTGAGGTTGCCGTCGAATCCGAAGAGGTCGGCCTCGATCGCGCCGAGGAGGCTCGCTTGGACCGCGGCCAAACCCGCTGCGGGCTGTACCGCCGTGGCGACCCCCCGTGCAATCAGCAACGCCTCGTCCGGCGTGATCTCAGCGTGGTTGACGGCGTTGGTCTGCACCCTGGCTTCGCTCCACGCGGTTCGGCGGCGGCGGCGCGGGAATGTTACGCGGTGCAGGGTCTCGGCGGGAGCGGAGCCGCTGCTCGCACTGCCGACACGGGAAAGCGGCGATCGCGAACGGGTGGAAATCTGTGGAGCTGAGGGGACTCGAACCCCTGACCCCTTCCATGCCATGGAAGTGCTCTACCGCCTGAGCTACAGCCCCCGAAGGAGCGATCAAGGTATCAGCCGGCAGCCCGGAGGCCGGGATGGCCCCACCGTGGCCCGGGCCCGGGCCGGTTGCCTCCACGAGGGACGCCTGACAGCCTCGACGAGATGGACCACATCGAGGCGGTGTCGGTGGACCGACTGCTGAGCCTCGTCGACCGATGACCGAACCAATCGAAGTCCAGGACTTCGTCCGGGCCGTGGGGGACCGGTTCGGCACCCTGGCTTCGAACCCCGATCTCTACGAGATCGCGGATCGCGTCTGCCTCTGGTACGCGCTGAATTTGGAGATGGATCCGGGCGCGGCGGCGGCACTCAACGCATTCCGGACCGACGACGGTCTCTACCTCGAGCGGGAAGCAACGCATCACCCGTGGCACTCCACCGCGTTCGCGGTCGCGGCGCTGGAGCTGCTCGATGCCCAGATCGAGCCGGCGATCGCCTTCGATCCGTATCGCGAGGCGGCGGCCGCGGTGGCCTTTCTCGACGGGCTGGACTGGGAGACACGCGTCTACCTCGGGAGCCACGAAGGCGCGGCGCTCCTCTCGCTCGCCGCGTTGCTGCCGTCCTTCGCCGATGACGGCTGGTTCGACGAAGTCCTCGGCGCCCTGGGCCGCTACGTGGATCCGGCCACCGGGATGCACGGGATCGGCAAGCCGCCCGTCGGTGACCTGGATCAGATCGGCGGTTCGTTCCATTACCACTTTGTCCTTGAACACCTCGGCCGCCCGTTTCCGTTTCCCGAGGCCCGCGTCGACGCGGTGCTCGGCCTCCAAGGGGCCGACGGCATCTGGCACCGGCTCAACCCGTTCTGGCTGACGCTCGACGCGTTGTACCTCATGGCCCGGAGCCCGGTGGACGACGCGCGCCGGAACCAGGTGGCCGCGGCGACGCTGGACGCGGTCCGCACCGTCGAGGCCGAGTTCTGCGGCATCGACGGCACCCACTTCGACGGTCCCCTGGGTGCGCACAGCGCCGTCGCGATCATGTCGTTGCTGACCGTCGCCCAACAGGTCCTCGGTCCCGAGATCGTCGTCACCGACGAGCCGCTGCGGCTCGTCCTGGACCGGCGCCCCTTCATCTGAACAACTGGTCCGGTCCGATTCGGGCCTCCCGGTACGCTCGCCGGCGATGAGTCAGACCGACGACACCCCCCGCCACCGGTACGACGCGCGCCTCGCGAACGAGATCGAGGCCCGCTGGCAGGACCGCTGGGATGCCGAGCACACTTTTTGGGCGCCGAACCCGAGCGGGTTGCTCTCCGAGGGCGTCGAGGCTGCCGCTGACCGCGAGCCACTCTTCGTGTTGGACATGTTCCCCTACCCGAGTGGGAAGGGCCTGCACGTCGGACATCCCCTGGGGTTCATCGGGACCGACGTCTTCGCCCGGTTCTCGCGGATGAACGGCAAGAACGTGCTGCACGCGATGGGCTACGACGCGTTCGGCCTCCCCGCGGAGCAGTACGCGGTGCAAACGGGTCAGCACCCGAGGGTCACGACCGAGAACAACATCGCGATCATGCGCCGCCAGCTCCGCGCACTCGGGCTCGGCTACGACTCGCGGCGCGGGGTTTCCACCATCGACGTGCAGTACTACCGGTGGACCCAATGGATCTTCCTCCAGATCTTCAACAGCTGGTACGACTTCGACGCGGACCGAGCCCGGCCGATTGCCGAGTTGATCGAGATCCTTGAATCTGATCCGGACGTGGGCTGGGATGCGCTCGACGAACGCGCGCGCCGCGAGTTGGTGGATTCCTACCGCCTCGCGTATCTCGACGAGGCGCCGGTCAACTGGTGCCCGGCGCTCGGCACGGTGCTCGCCAACGAGGAAGTGAACGCGGAAGGGCGGAGCGAGCGAGGGAACTTCCCGGTCTACCGGCGCGCGCTGAAGCAATGGATGCTCCGAATTACCGTGTACGTGGATCGACTGCTCGCGGATCTGGACCTGCTGGACTGGACCGAATCGATCAAGCTGATGCAGCGGAATTGGATCGGCCGCAGCACCGGCGCGTCGGTGGACTTCGGGGTCGAGGGTCGTGACGACCTCATCACCGTGTTCACGACCCGGCCCGACACGCTGTTCGGTGCGACCTACATGGTCCTGGCCCCCGAGCACCCCCTCGTGGACGCGATCGTCCCGACGGAATGGCCGGGCGCGATGCTCGGCGAGGAGATGACGGCTATCCCGGCCGAGTGGAAGGGCATCTTCGGTCAGGAGGTCGGGCCGTCCGAGGCGGTACGCCGGTATCGGGCGTTCGCCGCCGGCAAGAGTGAGTTGGAGCGCCAGGCGGAGGGCAAGGACAAGACCGGTGTCTTCACCGGCGCATTCGCGGTGAACCCGGTGAACGACGCCCGGATCCCGATCTTCGTCGCGGATTATGTGCTCATGGGGTACGGCACCGGGGCGATCATGGCGGTGCCGGGCCATGATCAGCGCGACTTCGAGTTCGCCCGGGAGTTCGATCTGCCGATCGCGGGCGTGATCGAACCGCCGCGGGCCTGGTTCGAGGCACAGGGAACGTCGCCGGACGTACTGGCAGGGGAGTGGCCCGAAGCCTTCACCGGCGAGGGGCGCGCGATGCATTCGGCCAACGCGGACGTCTCGCTCGACGGGATGCCCGTCGCCGAGGCCAAGGCGGCGATCACCGAGTGGTTGCTCTCGCACGGGGCCGGGGAGTCGACGGTGAACTTCAAGTTGCGCGACTGGCTGTTCAGTCGCCAGCGCTATTGGGGCGAACCGTTTCCGATCGTGTACGACGAGCTGGATCTGCCGGTCGCAGTGCCGGAAGACCAGCTGCCGGTCGAGCTACCCGAGATCAGCGACTTCGAGCCTGAGATCGTCGCCGATGACGCCGAGAGCGTTCCCGCCCCGCCGCTCGCGCGTGCCGAGGATTGGGTCACCGTCGAGCTGGACCTGGGTGACGGCCCGAAGCCCTACCGACGCGAGCTGAACACGATGCCCCAATGGGCCGGCTCGTGTTGGTACTACTTGCGGTACCTGGACCCGACCAACGAGGACCAGTTCGTCAGCCCCGAAGCCGAGCAGTACTGGATGGGTCCCGGCCCCGGGGGCGTGAAGCTCTACGTCGGCGGCGTCGAGCACGCCGTGCTGCATCTCCTCTACGCCCGGTTCTGGCACAAGGTGCTCTTCGATCTCGGCCACGTCTCGACGCCGGAGCCGTTCCAGCGACTGTTCAACCAGGGCTACATCCAGGCGTACGCGTATTCCGACGACCGCGGCTTCTACGTCGAAGCCGGCGAGGTGACCGAACGCGACGGCGAGTATCTCCACGACGGGAAGCCCGTCAACCGCGAATACGGGAAGATGGGCAAGAGCCTGCGCAACATGGTCACGCCCGACGAGATGTGCCAGGACTACGGCGCCGACACGCTCCGGCTCTACGAGATGTTCATGGGGCCACTCGACGCATCGCGCCCATGGAGCACGCGTGACGTGATCGGCGTTCACCGGTTCCTGCAACGACTCTGGCGCAACGTGGTCGACGAGGACACCGGCGTGGTGACGGTCGTGGACACGTCGGCGAACGACGAGACGCGGCGTCTGCTTCACCAGACGATCGCGGCGGTGCGGGAGGACATGGCGACGCTCGGGTTCAACACCGCGGTCGCGAAGCTGATCACGCTGAACAACCACCTCACCCAGGTCGCGGCCGGCGCGGGCGCGCCACGTGAGGTCGTCGAACCACTGGTGTTGATGCTCGCACCGCTCGCGCCGCACGTGGCCGAGGAATTGTGGTCCCGACTCGGACATCCGGAGACCCTGACGTACGAGTCGTTCCCGATCGCCGATCCGCAGTGGCTGGTCGTGGACACGCTGGAATACCCGGTCCAGGTCAACGGCAAGGTTCGGGGCAAGGTCACGGTGTCGGCGGACGCGGACCAGGAGGCCGTCGAGGCAGCCGCGCGCGTCGAGGTCGCGTCCCACCTCGACGGCGTCACGGTGCGCAAGGTCGTCTTCGTGTCCGGACGGTTGATCAACTTCGTCGTCGGTTGATGACCGACCGCGCCGACGATCCCCGGGTGGAGACCCCGGTCGCGCCCACCCGCGTCTCGCGCTGGGCGCGTCCGCTGTCACCCGATGCCCAGATCCGGTACGCGCACGTCCGGCTCGTCGATGCGGCGCGGGCCCGAGTGGTCATTGTCCGGTGGCTCACCCCTGGGGTCGCGGCCATGACCCTGGGCCGGTTCGTGCTGGTCCGGCGGGGCCAGGAGGACAACGTCGAGCTCATCGCGCACGAGTTGGTGCACGTCGAGCAATGGCGCGAGTACGGGCCCGCGCGGTTCCTTGCGCGGTATTTGGCGGCGTACGTTCGCGGCCGGCGGGCCGGTCTCGCCCACTGGGCGGCCTATCGAGCCATCCCGTTCGAACAGGAGGCCCGGCTTCGCAGCGGTGCCTAGGCTCCGTCACGCTGCTACGGTCCCTCGCGCCTTCCCCGGCACTTCCTCCCGTGTGGTTCCACGCGCCTGGAGGCAACCGTGCCGGAGCAAGTGTTCTCGGAAGAGCCCGAACCCATCGCGGAGAGCATCCCGGTCGGGTCGGTCAGCCACTACCCACCGCGGCCTCCGGCGCGTTCGGCGCCCGAATGGCTGCCGGTCCTGCACAGCCGCCTCGCAGATCCCCGCACACTGCGGATCGCGGGGTTCGTCCTGGCCCTGGTGGCCGGGCTCGTCTGGTATCAGATCGGCCGGGCCGACGCCGGTGATGGCCTGGGAACGCCGCCCCGGGTCGCCCGTCGGACCGCAAGCGCGACCACGACCACCACGCGACCCTCGCTGCTGGTCCATGTGGCCGGTGCCGTCGCGGCGCCGGGCCTGGTGGAGGTGCCTGCCGGAGCGAGGATCGCGGACGCCGTCGCCGCGGCCGGTGGGGGGCTTCCGGACGCAGATCTCGATCGGCTGAATCTCGCCGCCAAACTCGCCGACGGGCAGCGCATCCCGGTCTCGCGAGTGGGCGAACCGTTGCTGGCGGGTCCAACGGGTGACGGCACGAACGCCGGGACGGCGGACGGTGAGCCGGCCGGCCCGATCGATCTGAACACCGCCACCCAGGCCGAGCTCGAGACGTTGCCGGGCATCGGGCCGACGTTCGCGGCCGCGATCATCCGCGAGCGGGAGCGGCGAGGCGGCTTCACGAATGTCGAACAACTTCGCGACGTGCGGGGGATCGGTGACAAGCGGTTCGCCGACCTACGTCCCCTCGTCACGGTGTGAGGGTCCCACTCGCAGTCCTGGGTGCGTTGATCCTGGGGATTCTGCTCGGCGACCGGCTCGGCCCGGCCTCGGCCGGCGACGTGCTGGCGGTCGCCGCGGCCCTCGCCGTGCTGGCGGTCCTGGCCGGCCGGGGATCGCTTCGTTGGGTGGTGATCCCACTCGTGGTCATCGCCGTCGGACTCGTGGGGTGCGGCCTGGAGCGCCGTGCCCGTCACGGTCTGATCGTCTCGCCGCTCTCGGCCGCGATCCAGGACGGGGCAGCGGGGCGCTTCGTGCTGACGTTGGCCGAAGATCCGAGCGGAGCCTTCTACACGGTGGACGCGCTCGCCCGGGTGTCGTCGTTCGACGGGCGGAAGGTCGACCGTACCGTCGCGCTCGTTGGTTCCGGCGATGCGAGTAGCGAACTGCGGGTGCTGGCCGCGGGCGACCGGGTCCTCGTCGAGGGCCGACTGCGAGCACTGTCGGGCTACCACAGTCGTTCGCAATGGCGCCACGCGGTGGCCGAGCTACACATCGAGGAGATCGACGCGGCGGCGCCGCCGCTCGCGCCGTGGTGGGTCCTGGCGAACCGTCTCCGCGCCACGGTCGAAGACGGCCTGAACGTGCTGCCGGCTGCGCCGCGCGCGTTGCTTGCGGGCTTCCTCCTGGGCGATACCCGCGACCTCCCTCCGGATCTGGTCGACGACTTCCGGAACGCAGGGATGAGCCATCTCCTCGCCGTCTCGGGAGCAAACGTCGCGTTCGTGTTGGCGATGGCAGCGCCGCTGCTGCGGCGCATGTCGCTGCGCGGACGCCTGGTCGGCGGTCTGGCGGTGATCGGCACCTTCGCCACGATGACGCGCTGGGAACCTTCGGTCATGCGCGCATCGGTGATGGCGGGACTCGTGCTCCTGGCGCGTTTCCTCGGACGACCCGCCGACGCAGCGCGGGTACTCGTCTACGCGATGGTGATGTTGCTCCTCGTCGATCCGTTCCTGCTGCGCTCGGTCGGGTTCCTGCTCTCGTGCGGGGCGTGCGCCGGCATCGTGCTGCTCAGCGCACCGCTCGCGGCGCGGTTGCCCGGTCCGCGACTCATGCGAGAGACCCTCGGGGTGACGCTGGGCGCGCAGGTCGGGGTGGCGCCCCTTCTGCTCGCAGTGTTCGGGTCGGTTCCGCTGATCTCGATTCCGGCGAACATGATCGCGGTGCCCCTCGCTGCACCGTTGACCGTCTGGGGGCTGGCCGCAAGCGTCGGCGGCGGCATCTTCGGACCCGGACTCGGCCGCTGGTTGCAGATGCCGAACGTGGCGCTGCTCGGTGCGGTGGAGGCGGTGGCTCGGCTCGCCGGGCAGGTGCCGTTGTCGGTCGACGCCCGCCAAGCCGGCGCGGTGGTCGCGGCCGGCGGACTCGTGCTCGCCGCCCCCCGGATGCGCCGGAGGGTCACCGGTAGGGTGGGCGGCCGTGGGCGGCGTGTATCTCGTGAAGGGTTCGGATCCGGTCCTGCGTGACCGCGAGCTGGCCCGACTCGTCGATGAACTCGTCGGCGCCGAGGACCGAACCTTCGTCCTCGAAGAGTTCGTCATCCCCAAGAAGGCCGGGGGCGGCGGCGAGGATGAACCCGCCGCGGAAGACTCGACCGGCGCCGGTCCGATCGTGACGGCATTGGTCACCGCGGCCGAGAGTCCACCGTTCATGACTGCGAAACGGGTCGTGGTGGTCCGCGACTACGAACAGCTCCCGGCCGACGTGGTGGAGCCGGTCGTCGCGTTACTGGTGGACCCCCTCGAGACGACGGATCTCGTCTTCGTCGCCGGTGGGGGCCGAGGGGCGAAAGCCCTCGGAGATGCGCTCAAGTCGGCGAACCAACGCGGTGGGAAATCCGCCAAGCCGCTGGAACTGCTGCAGACGGAACTGGGATCGCGTCGGCATCACGTTGAAGGCCGACGCGGCGCGTCGAGTCGTCGAGCATGTCGGAGAGGACGGCGGCGGTATCGGTGCCGTCGTGGAGATCCTCGCGTCGACGTTCGGCGCGGGAGCCCGCCTCGACCTGGCGGAGATCGAGCCGTACCTCAGCGACGCGGGCGCGGTCCGCCCGTACGAACTGACGAACCGGATCGAGGAAGGTGACGTCGCGGGCTCGCTGACGACGCTGCAGCGACTCATGCACGTGACAAGTCCGACCCAGCCGAAGCCGATGCATCCGCTCCAGGTCCTGGGCATTCTGCACTCGCGGTACCGAAAGCTGGCCCGACTGGAAGCCGATGCGGTCCTGACCGCCGACGATGCCTACCGCGTCTGGGGCGGCAAAGGATCCACCTTCCCGGCCAAGAAGGGACTGGAGGCGGCGCGAGCCCTTGGCGCGGTTGGGTTCACCCGTGCGTTCGCGGTCCTGCACCGAGCGGACGTCTCCACGAAGGGCGCGAGCGGCCTTTCGGCGGAAACGGTGGTCGAGATCGCGGTGGCGCGCCTGGCGCAGCTCCACCAGGGGAGTCGTCGGGGTGGTCGGCGCCGTTCCGGCGCCGGACGCCGTTGAGCTAGCCCTGCTGGGCGCGGTTCGCGGCCTTCATGAGGCGCGAGGTGCGCCGGGCCGCAGCGTTCTTGTGGAGCACACCCTTGGTCGTCGCCTTGCCCAGTCGCTTCTGGGCACGCACGATGGCGGCCGCAGTGGCCTCCTGGTCGCCCGCCTCGATGGCGCTGTGGACGTTCTTGGTCCGCGTCTTGAGTTCGGACCGCACACCGAGGTTGCGCACCGCGGCGCGTCTCGTTCTGACGGTTTCGCTTCTTCTGGCTGGCGATGTTGGCCACGGCGCGACGGGTCTCCCGAAAGTCGTTCTAGGAACCCGGGAACGTTAGCAGGAGCCTCCGAGTGCAGCCCGTTCGGGCCCCGAGGGCGCCGGCAGGGGAGAATGCGCCCCGTGCCCGACCTCTCCCGGATCCGCAACCTGTCGATCGTCGCGCACGTGGACCACGGAAAATCCACGCTGGCGGACCGATTTCTCGAGCTGAGTGGCGCCGTCGAGGCGCGTGACATGCGGGCCCAGTACCTCGACTCGATGGACATCGAGCGCGAGCGGGGCATCACGATCAAGGCCCAGAACGTCCGGATCGGGTGGCAGGACCACATCGTCAACCTGATCGACACCCCCGGCCACGTGGACTTCGGCTACGAGGTGTCGCGCTCCCTGGCGGCGTGCGAGGGCGTGGTGCTCGTGGTCGATGCCAGTCAAGGGATCGAGGCTCAGACGCTCGCGAACTGTTACCTCGCGCTCGAGCACGACCTCGCGATCGTCGCGGCCGTGAACAAGATCGACCTCCCCGCGGCGGACGCTGATCGCGTGTCCGAGGAGATCGAGCGGGTGCTCGGGGTCCCCGCCGAGGATGTGCTGCGGATCTCGGCCAAGACGGGGGAGGGTGTGTCCGATCTGCTCGACGCGATCGTCGAGCGGATTCCGCCGCCGATCGGTGATCTGGACGCGCCGCTCCAGGCGCTGATCTTCGACTCCATCTACGACACGTACCGCGGCGTGATCAGCTCGGTGCGCGTGTTCAACGGCTCACTCGATGCCGGGACGAAGTTGCGTTTCATCCAGGCGAACAGCACGCACGACGCGGAAGAGATCGGGACTCGCCTACCGGTACCGACGCCGGTGGCATCGCTCGGACCCGGCGAGGTCGGATACCTCATCACCGGACTCAAGGACGTCGGTCAGGCGCGCGTCGGCGAGACGGTCACCACCGCGGCGCGCCCATCGGAGCCGCTCGAGGGCTACCTCGAACCGAAACCGATGGTGTTCTGCGGGCTGTATCCCGTCGAGGGCGACGACTACGCGGACCTGCGCGAGTCGTTGGAGCGGCTCCGGCTCAACGACTCGTCGTTCACCTACGAGCCCGAGACCTCCGGTGCGCTCGGGTTCGGGTTCCGCTGCGGGTTTCTCGGCCTGCTGCACATGGAGATCGTGCGCGAGCGGCTCGAGCGTGAGTACGACCTCGACCTCGTCGCGACCGCGCCGAACGTGGAGTACCGGGCGATCGGGCTCGACGGTGAGGTGTTCGCCGTCGACAACCCGTCGTCGTTGCCGGCGCCCAACGACATCGAGGGCATCGAAGAGCCGTACGTGCAGATCACGATGCTCACGCCGTCCGAGTTCGTCGGGACGCTCATGGAGCTGTCGCAGGGTCGGCGCGGTGAGCTGAAGAAGATGGAGTACCTCTCCGAGGAACGGCTCGAGATCGTCTACGAGGTCCCGCTCGCCGAGATCGTCATGGACTTCTTCGACCAGCTGAAGTCCCGCTCGAAGGGCTACGCCTCGCTGGACTACGAGCCGATCGGGTACCGGCAATCCAAGCTCGTGCGGGTCGACATCATGCTGAACGGGGCGCCGGTCGACGCGTTCTCGTCGATCGCGCACCGCGACAAGGCGTACGACTACGGCAAGCGGATGGTGGAGAAGCTGCGCGGAGCTGATCCCACGCCAGCTGTTCGACGTGCCGATCCAGGCGGCGATCGGTGGCCGGATCATCGCCCGCGAGACGGTCAAGGCGAAGCGCAAGGACGTCATCGCGAAGTGCTACGGCGGTGACGTGACCCGCAAGCGCAAGCTGCTCGAGAAGCAGAAGGCCGGCAAGAAGCGCATGAAGCAGATCGGCAGCGTCGAAGTCCCCCAGGAAGCCTTCGTCGCCGCCCTCAAACTCAGCGACTGACTCAGTCGCGGGGGAGACCGAGGACGCGTTCGCCGAGGATGTTGCGTTGCACCTCGCTGGTGCCGCCACCGATGGTGAGCGCGCGGGCGTAGAGGTAGCCGTAGCTCCACATGCCGCCCATGGTGTCGCCGTACGGCCCCGCGGGGCGAGACGAGCCCGTCGGTGCCGGCGAGTTCCATCGCCATCTCCATCACGTGCTGGCCGTGCTCGTCCGAGAGCGCCTTGCGCACGCTCGCTTCCGGCGCCCGGTTCGAGGCCGCGCACCGTCGCGCAGACGGTCCGCAGCCGGATGAGCCGCAGGATCTCGCTCTCGATGTAGAGCCGGGCGAGCCGTTGGCGGAGTGATCGGGTCGGTGGTGCCGCCGTGGGCACGGACGAGTGTCGAGGACGTCGGTCGCGGTCGGGCCGCGACCCCAGAGCGCGCCCTCGCCGGAGAGCGACACGCGCTCGTTGCCGAGCGTGACCTTCGCGAGCCGCCACCCGTCGTTCACGTCGCCGACGACGTTGGCGACGGGCACGCGCACGTCGGTGAAGAACACCTCGTTGAACTCGTGGGTCCCGGTCATCTGCACCAGCGGCCGCACCTCGATGCCGGGCGACTGCATGTCGAGCGACGAAGTACGTGATGCCGCGGTGTGCGCTCCGGCGTCGGGATCCGTGCGCGCGAGCAGGATGCCGAAGCGCGCGACGTGGGCGAGGGTCGTCCAGACCTTCTGGCCGTTGACCACGAACTCGTCGCCGTCGCGGACCGCGCTCGTCGTGAGTGACAGCGAGGTCACTGCCCGCGCCCGGTTCGCTGAAGAGCTGGCACCACAGCTCCGAGCCGTCGAGGAGCCCGGGGAGGTACTGCTGGTGCTGCTCCTCGGTCCCGGCCACGAGCAGCGTCGGTCCGGCCCAGCCGATGCCGATCGGGTTCAGCGGTCGCGGGGCTTCGGCAGCGCGCAGTTCCTCGTCGATGACGAGCTGTTCGACCGCGGTGGCGTCCCGACCCCATGGCCGCGGCCAGTGCGGGGCGACGTAGCCCGCCGCGGCGAGGTTCCGTGTGACAGTCCGGCCGGGAACGCCCCGTCCGGCGCGGACTCGGCGAGGAACGCCCGGACGTCGGTGCGGTGCTCCTCGGCTTCGGGTGGCAGTTCCAGCTCCATGACGGACCGGCCTACGCCATGCGGAGGCGCGTCGGCAAGTGAGAGCATCGGCTGTGGCCTTCGGCGTGTACGTGCACATCCCGTTCTGTGCGCACCGCTGCGACTACTGCGACTTCGCGACCTGGACCGATCGTGAGCCACCTGGTCGGCCGCGTACGTCGACGCCTGCGTCGCCGACATCGAGGGTCGGGTCGCCGCGGGAGAGTGCCGCTCGCCGACACCGTGTTCTTCGGTGGGGGCACGCCGACGATCGTCCCGTCCGCCGAGCTGGCTCGGATCCTGCGACGCGATCCCGCGCACGACCGACGCGGAGGTGACGGTCGAGTGCAATCCGGATTCGGTCGACGCCCGATGGGCTGCGTGTCCTGGCGGCCGCGGGTGTCAACCGCGTATCGATCGGGGTCCAGTCGATGGTGCCCCACGTCCTCGCATCTCTGGGCCGCACCCACAACCCGGACAACGTCGTGCGTTCGGTCGATGCCGCTGCGCGCCGCGGGCGTCGACCGGATCAACCTCGACCTCATCTACGGCGCCCCCGGCGAGTCGGTCGCGGACTGGACCAGCACGCTCGACGCGGCGCTACGGCTCATGCCGACCCACGTCAGTGCGTACGCCCTCACCGTCGAGCCGGGGACCCCGCTCGGGATCGGAGTCGCGGCGGGGACTCGAGCCGCGCCCGACGACGACGACCAGGCCACGAAGTACGAGATCGCGGACGAGCGGCTCACCGAGGCCGGGTTCGATTGGTACGAGATCTCCAACTGGGCCCGGCCCGGGGAGGCGTGCCGACACAACGAGCTGTACTGGTACGGCGACGACTACCTCGCAGTCGGCTGTGCGGCGCACGGCAAGACGGGGCCACGGCGGTGGTGGAACGTCCGGACGCCAGATCGCTATCTCGACGCGGTCGAGTCCGGCGCCAGCACCGAGGCGGGGAGTGAGGAGTTGGATCCCGCCGGTCGCGCCGCCGAGTTGCTGACCCTGGCGCTGCGGACCAGCAACGGCGCACGCGCCGACCGGCTCGATCCGGCGGCGCTGACCGAGATGGTCGATGCCGGACTCCTGACTCTCAGCGATGGCCAGGCGATCTTGACGCGACGCGGCCGCCTCGTCGCCTCCGAGGTCACCCTCCGCGTGGTCTCCGACGACCCTGCTGGTTAGCAGTCGGTAGACTCGACTGCTACCCCTTCGTCGGGAGACGCAGGAGAGCTGTCGGAGACGGGAGCATTCGCACGTGGATGCACAGGAACGACGAGCCGCGGTGCTCAAGACCGTGGTCGAGGAATATGTGCGCACCGCCCAGCCGGTTGCGTCGCAGAGCGTGACCGAGTCGCGCGACCTCGGCGTCTCCAGCGCAACAGTCCGCAACGACATGACCCAGCTCGAGCGCGAAGGGTTCCTCGTCCAACCGCACACGTCGGCGGGGCGCATTCCGACGGATCAGGGCTACCGCTACTTCGTCGACCACTTCACCGACGCCGGCGGGCTCCCCGCCGGTCAGCGGCGAGCGGTCGCCGATTTCTTCGCGACCACCCACCGCGCGCTCGAGGATCTTCTCCACGAGACGAGCGTGCTCCTGGCCCGGCTCACGAGCCATGCCGCCGTCGTGGTCGGCCCCGGTGCCGAGCAGGCCCGGATCCGGACCGCGCAACTCGTACCCCTCGAGTCCGGCGCAGTGCTGGCGGTCGTCGTGCTCGCCAGCGGTGCGGTCGAAAAGGAGGTCGTGCGCACGGATCTCGACGCTGAGCGGGTTGCCCGGGCCTCGGAGTTCCTCGATGCCGCGCTCCGCGGGGGCGCGCTGGTTCCGACCCGCGCGCCGCAGAGCGGCGATCGCGAGGTTGACGAGCTCGTGGCGCAGGCGATCGAAGATCTCTGCACCCGCGCCCAGCACCTCTCGGATCACCTGTACGTCGGCGGTGTGAGTCGTCTGGCAGCCGAGCAGGATGCTTTCTCAACGACGGCGACGACCGCCCGTCTGTTGGAGATGCTCGAAGAGCAGGTGGTGGTCGTCAGCCTGGTGCGGGACCTGCTCGGTCACGGCGTGAACGTCTCCATCGGCTCCGAGCACGACGTCGAAGATCTGCGAGACTGCTCCATCGTGTTGGCGCCGTACGTAGTCGATGGAGCAACGACCGGCACCGTCGGTGTGCTGGGTCCGACCCGTATGGATTACCCGCAGGCGCTCGCTGCAGTCGCCGCGGTGTCCCAGCAACTCGGTCGACTCCTGCTCCCGCCCGACTGATGGCCGACCTGTATTCGCTGCTGGGTGTCGAATCCAGCGCCACCGACGACGAGATCAAGCGGGCCTACCGCGCACTCGCGCGCGAGTTGCACCCGGATGCGAATCCCGGTGACACAGCCGCGGAGGAACAGTTCAAGGAAGTGTCCGCCGCGTACGAGGTGTTGCGGGATCCCGAGCGTCGCCGCCGTTACGACACCTTTGGTGACGACGGTCGCGGTCAGGGTGGCGGTGCCGGGGGCGATGCCTTCGGCTTCGGGGACATTTTCGACGCCTTCTTCTCGGGCGGCTTCGGCGGCGGCGGCCGCGGCGGGCCGCCGCGAGGTCAGGACGCGGAGACCACGATTCAGATCGATCTGTCCGAAGCGGCGTTCGGCATCACGACGACGGTCGACCTCCAGTTGCCGGGCCCGTGTGAGCGGTGTGAGGGTCACGGCAGCGAGCCCGGGACCCACGCCGAACAGTGTCCGGACTGCGGCGGCTCGGGCGAGGTCCGCCAGGTCCGCCGGTCGGTGCTCGGCCAGTTGGTGACCGCCGCGCCGTGCTTTCGCTGCGATGGCATCGGCCAGGTGGTGCCGAACCCGTGCTCCGAGTGCCGCGGCGACGGGCGCGTGCGGACGCGTCAGGAGATCGAGGTCGAGATCCCGGCCGGCATCGACCACGGTCAGCGCCTGCGCCTCCCGGGCCGGGGCCCGGCCGCAGCCCGGGGCGGGGCCGCCGGTGACCTGTACGTCCAGATCCAGGTCCGCCCACACCCCACACTCGAGCGTCACGGCGTAGATCTCGTGCACCGACACACACTGGCCGTGACGCAAGCTGCTCTCGGCGCGAGCTTCGAGCTCGAGACCCTCGACGGCGTCGAGAAGATCTCGGTCGAACCTGGTACGCAGCCCGGCGAGGTCATGCGGTTGCGTGGTCGCGGGGTTCCCGTACTGAACGGTCGCGGGCGCGGCGACCTCCTCGTGGAAATGAACGTCGAGGTGCCCCAGCGGTTGACCGCCGAGCAGGCCGAGCTGCTGGCGAAGTTCGCGGCTGAGCGCGGCGAGATGATCGACCCGCCGGAGGGCGGTCTGTTCTCCAAGATTCGAGCTGCGTTCGGCGACCGGTGACCACGAACGACTGGGCCGCGGCTGCGGAAGCCCGCGCCCTGGTGGTCGTGCAGGTCGAGCCCGATGATCAGCCGTTCGGTACCGAGACGACGCGGACGGTGGACGGAAGCGACGGGCACCATCTCCAGCGGGCCCGGCGGTTGAGGATCGGCGAGGCGGTCGTGGTCGCGGACGGGTCCGGATCTTGGTACTCCGCCGAGGTGACCGCGCTCGGTGCCGGGGAGATCACCGTCGACCGGCGCTCGGAACCGGCCGTCGAGCCGGTGCCCGTTCCCCGGCTGACGATCGCCTTCGCCCCGGCCCGCGTCGATCACGGCAGCGATGTCGTCCACCAGCTGGTCGAGCTGGGCGTCGACGAGATCGCACTGCTACGCACCGAACGTTCCGTCGTTCGATGGGATGGCGATCGCCTGCCGAAACAGATGGCCCGTCTGCGGCGAGTGGCACGCGAGGCGGCCATGCAATCGCACCGAGCCACGGTTCCACCGGTCACCGGGCCATTCGAACCATTTCAGTGGAGCGGTCGGGACGGGGTGGTCGTCGCGGACCGAGCGGGAACTGCGCCGCTCGCCGACCTCGTCGGTTCGCACCCGGCCATCACCGTTCTGGTGGGTCCCGAGGGTGGGTTCACCGACGCCGATCTCTCGGGGCTCGACGACGCGCCGCGGTTTGCCCTTGGTGTGCACACACTGCGAGCGGTGACCGCGCCGATCGCCATTGCGGCGGCGTTGGTTGCCGGCCGGTGCCTATGACTCACCGGTCTGCGGAGAATCGACGCGGCGGGGTTTTCGTGCAATAGTCATGCCCTTCCGGGGCCGAAATCGAGTGTGGTGAGGGGCAGTCGTCAGCAATGAATGGGGCGCAAGTCGGAGAACGGCTGCGGGCGATCCGCCGTCAGAAGGGTCTGTCGCTTCACGATGTTGAAGCGCGGTCGGGGCTCGAGTTCAAAGCGAGCGTGCTCGGCGCATACGAGCGGGGCGAGCGGGCCATCTCGGTCCCGCGGCTGCTGCGCCTCTCGGAGATCTACGAGGTGCCGCCGGACCAGCTCCTGCCTCGTGACGCGGCGATCGAGATCAACCTCGTCGAGTCCGGCGAGGTCGAAGCCGGCTTCACGATCGACCTGGTGAAGCTGCACGCGTTGGAGGAGCCGGAAGCGGCGGTGCTGTCGCGGTACGCGGCAACGATCCAGCTGCAACGCCAGGACTTCAACGGTCGGCTGCTGACGATCCGCCGGGACGATCTGCGGGTGCTCGCCGCGGTACTCGGCCGGCGCCCCGAGGAACTGGGCGTACGCCTCGACGAACTCGGGTTGCGCGCCGGCGCGGCCGTCTGAACGCCACTGATTTCCACCCCTCTCGCCACTAACCTCGACGCGTCGTGACAGTTTCGGCGTCGACCCAGGTCAAGGTGTTGGTTCCCGGCAATCACCTCATGGTGGACTTGCTCGGCCAGCACGACGAGTTGCTGCGGCGAGTGGAAGCCGCGTTCCCCGTCCAGATCCTCGTACGCGGCAATGAGATCACGATCACCGGCGCACCGGACGCGGCGGAACGGGTCGGTCGGCTCTTCGAGGAGTTGGTGGTCGTCGTCGAGCGGGGCCACCCGCTCGATCAGGACGGCGTCGACCGCGCGATCGCGATGGTCGAAGCCGACCTCCGCCCGAGCGACGTGCTGGCGACCGAGGTGATCAAGGGTCGAAAGACGGTGCGCCCCAAGACCGCGGGACAGAAGCGGTACGTCGACGCCGTGCGTGATCACACGATCACCTTCGCGATCGGTCCGGCGGGTACCGGGAAGAGTTATCTCGCCGTCGCACTTGCGGTGCAGGCCCTCCAGGCCAAGACAGTGAATCGGATCATCCTGACCCGCCCCGCCGTGGAGGCAGGGGAGCGACTCGGGTTCCTGCCTGGCGACATGCTGGCCAAGGTCGATCCGTACCTCCGGCCGCTCTACGACGCGCTCTACGACATGCTCGATCCGGAAGCCGTCGCGCGGCTGATGGATCGCGGGGTGATCGAGGTGGCTCCGCTCGCGTACATGCGCGGTCGAACCCTCAACGATTCGTTCATCATCCTGGACGAAGCCCAGAACACCACGGCCGAACAGATGAAGATGTTTCTCACCCGCCTCGGCTTCGGCTCGCGCATCGTGGTCACCGGCGACGTCACCCAGATCGATCTCCCCGAGGGTCGGGGTGGCTCGGGGCTGCTCGCGGTCCGGGCCATTCTCGAGACCATTCCCGATCTGGCCTTCGTGGACCTGAGTTCGGGCGACGTGGTCCGGCACCGGATCGTGCAGGACATCGTGGACGCGTACGCCGCCAACGCAACCGATCAGCCACGGTCATGACCGATCTGGCGGTGTTCGGCAGCGACGAACAACGGGATGTCACGGTCGATCTGGCGCGATGGGTGCGCCTGGCGCGGATGGTGGTCCAGGCCGAGCAGGTCCCCGGAGTGGCCGAGTTGTCGCTGTTGTTCGTCGACCGCGACACGATCGCCGGCCTGAACGAGAAGTTCCTCGGCGGCTCGGGGCCCACCGATGTGCTCGCATTCCCGATGGACGACGATCTCGTGGTGCCGGGGCGCCAGCCGGATCAAGGTGGCCGGGGTCCCGGTGCCCCTGCCGACGGTGGCGACCCGCCGACGCTCATTGGCGATGTGGTCGTGTGTCCGGCGGTCGCGGCGGCCCAGGCTCCCGATCATCGATCGACGGTGGACGAAGAGATTGCGCTCCTGGTTGTCCACGGCGTGTTACACCTGCTCCACTATGACCATGCCGAACCGGCCGACGCGGCGACGATGAAGTTGCGGGAACAGGAACTCCTTGCCCGTTTCGGTCAGCTCGAATCGGAGTTGGACGGGTCGGGATCGACGGCCTCGAGCGGGGAGCAGGGTGCCTCGAGCGGGGAGCAGGGGCCGAGCGGCCCGGCAGGGAGTGCCTCGAGCGGGGAGCAGGGGCCGAGCGGCCCGGCACGGAGTGCCTCGAGCGGGGAGCAGGACCGCTGAGCGGCGCCGACTGGGCCATTGCGGTCACCATCCTCCTGCTGTTCCTCTTCTCGATCGTGCTCGCGACGGCCGAGACCGCGTTCACCCGCATGAGTCGGATCCGCGCACTCGCCCTCGAGGAAGAGGACCGCAAAGGCGCCGCACGCCTTGCGAGCATGCTGGAACGCCCCGAGCGGACACTGAACGTTCTGCTGCTGTTGGTGCTCGTGAGTCAGATGACCAGCGCCTCGCTGCTGGGTGTACTGCTCGAAGGCTCCTTCGGCGGTGCGGGGCTCGTCATCGGGCTGGTGCTCCAGATCGTCGTCTATTTCGTGATCGGGGAGGTCGCACCGAAGACCTACGCGATCCAGCACCCCGAACGGGCGGCGCTGGCACTGACGCCGTTCCTCTGGGCCATCTCGAACTTCCCCCCGCTGCGGATGTTGTCGCGAGGGTTGATCGGTCTCGCGAACGTGCTGCTGCCGGGACGGGGGCTGAAGCAGGGCCCGTTCGTCACGGAGGAGGATCTCCGGACGATGGCCGATGTCGCCGCCGACGAGGAGGTGATCGAGCGGGAGGAGCGCCGCCTCATCCACTCCATCTTCGAGTTCGGTGACACCGTGGTCCGCGAGGTCATGGTGCCGCGCCCGGACATGATTGCCATCGAGGCCGACGCGACGATGGAGGAAGCGATCTCGCTTGCCATCGACGCCGGATTCTCTCGGTTCCCGTGTTACGCGGAGACCACCGACGACATCGTCGGGCTCGTCTATCTTCGCGACCTGGTGCAACAAGCTCGTTCCGGCGCCGGCCGCCGACCGGTTCGGGTCGCGGTGCGCGACGCGGTGTTCGTTCCTGAACAGAAGCGAGCCGACGCGCTCCTACGCGAAATGCGCACCGAGAAGTTCCACATGGCGATGGTCGTGGACGAACACGGCGGGACCGCCGGTCTCGTCACGCTCGAGGACCTCATCGAAGAGATCGTCGGTGAGATCACCGACGAGTTCGATGTCGAGCCGCCCGGCGTCGAAGCGCTCGCGGACGGAGGCTTTCGCGTACCGGGCCGTACGCCGATGGACGAGGTGAGTGAGGCCGTCGGTCGCGAGTTGCCCGACACGGAGTGGGACACCGTCGCCGGTCTGTTGTTCAACCTGCTCGGCCACGTTCCGATCCCGGGTGAGACGGCTCGCTTCGAGGGCTTCGAGTTTCGCGCGGAACTCGTGGACGGGCGACGGATCCGATCGGTGGTCATCACCCCGATGCCGGCCCCGGACGCCGGCGAGTCGGCGGGCGAGTCGCTTCCCGCGACTTCGCCGTGACCGAATTCCGGTCGGGTTTCGTCTCGCTGGTCGGGCGGCCGAACGTCGGCAAGTCGACGCTGGTCAACCAACTCGTCGGCGCCAAGGTCTCGATCGTGTCGAGTCGACCGCAGACGACCCGGACGCAGATCCGTGGCGTGCGCACCACGCGTGATTCCCAGATCGTGCTGCTCGACACGCCCGGAATTCATCGCCCGCGAACCTTGCTCGGCGAGCGCTGCAACGAACGCTCGGTCCAAACCCTCGGCGAGGTCGACGTCGTGTGCCAGCTCATCGAGGCGAACGCACCCGTCGGTCCGGGGGACCGCTTCATCGCAAACCTCGTCGGTCAGACCAGGACCCCGAAGATCCTCCTGGTCAACAAGATCGATGCCGCCGATCGCGACCAGATCGGCGAGCAGCTGGCGCGAGCGTCGTCCGAACTCGGCGATTTCGACGCGTACGTTCCGATCTCCGCGCGAACGGGTGCCGGGGTCGAGCTCCTCGTCGAGGAGTTGCTCACCCGAATCCCGGAAGGTCCCCATTACTACCCGGACGGGGTCATCTCGGATCAGCCCGAAACCGCGCTGGTCGCCGAGCTGCTCCGCGAGCAGTTGTTGCGGATAGCCCGGGAGGAGTTGCCGCACTCGATCGCAGTCACCGCGACCTTCCTGGACGACGACGATGACGACGAGTTCGCGGAACCGGCCGACCCCGAGCCCGGCGACGCCGAGGCCACCCTGGAGACGCCTGAGGCGGCCCCGCCGATCCTGCGATTCCGGGCGATCGTGCGGGTAGAGCGGGATTCCCAGAAGGGGATCGTGATCGGCAAGGGCGGCACGGTGATCCGCGACGCCGGCACCAAGGCTCGCCTGGAGCTGGAGCGCCTGTTCGGTTCCCGGGTCTACCTCGAAACCGCAGTTCGGGTGGACAAGGGCTGGCAGCGGCGGGCGCACTCCCTGGATCGGCTCGGGCTGTGAACCGGGGACGGCTCATAGCATCCGGCAGGCGCCGTGGCGCGGACCTCGCGTGCGGTCGGGGACCACAGATCCGTCGAGTTGCCGCACGCGAATCGCTCGGCGATAGAGTCGGCTGCACGTGGCCGGGGACGGATTCGGGGGTGCGGGCCTTCGGACCGGTACGCGTGGGGACGACGGCATGAGGCATCCGAGACTGCGTAGTGTCCTGCCGATCCTGGTCATCGGGATCGTGACGCTGCTCGCCGCCTGCGGGGGCAACGACAACCAGCAGAACAGCCTGCAGCCGAAAGGGCCCGCGGCCGAGAAGATCGACAACCTGTTCATCCCGATCCTGATGGTCGCCATCGTCATCGGGATCCTCGTGCTCGGCGCGACGGTCTATGTCGCCATCCGGTTCCGGCACCGCGAGGGCCGCCCCGACAATCCGAAGCAGATCCACGGCAACACCCCACTCGAGATCGGGTGGACCATCGTCCCGGCGCTGATTCTCGCGGTGGTCGCGGTGCCGACGGTCGCCACGATCTGGGACCTCGCCGAGACCCCGAAGGGCGACAACGTGCTCGTTGTCGAGGTCACCGGCAAGCAGTGGTGGTGGGAGTTCCAGCTGCCCAAGCAGGCGCTGGTCCCGCAATCGACGACCAAGAAGTTCAACGTCGAGGGCACCAACGGGATGGTGACCACCGCGACCGAGTTGCACATCCCCGTCGGGACCAAGGTGGACCTCCGGCTGAACGCCTTCGACGTGATCCACTCGTTCTGGGTGCCGGAGCTGGCGGGCAAGATGGACGTCATGCCCGCGCGTACCAACCGCCTGACCATCGAGGCCGACAAACCGGGCACGTACCTGGGGGCCTGCGCGGAGTACTGCGGCCTGTCCCATGCCGATATGCGCTTCCGGGTCATCGCGGAGCCGATGGACAAGTGGCAGGCGTGGCTGGCCGACATCAGCGGCCCACCGGCGCAGCCGTACGGAACCAAGGACGACCCGACCGAGATCTACGAGCTCACGACGAACAAGTACGGGTGCACCAACTGCCATCTCTTCGATGACCCGCAGACCGGCAGCTACGGGCCGAACCTGACGCACCTCGCCAGTCGCTCGACCTTCGCCGGCGGGACGCTCGAGCTCAACCGGAAGAACCTGACCGCCTGGATCCTCGACGCACCCTCGCTCGTCGCGATGGAGGCGAAGGACTGTCGGCTGCCGCCCCCGGCAACCTGCGTCGGTATGCCGTCGTTCACCAAGAACACCCCGAAGGGCCAACCGGTGATGACCACTGAGGAAGCGGCCAAGATCGTGGACTACCTCCTGGGAGAGAAGTGATGACGGCCGTCCCCGCGCCTCTGCACCCGCCACGCGGGCTGCTACACCGCCCGAAGGCGAACACCGGGTTCTGGTCGTGGTGGACCACCGTCGACCACAAGAAGATCGGCATCCTCTACGGCGGGCTCGCGCTCCTCTGGTTCGTCGTGGCCGGTATCGAGGCGCTGCTGATCCGCCTGCAGCTTTCCGGCCCGAACGGCACGGTGCTGACCGCGGATCAGTACAACACGTTGTTCACGATGCACGGCACCACGATGGTGTTCCTCGTCGGGATGCCGCTCGCGGTCGCCTTCGGGAACTACCTCGTACCCCTCCAGATCGGCGCCCGCGACGTTGCGTTCCCCCGAATCAACATGTTCGGATTCTGGGTCTTCGCCGTCGGTGGGCTCTTCCTCTACTCCGGGTTCCTGCTCGGCGGCGCTCCGAACGGCGGCTGGTTCGGCTACACCCCGCTGACCAGCTCACCGATGACGGCCGGCGCGCTCCCTGGCCACGGACCGGACTTCTGGACCGTCGGGCTCGTGATGCTGGGCATCGGTTCGGTGACGTCGGGCGTGAACTTCGTCGTCACCATCCTCAACATGCGGGCTCCGGGGATGACCCTCATGCGCATGCCGGTGTTCGTGTGGATGATGCTCGTGGTCGCGTTCCTGACCGTCTTCGCGATGCCGGCCGTCACGGCCGCGCTGATCATGGTCTTCTTCGACCGCAACTTCTCGACGAACTTCTTCGTCGCCGCCGCGGGCGGTGATCCGCTGCTGTATCAGCATCTGTTCTGGCTGTTCGGCCACCCCGAGGTGTACATCCTCATCCTGCCGGGGATGGGCATCGTCTCGGAGATCCTGCCGGTCTTCTCCCGCAAGCCGTTGTTCGGCCACTCCGTCATCGTGTTCTCCGGTATCGCGATCGGTTTCCTCGGCTGGGGCGTGTGGGCGCACCACATGTTCGTGACCGGGCTCGGGCCCGTGGCGACGACCGCTTTCGGCCTGTCGACCATGCTCATCGCGATCCCGACCGGGGTGAAGATCTTCAACTGGCTCGGCACCGTCTGGGGCGGGTCGCTACGACTGAACTCGCCGATGCTGTTCTCACTCGGCTTCATCGCGATGTTCACCATCGGTGGACTGTCCGGCGTGACGCACTCGATCGTGCCCGCGGACACTCAGCAGACCGACACGTATTACGTCGTCGCCCACTTCCACTACGTGCTGTTCGGTGGTCTGGTCTTCGCGATCTTCGGCGGCTTCCACTACTGGTGGCCGAAGGTGTTCGGGCGCATGCTCGACGACCGCCTGGGCAAGGTGACCTTCTGGCTGATGCTGATCGGGTTCAACCTCACGTTCTTCCCGATGCACATCCTCGGCCTCCAGGGTCAGCCGCGGCGTACCTACCGCTACGCCGAAGGCATGGGCTGGGATTTCATGAACATGCTGGTCACCATCGGCGGGTTCACGATCGCGTTGTCCGTGCTCGTGTTCCTGGTGAACGTCATCAAGACGATGCGCTCCGGCGAGGTGGCCAGTGCCGACCCGTGGGACGGCCGCACCCTGGAGTGGTCGATCCCGTCGCCGGTTCCGGAGTACAACTTCGCCGAAATCCCGCAGGTCCAGGCCCGTGACGACTTCTGGCACCGCAAGTACACCGAGGATGCCGAGGGCCGACTCGTGAAGCTTCCCGCCGGTGGATCCGACGACGGCGCCCCGGCGGGTGACGGCCACGGCATCCATCTGCCCTCGCCGTCCTATTACCCGTTGGTGCTGGCCCTCGGGCTGCCGATCCTCGGCTACGCCGCGGTGTTCAAGAACCCCTGGCTGGCGATTCCGGGCTTTGTCGTGTTGCTCTTCGGCCTCTGGGCCTGGGCGCTCGAGCCTGACACGGCGGAGGACTGACATGGCCCAGGCGACCGAGTTGATGCCGACCGAGGGACACGACGACCACGGCGCCCACGCTCATCCCCAGACGAACACCGGGACGTCGAATCCCAAGCTGGCGATGTGGGTGTTCCTGTCCTCGGAAGCGATCTTCTTCGGGGCGTTCATTTCGACGTACCTGCTGTACCGCGGCCGTAGTGCCCCGGACACGCCCCAGCCCAAGGACGTCTACAACATCCCGTTCACCTCGGTGACGTCGTTCATTCTTCTGATGAGTTCGCTCACGATGGTGCTGGCGCTCGCGGCGATCCAGCGGGGTGACCACCGCCGGTTCCGTGTCTGGATCATGGC
The DNA here is from genome assembly GCA_963701625.1 of uncultured Acidimicrobiia bacterium. Classification (GTDB taxonomy): domain Bacteria; phylum Actinomycetota; class Acidimicrobiia; order IMCC26256; family JAENVU01; genus JAENVU01. The sequence continues at coordinate 11,754 of CAVPAT010000007.1, read as the reverse complement.
CACGGCGATGTTCGGCATGGTGTTCATCGGTGGACAGATCTACGAGTTCACCGAGTTCTACCGCGAGGGTCTCGCACTCAAGACGAGTGTGTTCGGTTCCAGCTTCTTCGTCCTCACCGGAATCCACGGTGCGCACGTGACGGTCGGAATCATCTGGCTGCTGTCCCTGTTCGGTTTGTCCACCCAGAACCGCATGCACGTGCAGGATTCCGAAAAGATCGAGATTGCCGGGCTCTACTGGCACTTCGTCGACATCGTCTGGATCGTGATCTTCACGGTCGTCTACCTCATCCCGTGAGGCTGGAGCGCCATGACTGACGAGACCACACTCACCGACGACCCGGAGTTGCTACCGGGTTCCCCGGAGGAACGATCAGACGAAGCCGCCCACGGCCTCTCGGCGATCTCTTCCGACGAACTCCCGATGCTCCCGGGTGAGTTGCGCCCGCACCCGTCGCCGTTCCAGTACGTGATGATCGCGGTGGTGCTCTGTGTGATCACTGCGCTCGAAGTGGGCATGTACTACATCGAGAACGACGTCCCTCGGGGCCTCTACATCGCGGTGCTGCTCACAATGGCCCTGGTCAAGTTCGTCATCGTCGTCTCCTGGTACATGCACTTGCGCACGGACCGGCCGATCTTTCGACGATTCTTCGTCATCGGCATGGTCGGCGCGGTGATCCTCTACACGGCCGTGCTGTTGACGCTGCACGTCTTCGAGTAGTCGCGGTGCTGGCGGCAGCGTTCCCCTCGTTCGAGCCGCATCCGGATGTGATCCTGATCGTCGGGCTCATCGCCGTGGGCTACTTCACGGCGCTGAGCCGTCTCGGCCCTCGGCTCGCATCCCACGGGGAACCGGTCGCGACTCGCTTCCAGATCACGTGCTTCTCACTCGGCCTCTTCGGCATGTTCCTGGCCGCGGAGTGGCCGGTGCACGATCTCGCCGAGGGCTACCTCTACAGCATCCACATGGTGCAGCACCTGAGCTTCACCATGCTGGTCGCCCCGCTGCTGTTGCTGGGGACGCCCGGCGTGGCTGGCGCGCTGGCTCCTGCGCCCCGGTGGCTGTTTCTGGCCGTTCGTGGCCTTTCGCGATTCGTCCCGGCATTGATCACCTTCAACCTGGTGGTCGTCGTCACGCACTGGCCGGCGTTCGTCGACCTCACGCTCCGGTCCGTGGTGGCGCACTTTCTCGCGCACACCCTGCTGCTGGTCTCGGCCTTCGTGGTCTGGATGCCCATCCTCTCGCCGCTCCCCGAGATTCCGCGCTTGGCCCCGATCGGGCGGATGGTGTTCCTGTTCTTCCAGACTGTGGTACCCACGGTCCCGGCCTCGTTTCTGACCTTCGGGACTCACCCCCTGTATCGTCGCTACGAGACGCTCCCGAAGCTGTGGGGGATCTCGGCGCTCGAGGACCAGTTGATCGCCGGACTGATCATGAAGATCGGTGCCGGGATGCTGCTCTCGGCATTGATCGCCGTGATCTTCTTCCGCTGGGTCGCAACCGATGAACCCATGCCCCGGGTCGAGCCCCCGCTCGAACCCCAGCTCACCGAGGTGAAGGCATAGATGACTGAGGAGAACCCTCCGGACCGGGATGCCGAGGCCCCCGAGGTCGACGGCAGCGGTACTGGTGTCGCCGTCGCCGAACGCCCCGGCGAACTCGAGCGGGTGACGGAACTCCAGGCGGCGGAGCTGCGCAAGGAGCGGCTGTGGTTGCCGTTCCTGATCCCGGTCGGCTCGGTCCTGGTGGTGGCGCTGTTCACCATCAACCTTTCGCGGATCTTCCTCGCCACCCACGAGAGCAAGTCGACGGCCGTCATCATCGGCACGTTGGTGACCCTGGCGATCCTCATCGGCGCCACGGTGATCGCGGCGGTGCCGAAGCTCCGGACGTCGTCGCTCGTGCTCACGATGAGCGCCGTGGCCGCGGTCGTGCTGCTGTCTGGCTCGCTCGTGCTGGGTGCCGCCGAGTCCAAGGAAGAAGGTGGCGGTGAGCCGGCCGGCGAGGCGATCAACACGCAGTTGATCGAAGGGTCGAACTTCAAGTTCCAAGCCACGAACTTCGATGTCCCGGCCGGTATCAACGAGCTCGACTACGAATCCATCGAGGGCTCCCACACGTTGGTTTTCGTCGAGCCCCAGTTCAGCTACCTCAAACTCGTCCAGCCGGGCGGCCAGAAGGCCGGGAAGATCGAAGCCGTCGACGGCGAGGTGTACACCATCTATTGCGACCTCCCCGGTCACCGCTCGGCAGGCATGGAGGCGACGATCACGGTCAAGGCTGGCAGCGGCGGGACGCCCGAGGCCGGTACCGAGACTCCCAGCACGACACTCGAGGGTGACACCTCGTCGACGACAGCACCGGCCGGCCAGTCCGAGTTGGACCCCGCGGAGCAGTCCGGCAGCCAGACGGGGAACTGACATGGCCAGACGTTCACTGCGAGCCGCCGCGTTGACGGCCGTCCTCCTGATCAGTGCGACCGCGTGTGGGAGCGACAGCGTCGCACCGTACTTCGAGCCGAAAGGTCCGCCGGTCGCGACGCTTGAGGTTTCGGCGAAGAACTTCTCGTACACCCCGGAGGATCCCAAGTTGCCCGAGGCCGGCATCATCGCGGTGCAGCTCACGAGTGAGCAGGGAGTCCACGATTTCGTGATCGAAGGGGTTCCCGGCTTCTCGGTCGATGTCTCCGGGGGGCAGACCGCGACCAACAAGGTCGAGCTCGACGCGGGTGAGTACACCTTCTACTGCAGTGTCCCGGGTCACCGATCCGCGGGCATGGAGGGCACGCTCACCGTCGGGTGATCGCGCTCCGAGCTTTGCGTCCGTGATCCCCGGCGTCGATCCTTCCCGAGTCCCGCGACACGTTGCGCTGGTCATGGACGGCAACGGCCGGTGGGCGCAACGACGAGGGCTGAAACGTACCGATGGGCACGCGGCGGGAGAGGAGGCGCTCTTCGACACCGTCGAGGGTGCGCTCGAGCTGGGTCTGGGCTGGATGACCGTCTACGCGTTCTCGACCGAGAACTGGCGCCGCCCCATCGACGAGGTCCGCTTCCTGATGCGGTTCAACGAGTCTTTGCTGCTGCGGCGCCGTGACGACCTCAACGAACGGGGCGTGCGGGTTCGCTTCATCGGTCGGCGCGGTGGGCGGGTCCCCAAACGAGTTGCCCGCCATATCGCCGACACCGAGGCGCTGACCGCGAAGAACCGGCGCATGACCCTGACCTTCGCGTTCAACTATGGCGGTCGCGCCGAGCTGGCGGACGCGGTCCGTTCCATCGCCACCGAGGTCGCCGACGGGCGTCTCCGGGCGGATTCGATCACGGAGAAGACCATCGCCAAGCACTTGTACGCTCCTGATATGCCCGATCCCGATCTCCTCATCCGCACGTCGGGCGAGTTTCGGATCTCGAACTACCTGCTCTGGCAGAGCGCCTATTCCGAGTTCTTCTTCACCGACGTCCTGTGGCCAGACTTCCGTCGGGAGCATCTGTTCGACGCGGTCCGGACGTTCCAGTCCCGCGACCGCCGCTTTGGCGGCGTCGAGACCGAGGGAGAGACGTGAGCTACGAGTACAGCGTTTCGTTGCGCCGCCGCATCGCGGCGAACCTGAAACAGCACGAGCGCCACGTTGTCGAGACCGCGGCCGATCAACGCGCGGCGGTGTCGATCACGCTGGTCGATCACGACGGCCGGACCGGCTATCTGTTCACTCGGCGGGCGCTCACGTTGCGCCACAACGCGGGCCAGTTCGCACTTCCGGGCGGACGACTCGAGCGCAGCGAGTCTGCGCCGGATGCAGCTCGCCGTGAGCTCGCCGAGGAGTTGGGCGTGGAGCTCGACGAGGTCGCGGTGCTCGGCGAGTTGGACGACCTCCCGACCCGCAGCGGCATCGTCGTGACGCCGGTGGTGCTGTGGGCCGCCGGCGCGCCGAACTCGACCTCGACCCGGACGAGGTGCACGGTGCCTGGGTCATTGCCATCTCCGGCCTGGAGCACCCCGAGGCGCCCCAGTGGGTCGAAGTCGACGGTGTCGACGGCGAGATCCTGCAGATGCCCGTGGCCGGCGAGTGGATCAACCCACCGACGGCGGCGATCCTCTACCAGTTCCGCGAGGTCGCCCTCCACGGACGCACCGTCCGGGTCCACGACATCCCGTCACCGGAGTGGACCGAGAGCTGAACCCCACCCGGCGACACCGTCGGGCGCTGGCCCAGTGTGGGCTCGGCCGGTCCGTACACTCGGACCATGCCCGGCCTCTATCGCGATCAGGGTGTCGTCCTGCGGACGATCAAGCTGGGTGAGGCCGACCGCATCATCAGCTTCATGACCCAGGGCAACGGCAAGGTCCGAGCCGTCGCCAAGGGAGTCCGCAAGAGTGGTTCGCGCTTCGGTTCCCGGCTCGAACCGACGAGTCACGTCGCGCTGCAGTGCTACCGCGGGCGCGAACTGGATGTGGTGACCCAGGTCGAGACGATCGCCGCGCACCGACCGTTGCGCGAGGACTACGCGTTGTTCACCCATGCCGTCTCCATGCTCGAAGCGGTCGATCAGGTCGCCCAGGAACGGGAGGCGGCCCCGGCGCTCTACCGGCTCCTGGTGCGTGCACTCGACACGCTGGCGACCACGCCGTCGTCGGTCGTGACGCCCGGGTTTTTCTGGAAGTTGCTCTCCCTCGAGGGCTATCACCCGCATCTCGACGGCTGCGTTCGTTGCGGGTCCGAGGATGGCCCGTTCCCGTCCTTCGATCTGGCCGAGGGCGGTGTGCTGTGCGCCACGTGCGGGCGGCTCGGTGGCCGCCGGGTGGATCCGGAGGCGTTGGGCTTTCTGCGCCGACTCGTGGGCGGGGAGCTACACCTGGCGATGGCCGAACCACCGGCACACCAGCACGTCGTCGAGGTCGAACGGCTCGGTGTCGCGGCGCTGGAGTTCCAGTCGGAGCGCCGTATCCGCTCCGCCACCCTGCTCTGAGCCTCCGGCGGGAGAGCGGCTTTGACTCCGGCTCATTGCCCGATGTCGCGTAGCCTCCCGGGGTCATGGCCTCCTCCGACCAGATGGATCGCGTCGTCAACCTCGCCAAGCGGCGGGGCCTCGTCTTCCCGTCCAGCGAGATCTACGGCGGGTTCCGGTCCACCTGGGATTACGGGCCCCTGGGCGTGCTGCTCAAGCGCAACGTCAAGGAGGCGTGGTGGCGGGCGATGGTCCAGGAGCGCGACGACATCGTCGGCCTGGATTCCTCGATCCTGATGGCCCCGGCCGTCTGGGAGGCGAGCGGCCACCTACAGACGTTTACGGACCCGCTGGTGGACTGCCGTCAGTGCAAGGAACGGTTCCGGGCCGACCAGTTGCCCCCCTCCGGCGCCTGTCCGAACTGCGGCGAGAAAGACAGCTTCACCGACGCTCGCAACTTCAACCTGATGTTCAAGACCCACGTCGGTCCCGTGGAGGACGACGCGGCGGTGGCGTACCTCCGACCTGAGACCGCGCAGGGCATCTTCGTGAACTTCGCGAACGTCCAGACCACGAGCCGCAAGAAGCCGCCGTTCGGCATCGCGCAGATCGGCAAGTCGTTCCGGAACGAGATCACCCCGGGAACTTCATCTTCCGGACGCGTGAGTTCGAACAGATGGAGATGGAGTTCTTCGTGCCGCCCGAGGACGGCGCGCAGTGGTTCGAGTACTGGTGTCAGCAGCGCTTCGACTGGTACATCGATCTCGGCATCCCGGAGCACCTGCTGCGGCTCCGGCCGCACGACCCCGACGAGTTGTCGCACTACAGCCGCGGGACCGCGGACGTCGAGTTTGAGTATCCGTGGGGGTGGGGCGAGCTGGAGGGCATCGCCAACCGCGACTGACTTCGACCTCAAGGCGCACGCCTCGCACTCCGGCCAGGATCTCTCCTACTTCGATCAGGAGCACGACCGCCGGTACGTGCCCCACGTCATCGAGCCGGCTGCCGGGGCGGACCGCACCACCCTGGCGTTCCTGCTGGCGGCCTACCAAGAGGAAGAAGCCCCCACCGCAGACGGCAAGGTCGAGAAGCGCACGGTCCTCAAGCTCGATCCTCGGCTCGCGCCGATCAAGGTGGCTGTGCTCCCGCTCTCCAAGAAAGAGGATCTGGTCGCGCTCACCGACCGGGTTGCCGGAGCGCTGCGCCGACACTTCATGATCGACGTCGACGTCACCGGCTCGATCGGTCGGCGGTACCGGCGTCAGGACGAGGTCGGGACGCCGCTGTGCGTCACGGTCGACTTCGACACGTTGGAGGACGACGCGGTCACGGTGCGAGATCGCGATTCGATGACCCAGGAGCGGATCGCAATCGCGGAGCTCGTCGCGGCCGTCCGCGACCGCGGAATCGCCTGAGTCGAAACCCGGCCGGGCCGAGAGAGGACGAGGACGTGACTGACTACTACGAGATGCTCGGTGTGGAATCCGACGCGGACAAGGAGACGATCCGAGCCGCGTACCGGGAGTCCCTCGACGACGCGTCCGCAGGGGACCGGGCCCGCCTGAATCGTGCCTGGAACGTCCTGTCGGACCCGGTCCAGCGCGAGCGGTACGACGATGCCCGGCAGCAGGGTTGGCTGGACGACGCCGACGAGGAGGAAGACGAAGGCGGGGACGGCGTGGCGGCTCGCCCGGCTCGCCCGGCGCGTCAGCCACTCGGCGGACCGGTGCAGGAACCGAACGTCGTATTGCCCGCAGGGATGCACCTTGCCGAGCGGAAGGCGCGCGGGAATGCGCTGCTCATCGACTTCCTGCTGTTGTTCGTGGTCATGACCGCTGGTCCAGTTCGCGGTGGTTCCCAAGGTGTACGACAGTCGCCATCCGAAGCAGATGGACGAAATCGAGCGCATCAACGACGAGAACAAGGCCTTGGACAAGCAGAAGTCCGAGCAGGACAAGATCGCCAACGGTGAGAAGACCGCCGCGACCGACGGTCGGACGCCGACGCCCGCCGAGATTGACGAGGCCGAGAAGGAGTCCAAGAGCCTCGACAAGAAGATCAAGAAGAACAACGACGCCATCGTCGAGATCCAGAAGGACTTCACCGGGACGCAACGCGATCGTCGGTCTCGGACTCCTGGCCATCGTTCCTGGCGATCCTCGTCCCGGCCACGGCCGTGACGGGCCAGACGCTCGGTATGCGGCTGCGGAAGGTCCGCGTCGTCCGGGTCGACGGCAGTCCGGTGAGTTGGAGCGGAGCGTTGACCCGCTTTGTCGTGCCGATCGCGATTGCGCTCGCTGCTCCCGACGCTCGGTGCGATTCTCGGACTCGGCATGGTGTTGTGGTTCTTCCGGGACCGCAACCGCCAGGGCTTCCACGACAAGCTCGCCAAGACGCTCGTCGTCAATCAGTAACCTCCATCGACCGACGGAAACCAGAAAGATGGGAACACCGATGAAGTACGTCTATGCCTTCCGTGAGGGCTCCAAAGAGCAGAAGTACCTGCTCGGGGGCAAGGGGGCGAACCTGGCCGAGATGACCAATCTCGGACTGCCGGTTCCTCCGGGTTTCACGATCTCCACGGATGCCTGCAAGGCGTACATGGCCGCCGGCGACACGCTGCCGGACGGTCTCATGGACGAGGTCGCCGCGGCCCGGGCCGCGCTCGAGTCCGACATGGGCAAGCGGCTGGGCGACGGCGAGGACCCGCTGCTCGTCTCGGTGCGTTCGGGTGCCGCGTTCTCGATGCCGGGGATGATGGACACCGTCCTCAACCTCGGGCTCAACGATGCCTCGGTGCAGGGCCTGGCCGCGCCAGACCGGCAACGAGCGCTTCGCGTACGACTCGTACCGCCGCTTCGTCCAGATGTTCGGCAAGATCGTGCTCGACGTTCCCGGCGAGGACTTCGAAGAGGCGCTCCAGGACCTGATGGAGGAGCGTGGTGTCACCGTGGACACCGCGCTCAGCGGTGAGGACCTGATCGCGCTGGTCGGCACGTTCAAGGGCATCGTCAAGAGCGTCGCGGGCGTCGACTTTCCCGGAGGATCCGCTCGAGCAGCTCGCGTACGCGATCGAAGCGGTGTTCAAGTCGTGGAACGGTCGGCGGGCGCGCGACTACCGCCGAATGGAACGGATCCCTGACGACCTCGGGACCGCGGTCAACGTCCAGACGATGGTCTTCGGCAACAAGGGCGAGGACAGCGGGACCGGTGTGGCGTTCACCCGCAACCCGTCGACCGGCGAGAACCTGCCCTACGGGGACTTCCTGACCAACGCCCAGGGCGAGGACGTCGTGGCCGGCATCCGGATCACCGAACCGCTCGACGCCATGGGCGGCACGTTCCCGGAGTGTCACGAGCAGCTGCATCGAGGTGATGAACCGCCTCGAGGGCCACTACTTCGACATGTGTGACATCGAGTTCACCATCGAGCAGGGTCGCCTCTTCATCCTCCAGACCCGCGTCGGGAAGCGCACCGCCGTCGCCGCACTGCGCATGGCCGTCGAGATGCACGAAGAGGGCATGATCGACCAGCGCGACCGCGGTGCTGCGGGTGCAGCCCGAACAGCTCGACCAGCTCCTGCACCCGCAGTTCGACCCCACCGCGACCTACGACGTGCTCGCCAAGGGGCTCAACGCGTCACCGGGCGCGGCCGTCGGCAAGGTGTACTTCACCGCCGACGACGCCGAGGCGGCGGCGGCGGAGGGCGAGAAGGTGATCCTGGTGCGTCCGGAGACCTCGCCCGAGGACCTCCACGGCATGATCGCGGCCGAAGGGCATCCTCACCTCGCGCGGCGGTCTCGTGTCGCACGCGGCGGTCGTGGCCCGGGGCATGGGCACAGCCGGCGATCTGTGGCGCCGACGTCGCTCGACATCGACCTGGCGCGTCAGGAGTTCTCGCGTGACCCGTGACCAGGAGGTCGGCGGAGCAGATCACCTCGATGACCACCACGGTGGCCGAGGCGACGTCATCTCCATCAACGGCGGCACCGGTGAGGTCGTCGTCGGTGAGGTCGCCGTGGTGACGCCCGAGCCGACCGGTCCGTTCGGAATCGTGCTCGGCTGGGCCGACGAGTACCGCACCCTCAAGGTCCGGACCAACGCCGACCTGCCCGACGACGCGGCCAAGGCGCGTCGAGTTCGGCGCCGAAGGCATCGGCCTCTGCCGCACCGAGCACATGTTCCTCGGCGACCGCTCTGCCGATCGTCCAGCACATGATCCTCGCCGATTCGGAGGAGGCCGAGGCGAGCGCGCTCGAAGAGCTCCGTGTGGTGCAACGCGCCGACTTCGAAGGGATCCTCGAGGCGATGGACGGCCTACCGGTGACTGTCCGGCTGCTCGATCCGCCGCTGCACGAGTTCCTGCCTCGTCACGCGGAGATCCTGGGCCGTCAGGTGAGCGCGTACATCGAGGGGATCAGCGATCCCGAAGCGGACACGATGATGCACGCGCTCCGGGCGTGGGAAGAGTCGAACCCGATGCTCGGGACCCGCGGCTGTCGGCTCGGCATCCTCAAGCCGGGCCTCTACCGCATGCAGGTCCAGGCGCTGCTCGAGGCGGCCGTCGCCCGCAAGCAGGCTGGTGGGGATCCGCAGGTCGAGATCATGATTCCGCTCACCGTCGTGCGCACCGAGATGGAGCTGCTCGACGGCTGGGTCCGCGAAGAAGCCGAGAAGGTCTTCGCGGCCACTGGCACCCGGGTCGACTACCTCGTCGGGACGATGGTGGAGACGCCGCGTGCAGCGATCGTCGCGGACGAGATCGCCGAGACGGCCGAGTTCTTCTCGTTCGGCACCAACGACCTCACCCAGATGACGTTCGGGTTCTCCCGGGACGACGTCGAAGGTCGGATGATGCCGGCGTACCTCGAGCAGGGTCTCCTGTCGGTGAGTCCGTTCGAGCAACTCGATCGGGGTGGCGTGGGCAAGCTCGTGGAGTGGGCCAAGGCCCGCGGCCGTGAGGTGCGGCCGGACCTCAAGCTGGGGATCTGCGGCGAGCACGGTGGCGACCCGACGTCGGTGCACTTCTGCCACGAGGTCGGCCTGGACTACGTGTCCTGCTCGCCCTACCGGGTGCCGCTGGCCCGTCTCGCGGCCGCCCACGCCGCCCTCGAGGAAACCGGCCCCGGCACCACTGCCTGACACCGACCCCGAGCTTGCCCCCGTCGGCAGATCCGCGCCCGGCGGCGGGAGGGCCCGGGCTGGTCGCAAGGCTGGTCACAGGGTGCCGGTACCCTCCCGAGTGTGACTGAACCACGCACGGAGCGGGAACGGCGGTGGGCCGCGACGATGGCGGGCCACGGCGACGGCACGCTGCGGCGGGCCCACGTGGACGCGACGGCCAAGCTCGGCGCGGCCGACGGATTCCGCCGTGAGGACCGCGAAGCGGCCGAGGACGGATTGCTCGCCCCCGGGGCGACGCGGGCGCGGGGGAGCGGTCACCGGGACCGCTCCGAAGCGCCCGACGAATGGCGCACCTGCTTCGAGCGGGACCGGGACCGCATCCTGCACGGCACGCCGGCGTTTCGCCGCCTCGCGGGCAAGACCCAGGTCTTCATCTTCCCCGAAGACCACCAGCGCACCCGCCTCACCCACGCGCTCGAGGTCGCGCAGGTCGCGACCGGTATCGCCCGCGCGCTGCGTCTCAACGTCGCACTGGCCGAGGCGATCGCGTTGGGCCACGACTGTGGCCATGGCCCGTTCGGGCACGCCAGTGAGGACGCATTCACCCCGTACATCGCCGGCGGCTACGACCACGCCGTCTGGGGTGCAGATGTCGTCTTGGCGCCACTCAACCTGTGCACCGAGACGCTCGACGGCATCCGGAACCACTCGTGGTCGCGGCCGGCGCCCGCGACTCCCGAGGGCGAGGTGGTGGCCTGGGCCGACCGCATCGCGTACGTCTGCCACGACTTCGAAGACGCCGTCCACGCCGGAATCGTGACCGCCGACGGCGGCGTCTTCAGGTACAGCACGATGTCGGCCTCGACCCCGAGCTCCTCGGCAATGCTCACGGCATTGCGACTGCTCGTTCAGTTGGGATTGTGGTAGATCGTCACGCCCGGCATGGCGAGAGTGTAGAAGGCGGAGGGGGTGACGCTTCAGGCTGAGCGGGGTGCGACCGGCGCGCGGGCGCCCCGGTCATTCGCCGGGTCGCCCACGCGACGACCGAGAGGGCTACTTGCCCGCGAGGTACGCGATCTTCTTGTCGGCCGTCGCCTGATCGATCTTGCCGGCGGCGACCATCTTGTTGACGAGCGCGATCGCATCCTGCGTCGAGAGCTTCTTCTTCGCGCCCGTCAGGCCACCGGCCTGGATGGACTCGATCTTTTTCGCGGCGGTGGCCTGGTCGATCTTGCCCGCCGCGACCATCTTGTTGACGAGGGCGATCGCCTGCTGCGGCGACAACGGCTTCTTCGCGCCCGTCGGACCACCGCTCTTGATGAACTCGATCTTCTTGTCGGCCGTCGCCTGGTCGATCTTCCCGGCGGCCAGCATCTTGTTGACCTGGGTGATGGCTTCCTGCTTCGTGAGCGGCTTCTTGTCTCCGTCGGCTGCGATCGCGGCGCCTGCGGTGATGCCGACGGCCGCGATGACGGTGGCGACTGCGATGGCGATAGTGGGTTTCATTTGGTCTTCCTCCTCTTGGCGTTGCTGTGACTCACTTGGTATGTCTTGCGTCCAGTGTGGCGGAGGTTCGTGGGGATCGTTTTGGAATTGGCTGGGAGTTTCCTGTGAGTGTCGGCCGTGGGCTCTGGCTCTTCCCGGGGTTCTCCCAGGGTTCTGCCCGCAGGCGAGTG
>CAVPAT010000006.1:70000-89171 GCA_963701625.1 uncultured Acidimicrobiia bacterium | reverse complement strand
AATACCAAGTCCTCGCCTTTGTTTCTATGATTGCCTGTTCCAATCGTTCATCGCTCATAGTAAGCTCTTTCTCCGATTCATCAATCACCCGAACTTTCGTGCAATCAGCTCCTGCTTGCTCAAGTCTTGGTTTAATTGTATCCTCTAATCCATCCTTCTGCCGTCTGATAAATAACCACCATTGGTTCATAAGGAATATCATCCGCACAAGGTAGTGGCAACCCTTTACTAAGAAGAGCTCAATATTTAGTATTAGGGTTGTTTTCCCCTCGCCCGGATCTCCTTCAATAATTGTTATCTTTCCAAATGGTATATATGGATACCACAGCCAGTTAACTTCTTCTGGATACTACATCTTCCATGTGTATTAGCTTTAATTCTGTTTTCTGCTCGTTCATTACTATTTCCTCCTGTTATCTGTTCAAATGTTCTGTTTGTCAGTAGCAGGAGCTTCTGATATAATCATATTTGCGAGATAAGATAACCAGTAGCTCTGCTACAATTATCTTTAAGTCCTTTCCATTACTGGTTAGGACTTTTCTTTGTGTTAACCATATGACATCACCTTCTTTCATTCTTCACTTCTACACTGCCATATCTACTGGTCTGAAATAGCCTGTCTCTTCCCACACCTTACGGTCTGGACAGTAATAGTTGAATTCATTTGAATTTTCAAGTTTAAGTGCACATCCAAACTTTAGAATCCCCTGTTGTAACCCTACCCTTACATATTGAGCGTCTTTTCCAATCGCCTTTGCAATTTCTGCAATTGGAACATTTCTTCCAGTAAATGGCGGGAGTTCAACTTGATAAAAAATCTCCGCCATAGACTTCACCTCCTATTTAGTTATTAGAGCATTTCTTGCTCTGTTCATATTTTGCATTATACAGACCTTTTTGTGCTCTGTCAACATATTATAATTTAATGTTTGCTTTTCGTTTTTAGTATGTTATATTCTTTCTATAGTGATAAACAAAAACATATGTATCAATAATCGCTATATGCCACAGTGTGGCGGAATGGAGATTGAACATGACTACAGGTAAAAAAATTAAGTTAATTCGGACTTTTCGTGGATTAACGCAAAAAGAGCTTGGAGACAAAACAGGAATTCATGAAGTTGCTATTCGTAAGTATGAATTAGGAAAGAATATACCTAAACCAGACCAGTTACGCAAAATAGCAGATTCCCTCAATGTAAATGTTAATTCATTGGCTGAATTTGATATTCAGGCAGATGGTGATGTATTACCTTTACTATTTGCTATTGATGAAGTATTTGATGTGAAACTAAAGGACTTGAATGGTGAACCGGGAATTTTCTTTGAAGACAAGAGCCTTATCCAATTTTTAAAGGATTGGCAGGCAATGAAGGAATTATTAGATTCTGGAAGTCAGAAGCAATAACGGATAATTATGATATCTGGAAGACAATCCGGCCAAGTGTTACCAAAGTCATACATGAATAATGATTGCAAATTTTACTCCGGTAATACTCTGCATGGCAGATTTTACAAATAGATTTTAAGAAAGGAATGATGTTTATTGAAACTACCTAATGGATTCGGTTCCAAAGTGTACAAACTATCCGGGAAGCGACGAAAGCCTTATATCGTCAAAAAGCTCGTCGGTCGACGACTGTCGCGCCCACGGTGCGTTCGACCCGGCCACGATGGGATCGGTGCCGAACGTCGGGCTCATGGCCCAGCAGGCCGAGGAGTACGGCTCGCACGACAAGACGTTCGAGATTCCCGAGGCAGGAACGGTCCGCGTCGTCGACGGGAATGGCGCGGTGCTGATCACCCACGACGTCGGCGAGGGCGACATCTGGCGCATGTGTCAGGTGAAGGACGTGCCGATCCGCGACTGGGTGAAGCTCGCCGTCTCCCGCGGCCCGTGCCTCCGGGGCGCCGATCGTGTTCTGGCTCGACGAGGACCGTCCACACGACGTGCAGCTCATCGCCAAGGTCCGGGAGTACCTGCCCGAGCACGATCTCAGCGGTGTGCAGATCGAGATCATGGCGCCGGTCGCGGCGACAGCGTTCTCGCTGGAGCGCATCCGCGCCGGCCTGGACACGATCTCGTGCACCGGCAACGTGTTGCGTGACTACCTGACGGACTTGTTCCCGATCCTCGAACTCGGCACGAGCGCCAAGATGCTCTCGGTCGTCCCGCTCATCAACGGTGGTGGTCTGTTCGAGACCGGTGCCGGCGGCTCCGCGCCAAGCACGTGCAGCAGCTGGTGAAAGAGGACTACCTCCGGTGGGACTCGCTCGGTGAGTTCCTCGCCCTGGCGGCGTCGCTCGAGCATCTTGCCCAGTCCGCCGGGAACCCGCGGGCCCAGTTGCTCGCCGACTCACTCGACGTCGCGACGGGCAAGCTGCTCGAGCACAACAAGTCTCCGGCGCGCAAGGTCGGTCAGATCGACAATCGCGGGAGCCACTTCTACCTCGCGATGTACTGGGCGCAGGCGCTCGCCGATCAGGCCGGCGACGCCGAGATGCAGGCCCGCTTCGCCCCGTTGGCGGCGGCGCTCGCGGCGAACGAGGATGCGATCAACGCGGAGTTGATCGGCGTGCAGGGCGCTCCGGCCGACATCGGTGGCTACTACCAGCCCGACGCCGCGAAGACCACCGCGGTCATGCGACCGTCGGCCACCCTCAACGCGGCGATCGACGACTTCTGAGCGGGCGCCATCTCGGGCCGTTGCCGGGGCGGTCAGCGCCGCCAGAACAGCCGGTGGGTCACGCCGCTTGGGCTCGGGACGGACTCGAGGTGGAACCGGTCGGTGAGGTCGTCGGGCGAGTCCCAGAGCCGTTCGCCGCGTCCGAGTTCGAGCGGCGCGACGGCGACGTGCATCGCGTCGACGAGATCCGCGTCGAGGAACTCGCGCACGGTGGCGACGCCGCCGCCGAGCCGCACGTCCTTCCCGTCGGCGGCTTCGGTCGCGCGTCGTAACGCCTCGGTCGGTGAGGCATCGAGGAAATGGAACGTCGTGTCGGCGAGCACGAGGCTCGGGCGCTCATGGTGGGTGAGGACGAACACGGGAGTGTGGAACGGCGGGGTCTCGCCCCACCAGCCCTGCCAGTCGAGGTTCTCCCACGGGCCGCGCTGCGGACCGAACTTGTTGCGCCCCATGATCTCGGCACCGATGTTGTTCGTGAAGTCGCGGGTGAAGTAGTCGTCGATCCCGCGTGACCCGCCGGGGTTGGTTCCGACGGGCGGGTGCGCGGTGGCACCGGCCCACGCGAAGAGCTCAGCCGGGTTGGCATGGCCGAACGGCGTTTCGAGGCTCTGGCCTTCCCCGGCGCCGAAACCGTCCTGGGAGACGCCGAAGTTCTGCACGCGCAGCAGTTGCGACATTTTCGTTTCCTTTTCCCGGTGGGGCCGGAGTGTCCGTGTCGGGTGAGGCGATGTCAACGTGCGGGGCGTCCCGATGGCCGCGTCGCTCCGAGCCGCCCGGGCATCGATGGGTACGGGGCTTCGGTCCGGTTGACGATCAGCACCCGGGGTCGTCGCCGAGCGGGAACTGACGGTCCGGCGCGTTCTGGGGTTCCCGGTGGGTCGGCGGCCCAGCGTTCGGATCCCCGCGGAGGCACTCGGCCCCGTCCGGCGCGAGCTGCACGATGTACGCCCGCCGGATTTCATCTGTGTGATTCCGCCCGGTCGCATGCGGGGTGAGTGAGGAGAACACGACGGCGTCGCCGGCGTTCACTGGCACTTCGACGGCACCCGGTGGGTCGACGCAGCACTCGAACCCGATCGGCGTCTTGCGGTGCGCGACCGTTCCGGTGCGGTGGACGCCGGGGAGCACCGAGATGCACCCGTTGTCCGGGGTCGCATCGGTGAGCGCCACCCAGACGGTGAGGTAGGCCTGCGGCTCGATGTAGGTGTACCCGTTGTCCTGATGCCACAGCACCGGCTCGGCCCCGCGCGGACGCTTGTAGACCGCCTGATCCCAGTAGAGCCGGGACGGGGCACCGATGAGGTCGTGGGCGAGGTCGGCCATGAACGGCGAGCGGCAGAACTCGCGGCACGTCTCGTCCCGGGCCGCGGGATGGAGCGCGATCGAAACGGTGTCGACCCCGGCGATCGAGAACCGCCCGCCGGGCCGGGTGGCGAGGAAGTCCATCGCCTCCCGGTCGAAGGGTTCGATGGCCGCGGTGAGCGCCGCGACCGTCGCCTCGTCGACGGCCTGCTCCAGCACGAAGAAGCCCTCCCGGTCGAAGGCGGCGGCCTGCTCTGGGGTGATCGTCCGAAATGGGCCGGAATGGCCAGGCCACGAAAAGCCCGTATTCCATGGGTGGGGCGCAAATGCGGTCGCGGACGACAAAATCCCTCCCGGTCTATTCAGTCCGCTGTATGATATGCGTTATGGCGTATCAAGCGGCGGTGGTCGGCGGCTCAGGGTATACGGGTGCCGAGCTGCTCCGACTCCTCGCGGCCCATCCGGATCTCGATGTCGTGCACGTGACCGCCGACAGCAATGCCGGGGCGCCGGTCGCCGAGCTCTACCCGTCGCTGGCGGCCGCGTATCCGGGGATGGTCTACGGGCCGACGGAGGCGTCGGGCGTGGCCGGGCTCGACGTCGTGTTCCTCGCGATGCCCCACGGTGCCTCGCAGTCGTTCGCTCCCGACATCGTGGACCGCGTCGCGCACGTGGTGGATCTCGGCGCCGACTTCCGGTTGCCGCCCGCGGTGTACGCGCAGTGGTACGGCGCCGCGCACACGGCACCGGCGCTGATCGAGCGATTCGGATACGGGATGGTCGAGCTCTACCGCGACGAGCTCGCAACCGTCGCTCACGTGGCTTCGCCTGGCTGCTATCCGACCGCGGCGGTTCTCGCGCTCGCGCCGCTGTTCGCGGCGGGTCTGGCGGAGCCGATGGTGATCGTCGACGCAATGTCGGGACTCTCAGGTGCCGGCCGTGGGCTCAAGATCGGGAACCACTTCTCCGAAGCCGACGAGAGTGTGAGCGCCTATGGGCTCCTGACGCACCGACACACGGCGGAGATCGAACAGGTCCTCACGAAGGTCGGCGGCCGTCCCGTGACCGCGCTGTTCACCCCGCATCTGGTGCCCATGGTCCGAGGGATGCAGGCCACGTGCCACGTGGCCCCGACGCGAGACGGTCTCACCACCGCGGGCTTGTTGGAGATGTATCGCGAGTTCTATCGGTCCGAGCCGTTCGTCGTGGTCGTTGATGATCCGACGCCCACGAAGGCGGCAACCGGCGCCAATACCGTGTATGTGACGGTGCGGGCCGATGATCGGACCGGTCGAGTCGTCGCGCTCGGGGTGCTCGACAACCTGACCAAAGGAGCGTCGGGCGCGGCGATCCAGAACGCCAACCTGCTGCTCGGTCTCCCCGAAACAGTGGGGCTCCCGACCGTCGGGATGTGGCCATGAGCGGGGCGGAGCCAAGGGTCTGGCCTGGCCCGCGCTCGCCGAGCGGGGCCCGAGCGGCCCGCCCCTTGGGGCAGGAGCGGGAAGCATGAGCGGGGCGGAAGCGGAAATTACCAGTGAGGTCGGCGTGACCGCGGCGAAGGGATTCGTCGCGGGTGGCATCGCGAGTGGGATCAAGGCCGGCGGGGTCGCGGACCTCGCGGTCGTCGCGACCGCAGACCGGCGCGCGGTCCCGCGGCCGGCGTCTTCACGACGAACCTGGCCTGTGCGCCACCGGTGCAGATCTCACGTGCGCACCTCGCCGACGGACGGGCAGGGGCCGTGGTGCTGTCCTCGGGGAACGCCAATGCGGCCACGGGGGAGCCAGGTCGGCGCGACGCGTGGCGGATGGCGGACCTCACCGCGAGCGGCCTCGGGCTTCAGGGCGAGGACGTGCTCGTCTGCTCGACCGGACTCATCGGCTTTCCGCTCCCCATGGATGCGCTCGAGTCCGGAATCCCGGCGCTCTGTACGAACCTCAACGGCGGGCGCGCCGCCGCCGAGGCGATCCTCACGACCGACACCGTGCGCAAGGAGGTCGGCGTACCGATCGGTGGGACCGGCGCGACGGTCGGCGGGATGGCCAAGGGTGCCGCGATGCTCGCGCCGGCGATGGCGACCATGCTCGCCGTGCTGACGACCGACATCGCGGTGACCTCGGATGTCTTACAGCGGGCGCTGGCTGATGCACTCCCGACGACGTTCAACGCGATGGTCATCGATGGCGCGATGAGCACGAACGACACCGTCCTCGTGCTCGCGAACGGTGCGTCCGGCGCAACGGCCGAATCCCGCGCCGAGATCCATCAACTCACCGACGCGCTGACCGAAGCGTGCGGGTCACTCGCGGAGCAGATGGCGCGTGACGCCGAGGGCGCGACGAAGTTCGTTCGGATGAGCGTCGTCGGCGCCCGGACCGATGAGGAGGCACGACTGGCGTCGCGTGCGATCGCGGCGTCCCAGTTGGTCCAGTGCTCCTTCAACGGTGAGGACCCGTACTGGGGTCGCATCCTGTCGGACGCCGGGGCCAGCGGCGCCGTGTTCGATCAGGAGCGGGTCGCCATCCACTACGGCGGCGTGGTCGCGTGCAGACATGGGATCGACGCCGGCGCCGACCCCGCCGCGCTCGCCGCGGTCATGGCTGCCACCGACATCCATGTCGTCGTGGACCTCGGCTGTGGGGCGGGCGAGTCGACCACGGTGTTCACGGACTTGTCGCACGCATACATCGACGAGAACCGAGGGACGAGTTGATGGATGCCGACGGCAGGCTGACCAACGCCGGCGAGAAGGCGCACATCCTCGCGGAGGCGTTGCCCTATATCCGCGAGTTCACCGGCAAGACGGTGGTGATCAAGTACGGCGGTCACGCGATGGAGCGCCCGGAGTTGGCGGATCTGTTCGCCCAGGACGTCGTGCTCATGCGATTGGTCGGAATGAACCCCGTCGTGGTCCATGGCGGCGGTCCGCAGATCAGCGACCTGATGCGGCGCCTGGGCAAGGAGCCGGAGTTCCTCGACGGCTACCGGGTGACTGATGCCGAGACGGTGGACATCGCGCGCATGGCGCTCGTCGGCAAGGTCAACCGTGAGGTCGTGGCCTCGTTGAACCAGCATGGCTCCTACGCCGTCGGCCTCTCCGGTGAGGACGCGGGGCTCATCGTCGCCCGAGCCCGGGATGCGCGGCTCGGCTTCGTCGGCGACGTGGACACCATCGATCCGTCGATCCTGCTCCGGCTGCTCCGAGAGGAGCTGATTCCCGTCGTCGCGACCATCGGCCTGGATGGGGACGGCCAGGCCTACAACGTCAACGCGGACGCGGTGGCCGGCGCGATTGCCGAGGCACTCGGGGCCGAGAAGCTCGTCTACCTGACTGATGTCGCCGGCATCTACCGGGATTACCCGGATGAGGGGTCGCTGATCCCCGAGATCGACGCCGACGGGCTCGAGGCGCTCCTCGCGGATGGCGGCGCCTCGGAGGGGATGATCCCGAAGCTCCGGTCGTGCGTCCACGCCCTACGCAACGGGGTCGTTCGCGCCCACATCCTCGACGGCCGCATACCGCACGCGCTGCTCCTCGAATTCTTCACCAGGGAAGGCATCGGCACGATGGTCGCGGGCGAGTCATGACTGCCTACGGCGATCTCGCAGCCCTCGACCGCGACCATGTCATGCAGACCTACGGTCGCCAGCCGGTCGCGTTCGTCCGCGGGTCGGGCACGCGGCTTTGGGACAGTGAGGGCAACGAGTACCTCGACTTCCTCACCGGGCTCGCGACGGTGTCGCTCGGACACGCGCATCCCGTGGTGGCGGCGGCCATTGCCGAACAGGCCGGCACCCTCGTCCACGTCTCCAACCTCTACCTCAACGACGTGCAGCCGCGTCTGGCCGAACGCATCGACATGCTCGTCACCTCCGCGACCGGCACCCCCGGGCGGGTCTTCTTCGCCAACTCGGGCGCCGAGGCCAACGAGTGTGCGATCAAGCTGGCGCGCCGGTTCGGGCAGCTGCACGGGGGACCAGACCGCTTCCATCTCCTGTCGGCGTACAACTCCTTTCATGGTCGGACGCTGACGACGCTCGCTGCTACCGGCCAGCCGCAGAAGCAGGAAACGTTCCAACCGCTTCCGGCCGGGTTCCGGCATTTCGAGTTCGGCGACCTCGACGCGTTGCGCGCCGCGATCGACGATCGGGTGTGTGCCGTCATGCTGGAACCGGTACAGGGTGAAGGCGGTATCCAGCCGGCGCCGACTGGCTACCTCGAGGCCGTGCGGGCGCTGTGCGACGAGCGCGAGGTCCTGCTGCTCATGGACGAAGTGCAGACCGGGCTCGGCCGGACTGGTCGCTGGTTCGGCTTCGAACACGGTGGCGATGTCCGGCCCGACGTTGTGACGCTGGCCAAGGCACTTGGGAACGGCATGCCGATCGGTGCGTGTTGGGCGGCGGGAGGAGGTCGCGGCGGCGTTCCGCCCGGGCGACCACGCCTCGACCTTCGGCGGGCAGCCGTTGGCGGCGCGCGCCGCGCTGGCGACCCTCGACGTGATGGAGCAGGAGCAGGTCGTCGGGCGTGCCGAGGTGGCGGGCAAATACCTGACCGGGTCCTTGCGTGCACTCGACGCCGTTGCCGCGGTCCGGGGTGCGGGCCTGCTCGTTGCCGCGGAGCTTGCACCGGGATGGGAGGCCGCGCCGGTAGCCGCGGCGTGTTTGGAGCAGGGTCTCGTGCTCAATGCGGTAACCCCCACCGCATTGCGGCTCGCCCCGCCGTTGTTGGTATCCGAGGGGGAGATCGATGAGGCGGTCCGCGTACTTGCGTCGGTCTTCACGAAACTGGGAACGGAGACTTCGTGAGCAGAGATTTCCTCGAAGTCGACGAGCTGAGCCACGCGGAGTTGGCCACGATGCTCGACACGATGGTCGCCTGGAAGCGGGATCCGGGTGCAGTCCCTGCCGGCGCTCCGCGGGCGGGGAGTGGCCCTCGTCTTTCAGAAGCCGTCGGCGAGGACCCGCAACAGCGCCGAGATGGCCGTCGTCGGACTCGGCGGGCATCCCGTGTCGATCCGCCCCGACGAGATCGGCATCGACGTTCGGGAGTCCGCGGAGGACGTCGCGCGCACGCTCGCGTCCTACCACGCGATCGTGGCGGCGCGGGTTTTCGATCACGGGGTCTTGGAGCGAATGGCCGCAGCAGTGCCGGTGCCCGTCGTCAATCTGCTCTCGGATCGTGCACATCCTTGTCAGACGCTCGCCGACCTGTTGACCATCCTCGAGGAGTTCGGCGCGCTCGAGGGCCGGCGAGTCGCATACGTCGGTGACGGAAACAACGTCGCGGCGTCGCTGGCGTTCGGCGCGGCGCTCACCGGCGTCGAGCTGATCGTGAGTTCCCCGGCGGGATACGAGTTGGACGACGTCGCGGTCGATCGCGCCCGGAATCTCGGGGGCGCGATCGATCTCGTCGCCGATCCCTACGAAGCGGTGCGTGGGGTCGATGTCGTCTACACCGATACCTGGACCTCGATGGGTGAGGAAGCCGAAGCTGAGCTGCGGCGCGAGGTCTTCGACGGGTGGCGCGTCGACGACGCGCTCGATGGCCGCGGTCGGTACGAATGCGCGGTTCATGCACTGTCTCCCCGCGCATCGGGGTGAGGAAGTCACTGATTCGGTGCTCGACGGGTCCGCGAGTGTCGTGTGGAAGCAGGCTGCGAATCGCATGCATGCGAAGCGGGCCTTGTTCGCATTCCTGATGGAGGTCTGATGGCGACGATGGGTAAACCGCAGCGCCAGCACCGGCTGGCGCGTCTTCTCGAGGAGCAGGCGGTCTCGAGCCAGGGGCAGATCGTGGACCTGCTCGCGGCCGAAGGGGTGGTCGCCACCCAGGCGACGGTCAGCCGCGACTTGGAGGAACTCGGCGCAGTCAAGGTCCGGATACCCGGCGGAACCATGGCCTACGCCGTACCGGAACACACCAAGGATGCGGGAAACCCCGACGACTTCCTGCGCCGGGTGATGGGCGAGTTCGTCGTCGACGTCGCCTACTCGGCGAACCTGGCAGTGCTGCGAACGCCGCCGGGCTCGGCGCACGTCGTCGCGTCGGCGTTGGATCGCGCCGGCTATCCCGATGTACTCGGTACGGTGGCCGGCGACGACACACTCATTCTCGTCTGCGCCGAATCGGTGGGTGGCGCGGCGGTAGCGGCCCGACTCGCGGCGCTTGCGGGTCTCTAGTGATGAAGAAGGACGGGACATGACGGCACGGCGGGTGGTCCTCGCGTATTCGGGAGGGCTCGATACTTCGGTCGCGGTGAAGTGGATCCAAGAGGAATGGGGTTCGGAGGTCATCGCGCTCGCAGTCGACGTCGGTCAGGAACCGCGGGCGGATGCCGCCTACTGGGAAACGATTCGTCAGCGCGCCCTCGTTGCGGGTGCGATCGACGCTCGTGTCGTCGATGCACGCGAGGAGTACGCGTCACGATTCGTGGTCAACGCGATCAAGGCGAACGCGCTCTACGAAGGGAAGTACCCGCTGGTGTCGTCGTTGTCGCGTCCCGTGATCACGCGCCACCTCGTGGCCACGGCACGCGAGTTCGGTGCCGATGCAGTGGCGCACGGATGTACCGGGAAGGGGAACGACCAGGTTCGCTTCGAGGTGTCATTGCGCACGTTGGCACCGGACCTCGAGATCCTCGCCCCGGTTCGGCTCTGGGGCTTCAGTCGTCAGGACTCGATCGACTACGCCGCGCGGCACGGGATCCCAATCACCGCGTCACTCGAGAAGCCGTACTCCGTCGACGAGAACATCGTCGGTCGGGCGGTCGAGTGCGGCGCGATGGAGGATCCCTGGGCGGCGCCACCGGATGACATCTACGAACGGACCGGTCGAGTCGCGGCCGCACCGACGGCACCGACCGAGATCGTGATCGGCTTCGATCGTGGGGTGCCGGTCAGTCTCGACGGGGTCCCGACGCCGCTGCACCAGATCCTGCCCGAACTGGACGCCGTGGTCGGCTCCTACGGATTCGGTCGTATCGACATGGTCGAGAACCGCCGGGTCGGGATCAAGAGTCGCGAGGTCTACGAATGTCCCGGGATGCTGGCGCTGATCATGGCGCATGCAGACCTCGAATCGATCACACTCGAACGTGACGTGATGCGGGAGAAGAGCCGGGTCGAGACCCGTTGGGCCGAGACGGTCTACGACGGCCTCTGGTACTCGCCTTTGCGCGAGGCCTTCGACGCGTTCATCGATTCGTCGCAACGTCATGTGACCGGCGAGGTACGGCTCGCGCTCGAACCGGGCCAATGCCGGGTCGTCGGCCGCCGGGCCGAGCGCGGCCTGTACGACTACACGCTCGCAACCTACGAAGCCGATGACGCGTTCCGTCACGAGGATGCCGCGGGGTTCGTGCGGCTCTGGGGGTTGTCGGTGGAGACCTGGGCGCGACGGCAGCGCTTCGAGGAGCCGGTGGTCCCGCCGCGGGAGCAACCATGAGCGAGGAGCGCCCGCCCGCCGCCGGCACCACCCTCTGGCACGGACGGTTCGCCGCGGGTCCCGACGACGCGCTGATGGCGCTCTCGGTGAGCCTGCCGTTCGACCAACGGCTCGCCGCCGACGACCTCGACGGCTCGCGCGCCCATGTCGCCATGCTGGTGCACGTGGGACTGCTCACTGCGTCGGAGGGCACGCAGGTCACCGCGGCGCTCGACGCCGTCGCGAAGGAGTTGGAGGCAGGTTCGTTCGTGTTCGTGCCGACCGACGAGGACATCCACACGGCAGTCGAGCGTCGTGTCACCGAACTCGCGGGCGACGCCGGGGCCAAGCTGCACACCGGACGCAGTCGCAACGACCAGATCGCGACCGACCTGCGGCTGTGGACTCGACGTGCGGCGCACACGATGGTCGAACACCTGACCGAGTTTCAGCGCGTGCTCGTCGCCCGGGCCGAAGCCGCGGGTGGGACGGTGCTTCCTGGCTACACGCACCTGCAGCCGGCGCAGCCGGTCCTGCTTGCACATCACTTGTTGGCTCACGTCTGGGCGCTCGCCCGCGACGTCGAACGCTGGCAAGTCGTGGCCCGATCCGCCGACGTCTCGCCACTGGGCGCCGGAGCCCTGGCGGGGTCGAGCCTGCCGATTGATCCGGACCACACCGCGGCGACCTTGGGCTTCAGTCGACGATTCGAGAACTCGCTCGATGCCGTTTCCGACCGGGACTTCGTGGCGGAAGCGGTCTTCGCGGCGGCGCTGGCGCAGGTCCACCTCTCCCGGATCGGCGAGGAGATCGTGCTGTGGTCGAACCCGGCCTTCGGATTCGTCCGTCTGCCGGACACGTTCGCGACCGGATCGTCGATGCTGCCGCAGAAGAAGAACCCCGACATCGCGGAATTGATACGCGGCAAGGCCGGACGCGTCATCGGTGATCTCACCGGGCTGCTCGCGACCCTCAAGGCGCTTCCGCTCGCGTACAACCGGGATCTTCAGGAGGACAAGGAGCCCCTCTTCGATGCGGTCGACACGCTGACGACATCGTTGATCGCCTTCACCGGCTTGTTCGATGCCGTCCAGTTCGTGCCGGACGCGATGAGGAACGCAGCCGACGATCCGTACCTTGCGGCTACTGACCTGGCCGAACACCTCGTCCGCGGTGGTATGCCCTTCCGCGAGGCGCACGCGGTCGTGGGGGCACTGGTACGGAACGCGATCGACGGCGGGAGCCGATTACACGACCTCGTCGCGGCGGACGCTCGCCTCGGCCCCGAGGCCGTCGAGCTCATCGGCGGGGTGGCCGGGGCCGCTCGGCGCACAACTCCGGGCGGGGGTGGGCCCGAACCGCTCATCGCGCAACTCGAAGCAGTTCGGGTGGTGTTGGAGTCCCAGGAGTCCTGGCTGCGGTCCTGACCGGGATGTGACCGCGGCCACGCAGACCGACGGCGGTTCGAGTCGTAGCCTGCCTGGCGATGACCGCATTGGACGCCGGCTTCAACCCATTCGACCCGGACTTCGCGGCGAATCCTTACCCTCAGTACGAGGCGCTCCGCGAGTTCGCCCCGGTGTGTGAGACGCCCTTCGGTGCCTGGATCGTCACTCGCTACGAGGACGTCCTGCGAATCCTGCGAGATCCCAGTCTCTCCGTTGAGGCCCGCAACGCCACGGCAACGCTTCCGATGCAGGAGGAGATGGAGTCCCGAGCCGGCGAACGCAGTCGGGGGAGTCGGGCGATGCTCAATCTGGATCCGCCTGACCACGACCGGCTCCGGCGCCTGGTCGCGAAGGCGTTCACGCCGAGGACGATCGAGGGGCTCGGGCCATTGTGCGAGCGTCTCGTCGACGAGGCGCTGGTGGCCGTGAAAGACGAGGGCACGTTCGACGTGATCTCGGCGTTGGCGTTCCCCCTGCCGTTCACCGTCATCTCCGAGATGCTCGGCATGCCGACCGATCGTCGCGAGGATCTCCGCGAGTGGAGTTCGGCGCTCGTGAAGACGCTGGATCCGATCATTTCCATGGAAGAGTTCGACGCGGCGCTCGCGGCAGGCGACGCGATGACCGAGTATGTCCAGTCCGTGATCGCGACGAAGCGTCGTCATCCGAGCGACGATGTGTTGAGCGCATTGATCGCCGCAGAGGACAGTGGCGACATGCTGGACGAGCACGATCTGATCGATCAGGTCGTGTTGCTCTACGTCGCAGGGCACGAGACGACGGTGAACCTCATCGCGAACGGGACGCTGGCGCTGCTGCGAAATCCTGAGCAGGCCGCGCTCATCCGCGCGCAGCCCGATCTCGACGGCAACGCGGTCGAGGAGTTGCTGCGTTTCGACCCGCCCGTCCAGTTCTCCGGCCGTATCACGACCCACGATGTCGACGTCCATGGCACGGTGATCCCCGAGGGGCACTTCGTGCTGACCGGACTCGCGGCCGCCGACCGCGACCCGGCCCGCTGGGGACCGACCGCGAGCGAGTTGCACCTCGCGCGTGACGGCGCGGCGGCGCACGTTTCGTTCGGCAGCGGCGTGCACCATTGCCTCGGCGCGGCGCTGGCCCGCCTCGAGGGCCGCGTCGCGATCCCCACCTTGTTCCGTCGATTTCCCGATCTCGCACTCGCAACCGAGAAGTTGGAGTACAACGGTCGGTTCGTGCTCCGCGGCCTCCAACGGCTGCCCGTCACCATCTGAGGAGTCCCCATGCCCAAAGTCGATGCGATTGCGGACCACCTCGAGGCGCTGCCGCTGTTCTCGAAGCTTTCGAAGAAGGAGCGCCGCCACGTCGCCCGGGCTATCGGGATCCACGAGGTCGCCAGTGGCGTGGTGCTGGTGCGCCAGGGCGAGGCCGGCGACAGCGTCTACGTGCTGTTCGAGGGAACCGCCAAAGTCATGCACAACGGGCGCAAGACTGCCGAACTCGGCGCCGGGGGACTGGTTCGGCGAACTGGCCCTTCTCGACCCCGCGCCCCGAAACGCCGACGTGGTCACGACGTCACCGGCAACGGTGGGGATGCTCGATGCACGGAGCTTTCGACGCCTGGTCGGCGAACTGCCGGCGATGACCGCGAAGCTGCTGGCCGGGCTGGCCCGGCGGGTCCGCGACGGCGATCGGCGCGTCGACTGACCCAGGCTCCACCTCGAGGGTGTGTCGCTCGGGTGCGGCGCGCGCCACCGGCTCGACAGCTGCGGGAGAGTGGGAGTTACGGATTGGTCCAGACCCGGACCGTCGACCCCTCGTCGAGGCGGGTGCCGCTGCTCGGCGACTGCTGCCAGACCTTGCCCTGGCTGTTCGGCGGGACCGGCGACGGCTGGACCTCGACGACGATGTCGGCGACGAAGCCCGCGTCGCGGATCGCGCCCGCGGCCTGGTCGGACAGCAGGCCGAGCAGGTTCGGAACGGTGATCACCCGGGGTCGACCACTCGCCACGGTCAGGGTCACCGTCGCTCCGGGTCGGACCTGCATCCCGGCGATCGGGTCCTGGGAGATCACAGTCCCTGGTGGGTAGCGGCGGCTGGGCCGGCCCACGGTCTCGACCCGGAAGCCCCGGGCCTGGAGCGTCTGGACCGCGGTGAACGCGTCGACGCCGACCACCGAGACGATCCCGGGAACTGCCGGCCGGGTCGTGGCGGAACGCGGCACGGTCGTGGTCGTCGTGGTCGTGCCCTCTGGTACGGGGAACAGTGACGCGGGAACGTTGGCGAGCACGCTGGAGGTGAACACCTGCCAGATCTGCGCCGGCCATTCGCCGCCCAACCCCGGTCGGCGGGTGCGCGGCGCGATCATCGGAGTGCCGTCGGGGAACCCCACCCACGCGACCGCGACGACCTCGTTCGTGTAGCCGGCGAACCAGGCATCCTTGCGATTGTCGGTCGTACCGGTTTTGCCCGCCGCGGGGCGGCCGATGCGGGCCTTCACTGCGGTCCCGCGTTGGACGACCTGCTGGAGTGCGCCCGTCACCGTTCGAGCGGTGTCCGCCGCGAGCACGCGTTTGTCGGGTTGTTTCGCCTGATACACCACCCGACCCTGGCGATCGGTGACGCGGGTGACGAACACCTGGGAGTGCCGGATGCCGTCGGCGGCGAACACGGAATACGCGGAGGCCAGGTCGGTCACCGAGACCTCGAGGTCGCCGATGGCGATGGCCGGGAGTGCGGGCAACGGCGAGGTGATGCCCATCTGGGTGGCGAGGAGTGCGACGTTCTCCGGGCCGGCGTCCATGACGAGTTGGCCGTAGACGGTGTTGACGCTGTTGACCGTGGCCTCCATCAGATTCATACGTCCGAAGCCTTGCCCTTCGAAGTTCTCGAGCCGCCACGGACCGCCGGGGGTGGGGATGGTGCGCGGGCTCCCGCCGGAATAGGAGCGCGTCGAAGGGGATCCCCCGTTCGAGCGCCGTTGCCAGGGTGAACGGTTTGAAGCTGCTCCCGGGCTGGCGTTCCGCGGCGGCGAGGTCGAACTTGGCGTAGGGGAGCGGACCCCAGTAGTCCTGGCTGCTCTCGTAGGCCTTGATGTGGCCGTTCGTCGGGTCCACGGCCACGAGAGCACCGGGGGATCCGCCGGGTCGGTGAGAACGCCCTTGAGTGCGGTGTGGGCTTCGATCTGCCAGGTCTTGTCGAGGGTGGTCTCGATGGTCAGCCCGCCCTGAAACAGCGCACGCTCACGGTCCGCTTTCGTCGCGCCGAAGCGCTCGTCGTTGAAGATGAACTGCTTGACCTTCTCGACGAAGAACGGTGCGGGGTATTGGCGGTCGTCGACCAGTTGTTCGACCGCGATCGGAGCGACCGTGGCGACGAGGGCCTCGTCCTCGGTGATGCGCCGAAGGGCGCGCATTCGTTCGATGACTTCGTTACGGCGGGCGAGGGCGGCATCCAACTGCGTGTAGGGGTCGTACTCACCGGGTGAGCGGATCATGCCGGCGAGCAGCGCGCTCTGCGCGAGGTCGATCGCCGATGCGTCGATACCGAAGTACGTGCGGGCGGCGGCCTGTACGCCGTACGCGCCGTTGCCGAAGTACACGGTGTTGAGGTATCGCTCGAGGATCGTTCGCTTCGAGTAGCGCTGTTCGAGTTGGGTGGCCATGACCGCCTCACGCAACTTGCGCTTGACGGTCTTCTCGTTGCCGAGCAGTACGGCACGGATGTACTGCTGGGTGATAGTCGAACCACCTTCGGCGGCCTTGCCCTGTTCGAGGTTGTGGGTCAGCGCCCGCACGATCCCGCGAATCTCGACGCCGCCGTGACCGTAGAAGTTCGCGTCCTCGATCGCGATGACGGCCTTGGGGAGGGTGGGAGCCATCTCGTCGAGCGAGATCGGATCCCGATCCTCGACGCCGTGGACGCGGGTGAGCAGGGTGCCGTCGTTCCAGAGGATCCGCGACGACACGGCGAGATCGTCGGGGAGCCGAATCTGGCTCGTGTAGCGACAGCTGCTGAACACCAGCGCCGCGAGGATCAGCACGGCGACGGTGCGGGTGCGAACGCCGCGGCGGGTCATGTCGGTCATTGTTTCAAAGGAACGTCTCGCGATCGGGGCGCGCTGGTACCGTCGGCCACCTTGAACGTCGACGAACAGTTGCGGATCCTCACTTCGGGCACCGTGCAATGCATCGACCCGCGCGAGCTTGAAACGAAGCTGCGATCGGGTCGGACGCTGCGCGTGAAGCTGGGGATCGATCCCACGGCTTCCGATATTCACCTCGGGCACACCGTCGTACTGCACAAACTCCGCCAATTCCAAGATCTCGGACATCTCGCGGTCCTGATCATCGGCGACTTCACCGCGCTGGTCGGGGATCCCACCGGCCGCTCGGCGACCCGACCTCCGCTCGAGGCAGACGAGGTCGCCGCCCATGCCGAGACCTACGTCGAGCAGGTGCGGGCCATCCTGGACTTCTCACCTGGAAAGGTGGAGCTGGTCCACAACTCCGAGTGGCTGGCCGGCATGGACATGGTCGACGTTCTGCGCATGACCGGCCGGACGACGGTCGCCCGGATCATGGAGCGCGACGATTTTGCCTCCCGGTTCCGTGACGGCGTCCCGATCGCCCTCTCCGAGCTGCTGTACCCCCTGCTCCAGGGCACCGACAGTGTGGAAATGCGGGCTGATGTCGAACTCGGTGGCACGGATCAGCTGTTCAACAACCTGATGGGTCGCCAGTTCCAGAGTGCCGCGGGGATGGAGCCCCAGGTCGTCATGACGCTCCCACTCCTCGAGGGACTCGACGGGAAGAAGAAGATGTCGAAATCCCTCGACAACTACGTGGGGATCGCCGAAGCGCCGGCGGAGCAGTTCGGCAAGCTGATGAGCATCCCGGACCCGCTGATGGAGCGCTACTTCACGCTGACGACCGGCTGGGGACCCGATCAGGTCGCCACGACCATGGCCGCCGTGGCCGACGGCTCTCTGGCCCCGGTGGCGGCGAAGCGGTTGCTGGGCCGGACCATCGTGGACCTGTACCACGGAGTCGACGCCGGCACGGCGGCGGAGGCGGAGTTCGATCGGGTCTTCAAGTCCCGCGAGGCCCCGACGGAGGTGGCCGAGTGCCGCATGGACCGCGCCGAGTTCCCGATGCGTCTCGCTCGGCTGCTCGCACAGGCCGAGTTGGTGACGTCGAACAAGGAAGGTCGGCGCAAGATCGAACAGGGCGGCGTTCGTATCGAGGGGGAGAAGGTCGCGGATCCAGATCTCGAGGTCGACGCCGAGACCGTCGACGGTCGGCTCCTGCAGGTCGGCAAGCGGGCCTGGGCCCGCATCGCCGTCGAGTAGTCAGAGCACCGTGAGGATCACCAGGGCCGCAATGGCTGCGACGAGGACGAGCACTCCGAGCCAGAACAGGATCGTCTTGGTGGTCCCGGAGGCGTTGCCGAGGCCCATGACGTCCATGATGGCGGCCCGTTCGCGCTGGCCGTCGTGCTCCAACTCCGGAGCGGTGCCCACCTTCGGCAGATGGTGGTGGGCCTTCCCTTTGCGTGGCTTGGAGTTCGCTCGTCCCATGGGCGAGAAAACTACTGCCTGAGCTTGACCCGGGCGTGCCAGATCCATAGGATGCCCCTTCCGCCCACGGGTGCCTGCCGATTTCGGCTCGCAACTCCAGACGCGGATTGACACGGACGCCCCCCAGGCTCCGAAATGAGCGAGTCCCGGCGGTGCCGGGCTCGGGGACGAGTGTCGGCTTGGCAGCCCCACGACCGTTGGGTCGGAAGGGATGATGCCAGGCAGCGGCTCCTTGAAAACGGAACAGTGAATGCACACAAGTCAGTGAGGTCGCTCTCACCGGCTTGGCGGCCCACGTCTGCGAGTTGTCGAATCGGTGGGTGCAACCAAATTTGGAATGCCCGACGGGGCTCTTACCAGAGCACCGTCGGTGCCAGTTGCTTCCAGGGGTCAGCACTCCTGGGAGCGGCTCTCAACCCAAGATCACCGATCGGTTCACCTTCGGGTGGGTCGGTCACAGATCTCGATGGAGAGTTTGATCCTGGCTCAGGACGAACGCTGGCGGCACGCTTAAAACATGCAAGTCGAACGAGAAGCCCGGGCTTGCCCGGGTGGACAGTGGCGAACGGGTGCGTAACACGTGAGCAACCTGCCCCGAAGACCGGGATAACACCGGGAAACCGGTGCTAATACCGGATGTCTTCACCATGTCGCATGGCGAGGTGAAGAAATGGATTCCGCTTCGGGATGGGCTCGCGGCCTATCAGCTTGTTGGTGGGGTAATGGCCTACCAAGGCAACGACGGGTAGCTGGTCT
>CAVPAT010000006.1:0-67500 GCA_963701625.1 uncultured Acidimicrobiia bacterium | reverse complement strand
GGTTCTCCCCGAAATGCATTTAGGTGCAGCGTCGCGTGTTCAGTATCGGGGGTAGAGCACTGGATGGTCTAGGGGGCCCACAAGCTTACCGAAATCAACCAAACTCCGAATACCGATACTCCAGAACGCGGCAGTGAGACCATGGGGGCTAAGCTTCATGGTCGAGAGGGAAACAGCCCAGAACGTCAGCTAAGGCCCCTAATTCCATGCTCAGTGGCAAACGATGTGGGATTGCCCAGACAGCCAGGAGGTTGGCTTAGAAGCAGCCATCCTTAAAAGAGTGCGTAACAGCTCACTGGTCGAGTGATCCTGCGCGGACAATGTAACGGGGCTCAAGCATGGAGCCGAAGCTACGTCATTCCCCTTATGGGGGATGGGTAGGGGAGCGTCGATCTCAGCTGTGAAGCCGCCGCGTAAGCGTGTGGTGGAGCGTGGTCGAGTGCGAATGCAGGTATGAGTAGCGAACGAGGGGGGAGGAACCCCTCCGCCGAATGACCAAGGGTTCCTGGGGAAGGCTCATCCGCCCAGGGTTAGTCGGGAGCTAAGGCGAGGCCGAGAGGCGTAGTCGATGCACAACAGGTTGATATTCCTGTACCACCGTGTCCGCGCCAATCCCAAGAGGGAGGCGACTGGAGGCTGTCTTCGGACGAATCCGGCACGCGCTCTGGCGGGAAGCGAAGGGGGGACGCAGGAGGGTAGCTCAACCCAGGCGCTGGTTGTCCTGGGGTAAGCGTGTAGAGGGTCCGATAGGTAAATCCGTCGGGCATGTACCTCGAGACGCGATGCCGAACCGATTCAGGTGAAGTGAGTGATCCCATGCTGCCGAGAAAAGCCTCTAGCGAGTTGACACGGTGCCCGTACCCCAAACCGACTCAGGTGGTCACGTAGAGAATACGAAGGCGATCGGGATAACTCTGGTTAAGGAACTCGGCAAATTGCCCCCGTAACTTCGGAAGAAGGGGGGCCTCAGTAGAGTGGAGGGACTTGCTCCCCGAGCTCGAGGAGGCCGCAGAGACCAGGGCCAAGCGACTGTTTACTAAAAACACAGGTGCGTGCTAAGCCGTAAGGCGACGTATACGCACTGACGCCTGCCCGGTGCCGGAAGGTTACGGGGAAGGGTTAGCCGTAAGGCGAAGCTCTGAACCTAAGCCCCGGTAAACGGCGGCCGTAACTATAACGGTCCTAAGGTAATTGAACCCTCACGTGCGAGGGAGTTGCCCCTTCACGCGGTGACGCGTGAAGTGCAGCTGGCCAAATGCTGGAAACCCCGTGTATCCGGTGGTACTCATCCATCTATGTCACACCTTCGTGAGAAGGTGTGATGATGGGAAGTGAAAATCCATCCGGTGCGGACAATCAGCAGGAAAGGCCAGGTATTGAGCAGTGGGTCGTCGGCTTCGTCGACGGTGAAGGCTGCTTTTCGATCTCGGTGGTTCGGAACCCGGGTTGTCGACTCGGCTGGCAAGTCCAGCATGAGTTTTCGGTAACCCAGGCCGCATCCTCCATGCCGGCGCTTGAACTCCTCATCGAGGTGTTCGGGTGCGGGTACCTGATTGAGAGCATCCGCCACGACAACCATCGGGAACCGCTCCTCCGCTTCTCCGTGAAGCGGCGGTCGGATCTGCTGGATGTCGTGATTCCGTTCTTCGAAGAACACCCACTGAGAACCGCGAAGAACTCCGACTTCGTGCGGTTCGCGTTCGTCATCAGATCAATGGATGAAGGCGCGCACCTCACCGAGGAAGGACTGGCGGACATCGCCCGGGAGACCGAGCAGATGAATCGTCGGCAGCGGTCTCGCTACCTGGAATCCTCAGAGACCACACGCCAGCCCTCTCATCTCCGACGATGAGACGAAGATATGGTCCTTGCCCTATGGCGACATAGGGGCTCACAAGAGCGAAATTCCTTGTCGGGTAAGTTCCGACCTGCACGAATGGCGTAACGACTTGGCTACTGTCTCAACCAGAGACCCGGCGAAATTGCACGACGAGTAAAGATGCTCGTTTCCCGCACTAGGACGGAAAGACCCCGTGGACCTTTACTACAGCTTGATGTTGGGTTTTGATATGGATTGTGTAGGATAGGTGGGAGACTTGGAAGCTGCGGCGTCAGCCGTAGTGGAGTCAACGTTGAAATACCACCCTGTTCATATTGGAACTCTAACCTGGATCCGTTATCCGGATCAGGAACAGCGTCAGGTGGGTAGTTTGACTGGGGCGGTCGCCTCCTAAAGAGTAACGGAGGCGCCCAAAGGTTCCCTCAGCCTGGTTGGCCATCAGGCGTCGAGTGCAAAGGCACAAGGGAGCTTGACTGCGAGACCTACAAGTCAAGCAGGTGCGAAAGCAGGGCTTAGTGACCCGGCCGTGGCATGTGGAAGCGCGGTCGATCAACGGATAAAAGGTACCCCGGGGATAACAGGCTAATTTTGCCCAAGAGTCCACATCGACGGCAAAGTTTGGCACCTCGATGTCGGCTCGTCGCATCCTGGGGGTGAAGCATCTCCCAAGGGTTGGGCTGTTCGCCCATTAAAGCGGTACGCGAGCTGGGTTTAGAACGTCGCGAGACAGTTCGGTCCCTATCCAGTGCGGGCGTAGGAGAATTGAGGGGAGCTGTCCCTAGTACGAGAGGACCGGGACGGACGCAGCTCTCGTGTGCCAGTTGTTCCGCCAGGAGCATGGCTGGTTGGCGACCTGCGGAAAGGATAAGCGCTGAAAGCATCTAAGCGCGAAACCTTCCTCAAGATGATTTCTCCCACCGGGTTAACCGGGTAAGGCCCCAGGAAGACTACCTGGTAGATAGGCCGGAGGTGTAAGCACGGTGACGTGTTCAGCCGACCGGTACTAATCGGCCGAGGGCTTGGGATCTTTGTTGTTCGTGCTCGCTATGGAGTCCTTGAGGGACACCAATTTTATAGATTTCCGGTGGTTATTGCGGCGGGGAAACACCCGTTCCCATTCCGAACACGGCAGTGAAGACCGCCCGCGCCGATGGTACTTGGGGGGGAGCCCCCTGGGAGAGTAGGTCACCGCCGGATTTTCTCGAAAAGGCTGGGAGGCGCGTCCGCGCGACTCCCAGCCTTTTTCTTTTCGTGCTCGCTGCTGCGGTTCAACCCGCGAACGCGGCCTGGATCTCCGGCGTGATCAGGCGCCATAGATTCTGCGCGGCATCCGGGGTCAAGTGGACGCCGTCGATCCGCTGCGGAACCCCGTCGATCGACCCCAGGTACCTCCCGCCCGGACAGGTCAGTCGGTACAGGTCCACGAGGCTCACCTCGGCCGGGTGGGTCCGGGCGAAGTCACCCAGGACGGCGTTGAACCGGCGAACTCGTTGCCCATCGGCGAGGCGGGCCAGGTCTCGGGCGGGACCCTCGGCGGGTCGGAAGCAGGGCGTGGTCAGGACGACGAGTTGGGAGCCGGCGCGATGTACCAGGCGACGACGCTGGTCGAGGGCGCGCATGAGGCGGGTCCGCCATCGGTCCGAACCCGCGACGATTCGTCGACCGTCGAGTTCGTGGTCGTAGAGGTCCCAGGTGCCGGCGAGCAGGACGCACCGCGGCCGGGTCGAAGACGTCGATACCGCGTGCCCAGACCTTCGGCCACTCGTCGCAACTGCTCGTGGCCTGGGCCGTCGCGGGGCCGATCGGGGTTCCCGGGACGATGCCGCAGCCGAGCATCGAGGCGCTCCCGACGCCGAAGGGATCCCCGGGCGCGCCGGTCGCTCCGGTGGCGAGGCTGTCCGCGACCGAGTCGCCGACGACCAGCACCCTCGGCGTCTCGTCGCCCACGAGCTGGTCCAAGGTTCGGTTTCGGTCGAGGAGCGACGAGCGCCGGTTCGGGTCCAGCGGTCCATCGGGCCGGCGGGCATCGGTTCCCGGCTCGCGCACGAGTGTGAACGCGACGATCCACGCGCATCCGGCCAGCGCAGTCGCGACTGCAACGGCCCGCCAGGCGATGTTGCGCGGCCGGCCACGCCCCCTCGGCATTGCCGGGAGAATATCGACGTCGACCGGCTGCGTCCGCCCCCTCTGCCGGCGGGCCGGTACGATGGCCAGCTCCGTTCGCCGCATCCCGATCGCTTCGGTCCGGTGTGTCGATACCGCATCTGCGCGTGGCGCTCCGCCAGCGCGCAGGCACTGATGGGACCTCCGATGGATCGCCGCAACAGCTCGAGTTCTGATCGGTCCGGTCGGGGAAAGGGTCGTCCCGCCGCCGGCAAGGGTTCGGGGAAAGGCCGCCCGTCGACCGACGGTTCGCGTGCGGGCCGCTCGGGCGGGGCCCCGGGCGCCGCATCCTCTCGCGGCACCGGAGCACCCGGGAAGGCCCCGCAGCGGTCGTCAGGGACCGACGGCGCGAAGCGGTCGGGCCGCGCGAGTTCGAAGCCGTCAGGTCCGGGGACCTCCGAGCGCGGCCGACGCGGTGCGGATGCTCCCGCCTGGTCGGTCGGGCAGTCGCGGTCGGTCCGGGAGCTCGGAGAGGACGGGTCGCAAGTCGGCCGGCCGCAACACCGACGGGCCGCGGGGCGGCACGATCGGCACGTCTCGGCGCCGCAAGCCGGTGCCCGAGGCCCCGGAGTTTCGTGAGACCGGAAGCCGATCGAGCGACCGGGCCTCGGCCGGCGGCGCGCCCTTGCGCGTCGTGCGCGGAGGAAAACGGCGGCCGACCGAGAGTGCCGGGACGAAGGGCGACGCGCCGCGAGGGGAGCCGAAACGGCGCCGACGTCGCGGGCCGGTGTCGGTGCGCGACGAGATCCTGCGCCACGGCGGCGCCCGCGGCGAGCGGTACTTCGACGCGATGGCCCGCGCCTCGGAGGCGTACGCCGAGGACCGCGAGCGGGACGCGATCAGGATCCTGCGACCGCTGCGCAACGCGATGCCGGGCGCCGCGTCGGTCAGGGAGTTGCTGGGCCTGTCGATGTACCGCAACGGTCAGTACGGTCCCGCGACCGAAGAGCTCGACGAGTACGTGCGGATCACCGGCGAGGTGGATCAGCACCCGGTCCTGATGGACTGCGCCCGGGCGCTCGGGAACCACAAGCGCGTCGACACGCTGTGGGCCGAGCTGGCCGAGGTCTCGCCGACGGCGGCGCTGGTGACCGAGGGCCGGATCGTGCGTGCGGGGTCGTTGGCCGACCGGGGACGGCTTGATGACGCCATCGCATCGCTGTCCAAACGGGCGGTGTCGACGCCGAAAAAGGTGCTGCCGCATCATCTTCGACTCTGGTACGTGCTCGCGGACCTCGAGGAACGGGCGGGGAACATTCCTCGCGCGCGAACACTCTTCGATCGGATCCGGCGGCACGAGTCGGGCTTCGCGGACGTCGCCGAACGCCTGGCGGCTTTGGACTGACCGAAGTTCGTCCAGAGCGTGGTGAAGAATGGACGCCCTCTGAACTCTTCCCCGGCGCGGCGTCGCATCGGGCCCTGGCGCGCTGAGCTATGGGCATGGCTCGAGCTGTGGGCCGCGGCCGGACTCGCGGTGACCCAGCCCGTGCTCGATCTGCTGTCCAAGAACGTGGGGGTCTTCGTCGCTGGGGGCGCGAGTCCGAGCGAGGTGGTCACGGTCTGCCTGATCGTCGTGTTCGCCCCGGCGCTCGTCGCGTACGTGGTCGAGGCGGGGCTCGGGATCGCCGTACCCCGCGCGTCCTTGGGTCCGACGCGGGGCTCCTCGGTGGCTTCGGTGCGCTCTTCGCCGCGCAGCTGGGCAAACAGCTCATCGGTACGCGTCCGGCGATCGTCGTCAGCGTCGCCATCGTCGCCGGCGTTGGCGCGTTCCTGTTGGTGCGACGCGTTGATGGGTCGCGCCTGTTCCTGCGTTACCTCGCGGTCGTTCCCCTGCTCCTGACCGTCATGTTTCTCGGGTTTTCGCCCGCCGCTTCGATCGTCTTCGTGGATCAGCCACGCGGCCTTGCGGGTGCTGAGATCGGGAACCCGAAACGGGTCGTGATGATCGTGGTCGACGAGCTTCCCCTCGAGACGCTGCTCGACGGTTCCGGGGCGGTCGATGCGGAGCTCTACCCGAACTTCGCCCGGCTCGCAGGCTCTTCGTCGTGGTACCGCAACACGACGACCGTCAACGGATTCACCGAGTTGGCCGTGCCCGCGATCGCCACGGGCCGGTACCCGAGTGACCCGAAGGCAGTGCCGAGTTCGGCCGACTATCCGGACACGATCTTCCGACTCCTCGGTGGCGCCTACCGCATGAACGTCCACGAGGCGGTGACCCACCTGTGCCCGAACACCGTCTGCGTCGAGAGCCTGGGGGGACCCGGCGCAACGTCGGGCGGTCTCACGTCGTTGCTGGAGCAGACCAAGGACCTCTGGTGGGAGTTCGCGAACCCTCGACCCAGTCGGGTGAAGCCCCTTGCGCTCCCGGTCGATCTGGGCGACCGGACGCTTGCCGGACGCAAGTTCGTCCGGTCACTGACGCGGCGCGACACACCGACCTTCGACTTCCTGCACCTCCTGCTCCCGCATCAACCCTGGCGATACCTGTCGACGTTGCAGGACACGGGATATCCGAGCGAAGACCTGGCACTGCGTCGCGCCAACGTGTACCAGTGGGGGAGTCAATGGGCTGCGGACATCGGTCGTGAGCGTCACGTCCTGCAGGTCCAGGCCGTCGACACGATCCTCGGTCAGGTCTTCGACAGGCTCGAGCGGATCGGGGCGTGGGACGACTCGCTCGTCGTGGTGACGGCGGACCATGGCGCGGCGTTCACGGTCGGGGATCCGATTCGCTGGGTCGGCGATCAGAACGCGCCCGAAATCCTCTGGACGCCACTGTTCGTCAAGGCGCCGGGCCAACGGGTCGGAGCAGTCGACGACCGGCCCGTCGAGTCGATCGACGTAATGCCGACCATCGCCGATCAGCTCGGGATCAAGATTCCGTGGGAGGTGGACGGCGTGTCGGTCTCCGGGCGACCTCGCCCGGAGTCCCCCCGCCGGTTCGCGCAGTGGGATCTCGCCACGCCGAAAGCGCCGCCCGGCGTCCCGTTCGCCAAGGATGGTCAATTCCTCGAGTTTGACGGCGGGGTGCTGTTTCCGCAGGTTCTCGGTGCACGGGCCGTTGCGCCGGGATCCGATCCGGGACTTCGTCCGTATCGGATCGGTCCATATGCGGAACTGATCGGGCGGTCCCCGGATGGGTTGGTGGATCCACGCGCACCGGGGCCGACCTCGGTCTCGATCGGCGATGCGGCGAGGTTCGACAACGTCGACCCCGCGGCGCGCTCGGTGCCATGGACCTGGATCGAAGGACGGGCGGTCGGGGCGCGAGCCGACCAGTCGCTCGCGGTCGCGGTCAACGGACGTATTGCCGGGCTGAGTTCGACCGACAAGCAGGGATCCGGTGAGGACGGTTATTACCTCGTCGCGCTCTCACCGGCGTTCTTTCAGCCGGGCGGCAACGAGATCAGGGTGTTCGCGATCTCGGGAACGCCGGACCGCCCGGCGCTCAGGGAGTTGCCGATCAGCCGGCCCGGAGCGCCGGCGGCAGTCGTCGGCGGTTGATCTCGCAGCCAACGGCGCCGTCACCAGCCGGGAATGGCCGCCACACCGGGCAGAGTGGGGTTTTCCCGGCATTTCCCGGCGACTAACATGGGATCCTTCGTCGGAGCCCGACTCATCGGGCGCGATCACCCAGCGTGGTGGCGGCGGGGGGACTTGGGGGGTCACATGCGGGTGAGTACTCGACACTTCGACTCGGCGATCTGGCGCTCGCTGTCGACCACGGTCACGTTGATCATCCCGGCCTACAACGAGGCGGAGCGGCTGGTCCGGACGCTGCCGGCGCTGCGTCGTGAGTTCGGTGAGGCGCCGAACGTCGAGCTCGTGATCGTCGACGACGGCAGCCACGACGGCACTGCGGAAGTCGTCACGGCCCACATTCGTGGTTGGCAGCAGGCCCGGTTGGTCCGCCTGCCTTGGAACCAGGGCAAGGGCAGCGCCATCAAGGCCGGTGTGGCCGCGGCCCGGGGCGAGCGCATCGTGTTCATGGATGCGGACCTCTCGGCCGACCTCGCCGACCTGCCGCATCTGGTTGCCGCCCTCGACGACGCCGAGGTGGCATTGGGATCCCGCTCGATCGCCGGTTCGTGGGTCGTCTATGCCCAGAGCCGCGGCATCCGGAAAGTACAGAGCAAGTTCTTCAACGGTCTCGCGTGCGCCATGGTGAACGTCGTCGCGTCGGACACCCAATGTGGCTTCAAGGCCTTTCGGGCGCCGGCCGGCAAGCTCCTCTTCCATCTCTCCGAAGGCAAGGGGTTCGCGTTCGACGTGGAAGTGCTCGCACTTTCGCAACTGCTCGGGTTCCGGATCGTCGAGGTTCCCGTCGAGTGGGTGGAAGCCAAGGGCACGACGGTTCGGCCCGTGCGCGACCCGATCCTCATGATGCGTGACCTCATGCGGACCCGGCGGCGCTGTCAGCGGCTCGAGAAGCTGTTCGGCCGCTACGTCTGGGAGGTCGCGGAGGCCCCGAGGATCCGCGCCTTCGGCGACAGCCTCGACGAGTTGGCCGCGACCTGGGCCGACGAAGTCGACCGTGAGAGCGCGCCCGAAAGCGACGTCTTCGTCGACCTCACCCGCCCCTCCGAGTCCGGCAACCTGCACCCCGAGGTGCCGGTCGGCCTGGGTCGCGATCAGGTCGTTCCCCGCGTCTCGGATCACTAGGTGGCGCGGCCGTCCGCCGTCCTCGTTTCGGCTTCCGACGATCCCGACTCGAGTCGCCGAGTCTCGGCCACTGAAGATCCTCTTCGTCGCGTGGAAGGACCTCGAGCACCCCGACGCGGGCGGTTCGGAGGTCGTGGTCGACGAGCTGGCGAAGGGGCTTCGGGCTCGCGGTCACGATGTGGCGCTGGTCTGCGCCGGACCGGTCGGTGAACATCCGTACCGCGTCGTCGCGAACGGCGGCCGGTACAGCCAGTACCTGACCGCGCCGGTCCGGTACCTGCGCGAGTTCCGCGATGCGGATCTCGTCGTCGACGTGGTGAACGGCATGCCCTTCTTCAGCCCGATGTGGCGGCGTGGTCCACGGCTGTGCATGTTGTTCCACGTCCACGGTGAACAATGGGAGCGCTACTTCCCCGGTGCCGTGGCGTCCATGTTCCGCCAGATCGAGGCGCGCGGGGTGCCGCTCGCCTACCAGAACACGCACTTCGTCACCATCTCCGCGTCGTCGGCCGACGATCTGGTGCAGCTCGGCGTTCGGCGGGATGCCGTCCACGTGATGGACCTCGGCGCGTCGGTCGCGCCCCAAGGCACCGCGACGGCGCGAACCCAGGAGCCGCAGTTCCTGTACCTCGGTCGCCTGGCGAAGAACAAGCGGATCGACCTGCTCCTCGACCACTGGGAACGAGTCGCCCCGCAGACCGGAGGCCGGCTGGTCCTCGCCGGCGACGGTCCCGATCGTGAGCACATCGAGGCGCGGGTCGCGTCCAACCCGGCGCTGACGTCGGTGGTCGTCGCGGGACGCGTCAGTGAGGCGCGCAAAGCGGAGTTGCTCTCCGAGTCCTGGCTGTTGCTGCACCCGGCCGAGCGGGAGGGGTGGGGACTCACGATCGTCGAGGCCGGTCTGTGTGCGACCCCGGCGCTCGCCTACGACGTCGCCGGAGTTCGCGACGCCATTGTCGACGGTGTGACCGGGGTACTGGCCGCTGACGACGACGCTTTCGTGCGGGCATGGATCGCCCTGGCGCAGGATGATGCACGACGCAATTCCATGGGGGACCGGG
The DNA here is from genome assembly GCA_963701625.1 of uncultured Acidimicrobiia bacterium. Taxonomy (GTDB): domain Bacteria; phylum Actinomycetota; class Acidimicrobiia; order IMCC26256; family JAENVU01; genus JAENVU01. Next base: position 57,771 of record CAVPAT010000006.1, on the reverse strand, counting down.
CCGCGGCACGAGCGGCCGGGTTCACCTGGGACACTGCACTCGAGACGTTTCTTGGCGCGGCGACTGCCGCGATCGGCGATGACGACATCCGCACAGCGAGGAAGGCCCCCGTGGTTGGTGAAACCGAGCCCAGGACTGCGCCGGCACCGGCGTCAGGCGACGCTCCGACCGAGGGACTCGCACGTAGCGTCCACCTCTTCAAGCTCTTTCGCCAGGAGGCGACGGACCCGGACACCTTCTACCACTACCTTGCCGGCGACGCGGTCCGGAAGATCCAGCGCTACAAGGATCTGCGCGGTGTGACGGCGGTGGATATCGGCGGCGGACCGGGCTACACCGCGGAAGCGCTCGAGGCCGCCGGGGCCCGGTGCCACGTGGTGGAGTACGACTTTGCCGAACTGGGTCTCCACGACCGTTCGCCGGACTCGGCGGTGGTGGGTGACGGACAGGCGCTGCCGCTTCGAGACGGCTGCGCGGGCATTGTCCACAGCTCGAACGTGTTGGAACACGTCCCCGACTGGCGAGCGATGCTCGGCGAGATGGTCCGGGTTCTCGAACCCGAGCAGGGGGTCGGGTATCTCACGCTGACGAACTGGCTCTCGCCCTGGGGCGGGCACGAGACGTCGCCCTGGCATTACCTCGGTGGCGAACGGGCCGTCGAGCGCTACACGCGCAAGTACGGGGTCGAGCCCAAGAACAAGTTCGGTACCAGTCTCTTCCGCCTCAGCGTCAGCGAAGTCCAGGCGTGGTTCGCGGAACGTAGCGACGTGGACCTGCTCTGGCATGGTTCGAGGTACCTCCCCGAATGGGCGCGCTGGATCGTCAAGGTCCCCGGGGCTCGTGAGATCGTCACCTGGAACTATGCACTCGTGTTCCGTCGCGTCGGAGTCGGCCGGTGAGCGCGCTCTCCCCGTGTGTCGGGCTTGCTGCCCGACAAACTCTTCGTTGCGGCTATCGCGCGGGCCCATCGTCGCTTCGAACCGGAGCTGGGTCGGATCGTCGCCTCGTACCCGGGCGGCGGCAGCGTTCTGGACGTCGGAGCTTGGTACGGACCCTGGACCTACTGGTTGTCGCGGTCCGCCCGACGGGTGCTGGCGTTCGAGCCGAACCCCGACGTCGCCTCGGTCCTCGAGCGCTGCGTGCGGCCGAATGTCGCGGTGCGTCGCGCCGCTGTGTCCGACCAGGCGGGGACGGCAATGCTGACCCTCCCCGTGGGCGGTCGGGGCACCGAGGGTCGGGCCTCGCTCGAAGGTCTCGATGACGGGAGCCGCACCGTGTCGGTCGAGACCATGCGGTTGGATGACCTCGACCTGGGCGCGGCGGACCTCGCCGACATCCACATGATCAAGGTCGATGTCGAGGGCCACGAACGGGCTGCACTCGTGGGCGCGACCGAACTCATCTCGGGGCTGCATCCGTTGCTCGTCGTCGAGATCGAGGAACGCCACGGCGGGATCGCGCCCACGGTCGACCTGCTGGCCGACCTCGGGTACGCCGGCCAGGTACTGGTCGAGGACCAATGGGTGCCTCTTGACGACTTCGATCTGGTTGCGCACCAGGAGCAGCACCTGGCCGAGACGCAAGGTGGGAGCTACCTCACGATCGCGGCGCGCCGGGGGAGTCGATACATCAACAATGTCGTGTTCACCCACCCCGACACTTCGTGGGACGTCCGTTGAACGATTCCGTCCGCGGGGAGTCAACTCGCGGCGCGTCGACCTCGACGGACCAGGTGGTGATTCTCGGCGCGGGGCGGGCGGTGCGCGGTTCGCTGCCCTCGGCGGTCGCCGACATCGACGAGCGTGGGCGGGTCCTCGACTGGCTACTCGACGCGTTCGCCGTGCTCGACGGCGCCCAGGTCTCGTTCGTCGGTGGCTACCGGGCCGAGGAAGTGCTGGAGCGGTACCCCGATCTTCGGTTGGTGTTCAACCGCGAATGGGCCAGCACCGGACCCGCCTATTCCCTCGGGCTCGTCCCCGCGATGCCCGCGGGGCGCGTGTTCGTCGCCTATGCGGATGTCATCTTCCGTTCGTCGGCCGTCGAACAACTCGATCGCGCCCAGGGCGACGTGGTCCTGGCCGTCGACACCCGATGGCGCGACCGCTACGACGGTCGCAGTTTCGAGGACCTGCACCGGGCCGAGAAGGTGCGACTCGACGGAACCCGGGTACTCGACATCGGCCAGGAAGTGCCGACCGAGACGGCTGACGCCGAGTACGCCGGGGTGATGAAGCTCGGCGTGCGGGGTCGGGAGGAAGTGTTCGCGGCGATCGACGCTCGGGTGTTGACCGAGCGCGCCACCGTCCCGGATCTCGTGCGGCACCTTCACGAACGGGGTCTGACCATCGAGGTCGTGGACCTCGATGGTGAGTGGGCGGAACTCGACGCCCGCCAGGACCTTGCTCGGTTCGTCCTCGGCACCAAGGCCGAGTCGCTCGATCGCCTGCGGGGGATGCAGCACGGCGGCGAGATCGGGGCGCTCGTCATCGCGAGCTACGCGGAGTGGCAGCGGTCGCCCGGCAGCGTGCTCAAACGGATCAGGGCCGAGGTGCCCGGCGAGCGGTTGATCGTTCGCAGCAGCGCCCGCAGCGAGGACACCTGGACCGAGTCGGGAGCCGGACGGCACGAGAGTGTGCTCGACGTCGATCGTTCCGACCCCGAAGTGCGACGGGCGGTAGACGCGGTCTTCGCATCGTACGGAACGCCGATTGACGACGACCAGGTGCTGATCCAGGAGATGCTGCGAGACGTCCTGATGAGCGGCGTCATCATGACCCGGACGCATGCGCTCGGCGCGCCGTACTACGTGTTCAACTTCGATGATCGGACCTCGCGGACCGATACGGTCACGGGCGGCGCGGACGTCCGGACCATCGTCTGCTTCCGGGGCGCCGCGCTCGGCCCCGAGGTGCCGTCCGAGTTGAGTGCGGTGCTGTCGACGGTGCAGGACATCGAAAAGCTGGTCGGCCACGACTCCCTCGATATCGAGTTCGCCGTCACGGCGGACGAACGGGTGCACGTGCTGCAGGTGCGGCCGATCGCAGTGGCCGACACACAGGCACCGGTCGACGACGAAGCCGTTGCCACGGCACTCGTCGAGGCTCGGGGTCTCGTCGAATCGCGTCGGATCCCCGGCCCGACCACGTTCGGGACGCCGAGCCGGCTCTCGGTCATGACCGACTGGAACCCCGCGGAGATCATCGGCACCAAGCCTCGGCGTCTCGCGACGTCGCTGTACCGGACGCTGATCACCGATGAGGTGTGGGCCCGCCAGCGGGCCGAGTACGGGTACCGCGACGTGCGTCCGTGTCCGCTGCTCGTCGAGATCGCCGGCCACCCCTATGTCGACGTGCGGGCGTCGTTCACCTCGTTCGTTCCGGCATTGCTGCCGGACGAGACCGCGAGGCGATTGGTGGATCATGCGCTCGAGCGGTTGGCCGCCGAGCCGAGCCTCCACGACAAAGTCGAGTTCGACATCCTGCTCACCTGCCTGGCGCCAGGCTTCGAGGCCGACGCCGCCCGACTCGTTGCTCCGTTGGTTGCGTCGGGTGACGCGACGGCACTCCGCGACGGACTTGGTCGCATCACCGTGGCGGGTATGGAACGGCTCGACTCGGATCTGGCTGCGCTCGAGTCCTTCGACGGTCAGGTACGCGTGATTGCCGATGCTCCGATCCCACCCCTCGACCGCGCCATGCACCAGTTGGAGCTGGCTCGGCGGGGCGCGCTGACGTTTGCGCATCTGGCGCGCGGTGCCTTCGTGGCCACGAGTCAGCTGCGCGGGCTGACCGCAGTCGGCGCCTTGAGTACTGACCGGGTGGATGAGTACCTGCGCTCCATCGAGACGGTGTTCGGCCGGCTCCAAGCCGACGCCGCCCGCGTGCGTGCCGGCCAACTCGAGTGGGACGAGTTCGTGGCCGAGTACGGACACCTGCGTCCGGGGACCTATGACATCACGTCGCCGAGCTACCGGTCGGCGCCCGAGGTGTACCTCGCCCCGCTGGTCGATGCGGCGTCGCCCGTTCCCGAGCCCCGAGGCCACCGCTGGAGTCCGGACGAGCGGCAGGCGATGGCGGCTGCGCTGCGGAGCGTCGGACTGCCTGACGACGTCGATCACCTCGATCGGTTCATGGTCGGGGCGATCGCGGGCCGCGAGTGGGGAAAGTTCGTCTTCACCGTGGCGCTGAGCGCGGGGCTCGACGATCTCGTGGAGTTCGGACGTGGCCTCGGTCTCGACGCCGAGGACCTCTCCTTCGTCCGGATTCAGGACCTGCTCGCTTGTCGCGACGCGCTCGCCGACTCTGCCGCGTTCGTCCGTCAGCGCGTCATCGAAGGGCGAGAAGCCCATACGGTGACGCAGGCGGTATCGCTCCCGGGTCAGGTGAGTTCGGTTGCGGACCTCACCTGCTACGAACAGCCGAGTACCGAGCCGAACTTCGTCACCCAACTGGTGGTGCAGGCGGCGACGATCGACGCCCACGCGGACCCGCAGGTCGCGGTCGAAGGCAAGGTCGTGATGATTCCGAGTGCCGATCCCGGCTACGACTGGCTCCTGGCCCGTGGCATCGCGGGGCTGGTGACCATGTACGGAGGGGCCAACTCCCACATGGCCGTCCGTGCGTCCGAGATCGGGCTACCCGCCGCGATCGGCGTGGGCGAAATTCGCTACGCAGAGCTGAGCCGGGCCCGGGTGGTGCGCATCGACTGCGGGAGTCGAACGATCACGAGGGTGTCGTGACGGCGGGCCGGCGTCGGATCGGCCTCACCCAGCGGGTCGAAGATCACGCCGCGCGCCGTGAGCGCCGCGATGCCCTCGATCAGCGATGGGCGTCGTTCCTGGCCCGTGGGGGCTGGGTGGCGATCCCCATCCCGAACTCCCTGGAGGACCCGACGCGCTTCGTCGACGATCTGGCCATCGACCTCGTCGTGTTCACCGGCGGCAACGATCTGGCGACCCTGCCGGAGCCGACCGATACCGCGCCCGAACGCGATGCGACAGAACGAGCGCTGCTGGCGCATCTCACCGCGACCCGGCGTCCACTTCTCGGAGTGTGCCGCGGGCTCCAACACATGGTTGCGGTGGCCGGGGGCCAGTTGCGTCGCGCCGTCGGCCACGTCGGGGTGCCGCACGAAATCACGGTCGTAGGTTCACCCCGCTGGCCGGTGCGCCAAGGCGTCGTCAACTCGTTTCACGACTGGACGGTGTCGCCGGGCGAGGTGGGTGCCGATTACGAGGTGCTTGCTCAGGCAACGGATGGGAGCGTCGAAGCGCTCGCGGATCGCGAACTGCCGCACGTCGGCGTGATGTGGCATCCCGAGCGACCCATCGAAGATTCGGCCGATCTCGAGTTGATTGCCGCGTCCTGGGCGCGGTCTGATGCGCGGAATCATCTTGGCGGCAGGGGAAGGCACCCGGCTCCGCCCGCACACCGCTGATCGTCCGAAGTGCCTGGTACCGCTCGGCGGCCGCCCGCTGCTGGACTGGCAGCTACGGGCGTTGCGTGCTGCGGGCATCGATGACATCACGATCGTGACCGGCTACCGCGTCGAGATGATCGAGCCGCTGGGGATCGCCACCCGCCACAATCCGGCATTCGCCACCACCAACATGGTCGCGAGCCTCATGTGTGCACGCGATCGGTTCGACGGGGCGGACGACGTGCTCATCGCGTACGGCGACATTGTGTACGAACCACGGATCGTCACCGCGATGCTCGAGCCGGTCCGCCCGATCTCGGTGGCGGTCGACATGGAATGGCGCGCCCTCTGGGAGCTGCGAATGAGTGATCCGCTCGCGGACGCGGAGACGCTCCGCATTGACGCGGCGGGATGCATCACCGAACTCGGTCGGGTGCCGAACTCCTACGCAGACATCGAAGGGCAGTATCTCGGGCTGATCGCTGTTCGCGCCGACTTCGCCGGCGAGCTGATCGGCCGATACGACATCCTCGATCCGGAAGGTTCCTACGAGGGTCGCACTCGTGATGCGATGTTCATGACCGTGTTCCTCCAGCTCTTCATCGACGGCGGCACTGCGGTCGGATCAGTGCCGGTGCGACGCGGCTGGATCGAGGTGGACACGATCGAGGATCTCGCGGTGTACGAGCAACTGTTGGCCGATGGCCGACTCGACGCGCACGTTGTGCTCAGGGAAGGCTGAGGCGATGGCATTCAAACGTCGATCCGGCCGCAAGGCGTTCGAGAAGTTGGATCGCCAGACGCGCGCGATCACGTTCTACGCCGAGGATGGGGGATCGTGGCCGCACTTCGAGCCCATCGTCGCGGAGCTGACCGGCCGGATGGGTCGCACGATCTGCTACCTGACGTCGAGTTCGACCGACCCGATCCTGACTCGAGCCGACCCTCGTATCGTCGCCATCGACATCGGCGAGGGACTCGGCCGATCGTTCCTGTTCCAGACCATGGAGGCGGGCGTCGTCGTGGCGACCGTTCCTCGGCTCGGCATCAAGGTGCTGCCGCGGTCGCGTCACGCCGAAGCCCTCGGGATGAAGTACGTGTACGTGTTCCACTCGATGGTGAGCACGCACATGATCTACGACGCCGACGGGTTCGACCACTACGACACGATCCTGTGCGTGGGTCCGCACATGGCGCCGGAGATCCGCAGCCGCGAACGGCTCGCCGGCCTGCCCGCGAAGGAACTCCTCGACCACGGGTATGGGCGTCTGGACACGATTCTCGCCGCGACGGCTTCGGTGCCGGACCGCGCGCCCAACGATCCGGCCTGTGTGCTCGTGGCCCCGTCGTGGGGTCCGCACTGCCTCTTCGAGACGTGCGGCCCGGACGTCATCGAGGTGTTGCTCGACGCGGGCTTCGAGGTGATCGCCCGCCCGCATCCGATGACCCAGAAACACACACCGGACGCGATCGCTGCGCTGCGAAGTCGGTTCGGGTCGCACGCGCGCTTCACGTTGGACGAGGACATCGCCTCGAAGGCGTCGCTGGAGCGGGCCGACGTGATGGTGAGTGACTGGTCCGGCGCGGCACTGGAGTTCGCCTTCGGGCTGGAGCGGCCGGTGCTGTTCCTGGACGTACCCCGCAAGGTGAACAATCCCGAATACGAAGCGATCGGCATCGAGCCGTTCGAGGCCGCGGTGCGTGACCGCATCGGTGAGGTCGTGGCGCCCGACGACCTGGGTTCGATCCCGACCCGTGTCGCCTCGATGGTTGGTGCGGCCCACGAGGTGCGCGAGCAGATCGTGGCCGCTCGGTCGGAGACCATTTTCAACATTGGCAGCAGCGGTCCGGTCGCGGCCGAGATCATTGCGGCCAAGGCGGATGCATTTCTTGGGAGTGGCGGCCGGTGACGGTCGACCGTCAGCCGCTCCTGGCAGCGCTGCGCGATGAGCAGCCGAGCGTCGGGGAATCGACGGGGGTCTCTGTCCCTGGCCTCGTACGCGAGTGGTTGGATCGCGCGGCTGGCAACGGGGAACCGCCACCGCGAGCCGAATTGGACGAGCTGTGCCGTCAGATCGACGTTCGCAAGCGACTCTCCATCGCGTATGGAGACGGATGGGCGACAGCGACGCCCGAGGAGCCGGCGTCGCCGATCGTCGTGGTCGGCGTGGCGGCCGTGCTCCTGGCGACGGCGCAGGCCGCGGGTGCGGACGGAGACGGCTGGGACCTGAAGCTCGTGAACACCGCGCTGAAGGCCCTCGATCTCGTCGCGGCCGGCCCGCACGTACCGGCGACTCGCGCGTGGGCTGTCGAGCTTCTCGACCGGGCGACCGGATCGGATGCGTCATGACCCGCGAGCTGCCGCTGACCGTGCTGGCGTGGGAGGGCCCGCAGGCCCGGGCCTACCTGGTCCGCATGCGGCGGGCCGGGGTCCGTCCGCGCCGCATCGTCCTGCTGGTGCGCGGCAGGTACGCGGGGCGGGTTCCGGGGGGCGATGCCGGGCCGGTGCTGCACATTGCCGCGCGACTCCAGGACCGGTCACACAACTTTCACCCGTACCGGATCCGCAAGCGTTCTCCGGAACTGGTGCAGGCGATCGCCCGGTCGTTGGAATCGGTGGTGGCCGAGCCGGCCGCGATGATCGACGAGATGTACCACCGGTTCACGTATTCCGATTATGCGGACTCGGGTCGAGCTGGTCGGTATGGATTCGTATCGCGACCCGCGTGTGCTCACCGCGCTCGAGGCCTCGGCGGGGGAGCCGGTGATCTTCACCGGCGGTGGGATCCTGCCCAAGCAGCTGTTCGAGGTCCCGGGCATCTCGCTTGTTCACGTGCATACCGGCCTGCTGCCGTTCGTGCGGGGTGCCGACGTCCTGCTGTGGTCGGTGCTGGTCCGGGGCCGCCCGGGGGTCTCGGCGTTCCTGATGGCCCCGGGACTCGACGAAGGCGATGTGCTCGCGACGCGAGAGCTCGACGCTCTGCACGTCCCGCTGCCGCCCGGCGATCGTCCTGACGACGACACGCTCTACCGCGCGCTGTTCTCCTTCATCGATCCGCTGCTGCGCGCCGAACTCCTCACGACCGGTGTCCTCGACGGCTGGGGCGGTAAGGGCGCGCTCGACGCGCGCCCGCAGGATCTCTCGACCGGGGTGACATTCCACTTCATGCACCCGGTCGTTCGGGCCCGCGCCCTTCGCGAGCTCTTCGTCGATGGTGGCTCCGCGCCAACGGCATCCGTGGCCGCGCGCACATCTGCGGCCGCGACGTACCAGAAGTACTACGAGAAGCAGTCGGTGGTCGCCCCGCTGCGTTTTGCCTACGACGGCTTCCGGTCGTCGTCGCCGCTCCGCACGATCAGTGTCCGGAACCGCCAACGCGACTATGCCCGCGTGGTGAACCAGCCGGCCTTGCGCCAGGTCCACGCCGCGATGAACCGACAGTTGGCCGAGCAGGACCGCAACTGGCCGACGTACGACTACGGCGAGGGCTACTACTACCAGTCGTCGCATGAACTGGGGATCACCGGGCTGCGGGACACGAAGGGCCGCGTGGACGCGTTCGGGCTCCGGGACCTGGTCGACGGCCGCGACGTCCTGGAGATCGGCTGCAACACCGGCTTCCTCTCGCTGGCGATCGCATCGGCGGCGCGTCGGGTCGTCGCGTTCGAACTCAACCCGTATCTGGTCGAGATCGGCCGCATCGGCGCGCGGCACCTGGGGGTCACGAACGTCGACTGGCTGGTGTCGTCGTTCGAGGACTACGAGACGACGTCGACGTTCGACGACGTGTTGTCCTTCGCGAATCACCACACCTACGACGGGAACACGCACCAGAGCCTCGATGACTACTTCGCCCGGTGTCATGCCCTGGTGCGACCGGGCGGACGGCTGATCTTCGAATCTCACCCGCCGGCGCTGGAGGGGTCTTCGTTCGGCGGGACGACCGAGATCATCGAGCGATACTTCGACTTGGACCGCGCCGAGATTCACGACTACGGGACCTTTCTCGACCAGGATCGGCGGTTCCTCGTGGGTCGGCGTCGAGACGATCCAGGGCGATGAACCAGGGGTTTGCCAGGTTCACGCTTCGTGGTGACTGTTGTTGACGCTCCGTGGGAACGAGTAGGATTGGCGCCCTGTCGTTGGACGTTCTGGATTGCTGGGGGAGTCGATGGGGATGCTTGCGTACCTGGATGCCAGCTCGGGAAGCATGCTGGTGGGCGCAGTTGCCGCCGCGGGCGCAGGCGTTGCCGTCGCGGCCAAGGTGGGCTGGCGTCGAGTGACCGGCAAGCTCACGGGCAAGAAGGCCGACGCGGAGTCCGGCACAGATGCCGAGGAGTCCGGCGCGCAGACCGAGACCTCGGAGAACTCCGCGCCGGTCGCCACCAGCGACGACGCGTAGTCACGCGCTCCCGCGGTCGTGAGCGGGACTGAACCAGGCGGCCGACGCGCCGCCGGGGCCGTGCCGACGCGCCTGGATCATCAGCCGCCGCTCGACGGTCTCCGCGGTCTCGCGGTACTCGCAGTGGTCGCGTACCACCTGTCGGTCGGATCCCGAGTCGGGCCCGATGCGCGGCGTGCTCCCGGGCGGGTTCCTCGGGGTCGACCTGTTCTTCGTGTTGTCGGGGTACCTGATCACGTCGTTGCTTCTGATCGATCACGCGCAGACCGGCCGGACCGTCTCGGCACGCTTCTGGATCCGCCGGGCGCGCCGAGCTCCTTCCGGCGCTGCTCGTCCTCTTGTTGATCGCCAGCGCGTACGCGGTGTTCGTCGCAGATCCGTGGCAACTGGACAGCACCACGTGGCATGGGCATCGCGTCGCTGCTGTACGTCAGCAACTGGTACACGATCTTCGGTGAGGTCGTCGAGTCAACCCTCTGAGCCACACGTGGTCGCTCTCCATCGAGGAACAGTGGTATCTGCGTCTGGCCGCCGTTGCTCGGCGGTCTCCTGTACCTGGCTCGAGGTCGAAAGCGTGCCGTCATTGTTCTGATCGGTGGACTCGCGTTCGTTTCGTTCGTGCTCATGACGCTCTTCTTCCACGAGTTCGGATGGGAACGCTCGTACTTACGGCACCGACACCCGTGCATCGGAACTTGCTCGTCGGTGCGGTCCTGGCGGTGGTCATGCTCGGCCGGGGAGCGCCGAAGAGTCGCGTTGCTCGAGCGGGCTCGAGAGTCGGTGGCGTCGTCGGTCTGCTCGCCATCGCGTGGATGGCCCGGGTCGCGACCCCGTTCGACGGGTGGATGTACAACTGGGGCTTCGTCTTCGCCGCCGATCGGCGGCGCGACGTTGGTCGCGGCATCGGTGCAGCCGAGCAGCCCCGTGCTGCGGCCGCTGCTGTCGTGGCGTCCGATCGCGGCCGTCGGTCTCATCTCGTACGGCCTGTACCTCTACCAAGTGCCGGTGATCCAGTGGTTGTCGCCGTCGCACATCGGTCTGACCGGGTGGCCGATGGTGGTTCTGCGCGTCGCAGCGATGTTCGCCCTGGCAATCGTCTCGTATCGCATCTTGGAGCTGCCGATCCGGCGCGGCGCGGTGACGCGGCAACACGCCTGGATCGTGGTTCCCGTCGCGCTTGGTGAGCGTCGTCGTCGTGCTGCTCGGGTCGACGAGAGGCGGGTACCCGATACCCGCGGACGAACTCCGCGCGCAGTTCTACGAGCAGGCCGCCGCCGAGTCGCCTCCAGGCGCACGACGACTTCTTGTCGTTGGGGAGGCCGACGCGTTCGACCTGGCGGAGGTCGGTGTCTACCAAGCGGACAACATCCGGGGGGTCAGTGTCCCGTTGCTGTTCTGCGGGATTCTGGAGGGGCGGGCCGTCGTGGGGACGCTCGTTGCTCCAGCACAAGACTGTCCGGATTGGCGGGCGTTGTTCGCCGACGCGGTCGAGAACTTCCGGCCGTCGGAATCTGTGCTCATGGTTGGACGTTCCGCCGTGTTCGATCGGATGGTGCGGGGTGTCCGTATGAACGTCGGAACTCCAGCACACGCGGGGCTCATCTCGACACGGGCTCGAGGAGGCGCGGTGGATTCTCACGCGGGATGGGGCGAGGATGGCGCTGCTGACCGTTCCGTGCGCGGCGCCGATTCTCGACGAGCCGGCCGCGATAGCGGCGCTGAAGCGCGACGTCGTTCGCGTCGAATGGGCGAACTCGCTGCTCCGTAGTTTCGCATCTCAGCATTCCGCCACGGTGACGCTTGTGGACTCGTCCGATCACTTTTGCCCAGACGGTGACGCAAACCCGTCAGGAAATGCGGGGCTGCTTCGCGGGTCCGACGGGCGCCTTTCGCCGGTCGGTGTCTCGGAAACGTGGAGCTGGATTGCGGATGTTTCGGGTTCAACGGGAAAACGCACGGCGAACGGGTCGCGGCAGTCGCCAACTGGGGACTCAGCGAGAGGTCACCGTGTCTCGGCCGGACCTCGACCTGGATCGCACGGGGACCCGCGCCGGGGACTTTGGACGATCGGGGCATAGTCCGGACGCCCTAGTCGCCGAACAACCGATTTCGGCACCGCGTGGCGACGGGTTCGCTGCTTTCGACGTCACGGACCGCGGTCTTGCTCGCACTCCCGCGCTCTGGAGCTGGCCGGGACGCCAGTACCATGCTCGGCCTATGAGTCACCCCGTCTGCGTCGGTGCACGGTCACGAACGTGACGGGAACGACGGACCCGCCCGAGGGGGACGGTTCACGGCGCGACAGCGCTCGACGGTTCGGGCCGTGGCGGCGAGAGCTCTTGGCCTTCGCCGAGCTCTTCGCCGTTGCAGGGTTGGCCATCGCGCAGCCCGCGTTCGACCTTCTGTCCAAGAACGTTTCCGTCCTCATCGATCGCGACGCGGGCCCCGGGCAGGTGGTGGCTCTCACGGCGTTCCTGCTGCTCGCTCCCGTGGTTCCGGCATACGTGGTCGAGGTTGCCGCCGGGGTAGCGGCCCCCCAATTGCGCCGCTGGGTACACGCGATCCTGGTCGGGCTCTTCGCTACGGTCATCGTTGGGGAAGTGCTGAAACAGGGGTCCTCACTGACTCCGAACCAGCTCATCGTTGCCGGATGCCTTGGTGGGGTCGTGGCGTTCATATTGGTGATGTTCGTCGATATCACCCGGACGTTTCTGCGGGCGCTCGCCATCGCACCTGCGGCGTTCGCCGTGATGTTTCTGGCCTTCTCGCCGGTTGCGAGGGCAGTGATTCGGCACGACGGTGTCTCAGCCAGCGGGGCGGCGATCGGTACACCGAGCCGAGTCGTCATGATCGTCATGGACGAGTTCCCCCTCGGGACTTTGCTGGATGGCTCCGGCAACATTGATCGTGACCTCTACCCGAACTTTGCCGCACTCGCGGACGAGTCGACCTGGTATCGCCGGACCACAACCGTGTCACCCTTCACCGACTGGGCAGTTCCCGCACTCGCCACCGGTCAGTACCCCTCGAGCCCTGACCAACTGGCGGTCGCGACGGACCATCCGGACAGCCTGTTCCGTTTGCTCGGCGGCGCTTATCGAATGAATGTCCACGATTCGGTGACCAACATCTGCGCCGAGGACCTTTGCCCGGACCGCTCCACAAGCAGGAGTGCCGTTCGCAACTTCGGATTGATCACGAAGGACGCACTCAAGTTGTGGTCAGACTTCGCCCGCCCCGAGCCGGCGGAGGTGTCGTTCCAGCGCCCGACGGAGTTCTCGCCCCGGGCCGAGTCTCGCCAGTTCAGGGCTTCTCTCAAGCCGGGCACGGAGCGGATCTTCGACTACTTCCATGTGCTTCTCCCGCACGTGCCTTGGCGCTACCTCCCGACCCTGCAGGACAGCGATTATCCGACGGACAAAGATGTGCTGGATCGCCAGAACCTCCTGTCGTGGACGAGCGAGATCGCAGCGGAGGTAGGCCGGGAACGCCACATTCTCCAGGCGATGGCGACCGACGCGGTTCTGGGGCAGACGATCGACCGGCTGAAGGACCTCGGCGCCTGGGAAGACTCGATCTTGATCTTGACCGCCGACCACGGGATCTCGTTCACGGCGGGTCAGCCGCGGCGAAGCGCGACAGCCGAGAACGCCGATGAGATCCTTTCGGTCCCGCTCTTCATCAAGGTGCCGGGTCAGAGGTCCGGGAGGATCGATGACCGTCCGATGGAAACGGTGGACATCGTGCCGACGATCGCCGACCTCCTCGACCTCGAGATCCCGTGGCAAGTCGACGGCGTGTCGGCACTCGGCCCACCCAGGGCTGAGTTCGATCGACGTCTGTACCAGTGGAAGCAAGAGAGCTTCATGCCCGAGTCGGCGCTGGTCGCTCCGGATGGCGAAGCACTTAGGTTTCCGGCGGGCCCGCTCTTCGACCGCGCGCTGTCCCGTCAGGCTGCGCCTGCTGTTGGCGATCCTGCACTCCGACCGTATCGGATCAGCGAATACCGGAACTTGATCGGCCAGACCGCGGCGCCGCTCGTCCTCGACAATCCGGACGGCCCGACGGCCTACTACACGCCCGACGTCTTCCAAGCCGTCGACCCGTTGGCACCGAAGGTTCCCTGGGTGCGACCGCAGGGCAGTGTGTTCGGCCTCGACGAACCTCAGTTGCTCGCGTTGGCGGTCAACGGTGCGATTGCCGGCCTCGGACCGGCAGTACCGTTTGACGGACAAACGATCGGAACCTTTTACGCGTCTCTCGTGCCGACGTTCTTCCGGCCGGGCGCCAACAACTTCGAGGTCTTCGCAATCTCGGGTCCTCCGGACGCACCCCGGCTCGATCCGATTCCCATCGGTTCCGCCGACACGCCGGGCTAGCGATGTCAGAACCGTCAAGACCGAGGATCGGGACCAAGCCGTCCGGCCGCGAACGCATTTGGCTCGCCGCGTTCGCGGTGGCCGTGTACGTCCCGATCCTCTCGATGCACCCCGGCAAGGTGGTCGCAGACACCAAGACCTACCTCTACCTCGACCCATCTCGCTTCCTCGCTCGGGCCGCGTCGCTCTGGGACGCGAAGTTCGCGCTCGGCACACTGTCGCATCAGACCATCGGCTACCTGTTCCCGGTCGGTCCGTACTACTGGTTCCTCGAGGATGTGCTCAACGTCCCGGCGTGGGTGGCGCAGCGCCTGTGGCTGGCGTCGATCGTGTTCGCGGCGGGCCTCGGCATCCGGTATCTGATGCGGACGCTCGGGATCGGTGGCCCCGGCGTCGCGGTCGCGATGCTCGCGTACGCGTTCACGCCGTACGTCCTGGGCTACGCGAGCATCTACAGCGTGCTGCTGCTCCCATGGGCGGCGCTGCCGTGGTGGGTCGGGTTCGCGGACCGAGGGTTGCGGCGCGGCGGATGGAAGTACCCTGCACTTTTCGCGATCACGGTGCAGATCGTCGGCTCCCTCAACGGCAGCGCGCTCTTCTTCGCAGCCCTGGCTCCGGTGCTCTGGATTCCGTACGCGGTCGGGATCCTCGGCACCGCATCCTGGCGGCGGGCCTGGACCCTCGTCTGGCGCACCGGCGTCCTGACCGTCGCCGCCTCGCTGTGGTGGGTGGTCTCCCTCGCGGTCGAAGGCCAGACCGGGGTCAACATCCTGCGGTTCACCGAGTCGATCTCGGTCGTCTCCGCAACGTCTTCGCCGGTCGAGATCATCCGCGGCCTCGGGAACTGGTTCTTCTACGGGGGAGACGTCGCGGGATTCTGGGTCGCGGCCCGTCCGTACTTCACGCAGCGTGCGTTCTTCGTGCTCGTGAGCCTGCTGATTCCCGCGCTGGCCCTCCTGTCGGCCGGCACGATTCGATGGCGGGCGCGTGCGTTCTTCGTATGGATGGTCCTGCTCGGCGTCGTCATCGCGGTCGGCGCAGCTCCGTACGATGCTCCATCGCCGCTCGGCGGCGTCTACAAGTCGTTTGCGTCCCGGTCGACTCTCGGATTCGCCCTCCGCAACACCGGCCGGGCTGTCCCGCTCGTCGTACTGGGGTTGGCGGTGCTGCTGGGAGCCGGGGTCTCGACCCTGAACACCTGGTTGCGGGCCCGGGAACGTCCGCGCCTCGCGCTGACCGCCGTCGGTCTCGTCGTGGCGTTGTGCGTCGCGAACACCCTTCCTGCATTGCTCGGTGGTTACTTCTCACCAGGCCTGGAACACGAGAAGGTGCCGGAGTACTGGAAGCAGGCGATTGCCGCGCTCGACGCGAAGCCGCACGACACCCGCGTGCTGGCGCTGCCCGGCTCGGACTTCGCCTCCTACCGGTGGGGCGACACACGCGAACCGATCGAACCCGGGCTCATGGACCGACCGTACGTCGCGCGCGAGCTCGTGCCCTGGGGATCCCCCGAAAGCCTCAATTTGCTGCGCGCGTTGGACCGACGGGTCCAGGAGACCGCGCTCGAGCCCGATGCCCTCGCGCCGATCGCTCGGCTCATGGGCGTGGGCGATGTCCTCCTGCGGTCGGACTTGCGCACGGACCGGTACTCGATCGTTCCCGCGACCTCGCTCTGGCGCACCCTGACCGACCCGCCTCCGGAGGGACTGGGCCCGGTCGAGCGTTTCGGCACGAAGATCCCCGGGAAGCTGAAGGGCCGTGAGATCGGCGACTTCACCCGCGCCGTCACGGACCTCCCGAATCCGGCGCCCGTCGCCGTGCTCCCCGTGCACGACCCGATTCCGATCGTGCGCGCCAAGCCGACGGCGGCGCCGTTGGTCGTGGCAGGCGACGGTGAGGGGCTGATCGACGTCGCCGCGGCAGGCATGCTCGACGCGCTGGCGCCTGGTGGTCTACTCGGCGTCGATCGAGCAGGATCCGGCGGCGTATCGCACCCTGCCCGACGACGCCGTGCTGATCGTCACGGACTCCAATCGGCGGCGGGGGAGTCGATGGTCGGGCCTGGCCAACAACTACGGCTACACGGAGCAGGCCGGCGAGGTTCCATTGCGCGAAGACCCGTCGGACCAACGGCTCGACCCGTTCCCCGGTTCGACGGACGCCGCGCGGACGGTCACGGTGCTGCGTGGCGTGAAGTCGGTCCGCGCGACCAGCTACGGCGAGCCGGTCTTCGGCTTCAGCCCGTCGCAACGTCCGGCGATGGCGCTCGACGGTGACGTCGAAACGGCATGGACCGCGGGTTCAGGATCCTCGGCCGAGGGTGAACGGCTCGACATCGAACTGACGGATCCGATCACGACCGACCAGTTGAACCTCGTGCAGTTCGACGGCAAGTTCGCCGGCCAGGAGAAGCGGCCGAATCGCTCGATCGCGAAGGTCACCTTGCGCTTCGACGGCGAGGACGAGGTGCACACCACGATCAAGAATTCCTCGCGGCGGTCGGCAGGCCAGACCGTGCGGTTCCCGTCCCGGACGTTCCGGCGCCTCGAGATCACCATCGACGAACTTCGCGGTCGCACCAGTCTCCGGGCCGGTTCCAAGAATGCCGTCGGGTGGAGCGAGGTACGGCTCCGCGACGACGACCCGGCCGCGAAGCGGGTGCGCGTCGCGGAGGTCACGCGGATGCCCGACGATCTGGTGCAAGGTCTCGCGGAGCGTTCGGCCACCCATCCTCTGGCGTACGTGATGACCCGTTCGGAACCGACGCTGACGCGGCAGTTCACGGTCCCGACCCCGAGAGGGTTCGCCCTGACCGGCACGGCTGCGCTCGGGTCCCTCGCGACCGACGCGGCGATCGACCGGGCTGTCGGTCTCCCCGACGCCGCGGCCGGGGGGCTGACCGCGACGTCGAGCGCGCGATTGGGCCCACCGGTGACGCGGGCGTCGTCGGCGTTCGACGGGGATCCGGCGACCGCCTGGCAGACGCCGATCGGGACCCCGCGCAAGAGCATCAGCTTCCGGACGCCGACCCCGATTCTCGTGGATCACCTCGACCTCCAACTGGTCGCCGACGGTCGCCACTCGATGCCGACCCGGTTGTCGATCCGTGCCGGTGACGGCGCGAAGCAGACGCTCGTCGTCCCGCGGCAGCCCTTCAACGCACCGAGCGGCGTGGTGACCGTGCCGCTCCAGGTGCCGTTGATGCAGGGCGACCACTTCACGGTCAAGATCGAGGAGTATCGGAAACTCAAGCGCAACACCCTGACGATGCCGGTGGGTATCGCGGAGCTGGGTGTCGCCGGCGTGGCGCGGGCGCGATCCCGGAGCAGATGCCGGACACGTGTTTCTCGGACCTCGTGGAGGTCGACGGCGCCGGGACCGGGGTGCGCGTTTCCGGAACCACCGCAGCGGCGCTCGCCGGTGGCACGCTGACGGTGCAGCCGTGTGGGCAGAGCGCGGTGGAACTCGACGCGGGTCGCCATGTGCTCCGGGCCCGCCCGTCGGCCCGGAACCCGCTGGGGATCGATGTGACCCGGCTCGTGTTGAGCTCCGGCGCCGACGGGGCGCCAGCTTCGATCGACGCTCTCGACGTCGGGCCGAGTGCGGCAGCGACGACACCGCGGATCCGGACCATCGACGAAGGACGCTCGTCGCTCAAGCTGGGCGTCGAGGGCGCGACCGAGCCGTTCTGGCTGGTGCTGGGTCAGAGTCAGAACGACGGCTGGGTCGCAACGGTCGACGGGAAGCGTCTCGGGTCTTCACAACTCGTGGACGGGTACGCCAACGGCTGGTTGATCGACCCGGGCGGGCGCGACAGCTTGACCGTCGATCTGGTCTGGGAACCGCAGCGCGTGGTCGGAACGATGATCGCGATCTCGGCGCTGGCGTTCCTCATCGCCGTCGGCATCGTGATCGTCGCGTTCGTCCGACGTCGCCGCGACGCGACGACCGACGTCGGCGGAACAGCCGGTGTTGATCCCGCAGCACGCCAGTCCTTCCCCGACGACGGACGGCGACCATCCCGACGGTGGCGTCGGTCACGCTCGTCGGTGCCGTGACGGTGCGACCCTGGGTCGGGCTGCTCGTGGGTGCACTGGCGATGCTCGCCACGGTTGCCCCACGATGGCGGCTCGTCCTCCGGATGGCCCCTGCCGCGCTGATGCTCGGCGTCGCGTTCTACGTGAGCATCACCCAGTTCTTCGTGCGCTATCCGCCGCGGTTCGACTGGGTGACCTTCTACGACGAGATGCGAATCCCGACGTGGATCGCGGTGCTCCTGGTCGCGACCGATGCGCTCATCGGCGTGGTCTGGCGCTCGGAGCACGCACCGAAGTCCGATGCGCCCGAAATCGACGCGTCGGTCGGCTGATGGTCGAGACGGCTCGGGCGGGCGAGGCCGAGGGCCGCGCGATCCCTCGCCGGCTGGGCTACCAGCCCGCGTTGGACGGGCTGCGGGCTGTCGCGGTCATCGTGGTCCTGCTGTACCACGACAACTCGGTGGCGTTCGTCCGGGGTGGGTTTCTCGGTGTCGACGTGTTCTTCGTGTTGTCGGGATTTCTCATCACGACGATCCTGCTGGCCGACCATGCCAACACGGGGCGAACGGTGTCGGTGCAGTTCTGGGTCCGCCGGCTTCGCCGCCTGCTCCCGGCGTTCCTGATCATGATGCTGCTCGTCGCGGCCTACGTGGCGCTCGCGCCGGATCTCGCGGGGCGGCTCGACGCGGTCTCGGAGGGTGGCCAGTCAGCTTCGCCGCGCCGGGAGTGGGAGCACTGTTCTACGCAAGCAATTGGCAGCAGGTCTACTGGACCGACTTCCTGCCGACGCCCGTGTCGCACATGTGGTCGCTCTCGATCGAGGAGCAGTGGTACATCGTCTGGCCCTTCCTGCTGGCCGGACTCCTGTGGCTGAGCCGGGGGCGGGTCAAGGTCCTCGCCGCCGCGATCGCAGTCCTGGCGGTCGCGTCGGCGATCTGGATGGCCGTGCTGCTACCGAATCGGGCCCGGAGGTCGTGCGTTCTTCGGGACGGACGCGCGCGCCTGGGAACTGCTCGCCGGAGCCCTTCTCAGCGTGTTGTTGGTGCGCGGCGACTGGCCGGCACCGATCGGCGTCGATGCGCCGCCTCTTCGAGGCCGGAGCGGTCGTGGGCCTCGTGACCGATCGTCTGGGCCTATGTGGCGCTTTCGCGACGCCGGCTCGGCGTCTGTATCCGGGCGGTCGGGTCGTGCTCGTCGTCGGCGTCATGCTCGTGATCGCCGGCATCCTCGAGGGGTCGGGCGAGATCGTCCGACGCGTGCTCGCGTGGCGTCCGCTGGTGTGGATCGGGCTGGTCTCGTACGGGTTGTACCTCTACCACGTACCGATCTTCAGCTGGATGTCCCCGGAACGGATGCACCTCGACGGGACCGTCCTGCTGCTGGTGCGCCTGCTGGCTGGTCGGGGCGTTCGCCGCCGCCTCGTACGTCCTGGTGGAGAATCCGATCCGCCGCGGCGCATCGCTGCCGCGCCCGGACGGATCGTGGTCCCGCTGGCGTACGTGGGGGTCGCAGTCGTGTTCATGGCGTCGACGTCGCTCGCGCGGACGACGACGACGAGGTTCGCGACGTCGGTCACGTTGGATCACTATCGAGAGTTGGTGGCGACGACGCCGGTCGGCGCGAGCGGGTATTGGTACGTGGGTGACGAGACAGCGGTGGACCTCGGGTTGCAGGGCGGCGCGCCGGTGGACCGGGACGGGATCCGGGGGACGGTGGCGGGCGCGTGCGGCATCGCCGGTGGAACGCATCGGTTCGACGGGTGCGCTGGGTTTCGACGGGTGCGGCCGTGGAAGACGGTGTACCGCGAGGCGGTGGCGGCGTTCCGTCCAGATGTCGTGGTCTTGATGACCGGAACGACCGAGATCTTCGACCGGAGGGTCGGTGGTCGAGTGTTGCGGGCGGGGACGCCGGAGTACGCGGGTACCTGACTCGCCGCTTGGAGCGGGTGCGGAAGATGGTGGGTCGGGACGGCCGTTGGTGGTGTTGACCGTGCCGTGTGCGGACCCGGTGGCAGATGGCGGACACGGTGCTGGGTTCGAGGAAGTACGTCGTGACGACGACTCGGGTGGCGTGGGTGAATCGGTGTGGTCGTGATTTCGCGGCCGCCGATCCGGAGACGGTGCGTGCGGCCGGACCTCGATGAGGTGTTGTGTCCGGCCGGGAACCCGAACGCGTCGGATCGGGAGTGTCGAGTTCCGGCCGAATGGGATCAACTTGTCGCCGACGGGGCGGGGGTGACGTGGCAGTGGTTGGCCCCCATCGCCCGTGCCGCCGCAGATCATGCAGCGACCGGCTGACGGCGAGGTGACGCAACCGCGCGCGGCTCGGGCTACGAGCCGGCCCTCGACGGGTTGCGCGCGTTGGCGATCATCGCGGTGCTCTTGTTCCACGACAACATCGGGCGGAACCAGGCGTCGGGTGTCCTGCCCGGCGGGTTCCTCGGCGTCGACGTCTTCTTCGTCCTCTCCGGGTTCCTGATCACCGCCGTGTTGCTGCGGGACCACGCGGTACGCGGCCGCGTGGTCTCATGGTCGTTCTGGGCCCGGCGGTTGCGGCGCCTGGTTCCCGCCATGCTGATCCTGGTGCTGCTCGTCTCGGTCTACGCGGCCACGGCGGCCGACGCTTTCCAGCTGACCGCGATCCGACGGCAGGGGTTCGGGACGCTGCTGTACGTCGAGAACTGGGTGGCGATCAACACGAAGGTCGGCCAGATCACGCCGTTCTCGCACATGTGGTCGCTCGCCGATCGAGGAGCAGTGGTACCTCATCTGGCCGCTGCTGCTCGCGGTGCTTGCTGGTCGCTGCGCGGCCGATCGCGTCGACTGCTTCGTCGGGATCGGGTCGTTGGCGGCGGCGTCGCTCGCATGGATGATCGTTCGGGTTCGACGAGTCGGACTATCAACGGGTGGCGGCGGGAACGGACACTCGGGCGTGGCAGCTCCTGCGTGGCGGCCATGGTCGCCGTTGTCGTCGGTCCACCCACCCGGGATCACGGTGACGTCGCGGACCGTGCGGTCGCGGCCGTCGACGGGGTCGGCGATCGCTGGGTTGGTGTTCTTCGCGTGGGCGGTCGCGACCGTGCATGTGGTCGACGACTGGATGAACCAGCGCGGTCTCGGTCTCGTTGCGGCGGCGACGATTGCGGTGATCGTCGCGGCGTTGCAGCCGGGGGGGAGGGTCCGCCGACTCGCTGGCGTGGCGTCCGCTGGTGTGGATCGGGCTGATCTCCTACGGGCTGTACCTCTACCACCTCTTGGTCTACGCCTGGCTCACACCTGACCGGACCGGGGTCGAGCGGCGCCACCTTGTTGATCATCCGACTGGCCGTCACCGTTGCGTTGGCGGCGATCTCGTACGTCGTGGTGGAGCGTCCGATTCGGCGCGGCGCGATCGCGTCGTCCTTGGTCGGGGTGCTGCTCGTTGTCGGCTTCGGTGTCGCGGCTGTCGCCCTGTTCCTCTCGACGATCGGCGCCGACGCGACGCTGCCCCGACCTCGTGACGCTGGACCATTATCGGGAGTTGGTCGGCGACGACGCCGGCGGGGCGTGAAGCGGGCTGCTGGTCGTGGGTGACGAGACGGCGTTGGATCTCGGGTTGCAGGTTCGGTCACCGGTGGATCGGGACGGGATACGAGGAACGGTTGCCGCGGCGCTGCGGGATTGCCGGCGGCACCTCGGAGCGACGGACGGCGTCGGGTTTCGAGGGATGTCGGCCGTGGGAAGACGGTGTATCGGGAGGCGTTGGGTGCGTTTCGGTCCGATGTCGTCGTGGTGATGACGGGCACCGCCGAGGTGTTCGATCGGGAGGTCGACGGGCCGTGTGTTGCGGGTGGGGACGCCGGGTACCGCGCGGTACCTGACGAGCCGCTTGGAGCGGCTTGCGCGAGGTGGTGGCGGCCGGTGGGAAGCCGTCGGTACTGTTAACGGTGCCGTGCGCGGATCCGATGCGGAACGCACACACGGTGCCGGGTTCGGTGCGTTGCGTGGCGACGAGTCGCGGGTGGCGTGGGTGAACAGGTGTGGCGGGACTTCGCGGCTGCGCATCCGGAGACGGTGAGTGTGGCGGATCTCGATGACGTCCTGTGTCCGATCGGGAATCAACCGATCCGAACCCGGCATCGGGTGTTCCGTCCGGACGGGATCGACTTGTCGCCGACTGGGGCGGGCGGTACGTGGCAATGGTTGGCGCCGATCGCGCGCTGCCGCTACCGACGCGGGCCTGTCCGCCGGGAACGTCCGGTGACCGCTCACCAACGCGCGAGGTGATGGGGTGCATCGGCCTGCCTCGAACGCGACGACGGAGTAGCGACTCCAGTCTGCGCGATGCCCGTCGCGTTGAGTGGGGCGAGTTCTCGAACGTCGTCGGGGTCGATGCCGGGGACCGTGCCGAGTGGCGATGGATACGCGGCGTCGAGCAGGCCCGACAGGTCCAGGCGATCGGCCGCGCGCAGCTCGGCCTCGAGCTTCACCTGCAGGTCGCGGAGTCTGGCCTCCTCGGCCGGCCTCAACGGCGTCACGGACGCGATCACCTCGGCGCCGGGCATCGCTGCGAGCAGGCTGATGTTCCTGCCCTGAGCCACGAACCACACGTTGGGAGCCGAGGCGGCGAACGCCCGTACCTTCCGTCGAGGTAGGCCCGCGCGTAGCGAGGCGAGATGGTGATCGGCGTTCCCAACCGGCGAAGTTCGGCGAAGACGCCGATCGGTATCCCGGTGAACAGGCCGAGGTCGACGGGTTGACGCAGGGCGATGGATCCCCGGGTGCGCGGGCGTTCGTCGAATCTGGGCGACGAGCCGCTCGACGATGCCGATCCCACTTGCTGTTGCGCAGCATCCCCTGCAGCGACGCGGCTCGTCATGAATAGCGACGGCACCGCGATCGACGATAGCGACGACGCCGACACGCATCTTCCGGTCGATGTTCCGATGTAGGCTCCGATCGACGCAATGACGACCGAGACCGACGTCACCACGACCAGCACCGAAATTGAATGGCGCCAGTAGAACGCGTAGTCGGCCAGCTCGCCGCGTAGCCGGCTGAGCGAGACGAGCCGCGGCCCCCAAGGTGAGTGTGACGAGCGACGACCGTGCGGAGTCGCGGCAACCTGCGGTCGGCGACGGGCGCAGATGAACGCGACCGTCAGCAGCACGAGCGGAACGAGCAGGTAGGCGGCGGAGGCGCCGACGGCAAAGCCATGGCCATCGATCAGGCGTGGGCCGCCGAGCCAGGGCGGGAGCCAGCGGAACTCCGCTCCGAAGAGCCTGGCCGACGACCCCGAACCCAGCCGATGCGTAGCCCGTCTCGGCAAACTGCGTGCTCTCGAGCAGCCGTTGACCGAACATCGACCGGAACGAGCAGCACGATGTTGGCGTGTCGTCCGGCGGCGCGCGAGATCGATCAGCGGCGGGAGCCACAGCACCGCTGGCGACGAGCCCGGACCAGAGCAGCGGCCGTCGCAGTGAACGAGCGCTGGTCGCTGCGCGGCACGCCCGCGGAGCAGAAACCAGCGATCCAGCCGCCGCCCACGCGACGAGGAGCGCGTAGCCGACGTGGGCCTGCACGAGCAGGGTCGCGACCACGACGGTCAATGGGAGGAGTCGAATCTCGCCGAGGCCGACGTAGAAGACCAGGAGCAGGAACAACACGAGGAACGGAAACGCGATGAAGGGGTTCCACGGCCGCAGCCACGGGGTAGTCGGTGCGCAGCGCCACGTAGCTCAGTGCCTGGACGAGCAGGACCGCCTGGGTGACGAGCAGCCCGCTCCGCCGCCATGCGAGCCGCGCACAGAGCGCGATGGCCGCCGCCTGGACGACCGCGATCCCGACGACGGGTCCCCACGGCCGTCCCCCGGCGAGCACCGAAAACGGTGCGAGGAGCCAGTACATCGAGGGGCCCGGGTGGTACCAGCCGAAGCGGCTGTACGCCCCCAGCAGCGGACTGCCGGCCGTGAAGACTCGGTCCACGGTCAGGTCGATGAGCGCGATGTCGCCGACGGGGTACAGCGCACGACCCGACGGTCGGTGGCAACGGCGGCCAACATGGGGCTGATCGTGATGATCGTCGCAATGACCGCGACCCATGCCTCCCACGGCTCGCGCCGCGTCCGCGATCTTGCACAGCGCCCTTCCCGTGACGGGTTTTCGGTCGGCATGACCGTCTCGCGACCGGTCGTCGAAAGGGGAATGGTACCGATCGGATCGCGTCGTCTCTGGCCAGGTGATGCCAGCGACGGGACTGGTCCTGCCGCCTTCGTGGGCTTCGATAGCCTCCGCAGTCCGTCGTGTGCGGTGACAGCTGGCCCCGACTTGGGAAGGGACTCCGGACGTGGTCGTTCCACGGACTCAGCGCGCGGGTTCCCCAACGGGTTCCTCGCGTGGTCCAGCCGTCACCGGATGGTTGCTGATCGCGCTGGTGGGCGGCGTGATCCCTGTGGCGATCGCATGGGCCTACGGTGCGCTCGACATCCCGCGCAGCGACGACTGGTCCTACCTCGTCACGCTCTTCCGCTGGGTGGACGACGGCCAGCTGGGGTTCAACCACTGGGCCGCGATGCCGTTGATCGGTCAGCTCGTGATCGCGGTGCCGGTCGTCAAGGTCTTCGGGGACAACATCGCCGCAGTCCATCTTCTCAGCGCGCTCGTCGGTGTCATCGGACTCCTGGCGGTGGCGGCGGCCGGGAGCAGGGTGATTCCTCGCTCCGCGGCCGTGTTCGTCGCGGTGACGATCGCGGCCGGCCCGATGTGGATGGCGCTGGCGCCGACGTACATGACCGACCACTGGGCATTCGCAGCCGAGATGCTCGCGTTGGCGTGCGGCCTCGAGTACTTCCGTCGCGATCAGTCGGCGATCAGGTGGCTCGTCGCGAGCGTGGCGTTCGGTTTCCTGGGCGTGACGATCCGGCAATACGCAGCGGTGCTCGTCGTCGCGGTGCTCGTCGTCGCGTTCGTCGACGCGTGGCGGCGCGGCGACCGTCAGCGACTCCGGATGGTTTCGGGGGTCACGCTGGTTTTCGTTGTTGCCACCGCGCTCGTGCTGGCCTGGTGGACGCGACGACCGGGAGTCGAGAACCTCGCGCCCCTCCGCCCGGGTCTGACGCAGGTCAACGTCGTGATGCGAGCGACCTTCGGCTACCTGAGGTTGCTCGGCCTGCTCCTCGCGCCGGTGGTCGTGCTCGCGGGACCGGCGCGCATCGTGCGCGCGGCATGGGCCGCGAGTCGCCTGGCCACGGTCGCCCTCGCCGGCGTCGTCGGCGGCGGGCTCCTCCTGGACTTCGCAGTGCACCCGAACATCCCGTTCGTCGGCAACTACGTGGCCCGCGGTGGGAGTACTCGGCAATGACGTGCTTCGTGGGCCGCGGCCCGACGTCGTGCCGGCTCGCGTCTTCGACCTGTTGGTCTGGATCGGCATCGCCGGCATGGTGCTCATCGCGCTGCGAGGAGTCCCGGCGCTGAGCCGTATCCGCAGCGGGGTTCGTTCAGGCTCCTGGGCCGAGCCGACAACCCTCTTCCTCGGGTTGAACGTCATCGGCTTTGCCCTGCTGGTGCCGATCGGGGTCCTGGCCGACCTTCGGGCCTTCGATCGCTACCTCCTGCCGGTGCTCCCCATCATCGCCTTTCTCGTGCTCCGACCGTCACCGGAGGTCTCCGCGCCGGTCGACCGGGCGCGCGGGATCCGATCCGCAATCGCCGTCGTCGCCCTGTGCGCCCTCGGCATCGCGTTCGCGGCGGACTCGGCGTCGTTCGACGCGAACGCGCTGGGAGGTCGCCGAGGCCGCGACGGCGGCTGGCTACCGACCGCGCCAGGTGGACGGCGGGTTCGAGTGGGTGGCATGGCACCGCCGGGAGGCGCCGCCGTACGGGCCGAAGCTGAGTCCGGCCGAGCGGAGGCGTCAGCTCCGGCGGTTCAACGCGCCGTTCTGTGTGCGGGTGGTGATCGCAGGCAACCGGGTACCGGGCGCGCGGTCGCCGTGCGCCGCTCGACGGCTCTGACCCGTGGGTCGATGACGATCGTCGCCTACCCACTCGCTGATCGCTGCTGACCTCTGGCGTTCGCCGGGTGGCGCGAGACGCACCCCAATCAGCAGCCGCTCACATTCGAGACTGATGGTCACAGCCTCGGCCTAGGGTCGGAGATCTTCCCTCGCGCTTCCCCGGCAGGATCACTGTTTCTGTTGGAGGAACTGTCGTGGAACTCAACCTGGCCGTCGTCTGTGGACCCCTCTCTGCTGCGCCTGAGCTGCGAACCGTGGGCTCCGGAGCACAGCTCGCGGCGTTCTCGGTCCGCACCCATCCGGGTGAACGAGCTACGTCGGTTCCCGTCACGTGGTGGGATCCGCCCGCGTGGGTCGCCGAGGTCGGCGAGGGTGATGAGCTGCTCGTGCTCGGGGCCGTGAGGCGCCGATTCTTCCGAGCGGGCACTGGGACCGGGAGTCGGGTCGAGATCGAGGCGGCGTTCGTCAGCCGGCCGGGCGCTCGCCAGCGGGCGTCGCTGCGGCGACGGGTCGATGCCGGACTCGAGGCGCTCGACCGCTGAGCGTGAGGTGGGGGCGGCGGGAAGGGTCGCTGATATCCAAGAGTGGGGCGATTGGAGCGGTAGCATCGGTCACCGTGACCGACACCACTGCAGCCCCCCGAGAGCCCGAATCGCTCGAACGGGTCGTTATCAGATTCGCCGGGGACTCAGGCGACGGGATGCAACTCGTCGGGGACCGTTTCACCGACGCGAGCGCGGCGTTCGGCAACGACCTCGCGACCCTCCCGAACTATCCGGCGGAGATTCGGGCCCCACAAGGCACGATCGCCGGGGTCTCCAGCTTCCAGGTGCACATCGCGGACTTCGACATCCTGACGCCCGGTGACGTGCCCAACCTGCTCGTGGTGATGAACCCGGCGGCCCTCAAGGCCAACGTCGGCGACCTCGTCCCCGGGGCGTCGATCATCGCCAACACCGACGCCTTCGAGCCGCGCAACCTCGAGAAGGCCGGGTACGTCGGGAACCCCCTCGAGGACGACAGCCTCGCCGCCTTCACGGTCTACCCGGTGCCGATGACCTCATTGACGGTGGAGGCGGCCAAGGGGACCGGCGCCAAGCCGCGTGACGCCGAGAGGTCCAAGAACCTCTTCGCGTTGGGGCTGATCTCGTGGATGTACACGCGACCGGTCGACACGGTGATCGCCTGGATCGAGGAGAAGTTCAGCAAGAACGAGACCGTGCTGAAGGCCAACCTGGCCGCGTTCAAGGCCGGGTATCACTTCGGCGAGACCGCGGAGATCTTCGAGTCGCCGTTCCAGGTCCAACCCGCGACCCTTCCCCCCGGTCGGTACCGGAACATCACCGGGAACACCGCATTGTCCTACGGGCTCATCGCGGCGGGTCAACAGTCGAAACTGCCGATTCTGTATGCCTCGTACCCGATCACCCCTGCATCGGACATCCTCCACGAACTGTCCAAGCACAAGAACTTCGGGGTTCGCACGATGCAGGCGGAGGACGAGATCGCGGCGATCGGCGTCGCGATCGGCGGCGCGTTCACCGGCCAGCTCGGCGTGACCGCGACCAGTGGTCCCGGCCTCGACCTCAAGGCCGAGGCCCTCGGGCTCGCGGTCAGCATGGAGTTGCCGCTCGTGCTGGTCGACGTCCAGCGCGGCGGGCCGTCGACCGGATTGCCGACCAAGACCGAGCAGGCGGATTTGATGCTGGCCATGTACGGCCGCCACGGTGAAGCGCCGCTGCCGATCGTGGCCGCCCAGTCACCGAGTCACTGTTTCGACGCAGCCTTCGAAGGGGTCCGGCTGGCGCTGAAGTACCGCACGCCGGTCATCGTGCTCAGCGACGGCTATCTCGCGAACGGCTCGGAGCCGTGGCGGTTCCCCGATGTCGACGATCTGGCCGACATCTCGGTGCCGTTCACCACCGAGCCCAACCACCTCAACCCTGACGGCTCGACCGAGTTCTGGCCCTATGCGCGCGACGAACGGACGCTGGCGCGGCCGTGGGCGATTCCCGGAACCCCCGGACTGATGCATCGGATCGGTGGGATCGAAAAGCACGACGGCACCGGCAACGTCAACTACGACCCGGCCAACCACGATCGGATGACACGGCTCCGCGCGGAGAAGATCGCCCGGATCGCCGAGGACATCCCCGAGATCACCGTCGACGATCCCGACGGTGACGCGGCGGTCTTGGTGCTCGGGTGGGGGAGTACCTGGGGATCGATCCGCGCGGCCGCCCGGCGGATCCGGGGTGCGGGCAAGCCGGTCGCGACCGCCCATGTGATCCACATGCATCCGTTCCCGCCGAACCTCGGGGACGTGCTGGGACGCTATGAGCAGGTCCTCGTGCCGGAGATGAATCTCGGTCAACTGTCGCGGTTGGTGCGGGCCGAGTATCTCGTCGACGCGCAGAGCCTGACCAAGGTGGCGGGCCTGCCCTTCCGGGCCGCAGAGATCGAGACCAAGATCCTGGAGATGATCGATGGCTGAGCCGGTGACCCTGACCCGCAAGGACTTCTCGTCCGACCAGGAAGTGCGCTGGTGTCCGGGCTGTGGCGACTACTCGGTGCTGACGGCGCTCCAGTTGCTGATGCCCGAACTCGGTGTCCGCCCGGAGAACCAGGTCTTCGTCTCCGGCATCGGGTGCTCCAGCCGATTCCCGTATTACATGAACACCTACGGGATTCACAGCATTCACGGGCGCGCGCCATCGGTCGCGACCGGCGTCGCGCTCGGCGCGGCCGGACCTCGACGTCTGGGTGGTGACCGGCGATGGCGACGGGCTGTCGATCGGAGGGAATCACCTCATTCATGCGCTGCGTCGCAACGTCAACTTCACGATCCTGTTGTTCAACAACCAGATCTACGGACTCACCAAGGGCCAGTACTCGCCGACGAGCGAAGTGGGCAAGGTGACCAAGAGTTCTCCGTTCGGATCGCTCGACTACCCCTTCAATCCGATTTCGGTCGCGATCGGGGCCGAGGCCAGCTTCGTCGCCCGTACCCACGACATGGATCGCAAGCACATGCAGTCCGTGTTCCGCCAGGCCCACGAGCACCAGGGCGCGGCGTTCGTCGAGATCTACCAGAACTGCAACGTCTTCAACGACGGGGCGTTCGCCCACATCACCGGGAAAGAACATCGCGCGCGAGATGCTGGTCGATCTCCAGCACGGCGAACCGATCCGATTCGGTCCCGAGCAGGAACTCGGTGTGCGCCTCAACGAATACGGCGAGGCCGAGGTCGTCACGGTCGCCGACGCCGGGGTGGAGTCACTGCTGGTCCACGATCAGGCCCGTCATGATCCGACGGTCGCGTTCGCGCTCTCGCGGCTCGCCGAGAACCCGACGAGTCCGACGCCGATCGGGGTGTTCCGAGCGGTGACTCGACCGACGTACGAAGCCGAGGTCCAGACCCAGCTCGGCGCCGCGCAAGCCAATCGTGGGCCGGGTGATCTTCGCGCCCTCATCGAGTCCGGCGCGGTCTGGGAGGTCAGCTGATCATGGAGCGGTGCCTGAGCGTCGTGGTGCCATGTTTCAACGAGTCGGCCACGATCTCGCAGCTGCTGGGTCAGGTGCTCGCAGCCCCGGCCGTCGCCGAGGTCGTGGTCGTCGACGACGGCAGCTCGGACGGGACGCCGGAGCTCGTCGCGGCGATCGACGACGAGCGGGTCCGGCTGATCCGCCAACCCGAGAACCTCGGGAAGGGCGCTGCGCTCCGGCGTGGATTTCAGGAGGTCACCGCGCAATACGTGATCGTGCAGGACGCGGACCTCGAGTACGACCCCATGGAGTACCCGAAACTGCTCGCACCGCTGATCGCGGATCAAGCCGATGTGGTCTACGGGTCGCGTTTCGCGAGTGGCGAACCCCACCGGGTCCTCTACTACTGGCACTCCGTCGGGAATCGGATGTTGACGACGGCGTCGAACATGTTCTCGGGGCTGAATCTCACCGACATGGAGACGTGTTACAAGGCGTTCCGTCGTGAGGTCATCCAGTCGATCGATCTCCAGGAGGACCGCTTCGGCATCGAGCCTGAGATCACGGCGAAAGTCGCGTGGGCCAAATGGCGGGTCTACGAGGTCGGCATTTCCTATTCCGGGCGCACGTATGCCGAGGGAAAGAAGATCGGCTGGCGTGACGGAGTGAGCGCGGTCCGGGCGATCACCCGGTATTCGCCGCTGTTGGAGCGAATCAACGGACATGCAGTCGTACGCGATGACGAGCCGGTGGAGTTCTCCGACTCCGACGACGAGTTGGCGACCACCCTGGACTCGCTCCGCTCGGCGGTGAACTACCAGGACTGGATCTTCGGAATGTTCGAGCCCTATCTCGGCGATCATGTTCTCGAGGTCGGGGCCGGACACGGCGACTTCACCGAGCAGCTCCTCAGCTCCGGTCGAAAAGTCACGGCCCTGGAGCTGTCGGCACGCTGTGTGACATTGCTCAACGAGCGGTTCGCCGGCCGTGGTGGGCTGGACATCGTCGCGGGCGACGCTCAGGCACTCGAGCCGACCGCGCAACATGATTCCGCGTTGCTGGTCAACGTGCTCGAGCACATCGACGACGACCTGCGCGCGCTCGAGCAATTGCGAACGACCTTGCGTCCCGGAGGGCACCTGCTGGTGTTCGTGCCGGCGTTCGACGGCCTGTACAGCGACTACGACCGGATGATCGGCCATCGCCGGCGCTACCGCCGGTCGCACCTCGTGATGCTCGCGGACCGGGCCGGCTTCGAAGTTGTCGACTCGCGCTACGTCAACAGCGTGGGCGCGTTCGTCTGGTGGTTGTTCGCTCGTCGGTTCCGCCGGATTCCCACATCGGAGACCCTCGTCAAGATCTACGACAAGGTCGCCGTACCGCCGCTCCGGAAAGCCGAGTCCAAGCGGCCACCCCGTGTCGGTCAGTCGGTGCTGCTGGTGGCCCGTCGACCCTGAGCAAGGTCGGTCAGTCGGAGTCGAGACTGCGGAACACCAGGCCGGTACGCGGCTTGGGGGCGAAGAAGGTCGTCTTCTGTGGCATGCGGACCCGGGCGTCTGCCGCGGCGCGAATCTGGTCGACCGTCACCGGCGGCAACAGGATCGCCGCGTCCGTGCGACCGTCCGCCACCATCGCCGCGATTGCGACCGCGTCGTGGCGATAGGTCACCTCGGCTCGACCCAGGGTGGGCGCAGCGACGACCTCGAACCACGCGGAGGGAACCTCGGCGAGTACCGGCTCGATCCCGGCGCGCGCCTCGGCCAGTGCTTCGGCGTCGGGTACCAACCGCGCGATCCCTTCGGCGTCGACCAGCCCGACCCCGCCCTGCGTGCGCACCCGCCGCATCAGTTCCTGCACCGCCTCCGGCGTGTTTGCCGCGGCGTCGCGAATTTCGAAGCGTTCCGCCAACTCGAGTCGGAGTCGGGTCGCGGAACCCGTCCCGGCCAGGACCCGATGGATCGGTTGGACCCACAGTGCGTCGTCCGCGAGTTCGACCATGAGACACATCACGGCCTCGTCGCCGGCAACCCCCGTACCCGTGGCGCGCTGCTCTTCGCGGTAGGTGATGGCGGTCTCGAAACGATGGTGGCCGTCCGCGAGGACGACGGGGCCGGCACCGATGATCGCCTGCACTGCGGCGATGTCGTCGGGGTCGGTGATCGCGCCGAGTTCGTGGGCGACGTCGTTCTCGTCGACGGTCTTGGCCAGCGGCGCCGCGCGGTCGGCGATGGCGGCGAGCCCGGTGGTCGGCGTGAGCCCCCAGATCGGGTCGAGGTTCACCCGGGTCGCTTGCAGGAGCGCGAGCCGGTCGGACTTGGCTTTGGGGAGAGTCCGCTCGTGCGGCAGGACGTCGCCTTCGCCGGCGGCAGACGGCAGCACGAGACCGCCGAGCACGCCCACCGTATGGCGGGGGTGACCGTCGTCGTCGGTGTAGCTCATCCGCACGCTGTAGAACGCGGGTTCGACGTCGCGGTGCAGCACACCCTCGGTCTCCCATTCGGCGAGCAAAGCAGCTGCGTGTGTGTACCGGTCTTCCGTGTCATCGGTCTCGGGAAGAATCAGGCGGACGGCGTTATGCGGTGACCGAGCTGCGAGTTCGGCGCGTTGGTCGCCGTCGATCACGTCGTAGGGTGGCGCGATGAGGTCGTCGAGGTCGGCGGCGGAATAGCGCAGCGCCGGGAACGGTCGAAAATCGGGCACGGGGGCAGCCTCCGGGTCGGTCCGGCGATTGTGGCACGACCGGTCCGTCGTCCGTGGAAACCGGCCCTCGGGGCCGGTGGAGGGAAAGTTCGTGACAGCGGTCGCATGTGATCTTGACGGCGTGCTCTGGCGGGGCCGCGAGCCCATCGCGGGCGCAGCCGCGGGCGTGGCCGCGCTGCGCCGCGCGGGTCACCAGGTCCTGTTCCTCACCAACAACTCGTCGCGGCCCGTTGCAGAGGTGTGCGAACAGCTGACCGCAATGGATGTGCCGGCGCAGCCCGAGGACGTGGTGTCGAGTGCCCACGCCGCCGCCGCGGTGCTCGGTGCCGAGCTCGGCCCGGGCTCGCGGGTGTTGGTCAGCGGGGGCCCCGGGATCGTCGAGGCGCTCGAAGCAATCGGACTCGTCCCGGTCGCGAATGACGGACCGCTGAGCGCACCGGTGGCGGCCGTGGTCTGCGGGATGGACCCGGCCTTCAGCTACGACCGGCTCGACCGCGCCTCGAGTGCGGTCCGGGACGGTGCCCGGTTCGTCGCGACGAACACCGACGCGACCTTTCCCGGCGCCGGCCGTCTCCGACCCGGCGTGGGCTCGCTCGTGGCGGCGATCGCGACCGCCGCGGGACGCGAGCCGGTCGTGGCCGGGAAGCCGGCCGCGGCGACGGTGGAGCTCGTGCGGGGACGTTTCGGCGACACCGGCATCGTCGTGGGCGACCGACCCTCGACCGACGGGGCCCTCGCCGCCGCCCTCGGGTGGCGATTCGCGATGGTGCTGTCGGGGGTTGGTGGCCACGACCCGGATGAACCGGTCCCCGAACCGCCCCCAGACCTGCTCGGCGCCGACCTCGGCGAGATCGCCGCACGACTGACCGGGTACCCGGCCCCCTGAGGCGTCTTGGTAGCGTGCGAGGCCGTCGGCAAGGAGTGCGTCTATGCCCCAAACCCCGAATCTGAGCCGCTTCTTCGACGCGGGAGTGGAGTTCGTCTCCCTGACCCGCAACCAGGCCCGCGAGCGCGCCGCCGATCTCGTGGCGCAGGGCCAACTCGCGCAGAATCAGGTGCAGGGCTTCGTCGATGACCTGATGGACGAAAGCCGCCGCCGCACCGACGTCGTGGTCGAACTGGTGCGCCATGAAATCCAGCGTCAGGTCAAGGTGTTGGGGATTGCCACCAAAGAGGACCTCGCTCGCCTCGACGCCAAGCTCGCGAAGCAGGCGAAGTCCGCCGCCAGGCAGTCGTCGAAGGCGGAACGCGCCAAGTCCGACGCGAAGAAGGCGGCGTCGAAGAAGAAGTCCGATGCCAAGAAGAAGTCGGAGGCCAAGAAGTCCGACGCGAAGAAGTCCGGTGCCAAGAAGTCCGACGCGAAGAAGAAGTCGCGCGTCAAGACGGAGACCGCAGGGACCCCGTCGTCGGTGAAGGACGTCGGCTCGCCGAGTGCTCCCGCGCCGGCGCCGCCCATCTCGGAGGAGCGCGCGATCCGTACGTCGGCGGCCGCTCCTCAGTCGACGACGCCGTCGCGGGTGCCGCCGACGCCGGGCGGACACTCGGACGCCGACGTCACCACCTCGGTGTCCTAGTCGCGGTGCGCCGTCGTCTCGACGCGGAGTTGGTGCGGCGCGGCCTCGTGCCCAGCCGGGCCCGTGCCGTCGAGGCGATTGCGGCAGGTCTGGTCACCGTCGGCGGCGCGCCGGCCACCACCGCCGCGCGTCAGGTGGATGCGGCCGAGGCGCTGCACGTGAATGGGGCTCCCGCGCGGTTCGTGTCGCGGGGCGGAGAAAAGCTCGACGCCGCGCTCAGCGCCTGGGACATCAGTGTCGACGGGCATCGAATCCTCGATGCCGGTGCCTCGACCGGGGGATTCACGGACTGTCTGCTCCAGCGAGGCGCGCAGGAGGTGATCGCGCTCGACGTCGGGCACGGCCAACTCGCATGGTCGTTGCGCGAAGATCACCGGGTGGTCGTTCTCGAGCGTACGAATCTGCGGCACGTCCCCGAGTTGCCGGGCGGCCCCGTACCGATTGCGGTCGCGGATCTGTCGTTCATCTCACTGTTGACGGTGGCACCGGCGCTGCGGCGGCTCACGACCGACGACGCGGAGCTGGTACTGCTGGTCAAGCCCCAGTTCGAGGCCGGGCGGGCGCGGGTGGGCCGGGGCGGGATCGTGCGGGACCCACAGGTGCACCGGGCGGTGCTCACTGAGGTGATCGGAGGCCTCGCGACCCAGGATTGGCACACGGTCGATGTCATGCGGTCGCCGTTGGTCGGCGCCGACGGCAACGTCGAGTTCCTGGTTCGGGTGGACCGGGTCGGGCCGGGTGTCCACGACAACGTGCTGGACGCCGTGGCCGAGGTCGTGTCCGGATGACCCCGGTCCGTCGACTCGGTCTCGTCGCCCATCCCGATCGGGCCGAGGCGCGTGAGCTGGTGGCGCACACCGTCGCCTGGTGTGAGAACCATGGCGTCGAGGCGGTCGTCGCCGACCCGACCGCGGACGGCATGGGCGCAGTGTCGCATCCCGAGCGGCTCGACGCCGTGGTCTCCTTCGGTGGTGACGGCACAATGTTGCGATCGGTCGATCTCGTCGCCGGTCATGGGGTTCCCGTGCTCGGCGTCAACTGCGGGCAACTCGGGTACCTGACTGCAATCGAGCCGGTCCAGCTCGACGAGGCGCTGGAGCGCCTGTCGCGTGGTGACTACGACATCTCCGAGCGCGCCGTGCTCCAGGCAACGGTCGAATCGTCGGGTGCGGCCGCCGGGACGTGGACGGCGTTGAACGAACTGGTGCTCGAGAAGCCACGCCCCGGGCGGTTGGTTCGCTTCGAGGTTGCGATCAACGGTTCGGTGTTCACGAGTTACGCCGCCGACGGCATGATCCTCGCGACGCCCACCGGGTCCACCGCGTATTCGTTTTCCGCCGGTGGTCCGATCGTGTCGCCTCGACTCGCGTGTCTGCTGATGACGCCGGTGTCGCCGCACATGCTCTTCGATCGCACGCTCGTCGTCGACGGACGCGACCAGCTGGAGGTGACGGTGCTCGATCGCCCCGCGTTGTTGACCGTCGACGGTCGCGAGCTCGGCGAAGTCGAGCCCGGAGCGGTGGTCCGCGGTCGCTGCGGCGCGATCCCGGCGCGCATGATCACCATCGGGACCCGAGACTTCCATCAGATCCTGAAGGCCAAGTTCGGCCTCTCGGATCGCTAGTTCGTACCGATGCTGGTCGAACTTCGCATCGAGAACTTGGGAATCATCGAGGGGCTGCACACGCTCGTCGGTCCGGGGCTGACCGCGATCACCGGCGAGACCGGGGCCGGCAAGACCCTGGTGACGGGCGCGCTCGCCTTGTTGGCCGGAGAGCGGGCGGATGCCGCGATGGTGCGCGATGGTGCTGACGAGGCGAGGGTCGAAGGACGATTCGAGACGGCGAACGGTGCCGAGGTCGTGCTCGCCCGGGTGGTGCCGGCATCGGGGCGGAGCCGCGCCGACGTGGACGGGCGACTGGCCACCGCGTCGGAGCTGGCTGCCCGCGGCATCGAGCTCCTTGATCTCCACGCGCAGCATGCGCACCAGATGCTGGTCGCCCCGGCTGCGCAGCGGCGGATTCTCGACAGTTTCGCCGGCGCGCCTGCGGTCGAGGCACTCGCGGCCTATCGCAGAGCGCGTGCGGAACTCGCACGTATCGACGAAGAGCTGGCGGCGCTCGGCGGCGACACTCGCACGCGGGCGCGTGAGATCGCCCTGCTCGAGTTCCAGGTCGCGGAAATCGACGACGCCGCGCTCTCCGACCCGGCGGAGGAGTCGAAGCTCGAGGCCGAGGAAGCGCTCCTCGCCGACGCGGTCGGACTCCGCGAGGCCCTGTTCGAGGCGCATCGCGTGGTGGACAGCTCGGCCGACGAACTCGGAACCGCGACGGCCGCGCTCGCTGATCGGACGCCCGTCGCGCCGCTGGAACACCGGATCCGCGGACTCCAGGCCGAGGCTCTCGACGTCGCCCAGGAGTTGCGGGCGGCTCGGGAGTCGATCGTCGATGATCCGCAGCGACTCGACGTGATCCGAACTCGCCGACAGAGGTTTCGCGATCTCGGTCGCAAATACGGCGCGGACGTTGCCGAGAT
Source organism: uncultured Acidimicrobiia bacterium (assembly GCA_963701625.1). GTDB lineage: Bacteria > Actinomycetota > Acidimicrobiia > IMCC26256 > JAENVU01 > JAENVU01. The sequence continues at coordinate 21,248 of CAVPAT010000006.1, read as the reverse complement.
CCTCGCGTACCGGGCGGACGCGGCGGAGCGACTCCAGGCCATGCGAACGCACGACGAACGGGTTGCCGCGCTCGAGTCGGAGCAAAGCGCGGCGGTCGCCGATCGCGATGCCGCGGCGGGGATGCTGCGGGCCGCGCGACAGCCGCGATCGAGCCGTTCTCGGCCGCGGTGTCCGAACAACTCCAGGCGCTGGCGATGCCCGGAGCGTGGATCGGCGCCGAGGTCGGCGCCGGTGAGCCCCTCGACGACGGGGCGGACGAGGTGACGCTGCTCCTGGCCGCGAATCCGGGGGAACCACCGGCGCCGTTGGCGCGGGTGGCTTCCGGCGGGGAGCTCTCGCGAGCGCTGCTGGCAGTCAGGGTCGCCGCGTCGCTCGTCGGGAGCGTTGCCAGCACTCGGGCGCTGGTGTTCGACGAAGTCGACGCCGGTATCGGCGGGGAGGCCGGCGGTGCCGTCGGGCGAGCCCTGGCCGCACTTTCGCTGGAGACGCAGGTACTCTGCGTGACGCACCTGGCCCAGGTCGCCGCCTGTGCAACCACGCAGGTGGTGGTGCGGAAGTCGGACCGGGCGGGGCGGACGGTCGCCGAGGGGACGATCGTCGAGGGGGAGGAACGGGTGACGGAGCTGTCCCGGATGCTGGCCGGCGTCGAGTCGTCGGACCACGCGCGGCGTCACGCGGCCGAGCTGCTGGCCCGGGCCGGAGCTGACGGGTGAGGCGACGCGCCGGGGCGGAGGCGGACCTGACCCCGGCCACCGTGCAGGGGATTGCTCGGGTGGATCGGCGTACCAAGGATCTGATCAAGCGGCTGGCGCCCGGTGAGGTGGCGGTCATCGATCACGCCGACATCGACCGGGTTGCGGCCGAGGGGCTCGTCGGTGCGCAGGTCGGAGCGGTCATCAACGCGTCACCGTCGATCAGTGGCCGCTATCCGAATGGCGGACCCATCAGGCTCGTGGACGCCGGAGTTCTCCTGATCGACGGCGTAGGCCCGGAGGTGATGGAACACGTGATCGAAGGTGTGACCCTCGAGGTCACAGCCGATGGTGGCGTATGGCTCGGCGAGCGCGAGATCGCGCATGGTCGACGTCGCACCGTGGCCGACGTGACCGACGCCATGGAGCGGGCCCGCGCCAACATCGGAGAGGAACTCGAACGGTTCGCCGAGAACACGCTGGAGTACATCCGGCGGGAAGCCAAGATCACCTTCGATCCGCTCGAGCTGCCCGACCTGAAGGTCAGTTTCAAGGGAAGACACGCGATGGTGGTCGTGCGTGGTCACGACTACAAGACCGATCTGGCCGCGCTGAAGGCGTACCTGCGCGAGTACGAACCGGCCCTGATCGGCGTCGATGGTGGCGCCGATGCGTTGCTCGAACTCGGGTTCACGCCCGACGTCATCATCGGCGACTTCGACTCGGTCAGCGACGCGGCGATGGCGTGTGGCGCGGAACTGCTGCACCACGTGCACCCGGACGGTCGGGCCCCGGGCCGCGAGAACCTCGAGGCGCTCGGCCTGACCGCGGGAACCGATTATCAGGAGTTCGTGGCGGAGGGCATGAGTGAGGATGTTGCGATGCTCCTCGCCTATGAAGCGGGCGCCCAGCTCATCGTGGCGGTCGGTACGCACTCCACGATGGTCGAGATGCTCGACAAGGGTCGCCGGGGGATGTCGTCGACGTTCCTGACCCGACTCCGGCTCGGTCCGGTGCTCGTCGACGCCAAGGGTGTGCACCGACTGTACGAAGGCCGGGTCCGGCGGCGCGACCTCCTGGTCCTCGTGCTGGCGGCCCTCTTCACCATCCTGGTGATCGGCCTCGTTGCGCAGCCCTTGCACACCTACGTCGACGGGATCCGGCTGACCCTCGACGACCTCTGGCACTCGATCACCAAATGACCCACTGAGCGGAGCCGATGGTCAACTTCCGATTTCACGTCGTTTCGATTCTCGCGATCTTTCTCGCGATTGCGATCGGAACCGTCATGGGTGCTGCCTTCGTGGGGCGGGGCGTGGTGGACAGCCTGCAAACTCGGATCGACACCGTCGACCGGAACCGTCAGCAGGTCGAGAGCGAGAACCGAACGGTCGTCAGCCAGCGTGACGAGTTGCAGCGGTACGTCGATCAGAGCGCGCCGATCACCGTGCAGGGCCGACTCGAAGGCGTTCGGGTCGATGTCGTTGCGCAGCGGGGCATCGACAGTGGCGTCGTGGATGCTCAGGTCGAATCGCTCCGGGGCTCGGGGGCCATCGTCCCGGGTGTCCTCTGGCTCGAAGACTCGTGGCAGCTGGCCGAGGCCGGCAGCGCGGCTGATCTCCGGGCCGCCACCGGGCTGACGCAACGGTCGCCGGGGGTGCTACGCCGCGATGCTGCCGATCTGCTCGGCACCCGACTCGCAGCCCTGCCGCCGGGCAATGACGTCCTCGGTGCCCTGGCGCGGGCCTCGTTCGTGACGGTCGAGGGCGCCGCGGGCAGTCCGGCACCGGCCCTCTCGGACTTCGCCGGAGTGGGCGGACGGCTCCTCGTCCTGGGCGGTCCGCAGTCCGACGTCCCCGACGTCGCCGTCAGCGGCGTCGTGGTCGGTGCACTCGATCTCGGGGTCGCGGTCGTCGTCGGACAGGTCTTCGACCCGGAGAACGAAGCGTTGGGCCGAGACGTCTGGCTCGACAGCGTGGTGAACGTGGACGCCGTGCGGGGCCGGGTCAGCGCCGTCGACGACGTCGAACTCACCGAAGGCCGAGTGGCTTCGGTGCTCGCCCTGGCGGCCTTGGCGGCGGGCGAGGTCGGTCGTTTCGGGCTCGACCAGGAGCGCACCGTGCCCGCCAGCGTGCCGCTCACTCCGGCGGTGCCGTCCGCCCGCTGACGGACTCCACCCGTCGGCAGCCGCGGAGCGTCAGACTGGTCCGATGGCGGTGGTGCTCGTGGCGTGGGTGGTGGGGTTCCTCACCGTCCGATTGCTGATGGCGACGGGCCGTGACCTGCTGTACGCGCCGGCGCTGGCTCGCGAGAACTACCGGGGCCAGCAGGTCGCCACCGCAGCGGGGCTGTTCCTGGTCATCGCGGTCCTCGTCATCGAAACCGGCCGTTCCGGGCTGGGCGCACTCGGCGTGGGTGACGAGCCGGGAACGAACGCGGCCCGGCCCTTGGTCCTACTCGCGGCGTTCGGCTTCGGACTGCTCGGGTTCATCGACGATGTACTCGGTGGAGAGGATCGCGGGTTTCGCGGGCACCTGCGAGCGCTTGCGCAGGGTCGGCTGACCAGTGGCATGGTCAAACTGCTCGGCGGGGCCGCGATCGGCCTGGTCCTGGCTGCGGCCCCCGGGTTCGTCACCTGGCAGCGCCTGTTCTCGGACGCCGTCTTGATCGCGTTGGCTGCGAATCTGGCCAACCTCCTCGATCGGGCACCGGGTCGGGTGGTGAAGTGGTCGATCCTGGCCTATGTGCCGATCGCAATCGGGGCCGGGGCAGGTCCCGTCGGCGTCGCCGTGGCGCCGCTGATAGGTGCGGCAGTGGGACTGCTGCCCGAGGACCTGGGGGAGAAGATCATGCAGGGTGACACCGGGGCCAATGTGCTCGGAGGCATCCTCGGTCTCGCCATCGTCCTGGAGTTTTCGCGCACCACGCGCAACGGGGTGTTGATCTTTCTGGTCGTCGCGAACCTGGCGTCGGAGTTCTTCTCGTTCAGTCGGGTGATCGAAGCAACGCCACCGCTGCGCTGGTTCGACCGTCTGGGCCGACCGCGCCGCCGTCGCCGCGGCACCCAGGCGTGATCAACGGCCGCAGCCCGGGCGCAAGTAGAGACCGAGATTGTCCCCGAACACGAGGGTCTGGTCGTAGCCGAGCCGGAGGAGCGCACTCGGGAGTTCGGGGTACCGGCCGAAGCGCACCGGCGCGGTGATCGCGACTGCACACCGCGGGGGTTGGCCGCGGCGCGCACGATGCGTTGTTGGGTGATCTTGATTGGCGGGACGGTGCTGTCGAGCCGCAACACCGACGGGTCGACGAAGAACGGGTCGGTGCCGTGCCCGGAGCGCCAGACGAGCCCGGGGTCGTCGGACAAGGCCCAGGCCTCGGGAGGCAATCGCCGCAGTTGCTCCACGATCTGGGCATCGGTACCGCGGAAGTCCCGAGGCCACAGCAATGGCGAGAGTTCTGCGACCTGAAAGGGCACCGTGACGAGGGCGATGACGGCGACGGCGCGCCAGGAGGGCCGCCGGTATGCGGCCAGCAATGCCGCCGGCGCCACGAGCGCGCTGAGGTGATTCCGGAACATCGGGTCCTGCAGCGTGAGTACCAGCAGGGCCGCGCCGAACCACAGCCAGAGAAAGTCGGCCGATCGGGGCCCGTCCCCCGACCGCAGTGACTTACCGGTGCGCACGAATGCGTACGCCGCGCACCAGATGGCGAAGACGGTCAGGACCACGAGCAGGGGATCGCGGTCGATGAACGTCGTTGCGAGCTTGGACAAGTTGGCGAGTGGCTGGCGGTCTGAGGTCTTGTTCAGGTGGTAGCGGACGTAGTCGTCGAGCACGTGCTGCACTCCCCAGGGCAGGGAGAGTGCAGCGACGGTGAGGAAGGCACCGACCGGCACGACCGTCATCGGCAACCACCGGCGTCCGGTACCGACCAGCACCAGCACGACGAGCAGCGCGGGACCGACGAGGAGGCTCTTGGTCGAGACGGCCGCACCGGCGAGCAGCGTGACGGCGATGAGTCGGGGCCAGGTGGCCGTGCGTCGGTAGGCCAGTGCCGTGGCCACGGCGGCGGTCCCGAACATGCCCGCGAGTCCGTCGCCCGTCATCGGGCCCGTGGTCCAGAGCAGGACGCCGCTGGTCGCGGTCAATCCGGCGGCCAGCAGGGCGCGGCCCCGGTCGAGTACCTGAATCCCGATCGCGTACACCGCGAGGGTGATCCCGATCCCCGCGACGACCGAGGCCAGGCGCGGCGCATTCAGGTGTTCGAGGCCGATGAGATCCGCGGCTCGGAGCAGGGGCAGGAACAGTGGGCCCTGCGGGGAGAAGATGTCACGGAAGGGAGCGAAACCTTGGCGCATGGCCACGACCGCGAGCCCGTAGCCGCCGTCGTCGTAGCCGAGCTGGGTCGGCGCGAACATGGCCGGTACCCGCACCGCCAGCGCACCCAGCCCGAGCACGACGGTGTCAGGCCACCATCGCCAGACCGGCCGTGCTGTCGAGGTTCGCTGCTTCATGGGTCTCGAGACCGTCGCGATCACCGGCTGGCGGGGTGGGGCATGGTACCGTCGCTCTCCCGTGAGCAGGTGGCGCGCAACGGGACTGCCCCGCAAGGTTGTGGTGGTCGCGGCGCGCCTGCACATCCGGGCTGTGCGGAGCAGACCGGACACGCGGTTCGAGTGATCCGGAGGTAGTGGGTGGCGAAGCACATCTTCGTGACGGGTGGCGTGGCGTCGAGCCTCGGCAAGGGGCTCACGGCGTCGTCGCTGGGTCGACTGCTCAAGGCGCGGGGCCTTCGGGTCACGATGCAGAAGCTCGATCCCTATATCAACGTGGATCCGGGAACGATGAATCCGTTCCAGCACGGCGAGGTCTTCGTCACCGACGACGGCGGCGAGACCGATCTCGACCTCGGTCACTACGAGCGATTCACGGATGTCCCACTCAACCGGAAGTCCAACGCGACGACCGGCTCGATCTACCAATCCGTGCTGGCCAAGGAACGTCACGGCGCCTACCTCGGTGACACCGTGCAGGTCATTCCGCACATCACCGACGAGATCAAGGATCGAATCCTCTCGCTCGCCACCGAGGATGTCGACGTGGTGATCACCGAGGTCGGGGGCACGGTCGGTGACATCGAGATCCTGCCGTTTCTCGAGGCGATCCGACAGTTCCGCAAGGACGTCGGGCGTGACAGCGTGTTCTACATGCACGTCTCGCTCGTGCCGTTCATCGGTCCGTCGGGAGAGCAGAAGACGAAGCCGACCCAGCACTCGGTCACCGAGCTGCGGTCGAGAGGTATCCAGCCCGACGCCATCGTGTGCCGGTCCGACCGTCCGATTCCCACCTACCTCAAGGAGAAGATCAGCCAGCTCTGCGACGTCCCCGAGCCGGGGATCGTCTCGGCGATCGACGCGGAGACGTTGTACGAGATCCCGCTGGTCCTGCACGAGGAGGGCCTCGACGACTATGTCTGCTCGGTACTGCGTCTCCCCGACGTCGAGCCGGACCTGCGCGAATGGCAAGGCCTCGTGGACCGGGTGCGCGCGGCGGACCTCGAAGTACGGATCGGGGTCGTCGGCAAGTACGTGACGTTGCCGGACGCGTACCTCTCGGTGGCCGAGGCGCTGCGCCATGGTGGCTACGCGTGCGGGGCGAAGGTCGTGATCGACTGGATCGCGTCGGACGACACGGAGGGTCTCCTCGCCGAGGGTCGCCTCCGCGAGTTGGATGGCATCGTGATCCCGGGTGGCTTCGGATTCCGGGGGATCGAAGGCAAGGTGGCCGCCGCCGGGTTTGCCCGCTTGCAGCACATCCCGTTCCTCGGCCTGTGCCTCGGGCTGCACTGCGCGATCATCGAGTTCGCCCGGGACGCGTGCGGCCTGGCCGGCGCGAACTCGGCTGAGTTCGACACCCAGAGTCCCCACAAGGTGATCGACCTGATGGACGACCAGCGTGAGGTCGTCGAAATGGGCGGCACGATGCGCCTTGGGGCGTACCCCGCGCGGCTCACGCCGGGCACGATCGTGCGCGAGCTCTACGGCGAGGAGGTCGTCTACGAGCGCCACCGCCACCGCTACGAGGTGAGCAATCAGTATCGCCGCCGCCTCGAAGAGGGCGGAATGGTGATGTCGGGAACCTCGCCGGATGATCGGCTCGTCGAGTTCATCGAGCTGCCGCGCGAGACCCACCCGTATTTCGTCGCCACGCAGGCGCACCCGGAGTTCAAGAGTCGTCCGGATCGGCCCCATCCGTTGTTCGCGGGCTTCGTGGCCGCGGCGCGTGATCGGGCCGAAGGTCGTGCACCCCGACTGCCCCTCGGTGCGGACCCGGACCGGTTGGATGCCGACACGAACGTCTGACGACAAACAAGGGTTCGTCACGTCCGGTCGGCTCGGCGAAGGAACCGAGCCGTGCGCCGCAGCTGCGGAGCCGGAGTCGTGGGTCCGGGCGGTGCGCGAAGGGTTCGTCACGTCCGGTCGGCTCGGCGAAATGACGTGATGGATTCGCTCGGTCGGTTCCTGCAGGAGCACGAGACCTGGCTCGTCGTCGAGCGCGGACTCGCCCCGAACTCCATGGCTGCCTATCGCCGTGACCTGCGTCGGTACGAGGCGTATCTGCGTGGTCAGGGCCTGACGGAACCCGGCGAGATCGGTGAAGACGTCGTGAGCAGGTATGTGCACCAGCTCGAGGCCCTCCGTGACGAGGACGGGAACCCGCGTTACGCCGCATCGTCGGTTGCCCGCGCGTTGGTCGCGGTTCGGTCGTTCCACCGCTTCTGTGTGGACGAGGGCCTGGTGACTGCCGATCCGAGCGAAGAAGTCGGCGCGCCTCGGGTTCCTCAGGGCATCCCGAAGGCGCTGTCCGAGCCGGAGGTCGAGGCGCTCCTGGATGCCGTCGAGGGCGACGACCCGCGTGCGTTGCGCGATCGGGCGATCCTCGAGACGTTGTACGCGACGGGGGTCCGCATCTCCGAGCTGGTGGGACTCGATCGGGCCGACCTGGACCTCGAGGACGGTCTCGTTCGAGTGCTCGGGAAGGGGTCCAAGGAGCGCGTGGTGCCGGTTGGGCGGACCGCGAGAGCGGCGGTCGCTGCGTACTTGGCCCTTGGCCGTCCGGGGTTGGAACGAGCCGGGACGCGTCGAATCGCGGGGGACCCGCTCCTGCTCAACGCCCGTGGCGGCCGGTTGTCCCGTCAGAGTTGTTGGACGATCGTCACCTCGGCGGGGGAGCGCGTCGGCCTGGCGGGTCGTCTCTCACCACATGTTCTGCGGCATTCGTGTGCGACCCACATGCTGGAGCACGGCGCAGACATCCGCGTGGTGCAGGAGCTGCTCGGTCACGCCAGCCTGTCCACCACCCAGGTCTATACGAAGGTCTCCCCGGAGCGATTGCGGGCGGTCTACGAGCTCGCACACCCCCGGGCCCGGATCGAAGGCTCCCGGCGGTAGGCTGTGGCATGGCTGAGACCGAATTTCCCACCCAGCGCGATGAACTGCTCGCGGAGAGAGATCATCTCCTCACCCAGCTCCAGCACATGGGCCGTGCCCCGGGAACACGGGAACTGGATTTCGATGAGGGTTTCGCCGACTCCGGACAGGTGACCGCCGAGCGCGGCGAGGTCGATGCGCTGGCCGGAAGTCTCACCGAGAACCTTGCCGAGATCGAAGACGCGCTCAAGAAGCTGGACGCCGGGACCTACGGCAAATGCGAGGACTGTGGCGAGGCCATCGCCTCGGATCGTCTGGAGGCGATGCCGTCGGCGCGCCACTGCATTTCCTGCGCGTCGAAACCGCGCTGAGGGGTGTCGATCGACCAGTCGACGGTCATCTTCTTCGGCGCTCTCGTCGTCGCGATCATCCTCCACGAGATCAGTCACGGCGTCGCGGCGCTGTTCTTCGGCGACGACACTGCCCGTCGGGCCGGTCGGCTCACGCTCAACCCGGTGCCCCACATCGACCCGTTCGGTTCGCTGATCCTGCCGGCGATGGGGGCGCTCACGGGGATTCCGGTCATCGGCTGGGCCAAACCGGTGCCGGTGAATCCGAACCGGCTCCACAATCCGCGGACGCAGATGTTCTTCGTCAGCCTGGCCGGGCCGGCGACGAACCTGATGCTGGCGGCCGCAGCGATCCTGATGGCGCGTCCGCTGTTTTCGCACGCCCCGCTCGAGTTCCAGTTCGTCGCCAACAACCTGCCGCCGGGATACGCGATCTACAACATCACCAACCCGCCGCTCGGATTCGAGGTCGCCTACTCCTTCGCGCTGGTGAATGTGCTTCTCGCCGTCTTCAATCTGATCCCCGTGCCGCCCCTGGACGGCTCGGCGATCTTCGAACTGGTCATGCCCGACAGCTGGCGGCCGAACTGGTATCGGTTCCGTCCCTACGGACTGCTCGTGCTGTTTGCGTTGGTGTTCTGGACCGGCCTGATCGACGCGCTGATCTCGCCGTTCGTTCGCGTCCTGGACGCGGTCGTCCTGGCCTGAGTCGCGCATGGTCATCCACTACGTCCGCCGGTTCTTCTCGTCGCTTTCGAGTCGTCCACCCGACCCCGACGACGAAGCATGGGCGCGCGCACTCGTGACCGAGGCGCAATGGGTGCTCGTCGCGCGACTGTCGAACCAGGACCGTCGACACCTCGTCGCCAACGCCCGGGAAGTCGACTCGGCACTCGGACCCGAGGCCGATCCGACGTGGGTGCAGGCAGCGCTCCTGCACGACGTCGGGAAGTTCGACGCCAAGCTCGGAACGATCGGTCGGTCGCTCGCGACCGTCACGGCGGTCGTCGTCGGGCGCCGGCGCATCGCCGGGTGGGCAACCCGGGACGGATGGCGTGGCCGGTACGGACGCTACGAGCGGCATGGCGAGATCGGCGCGGCGCAGATCCGTGCGGTCGGCGGTCCGGAGGCAGCCGCCGAATGGTCGGCGCTGCACCATCACCGGGACCAGTTCGCAAAGTCGACCATCCCACCGGCCGTACTCGCGGTGCTCGACGCCGCCGACTGGGACTGAGCGCAACGGTCGGCCCGCCGGACCGGGGCCGATGTTCCGTCTCGAATGGGGGTGTTACTTTCGACCCATGCGAGCCGAAGATCTGATCCTTGTCAGTGTCGACGACCACCTGGTCGAACCACCCGACCTCTTCGAGGGCCGCCTGGCGTCGAAGTACGTCGACGCGGCGCCGAAGGTTGTGCGAACCGATGATGGGTCCGACGTCTGGACCTTCAACGGCGTCACCATTCCCAATGTCGGACTGAATGCCGTCGCCGGCCGCCCGAAGGAGGAGTACGGGATCGAGCCGACTGCCTTCGACGAGATGCGGCGCGGCTGTTGGGATGTCGCCGAGCGGGTCAAGGACATGAATGCCGGCGGGGTGCTCGGTTCCATGTGCTTTCCGTCGTTCCCAGGATTCGCGGGACGACTCTTCGCGAGTTGCGAGGACAAGGAGCTCGCGCTCGCCGTCCTCCAGGCCTACAACGACTGGCATATCGAGGACTGGTGCGGATCCCACCCGGGTCGCTTCATCCACTCGCGTTGCCGGTGATCTGGGATCCCGAACTTGCCGCCGCGGAGGTCCACCGGGTTGCGGCCAAGGGGGCGAAGTCGATCACCTTCACCGAGAACCCCCACAAGCTCGGCCAGCCCAGTTTCCATGATCCGCACTGGGACCCGTTCTGGACGGCGCTGGTCGAGACCGGCTTGGTGCTCTCGATCCACCTGGGTTCCTCGGGCGAGCTCGTGGTGACCGCGCCCGACGCGCCGATGGACGTGATGATCACCCTCCAGCCGATGAACATCTGTCAGGCCGCGGCTGACCTCGTGTGGTCGCGGGTGATCCGCGAGTTCCCCGGCCTGCGCATCGCTTTGTCCGAAGGCGGGACCGGCTGGATCCCGTACTTCCTGGACCGCCTCGACCGCACCTACGACATGCACCACCTCTGGACCGGTCAGGACTTCGGCGACCAGATGCCGAGCGCGGTGTTCCGCGAGCGGTTCCTCACCTGTTTCATCTCCGACCCCGTCGGGATCCGGCTCCGGGACCTGATCGGTCTCGACAACATCGCCTGGGAGTGCGACTACCCGCACTCGGACTCCTCGTGGCCCGAAGCTCCCGAAGAGCTGGCCGCCGTCGCGGCCGGGGTTCCCGACGACGAGCTGAACAAGATCACCCACGAGAACGCGATGCGGTGGTTCGACTTCGACCCGTTCGCACATCGCGACCGGGCGGACTGCACGGTCTCGGCGCTGCGCGCCGAGGCAGCCGGTCACGACGTGTCCGAGCAGTCCTTCGACCGCGGCCGCTTCGAGCGCTCGACCGGAGGCAACCTCGCGGAGTTCGCGAGCAAGGCGACGGCCTGAGTCGACGCGGTCGAGCTACGCGGGCAGGAGGAGCCCGGTCGCCGCGCGCACCCGGGCGATGGTCGCCGCCGCGATTTCCTGGGCCTGGGCCGCGCCGGTCGCCAACCGACGATCCAACTCCGCCGGGTCGGCGGCGAGTGCTTCGTAGCGCTCTCGCGGTCGGCCTGAGGTACTCGACGATGGCCTCGGCGACCGCGCCCTTGAACGTCCCGTACCCGGAGGTGCCGTATTCGACCTCGAGGTCGGGGATCGGGCGTCCGGTGGCGACCGACAGCAACGAGAGCAGGTTCGACACCCCCGGCTTCGCCTCGACGTCGAACCTGACCGCGGTGTCCGAATCGGTGACCGCGGACTTGACCTTCTTCGTGATTGCTTTCGGGTCGTCGAGGACCAGGATCGTTCCCTGGGGTGACTCCACCGACTTGCTCATCTTGGCTTCGGGCCGCTGAAGGTCCTTGATCCGAGCGCCGACCGGCGGGATCGTGGCCTTCGGCACCACGAGCGTTTCGCCGAAGCGATGGTTGAAGCGCAACGCGATGTCGCGGGTCAGCTCGACGTGCTGGATCTGGTCTTCGCCGACCGGGACCTCGTCGGTGTCGTAGAGCAGGATGTCGGCGGCCATGAGCACGGGGTAGTCGAGCAGCCCGGCGGACACTGATTCCTGGCCGTCGCCCTTCTCCTTGAACTGGGTCATGCGACCGCAGTTCGCCGACGGTGGCCACGCAGTTGAGGATCCAGGTCAGCTCGGTGACGGCGGGAACATGGCTCTGGACGAACAGGACACAGCGCGCCGGATCCAGTCCGGAAGCCAGCAGGAGCGCGCCCAGCCGACGGGTCTCGGCAGTGAGATCGGCGGGGTCGTAGGCGACGGTCATGGCGTGCAGGTCCACCACGCAGAAGATGCCGCCGTCCTGGCCGTCGACCCAGCGGCGGACGGCGCCGGCGTAATTGCCGAGGTGCATCTCACCCGACGGCTTGATTCCTGAGAACTGTCGCACGTGTTCCTGGCTCCTTCGCTCGGCGGCAGGGTACCTGCGCCCGCCCGTCGTGGACGCTCCTTTGCGGCTCGACCTCTGCTTCGCTGCGACCTCAGGGTTGCCGGGCGAAATGCCGGATCGGTGCGGCGGAGACCGCTAGCGTGGCCGCTGATGTCGTACGAGGTGCGAACCCCCGTCTACCAGGGTCCCTTCGAACTGCTGCTCCACCTCATCCTGCAAGAAGAGGTGGACATCTGGGAGGTCTCGATCGCCCCGGTGATCGACGCGTTCCTGGTCGAGGTCGAAGCCCTTGATCACATGGATCTCCACGTCGCCACCGAGTTCCTGCTGATCGCGTCGACGTTGATCGATCTCAAGGTCCGCAGGCTGTTGCCGGGCGCCGAGTCCGCCGAGCTCGACGAAGAGCTCCTCCGGTTCGAGGAACGCGACCTCCTGCTCGGGCGCCTCCTCGAGTGCAAGACGTTCAAGGACGCGGCCCGGGTGGTCGAATCGCAGCTGCGTCGCGGCGCCAAGGTCGTGTCGCGCGAGCGCCGGTCCGGAGGAACCGTTCCGATCCCTGGCGCCTGACCCGCTGGCCCGCGTGACGCCGGATCAGCTCCTCGCTGCCGCGATCCGTGGGCTCACACCGCCACCGCCACCGCCCGAGGTGGACCTCTACCACGTCGCACCGATTCGCGTCAGCGTGCGCGAAGCCGCGGACGCGTTGCTCGTCGCGCTGGACGGCCTCGAGCCCCGCAGCTTCCGGTCCCTGGTGGCGGGTATCGATGACCGCATCGAGGTCATCGTCCGATTCCTCGCAGTGTTGGAGCTCTACAAGCAGGGTGTCGTCGAGGTGGATCAGGTCGAGACCTTCGGTGACCTCACCGTCCGGCGCCTCGAGCTGGGCGAGACCACGCTCGATCTCACGTCGATGGAGGATTGGGAGCGGGCACCGTCCGAGACGGACGACGCCAAGCCGGCCGAGGAGACCGAGGACGCGCTGAGCGCCGAGCACCACGAGATCGACCTCACCGTCGGGGAGACGGTGCTGCGGTGAGCGAGCAGGTCATGACCGAGACCAAGCGCGCGATCGAAGCGGTGGTGATGGCTGCGGTCGAACCGGTCGAGCCTCAGTTCTTGGCCCAGCTCACGGAAACGCCGATCGAAGAGATCGAGGCGCACTGCGCCGAACTGGCTGACGAGTACGAGCGAGAGGGTCGCGGGTTCTCCCTGGTGCGGGTCGCCGGAGGGTACCGATTCCAGACGCACCCGGATATGGCGCCGTACATCGAGCGGTTCGTCCTCGACGGTCAATCCACCCGATTGTCGGGCCCCGCGCTCGAGACGCTCGCGATCATCGCCTACAAGCAGCCCGTGTCGCGGGCGCAGCTCTCCGCGATCCGTGGGGTCAACGTCGAGTCCACCATCGCCACGCTGATCCAGCGCGGCTACGTCGCCGAACTGGGGCACGATCCCGGACCCGGGCAGGCGATTCTCTACGGCACGACACCGCGGTTCCTGGAGCAGATGGGACTGGACTCACTCACCGAACTTCCGGCGCTCGCGGACTTCGTGCCTGAGCCCGAGGTGGTCGAGGCACTCGAGCGGGGACTGCTGTTGCGGGTCGAAGACGTTGCGCCGGATGGCGACGACGAGTCGGCACCGACTGTCGACGTCATCGACACCGACGGCGAGTGAACGACGCGCCCGACGGCGTCCGGCTGCAGAAGTTGCTTGCGGCCGCGGGCCTTGCGTCGCGGCGGACGGCGGAGGACATGATCCGTGCGGGTCGGGTGCAGGTGAACGGGGAAGTTGCGGTGCTCGGGCGTCGAGCCGATCCTGAGCGCGACGCCATCGTCGTGGACGGTGTGCCGGTGCCGACCCGCGCCGATCTCGTCTACTACCTCGTGAACAAGCCGGTCCGGGTGGTGTCGACGGTGCACGACCCAGAGGGACGGCCCACGATTGTGGACCTCGTCCCGCCCGAACCCCGCGTGTACCCGGTCGGCCGGCTCGACTGGGATACCGAGGGACTGGTGCTGCTGACCAACGACGGCGACCTGACGCACCGCCTCACGCATCCCAGCTTCGGCGTGGAGAAGGAGTACCTGGCCGAAGTGGACGGCGTCCCCGCCCCAGCCGCACTCCGCCGCTTGCGGGAAGGTGTCGAGTTGGAGGACGGGCGGACCGCTCCGGCACGGGTCACCCTGGCGCAGGAACGCAGCGAGTTCGCCGCGCTCGTGATCGTGATCCACGAAGGCCGGAACCGGCAGGTCCGACGGATGTGTGACGCGATCGGGCACCCGGTGCGGCGGCTCGTCCGGACCCGCATCGGGCGACTCGCCGATCGGTCACTGGCCCCGGGGGAGTGGCGGCAGCTCGATGTGACCGAAGTACGGGCGTTGTATGAGGCCGTCGCCGCCGAGGCCAGCGGATAGCCTCGCCCCCGATGATGCTCCGGGCGCTGCGTGGTGCCACGACCTGCGACGTTGACACCGTCGAGGAGATCGGCACCAAGACGAAGACGCTCGTGTCCTCCATGTTGGAACGCAACGGCGTGAGCCACGACAACCTCGTGAGCATCATCTTCACGGCGACCGATGATCTCCATGCGCTGTTCCCGGCCGCGGCAGCCCGCGAGCTGGGCCTCGGCGACGTTCCGCTGCTCTGCGCACGCGAGCTCGATATCTCAACCGGGATGGCGCGCACCGTCCGGGTGCTCATGCATCTCTATTCGGACCGTTCCCGTGCAGAACTCCATCATGTGTACCTCGAAGGGGCGATCAGCCTCCGCGACGACCTTCCGGAGTGACGATGAATGTCGCACTGCTCGGGACCGGCCTCGTCGGGGGCTCCATCGGACTCGCACTCGTGAAGTCGGGCGCGGCGGTTCGTGGCTTCGACGCGACCCCTGGTGTCGCCGCGCGCGCCCTGGAAATCGGTGCTATCACCTCGGTGGCTGATTCGGTCGCGGCGGCGGTGGCGGGCGCGGACGTCGCCATTGTCGCAGTGCCGGTCGGGCGGGTTGCCGAGGTTGTCGTCGCCGCGCTGGACGCGGGTGCACCGGCCGTCACCGACGTGGGGTCCGTCAAGCGGACCGTCGTAGCCGCGGTCGAGGCGGCACGACCATCGCTGGCCGACCGGTTCGTGGGTGGCCACCCGATGGCGGGTTCGGAGCAGGACGGCCTTGATGGCGCGAGTGCGGACCTGTTCGCGGGGGCGGTGTGGGTATTGACGCCGACCGACCGGACCGACCTCGAGGCCCACGCCATCGTGCGAGGGGCGCTGTCCCGGCTCGGCGCCGAGGTAGTGGAGATTCCCCCGGATCGTCATGACGAGTTGGTCGCGGTGGTCAGCCACGTCCCGCAGCTTGCTGCGACCGCGCTGATGAACGTCGCGTGGGAACGCAACGATCAGCATGAGTTGCTCCTGCGGCTCGCGGCGGGTGGGTTCCGGGACATGACCCGCATCGCGGCCGGGAACCCGGGCATCTGGCCGGATATCTGTGTGGCGAATCGCGAGGCGATTCTCGCCGCACTGGACGAGTACCGCGACCGGCTGGATGCGGTGCGTGCGCTGGTGGCCGATGGCGAAGCCGGCGGGCTGCTCGACGTACTGGAACAAGGGCGCCGCGCCCGTCGCAACCTACCGACGAGCGCGCGGGTGCGCGGGCCGATCTCGGAGTTGCGGATCCCGGTGCCCGACCGGCCGGCGGTCCTCGCCGAGATCACCAGCCTCGCGCAGAGCGCGAACATCGTTGACTTCGAGATCTCCCACACCATCGAAGGCGACAGCGGAGTGATTGTGTTGTTGGTACCGACGGCCGATACCGACGGGTACGAAGCGCGACTGGTGGAGGCGGGGTACCACGTGAGCCGGAGTGACTTGTCGTGACCGGTCCCGAGATCGCGCCGATCGAGCTGACGGTGGCTGGAGGTCGGCCGCTCCGGGGCACCCTGCGGTTGCCCGGCTGTAAGGGCATTTCCCACCGAGCGCTGATTCTCGCGGCGATCGCGGATGGGCGTTCGACGATCCGCGGACTTGCCGATGGCGCGGACGTCGCCGCCACCGCAGCAGCGTTGGACGCGCTCGGTGTCCGGGTGCGGGCCGCGGGCGACGCCATCAGGGTCACTGGCGCCGGCGTCGGGGCGCTCCGGGAACCGGAGGGTCCGATCGACTGCGGGAACTCCGGGACCACCATGCGGATGGTCGCCGGTTTGGTGGCCGGGCGCGATTTCTTCAGCGTCCTCATCGGTGATGAATCGCTCTCGAAGCGCCCGATGGCTCGGGTGCTCGAGCCGTTGTCGGCGATGGGCGCCATCGTCGACGGACGCGACCGCGGCCGCCTTGCGCCGATCTCGGTACGCGGCGGCGGGTTGCGTGGCGTTCGCCATGCGCTGACCACCGCGAGCGGTCAGGTGAAGACGGCGCTCATCCTGGCGGGCTTGCAGGCCGACGGGGTCACTGAGATCGTCGAACCGTCGCCGAGTCGGGACCACACCGAGCGGATGCTGACGGCGCTGGGGGTGGACGTGCAGCGACCGGAGCCCACCGTGACCCGAGTGACGGCTGGTCAGCCGGCTGCTTTCGACGCCACGATTCCCGGTGACGCGTCATCGGCAGCGTTCTTCGTCGTCGGTGCGTGCATCGTCCCGGGTTCGGACCTCGTCATCGAGGGGGTGAACCTCAACCCCGATCGCGTCGGATACGTCGATGTCCTGCGGCGGATGGGTGCGGCGATCGAGGTGACGCAGACCGGCGAAGCGATCGGCGAGCCGGTCGGCGACATCCGGGTCCGGGCGGCCGCCCTGCACGGGACCGAGATCGCCGGCGATGAATCGATCATCGACGAGCTGCCCGTCCTCGCCGTCGCCGCTGCGTTCGCGGATGGGGTCACCACGATTCATGATGCCGCCGAGATGGCGGTGAAGGAGACCAACCGCATCGCGACCATGGAACAGGAGCTGACTCAGCTCGGCATCGGGGTCGAGGCGAGGCCCGACGGCCTTGTGGTTCGTGGTGGCGCGCCAACTGGGGGACTGCTGAAGAGTCATGGCGATCACCGCATCGCGATGGCGGGGGCCATCGCCGGCCTCGGGGCGGCGGGCGAGACCACCGTCCGCGGGTTCGCGGCCTCGGCGATTTCGTACCCCGGGTTCGCCGCCGATCTCGAGTCGGTGCTGGCATGAATCGAGTGGTCGCGATCGACGGGCCGTCGGGGTCCGGGAAGTCCACGGTGTCGCGCGGTGTCGCGGCGACGTTGGGCCTCGAGGTGTTGGACACCGGCGCGATGTACCGCGCTGCGACAGCCGCCGCGTTGCGTGCCGGACTTCCGACCGACGATGGCGACGCGCTCGCGGCGTTGGTCGCGACACTCGACATCGATGTCGTTGCGGGAACGACCTTGCTCGACGGCGAGGACGTGTCGGCGGAGATCAGAGGTCCGGCCGTGACCGAGTCGGTGTCGAAGGTTTCGGCCCATCCTTCGGTGCGGGCAGTTCTGGTGGCCCGGCAGCGGGCCTGGGTCGCGAAGCACGGCGGCGGGGTCGTGGAAGGACGTGATATCGGCTCGGTGGTGTTTCCGGATGCCTGCGTCAAGGTCTTCCTGACCGCATCGGACGAGGAGCGGGCTCGCCGTCGCCAGCGCGACGAAGTGGCCGCCGCTCGGGAGGTGTCGGTCGCGGACGTCCGTGAGACGCATGGCGCGCCGAGACGATGCGGACGCGACCCGTGCGGTGTCGCCCCTGCGGGCCGCGGAGGGTGCGACGACGGTCGATACCACCGGGCGCAGCGCCGAGGACATCGTCGCCGAGATCGTCACGACGTTTCGGGCTGCGAAAGGAAGCTGATGTTCTATCGGATCGCCCGAGGGGTGCTGTTCGCCGTCAGCAGGCTGTTGTTCCGAATTCGCATTCACGGCTCCGAGCACGTGCCGACCTCCGGCGCGTTCATCGTGGCCCCGAGCCACCGTTCGTACCTCGACACACCGTTTGTTTCTTTCATCACCACGCGTCAGATCCGATTCATGGCGAAAGAGGAGTTGTTCGAGAAGTCGTTCGGCCGTCGTGTGTTCACCGCGCTGGGCGGGATTCCGGTCAAGCGGGGTTCCGCGTCGGCAGGCGTTCGGCGATGAAGGCCGTGCAGGGGGCACTCGAGGCTGGAGTGCCCGCGGCGGTGTTCCCCGAAGGCACCCGCGCGAACGGCGCCACGATCGCGCCGCTCTTCGACGGAACGGCGTATCTCGCGGTGAAGTTGGGGGTGCCGATCGTGCCCGTCGGCATCGGTGGGAGCGAGGAGATCCTCGCGAGTGGCTCCAAGCTCCCGAAGCTCCACCGGGTGGCGGTCCACGTGGGGGCGCCGATTCATCCCCCGGCCGGCGCGACGACTCGGCATCGAGCGGACCTGGCTGCGCTGAGCGACGAGCTCCTGGTGTCGCTCCAAGCCCTGTTCACCGCAGCCTGCACCGAAGTCGACGCCTGACCCCACCGAGGGTTTGTCGCCTGGGTGGTCTGGCAGAGCGAGCGCGGACCGGGCATCCTGATCTGCATGACCACCGACTACCCGTCGGAGCTGCTGAAGCGAGAACCTGCGCCTCCGTTCGAAGACGAAGGCCCATTCGCGCTCTGGCACTTCAGCGAGGATCCTTCACTGGGTGCGTTCCAACCGCACGTTCCGAAAAGCAATCCCGAATCCGCGCGCCACGTGTGGGCTGTCGACACACGGCACGCCCCAATGTTCTGGTTCCCTCGCGACTGCCCGAGAGGGTGTATCTGGCAAGTTTCAACGACGACGGCAGAGGACCGAGAGGTGTTCTTCGGTCAGACTTCGGCGCGTCGTATCCATGTCATCGAGGCGCACTGGCTTGAGCGCCTTCGGTCCTGCACTCTCCACGCCTACCGGCTTCCGGTAGACCATTTTCGACCTCATTCCGTCGGCGGGTTCTGGGTCAGCGACGAACCGGTGGACGCGCTGGAGCGAGTTGCTGTCAGTGACCTGCTCCATCAACATGTGATCGCTCAGATCGAGTTACGCCTCACGCCGACTCTCGGGCCATTCTGGGACCGTGTGACGGCTTCGACTCTGGAGTTCAGCGGCCACAGGCTCCGAAACGCGACGACTCGGCAAGCCTCGTCATGAGCCGAGGCGGCCGATGAATCTCTCGGCCCCCCATATCCCCCTTCAGATCGGGTGTCGCTCACGCGCGCTTGGGTGGTGGTGGAGACCGGTTCCCGGTTCGCTGCGGCAACCAATGTGCGCTCAGGTACCGCATGGGTATGTCAGCGCACACTGGTCCGTCACGCGAGCGGTCCTCGGGTGACTTTGGCGCACGCCTGGACGGCACGAGACGCATCAACCGACAAAGGCTCGTGGGGGAGGGGTGGTCAGCCGCTGGTGAGGAGGACCCCGAGCAGGAGCGCCACGACGGCGAAGAGGACCGAAAGGCCCTCGCACGCCCCCGAGAGCACGCGGCGGCGCGGCGGCGAGCCGTCGCGTCGGTGGCGGCGCGGACCCGGGGTGAAGCGACGAGGATGTGCACCGCGGCGGCGGCACCGGACACCGCGACGCAGGCCAGTTTCACCAGGAGCGTCGTGAGCCAGGCGGTCGATTGGTCACCGACGTTGCGAGCCGTCAGATTCCAGACGCCCGTCGCCAGGAGGATCCCATAGGCGATCCAGGCGACGACCTGGAACCGCCGGGCGACGGCGCGGATCCGGGCGCGGGCCACCTCGGGTTCCGGGTCGTCGGGTGCCGGGCGCAACGCCGGAATCACCGCCCCGAGCGTGAGTTGGCCTCCGACCCACACCGTCGCGGCGATGACGTGGAGGAACAGGCGGATCGTGGTCTCGGTGACCGGGAGCATCAGCTCACGTTACGGACGAGGTCCGCGAGGACCTCTGCGGCTGAGATCGAGCGGTCATCTGCGGTGGGGATCAACTCGCGGAGCTCGCGCGGCGGGGGGAAGTACTCGTCCTCGTCGGTGACGTGGACGTGCTCGACCCCGTCGACCGGGGCGAGTGCGTCGATGACCGCCTGCACGACGTCTTCGGGGGCGCTCGCGCCGGCCGTGACCCCGACAATCGCGGCATCTCCAAGCGCTGCCCGGTCGAGTTCGTCGGGTCCATCGATCCGCAACACTCGATCGCATCCGGCTGCGGCCGCGACCTTGGCCAGCGCGATCGTGTTGGATGAATTTGCGCTGCCGATCACCACGACGGCGTCGGCGCGGGCGGCGATCGCGGACAGCGCGGACTGCCGGTTCGTGGTCGCGAAGCACAAGTCGTTGCGGGCCGCCGTCCACAACTCCGGGAAACTCTCCCGAGCGTCCGCGGCGATTCCTTCCCAGTCCGGCACGGCAAGGGTGGTCTGGGCGAGGAGTGCGACTCGCTGCGAATCATCGACCGACCGCGACTACCGCGGGGAGATCCTCGCTGTGCTCGACCAACCGGATCGACTCGGGCGCAACCGCGAGCGTGCCCACGGCCTCGTCGTGGCCGGCGTGGCCGACGTAGAGAATCGTGTAGCCCTTCTCGGCCCGCACCTTGGCCTCGTGGTGGACCTTGGTCACGAGCGGGCAGACCGCGTTGACCACGAACCGGTCCCGGTTCCGGGCCGCGGCCACGATCTCGGGTGCGGAGCCGTGCGCCGAAAGCATGAGCGGTGCTCCCTCGGGGACCTCGTCGATCGAGTCGACGAACACGACGCCGAGGTCCTCGAACCGCTCCACAATCAGCCGGTTGTGAACGATCTCGTGGTAGCAGTAGACGGGTGGCGGGAACAGCCGCACCATCCAGGCCAGCGCCTTGATGGCCATCTCGACGCCGGCACAGAAGCCTCGGGGTTCGGCGAGGAGCACCTTGCGAACGGCCACGGGCCAAGGCTAACGCCGAGGCCGCGCAGCCTTAGACTCACTCGATGTCACCTGCACGAGTCGTCGCTGTCGCGGCCGAAAGCCCGGCTGCACGCGCGGGAGTAGAGCCGGGTGACGAGATCCTCACGGTCAACGGCGAAGCCATTCGAGACGTCATCCGTTACCAGGTGCAGGTCGAGGAGCCGCGCGTGGACCTACTCCTGCGCCGCGGCGATGTCGAACACCCCACTCGCGTCGACAAGCGGGCCGGGGAGCCGCTCGGACTCGAGCTGCACAGCGCGGTGTTCGATCGGATCCGAACCTGTGACAACCACTGCCCGTTCTGTTTCATCTATCAGCTCCCGAAAGG
>CAVPAT010000005.1:0-394548 GCA_963701625.1 uncultured Acidimicrobiia bacterium | reverse complement strand
TCAGCAAGATCTCCCGCTACGCAAACGTGGACGATTTCGCCTATCGGATCATGAAACGCCTCGTGCCGGGGCCGTACACCTTCGTACTTCAGGCCACCCGCGAGGTCCCCAAGCTCCTGGTGCGTAAACAGAAGACCGTCGGGATTCGCGTCCCCGATGACGTAGTCGCCCTCGCGCTCCTGAACGAGCTCGGGAGCCCGATTGTGTCGAGCTCGGCCATGGTCGACGGCGAGGTCCTCAACGACCCGGACGAGCTCAACGCGCGGTTCGCGCATGTCGACGCCTTCATCGACGGTGGCTGGGGTGGCATCGAGCCTTCGACGGTGATCGACCTGAGCGGCGATGAGGCGGTGATTCTGCGTGAAGGCGCGGGGCCGGTCGACGTTCTCTGATTAGCTCCGAATCGCCGTCGCACGCGCCTCTGCGATGAGGCTCCGAAGAAGCTTGGTCCACTCTTCGTAGCGAGGGGCTCGGCGCATCTGCTCGACCAGTCGCTCTGCGGTCCAGTCGTCGCGCCCGTTGTACTGCTTGACCGCCGCCCAGTTGCCGAGGTGCTGGTCCCGTTGTTCCGCCGTCCACGAGCCCACTTCGCCCGAGCGAAAAATGAACAAGTGATCGTCGGCGAGGTCAGCACCGGCGACCCAAAGGCCGGTGTCGGAAATGAAAGGGCCAAGGGATCGAATGACGAGGTTCCGCTCGGCCGCCCTTCCCAGGGGCTCGAGCGCACGGTCGAATTGCTCCCAGCTCCGAGTCAAAGTCCGGACGCGCTCTTCGGAGATTGGCATGTGCGGCTTGAACGCGCCCGGTGCTACCCGCGCGTCGTGGTCGTCGTAGACGCGAACTCCGTGCTTCTCTTCGGCCTCGCGGTAGGCTTGCAGCGCGACCTCGCGTGACGCGTCGCCGTCGAGGTGGCTCAAAAAGGAGGCGATGAGGGGGCGGGTCAAAGTGCGTTCCAGTCAGTTGGGGGCGCCGCGCTCCGCCTCGTGCCGAGGTTTTCGCGAAGGGTGTTTCAACAGCGTTCGCACGCGGTCGAGAATCTGGTCGGCGAGGGCCCGCTTACTCATCTCCGGCAGCGGAGTGGCCGAGGTCGCGTCCACCAGGGTGGCGCGGTTGCGGTCGCCGCCGAGCCCCACGCTGGCTTCGTTGGCGACGATGAGGTCGGCCGCCTTTTGCTCGAGCTTGGCCCGCGCCGCCTGCTCGAGGTGTTCGGTTTCGAGGGCGAAGCCGACGAGGACCGACGGTTGCTGGACCCGCCTTGCGCCCACATCCGCCAAGATGTCCGGGTTGCGGACGAGGTCGAGCTTCAGGCCGCCGCCCTTTTTGATTTTCTGCGCGACGCGTTCGGCAGGGCGATAGTCGGCGACGGCCGCCGCCGTCGATCACGACGTCGAATCGCTCAAAGCGCGACATCACGGCCTCGTGCATCTGTTGTGCCGAGCGGACCGGAACGAGCTCTGCGCCGGCGGGGGCCGGCAGCTGCACGGGCCCCGTCACGAGGGTCACCTCAGCGCGGCGCCGCAGGGCCTGAGCCGCAATCGCGTACCCCATGCGCCCCGTCGAACGGTTGCCAAGGAAGCGGACCGGGTCGAGGTCTTCGTAGGTCGGGCCAGCGGTAATCAAGACGCGTGTTCCCTCGAGATCGCTGGTGTGCGCCACGTGTGACTCGACGGCGTCTGCAATCTCATCGGGCTCCAGCATTCGCCCCTCGCCCACTTCGCCATTGGCGAGCGGGCCGTTCACCGGGCCGAGCACGATCGCGCCCCGCTCGGTGAGCAGGCGAACGTTCGACTGGGTGGCGGATGACATCCGCTGGTGCATCGCCGGTGCGAAAAAGACCTCGCCGCGGGCGCAGGCGAGCGTTGCAAGCAGCGCGTCGTTGGCTTGGCCGCCGGTCGCGCGGGCCATCAGGTTCATGGTGGCCGGGGCGATGACGATTGCGGTACTCCCATTCCAGGCCCAGGGGTGGTGCGGCGGATCGCGCGGGACTGCCGGGGACGACCCCGAGGAGGTCGGCGATCTGGGTCCGAGCCCGGTCGGGATCAGCCACGACGTCCTCGTAGCGGAGCACCAGTGTTCGATCAGGATGCTTTGACACGAGGGCGTTGACTTCACGCTGCCGCGTCGACCCAACGGATCGCCTGCGCGTCGAGCGAGCTCCCGCTCCAGGGCACACCGCGTCGGGAAGCGAGGACGGCGCGAGGGTCCCGCACGACACCGATGACTCGGAGCGAGGGGCGGAGTGCGAGGAGTCGGGTCGCCCAGTGGAGGTGACCGGGCGTCTTCTCGCCGAGGATGTGATGGGGACCGGCTGCGATGGCCGTGACCGCGTCGAAGACCCTGAGCGCGTCGACCGGTTCGGTTCCGAGTTGCGCCACGATGTCGGAAACGTTGAGCTCGGCGCCGTCGAGCGTGGGGAGTTGGAGGTACTGCGAAAGGGCTGCCCCCAACGCCGGCTGCGAAACCGGGAAGCCCCCGTGCTCGACGAACACCGGGACACCCTTGGTGAAGAAGTGGGTCTCGAACGGGACGGCGACGCCGGGGAGTTCCCGCGCCAGTCGCTGGACCAGCGTCGTGCCCGACCGGGGGGAGCCGACGATCAGGAACGAAACCTGGCCCCGTGGCATGAGCGGCACCCTACCCAAGGCGGTCACGGTTCCGGTTCCCGCTGAGTACCATCGCTCGCCGTGATCGAAGGTGGGAACGCGACAGCGGAGCACGCGCAGAATCGGCCACGCGTCCGACCCCTTTCCATTCGTACTGGGTCACGTCCGATCCGGCACGACGATGCTCCGGGCCATGTTGGATTCGCATCCGCAGCTCGCGATCCCGCCCGAGTCGTACTTCGTAGCGCCGTTGTTGGAGTCGTCCGAACCGTTGGACCTGGATGGCTTCGTCCACGCGGTCGCCGAGGATCGGTACTTCGCCGATTGGCAACTTCCGATCTCGGCGTTGGACGAACTCCGAGATGATGCACGGATCCGCACCCGGGCCGACGCGGTTGCGGGCCTCTATGCGCTCTACGCGCGGCAGGTCGGCAAGGCCGGTTACGGGGACAAGACGCCGAGCCACCTCCGGTTCGTCGATCTGCTCGCCGACCGGTTTCCGGAGGCCCGCTTCGTCCACATCGTTCGTGACGGTCGCGACGTTGCCGCGTCGGTCGTGACGATGGACTTCGGACACACGCGCTTCGCGGAAGCAGCACGGGCGTGGCGCCGCAAGGTCTTGAAGGCGCACGCCGCGGGAAGTCGGATCGGGCCTGAGCGATACCGCGAGGTGCGATACGAGGACCTCGTGGCGGAGCCCGAGCAGGTGCTCCGGTCGATCTGCGGCTTCCTCGGACTGGACTACGTCGCGACGATGCTCGACTATCACGCACGCGCGGACGAGGTGCTTGCGGGATTGCGCGATACGGACCATGTGCAGGGGATCCGCCGTCCGCCGACCGTCGGGGTGAGGGACTGGCGGGTGGATCTCACGCCGTACGAGATAGCGGTGTTCGACGAGGTCGCCGGCGAGGCGCTCGATGCACTCGGATATGACCGGTCGGGGCTGAAGCGCTCGCTCAAAGCACGGATCGAAGCCGAGACGCTCGATGCTCGCATCGTCTTTCGCCGCCGGCGACGGTTCTACGGGCGACGGATCTCGCGTGCGACGCGGTCGATCTACCGGCACGCGCGGGCGTAGATGCGCTGGCCGGCCCGATGCAGCGCCGACCCGCCGGTCACGTGGGTTCGTGACTTTCGAGCCAGCCGCCTGACCGACTGGATGTAGTGCCGACGAATCTCGTACTCGTAGTGATCGCGCCATGAACGGCGGCGGTAGGTCGCGAGGTACCGGTCGACATCGGCCTGTGTGTGGGCGAGTCCGTTGTCCGCATACTTGGCCACCCGGGAGCTGAAGTCCGGCCGCAGCGATCGGGTCGGCCAGTCGCCCAACAGGGTCGTGCGCATGAAGTTGCCGATCAGAAGATCGTCGAAGATCCGCCACTCCGCCGTGTCGACCAGCGACTTGCGCGGTGTCTCGAAACGGACGCTGCGCCCCGTCTGCTCCCCGACCTCGAAAGCATGGTCCACGCCGCCGACGCGGAACGTGATCGTGTCGAGCACATCGTGCAACAGGTCGAAGCCGTCGAAGTATCGGCCGATGACGTCGACGTCGGATGGGGTCAGCTGCTGACTCCAGTCGTCACCGAAGTCGCGTGACGACTTGACCGCGATCGGGTTCTCCGGCGGATCGAGTCGCGTCACCGCATGGGTCGCCACGTCGTAGCGGATGAACGCGGGGAGCAATTCGCGGTCGGGGTCGTCGAACCCGAGCGAGAACGCATCGAGTGGGGTCGTGTACTCGTTCGCCCAGACGCTGTCGTCGCGTTGGTACCGGTGCATCGTCGCGAAGGGGACGAAGGCCTGCGCGCCCAGACTGCGCATCTTGCTGAGGATCCCGACGCCGGGTGGGATCTGCTTTGCGGCTCGAGGGGGGATGCGATTGCCACTCGTGTCGAAGTAGTTGATCATGTCGGCGTCGCCGAATCCGGCGAGCGCGAGCAGGATCGGCCGCTGGCTCCGGCACGCTTCGCGGCGGGCGGTCGGTCCCCAGCCGCGGTCGTTGCAGTCGTTCGCGTCGATGATCAGCACGCCGTCCATGTCGATGAGTAACACCGAGTCCTGATACGGATCTGCGAGCGCCATGATTCGCACCCGTGGGCTCAGGGGGACCCACTGACGATCCGGCAGGACTTTGACCCGGTAGCCGTCGCCTTCGAGCGAATCGCGGATGCGGCCGCCGACGTGATCGGCCAGGAGGATGGTCTTGTCGGCCAGTGTCGCGAGCGACTCCATGTGGAGGTGGTCCGGGTGTCCGTGCGAGATCCAGAGGTAGGGGCAGGCGCGGATCGAGGCGAGCTGCTCCTCGGGGATCGCATGCGAGAGGATCCAGCTGCCGAAATAGGCAGAACCCGAAAGCCACGGGTCGGTTGCCAGCAGTGGTGACCCATCGTGGATGATCACCGTGGCGTTGCCGACCGTCTCGAACGCGAAATCGTACGTAGAATCAGGCATCTTGGTCTCGTCCCGCGTCCCCGGGGGCCGCCGAGAGTAGCAGCCGACTCCCACCCTCGCCGACCGGATCCCGTGCAGATCGTCTTCGTCTCCAGCGTTGCCGCCGGTGGGTCCGGCACCTCCCAGCGCCAGCTGGCGCGGCGTCTCGCCGACCGCGGTCACCAGGTCGATCTTCTGGCCGCGGTACCGACGAGTCGCGTCATTCGGCCGTTGTACGACCATCAGGTGGATCTCAGCACGCGGCTCCGGTCCAGTCCGCTGCGTCCGGCGCTGTTGGCGGTCCAGCGACCATGGGGTCGGAGGCTCCGATCTTCGGCGACGCCCGACTTCCCGACTTGGCTCGCCGCCGTCCCTGAGAACGGGTACCGGACGCTGCGGCGACGAGGTGGTCGACCCGACGTCGTCGTGGCGAGCAGCATCGAGCGGGTGTCGTGGCGCCGCATTCTCGGGCAACTCCGAGCCGAGTCGATCCCGAGCGTCCTCTACCTGCGCGAGGCCTCCACGATCGGCCACCTCACGATCACCGAGGCGGCACCCGACCTGCTGCTCGCGAACGCGGCGAGTCTGGCGCTCGGCGCCAAGGAAGCCGGGTACGACTGCCAGGTGGTCCCGTCGGTCACCGAGGTCGGACCGGGCGCGCGTCGAGAGCACCCGCGAAGTGATCCTGCTCGTGAATCCCATCCCCTTGCTCGGGGGAGACCGCCTGTTTCCGGTCGCGGCGGCGCGCCCCGATCTGCGGTTCGCGGTACAGGAGTCCGGGTTGCTCTCGTCGACCGAGCGCGAGGCGGTCCATCGTTGGGCGTCCGGCCATGCAAACGTCGAGGTGCGCCCCTTCACGTCGGAACCCGCCGCAATGTTCAGGGACGCGCGGCTCCTGCTGGTGCCGCACCGGGTGGACAACCGACCACGCGTCGTGCTGGAGGCCCAGACGAATGGGATTCCGGTGATCGCGAGTGACTATCCGGGCCTGGTCGAGTCGGTCGGCCCCGGTGGTCTCATCGTCGCTGATACCGACGACCCGGCACCATGGGTCGAGGCGGTCACCACCGCGCTGGAGCCCGATACCTACTCACGGCTGGTTGCCGCGGCCAGCGAGCATGCGCAGCGTGACGAAGTGGACCCCGAGGTCATCGTCGACCGCTTCGAGGCACTGGTGTCCGAACTGATCCGGCGTTCTCCTGGGCGGGAAGCCTGATCAGGCGGGTTCGCCTGCATCGAGGAATCGCTCGACGGCTTCGCCCCAGGCCGCGCGGGCCTCGACGCGACGCGGTTCGGGGCCCTGCGCCGAGAACCAGTTGTGATACACGATCCCGCCGTACACCGTACCGATCACCCCGGGACCCCTGACCTCGGACGGTTCGATGAGGCCGACTCGGCCGGCCTCGCGCATCGAGATGCGTTCCGCCACGTCCCAGGATTCGCCGTGCACGAATTCTCCGCCTCGCCAGTGGGACCTGATGAAGGAGTGCTTGCGGTCGCGAAAGTCCCGTGTGCGCATCGCCAGCATGCTCGGATGCGCGAACCCCCGGTGCATGTGGCCGCCCACGACGATGTTGCCCGTATCGAGGGAGGTCCGCAGGACGTCGAGCCAGTCCGACCGAACGGGAAATGCATCGACATCGAGCGTCGCGAAGTACTCCGTCCGCACCATGGCGAGTCCCAGATCGAGCGCGGGTCCGTGCCCGAGATTGATCGGCAGCAGCAATGACCGGACGTCGCTCGCGCGGATGACCGACCGCGAGTCGTCTGTCGATGCGTTGTCGACGACGACGAGATCCGCCGTCGGGCTGAACATCCGGACGCCGCGAATCAGGTCGGCCAAGAAATCGGCAGTGTTCCAGTTGACCGTCAGCACGGTGAACCGGCCCGGTTCGAGCGGTCGGCGACCGTGACGGCCGAGGAAGCGGCTCGCGCCGGCCGCCGCGGTCGCGGTGGCTCGCGTGGTACGGAACTTGACCTCCGAGCCCAGGGCGCGGGCGCGGTCGGACAACGCCGTCATCGGGGGTGCAACCTCGCTGTTGCCGCGCAGCACGGTGTCGCGCGGACGCTCAGCATGGCCGCCTACGCTACCCGAACTCGCTGCAGTCCAAACGCGGCGGGCCCGACGAACCACGATCCGGATCCAGACTTTGACCCGTCCACCGATCGAGCTCTCGGTGGTGATCGCGGCGCACAACGCGGCCGAGACCATCGGTGAGCAACTCGACGCGCTGTGCGCCCAGGATTGGGCGCGTCCGTGGGAGATCGTGGTCGTGGACAATGGCTCGACCGACACCACCGCGCAGATCGTTCGCGACCGGGCGGACCGGTGCGAGTGGCTTCGACTCGTTACGGCGTCGGATGGGCAGGGACCGGCGTACGCTCGCAATGTCGGCACCGCGGCGGCGACCGGCTCGGCAATCGCGTACTGCGACGCGGATGACGTGGTGGTGGCCGGCTGGGTGGCGGCGATGGGTGAGGGGCTCCGTCAGCACGAGTTCGTGTCGGGTCCCGTCGAACTCGACGAGCTGAACCCCGCGTGGCTTGCCGGATCCCGAGGTACGACGGGAACCGAGGGCGTCGCCGTCTTCGAAGGGGTTTTCCCGTTCGCGAGTTCGTGCAATCTGGGCCTTCGGCGCGCTCGGTTCGAACAGATGACCGGCTTCGACGAGGCGCTGCACGTCGGCGAGGACATCGACCTGTCGATGAGGCTCCATCTCGCGGGGGTCCCGCTCGCCTTTCTCGCCGGTGCGGTCGTGCACTATCGATACCGGCCCACGCTCGCGTCGACCTTCCACCGAGGCGTCGCGTACGGCGCTGCCGCACCGGCACTCTCGGCACGATGGCGAGCACGAAGCGGCCGGTCGGTGGAGCCTCGGTCGTGGTTCCGGCCGTGGCTCTGGCTGGTCCGTCACGTGCCGCTGCTGGTTCGACGCGAGGGTGCGGCGCGTTGGCTCTGGGTCGCGGGTCAGAGCACCGGACGCGTTTTGGGTTCGCTTCGGGTGCGACGCGACGGTCGCTGACGGTGTCGACGCGCGGCGGCGCGTCACCAGGTGAGCGTGTCCCCCGGCGACTCCACCGACCCGAGGTAGTCGGCCAAGGCCTCGTTCCATGCCCGTTCGGCGTCGCCGGACGTGAGCCCTTCGACCGCGATCGAGGAGCGGAGACGGGTGGATGCACCGTTGTGGTACACGAAGTCGCCGAAGACGGAACCGAGTTGCATGGGCCCTCGAACTCGGGTCCGCGGGAACGTCTGGACGCGATCGAGACCCTCGCGACGCGTGATGCTCTCACCAGTGTCCCACTCGTCGCGGCCGAGCAGCTGCGGGTCCCAGGTCCCGACGTGAGGAGTAAATGTGTGGCGGCGGCGGGCGAAGTAGTCGGTCCGCATCGCGAGGCAGCACGGATGGATGTACCCGCGCCGTGCCTCGGCGCCGGCCACGTACTTCCGGGCCTTGAGTGGCTCGAGCAGTTGGTCGAGCCAACCATCGGCGATCGGGAAGGCGTCGACGTCGAGCGCGACCGTGTACTCCGTCCGACTGAGCAGGAAAGCGAGGTCCATGGCGGGCCCGTGGAAGACGTTACGCGGGAGCAGCACGCTGCGGACCCGACCCCGCGCCCGTTGGCTGCGAAGCCATTTCCTGCTGCCGTCGGTCGAGCCGTTGTCGACGACGAGTATCTCGAGTGTCCCGCCCTCGGGACTGCCGAATCGCTCGAGTGCTCCGATGACGACTTTCAGGAGGTCGAGTGCGTTCCAGTTGACGATCGCGATCGTGGCGCCCGGTCGGAGTCGTGCCGGGGCGATCGGCGAGCGCTCTCGGATGAAGATGCGCCACCGCAGCACGCGAAAGAGCAGGTTGAGGGGTCGGTTCATCACGGTGTCGTCGAGGATCGACGCGCGCCACGGCGGGATGAAGCGTGCGTCCCGTGGGCCGCGCACGTGTGCCGCGAGACGGCGGATCAGCGCCCAGAGTCGGGAGACGGATCCGGGCGGGTTCGGCAGCAGGTCGGGAGCGGACACCGCACGATGGTATTCGGCGTCGGTTACCGCCGCGGACGGGCACGGAACCGTCGAGGCCGAAAAATCTGCCCGTTACCATGGTGATCGTGATCGCCGCCGCATTGAAGACTCGATCGGCGTGAGCGCCCAGACCGAGACGAGTGTCGAACTCTCGGTCGTCATTCCGGCGCGCAACGAAGCTTCCACGATCACGGCGCAGCTCGACGCCCTGACCGCCCAACGGTGGGACGGAACCTGGGAGATTGTCGTCGTCGACAATGGCTCGACCGACGAAACCCCGGCAGTCGTGTCCTCGTATGCCGATCGATGTACGTGGGTTCGGCTGGTGCGCGCGCTCGAACGCGCCGGACTCAACTACGCGCGCAACGTCGGGATCGAGGCCGCCCGGGGCACTGCGTTCGCGCTCTGCGACGCGGATGATCTGGTGGCGCCCGGCTGGATCGCGGCGATGGGCGATGCGCTGCGGATCGCGCCGCTGGTCACGGGCCCGCTCGAACTCGATCGACTGAATCCCGCGTGGCTGGCCGATTCCACGCGGTCGCGGCGATGAGCGGGGGCTCCCGACGTTTCACGGGATCTTCCCGACTGTGCACGGCAACAACATGGGGATGCAGCGCGCCGTCTGGGAAGCGCTCGGACGTTTCGACGAGGTCGTCATCATCGGAGCCGACGACGTCGAACTCTCGATGCGAGCCTGGCGGGCCGGCGTCACGATCGACTTCGTCCCCGGCGCCGTCGTGCACTATCGCTACCGGCCCGAGCCGCGGGCGCTGTGGCGTCAGGGACGGAACTACGGGCGTTCTCGGCCACTGGTCGTGCGACGACTGCGGGCCGAGGGGCTCGAGTGTCCGAGCCGGTTCGCCGGGTGGCGGTCATGGGCCTGGCTCGTGGTCCACGTTCGCGATCTCGGCACCGCGGCGGGTCGGGCGACGTGGACCTGGGTGGCGGCGAATCGACTCGGACAGCTCGAGGGGTCGATTCGTTACCGGTCCTTGTTTCTCTGAGCACGCTCGACCGCGACTTCGTACACGGCACGCAGCGCTCGGCCGATCTGCTCGGGAGCCTGGTCGATCGCGATGCGACGCGCGCCATCCGACGCCCGTTGCCATGCGTCGGGGTCGACGAACGCGTGTCGCAGCGCGTCGGTGAGTTGATCGGACGGAGCCGGGCGCCACGGTCCAACCGGCGCCGCCGTCGACAACTGACGACCGGAGCGCGCCGACGTCGGTCACCACGGCGGGGAGGTGGCTCCCGAACGCATCGTGCAACACGCCGCTCTGCGAGCTGAACGAGGTGTACGGCAGGACCATGAGGTCGGCCTCGCGCAGTAGTTGGGTCTTGCGTTCCGGCGTGATCCAGTCCACCTCTGCGGTGAGGTGGGGGAGGCGGTCCGCGGCGGCCAGCACGGCGGCCTCGAGATCGGCGTCGCCTCGGCCGGCGATGTGGAACCGGATGCCGGAGTCCGGGCCGATGGCTTCGATCGCGGCGAGCAGGGTGGGGATTCCCTTGTTCGCCCGAAGCGTGCCGAAGCACAGCACCATGGGTCGAGGCGACAGACTCCGACGGTCGTCCTGGGCGCGGAACGGGGAGACCCAATGGGGGACCACGTGGACGCGCTCCGGCGCCGTTCCGAATCGGTCGATCAGTTCGTTGCCGACGTCGCGGTGGTGCACGACGATAGTTCCGCACTGCCGGTAGAGCGCCGCCAGCAGGCGGAGTTGGGCGCGTCCGGGCAGCCGCGTGCGGTGGGGGATGACGTCGTGGACCGTGGTGACGATCGGCAGCCGGCGCGCGAGCCGTCGCAGCTCGATGATGTCGGTGTACTGGTTCAGGAACGCGATGTGCGCGACGTCGAAGTGTTCGTGTGCGACGGCGGCGCGGCGGCGCCGGGCCCGGTCGAGGTAGGTGGTGATCCGAGATCCGGCCCACCGCAAGGTGCCGTCGGCTCGGTCGGCGACGTCGGGCAGCTCCGCTCGGATGGTGACCTGTTCTGTCGACTCCCGCGGTGCGCCGGGGCGATCCAGTGCGTGCACCGTGAGAGCGTCATGGGGCCCGGGCGTCGCGCGTGCCGAGCGCGATGTCCTCCTCGCGGGCAAAGGGCCAGTACCAGTAGATCCGCATGAGCGCCTTGGGACGTCGGAAACTGCCGGAGCGTACCGGGACGGCCGAAGGTTCCTCGGCGGTACACTCGGCATGATGGCCCGGATCCTGCTTGCCGGTGCACCCCGTTCGGGCACCTCGTGGACGGCAGGGGCGCTCGGTCGATGCGACGGGGTGCGCCTCGTCGACGAGCCCGACGGATTCCGAGGGCCGTTCGCGTTCCGCACGATGATGCAGCTGGGTGAGAACCCGGCGCTGGACCCAGGTGCTGCGGCGCCCGACTACGAGCGGCTGTGGTCGGGAGTCTGGGCCGGGGGTGGATCGCCGAAAGGGATCAGTGCCCGGATCGCGGCCTACGCCTACCACCGCGCCGGGTACCGACGCACGGCGCCGAGCTCGGGCGGAGGGACGAGCGGGCCTCCAGTTGCGCGCCGCCACGCTCGCGTCGCGCCCGCCCACGGCGGACCCACGTGGCGGTGCATGTCGTGGCCAAGTCGGTGCAGTGTGCCTGGTCCATCGAGTGGATCGTCGCTCGCTTCGCCCCGACCACCGTGGTGCTGAGCCGTCACCCGCTCAATGCGATCGCGAGCTGGCGTGACCTGGGTTTTGTTCGCAATCCGCGTGAGAACGCGGTGCTCGCACAGCGGGCCGCGGACAAGTGGGGCGTGCGCGCGCCGGCGGACGACGCGCCGCAGCTCGCGCAGCAGGCCTTCGTCTACGCCGTCACGGCTTCGGCGTTGGCCGAGGCGGCGTCTCGGCACGATGACTGGGAGATCGTCCGACACGAGGATCTCTGTGGTGACGCGGCGACCGAGCTTCGCGGCGCTCGCCGAACGGGTCGGACTCAGATGGACGGACGCCGCAGAGAGATTTGTCGAGGAATCGGACCGGCAAGGATCGGGATTCGTCACCGCCCGCGTTGCGGCCGAGCAGGGGGAACGATGGCGTGACCGGCTGAGTGCGGACGAGGTCGACCTCGTCCGCTCGGTGCTCGACGCGTTCCCTGCCGGTCTGCTGGCCGACTGCTGACGCGGGTGGCCGGGGCGCGCCCGTCGGGGCAGTGCGAGGTGTTGTGGCTCGTCAAGGGTCTGGGACCGGGTGGCGCCGAGCACCTGATGGTCGCCGCGGCCGGACGGCACGATCGAGAAGCCTTCGCCATCCGGTG
This sequence comes from uncultured Acidimicrobiia bacterium, assembly GCA_963701625.1. Classification (GTDB taxonomy): domain Bacteria; phylum Actinomycetota; class Acidimicrobiia; order IMCC26256; family JAENVU01; genus JAENVU01. Next base: position 382,226 of record CAVPAT010000005.1, on the reverse strand, counting down.
TGCGTACCTGTTGCCCTGGAAGGAGCAGCTGGTCCCCGCGCTCGCCGGTCGCGGCGTCGCATCGACCTGCCTCGACGTGCGAGATGAGCGAGACCTGCGGTGGGCGCGCCGACTTCGACGGCTGCTCGTCGAGCATCCGACCGACATTCTCCATGCGCAATCGCCTTACCCCGCCGGAATCGCGCGGCTCGTGGTACGAACGCTTCCCCGGTCGATCCGGCCGCGTCTCGTCTATACCTTGCACAACACCTGGGGGAGCTTCGCTCGTCCGACGCGGACACTCAACGGCGCGACCATGCGTTGGGACGCAGCTGATCTCGCCGTCTCCGAGATCGTCCGGTCGACGGTCCCCGAGCGGCTGGCGGCGCGCACCGAGGTGCTCATCCACGGGGTCGACGTGGCCGACATCCGGCGACAGCGGGATCGGCAGGGCATTCGCGCCGAGTTCGGGATCTCCGACGACGATTTCGTGATCGGGACCGTTGCGAATCTGCGCGCCCAGAAGGACTACCCGAACCTCCTGGCGGCGGCCGCGTCGCTGCGCGACCGGGGCATGAGATTCAAGATGTTGACCGTGGGACAGGGTCCGCTCGAGGCCGAGGTCCGGGCGGTGCACGACCGCTTGGGTCTCGGAGCAACGGTAGAGCTGCTCGGTGAACGCAGCGACGCGGTACGCGTGATGAGCGGCTGTGATGCGTTCGTGCTCGCGTCGAACAACGAGGGGCTGCCGGTCGCCGTCATGGAGGCGCTCGCGCTGGGGCTGCCGATCGTCGCGACCGATGTCGGAGGGCTCTCGGAGATGGTCGACGACACGAACGGCGTCCTCGTTCCGCCTCGCGACCCGGCGGCGCTCGCGGATGCGCTCGAAGCCCTCGCGGCCGACCCTGACCGGCGGGCGCGGCTCGCGTCGGGATCGCTCGCGACGGCCGAGCGATTCGACATCGAGCGGACCGTGACCCGACTCGAAGCGGTCTATCGGTCGGTCATGAGGGGCACGGCATGAACGACCTCGTGGTCCGGCGCGCGACCGATGCCGACCGTCCCGCGATCATCGAACTTCTCCGGCACTCACTCGGCCGGGAGGTGGACCCGCGTTACGAGCGGCTGTTCGCGTGGAAGCACGAGGAGAACGCGTTCGGTCCGTCGCCTGCATGGGTCGCGGTGGATGGCGACCGGCTCGCGGGGTTCCGGGCGTTGATGCGCTGGGAGTTCGTCGACGAGGATCGGGTCGTGCGCGCGGTGCGAGCCGTCGATACCGCGACCCATCCCGACTACCAGGGTCGAGGCATCTTCACCCAGCTCACCCTGCACGCGGTCGAGGAACTACGCGCCGAGGGTGTGGACTTCGTGTTCAACACCCCGAACGACCAGAGTCGGCCGGGTTACCTCAAGATGGGTTGGCAGGTCGTCGGTCAGCAGCCGACGCTCGTTCGTCCGAGTCGGTGGCACCGCTTGGCTGTGGTCGCGAAGGCTCGGGTCCCCGCGGAGCGGTGGTCGACGCCCAGCACCGCCGGGGTGGACGCGGCTGCGGCGCTCCGTGACCCGATGCTCGGCGATCTGCTGGCGGCCGGGGCGGGCGGCGGCGGGCGTTCGGGACTGCGGACACACGCCTCGCCCGACTACCTCCGGTGGCGGTTCGGCACGCCGCTGCTCGGCTACCGCGTGGTGGTCGCGGACGGCGGGGTGCAACAGGGTGTGCTCATCTTTCGCATTCGCAACCGCGGCCCGGCCCGGGAGGCGGCGATCGTCGCCGTGCTGACCCCTCGGGGCGACCGCCGTACGGCGCGGGCCCTCGTGCGCACGGTCGCACGGATCGCCGACGCGGACTATCTCCTCGCGGTCGGTGCGGGACCGGTGGCGCCCGGTGGCTTGGTTCGGTTGCCGCGTACCGGGCCGCTCCTGACGTGGCGGGCCCTCGCGGCCGAGCGGCCTCCCGCGGGGTGGGACCTGACCCTGGGGGACATCGAACTGTTCTGACGAGTCAGGCGGTCGGACTGTCTCGGGGCGGCGGTTCGTATCCGAACGCCTTGATCTCGCGGGCGAAGACGTCCGCGACCCGCGCGTCGAGGTCGGGCGTGAAGAGCTCGCGCGCGGACGTGTTGACCGGTCGCGACGTGCCCTTCTCCCGGGTGAGCTCGATCGGGACTCGGAGTCCGACGTGGTCGAGCGCAGACGCGAGGTCGGACTGCAGCGAGGCGAACTGTCCGACGGCATCCATCGCGATTTCGTTCTTCAGGGTGTAGAGGCCGAAGTCGCTCGGCAGCGGTTCGCGGTCGGACGAACTCCTCGAAGGTCAGTTCCGGTGTCCGCTCGCTGGCGGAAGTAGTACCAGGAGACGACCTTGTCCCACGGGTTCCGCTCGAAACAGAATTTGAAGTAGCTGTTCCAGACCTTCGCGCCGACCCGTTCACGGATTCGCGCAGCCGGCATGTGGTTGTAGAAGGTGCGGCGTCGCCGCAGGTCGCGCCACGCCGGCGCGACGCGACGTTGACGGAGGACCTGCGGCAGCGGGTTGAAGCGGTCGTCATGGTGGCGAGCTTCGTGGCCGTCCACCTCGGGGAAGACCGGGGTGACGATGGCTTCGGGCCCGAGGTGGCGCGCGAGGAACACTTCGATCGACGTCCCGGCGGTCTTGCGCGTCTTCACGAAGATGAATCGGTGGTCGTGGGAGATGATCACGACGTGCCTGCGCCGATGATCCCGTCGAGGTAACCCTCGAAGCTGTGGTGGGTGCGCATATAGGCGCGGCCCGCGCTCATCGCCGCGGCCTCCAGGGCGGGAAGGCGCTCGAGTCCCTGACGCAGCGCCGCGGCCAACGCGTCGTCGGACTCGTCGGCGGCGATGACCGCGCCGCCATATCCCTCGGGCAGCAGTTGCCCCAGCGCAGGCGAGACGACGAGCGGCCGCCCTCGGGCCATTGCTTCCCCCATCACCGAGGAGTAGATGCCGTGGCGGGTGTACTTGCTGCCGTACGGCAGCACGACCATTGATGCGCTGGCGAGCGTGGCGAAGTACTCGTCCGGTTCGAGCCACCGATCCCATCGCTCGAGGCGGGGGTCGGAGAGGTCGAGGGTCGCGAGTGCTGAGGTCGCGATCCGGCCCGGAACGACGAGGCGATCGAACCCCTCGACGGTCCGGGCGGCGCGCAGGAGGCTCGGGAGCCCCTTGGCGACCCGCGCGGTGCCCGCGAACAGCAAGGTCACGCCTTCGGTCGTCGGCGCCGGCGCGGTGAGGCACGGGTCGGCGGCGCCCACCACCGGCCAGCCGAGCCGATGGATGTTGGCCGGGGGTACGAACTCCGCGAAGCGCCTGGCCGCCGAATCGGTGTGGGCGATGACGTGCGCGCCGCCGCGACCGAGGCGCCGGATCACCGATTGGTTCCCGCGTTGGCCGTGGCGCGGGGTGCCGTCGGCCCGACTGTCGATGGCGTTGGTCTCATGGCCGACCGCGACGAGCCTCCCGGGTTCCGGGATGCGCGGGCCGTGGCTGCGCATCGTGCGGCCGAGGCCGAGATCGCAGACGACCGCGTCCGCGGGTGCCGTCCGGATCGCGGGTTCAACGCCCGCCGGTGCGCGACGCGGGCGCGTCGGTTCGGCAGTGTGGCGCCGACCTCCGCGCGAACCCAGTGGAGATCGTCGGGTGAATCCGGCGCGGCCGGTGTGTGCACGATGAGCGGGATCCGACCGACCGCCGCGTCCGCGAGGCCCTGTACCGCGTTCGCCGAGTGGGCGGTCCCGGAAGGATCGAAGAGCACGACCGCGCTGGGTGCGTTGGAGGGCGGGGCCGGGCCGGTCACTGCCGTGCATCGTATTCGCCGCGTGGTCGCCGCCGGTCCGACGCTCATGGATCCCGTGGTACCTTCGCCCGATCGGCCGACGAGTCGGCCGACGCCCTTCTCGTCGTCACCCCGAAGCCCCGCAGGTCGTCCCATTGTGATCCACGTCGTCACCGTTCACTTCATGGACGATCGCTGGATCGGTCCGCAGCTCAGATTCCTGCAGCGCAATCTGACCGAAGAATTCCAGGTCTGGGCGTGCCTGAACGGCATCGAACCCGGTTGGCAGGAGCTGTTCCATGCCTCCTTCGACTTGGAAGGCAAGCACGCCGACAAGCTCAACGAGTTGGCCCGCATCGTCACCGACTCGGGTGCCGCTCCCGATGACCTCCTGCTCTTCCTCGATGGGGACGCGTTTCCGATCGCGCCGGTCGGTCGCGGATTGCTCAACGGTCGACCGCTGGCCGCGGTCCGACAGGACGAATGCAACGGCGACCGTCAGCCGCATCCCTGCTTCTGCTTGACGACGGTCGGCTTCTGGAACGAGATCGGCGGCGACTGGCGCCAGGGATACCAGTGGGAAGTCGAGATGGGCGGGACGATGACCGACGTGGGCGGGAACCTGCTCGGCATCCTCGAGCGGGGCCAGATCGAGTGGGAGCCCCTGTTGCGGTCGAACTCGCTGCCCGACGAGGACCCGATGCTGTTCGGCATCTACGCGGACACCGTGTACCACCACGGCGCCGGATTCCGCGTTCCCGAAGTCGCGCCAGATGCTCATGGGGAGCCGGCAGACGGTGCTCCGGGCGGCGTCGCAGGCGCGGACGCCGATGTGGGTGCCACTGGTCGGTCGGCTGGAGCGTTCGGCGCGGTATCGAATTTCGGAGTATCGCTACAAGTCTCGCGTCGCGGAGCTGGCATCGAAGGCGACCAGCGCGAGTGACCAGATGTTCCGGCGGATCCTGACCGATGACGACTTCTACCGGCAGCTGACCTAGGAGACGTCACGGGTGAAGTGTCGGCTGACCGCGCGACCAGGCCGGCGCGATCCAGCGGTTGTAGGCGGTCCCGGCCCAGGTCCGGGCGTGCTCGCCCGCGTCGAGGGGCACCTGATGAATGAGCTCCGGCCGGGCGCGACGCACCAGCGCGTCGCGCCAGGCGCGGGCCGGAATCGTCGGATCGAGGAAGCCGAGCTTTCTCGCGAGGTACTCCCCGTCGGTGGTGAAGCGCGGGAACCACAACAGCGTGAGCGCGATGTCGTGACGCGCCAACTGGTACATCAGCTCGTACTGCAGCAGTGCAAGGGCCTCGGCCTGGCGGGTCGCGGACCGGGTGCCGAGGAGACCGCCGGGCGAGGACAGATTCGCGCCGTATTTCGTGTTGCGGACCCGGCTCGCGGCCGCGATGTCGAGATCGCGCATCGGGATGATGACGTGTTCGAGTCGGAGCCGCCCGCTTTCGAGGAGGCCGTCGAGCCGCCGGATCGCGGTCGGGCTCTTGACGATCCTCGGTCCCTCGGGATCGTCGAGGGGGAGTTCCAGGCCGGCGTGTACCCGTTCGTCGACGGGCGCGTCCACGGGAAATCCGGTGTCGAGGCCGAGATCGGTCAGGACCTGGACCAGCAATGTGGTGCCGGCACGACCGGTGCCGGTGATCAAGACCTTGGGGGTCGGGTCAGGGGCGGTGGTTGCGCCGCCGCCCGTGGTCATTCGGCAGGGCCCCGGACGGATCGGTCCTCGTACCCGAAGTGGCGGATCTCGCGGGCGAACACCTTCGCGATGCGCGCGCATCGAGTTCGGGGGTGTACACCGCGTCGGGTCGGTTCGGATCCGCGCGGCTCGCGCTCTTCTCCTTCGAGAGGCGGACCGGCGCCTCGATACCGATTCGGCTCATCGCCTCCTGCAGGTCCTCGTCGAGTCGTTCGAAACGACCGATGAAGTCCATCGCCGGCGTTCCTCCGATCGAGTAGATCCCCCAATCGCTCACGAGCGGACCCTGGAGGACGAACTCCCGAAACGTGGCGGGGGTCTCGACATCGGTGCGTGACCGTCGGAAGTAGAACTGGGACACGACCTTGTCCCACGGGTCGCGCTCGAAGCAGAACTTGAAGTACGTGTCCCACACCCGCGCACCGATGCGCTCGCGAATGCGTTGGGCGTCGATGTGGTTGTAGAAGGTGTTGCGGTGGTACAGGGCCTTGAGCGGGTTCACCAGCTTTCGCGTGCGGATCATTTCAGGAAGCGGGTTGAACATCGACTCGAAGTTGCGCGCGATGTGTCCGTCGACCGGAGGTTTGACCGGCGTCACGATCGCACCCGGTTCGACGAGACCGTCGAGGAACACCTCGACCGAGGTGCCTGCGGTCTTCCGGGTCTTGACGAAGATGAACCGGTGTTCATGGGAGATGATCATCGGAGGTCCACGCCGTAGCGTTCGGCCAGGCGCTGGTTCGACGCGGCGTACCGCTCCCTGATCCATCGTTGCGTGGCGTCGTCGAAGAACGGGGCCTTCGGCGGGGGAAGCCGCGAGGACAGGAACGCCAACGGCGGACGCCAACGAGGCTTCAGGGCGATGAGCGGATAGGGGTTCAGGCCACTGCGCTCGAAGTGGTTCATGAAACGGCGGACCCCCATGAGTCGGCGTGGGAGATTCGTGTTGACCTGCCGACTGAGGGCGACGTCGGCGATCTCCGGCCACGGATCGATGCCCAGAAATGCCGCGAGATCGTCGAGGAACCCACGGCGATCTCGAGAGATGGCCCCGAAGCCGAAGAGCCGAACCTTGTCCTCGCCGAACAGCTCGACGTACTTGTCGGCCAGAAGGTCGTACTCGTAGCGACCAGTGTCGAACCCGACGCGGATTGCGAGTCTCGGCGGACCGTGCAGGAACGCCTTGATCGGTGCCGGGGTTCCTTCCCGCACGAGCTGTCGGTACTCGGACTCGAGCATGCCGACCTGCTCGCGCACCACCGAGAAGATCCGGGCTTCGGGGACCACGGCAGCAAGCCTTTGAGCGGTGCGGACACTCTCGTACCCGCCGGTTGCCCCGTGGCCCGAGAGCCACTCCGCGGACACGAGGACCACATCGTCGGGGCCGACGTCGAGTTCGGCGACTCGTTCGTCGAAGCGGCGACGCGCGACCAGCGGATCGAAGACGAGGTCCGGGGTCATGAGGATCTCGCTGAGGAACGGGTCCCGCGAAAACAGGCGCTCCGTCACGAAGCATCGAACCTGGGGGTGTTGGGAGAACACGCTGTCCTGCAGCCAGGTACTCGCGGCCTTGCGGTACCCGATGTGGAACGTGATCCTCGTGTTCATCAGCTTCGCCCCGGACGGCGTCGACACCCTAACGGTCCCGGTCCGATTCGAAGTCGACGCCGAACCGCTCCGAGAGCCGCCGGTTGGATGCTCGGTACCGGTCTCGGATCCACGCCGTGGTCGTGGCGTCGAAGAATGGTCGCTTCGGCGCGGGGAGTCGCGAACGCGACCAGCGACAGCGGTTCCCGCCAGAACGGCTTGAGTCGAACCAGAGGGTACGGATTCAGACCGCCTTGGGCGAAGTGGTTCATGAAGCGCTGCGTGGCCATGAGGCGGCGAGGCAGGCTGGGGTTGACCCGTCGGTGCAGTTCCTCGTCGGTCATCGCGGGCCATGGAGCAATGTCGAGAAACTCCGCTACCTGGTCGAGAAACGATCGTGGGTCGGCGGCGAGCGCGCCGAGTTCGAAGACGTGCACGTTCGGTCGGCTGAACCGGTTCACGTACTGGTCGGCGAGCAGGTCGTATTCGTAGCGCCGAAGATCGAACCCGACGCGCAGCGCGAGTCGAGTTGGTCCGTGGAGGAATGCGTCGAGCGGGGCCGGGGTGCCCTCCCGCACGAGTTGGCGGTACTCGGACTCGAGCATGCCGACCTGCTCGCGTACGACCCAGAAGATGCGTGCTTCGGGAACAACGGCGGCGAGGCGTGTCGCGATGCGGACGCTGTCGTAGCCACCGGTCGACCCATGCCCGCAGAGCCGCTCGGCCGACACCAGGACCGTGTCGTCGGGGCCGAGGTCCATCTCGGCGACGCGCGTGGTGAAGATCTCCCGAGTGGCGTCGGGATCGAACGACACGTCGGGCGTCATGAGGATCTCGTGCAGGAACGAGTCTCGGGCGGGAGCGATTTTCAGGAACCGTCCGATCTGAGGGTGTCGGGGCATCGCCACTTCTTGGAACCACGTACTCGCGGTCTTGTGGTATCCGATGTGGAACGCGATCCGCGGGCTCATGACGCGAGGAACGCGGCTTCCACCGGAACCGTCGCCTTCTTGGTCGAGCTGTCCGCGTAGTAGTTGGACGGCAGGTGCCGAACCAGGGCGACGTCGAGCGGTACGAGATAGCGACCTGCTCCGCGCCGCAGGGGCACGACGTTGCGCGATGCCATCCCCCGCGGGAGGTCGTCGAAGATGGCGCCGGCCGCGGCGCGTTCGCGAACACCCCACGCGCCGCCCAGTGGTGCGGCGAACTGGCTGCGCCGGACGCTCCGGAACGGCGAGGTGGCGAAATGGGCGGTCGCGAGCGGCCCATCGAGGATCGAGAATCCCTGGTACGGAGTTCGCATGTTCACGAGCAGGTCGGCGGCGATGCCCGCCGGCGGCTCGAAGGTCGCGAGTTCGGACAGTTGATGAGGTTGGTACGGGCTGGTGAGACGGCGATCGTCGGGTGGTCCCTCGACGCGGGTGAATCCGGGGAGGAGGCCGAGCGGATCCAGCGCGCGCCGGTACTCGGTCCAGTACTGCAACGCGCCCGGGGCGAGCGCGAGATCGTCCTCGAGGTACACGAGATGATCGAGGCCGTGCTCGAAGGCCCCCTCCGCGACCAGCGCCCGAAAGAGCTGCTTGTGTCCCCAGGTGAGCCGGAAGGGATGCTGCCGGTCGAGTCCCGGCCACCGGACACAGGCCACGCCCGGCCCCCGTCGGAGGTAGTCGGCGACCCCGTCGAGGTCGCCGAAGATGCGAACCTCGGCCGGCCCGTCGTCATCGACGACGGCGGCCACCGGGTCAGGTTCGTTGGTGAAGATCGCACACGACGTGGTCGGTGCCTGGCTCATGAGCGCACCGAGGGTGTCGATCAGATACTGCTCCCGACCCTCCACCCGCCAGTGGGCGATCGCGCCGATGCAGGTACGGGCCTCGGCCGGAAGATCGCGGCCCGGTTGCTCGCGCCGGATCCGGGCGAGGACTCGATCGACGGAGTGCATCGTCGGACCGACCACGGGGGCGATTCTGCGATGGAGACGTTTGGCCACGGTGAAGTCCGGTTATGGAGCGGACCGGCGTCGGCGGCGCGGTGGGCGTGCCGACCGCCAATCCGATCGTCGGTGCCCGCTTCGGGCCCGAGAGCCACTGAGATTGACGCCGCAAGGGCCGAAATCCTAGCCGTCGACGCATCCACGTCGGCACGCCCGACCGTGGTCAGGTGCCGGGGTTCTTGACCTTCCAACTCGACTCGACGAAGACCGGCGAGAGGCGGACGATCGATCCGGGCGTCGGGTCGAGTCGATGCCGACCGGCGACCGGCGAGGGAGCCGACCGGATGCCAGGGCATGACTTCGATCCGAGACATCACCCGGTAGCAGCCCGCCCAGACGAAGTAGTTCCCCGCCGGGAGTGGCAGGCGCGGGAACTCCAGGGTGATCTCGGTGCGCCCGGGCTGGAGCTGCATGTCGCGCCGCACCACGAAGATCGGCGTCGGTGCGCCTTCGGTGACTCCGACGTAGAGGTTGACGCCGCAGACCTCGTCGCAGTCGACCGTCGAACGTGATGGTGCACACCTCGTTCGTCGAGACCAACGAGGAGCTCGGGCCCATGGTGCGCAGGTCACGGAGTCGGACGATGCCGTCGGCGTCAGAAGCGATCTCGGCCCGCTGCTCGATGGCACTCCGGTACTTCGCGAGCACTTCGTCGATGGGACCCGCGGCGCCGAACGTGCGCATCCTCGAGCCAGATGCCGCGCTCCGCCGTCGCCGCGACGGATGCGAGATCGTGCGAGACGAGCAACAAGGTCGATCCGCGCTGGGTCACCTCGCGCATCCGGTTCAGGCATTTCTGTTGGAACGACGAGTCGCCGACCGCGAGCACTTCGTCCACGATGAGGATGCTGGGTTCGAGGAAGGCCGCGATCGAGAACCCGATGCGCATCTTCATGCCGCTCGAATAGAACTTCACCTGTCGGTCGATGGCGTCCTCGACCTCGGCGAACGCGACGATCTCGTCGAACCGCTCTGCGATCTGCTTGCGGCTGAGTCCGAGCAGCGTGCCGTAGACCATGACGTTCTCGCGTCCGGTGAGTTCGCCGCTGATCCCGGACATCACTTCGATCAGCGCGCCGATGCGGCCGTTGGTCTCGACCAACCCGGAGTGCGGGAACATCACGCCCGAGATGATCTTGAGCAAGGTGGACTTGCCCGAACCATTCACGCCGACGATGCCCACGGCCTCCCCGGGGGCCACTTCGAAGTCGATGTCCTTGAGGACCCAGCGCCAGGGATCGCGGCTGCTCGGGCGCCGGGTGGCGCGTGCGACCAGATCCCGTCCGAGTTTCCGGCCCCGGTCCTTGCGGAACCGTTTCCAGACGTGGCTGACCGAGACGGAGCCTTCAGCTGACATCGGCGAAGCCGGTCTCGAGCTGCTTGAACAACGAGTACCCGGCCACCAGGACGACGACGGACGGTCGCGGTCGCGAGGCCGAAGTAGGTCCAGTCCGGCGCCTGGTCGTAGAGCACGGTGCGCCGCAGCCCGTCGATGACCATGGCCACCGGGTTCAGGGTGACGTACAGCGCCCGCCACTCCTTCGGGATCTCGTTCAGCCCGTAGATCACCGGAGTGACGAACAGCCCGACCTGCAACATCAGCGGCAGTGCGTACTTGAGGTCGCGCGCGTACACCGTCACCGCCGAGAAGATGAGACCGACGCCGACGGTGAAGGTCAGCAGCACGATCAGAAGCAACGGGGCGAACACGATCGTCGCCGATGGCATCACGCCGTAGATCACGAAGAGCAACACCAGCACCGCGGAGGCAAGGCAAGAGTCGACGCCACTCGTCGCCATCGTCGCGAACGACGAACACCTCGCGGGGCGCGTAGATCTTGTTGAGCAGTGGATTGCCGACGAGGACCGACGCCGATGACGACACCGCACTGGAGAAGAAGGTCCACGCGAGGAGTCCGGTGTAGGAGAACACCGGATACGCGATGTCGTTGGTGTCGATGGTCGTGACCTTCGAGCGGGCGAAGAAGACCGAGAAGACCACCATGAGGACGAGCGGGGTGATGAGCGCCCACGCGAAGCCGAGGACGGACTGGCTGTACTTGACCCGGACCTCGCGTCGGGCCAGGTTCACGATGATGTGGCGCGACTCGTTGAGCGCACGCATCGCCGGCCGGAGGCGCAGCCCGCGCCGGTAGCGAAGCTCGGGAGGTGGGGTTTCGGGAAGGGACTCGTTCACGGTGTGGCCGTCACCCGGGGCTTCGTGGCTCGGAACGGGCGGAGCGGGACTTTACACGCCACCCTGGCGGTCCCGAACCGTCGTGACGGCCGCGGTCATTCGCTACCCTGCGCGGCACCATGGCGGCCAGCAGCTTTCGCGCTCGACTCTCCTCGGCTCCCGCTCGTCGCGTACAAGCGATTCCAGATCCGGGTGGGTGTGCCGCTCCGGCGGCGATTGCTCGGGCGGCACCTCGACGAACTCGAACCCGGTGCAGTCACGGTCGTGACCGTCAACTGGAACACCCTCCCGTACCTCCAGACGATGTGCGAGATGGTGCATCGCCTGTCACCGCCGGGCACGAGGATCGTCGTGGTCGACAACGCGTCGACCGACGGGTCCCGGGACTGGATCCGATCCCGGCCCGACCTCGACGCGCGGTTGCTCCCGTTCAACCTGCACCACGGTCCCGCCGCGGATCTCGGCGCGGTGTTGGTCCGGACCGAGTTCCTCGTCCTGCTCGACGTCGACGCGTTCCCGTTGACCGAGGAGTGGCTCCCGGCGGTCCTCGAACCGCTGCGGGCGGGCGCGACGGTCGCGGGTGGTCACATCCACCGCAACTACGTGCATCCTTCGTATCTCGCCATGCGGACCGCGACTTCGTCACGCGCGCCACTCGTTCACCGTGGTCGGCCGCTGGCGCAAGGGTGTCACTGCCGGCGCGGACGGGTTCCGCGACGCGGGAGAGGACATCTCCATTCGGGAACGGGCCCAGTTCGGCCCGCAGGCCACGCACCTGATCCCGGTCACGAGCACCCGCGGTCCGGGGCTGCTCGGCACCGTGTTCGGTGACGTCGTGTACCACAACTTCTTTTCGACGGGCTACGGCGGGTCGAGCGAGTGGTCCGACGAGACCACCAGTGCGTGGACCGAGGCCGTCGCCAAGTACGTCGACGGTTCCTGAGCGGATCGCGGGTCGGTCAGCCGGCCTTGCGGATGACCACGTGTTCCCAGGCGCCGTCCTGCCAGCTCCGCTCCACGGTGGCTCGGCCCGCGAGTTCGGCACCGACGTCGGTGGTGACGCCCGGCCGCCACACGACGAGTGTGCCGTCCCCGGCCTTGAAGTTCCACTGGTGCATGCCGTGGTAGTCCTCGTCCTCGGCGGTGTCGCGGTGGTGGATGAGCAGGAGGGGTGCGCCCGGCTTCGCGCACCGCACCATCTCGCCGATGGCGCGTACCGGGTCGTAGGAGTGGTCGAGGGTGTTGCGAGCTGCGACGAGGTCGAAGGTGTCGGCCGGCAGCAGTGCCGAGAGCTGCTCGCTCTCACAGGCCTGCGTGCGCACGGGCGGGGTGATGCCGAACTCGTCGATGAGTTGGCCGTACTGGGTGCCCAACGCGTCGACGGCGGTGATCGTGATCGTCCAGCGGGGATCGGTCCGGCCGAGGAAGGTGAGCGGCCCGGCGCCGACGTCGAGCAGCTGGACGGTGGCGCCGGGGGGCGCCTGGATCAGCTCGCCGATCTCGGGCTGGAGCTCGAGTGTGGGGTTGAGGCGGGTCTCGTAGCTGCCGGGATAGCGGGCGCCCTTGGTCTCGAAGTACCGCCGCCAGAACTCGACTTCGCCGTCGATCGCGGCCTGCCAGGCCGCTTCCGGGGGTCGGACTTCGCCGGCCGGCGCCGGCGAGCCAGTGGTGCGGGTGCGGAGGGAGCGGAGCCAGCGGGGTGCCTTCACGGCGGGACACGGTAGTCGCCGCCAACCGCGGCTCCGCCCGCGGAGCCGAGGTTCCCACTCTGCGTAGAGCTCATCACTTTCGGTGGTAATTCGGAGGGCGGCGCGATTGGTTGGGGCCGAGGTATCCCTATTTTGTGCGCGCTCCGCGCGACATTTTCCGGACCTGCCCTTGACACCCCCCAGAGTTGGGGAGCAGGATGCTTCTTGACCGCACGGCCGTCTGACTTCTTCATGAGGAGGCGAGACGGCTGGTCATGGGCGGGCCGGCGAGCATGTCGGCCGAAAGCTGGGGGGAGTTCCACATGACGAGTGACACCGCGAACGTGGTGCGTGCGTCGTTTCCTTCCGTGAACCACCGGTCCGTCGCGGTCACGGCCGGCATCACCGTCAAGCCTCGGAAACTCCGTGGCTCACGACATCCCTTTGGGGAAGGAGCAATTGCATGAAGAAGCGTGTACTTGGGGCCACTTTGGCCTCTTTGATGCTCGGCGGCGTGGTCGCCGTCTTCGCGGCGCCTGCCGGCGCCGCGGTGACGACGGTTGCCGCCTGCTCCGGGCAGCGTGCCTACGCGAAGGCGAAGAGCACGTTCATCTGGCCCGGCGACGGTAAGAACGCCGGGATCACCGACAAGAACCACGACGTGTCGATTTCCTCCAAGGGCATCCACGCGGTCGGGACGACCAATGTCAAGGATGGCGGGACCGACCTCGGTTCCTGCGGGTTCCTCCAGGCCGTGGCGTTCGACAAGGGCATCACCAAGACCCCTGCCGACACCAAGGTCGTGAACAAGTGGTCCGCCAAGACGGTGTCGCCCACGCTCGACTGCGTGAGTGAGACCATTCCGGACGCCGCTGAGTGGCCGGCCAACGGCAAGCTGAAGTACGCGTACGACGACGGTCTGAAGAGCGACGCCTACGTCACCTTCAAGACGCCGACGGGTTCGCCGACCGACTCGGTCGTCCTCGCGGGTCTCGTCACCAAGGGTGTCGGGGTCGGCGCGGACATCAACGCCGGCATCACCTACACGCCCATCGTGAAGGACAAGGATGTGACAGTCGACTACCAGGGTGCTGGTCCCGACTATCTCGGCAAGTCCATCTCGAAGGACCTGAACACCACGTACGACTACGCGCCCGCCGGACCTGGTCCGGAGGACGTGGTTCCGACGTCGAACGAGCTCGCAGCATTCCAGGGCTACCGCATCAGCGGCACCTTGGGACTCGCTGGTTGCCAGGCGCTTGTTGAGCCTGGTCCTGGTGGTGAGACCGTGAACCTGCGTGAGATCTACATCCAGGCTGGTCCGAGCCCGCTGCTGGGCAGCGCCTCGGTCGCCAACACCTGGACGATCGGCGCTCCGTAAACCACAGCATCACAAACACTGAGCGCAATTGGGGAAGCCCACGCAACGCGCGGGCTTCCCCAATTTCCTCCCCCGCGCTCCGCCCGGGCGTCCCGCGGCCTCACCCGATCAGCCAACTCCTAGGATCACCGAATGCTCCGAGCGTCGCGCGTGCCCACCCTCCTGATCGTCGTCGTCCTGCTCGCGGTTGCGTGCAGCAGCGGAGGCGGATCGACCGGAGAGCTGGGCGGAGGCGTCAACGTTCCCGACGCAGTCAAGAACCTCCCGCGTACGTGGTCGAAGGCCGCGGTCGCGCGTATCCGGGACCTCGCGAAGGGGCTGCAGGCGATCGATCCCGAGGCGTGCTCGGACTTCACCGTCATGCCGGTCCCGGACTACGGGGGGGTGCTGCTCTCCCTCCAGACGGCGACGGTGATTCCCGAGACGATCGGCGCCTGCTCGGTGGGTGCCGAGGACGAATCGGTCGAGATCGTGGTCTTCGCCAAGCGTGCCGACCGGGATCGCTTCATCGAGGAGCGGCGGGAGCGACTCTGCACGGTCGCGAAACGACAGGGTATTCGTTTCCCGGGATTGCGCTTCGTGAGCGGCAAGGACTGGAGCGTCCAGACCGACTCCCAGACCGTCGCACTCGACGTTGCCGACGCGCTCGGCGGGAAGTACCGCCTCGCAGCGTGTGGTGACCCGAAGGGTCTCGACTGGGACCCCGCGTCGGTGAAACGACTGCGGGCGCTCGCCGATCGGATGAACACCGCGGGTTACGCGTGTGCCTTCGCCTTCGACGACAAGGACCTCACGAAGGCGACACCGCACTACCAGCAGGTCGGACTGCCGGGTGCGCTCGGGAGCTGCGAGGCGGACTTCGGTCCCGATCGCGCGCCGACCTTCGGGCTCGTCGGCTTCTCGCCTGACACGACGCCGGCCGAGAAGTTCCTCCCCGCCGAGTTGGCCGAGCTGTGCAGCGGCGGCGCGGACGTCCGCATCGTGCGCGGCGACGGCTGGGCCGCGTTCGTCGTCACCGAATCGACCGCGCAACTCGTGGCCACCGCGCTCGGCGGAAGTGTCGACCCGATGACCTGCCCACCGCGGCCCGCGGCCGCCACTCCCGGGAGCCCTGCACCGTGACGCGTCGCCAACCGACCCTGGCCCTGGCCCTGATGGTGACGGCGGCGATCGTCGTTGCCGGCTGCTCGAGTTCCGGCTCGAACGCGGACTCGAGCAACCCGACCACCGCAAACGGGCTCCCGAGTACAGCTCCGGGGTCGGCGGCCGTGGACCCCGATGTCGCCACGATCATCGATCTCTTCGCCGCCCCCGACCTCAGCGGTGCGATCAGGGGAACCACCACGGTCAACGGTCGGTCGGCCCCGCTGCGCGGACGCTTCTCCGGTACGCAGCTCGCCACCGACGGGAGAGGCACGCTGACCGGTGTCGCCCCGCTGCAGCCGGAGGCGCCCCTGGACGTGGCGTGGCGCGACGGTCAGCTCGCGAGCCTGCGCACGGAGGGGATCAGCCTGAGCGTCTGGCCATCCCCGCTGGTGGTCCAGTCGGTCAGCGCACCGATCCCGCCGGTCGGTCCGATGGGGATCTTCGTGTCCTCGGTCGAGCCGGTGTTCCCGCCGGCGCTGCTCGCCCGGATCCAGAACCGGCCGGCCGACCGAGACGAGACGATCACGGTGGATGGGCAGGAGGCTCGCCGGGCGACGTTCTCGTATTCCGATCCCGGCTTCGGCCGGATCAACCGGGTGACGCTGACGATCCTCGACGGTCCGCGCCTGGCTCGGGTGAAGGTCCAGTCTGAGATCCCGGACGTGAAGTCCACGCTCGACTACGGGGTCACGCTCAGCAACGACGGTCCGCTCGACGTGCAACTCCCCGATGGCGCGACCACGGGCCCCGCGCCTGCGCTCGCCCCGGAGGGCGCGTTCGTGGAGCGGCGCTCGGGTTCGGCCCCTGGCGCGGAGTGGCGGGTCCTGCGGGCGCCGGGACGCAAGGGAATCGAATGTTGGCGGGTGGAGGCGACGCCGCCGATCGCGGTCGCGTCACCGAACTTCGAGGACGCGCGGTGCCTGGCCAAACTCTCGACCAAGGACGACCTGGCCGAACAGGTCGAGTTCGTGGTGACGTCCGATGGTTCCGGCTCACCGGCCATGATCGTGGCCCGGGTACCTGACGGTGCATCCAAGGCGCGGCTGGGCTTCGCGGGCGGCAAGCTCAGCTCGGTGCCGATCAAGAAGGGCCTTGTCGTGTGGGCCGGCGACAATACGACCAACCCCATCTATCTCCAGCTTCGGCTGGGCGGTGAGCTGGTCGAATGTGGACCGGAGCCGTCGCGCAAGCGGACGACCTCAAGGACCCGCAGATGGCCGACGTCCGCCTCGGCCAGGCGTGGACGTGCGAGGTCTGGTGAGCCGCAGCTGCAGCGGGCCCGTCGCGTCCGGACGGTCTGCGGGACAGGGGTAGACTTTCCACCCTTTCGTGTGGGGGAGAGGTGAGGGATCCGGTGCGCGGCATCGTGCTTGCAGGGGGGTCGGGGACACGCCTCGCCCCGATGACCTCGGTGGTCGTGAAACAGCTGCTGCCCGTCTACGACAAGCCGATGATCTACTACCCCCTCTCGACCCTGATGGCGGCCGGAATCCGCGAGGTGCTCGTGATCAGCACCCCCGAGGACACCCCCCGCTTCGAGCGCCTCCTCGGCGACGGCAGCCGCTGGGGGTGTCGTTTCGAGTACGCGGTCCAGGATGCCCCCGAGGGGCTGGCCCAGGCGTTCGTGATCGGAGAGTCCTTCATCGACGGTGAGCGGGTCGCGCTCGTCCTCGGCGACAACGTCTTCTTCGGGACGAATCTTCGCGAGCGGGTCCGAGCGGCAGCCGGCGAGGTGCAGGCCTGTGTCTTCGGCTATCACGTCGCTGATCCGGAGCGCTACGGCGTCATCGAGTTCGACGCGGCAGGGGCACCCGAGCGCGGTCGTCGAGAAGCCGGTCGCACCGCGATCGAACTTTCGCGGTGCCCGGTCTGTACTTCTTTCCCGGCGACGTCGCGTCGGTGGCGCGGGCAGTTCGTCCGAGCGGTCGGGGTGAGTACGAGATCACGGACGTGATCGGTCACTACCTCGCCTCGGACCGTTTGGCCGTCGAGATCCTCGATCGCGGCACGGCCTGGCTCGACACGGGCACCTTCGAATCGTTGATGCAGGCCGCGCAGTTCGTCCAGGTCGTCGAGCAGCGGCAGGGATTGAAGGTCGGTTGTCCCGAGGAAGTCGCATGGCGGGAGGGGTTCATCGACTCCGACGCGCTGTGCCGCCTGGCGCAGCCACTCGTCAAGAGCGGCTACGGGGACTATCTGCTCGGACTGCTGAGGGATCAATGAACCGGGCCCGCGGTTTCCGCCGTTCCAACTCCGAACCACCGACTGGCGCTGAACCTGCTCCGGCCGACCCCGTTTCGACGTCGACTGGTGGGGGCAACGTCGTGCCGCCGACTCCGCCGACTCCGCCGGATCCCCAGGCCGTGCCTGCCCCTCCTGCCCCTCCTGCCCCTCCTGCAGTCTCCCCACCGCCGCCCGAAGTCGTTGTCGACGACTGGATCGAGCAGCCGGGCGCGCCCGACCCACGGCCGATGCCGACGCCGGTGTGGGACGCGCCGCCCGAGAATCTGCCGACGGTGCTGCCGACCGAAACGATGCTGCCCGCCGGTGCCGCCTCGGGCGATCTTCTGCCCGGCACGCCGGCCACCCGGTCGGCCACTCGTCGCCGCGCGAGTCGTCGTCGGTTCTGGCGCGGCTTCGGGGCCGTGGGCGCAGTCGTCGTCCTGTTCGTGGGACTCGCGGTCCTGAGCGATGCCTGGTCGGGTGACCAGCCGCCTTCGGAGGTGGATGTCGCCGGCGCGCAGGTCACCCGCGGTGACGGCTCGGGCAGCGGATCGAGTACGAACGGCGGAAGTGGGTCGGGTTCGTCGAACGGCGGGTCGGGGTCGAAGAGCGGGTCGGGTTCGTCGAACGGCGGGTCGGGGTCGAAGAGCGGGTCGGGTTCGTCGAACGGCGGATCGGGATCCAAGAGCGGGTCGGGGTCGAACGGTGGGTCCGGCTCCAAGGGTGGGTCCGGGAACACGTCCACGACCACTCGGCCGCGGACCACGACGACCACGGTGGCGGAGGACGATCCCGAGGACCACCCCAACGATTTCCTGACGCTGCAGCCGGGCACCTGCCAGCTGAACGAGGAGGAGGAGCTCTACCTGAGCACGGGCACCATCCGGAACTCGGCCGGGGTGGAGCTCGTCGCCGACCTCGAGGTCACCTGGATCGACGACACCGGCGATATCGATTCCACCAACGAGTTCGTGTGGGTCCCTGCCAACGGGACCGCCACCTGGGAATTCGAGGCCGATCTGTTCGACCTCCCGGTGGGCCAACTGCGATGCAGCGCGGTCCTACTCTGAGCCGAGCGGTTCCTGGGGAAATCGGACACTCTGGCGCTGCCCGGGGAACCTGCCCGCCGGACTTTCCTTGCGAGGGTCCGCGCGGCTAACGTGCCCGGCTGCCCCGAAATCTTTCGGCGTGCCTTTCGCGCGCCCCGGCCCCAGGTGGTGTCCCGTAGCTAAGCCCAAGGACGACACGATCCTGGTGGAGGGAACGGTGGTCGAACCGTTGCCCAACGCCATGTTCCGCGTCGAGCTCGAGAACGGGCACAAGGTGCTCGCCCACATCTCGGGGAAGATGCGAATGCACTACATCCGGATCCTGCCGGGTGACCGCGGTCCAGGTGGAGCTCACTCCCTACGACTTGAGTCGTGGCCGCATCACCTACCGGTACAAGTAGCCGGTACCACGAACGATCGAGAAGCAGCCGAGAAGCATGAAGGTTCGTCCGTCAGTGAAGAAGATGTGTGAGAAGTGCAAGGTGATCCGCCGGCACGGCCGTGTCCGGGTCATCTGTGAGAACCCGCGCCACAAGCAGCGTCAGGGCTGAGAGGGTCGATGGCTCGTATCTCCGGAGTCGACATCCCGCGCGAGAAGCGCCTCGAGATCTCGCTGACGTACATCTTCGGGATCGGTCGCTCGCACGGCGCAGCTCGTCTGCGACCAGACCAACCTGTCGCCGTGACACCCGGGTGCGCGACCTCACCGACGAAGAGGTCGCCCGTCTGCGTACGTTGATCGACGCGAACCTCAAGGTCGAGGGTGACCTCCGTCGCGAGGTCGCCGCCAACATCAAGCGCAAGATGGAGATCGGGACCTACCAGGGCCTCCGGCACCGCCGTGGTCTGCCCGTGCGTGGTCAGCGCACCCGTACCAACGCCCGCACCCGCAAGGGACCGAAGAAGACGGTCGCCGGCAAGAAGCGGGCCCGGAAGTAAGTCGACCGGAGCGAGAACCATGGCAAAGCCGCCGCAGGCGGTCGACGACCGAAGCGTCGTGAACGCAAGAACGTCGCGTACGGCATCGCGCACATCAAGTCGTCGTTCAACAACACGATCATCACGATCACCGACCAGCAGGGCAACACGCTGGCCTGGGCGTCGTCGGGCAACGTGGGATTCAAGGGCTCGCGCAAGAGCACGCCGTTCGCGGCGCAGCTCGCCGCCGAGACGGTCGGCCCGGCGGGCGATGGAGCACGGCGTGCGCAAGGTCGACGTCGATGGTCAAGGGCCCGGGCTCGGGTCGTGAGACGGCGATCCGCACCATCCAGAACACCGGCATCGAGGTCGTCGGCATCAAGGACGTCACCCCGATCCCCCACAACGGCTGCCGCCCCCCCAAGCGGCGCCGGGTCTGAGGCGAATGAGCGCAGTGAGCGGGCGATGTACACCGAAGCCGTCTGCCGGCTCTGCCGACGCGCGAGCGCATGAAGCTCTTCCTCAAGGGCGCGAAGTGCGACACGATGAAGTGCCCGATCGAGCGCAAGCCCTACCCGCCGGGTGAGCACGGTCGGGGTCGCATTCGTGAGAGCGAGTACATGCTCCAGCTGCGCGAGAAGCAGAAGGCGCGCCGCATCTACGGCGTGCTCGAGAAGCAGTTCCGCAACCTCTACGCCGAGGCCAACCGCCAGACGGGCATCACCGGTGAGAACCTGCTGCGGATGCTCGAGCAGCGCCTCGACAACGTCGTGTTCCGGGCGAACTTCGCGGCGAGTCGCAACCAGGCCCGCCAGTTCGTCCGCCACGGTCACGTGCTCGTCAACGGCAAGCGCGTCACGATCCCGTCGTACACGGTGCGCAAGGGCGACGTCGTCGAGATTCGGCCGAAGGCCAAGAACTTCATCGTCGTGCGCCACAACCTCGACACGATCGACCGTGCCGTCCCCATGTGGCTCGAGGCCGGCGGCGAGGGCTCGGTCAGGCGACGGTGCGCGACCTGCCGCTGCGGGAGCAGATCGACGTTCCCGTGCGCGAGCAGCTCATCGTCGAGCTCTACTCCAAGTAACCCCAGCAGCCGCGGTCGACCCCGTCACCCCGCGAAGCGAGGAACGCCTCATGCTCATCATCCAGCGTCCCGAGGTCGAGGTCGGCGAGGCCGACGGCAACACGCAGTCGTTCGTCATCTCGCCGCTCGAGCCGGGCTTCGGCCACACCCTCGGCAACTCCCTGCGGCGTGCGCTGCTCTCGTCGATCCCCGGTGCCGCGATCACGCAGGTGCGCTTCGACGAGGCGCTCCACGAGTTCGACACGATCGCCGGGGTCAAGGAGGACGTCACCGACCTCATCCTGAACCTCAAGGACATCGTGCTGCGGTGCGAGTCCGAGGAGCCGGTGACCCTGCGCCTCGACGTGCGGGGCCCGGGCGACGTCACCGCCGGCGACATCCAGACCACGGCCGACGTCGAGATCCTCAACCCGGAGCTGCACCTCGCCACGCTCAACGCGAAGGGTCGCCTCGCCGCCGACCTCACGGTCGAGCAGGGCCGGGGCTACCTCTCGGCCGACCGCAACAAGCGCACGGCGCCGATCGGCGTGGTGCCGGTCGACGCGATCTTCTCGCCGGTGCGGCGGGTCGTCGTTCGCGATCGAGCCGACCCGGGTCGAGCAGGCCACCAACTACGACCGGCTCGACCGTCGAGATCGAGACCGACGGCTCGATCTCGCCGCGTGACGCGCTCGCGTCGGCGGCCGACACGCTGCGCACCCTCGTCGGCCTCGTCGCCGACCTCTCCGACGAGCCCCGGGTCTCGAGCTCGGTGAGGTCTCGCCCGCCACGTCGTCGTCGCCCGACCTCGAGCTGCCCATCGAGGAGCTCGACCTCTCGGAGCGGCCGCGGAACTGCCTCAAGCGGGCCCGGGTCGACACCATCGGCCAGCTCGTGCAGAAGACCGAGGACGACCTGCTCGCGATCACCAACTTCGGCTCGAAGAGCCTCGAAGAGGTGCTGCAGAAGCTCGACGAGCGTGGCCTGTCGCTGCGGGTGAAGGAGTGAACGATGCCCACTCCCCGGAAGGGTCCGCGCTTCGGCGGCGATCCGGCCCACCAGCGCCTCATCCTGGCGAACATGGCGGCGAGCCTGTTCGCGGCCGAGGCCATCGTGACGACCGAGACCAAGGCCAAGGTGCTCCGGCCCTACGCCGAGAAGCTCATCACCAAGGCCAAGAAGGGCGGCGTGCACGACCGGCGCCAGGTGATCGCGACGATCCACGACCAGGACGTCACCCACAAGCTCTTCGCCGACATCGCGCCGCGCTACCAGGCACCGCCCCGGTGGCTACATGCGCATCCTCAAGCTCGGCCCGCGCCCGGGTGACAACGCGCCGATGGCGCGCATCGAACTGGTGTGACCCGTCTCGGCGCCGGCCGATGACCCTCGTTCGATCGCGGGACCGGCTCCAGCAGACGTCCGCCCCCGAGCGAGCTCGCCGGAAGGACGCAGTCGGTGGTCCGACTACTCGTCGCCTACGACGGCACCGGGTTCCGCGGCTTCGCCGAACAGCGCGATCAGCCGCACGGTGGCCGGCGCGCTTCGGCGTGGCGCTCGCAGAAGATCGTGCGGCACCGACGTCGCCGACCTCGTCGTGCGCGGGGCGGACCGACGCCGGGGTGCACGCGTGGGGTCAGGTCGTGCTCGTTCCCGGCGCCGACCGGTGTCGACCTGGACCGCATGATGCCAGTCGCTCAACCGGCATGCTCGGCCCCGAGATCGTGGTCCGGGCGGCCGACCGTCTGCCGGCCGGGTTCGATGCCCGCCACTCGGCCACGTCGCGGACCTATCGCTACACGGTCGTCAACCGCCCGGCGCCCGGACCCGTTCCTCGCCCGCTACGCCTGGTGGGTCCCGGAGCCGCTCGATCTCGGGTCCTGCCGCGCTCGGGGCCGACCCGTTCGTCGGTGAGCACGACTTCGCCGTCGTTCTGCCGAAAGCGGCCCGGGGGCTCGACCACGATGCGTCGGGTGCGGCGTCGCGCTGGGAGCGATCTCGGTGACGGGATCCTGCGGTACGAGATCGGGCCACCGCGTTCTGCTGGCAGATGGTGCGCTCGATCGTCGGCACCCTCGTGGAGGTCGGTCTGGGCAAGCGCACGCCGGGCGAAATGCTCGGCATCGTGCGGGCTCGGGATCGGGCGGCCGCCGGGCCCGTCGCTCCGCCCGACGGCCTCTGCCTCTGGGAAGTCGGCTACCCGGAGTAGGGCTTGGTCGGTCGGCCCTTCAGTCGACTCCGAGGTAGAGGAACCCGTAGGCCTCGTCGCGGAAACGGAGTCCGGACTCGGCCAGGAGCACGTCCCAGTCGCCGTTGACGTCGGGATCGTTCTCCTCCATGCCGTGGTCGGCGACCAGCACGAACGCGGTGTCGTCGAAGCTCGCCCGCCCGCTCGGCTGCGGCGAGGACCTCACCGAGGCGGGCATCCGAGTCCCGAATCGATGCCGCCGCGATCTCCGAGTGCGGCCCGCCCTCGTGCATGGCCGAGTCGGTGAGGGTGAAGTTGCACCAGAGGAACTTCGGGAGCGGGTAGGACTCGTCGCGGTAGTGGCCACTCAGGATGCCGACGGCCTGCTCGGTACCCATGTGGTCGACGACCGAGGACCACGAGTAGTCCTTCGACGGCCGGACGAAGCGCTCGGTCGTGTGGGGCAGCCCGAAGGGGTCCTCGGGGATCGGGGGCACTTCACCGCGTCGGAAGAAGTCGAACGTCGAATAGTCGCGCGTCGATGTCGCACGGCTCGTTGCACCGACGCGGTGAACGTGTCGGGCTACTGCGCTGCAGCGCCGTGTGGATGGACTCGATGCCGGTCGTCACGGTGTCGCATCGCCCGGTGCCAGGTCGCGGACGAGTTGGTGATGATCTGCTCGCCGCGGGACCGGTCGTACCAGGCGTTGTGGAGGATGCCGTGATGGCCGGGGTGGCGGCCGGTAAGGATCGACGTGTGGTTCGCCAGCGTGACGGTGGGCAGGCCGGCCATGGCGCCGTGCCGGTAGGCGGTGCCCATCTCGATGAGCCGGGCGACGTTCGGTGCCTCGCCGCGTGCGGCCATGTCGTAGAGGACGTTCGGGTTCGTCCCGTCGAACAGGAACCCGATGACGTGCTTCGGCGGGCCGGCTCCCGCATCGATCACGTCGAGGCGCACCTCGCCGTCCTGGCCGGCGAGGTGCGATCCGTCGTCGTCGAGGGGTCGCGCCCAGGAGGTGCAGCAGCGTGGGTGCGACGTCGATCAGCCGGCCGACTCGCGCGCGACGAGACCGTCGGTGCGGACTCCCTTGCCCGCGATGACGAACGGTGCGCGAGCCTGGACGATGCCGAGCGAGCCGTGCTCGCCCCGGTGGCCGCCCTGGTCCTCCCAGTTGTGGGCGGCGGAGTGGATGACGCAGAGATCGGGTGCGGCCGGGTGGTCGAAGAGTTGGGCGACGGTGTCGTAGGCGTGGGGGTACGCGTTCTCGCGTGCGGTGCGGGATACGCGTCGGCGCGTTCCTCGGCCAGCGGCGCGAACTTGTCGGTGGACTGGTCGCCGAAGGGGTCGTGGCCAACGCCTCCGAGCCGCTCGTAGCCGGTCTCGGTGCGCCGGAACGTGACCGAGCCGTCGTGGGTCCGGGCTTCGTACCGGTCGCCGCGGGACAACAGCACCATGTCCACGATGGGTTCGAGCGCCGGGTCGGCGAGCGCCTCCAGGGCCCGGTCGGCATCGGCTTCGTGCTCAGGGGCGATCCGGTGCGGCGGGATGGCGGTCACCGGAACAGGGTAGGTGCCGCGACCGAATGGGTCCTGTTCAGCGGTGGCGTGCGTCCGACAGCGCCGCGAAGCCCTTGTTCATGGCGTCGATGTCGTCGGTCGTGACGCCACTCGCCGACGTGCAGTCGGACAGCAGGTAGTCCCGCCCGTCGAGCGACGGGGCGACCGGTACCTCTCGCTGGCCGCGGACCACGGATCCTGGCTGGCAACTCGGGATGTTGAGGTTCGGGACCTCCATCCACGGCGGCCCCGCGTGGCCCATCCGCCAGTTCTCCAGCAGTACCAGGGTCTGGAGCACCCCCGCCGGGAAGTCGGTGACCGCCGATCCGGTCCCGAGCCCTTGGCTGATGGCGATCGCGGGCACGCCGCGCCGGACGGCGGTACGGGCCGCGCCAACGGTGCCGCTCGCGTTGATCACGGGACCCATGTTCTGGCCGGCGTTGATGCCCGAGATCACGAGGTCCGGGGTCAGATGCGCGACATCGAGGCCGTATATGACCGAGTCCGCAGGAGTGCCGACGACCGCGGTCGCCGCTCGTCCGCTCGCGGTGACAGCCGGGTGCCCGGGGGCCCCGCCCGGTGTCGTCGTGTCGCCGGTGCCCGACTGGTTGGTCTCCGGGGCGACAATCGTGACCTTCACTCCCGGCACCGTGCGCAGCGCCTCCACGAGCGCGTCGATCCCGGGCGCGCCGATGCCGTCGTCGTTGGTCACGAGGATGTCGAGCGGCTCCGGGTGACTGACGGCGAAGCACACGTCGCCGGTGGTGAAGAACGAGAATCCGGGGATCAGGCACGGGTGGCTGGTCGCGAACACGTCGGGCTGGTTCTCGTACGGGCGGATCACCCAGACCGGGAGAATCCAGGTGTCGGTCGCGCCGACGCGGGTCCAGGAGTCGCGGTCGCCCGGGAATCCCGCTGGTGGCCCTCCGGCCGAGGTCACCCCGTAGGCAGCGCCGGCGAGACGGTTGCCGTCGTAGAGCACGTACTGCGGTCGGCCCGGGTCGAAGGTCGCCCCCGGACGGATCTTGATCGCGGTGGCGTCGCCGATCGCCACCGTCGGGGCGGGAGTGCCCCCGGCGTCGAGTGCGGCCTGCGGGCTGCGGTAGTTCGTCGCCCAACCGACGACGGCGTCCATCCACACGGAGAAGTCGAGGCAGTCGGCGTCACTGAGCACCGTCGCGGACTTGCACCACCAGCTGGTTTCGCCGGCGGTGCGATTGCGGACCGACGCCAGGGTGAACGTGCATCCGCTCGCCACGATCGCCACGGCCGCGATCAGCGCCAGCGTCCGAATCCGCGTCGCTTCGGTCCGCCGTCCGTCATCGTCCCCCCTCGTGATCCGGCTGCCGGCGCCGCGCTCCCTCGGCGCCCGGGCCGGGCGAGTCTCGCGGATCACTTGGCAGTTGGGAATCTCCGCCCACCCGCCTCCCATCGGGACATTCCGGACCGCGATCCGGGGCCCGGGTTGCCTCGGGCCACGTTTGGTCTGGGTGGGACCGCCCGAGTAACCTCTCGTCTCTTGCGCACGGCCCCTCGGGGTCGCGCGCGCCCGTCCGGGACGGACCGGCGGGCCGGAACTTCGAGAGAGCAGATCCAGTGCGGACCTTCCACCCCAAAGAGTCGGACATCCAGAGCGACTGGCACGTGATCGATGCCGAGGGCATCGTCCTCGGACGACTCGCGACCGAGGTCGCGCACCTCCTGCGTGGCAAGCACAAGCCGACGTTCGCCCCCAATGTGGACATGGGCGACCACGTCGTCGTGGTCAACGCATCGAAGCTGGATATCTCGCTGCGCAAGGCCGAGGGGAAGCTCTACTACCGGCACTCCGGATACCCCGGTGGGATCAAGTCCGAGAACCTCGCCCACCTCGTCGGGCGCAACCCTGAGCGTGTGGTGCGCCTCGCCGTGCGCGGGATGCTGCCGAAGTCGCGGCTCGGACGGTCACAGATCAAGAAGCTCAAGGTCTACGCCGGTCCGACGCATCCGCACGCCGCCCAGCAGCCGCAGCCCCGCACCCTCACCACCAAGAAGGCATCGTGAGCAAGCCCCTGATCCAGACCACCGGTCGCCGCAAGGAAGCCGTCGCGCGAGTCCGCCTGCGCCCCGGCACCGGCAAGGTCGTCATCAACGGTCGCGAGATCGAGAACTACTTCCACATTGCGACCCACCGCATGGCTGCGGTGGAAGCGTTGCGCCTGACCCAGACGAACGACGTGTACGACGTCGACGCGACGATTCGCGGTGGTGGCATCGCCGGGCAGGCTGGTGCGTTGTCGCTGGGTATCTCGCGTGCACTCGTGACACTCGACCCCGAGGCGCGGCCGTCGCTCAAGAAGGCCGGTCTGCTCACGCGTGATGCTCGCGAGAAGGAGCGGCGCAAGTACGGGCTCAAGAAGGCCCGCAAGGCTCCGCAGTACTCGAAGCGGTAGCGGCGAGCGCCACGGTGGCGCCGCGTTTCGGCACCGACGGTATCCGGGGCGAGGCCGGGACCGACCTCACGGTCGAGATCGTCCGGGCTCTCGGCGCGGCTGCGGCTCGTACGTTCGGGCCCGAAGTTCCGATCCTCGTCGGGCGCGACACGCGCGAGTCCGGCCCGGCGCTGGAAGCGGCGCTCGCGGCAGGGATCGTCGCGGGCGGTGGGACACCACGACTCCTCGGTGTGCTGCCGACACCAGGGTTGGCCCTCGCCTGCGTCTCCACCGGCGCCGCCGGAGCGATGATCTCCGCCAGTCACAACCCCTACTCCGACAACGGCGTCAAGCTGTTCGAAGCCGGCGGCCGGAAACTGCGCGACCGGACCGAAGCGGCAGTCGAGGCGGCGCTGGCCGACGCGTTGGCCGATCCGCCGCCCGCGGCGGCGGTGGAAGCTGCGCACGCTCCGGGCGCGCTCGACGCCTACGTCGCCCACCTCGTCGCCGCGGCCGAGGGTACGGCGCCGTTCGCGGGACTGGAGTTGGTGGTGGACACCGGCAACGGCGCGGCGTCCGTCGCCGCGCCCGTGGCGTTGCGCCGCCTCGGCGCCTCCGTCGACGTGCTGTCCGACGCCCCGGACGGGCGCAACATCAACGCAGGGTGTGGTTCCACGTACCCCGACGTCGTCGCGGCCGCGGTCGTGGCCGCCGGCGCAGACATCGGACTGGCGTTCGACGGCGATGCGGATCGGGTCGTCGCGGTCGACGGGTCGGGCTCGGTCGTCGACGGTGATCACATCCTGGCGATCCTTGCCATCGACCTGGAGTCCCGAGGGCTCCTGCGCCACCATGCGATCGCCACGACGGTCATGGCAAACCTCGGCCTGACCCGGGCGCTCACTGCCAACGGGATCGACGTCGTGGTCACGCCCGTCGGCGACCGGCACGTGTTGGCGGCATTGGAGGAACACGACCTCGTGCTCGGTGGGGAGCAGTCCGGGCACGTGATCGCGGCCGAACACTCGGTCACCGGCGACGGCCCACTGACGGGCGTGTTGCTGATCGACGCGGTGGTGCGGTCCGGCCGGACCCTGGCCGAGCTGGCCGCCGTCGTCACAAAATTTCCGCAGGTACTCGAGAACGTTCACGTCCGACGCCGGGAAGGATTGGGGGACGCCACCGAGTTCTGGGCGGCGGTCCGCACGGTCGAGGACCGCCTGGGTGAGGACGGTCGGGTGCTGGTCCGGCCCAGTGGTACCGAACCAGTGGTGCGGGTGATGGTCGAGGCCCGCGACGGGGGCGACGCTCAGCAGGCCGTCGAGTTCCTCACGGCCGCGCTCGTCGACGCGCTCGGCTGATCGGCCCCGGGCAAGGCGGACCGATCCGGCCGGTAGGATGCGCGGTCTCATGTGCGGCATCGTGGCGGTGCTCCGCCGCCCCAACGACCGACCGATCCCGGATCTCGCGGCGCTCGTCGCCGACCTTGCCGCGGCTGCGGTCTTGCTCGAGTCCGCCCTCGACGCGCGGCGCCCGCAGCTGGACGAACTCCGCGCCGCGACCAGCGCGTTCGGGACCGTCGATCGGGCGTTGCGCGGTCCAGCCGGGGTGCAGGCCCTGATCGGGGATCCGGCCGGTCGGGTCGCGATCGCCGAGGCGGTGGAGATCGCCGCCGATCGGGTGGCGACGTTCGAGGTCGCACTCGACGCCGATGTCGTGCACGCGACTGCCGACGAGGACATCAACCGGTCGTTGGTGGCAATCAAGGATTGCCTCTGGGCGATCGGTCGCGACCGGTTGCGGACCGCCGACGCGGTTGCCGATCTCGCAGGCGATCGCGCGGGCGGGGCCGCCATCGAAGGTTTCCACTCGGTGCAGGTCGCGCTCTCGGCGCTCGACCGGTTGGAGGTCCGCGGCCGGGATTCGGCCGGAGTCGAGATCGTCGTCCGCCGCCATCGGATTGGCAACGATGATCCCCGCTTGGCGCTGCGGTCGGACCCACTTCGCCGGTCGCGGTCCATCCGGGTCGCCGGCGGTGCGCTCTGTTTCGTCTACAAAGCGGCCGCGGAGATCGGTGAACTTGGTGACAACGTTGCCGCGCTGCGTGCCGCGATCACCGAAGACGAGCTCCTTCACGCCGCGCTCGAGGCTGACAGTGCAACTTTGATGGTGCTGTCGCATACCCGGTGGGCGAGTGTCGGGATCATCTCGGAAGCGAACGCGGATCCGCTCGACGACACCGAGGTCCAGCGCTTCGGCAGTGTCTACGCCGCCGCCGCGCTCAACGGCGACGTCGACAACTACGAGGAGCTGGTGGGCCTGCATCGCCTCGAGATCCCGCCGGAGATCACCACGGACGCCAAGGTCATTCCGGCGATCGTCGCCCGGTCGATCGAGGCGGGCGCCGATCCGGTCGATGCGTTTCGCGACGCGGTGGCGTCGTTCGAAGGGTCGGTCGCGATCGGTGCCCACACCAGCGCGGCCCCGGATCGGCTCTTCCTCGCGTTGCGAGGGAGCGGTCAGGGACTCTTCGTCGGGATCACCGACGACGAGTTCGTGGTTGCGAGCGAACCGTACGGGGTGGTCGAGGTGACCGACTCCTACCTGCGACTCGACGGTGAGACCCCGACGAATCCCGCCAACCCAGGCGGCAGTCGAGGGCAGATCGTCGTCCTCGATGCCACGCATGCCGGTGACGTGGCCGGGATCGAACGGTTCGCCTACGACGGGACCGAGTTGCCGGTTGACGCCGCGGAGCTGGTCCGCGCCGAGATCACGACCCGCGACATCGACAGGGGAGACGCGGCCCACTATCTCCTCAAGGAGATCGGCGAGTCACCGGGCTCGTTCCGTAAGACCCTGCGCGGCAAGCTGACCGACGATCACGGTCGGCTGCGGGTCGACCTCGGGCTCGGGACGATTCCGGACGGGCTGCGGGCGCGGCTGGCGGGCGGCGAGATCCGCCGGGTGAGCGTCATCGGCCAAGGCACCGCCGCGGTGGCCGGCCAGAGCCTGGCGCGAGCGCTCGTCACTGCCATCGGCGAGCACCGGGCACTCAGTATCGAAGCGCTGCTGGCGACCGAGCTCTCGGGCTTCGGACTGCGCCGAGACATGAGCGACACTCTCGTGGTCGCGATCTCACAGAGTGGGACCACCACCGACACGAACACCACCGTTGATCTGGCTCGGTCGCGTGGTGCCGCGGTGGTCGCCATCGTGAATCGGCGGAACTCGGACCTCGTGGATCGCGTCGGACGGCGTGCTCTACACCTCCGACGGTCGCGACGTCGAGATGAGCGTCGCGTCGACCAAGGCGTTCTATGCACAGGTCGCGGCCGGCTTCCTGCTGGCCGAGGCGATCGCCGACATCGTCGGGGCGGACGAGCGAGACCCGACGCTGCTCGCCGCGTTGGTGGAGCTTCCGGACGCGATGCGCGCCGTCCTGGACCAGCGCGACGCGATTGGCCGCGCCGCGCAGGCGCACGCGCCGTCGCGACGATCGTGGGCCGTGGTGGGCAACGGACCCAACCGCATTGCCGCGCTGGAGGTGCGGATCAAGCTCTCGGAGCTTTGCTACAAGTCCATCGCCTGCGACGGCACCGAGGACAAGAAGCACATCGACCTCTCGTCCGAGCCGTTGGTCCTGGTGTGCGCGGCGGGACTGACGGGTTCCAACGCCGACGACGTCGCCAAGGAGCTCGCGATCTACGGCGCCCACAAGGCGGCTGCGATTGCCGTCGTCTCGGAGGACGACGACCGTTACGGGGCTGCTCTCGAGGTCCTGCGGGTTCCGCACGTCCACGCGGATCTCGGGTTCGTTCTCAGCGCGATGGTGGGGCACCTCTTCGGCTACGAGGCCGCGCTCGCGATCGATGCGACTGCTCGTCCGTTGCGGGAGGCGCGGGCGTTGTTGGAGTCCATGCCAGTCGACGCCGAACTGGCCGACCTGGCCGAACCGATCGCCGAGCCCGCAGGGCAGTACTTCGCGGGGCTGCGCGACGGTCGCTACGACGGTGCCCTCGAGGCGGCGACCGCGGTCCAACTCGCTGTCCGTGTTGCGTTACGCCATGGGCATCGTTCCCCTGGACGCCTACGGTGCTGAACATGGGGTGCTCGGCACCCCGGCGACGGTCATGAACGATCTCACGGTCGCGCTGACCGACGCGATCGAACAGCTGACGCGGCCGGTCGACGCGATCAAGCACCAGGCCAAGACCGTCACGGTGGGGATTTCCCGTGCGGACGAGACCCTGCTGCAGGCGCCGCTGGTACAGGCGGTCCTCGACGCCGGCACCCCGCGCGACGGACTGACGTACAAGGTGCTGCGCACTCTGGTGGACCTGGATCCGGCCGTCCGCGGCGTCATCGGCTTCACGCGGTATCGCGTCGAGGGCGATCCCGAGGGTGACGACGCCCGGATCGAGTTGCTCGATCGGGGCGGGATCGCGGCATCCATTCGGTCCCGCACGGAGACGGACCCGCGCCTGCGCGGTACGAAGCAGTCGGTCGCGGCGGAGCGGCAGGTGTTCGTCACCACAGGTCGCGTCGACGGTCGCGTTGTCGCGATCGTTCCTGAGGTCAAGGGGACCCACGCCGTCGGGCTCACTCTGCTCCATCTCGATCTTGCGCCGACCATCGCGCCGGAGATCGCGCGTGGCGTGCTCTCGGGCTACCGCCACCGCTACACCGCACTGCGCGGGGCGGTGACCGAGACCGAGCCGGAGTTCGACGACGCTCGCCTGGCCACGATCCCGGTCGTGGATCTCCTGACGCTGCCGATCGCATCGCTCGCGGACAACTGGCGGTCGTGATGTCCGAGCCCTCCGTGTACGGCGTGGGCTCGGACCTCGTGGAGATCGCCCGGTTCCGTGATGCGCTGGCGCGCCGGCCGAGGTTGCGGTCTCGCCTGTTCTCCGGCGCCGAGCTGGTCTACGCCGAACGATTCCGCCAGCCCGTGCCCCACCTGGCCGCGAGGTTCGGCGCCAAGGAAGCGGTCATGAAGGCGCTGGGGGTCGGACTCGGTGCCTTGCCGCTGCGCGACATCGAGGTCACTCGCAGTCCGTCCGGCCAGCCCGCCGTGGTCCTCCACGGTGCCGCGCGGGAACTGGCCGAGACGCGCGGCGTCACCAGCTGGCGGCTGAGCCTCAGCCACACGAGCGACACCGCGCTCGCGACCGCTGTCGCGTTGCGATGATCCCCGTCCTCACCCCGGAGGAGATGCGAGCCGCCGACGCCCGCACGATTGCGGCGGGGACTCCCGAGTCGGTGCTGATGGCTCGGGCCGGTCGCGCGGTTGCGTGGCAGGCCCGCCGGATGCTCCGGGGGACCTATGGCCGGCGCGTGATCGTTGTGGCCGGTCAGGGCAACAACGGTGGTGACGGGCGGATCGCCGCGGCTGCATTGGCGCGCTGGGGCGTCCGGGCGCAGGTCGTCGATTGCCGGGCGGGACCGGACCGGGCGGCCGTCAGGGCGTTGGCCCGTGCCGACCTCGTCGTCGACGCCATGTTCGGGACCGGTTTCCGCGGCGAGATCGACGGGGCACCCCGGGCGTGGATCGACGCCGTTGCTGATGCCGGCGTTCGGGTCCTCGCCGTCGACATTCCGTCGGGAGTCGACGGTCTCACCGGCGCAGTCTCGGGCGCCGCCGTCACCGCCGACGCAACCGTCACCTTCGCGGCCCCCAAGCCCGGCCTCTGGTTCCATCCCGGTCGCGCGCGCGCGGGCGTGGTCACCGTCGCCGAGATCGGCATCGACCTCGGCCCGGACCCGACGACCACAAGCGTCACCGAGATCAGCGACGTCGCCGGGGTGGTTGCCGACCGTGACGTCACCGCGCACAAGTGGCAGTCGGGTGTCCTCGTCATCGGGGGCAGCGCGGGGATGACCGGCGCGCCGATGCTCGCGGCCAGAGCGGCCATGCGAAGCGGCGCGGGGATCGTCTGGGTCGCCCTTCCTGGCGATGGTGCGCGGCAGACCTCGGGGACCGAAGTGATCGCGGTCAGTTCGGGCGGCGGCGAGGTACTCGAGATCGACGCGGTCCCGAGGCTGCTGGAACTGGCTGAGCGCTTCGGCGCCGTGGTGCTCGGTCCCGGCCTCGGTCGGGCGGAGCCGACGATGGCGGCAGTGCACCGCCTGGTCGCCCAATGCCCGGCTCCGCTCGTGGTCGATGCCGACGCGCTCGTTGCGCTCGGGACCGACCGGAGACCGCTTCGCCGCCGCTCCGGCCCAACGGTACTCACACCCCATGATGGCGAGTTCCGACACCTCGCCGGGGCGGCGCCGGGGCCCGACCGTGTCGCCGCGGCCCGGGCGCTCGCCGCCGAGTCCGCGACGACGATCCTGCTCAAAGGCCCGACCACCCTGGTCGCGAGCCCTGGCGGCCGGGTCCGACTGAATCCCACCGGCGGCCCGGCCCTCGCCACCGCCGGGAGCGGTGACGTGTTGTCCGGGGTCATCGGGGCGTTCTGCGCAAACGGTGCGCCGATTGCCGACGCGGCCGCGGCCGCGGCCTTCGTACACGGCTCGGCCGGCGAAGCCGGGCATACTGGCCTGATCGCGACGGACCTCCCGGGCCTGGTGGCCTCGGTGCTCGGTGGGCTCGCCTGACCCTTCATCCCAGTGAACGCCGAGGCTCCGGAGGACTGCATGCAATCGTCCACTCCACTGCGTGAGGTGATGACCGCCGAGGTCGTGACGGCCGACCCCGACCTGTCGCTGGCCGCCGCCGCGGACCTGTTGGCCGAACACGGTGTCGGCGCGGTCCCGGTGGTCGACCCGGACGGACAAGTTGTCGGTCTCTTACGTGACGAGGATCTCCTCGTCACCGAAGCCCGCCTGCATGCGCCCACGACCATCGCGATCCTCGGAGTCGATTTCACGCTGCCCGGTGAGATTCGCCGCTACGACGAGGAACTCCGCAAGGCCGTCGGCTCCACCGTGCGTGAGGTGATGGAAACCTCGTTTCCCACGCTCGAGCCGGACGCGTCCGTAGAGGATGCCGCCACGCTGATGCACGAAAGTGATGTGACCCACGTGGTGGTGCTCGGTGACGGACGCCCGGTCGGCATCGTCGCCCGAGGCGATCTCGTGCGCTACCTCTCGCGGAGCACGTGAGCGCGTTCCGGCCGACCTGGGCCGAGGTCGATCTCGGCGCGATCCGACACAATGTCGGGGTCGTCCGCGACGCCGTCGACCCGGCGACCGTCATGGCGGTCGTGAAGGCGGATGCCTACGGTCACGGCGCGGTGCCGGTGGCCCGGGCGGCCGTCGATGCCGGAGCTGCCGCGCTCGGCGTTGCGCTGGTCGAGGAGGGTGTGGAGTTGCGCGCCGCCGGCCTCGATGTTCCGATCCTCGTGCTCTCGGAGCCTCCCGTCGATGCGGCGGCCGAGGTGGTCGTGCATCGTCTGACTCCGGTGCTCTACACCGATGCCGGCGTCGACACCATGGCCAAAGCGGTCGCGGACGCCGGTGCTGGGCCGCACCCGGTCCAGGTGAAAGTCGACACGGGGATGCACCGAGTGGGCGTCCGCCCCGAGTCGGTGATTGCGCTGTTCGATCGCATCGCCGATCACCCGGAGCTGCGCCTGGCTGGTCTCTGTACCCACCTTGCGGTGGCCGACGAGCCCGAGCGCCCCGAGACCGGCGAGCAGCTGACCCGGTTCGCGGCGGTGCTGGCCGCGACCGTGGACCACGGCGTCGCCGGGCTCGAGGTCCACGCCGCGAACTCCGCAGCCGCGATCGGGTTCCCCGCGTCGCGCTTCGATGTCACCCGGATCGGGATCGCGATCTACGGCATCGAGCCGGCCCCCGGCATCGGCGCCGGTCTTGGTCTCCGACCGGCGCTGTCGCTGCGGTCGCGGGTCTCGCACGTCCAACGTCTCGCGGAAGGTGATCGAGTGTCCTACGGGCTTCGATATGCGTGTTCCCGGGCCACGACGATCGCGACGGTGCCGATCGGGTACGCCGACGGAGTGCCACGGCGCGCGGGCGCGGTCGGTGCGGAGGTGTTGGTGCGCGGGGTCCGGTGTCCGATCGCCGGCACCGTCACCATGGACCAGATCATGGTGGACGTCGGCGACCTCGCGGTCGAGCTGGGAGACGTCGTCACCCTGATCGGCGCCGATGGCCCGGCGACGCTGACGGCCAACGAGTGGGCGCAGCGCCTGGGCACCATTGGATACGAGATCGTCTGCGGCATCGGACCACGGGTCCGGCGGGAGTACCGATGACCGCGTGGAAGCGGGTCGGCGTTGCCGCGGGCGCCCTGGGTGCTGCCACGGGGGCGGCGGTGGCCGCCGAGCGGCTCGCGTTGCGGCGCCTCCGGCGGGCCCCGGATTCGGACGCGAAGACTCCGCTGGTTCCCCTGTACGAGCGGTCGTGGCGATTGCCCGCCCACGACGGCGGCGAGCTCTTCGTCGTCGAAGCCGGTGCCGGGCCCCCGATCGTGCTCTCGCACGGCGTGATGCTGTCGGTCCGCGTGTGGTCCAAGCAGCTCGAAAGCCTTGCGGCGGCGGGGTTTCGGGTTATCGCGTACGACCACCGCGGGCATGGGGACTCGACGGTCGGTGGCGACGGACACGGGCTCCGACCGCTGGCGCGCGACGTCGAGTCCGTGCTGGAAGGTCTCGACCTCCGTAACGCTGCTCGTTGTCGGTCACTCCATGGGTGGCATGGCGCTGCAACGGTTCAGCGCCGACCACCCGGACGTCGCGAAGGACCGCGTCGCCGGCATCGTGCTGCTGTCCTCGCTTGCCCGCGGTCCTCTTTTTCACCCGAGGACGCGCGGTCTCGGCCGATGGCTCTCGGACCACGGTCCCGACGCCGTGGGCTTGCTGCGAGCCGAGGATCTGGGTCTGCTCGTCACTCGCCTCGGATTCGGTCGCACGCCTTCGCCCTCAATGATGCAGGCCACGCGGGAGATGATCGTGGGTACGGACCCCGAGCACCGGCGTGCCGCCGGCGCGGCGCTGATCGGTGTGGACCTCACTTCCCGTCTCGGTCAGATCGATCGGCCGACATTGGTCGTCTGCGGGACTGCGGATCTCCTGACGCCGCTCGCCGAGTCGCGGCGGATGGCCGAAAGGATTGCCGGCGCCCGGCTGGTCGAGGTCCCGGGTGGCGGCCACATGCTGATGCTGGAGTTCGCCGACGAGCTCGACCGGTTGCTGATCGATTTCGCGCACGAGGTGCAGGCCCCGGCGACGACCGTCGACACCGGCTCCTGAACGGCGGTGCCATGGGCGGTGTGACGGATCTCGCGGCGCTTCGGGCCGAGGCCCTGGGTTGCACCAAGTGTCCGCTCGCGGCGACGCGCACGCAGGTCGTGTTCGGCGTCGGCGACGAACAGGCCGACCTCATGTTCGTCGGGGAGGGCCCGGGCGCGGATGAGGACCGGATCGGTGAGCCCTTCGTCGGTCGCGCCGGGAAACTTCTGACCTCGTTGATCGAGGACATCGGTCTGACCCGGGCTGAGGTCTACATCGCCAATGTCGTGAAGTGTCGGCCTCCGGGGAACCGGGACCCTCAACCGATCGAGATCGAATCCTGTCGACCGTTCCTGGAGCGTCAACTCGAGTTGGTGGCGCCGCGGGTGGTCGTCACGCTGGGGAACTTCGCGACGAAGCTGCTGCTCGATACGAAGATCGGGATCACGAAGCTGCGCGGCCAGGAGCATCCGTACCGTGACGGCGTGCTCATCCCGGTGCTGCATCCGTCCGCGGTCCTTCGGAACGGGGGAGCCGCGCTCGGCCCAGGCCCGTGCGGATTTCGTCGCCATCCGCCGCGTGCTGGCGCGATGAGTTCAACCTTGGAATCGCAAAGTCCGGCGACGACCCGCGCCCTCGGGGTGGCGCTCGCCGGACTCCTGCAGGTCGGCGATGTCCTGGTGCTTTCGGGCGAACTCGGCGCCGGCAAGACCGAGTTGGCGAAGGCGATCGCGGCCGCGCTTGGGGTGACCGAGCCGGTCGTGAGTCCGACGTTCGCGATCCTGCGCGAGTACGAGGGAGCGATGCCGGTGTTCCATCTGGACGTGTATCGGCTCGATCACGTCCAGGAGGCGATGGATCTCGCGCTGGACGAGATCATGGAATCCGGGATCACGATGATCGAGTGGGGTGAGGGGATTCGGGAGCTGCTGCCCCCGGACCATCTTCAGATCACGCTCGCGTATGGTCCGCCGGGTCTGGCCACTGAGCAACAACGGGTCGTGACGGTGACGGCGCACGGCCCGGGCTGGGCCACGCGTGTCACCGCCCTGGATTCGGCCCTGGCCGCCGCCGTCGAATGCTGACCCTGGCGATCGACACGGCCACTGCCCACGTTGGGGTGGCGATCGGACGTGACGGAACACCCATCGCGATGCGGAGCGTCGACGCGGGCCGCCGGCATGCGGAAGAACTGGCTCCCATGATCCGTGATCTCGTGGCGGAGGCCGGCGTGCGGCTGGTGGACCTGGACGCGGTCGCCTGCGGGATCGGTCCGGGGCTGTTCACCGGGCTCCGGGTCGGGGTCACGACGGCACGAACGCTGGCGCAGGTGCTCGGAATCCCGGCGGTCGGGGTCCCCAGCCTCGATCTGGTCGCCGCGCCCTGGCGCGACGAGCATCAAGAGGTGGTCGCGCTCATCGACGCGCGCCGGCGCGAGGTCTTCGCGGCCCGGTACGCGCGAGGCCACGATCCGTCGACGCCCATTGATGGTT
Source organism: uncultured Acidimicrobiia bacterium (assembly GCA_963701625.1). Taxonomy (GTDB): domain Bacteria; phylum Actinomycetota; class Acidimicrobiia; order IMCC26256; family JAENVU01; genus JAENVU01. The sequence continues at coordinate 344,642 of CAVPAT010000005.1, read as the reverse complement.
ACACGGTTGGCCCGCCCGCGGAGGTGGTTGGTGATCTCGGTGCGCGCGGAATCCCAACTCGCGTGGTCGGTGACGGTGCCGTTGTGTATGCGGAGATGTTCGCCGGACTCCCTGACGTCGAACTCGTCGGAGCGCGGGCGGTGGCGCCCAGCGTCGTCGCACTGGTTGCGCTGGCTACGGCCGCGTTCGCCCGCGGCGAGCAACTGGAGCCGGACGCACTCCGCCCCCGGTATTTGCGCCGGAGCGATGCCGAGATTGCGTGGGAGGGCCGGTGAGCGACGAGGTCACCCTCGGCCCCCTGCGGCGCCGCCACCTCCGTGGAGTGCTCGCCATCGAACGGGCGTCGTATGCCAAGCCGTGGACCGAGTCGTTGTTCCTCTCGGAGCTGGCCCTGCCCGTATCGCGGAGGTACCTGGTGGCGCGGTCCGCACGCACGGTGGTGGGTTATGCGGGGATCATGTTCGCCCCGGACGAAGGTCACGTCACCACGATTGCGGTCCACCCGCGCTACCGGCGTCGCCAGATCGGCACGCGCTTGCTCAGCGCGCTGACCCATGAAGTGATCGCACAGGGATACCCGGCGTTGACGCTGGAGGTCCGCGCCAGCGCGGAGGGCGCCCAGGCGCTGTATCGCGAGTTCGGCTTCACGACCGAGGGCGTCCGCAAGGGCTACTACGAGCAACCGGCCGAGGATGCGGTGATCATGTGGGCGCGCGCGATCCAGACGCCGGAGTTCGCGGCGCGGCCCGCGTCGCTCGACGCGCGGTTCGAACGGGTTGGTGGGGACGCGTGAACTTCCTCGGCATCGAAACGAGTTGCGACGAGACCGCCGCCGCCGTGGTTACCGACGGTCGGCAGATTCGATCGAGCATCGTGTCGAGCCAGGTCGACCTTCATGCTCGCTTCGGTGGCGTCGTGCCCGAGATCGCGAGCCGGGCCCATCTGGAGTTGGTCAACGGCGTCATCGCGGAGGCCCTCGCGGCCGCCGACACAGACTTCGCCGGGATCGATGCGGTCGCCGCCTGCCACGGCCCGGGCCTCGCCGGCGCGCTGCTCGTCGGGGTGTCAGCTGCGAAGGCGGTCGCGCTCGCTTGTGAGATTCCCTATGTCGGCGTCCACCACCTGGAGGGCCATCTGCAGGCGGCATGGCTCCAGGACCCCGATGTCGAGTTGCCGCTCGCGGTGCTCCTGGTCTCAGGCGGGCACACGATGCTTGTCGCGGTCGACGCCCCCGGTCGGTATCGGCTGGTCGGCCAGACCGTTGATGACGCGGCGGGCGAGGCGTTCGACAAGGTCGCTCGTCTCCTCGGGCTCGGGTATCCGGGCGGTCCGATCATCGACGAGCTGGCCGAAACCGGGGACCCCCGGGCAGTCGGGTTTCCTCGCCCGATGCGCGGCGACGGGTTGGACTTCTCGTTCTCGGGGCTGAAGACCGCGGTGCTGCACGAGGTGCGCCGCCACCCCGATGCTCCGGTTGCGGACCTGGCCGCGTCCTTCCAGGCGGCGGTGGTGGACGTACTCACCGAGAAGCTCGCGGTCGCGGCGGACGCGATCGGGGCGCGGACCCTCGTGATCGGGGGCGGCGTGGCCGCCAATCGCGAGCTGCGTACCGCGGTGGAGACACTCGCTCGCGAGACGGGCCGACGGGCTCTCGTGCCACCCCGAGCGCTCTGCACGGACAATGCGGCGATGATCGCGGCGACGGGATGGTTCCGATTGCGCGCCGACGGACCGACCCCGCTCGACGACGGCGCGGTCCCCTCGCGAGCGCTGCCGGGCCTGGCCCTGCCCCCCTGACGCCCTCGGCGGGGGTGCGAAGCCGGCCGACGGTTTGCAGTCGCGAGGGGCGAGTGCTACCGTCGTTTTAGCACTCACGTACGCCGAGTGCTAAGGCCGCACGAGCGCCCTGTGGCGCCGCGACGGACCCCCGAACGTCGACAGACCGCCCGGCCCCAAGAGGCCGGCCCAGGAGGCAACCGATGAATCTCGTACCGCTCGAGGACCGCATCGTCGTCCGGACGGCCGAGGCCGAAGAGACGACCGTCAGTGGGCTGGTGATTCCCGACACCGCCAAGGAGAAGCCCCAGCAGGGCGAAGTGCTCGCGGTGGGCCCGGGCCGGCGCGCTCGAGAACTCCGGCGAGCTCGTGCCGCTCGACATCGCCGTCGGCGACACCGTCGTGTACTCGAAGTACGGCGGAACCGAGATCACCGTCGACGGTGAGGAGCTGCTCATCCTCGCCGGGCGCGATGTGCTTGCCAAGGTGACCAAGACCGGCAAGGCCAAGAAGAAGTAGCGCACGACACACCAACGGTCGGGACCGGCGCCCCAACGGGTGCCGGTCCCTGTCGCGTCTGGACCCGTTCCCGGGATCGGCCGCAGGGTGGGTCCGGGGACTCATTCGCGCCGATTCGGTGCGTCCGGCCCAGCCCTCGGTGGCGCGGAATCGCTACGGTCCCAGAGGCGGCGCCGGTCTCTCGGCCGACCGAGCGCGCCTGGGAGGAACGCGAAATGACGGGGAAATCGCAACCGACGTCACGTCGGGTGCTCGCACGTCGCGACAGGCTCGGTACCGCAGACGGTATGAGCCTGGTCGAGATGCTCGTCATCGTGGTCGTGCTCGGCATCCTGACCGCCGTCGTCGTGTTCGCCGTCGGGGGTTCGAACGATGCAAACAAGATCACGGCCTGCGTGAAAGAACGCGACGAGATGATCGAAGCCCTGATGGACTTCAAGGAACTCACCGGCCGCTACCCCGAGAACGTCGTCGAGATGGTCGAGGGAACTGACGGCGCCGATGCCCCGGTGCTCCGCGCCCTGCCCACGTACTGGACGCTCGACGGATCGACGATCGTGCGCATGGCCGAGGACGAACTCCCACTCGCGGTTTGTGGGCCGGACACGAAGACCTAGGCCCGCTCGTCCCTCACGGGGAGGTCTCGGCGAGCGTGGTCTGTTTCGCCCAGGCGTAGTCGGCCTTCCCGTTGGGTCCCCGCGTCACTTCGGCGACGAAGACCACGTGGCGCGGCGCTTTGAATCGCGAGAGGTTGTCCCGTACCGCGATGACGATCTCGTCGGCGGTCGCGTCCTCGCCCGGGCGCAGTGACACGACGGCGGCGATCGCCTCGCCGAATTTCTCGTCGGGCACGCCGACCACCAGCGCGTCGGCGACGGCGGGGTGCAACTTCACCGCCTCTTCGACCTCCTCGGGGAAGATCTTCTCGCCCCCCGAGTTGATCGACACACTGCCGCGGCCGAGCAACTCGATGGTGCCATCGGACGCGACCGTGGCCCAGTCACCGGGAATGGAGTACCGCTTGCCTGCGAACACCTTGAAAGTGGCCGCGGACTTCTCCGGGTCCTTGTAATAGCCAAGCGGGATCGGCCCGCCGAGCGCGAGTAACCCCCGCTCTTCCGAGCCGGGTGCCACTTCTCGCCCGTCTTCGGTGAGGACCTTGGCCTGCTCGCCGATCGAGAACTTGGCAGTGGTCGCCTTCCCGCCCGGTGCGCTGATCTGCTGGGCGAAGCCGACGCCCTCGCTGGAGCCGAGGGAGTCCAGGCAGATGCACTGCGCCCGTTGCATCAGTTGCTCCTTCACCTCCGCGGTCCACATGACCCCGGAGCTGATGATGAGCCCGAGGGAGGTCAGGTCGTATGGCGCGTTGTCGTCCTCGGCGGCTTCGAGTGCGCGCACCATCGGTTTGCCGAACGCGTCGCCCACGATGGCCATCTGGGTCACCTGCTCGGCCTGGACCGCTTGCCAGAGCTCATGCGCGTCGAAGCTGCGCGACTCGAGGGTGACGATCGTTCCGCCGGCGGTGAGCGCCTGGAGGGAACTCATGAACCCGGTGCCGTGCATGAGCGGCGAGGCAGGGAGGTGCACGGGGGTGCGGCTTCCCGCCGCGATGCCCGCTACGACGTCCGCCAACCCCTCCGGCGTCTCGGGCGCGAGGGCGCCGAGAATGCCGAGCACGGACGGCACCAGGGTCTGGTACAGGTCCTCGTTGCGCCACATGACGCCCTTGGGCATGCCGGTGGTGCCGCCGGTGTAGAGGATGTAGAGGTCGTCGCCGGACTTCTCGATGCGCGGGGCCGGGTCGGAGTCCGCGACGAGGTCCTCGTACCGCAGCGCGCCTTCCACGAGCGGATGGCCGTCGTCGACCTGCACGATGGCCTTGAGCGTGGGGACCTCCCGCCACACCTTGGCGACGTGTTCGCCCAGCACGCCGTGGAACAGGAGGATGTCCGCGTCCGAGTTCTCGAGCAGATACTGCAGCTCACCCTCGAGATACCGGTAGTTCACGTTCACCGGAGCGCTGCGACATTTCCAGGTGGCGAAGACCCCCTCCATGTACTCGATCGAGTTGTAGAGGTAACTGGCGACCTTGCCGTCCGGGCCGAGTCCGAGGTCCTCGAACGCGGCGGCAAGGCGCGCCGCGCGGTCGTCGAATTCCTGCCAAGTGCGGTGTCGGTCGCCCTGGGCCAATGCGGGCCGGCCGGGTTGGGCGTCGGCGATCACTTCCCAGCAGTTGGCGAAGTTCCAATCCGTCATGTCATCCCCCACGTCGCGAAGCCCGGCAGTATGCCCGACCGCCGGACCGCTCGGGCGGGAGGGCACCGGTCGGTCGGTCGGGTGGAACTCGATACCGGCCCCGGCGATGAGAACGAAGGCGGTGCAGGTCTCGTCGACGTCGGCGGTGTGCGACGCGCCCGGAGCGGGGTGATCTGACCGCGTGGATACAGTGCCCGGATGGTGGCTCGGGGTGGAAGACAGCACATCCCCCGACCTTCCGGGACCCGGCCGGGAGCACCGGCGCCGTGGGCCGCGCTCTCCCCCGACGATCGACGGCTCGACCTTGGGTCAGTCCGGCGACGACTCGTCTCGGTCTCCGAGCCGGCCGCGCCGCTCATCGACGTCCCCGGAGCGCGGGAGGCTGCGGTGTTGGTCGCGCTGTACGACGCCGACGGGGAGGCGCACGTCGTGCTGACGAAGCGGCCGGAAACAATGGCCGCCCATCGAGGGGAGATCGCGTTCCCGGGCGGGAAGCGAGATCCTGACGATCGAACGCTGCAGGCTGCCGCGCTGCGGGAGGCTCACGAAGAGGTGGGCATCCACCCGGCGACGGTCGACGTGGTTGCGGAGTTGGATCGGATCGGCACGGTGGCGTCCGCGTTCACCATCGCGCCGTTCGTGGGAATCCTCGGTGGGCAGCCGACCTTGCGCCCCGATCCGGTGGAGGTGGTCGATGCCTTCGCGGTCCCGATCTCGGAGCTGCTGCATCCCGAGACATACCGCGAGGAGATCTGGGACTTGTTCGGCGCACCGCGTCCGATGGCGTTCTTCGAACTCCCGGGGGAGACGGTCTGGGGCGCGACCGCCCGGATTCTGGCCCGACTCCTCACCGTGCTCACCGGCACGGAGGGGCCTCGCCATACCGTCTGAGCCGTGGTCCCGGAGGCGGCCCGGCGACGGAACCGCCCACTAGGCTGGACCGTTCTGGCGGAGTAGGAACGACGGGAGCCAACTGGTGGAAGTCGAGATCGGGATCGGGAAGTCGGGCCGACGAGCATACGGATTCGACGACATCGCCATCGTGCCCAGCCGGCGCACACGCGACCCCGAGGACGTCGACATCTCGTGGGAGGTGGACGCGTTCAGGTTCGAGCTTCCGCTCGTCGCGTCGGCGATGGATGGGGTGGTTTCACCGAAGACCGCGATCGAGGTCGGTCGCCTCGGAGGACTCGCGTGTCTCAACCTCGAAGGCCTCTGGACCCGCTACGACGACACGGACTCCGTGTTCGACGAGATCGCCTCGCTCGACCCGGAGAAGGCCACGCGCCGGATGCAGGAGCTCTACCAGGAACCGATGAAGGACGAACTCATCGGAAAGCGCATCCGGGAGATCAAGGACGCCGGCGTCCGCGCGTGTGCGTCTCTCACGCCCCAGCGCGTCGAGCAGTACGCGCCGATGGTCCTCGAGGCCGAGTTGGACATCCTGGTGGTGCAGGGAACCGTCGTCTCGGCTGAGCACGTCTCCAAGGACCCCGCTCGCCAGCCGTTGAACTTGAAGAAGTTCATCCGTGAGTTCGAGATCCCGGTGATCGTCGGTGGGTGCGCGTCGTACAGCACGGCCCTGCACCTGATGCGCACGGGCGCCGTCGGCATCCTCGTTGGGGTCGGCCCCGGTCACGCGTGCACGTCGCGCGGTGTGCTCGGCATCGGTGTCCCGCAGGCGACCGCGATCGCGGACGCGGCCGGCGCCCGGATCCGTCACCTCGACGAGACCGGGGTCTACGTCCACGTGATCGCCGACGGCGGGATGCGCACGGGCGGCGACGTCGCGAAGGCGATCGCCTGCGGTGCCGATTCCGTCATGATCGGTTCCCCGCTGGCCGGCGCCTACGAAGCTCCGGGTCGTGGATACCACTGGGGCATGGCCACGTTCCACCCGTCGCTGCCGCGCGGCGCCCGCGTCTACGCCGGGCAGAAGGGGACGCTCGAGGAGATCCTCAGCGGCCCGGCCCATGAGAACGACGGCACCTTGAATCTGTTCGGTGCGTTGCGCACGTCGATGGCCACCACGGGTTACGAGACGCTCAAGGAGTTCCAGAAGGCCGAGGTGATGGTCGCCCCATCGCTGCAGACCGAGGGCAAGTCTCTGCAACGGTCGCAGGGCATCGGCATGGGGCGCTGATCCGATTGCTCGCGCCGCGCATGGCTGCGTCATGACGGCGATGGAGATCCACCAGCACGACAAGGTGCTCGTGGTGGACCTGGGTGCACAATACGCGCAGCTGATCGCGCGCCGAGTTCGCGAAGCGCACGTCTACTCCGAGATCGTGCCGCGCACGATGTCGTTCGCGGAGATGAAGGCGCTCCAGCCGTCGGCGATCATCCTCTCGGGCGGGCCTGCCTCGGTTCACGTCGAGGGTGCTCCGTCGGTGGACCCCGCGCTCTACGAGTCCGGGATTCCTCTGCTCGGCATTTGTTACGGCGCGCAGCTCCTGGCTCGGGACCTGGGCGGAACCGTGGCCAAGACCGGACGCGGTGAGTACGGACGCACGGATCTCTCGGTGGCCTCGACGGGTGCCCTGTTCCGCGGGTTGCCGGCCCAGCAGCCGGTCTGGATGAGCCACTTCGACACGATCACCGAGCCGCCGGCCGGCGCCCGCGTGTTCGCGTCCACCCCGGACACCCCAGCGGCCGCCTTCGGGGACCCGGACCGGCGCATCTACGGCGTGCAGTTCCACCCCGAGGTCGTGCATAGCGAGCACGGCCAGGAGATTCTCAAGATCTTCCTCCACGACGTCGCCGGTTGCCGTCCCACGTGGACCAACGTCTCCATCATCGAGGAAGCCGTCGCCGAGATCCGGGCCCAGGTCGGCACCGAGCGGGTCCTCTGCGGGCTCTCCGGCGGCGTGGACTCCGCGGTTGCGGCTGCGCTCGTCCACAAGGCCATCGGGGATCAGCTCACCTGCGTGTTCGTCGACACCGGCCTCCTGCGGCTCGGTGAGGCCGAACAAGTGGAGGAGACCTTCCTGCGCCAGTTCCACGTGGACCTCGTCCACGTCAAGGCGCGCGACCGGTTTCTCGGCGCGCTCGACGACGTCGTGGAGCCGGAACGGAAGCGCAAGATCATCGGCGAGACCTTCATCCGCGTCTTCGAAGAAGTCGCCCAGGACCACGAGGACTCACGGTTCTTGGTCCAGGGCACCCTGTATCCGGACATCGTCGAGTCCGGCGGCGGCGAGAACGCGGTCATCAAGAGCCACCACAACGTCGGTGGGCTGCCCGAGGACATGCAGTTCGACCTGGTCGAGCCGCTGCGCCACTTGTTCAAGGACGAGGTGCGCGCTGTCGGTGAGGAACTCGGGCTGCCGGAGGAGATCGTCTGGCGCCAGCCGTTCCCGGGGCCGGGTCTCGGTGTGCGGATCATCGGCACGATCACTCCTGAACGGGTGGAGATTCTCCAGCAGGCGGACGCGATCGTCGTCGAAGAGATCCGGCGGGCGGGTCTGTACCGCGAGATCTGGCAGAGCTTCGCGGTGCTCCCGGCGGTGCGGACAGTCGGCGTTCAGGGCGACGACCGCACCTACGCGTATCCGATCATCCTGCGGGCCGTTACCAGCGATGACGCCATGACCGCGGACTGGGCCCGGATTCCGTACGACGTGCTCGAGCGCATCTCGTCGCGCGTGATCAACGAGGTTCCCGGGGTGAACCGGGTGGCCTACGACATCACCTCCAAGCCCCCAGGGACGATCGAGTGGGAGTGAGGGAATCCCTTCCGGCGAAGCCTGCGCGTTCCCGAGCGGACACGACCGTCGGGTTCGAGTGGGAGTGAGGGAATCCCTTCCGGCGAAGCCTGCGCGTTCCCGAGCGGACACGACCGTCGGGTTCGAGTGGGAGTGAGGGAATCCCTTCCGGCGAAGCCTGCGCGTTCCCGAGCGGACACGACCGTCGGGTTCGAGTGGGAGTGAGGGAATCCCTTCCGGCGAAGCCTGCGCGTTCCCGAGCGGACACGACCGTCGGGTTCGAGTGGGAGTGAGGGTTTCCGGAGCCTTCCCGTTTCGATAGGATTGTCCGTTTCCTGGGACTGGGGTTGTGGGCATGATCCGAAGCCGAATGGCGGGACTGGTGGTCGCCGCCGCGCTCGCGACGAGCGGGTGCGCGTGGGTCGGCCGAGTCGGGGTCTCGTCGACGGGGGCCCAGCCCGGTGGCGGCACGATCTTCGGGACCGACGTGTCGCGGAGCGGCCGCTACGTGGTGTTCAACTCGGAAGCGGACAACCTCGTTCCCGACGATCTCAACGGCGCGCCCGATGTCTTCTGGCGCGACAACCAGACGGGTGTGACTGAACGGGTGTCGGTGTCGGACTCCGAGGTCGAGGGGATCTACGGCGGGTACGGGGGCATGGTTTCGGCGGACGGGCGCTATGTCGCGTTCATGTCGGACTCCGACAACCTCGTCACCGGAGATACCAACGACTCGACCGACGTGTTCCTGCGAGATCGTCAACTCGGCACCACGATCCGAGTGAGCGTGAAGAGCGCCGGCGGCCAGGTCAACGACGAGAACTATCTCCAGTCGATGACTCCCGACGCGAAGGTGATCGTTTTTGCATCCGACGCGACCAACGTCGTCGGCGGGGACACCAACGACAGCACCGACGTCTTCGTGCGAGACCTGTCGACGGCGACGCCCAAGACGCAGCGGATCAGCGTTTCGACCACGGAGGAGGAAGGCGACCTCGACTCCTACGGGGGCTCGGTCAGTGACGACGGTCGGTACATCGCGTTCGTCTCGGATGCCGCGAACTTCGACGCGGCCGATTCCGGCGCCTGGACGGATGTGTTCGTCCGTGACCGCTCCGCCACGACGACCATCCTCGTCACCGACCCTCCGGGGACGACCGACGAGGCCGACTTCGATTCGACGAACGTGTTCATCAGCGGCAACGGTCAGGTCGTCGGGTTCGACTCTGATGCCGGGAACCTGATCTCCCCGGCGGACACGAACGGCACTACCGACGTCTATACGACGGTCCTCGGTTCCGGCGTCTTCGAGCGAACCACTGTCGCGACCGGCGGCGGCGACGCATCGGATGACAACTTCGTGGTCGGGCTCAGTGATGACGGCCGATTCGTCCTCTTCCAGAGCGGCGCGACGAACCTGGTCGATCAGTCGCTCACCGCAAACTCCAACTCGTTCGTGCGGGATCGACTGAACCACACGACTGCGCTGGCGGCGACGACCCAAAAGATGCAGGAACCGATCGGCCCGAACGCGTTTCAATCCGGTTCGGTGCCGGGCGCGATCAGTGGTGACGGTCGGTACGTGCTCTTCTCGACCGACGCACCTGATGTCATGAATCCGGACAGCAACGGGACCGTGACCGACCTCTACCTGGAATCGAACCCGGTGCCGATCATCTTCTTTTCGACACCGAATACCGTCGCGCGCGGCAGCTCGACGACGCTGTCCTTGCACGGCAGTGGATTCCGAGCACAGGGTGCGCTGATCGTGATGGGTGACGGCATCGTGGTGACCAGCATCACGCAGGTTTCCGAGAACCAGGTCGACGTTGCGGTCACGGTCGCGGCCGATGCCGCGGTCGGCCCGCGTACCCCGACGATCGTGCAGAGTGGCGGCGCGGGCGTCTCGACCGGTGGGCTCGCGTTCCTCCCTGGGGCGTTCTCGGTTACCTGAGCCGTCGTCAGGCTGCCTTATTAGCGTGGGCCCATGCGTGCCCTGATCCAGCGTGTCAGCGAGGCGTCGGTCACGGTCGATGCCGAGCTGATCGGGGAGATCGGTCCGGGGCTGCTGGTGTTGGTCGGGGTCACGCACTCCGACGACCACGAGGCTGCCGACCGGCTCGCCGCGAAGATTGCCCACCTTCGCGTGTTCGACGATGAGGCCGGCGTGATGAACCGCTCGCTGATCGAGGTCGCCGGTTCGGCACTCGTCGTCTCGCAGTTCACGCTGTATGGCGACACGCGTCGAGGACGCCGCCCCTCCTGGAGCGAGGCGGCCCCGCCCGAACAGGCCGAGCCCCTGGTCGCGGCATGCGTCGCCACGCTGCGTGGCTACGGGCTCGTCGTGGCGACTGGCCGGTTTCGGGCACAAATGGCGGTTTCGTTGGTGAACGACGGGCCCGTGACTCTTGCTCTCGAAGTATGAGCCGGTAGCGTGTTCCCCCTCGTGGAACTCATCGAGTCCTCTCACAGCATCTGGCAATTCGACACGGATCGACGCAGGTTCCGGCGGCTCCCGCCGGGGTCCGATGTTGACGCGCCGGCACTCGAAGCGGATTGGGAGGAGTACTTCTCCCTCCAGATCGACGAGGCCAACAACTCGTTCACGGTGACGCTGAACGAGGACGGGACGCGGTTGCTCCGGGCCTTTCGAAAAGCTGATGGAGACCCGCCGACCGAGGAGTTCACGTTGGAAGGGTTCTCCGACTCGGACGGCTGATCGGGGTCGCCCACCCCGGCGCGGGGAGCGGCTGGGCGTCGGTGCGCCACGCGAAGCGAACATCTGTACGATGCGCGGCATGCGCGCGGCGGAGCTTCTCGAAGGGCTGAATCCGGTCCAACGTGATGCGGTGAGTGCGCCGGATGGTCCCGTGCTCGTTGTCGCCGGCGCCGGTTCGGGCAAGACCCGCCTCCTGACCCACCGAGTCGCGTACCTCGTCGATCGCGGTGTCTCGCCGTTCGAACTCCTCGCGATCACGTTCACGAACAAGGCCGCCGGCGAGATGAAGGCGCGGGTCGCTGACCTGGTTGGGCCGTTCGCCCACAAGATGTGGGTCTCGACATTTCACAGCGCGTGCGCGCGGATCCTCCGGCGAGACGCGGCCCGGCTCGGCTATCGAACCTCGTTCTCGATCTACGACGAAGCGGATGCGGTCCGCCTGACCGACTACGTGCGCCGCGACCTCAACCTCGATCCCAAACGGTTCCCGCCCCGTCGGCTGCATCATTCGATCTCGGCGCTCAAGAACGAATTGATCAGTCCGCAGGACGCGGCCGCCAGTGCTCTGCACCCAGCCCGAGGTTCGGATCGCGGAGGTCTACGCCGAGTACCAGCGGCGCCTCGCAGAGGCGTCCGCGGCAGACTTCGACGACCTCCTGTACCTCGTGGTCCGCCTCCTGCGGGAGCACCCGGATGCCCTCGAGCATTGGCGCCATCGGTTCGGACACGTGCATGGTCGACGAGTTCCAGGACACGAACGCCGCCCAGTGGGAGATCGTCCGTCTCTTGGGGCAGGAACACCGCAACGTCATGGTCGTCGGCGACGCGGATCAGAGTCGATCTACCGCTTTCGAGGGGCTGATCACCGGAACCTGATGCGCTTCGAGGAGGAGTTCCCCGAGGCGTCGATCATCGTCCTCGACCAGAACTACCGCTCGACCCAAACGATCCTCGACGCGGCGAACGCGGTGATCGCCAACAACGCGGCCCGTCGGCCGAAGCATCTGTGGACCGAGCAGGTCGGCGGCGAGCTGATCACCCGCTATCACGCCGAGGACGAGCACGACGAGGCGTCCTTCGTGGTGCACGAGATCGATCGGCTGGTCGACGTCGAGCAGATTCGGCTACGGCGACGTCGCGGTCTTCTATCGAACCAATGCGCAGAGCCGGGTCGTCGAAGAGGCGTTCGTGCGGGCCGGTGTTCCGTACCGAATCGTCGGTGGTACGAAGTTCTACGACCGGCGGGAGATCAAGGACGCGTTGGCGTACCTGCGGGCGCTGGTGAATCCGGACGACGAAGTCGCCTGGAAGCGCATTGTCAACGTGCCCAAGCGTGGGGTCGGTGACACCTCGGTCCGAAAGATCGATGCGTACGCGCAGGGTGCTGAGGTCGTCTTCCGTGACGCACTCGGAGCGGCCGCCGCTGCGGGAGTGACGGGTCGGGCGCTCGGGGGAATCCGGGACCTCCTCGAGGTGATGGACGAACTCGGGCAGGTCGCGGTCGAGGGCGGCGTTGCTGGCGTGGTCGAGGCGATGCTGGAGCGGACGGGGTACCTCGCCGAGCTGGAAGCGGAACGCACGATCGAGGCGCAGGGCCGCATCGAGAACCTGAGTGAGTTCGTCGGCGTCGCTCGTGAGTTCGACGATCAACTCGAACGGGGCGACATCACCGGACTGGTCGCCATCGCCGGCATCGGCAGCACCGAACCGGCACCAGACGCCGCGGCGGCCGCGGTGGAGGGGTTCCTGGAGGGAATCTCGCTGGTCACCGATCTCGACGAACGCTCCGACGACGAGTCGATCGTGACGCTGATGACCCTGCACACGGCGAAGGGGCTGGAGTTCCCCGTGGTGTTCCTCACTGGTATGGAGGACGGGATCTTCCCGCATATGCGCTCAGTCGGGGATCCCGAGGAACTCGAGGAGGAACGCCGGCTCTGTTACGTCGGCATCACGCGGGCCGAGCAACGGCTGTACCTCACCCACGCATGGAGTCGGCAGCTCTTCGGTTCGACCGATTACTACCCGCCGAGCCGATTTTTGGCCGAGATTCCGGAGCAGCTCGTCGCCGCGCAGGGACGCGTGGCCGGCGGGAGTGGAATCGGTTCGCACCGCGCCGCCGTCGCGGATGCGGCGATGCGGCCGAGCCGCGAGCCTTCGGGCGCGCGCGTGGCGCGGAACAGATCGGCTTGCGCGTCGGTGACGACGTCGCACACGAGAAGTTCGGTGAAGGGGTCATCCTCGAGCTGCGGGGCGAGGGTGACAAGGTCGAGGTCACCGTTCGGTTCCGCGAGGCAGGCGAGAAGACTTTGCTCCTCGCGTGGGCGCCGCTGCGCAAACTCTGATCGGTCGTCTCAGGGTACGGCCGGGCCGGCCGGTGGCGGCAGCCGCTTGCGAAGCTCGACCATGTAGAGGCCCTTGGTGTCGCCGGTCCGTTGGACGAAGCTGCGGTAGCGCGCCAGGTTCGCGACGTCGATGGGTGTGCCATCGCAGGTGAAGGTGTCGAGCGAGCCCGCGCCAGCGCAGCGTGCAGTTCGCCGGGTCCGGCTGGCTGACCAATAGCGGGACGAGCGTGCCATCCTCGAGCGCGACCCAGAAGTCGTTGCCGCCGCCGGTCGGGTCGGCGAAGTTGATCGGTCCACCTTCTTCGACCTTCTGGCGGATGTCGCTCGCCAGGCCGAAGGCCAGCGGCCTGCGCACGTTGGGAACGCCGCCGCCGGCGGTCAGATTGAAGATCGCGGCAGCGAGAATGAAACCTCCGAAGAGGACCCCGATCGTCGCGCCGACGATGATGCGGAGGTCGGCACGGCGCTGGGATCCCGATGGCATCCGCAGGGTGTACGCCCCTATCGGGTCGGGAGTCCAGCCGGGCGCTCCTCGGCGCTGCGTTGGCAGGCCGGAGAGCCCGATCGCTACTCTTCGGCTCGCATGCAGCGCCGGTACCGAGTCGTCATTGCGAAGCCGGGTCTCGACGGTCACGACCGCGGGGCCAAGGTCATCGCCCGAGCGCTTCGCGACGGCGGTTTCGAGGTGATCTATACCGGGCTGCACCAGACCCCGGAACAGATCGCAGAAACCGTCCTTCAGGAGGACGCGGACGCCGTCGGTCTGTCGTTGCTCTCCGGCGCTCATATGACGCTGTTCCCCCGGGTACTCGCGCTCCTGGCGGAGCGGGGGCTGAGCGAGGTGGTGGTGTTCGGCGGTGGGATCATCCCGGACGCCGACGTCGCACAACTCAAGGAGATCGGCGTCGCCGAACTCTTCACTCCGGGCGCAACCCTGGCTTCGATCCACGAATGGCTCGAAGCTGCGCTCGACGAGCGGGAGGCCCAGCCCGCCGGTTGATCTGCCCGTGGCGCATCAGTGCCGCGTGTCCGACTCGAGGAGTCTCGTGGACCTCTACGAATATCAAGGCAAGCAGTTCTTCGCGCGGTTCGGCATTCCGGTGTCCGACGGCGATGCTGTGACCACGGTGGACGACGCGGTCGCGGTCGCGGATCGGGTCGGCTATCCGGTGGTGGTCAAGGCGCAGGTGCAAGTGGGCGGCCGAGGGCAAGGCCGGCGGGATCAAGCTCGCGGCGAACGCCGAGGAAGTCCGCGAACACGCCGGAAACATTCTGGGCATGGACATCAAGGGTCACACGGTCGAGATCGTCTGGATCGAGAGTCGCGAGTGACATCACTGAGGAGTACTACGCGTCCTTCACCCTCGACCGCTCGGCGAAGCAGTACCTCGGGATGCTCTCGGCCGAGGGCGGCGTCGAGATCGAAGAGGTCGCGGCCACGAACCCCGACGCGATTGCCAAGATCCATGTGAACCCCGTCGATGGCCTCACCGAAGCGGCGTGTCGGGAGTGGGTGGCGGCGGCGAAGCTGAACCCAGCGGCGGTGGACGGAGCCGTCGACATCCTGGGCAAGCTGTACACCGCCTACGTGGAAGGCGACGCGGACCTCGTCGAGATCAACCCGCTGATCCTCACGCCCGACGGGCGGGTGCACGCGCTCGACGCCAAGGTCAGTCTCGACGACAACTCGGTGTTCCGCCACGCGGACTACGAGGCAGTACGACGCCACGCAGGTCCGTGACGCTCGTGAGCAGGCCGCGCACGACAAGGGGTTGCAGTACGTCGGACTCGACGGCGAGGTCGGCATCATCGCCAACGGCGCCGGGCTGGCCATGAGCACGGTGGACATCGTGAGCCAGGCGGGAGGTACCCCGGCGAACTTCCTCGACATCGGCGGCGGCGCGAACGCGGACGTGATGGCCGGCGCGCTCGAGGTGATCAACAACGACCCGAAGGTGCGGTCGATCTTCATCAACATCTTCGGTGGGATCACCAAGGGCGACGAGGTCGCCAACGGGATCGTGCAGGCCCTCGACCGGGTCAAGATCGACGCCCCGATCGTGATCCGCCTCGACGGCACGAACGCCGACGAAGGCCTGGCGATCCTGGAGTCCCACCTGTCCGACGCGCTGCAGGTGCAGCCGACGATGCTCGACGCGGCCCGCACGGTCGTTGCGCTCGCGAAAGGGAACTGACTATCTCATGAGTATCTTCGTGGATGAGACGACGAAGGTCGTCTACCAGGGTCTGACCGGATCGCAGGGCCGGTTCTACGGCCTGTTGAACCGGGACTACGGCACGCAGGTGGTTGCCGGCACGAACCCGAAGAAGGCCGGCACCGACGTCGACGGCATCCCGATCTTCGCGAACGTCGCCGACGCGGTGCGCGAGACCGGTGCGACCGCGTCGTGTGTGTTCATCCCGGCGCCGGGGGTCCGGGATGCGGTGATGGACGCGGCCGCGGGTGGCGTCGAGTTCATCGTCGTCATCACCGAAGGCGTCCCCGCCCACGACGAGGCGTACTTCTACAACGCGCTCACCCGGGAGTATCCGAACGTCCGGCTGCTCGGCCCGAACTGTCCGGGGATCATCAGCCCAGGCAAGGCCAACATCGGCATCACTGCGGGTCACATCGCCAAGGCCGGCGGTCCGGTGGGGATCGTCAGCCGGTCGGGCACCCTCACGTACCAGGCGCTCTACGAACTCAAGCAGCAGGACATCGGGGTGACCACGTGTGTCGGCATCGGTGGCGACCCGGTGCCGGGGACGAGTTTCATCGACTGCCTGCGGGCGTTCGAGGCGGACCCCGAGACCAAGGCCGTCATGATGATCGGTGAGATCGGTGGTTCGGCCGAGGAAGAGGCAGCCGAGTTCATCGCCTCGTCGATGAGCAAGCCTGTCGTCTCCTATGTGGCGGGGGTGACCGCACCTCCGGGCAAGAAGATGGGCCACGCCGGCGCCATCGTCTCCGGGGGCAAGGGCACGGCGGCGGCCAAGATGGATGCCCTGCGCGATGCCGGAGTCAAGGTGGGGCTCAACCCGACCGAGGCCGGCGAGCTGATGACCGAGGTGGTCGCGGGTCTGTAGCGCCGCCGGTCGTGACGACCCCGCGAGCGACCGTCGCATTCCGTCAGTATCCGCGAGGCCGCGCGGGATAGGTTGGCGGGCGATGCGGATCGGTGTGCTGGCGTCGGGGAGCGGGACGATCCTCCAGTCCTTGCTGGACGCCGAACTCCCGATCGTGGTGGTGGTCGTGGACCGCCCTTGTGGGGCGACCGACCGGGCTGGGCGCGCCGGTATCCCGGGCGAGCTCGTGGAGCGGACCAGCTTCGGTGCCGACTTCGACCGCGTCGCCTACACCCGCGAGGTCGTGGCCGCTCTCGCGCGCCATGACGTCGACCTGGTCGCGATGGCGGGCTTCGGCACGATCCTCGAACAGCCCATCCACGACGCCTACCCCGATCGCATCGTCAACACCCACCCCGCGCTGCTGCCGGCGTTCAAGGGCTGGCACGCGGTGGAGGACGCGCTCGCCGCGGGCGTGAAGGTCACCGGTTGTACGGTCCACCTACGCGCCGCTCGAGGTCGACGACGGCCCGATCCTGGCGCAGGAGGCGGTGCCGGTGCTCGCCGACGACACCGTGGAGACGCTGCACGAGCGCATCAAGGACGTCGAGCGCCGCCTGTACCCGGAGGTGCTGCGAGAGTTGATCGCCACCGCGACCGAGGGGTGAGTTGAAGGAGCGCTGCATCGCGCGGCACTGCTGTCCGTCTACGACAAGACCGGCATGGTCGAGTTCGCTCGGCGCTCCACGAGCTGGGATGGGAGCTGGTCTCGTCGGGCGGCACCGCCCGTGCGCTCGCGGACGCCGGCGTCCCGGTGACCGTCGGTCGACGAGGTCACCGGCTGTCCCCGAGATGCTCGACCACCGGGTGGTGACGCTGCACCCGAAGATCCACGGCGGCATCCTCGCCGACCGGGACAAGGCAGCCACCTCGCCGACTGGACGAGCACGGTATCGTCGGTTCGACCTGGTCGTGTCCAACCTCTATCCCGTTCCTCGACCGCCCGACAGTCGAGACTGATCGACATCGGCGGGCCGGCGATGACCCGGGCCGCGGCGAAGAACCACGCGCACGTCGCGATCGTCACGAGCCCGGACGCAGTACGAGACGGTGCTCGGCGAGATCCGCGAGCACGGCCGTATCACCGACGCCGACTCGCCGCGAGCTTCGCGCTCGAGGCGCTTCGCCCTCACCGCGGCGTACGACGCCGCGATCGTGGAGTGGCTCCAGGAGGGTGAGGAGCTGCCGCAGCACATCGTGCTGCCGTTCGACCGCACCGACGAGACGCTGCGCTACGGCGAGAACCCGCACCAGCAGGGTGCCCGGTACCGGACCACCGGGGCGTCGAGTTGGTGGGACACGCTCATCCAGCACAGCGGGCTCGCGCTGAGCTACCTCAACTTCTACGACACCGACGCCGCGTGGCGGCTCGCTTTCGACCTCGGCGACGGCCCGCGGTGGCGCCATCATCAAGCACGCCAACCCGTGCGGTGTCGCGGTCGCCGACGATCTCGCGATCGCCTACCAGCGTGCGCTCGAGTGCGACGAGCGGTCCGCGTTCGGTGGGATCGTGGCGCTGCAACCAGCCGATCGACGATGCCACTGCGGCCGCGATGGTCGCGGGCCCGCAGGCCGACGTCGTGATCGCGCCGGGCTACGAGCCGGGCGCGATCGACGCGCTGCGTCGCGAAGCGCAAGAACACCCGCCTGCTCGAAGCGGCCCCGCCCGCGGGCGAGGGCCGGGAGTACCGCCAGATCTCCGGTGGCTTCCTCGTCCAGACGCCGCACACTTCGCGGCCGCTCGCGACGAGTGGCGGGTCGTCACGAAGGGGGCGCCGACCGACGGAACAGTGGGCCGACGCCGCGCTGGCCTGGCGGTCTGCGGGCCACGTGAAGTCGAACGCGATCGTCCTCGTGAAGGACGGCCAGGCCGTCGGGCATCGGCGCCGGTCAGCAGAACCGGGTCGAGTCGGGCGAGATCGCGGCGAAGAAGGCCGCCGGCCGGGCCGAGGGCGGCGCGTGCGCAGCGACGCGTTCTACCCGTTCCCCGACGGCGTCGAGGCGGCGGCCGAGGCCGGCGTTGCCGTCGTCGTCCAGCCGGGCGGAGCGATGCGCGACGACGAAGGTGATCGAGCGGGCCGACGAGCTGGGCCTCGCGATGGTCTTCACCGGCGAGCGCCACTTCCTGCACTGAATCGGAGCGAGCACGCATGACCGACCCGCAGTGATGATGCCCGGCGCGCCCGGTGGCCGAGGCGGTGTTCGCCGACCTCGCGCCGCGGATCGACGCGCTCGTCGCGCGCGGTCACACGCCCGGGCCTCGGCACGATCCTCGTCGGTGACGACGACGCCAGCGCGCGCTACGTCGGCATGAAGATCGCAGAAGGCCGAGGAGATGGGGTGGCACTCGCTCCACGTCCACCTCGGCGACGACGCGACCCAGGCCGACGTGCTGGCCGCGATCCGCGAGATGAACGACGCCGCCGACGTCGACGCGTTCCTCGTGCAGCACCCGGCGCCGCCGCACATCGACTACGACGCGGCGCTGATGACCGTGGATCCGGACAAGGACGTCGACGGGATGCACCCGCTCAACATGGGCCGGCTCGCGCTCGGCGTGGACGGTCCGATCCCGTGCACCCCTGCCGGGATCGAGGCGCTGCTCGCGCACTACGAGATGCCGGTCGCGGGCCGCAACGTCGTGCATCCTGGGCCGGGGCGATCACCCTCGGCCGGCCGCTCGCGCTCCTGCTGTCGGCGAAGCGACCGACCGCGAACGCGGCGGTCACCGTGGTGCACACCGGCGTCGCCCGACTGGCCCGAGTACACCCGGCGGGCCGACATCGTGGTCGCCGCGGCCGGGGTGCCCGGCATCCTGCAACCCGAGCACCTCACCCCGGGCGCGTGGTCGTGGGCGGCGGCGTCCGCTACGAGGGCCGCAGCTGCTCCCCGACGTCGACGAGGCGTGCGAGGCGGTCGCGGGCGGATCACCCCGCGGGTCGGCGGCGTGGGCCCGACCACCATCGCGATGCTCTTCCGCAACCTCGTGGAGTGTGCCGAGCGGCGGGCCGGAGTCAGTGAGCGAGACGTGCCGCGCTCTGCGGCGCCCGGCGTGATCCGGACAGCGGGCGTGCCCCGACTGCGGGTTGACCGCGGAGTTCGGTGCCCGATCGGCCGAACCCGTTCACCGGCCGCGTCCTGGTGCTCATGTTCGGCAGTGTCGCCGTGCTCTTCGGGCTCACGGTGCTCATCGTCGGTCTCACCGCCTAGCTGATCCCGTGCCCGCTGCGGTTCGCCAGCCCACGCCGAGCGCGTCGAGAATGGCCGTGGAGGTCACCCGACCATGATCCTCGCCGAGCTCACGGTGCGCCACACACGTCGCCACATGCCGACGCGTCGGGTCGCGGTGGGTGAGCCGTACCTCCCGACGACGCGGTCCGGCCGCACGGTCGCGGTCGCTGCTCGGCGCCGTCATGGCCGAGTGTCGTCACCGCAGCTCGACGACGAGCAGATCGAGCGAGCTGCCGCGGCTTGCTCGCACGACGTTCGGCGATCGGGCTCGCCGTGCCGCGCATCGCGCTGCGGTACCGGCTCCAGACCGACCTCCACGGGCTCGACCGCTCCCGCCACCGGCTCCTCGAAGAGGCGGGCCGGTTCGTCGCTCGAGCTCGACCGTGCACGGCGCTGCCGGCCCGCAGGTGATCGGCGCGATGATGGCCGCCGGTGTCGATGCGGCTCGGTCGTGCGCGGCTCGGTGGCGTTCCGGGCGCTCAAGGCCGCGCTTCGTCACCCGGGCGTGATCCCCGAGGGCGTTCGAGGTCCGCCGGCTGCTCACGGCGGGACCGAACGTGTTGCGCCCGCCGCGTGCCGGCGTCGGGCCGGTCGAGGACGCCTATTCCGAGACTGGCGGCGGCGGCTCCTGGGTCGGGGTGCCGGCCGAGCAGCGGTGGGCGATGGAGGTGCTTCGGCTTCGGCGCCGGGACCGGCGGTCGAGCGGTCCGACGTCCTGGCCCGCTTCCGGCGCCTGCTGCGCCTCGCCCACCCCGACCACGGCGGCCGAGTCCGACGGCGCGGCCGAGCGGATCGCGGAGCTCCGCGAGGCGGGAGACCCTGCTTGCGGTTCCAAACCCCGAGGTCCCCGGGCGTTCGTAGGCATTGCGCGACTGCCCGGACCCAGACTCCTGGTGGGACCGCGGCGGTGTACCTCGGCCCACCCCGAGGTACCCGGGGTTCGTAGGCATTGCGCACTGCCCGGACCCAAGACTCCTGGTGGGGACCTGGGCGGGTACCTCGGCCCACCCGAGGTCCCGGGCGTCGTAGGGTCGTCGGGTCCCTCGCTAGATTCCGGGCATGGCGAAGACCCCAGTTCACGTCACCGTCACCGGCGCGGCCGGTCAGATCGGCTACGCGCTCCTGTTCCGCATCGCCTCCGGCCAGCTCCTCGGTCCGGACCAGCCCGTCGTGCTGCGCCTGCTCGAGATCGAGCCGGCGCTGCCGGCGCTCGACGGCGTGGCGATGGAACTCGACGACTGCGCGTTCCCGCTGCTCGCCGGCATCGAGGCCACGCGCGACCTCGAAGACCGCGTTCGACGGCACCAGCTGGGCGCTGCTCGTCGGCTCGTGCCGCGCAAGGCCGGGCATGGAGCGCGGCGACCTGCTCAACGTGAACGGCGGAATCTTCAAGCCCCAGGGCCAGGCGATCAACGACGCACGCGGCGAGCGACGTCCGGGTGCTCGTCGTCGGCAACCCGTGCAACACGAACTGCCTCATCGCCCGCAGTCACGCGCCCGACGTGCCGGCCGACCGCTGGTTCGCGATGACCCGGCTCGACGAGAACCGCGCGCAGAGTCCAGCTCGCGCAGAAGGCGGCGTGCCCGTCGCGGACGTCACCAACGTCACGATCTGGGGCAACCACTCCGCGACGCAGTTCCCCGACTTCGCGCACGCCAAGATCGGTGGGACGTCCGGCGACCGAGGTGATCACGGACGACGACTGGCTCCAGGGCGAGTTTCATCGAGACGGTGCAGAAGCGCGGCGCCGCGATCATCGAGGCGCGAGGCGCGTCGTCGGCCGCGTCGGCCGCCAACGCCGCGATCGACTCGGTGAACTCGATGTGGCGCCGCGACCGCCGGCGAGCAGCTGGGCGACTCCTCGCGGTGGTGAGCCGGGGCGAGTACGGCACGCCCGAAGGGCTGCAGTTCGGCTTCCCGGTCGTGGCCGACGGCAACGGCGGCTGGAGTGTGGTCGAGGGTCTCGACCACGACGCTTTCGCAACTGAGAAGCTGCGCATCACCACCGAGGAGCTGGCCTCCGAGCGGTCCGAGGTGCAGTCGCTCGGCCTGATCTGACCCGATGGACGACCTCGGGTGGTGGCGACAGCCGTCGCCGTTCGGTCCCGTCCTGATCGAGGCCGGCCCCGTTGGCGTGCGCCGCGTGCGGTTGCCGGGTCTGGACGACTCCCCGGATCCGCCGGGCCGATCCCGTCGGGATCGCGCGATCGCCGACGCGTTCGCCGACTACCTCGACGGACGCTCGCATACGCTCGAGGTTCCCATCGATCTGACGGTCAGCCCGTTGTCCGATTTCCAGCGGCACGTGTTGGCGACCCTGCGCCACGAGGTGCCGTGGGGTGAGACGGTGACCTACGGCGAGCTCGCGGAGCTGGCCGGCCGCCCCGGTGCGGCCCGGGCCGTGGGCACGGCGATGTCGCGCAACCCCGTGCCGTTCGTCGTACCCTGCCATCGGGTCGTGGCGGCGAACGGAATCGGCGGGTACGGGGGTGGTGCCGCGGGTGTCGACCTCAAGCGGGTGTTGCTTGCCCGTGAAGTTCCTGCTCGGCCCACTCGCTGACCGTCGCGACGAACTGTTCCGGCAGCTCGATCTGCGGTGCGTGACCGCAGTCCGCGAACTCGACGTAGCGCCAGTCCGGCCGGGTCTTCGCGACGTGGCGGGCGAACGATACCGGCACCAGCCGGTCACGACGACCGTGGAGCACCAGCGTGGGGCTCGTGACCGAGCGCACGTCATCGCGCACGTGACCCGCGAGGTAGCGGAACAATGAACCGCCGCTCTCGGTATAGGACCGGGCGGCTTCGGGGTGGTTTCGGCGTTCCGCCGCCAGCGCGACGAATCGGTCGCGGAGTTCCGGATCCAGACGGGTCGGCTCGGCGATCACGAACGCCAGCGTCGAATCCACCAGCCGCTCGGGGCTGAGCCGTCGAGCGCGGGCCGCGACCAACGGTGTGGCAACTCGCTCCGCCGTCAACGCGGCGAACTTCGCGGTGCGCGCGAGCTGATCGAGGTTGCGGCTCGGTCGCGGATACGCCGCGTTCACGAGCACCAGTCCACGGACAAGGTCGGGGTGGGTTGCCGCGATCGACGTCGAGATCGCGCCGCCCATCGAGTTGCCGGCCAGGACCGCGGGGCCGAGCTGTCCGAGTGCGGCACGGACCACCTCCCGGTGCGCGGTGAGCCCGGCGCGCTCGATCAGGGTTGCGGGTACGGCCGAACCCGGGCAGATCGATGGCGGTCACCTCGGTGCCGAGCGCGTCGCTGAGGTCCTGGCCGACGCAGTCCCAACTCAGGGTGTTGGCCCCGAGTCCGTGGACCAGAAGGACCGGAGGGTGGCCGGCGCGGTTGACGGTCGGTTCCCAACGGGAGCCGTGGACCCAGAAGCCTGCGAGGTCGAACCAGACTTCCTGGCTCACGACGGGTCTCCGCTCGTCTCGGTAGCCCGGTCGAGACCGATCGCAACGAGCAGGTGCTCGTGCAGCTCCATCCAGACGGTGTGATACGAGTCGATGCGTGGCGAGGTGAACCAGTCCTGGTCGCCGTCCTCGACTCGCTGTCGGGCCTCTCGCAGCCGAGGCCGGTAGCCGCCGAAATGCTGGGCGCGGGTCCCGAGTCGGCGGATGACCGGACCGGTCCGATCGTCGATGACGAGGAGCCGGTCGACGATGTTCCAGTCGCCTCGATCGAGCTGCCAGTCGTGACACACCTTGATCAGTTCGGCATTCCTCGGCAGGAACTGTTGGTACGCGTCAGAGACCGCGGTGTGTTCGTCGCCGGCCGCCCGGAACTCGACGTCCGCCGCGGTCCGACCGTCCGGCGCCAGCATCAGGGCGTCACCGCGCTCGACGGCGTGACCGCGCCCGACAAGCGCGGCTGCGTCGGGGGTGCGGGGATGGTCGATCTTCCCGCGGAGTCGGAGGCGCAGGAGCGGTGGGCGGGGGTCCACGGAGACCAATCTACGGGGCGCGGTAGGGTCCGCCGCCATGACAGAGGGACGGGGAACCACGGTGTTCGCGGCGGAGCCGGTCCAGGGGGCCTGGCGGATGCTGCATTCGCCCGATGACGTGCTCGAGTTGATGGACGTCGGCGCCGACGGCGTGATTGCGGGAGTGCAGGACGCAGGCGCGACGTTTCTCGCGCCGATCTTCGACGAGTTGACGGCCGTCGTGTGCATGTCGGGCACGCCGTCGAGCCACATCGGCATCGTGAGCCGTGAGTACCAGGTGCCGTGCGTGATGGCGACGGAATGGTCCGAGGGCCTGCCCGTCGACGGTGCGGCGGTGACCCTCGATTGCGACGCGCGGAGGTCGGCGTGGTCACGGTGACGAGCTGAGATGGCCGATCGTGACGCCGTCAACGAATGGCTGCGATACCACGGGAGAGCCTCGGGAGCCATGACCGCCGAGCGGACCGCGCTCGAGTCGGCGCTGATCCCCGTCACGGCCTACATCCTCGTTGCGTGCCTCGAGGCATACCGGCGGTACCCGGCGATGATGACCGAGATCACCGCGGCGATGCCGCCGGCCGAGATCGGCGCGACCGGCCGCCGACCGGGAAGTCAGGTGGACGCGGTCCATCTGTGGTCCATCGCCAACCTCCCCCTCGTGGTGCGGACCGCCCTGGGTCCGTTCGGTCTGCTCGACCGGGACGACGACCTCGAGCGGCTGGGCACGATCTTCGACTTCTGGGCCCCGGCCGCGCAGGCGTTCCGTGGTGATGGTCACCACCAGGCGTGGGACGCCGGGTTGGTGGTCCCGCGCTACGACCACGACGTGATCACGGAGTTGGTGGACGGCACGATGCCCGTGACGGACGCGGACACCCGCGCCCAGATCGCGAGGACCAATGCCCTGCTCACCTCGTTCCTCTTCCTGCTGTACTTCGACACACGGGCGGGGTATCAGGACTCCGGTCCGTATCCGTTGCCCGACGGTCGCAGTGTGCTCGTCCGGGACTTCAACGAGTTCGGGGTGGGGTACTTCCCGTGGAGCGCCGAGGTCTGTGGGGACCTGCCGCACGCGAACCTCACGTGCGCCTTCGTGCTCGACGACGTGCGGGTGACCGCGAACGACTGGGGAACATCGACGACCGATCCGGTCGGACTACTTCGCGTGACTGGAGCGCTTCGCGATGTTCGACAGCACGGGTGGGGTTCCTGACTCCGGTGCCGTTCGACCAGCTGAGCGATCTCAGCCGGTCGGTGAAGCAGGCCCAGTCGCAGCTGTACCGCCTCATCGCGGGGATGAGTCGCAAGGAGAAGATCGACGCCGGCGGCGTTCGTCTACTTCACGTTCCTGCGCCCGTTCGCGCTCGCGGCCGGGATCGCGAATCAGTTGGACTGGACCGTGCCGCGAGACGGCCTGGATCTCTACGAGGCGTTCTCGCTGATCGACGGCGCGCCGGACGCACCGCCGTACGACCCGGACCTGCCTTACTACGCACTGATCGAGTGATCCACCGCCTCGCGTTCACCGCGCCCGACCTCGAAGCGACGATCGAGCTGAAGGTTCCCGACGCGGGCCCGGTCGGATACCGCGCCGAGTTCACGGGCGGGGCGGTGGGCGAGGGGTTCATCGTCGTCCGTGACGACGAACTCCCGCGGCCGAACGGCACCGTCGCCGAGGTCCGCGGCGACGGCCTGTGGACCGTCATGATGTGCGAGACGCCGGACGAGCACTGGAGTTTTGGTCTCGAAGCCTTCGGCCTGCGCGTGGACGATCCCAACGACCGGATCGGCGACCGCATCCCGATCGGCTACGACCTCGAATGGGAGACCCCTGATCTGGTGACGGGAGAACTCCTCCTCGCCCGCGAGACGATCACCGTCGAAGGGCGTGGAGCACTCTCGCTCGGGATGTGACCTCAGAAGTCCACGGCGGAGAGGTCGCTCAACCACTCCGCGGCGCGGTCGACGGCACGACGCCAACGGTCTCGGTCGGTCGGCTCGCCCGGTTCATAGCGGGCCGCCGGAGACCAGGTCGCGCCGATCGCGTCGAGACTCGGCCACACGCCGACCGCCAAGCCGGCCATGAAGCCGGCACCGAGTGTGGTCGCCTCGGTGACCGGCGAGATCTCGACGGCCTTCTGGGCCGCATCGGCGAGGGCCTGGACGAACGTCGGGTTGCGCGACATCCCGCCATCGACGCGGAGCTCGTCGATGGTATGGCCCGAGTCCATCTCCGCCGACTCCACGAGGTCCGCGCCTCGCTCGGCGATGCCTTCCAGGACAGCTCGCACGATCTCGGCGCGGCCGCTCCCGCGGGTGAGGCCGAGGAGGGTGCCGCGCGCGCCATAGTCCCACCGCGGTGTCCCGAGGCCCAAGAGCGCGGGCACGTACATGACGCCACCGGTGTCGGTGCACTGTTGCGCGATGTCGTGGCTCTCCGACGCGGCGGTCAGGAGACCGAGGTCGTCGCGGAGCCATTCGACGTTGGTGCCGGCCGAGAGCATGATCGCTTCGAGACCCCAGGTGGTCCGGCCGTCGAGTTGCATCGTGACGATCGGGAACGTGCCGCCCTCGCCGCGTGTTTCGAACGTCGGACGGCGAGGACCGACGACGAGGTCGAGCATGCCACCGGTTCCGAACGTGATTTTCGCGGGCCCGGGAATCGTGCAGCCTTGGCCGATCAGCGAAGCCTGCTGGTCACCGATGAGTGAGGCGATCGGTGGCGCGCCGGGAGCGCGGTGGCCGGACCGAGTACGGCCGAGGTATCGACCACGGCCGGCAGCATTCGTGCCGGGATACGGAGCGCAGCGAGAACATCGTCGTGCCACCCGCTCCCGTCGCCCCGGCGCATGCTCGTGACGGCCGCGTTCGTCGCGTCGGTGACATGGAGGGCGCCGTCGCGAGAGCGTCCACGCGATCCAGGAGTCCACGGTGCCGACGCAGAGGTCGCGGATCGCGGTCCGGATCGAAGGTGTCGAGGATGCTTTCGAATTTGGTCGCCGCCGCGTTGGGCGCGAAGCGGAATCCGGCCGCCTGGTGCGTCAGACAGGCGACCAGCGTCCGGAGGTCCTGCCAGCCCTGCCCCGGGCCGATCGGTTCGCCCGTGGTGCGATCCCAGACCACCGCCGAGCCCCGCTGGTTCGTGACGCCGACCGCGGCGACGGGCCCGCCGTGCGCCGCGAGGGCGGCCGTCGCGGTCTCGAGGACGGTGCGCGCCATCGCGGCCGGATCGAACTCCACGAGCCCAGGTGCCGGCGAGTCGGGCAGGAACTGCTCGTGATGCTCGTGGGCGACGGTCGCGTCGTCGTGGACGATCGCGGCGCGGATCGAGGAGGTGCCGACGTCGCAGACGAGGAGGTCCATCAGTCGGGCCAGACCGATCGAGTGCTCGCCCACGGGTCGGGGAGCCCGAGCTTGCCCGGGTTGAGGATCCCGTTCGGGTCCAGCGCCTGTTTGGTGGCCACGAGTACGTCGAACGCGGGCCCGAGCGCTTCTGCGACGAACCGCGACCGGTTCAGGCCGATGCCATGGTGGTGGCTGAGTGCGCCACCCCGTTCGAGAACGGCGCGAGTGCCGGCATCCCAGGCGCGGCGGTAGTAGGCCTCGCGGTCCTCACGCGCGGGTTGGCCGGCGAAGGTGAAGTACAGGCACGCCCCGTCGGCATATGAGTGGCTCTGATGCGCACTCGCGGCGAGGGTCCCGTCGACCGCGGAGATCGCGGCGGTGGCGGCTTCGTAGATCTCGACGCAGCGGGACCACGGGGCCGAGATCTCCATCGTGTCGACGACGTAGTCGCGGCTGATGAGCGCTTGGAGCGCACTCGTGTCGTTGCGATGTCCCATCCACTGGTCCACGTAGGCGACGTCGGAGAGTTTCGCGTCGCGGCACTCTTCGGCGACGACGGCCATGGAGGCGTCGACGATGGCCGCGTCCCCCTCGTCGAGGACCAGCAGCAGGTGATCGTCGGGTCCGGTCTTGTACGAGCGGTCGGACTCGATCGCGTCGTAGACCCGCAGGACCGCAGGTCGGGCGCCTCGGTGAATGATGCGGCGACACGCATCGTTGGCCGCGCCGAAGCTGGTGAAGGCATAGGCGGCGCGTCGCTCCGTCGGGGGCTTCGGGTGGATCCGGAGCCGGGCGCCGGTGATGACCCCGAGCGTTCCCTCGGAGCCGACGAAGAGCTGGTTGAGGTCCGGTCCGACCGCGGCGCGAGGAATCCCGCCAGTGCTGATCCGGCGACCGTCGGCGAGGACGACGTCGAGGCCGACGACCATGTCTTCGATCTTGCCGTAGCGCGTGCTCATCTGCCCGGCACCGCGACACGCGAGCCAGCCGCCGACCGTCGAGAGGTCGATGGACTGCGGCCAGTGGCCGACCGTGACGCCGTGTTCGGCCTGGAGGGTTTCTTCGAGCCAGGTGCCGAAGGTCCCGGGGAGGACATCGAGCACCATCGACTCCATGTCGACGCCGACGATGCCGCTCAGGGCGGTGAGGTCCAGGACGACCCCGCCGTGGATCGGGATGCTCGCGCCGCACACGCCGCTGCGCCCGGCCGCCGGGGTCACCGGGACCTTCGCCGCGTTGCAGGCCGCGAGGACGGCCGCGACCTGGTCCGCGTCGGCGGGCCGGACCACCGCGGCGGCCCGGGCGGGAGTCTGCCCGTCGATCGCCCACACCATTGCCAGCGGCCACCAGTCTCGGCTCGCCTCGGCGGTCTCGTCGGGCGCGACCAGCACCTCGGCGCCGGTGTTGCGCAGAGTGTCGAGGAGCGCCCCGCCGACGGGAACCTGCGTCCCGCCGAGGCGCTCACCGACGTCGCCGGCATCGACGGAGAAGGGAATCGGTGTGGTGGGTGCCCCGGAGTGCGTCACGCCACGCGACACTAGGTGAGTCCCCCAACCGCGTTCTCGTACACGTCGTGCAGGTCAGAGCGTGCAGCTCGTGTGCGGGAACGTGCCCGTCTAGGGGAGGGGGGCGGTGGGTGGGCGTCTCCGGGAGGCCGGCGCTGGTGCGTTCGTGTTCCAGGGCGGCGCGGAACGTCGCGACCTCGGTGTTGATGCGGTCCTCGTCCCAGCCGAGGTCGGGTGCGATCAGGCGGGCAACGTCGTCGGCGGCAGCCGCGGTGGCGTCGCGGGCGAGCAATCGGGCTCGGGTGCGGCGGGACAGGACGTCGTCGAGCGTCGTGGCCATCTCCTCGCGTACGGCGTAGATCGCCTCGGCGCGGCGGTACGGCAGCCCGGGCACGAGCGGTTGGTCGAGGTCGGGGCGGTCGGCGGCGAGTGCGAGCACATCGGCGGCCAGGGATCCGTACCGACCGGCCAGATGCTCGTCGTCCGGGCCCGGTCCGGTCCCGCCGAGCAGGCGAAGGTTCTTGGTCTTGCATCGGGCGCGGCGGCCGAGTGTCTTGAGCGCCGCGTCCGTCGTGTCCTGCGCCATCTTCCGGTACGTCGTGAGCTTGCCGCCGGTGATCGTGATCATCCCGCTGGTTCCGACGGCGCACCTTGTGGCGCCGAGAGAGATCCGCGGTCTTCTGGCCGACGGTGCCGCCGGTGACCAGCGGTCGCAATCCGGCCCACGTACCGACGATGTCGGCCTCGGTGAGGGGCTCGGCCATGGCGATGTTCATCGCGTCGAGCAAGTACCGGACGTCCTCGGGGGTGCATTGCGGATCATCGATCGGGCCGTCGTAGTCCGTGTCCGTGGTACCGATGTAGGTGAGGTCACCCCAGGGCACCACGAAGATGGATCGGCGGTCCTTCGGCACCGGCACGATCGCGGCGATGTCGTTGCGAACCTTCTCCCATGGCACCGTGATGTGGATGCCCTTGGCGGGTCGGATGGAATGTGGGTGCGTGCCTTCGTCCATCTCGCGCACGTCGTCGGAGAACACCCCGGCCGCATTGACGATGGTGCGCGCCCGAACCTCGAACGTGCGACCGTCGGCCGTGACGGTCACACCCCTCGCCCGCCCACCGGCGTCGCGCTGCACCGCGGTCACCGCCGCATGGTTGGCCAGGACCGCTCCGGCCTCGGCGGCGGTGCGCGCCAAGGTGAGGGTGTAGCGGGCGTCGTCGGTCTGCGCGTCGTAGTAGAGGTACGCCGCGGCGATGTTCGGCTCGCGCAGTGTCGGCATGTGTGCGAGCGCGGCCTGCTTGTCGATGCGTCGGTGGAGCTTGCGGATGCGCGCACCCCCGGTGAGGTCGTACATCCAGAGCGCAGATCCCAATGCCCGGGCGATCTTCGGGTTGATGAGGCCGTCGCGAGACAGCACCGGGATGAGGAAGGGCAGGACCCGCACGAGGTGCGGTGCGTTGCGGAGCGCCCGTTGCCGCTCGTACAGCGCGTCGTAGACGAGGCGGATCTCCTTCTGCTGGAGGTACCGCAGTCCCCCGTGGACCAACTTCGAGGACTTGGACGATGTGCCGCTGGCGAAGTCCTCGCGCTCGACCAGCGCGACCGAGAGTCCACGTGTCGCCGCATCGAGCGCGACCCCGCAGCCGGTGATTCCGCCACCGATGACGAGCACGTCGAATTCTTCCGTGGCGAGGCGCGCCAACGCGTCGGAACGGGAGAAGCCAGGCATCGGCGCAGGTTACCGGCCGGTAGCTCGGACTCCGGGGTCGGTGGATCGTTCAGGGGCGATCGGGGACCAACGCGGCGCGGGACTCGACGACCGGATAGTCGATGGTCGCCGTGCGGGCGATCGGCTCGAGCGTTTCCCATACACCGCCGTCGAGGCGCCACCGGACGTCGAGCCGGACGATCGCACGAACAGGGAAGGTCGCACGGGCCCGGCGTTCGTAGGTGTGCACGATCGACGACCGTGCCGGCGGCGCGCGGCCCAGCGTCCGGCCCGCGGTGGTGGTGCCGTCGCCGAAGTCCCAACTCACCGATGCGGGGACTGCTTCGACCTCGACGGTCATGCCGAGTTCAGTGACCGAGTCGACGATCGGTGCGCCGGAGTAGCCCTCGACCCAGAACCACGATTCGAGTCCGGTCAGGCCGCGTCCCGCCGGGCTCACGCCGACGGCCGCGGGCGGGTAGGGCAGGTCCCGGACCAGCCGTTCGGCAAGGTCGCGAGGGTCGAGTCCGAACTGCTGGGGGCGGAGCCACACGCTGGTGATGTAGTCCGGCCCGCAGAACACGTGGTACGGCTGATAGTCGGGTCCGGGCGCGGTGTCCATGGGTGTCGTACGGAGGTCGCCCGCGATCGGTGAGGTCCGAAGGTAGAAGGCACCGGGCGCGAGTTCCCAACGCCGCAGGCATGCCGGGGGTGCCCCGGACCCGCGAGGTTGCACCTCCTGCCAGATCGTTTGGCGACGCAACTCCACGTGCGCGCCGGTCGGGTCGGTGTTCACCTCGGCTCCGGTCGGGGCGACCGGACCGGCCGCGCCCGCGGCGGGTGATGTGAGGCCCGCCGCGACACTCAGGAGCAGGATCGTGAGGGCGAAGCCGGATCCGGGGCGGAACGATCGCATGTGTGCACCATCCGTGGTTTCACCGTGTCCTTCCTTGGACACGCCATCGGCCCGGTCGAGCGTCGGATGCTCCCTGCCCGCCCCGGGCCCGGATCGACAAGATAGGGAGAATTGTGACAAATGTCCGCGCGGGTCAGGCAGAATCCCCGTTCCTGGGGAGTCGCGCGGAGAGCACGCCACGGCGCTCCCAGTCGTCGAGCGTCGCGTCGTCGGTTCCGAGCACGGTTCGGAGCACCTCGCGGTTGTGCTCGCCCCGGAACGCCGGACGACCGTGGACACCCGTCTCGGCTGACGAGAATCGCCAAGGACTCTGCGGCACGCCGATCGTGCCACCTCGGCGGTCGTCCACGGCCACGACCGCGCCGCGGGCCCGTGCCCATTCCGAGGTGGCTGCCTCGCCGGAGGTGCGCACCACGCCCATCGCGAGCCCCGCGTCGGCGAGCGCCTGTTCGAGCGAGTCGAGATCCTCGAAGCTGAGGGTCCAGGCCTCGATGATTTCGAGGAGATCGCCGCGGTGAGTACGGCGGGCGGCGACGGAGAATCGTGGGTCGTCGGGCAGGTCCGGCCTGGCCATGGCGACTGCGTAGGACTCCAGAATGCCCGGACCGGCCGGGTCGCCGCCGATGACGACGCTCGGCCCCGCACCGGTGCGCAGGATCGGGGTGTACGGCGGCGACAGCGTTGGGCGATAGTCGCCGGGGTCCTCGGTCGTGAGGTCCCAATGGGTGAAGTCGTTCGCATGCAACAACGCTTCGGCCATGTCCACCTCGACCCATTGGCCGGTGCCGGTGTGTTCGCGTTGGTACAGCGCCGCGAGGACGGCGCTGGTGAGATGGAGGCCGGCGTACACATCGGCGTGGCTCATGCCGTCTTGGAGGAGGTGAATGTCGTCCGGGGTTCCGGCCGCGTCGGCGCGCCAGCGTCCTCCGGCTTCGATGAGTCCCATCTCCGCGTGGATGATCACGGCGTAGGCGCGCCGGTTGCTCCATGGTCCGGTCTGGCCGTATCCCGAAATGGAGCCGAGCACGAGGCGGGGATTGATCCCGTTGAGGACCTCCCAGCCGATGCCCAGTCGATCCATGACTCCCGGCCGGTAGTTCTCGACCACGACGTCCATGTGCTCGGCGAGGCCGCGCACGATCGCCGCACCCTCGGGCTGGGCGAGATCAATCGAGATGTTGCGCTTCCCGGTGTTCTGTTGCCGCGTAGTACAGCGAGATCGAACCGACCTTCGGTTGCGCGAATCGCACGAGGTCGCCCTCGGGAGGCTCGAGCTTGACGACCTCGGCGCCGAGGTCGGAGAGGTTGCGGCTGGCGAGCGGACCCGAGAGGACGCGTGAGAGATCGAGCACCTTGATGCCCTCGAGCGGCCCGCGCATGTCAGATCACCGCGCCGGAGGCACCGCTTCCGTCGACGACCTCGAGGCCGAAGACGGCCCAGGCCTGCATACCGCCTTCGAGGTTGACTGCCGTCAGGCCCTGTTCGGCGAGGAAGGCCGTTGCGTGCGCGGAGCGGCCGCCACTGCGGCAGATGCACAGGATGGTGCGGTCCCTGGGGAGCGCCCTCCACGCGTCGGGCAAGGTGCCCAGCGGGTGGTGAACGGCGTCGGGGGCGTGGCCGGCCGCGAACTCGTCGGACTCGCGGACGTCGAGCAGGACCGGGTTCTCGAGGTCGTCGACTTCGCCGACCGTGGTGGATGGGAGATCGTTCATCGGGCTCGCTTTCTCGCGGCGGCCTTCTTGGCGCGCGCCTCCTTCAGGGGCGTCGCCGTCGCCGGTGGCTTCTTGGGCGGGGTGGTGGTCTTGGTGGGTGGTGTCGCGGACTTCTTGGCCGCGGCCTTCTTCGCCGGGGCTTTCGTGCTCGGGGTCTTCTTGGCGGCGGCCTTCTTCGCCGGGGTTTTCGTGCCCGCGGCTTTCTTGGCGGTGGTCTTCTTGGCGGCGGCCTTCTTCGCCGGGGTTTTCGTGCCCGCGGCTTTCTTGGCGGTGGTCTTCTTGGCGGCGGTCTTCTTCGTCGGGGTTTTCGTGCCCGCGGCTTTCTTTGCGGGTGTCTTCGTCGCGAGTGCCTTCTCGTCCGTCGCCTTCTTGGCGGTGGTCTTCTTCGCAGTGGTCTTCTTCAGAGCGGTCTTCTTCAGAGCGGTCTTCTTGGCGGTGGTCTTCTTCGCAGTGGTCTTCTTCGCGGGTGCCTTCTTGGCCGGTGCGGTCGTCTTCTTGGCGGCGCCACGAGGTCGGCTGGTCTTGACATCGGCTGCCACGGTCTCTTCGCTCGGCGCCCCCGCGACCTTGGCGAAGCCGGGCAGTGCGAGTTCGATGCCACGGCGCGGCGCGTCGACGGCCTGCACCACGAACGACCGCACTTCGCCGCGATTCAGGACGTCGCGGGCGCGGGTGGGTCGAGGATCGCCCATGGCGCTGAGCGGGATATAGCACCGCACATCGCCGACCTCCACGAACGCGCCGTGGGATGAGAACGCATCGACGGT
Organism: uncultured Acidimicrobiia bacterium; assembly: GCA_963701625.1. Classification (GTDB taxonomy): domain Bacteria; phylum Actinomycetota; class Acidimicrobiia; order IMCC26256; family JAENVU01; genus JAENVU01. The sequence goes on along the minus strand of CAVPAT010000005.1, from coordinate 311,060 downwards.
GCCCTCGACCTCGGTGCCGAGGCGGTGATCGATGAGGAACTGGAGAAACGGTGCAGGTTGGTTCACTGCGTCGGGTTCGGCGGTCGCGGGGGCGTTGCCCTTGCCGCTGCCCCGCCGCCGGCGCCGTGAGCCGCCGTTGGTCGTAAGCGCGTCGGCAGTCGCCTCTGCGATCGCCTTGCGGACCTTGACGTCGTCGCGGGCTTCCTTCTTCGCCTTCTGGGTGGTCTTGCGACTGACGATGCCGCGCACCGGTCGTCGCAACGAGAAGATCCAGCCGACGCCGGGGACCGGCTTCCCCCCGAGGAGCCGACCAGGCTCGAAGAGCCATTCGTATTCCGCGTGGAATTCCTGGAACGAGTCGTTCGACAGCACCGACGCGTTCGTGCGGTTGGCGATCTGGAGCAGGAAACCGTCGCCACGCCCGACCGCGCCGGCCGGCGGCGAGACGACCTCGCTCGCGATCTCTGCCTTGGCGAAGTCGCCCCGCTCCGACGGGTCGATGCGGTGCTCGAAGCTCGCATCCACCACGACGGTGACGCGTGCATCAGGGTGCTCGACACGAAATGCGGCCACCGCCTCGCGAAGCTGCGCCAAGCTCGGTTCCGTCCGGCCTTCGGTGGCCAAGTTGGACCCGTCGATTACGAAGTGGTCCGCCATCACTGCTCGATTCCGAGTCGGGCGGTCGCCAGGGACCGCAGGAGTTTGTAGTCGGCCTTCCCGTTCGGAGCCCGTTGCATGCTCTCGAGGGTGAGGACCTGTCGGGGAATCTTGTACCCCGCGAGGCCTCGGCCGTGGCAATGGTCCCGGACATCGGCTTGGCCGAGTTCCCTGTTCGCGACGACCATGGCCACGACGGCCTCGCCGAAACGCGGGTCGGGAACGCCGATGACCACGCAATCGAGGACGGCCGGGTGCTCGCGCACGACCAATTCGACTTCTTCGGGATACACCTTTTCGCCGCCGGTGTTCACCGTGGCCGAGCCGCGGCCGAGGAGACGAATCGTCCCGTCCGCGTCGACCGTGGCGAAGTCGCCGGGGATGGAATATCGGACCCCATTGACCGTCCGGAACGTCTTCGCGGTCTTCTCGGGGTCCTTGTAGTAGCCGAGGGGTATTCGACCGCCGACGCCGACCATGCCGACCTCGTCGCTGCCCGGTGTGACCTCCTCGCCGTCGTCGGTCAGCACCTTGACCCGCTCGTTCACCGCGAAGCGCGCCGGTGGGATGTCGGCGTCGGAGGCCTTGGCCGCCGAGCGCGACATCAGCCCTTCCGACGCGCCGAGCGAGTCCAGGAGAGTGATGTTCGGGAGGTGGTCGAGCAGGCCGCGCTTGACCTCGGGGCTCCACGTGACCCCACTCGAGGTGATCGCGCGCAGCGAGCTGAGCGACCAGCGGTCGGGTTCGCGGTTCAGGGCGTCGAGCAAGGGCCGGGCGAACACGTCGCCGACGATGGTGACGACGGCGACCTGGTTGCGCTCCACCTCGTTCCAGATCCGGTCGACGTCCAGCCCCATCTCGTCGATGAGGACGACGGTGCCTCCTCCGCAGAGGGTCGAGAGGGTGATGAAGAGCCCGGTCCCGTGCATGAGCGGACACGCCGGCAGCGTGGTGCCGGTCTGCTTGCCGGCGCGGATGGCATCGAGCGGATCCGGGGGTTCGGTGCCGGGGCGACCCATTTGCCACAGCGCGACGTAGAGATCGTCGAGCCGCCACATCACACCTTTCGGCATGCCGGTGGTGCCGCCGGTGTAGAGGAACATCAGGTCGTCGCCATCCGGGGCCCGATCGGAGCGCAGGCGCGTCTCCAGCGCCGCTTCGTACTCGTCGCCGACCACGAGGCGGACCGGCGGCGCTTCGAGTCCCGCAGCGGCGTCCGCCACCGTCGTCGCGAATCGGTCCTCGGTGACCACCGCCACCGCATCCGCGTCGTCGAGCAGATACCGGGTCTCGTCCACGCCGTAGCGGAAGTTGACGTTCACCGGAACTGCGCCGAGCTTCAGTGTGGCGTAGAAGGTCTCCAGGTACTCGGGCCGGTTGAGGAGGTCGATTGCCACCTTGTCCGAGGGTCCGACTCCCTGGGTGGCGAGCCAGCCGGCCAGTCGCGCCGCGCGGTCCTCGAAGTCGCCAAAGGTGATGGATCGATCGCCACAGACGATCGCCGTCCGGTCGGGCGCCTCGAGGGCGATCGAGTCCCAGACGGCAGCGAAGTTCCAACCCGGCATTCGGCGCAGGCTACCGGGCACCTCGCGAGGGACGGCCACGGGGGCCAACGGTAGGGTCGCGGGTGATGGCCACGGACTTCGAGGCACGATCCCGGCGGTGGCAGGAGCTGGTCCGTCGTCCGGACGACGGCACCCGCTCGTCGGCCCGCGGCGTGCACCATGCGGCTTTCATCTGCTCCGATGTCGACGCCACGATCGCGTTCTACCGGGACTTGCTCGGGTTCCCGCTGGTCGAGGTGTTCGAGAACCGGGACTACGAAGGCAGTGCGCACCTGTTCTTCGACATCGGCAACGGCAACTTGCTCGCCTTCTTCGACTTCCCCGGCTACGAGCACCCGGAGTTCCACGAGACCCTCGGCGGGATCCAGCACCTCGCGATCTCGATGGACCCCGAGGAGTATGCAGCGCTCGAGGCCCGGCTCCAGGAGGCCGGCGTCGAGTACCGCGGTCCCGATCTCGGTGTCTCCGGCTCCGTCTACGTCCGCGACCCGGACGGGCTCCAGATCGAACTCTGTACGGCTCCGTTGCTGAACACCGATTTCGACTGACCTGCCCAGGTCGCTGCGTCGCGGCGCGACCGTGAGTCTCGGTGTGTCACTGGACCACCTGAATCGCGCCAGGGACCCGTCAGCAACACGACCAGCAGCCGTCGCGTTGGGGCAACGCCGGTGGCATCTTGGCCCGGCATGGTGTCATCACGAACGACGGGCTGACGACAGGAGGTGACGGAGTGAACTTCTTCGACCCATGGGGCTGCTCGAGCGTGGCGACGGCTCCGTGGTCCCGAGAGGCCGACGCGTTGCGCGTTCGGCCCGAGATGCGGCACCCGGAGGTGCCGTAAGTGCGATCCGGCGGCGTGACGCACGGCGAGCGCCGCGGGAGTCGTTGATGTCGAGTGGCGGCCGGCTCTGGTCCCACCCCCCCCTGGCAATCGGGGCCGGCCGCCTCCTCGCTAGCGTGTATCCGGTATGGAGCTGCATTCGGCGTTGACGACCACCGGAGCCATCCGTGACTTCACCGACGATCCCGTCGATGACGCCACGGTCGTCCGAGTCCTCGATGTCGCTCGGTTCGCACCGAGCGGGGGAAACCGCCAGGGATGGCAGGTGGTCCTGGTCAAGGACCCTGCGACCCGTCGCCTGTTGCGCGATCGCTACCTGGTCGGTTGGTACGAGTACCTGGCCCAGCGCGCGTCCGGCCTCACACCTTGGTCCCCACTGGCTGATCGGGAGTCCGAAGCGGCGGCGATCGAGCATGCGGGCGAGTTCGAGGCCGCGGCCGACCCGAATGGTTTCGCAGAGCGCCTCGACGCAGTCCCGGTGCTGCTTGCGATCGTCGTGGATCTCGACGCGCTCGCCGCGGTGGACCGCGACCTCGACCGGTACACCTTCGCCGGCGCGGCGTCGGTCTACCCCTTCGCCTGGAGTGTGCTCCTGGCCGCGCGCGACGAGGGTCTCGGTGGCGTGCTCACCACGATGGTGATCCGCAGCGAACCTGCCGTGCTCGACGCCCTCGGGGCGCCGGCCGGCCATGCTGTCGCCGGGCTGCTCGCGCTCGGCCACCCGACCAGGACGTTCACCAAGTTGCGCCGTGAACCGGTCTCGGCCTTCGCAACCATCGACCGGCTCGACGGGGACGTCCTGGGGGACTCATGATGGTCAGGATCGAGCACGAGCTTCTGGCGCGCGACTCGTTCCGGCGGTCCAGCCGTTCAATGTGAGAGGGGTCGACGTCATATGCCTGCCGCCCGCACCATCGTGTTCGGAGACGACGGATCGCCGAACGCCGACCGCGCCTGGTTGTGGATCAACAGCCATGAATGGCCCGGGTGGCGACTCGAGGTGGTCCGCGCCGAAGTCCCGGACCTGGCGCTACCGCCGACTCCGGTGGCGGCGAAGTTGCACGAATGGGAGCCGCCGGCCCGCCGCCCGGTCGGTGAGGGCGCACAGTTCGCCGAGCTGGTGTATCTGACCGGGATGATCGACCCGCGCCTCGCGCTGGCTCGTCCGTCCGACCTGGTCGTCATCGGTCCGAGAGGTCGAGGCGTGCTCAAGTCCCTTCACCTCGGGAGCACGGCGGAGTGGCTCCTAGCGAGTCCCGTCGCTCCGATCGTGGTTGCCCGTGCGGCAACTGCAGTGCATTCCGTTCTTGTTTGCCACGACGGTTCGGAACACGCGAGTCACATGGTCGAGCAGATGTGCGCGTTTCCTTGGGTGAGCGGGACCGAGGTGTGTGTGCTCGTCGTCGACGACGGGCGGACCAACCCCAGAACTGCCGAGGCCCAAGCGCGGGCCGACTTCGCGGTGGGCGGGGTCACGCCGGAGGTGGTGACGAGGACCGGGAACCCGACGCCGGTGATCGCGGAGGAGCTCGACCGGCGAAACCCAGACCTCGTGACCCTCGGAACCCGCGGGTTGACGGGCATTGCTCGGCTGCGCCGGGGGTCGACGGCCAGTGCGATCGCCCGCACCGCGCCGTGCTCGGTGCTCGTGGGTGCCGACCGTCGGGGCGGTGGCGAGGCGCCGGCAACGGATCGCGTGTGAGACTCGACCGATGCGTGTGAACCCCGTCCCGCAGCCGATCGACGCGAGCGACGAAGAGATTCGAGCCACGCTCGACGCGGTCGAACAGACCTCCCCGCTCCTGGTCGCAGTGGCGTGCCTCACCGGTGAGCACGATCTGCTCCGGGACGAGTTCCGTCCGAGCCCGCAGTCCTTCGATCCCACGGCGGGCGTCAGCGCTGAGGCCGCGGCCACGGCCCGCGACGCGATGGCGGCGGCGTTGGCCCGATTCCGTGACGCGGGCTGTGTTCGGGCCCCCAGCCCGGACCCGGACGCCATCGTTCGGATGTTCGAGTTCCTCGCGGGCGAACCGGTCGGGGCCGACTACGTCGAGCTGATGACCGAGGAGTTGGCGCTGGAAGGGGTCGATGCGCGAGCTCCGGGCTGGCGTCGCGAGGAGATCGCGCCCGACCGACCGTTCCGGGTCGTGATCATCGGCGCGGGAATGTCCGGGTTGGCGACCGCGCACCGGCTCGGGCAGGCCGGGGTGGACTACGTGGTGTTCGAGAAGAACGCCGACGTCGGTGGGACCTGGCTCGAGAACCGCTATCCCGGGTGCCGGGTGGATGTGCCGAACCACTTCTACAGCTACTCGTTTGCGCAGACCAACGAGTGGCCGCAGTACTACTCGCAGCAGTCAGTCCTGCTCGACTACTTCCGCGCGTGTGCCGACGAGTTCGGGATCCGAGAGCACGTGCGGTTCGACACCGAGGTGCTCGACGCAACGTGGGACGACGCCGGAGGCCACTGGTCCGTCACGGTTCGCGACGCGAAGGGCCACGCCGAGACGGTGCGGGCGGACGCGGTCGTGAGTGCGGTAGGCCAACTCAACCGACCCAAGATGCCCGACATCGACGGCGTCGATCGCTTCCGCGGTCGAGTCGTTCCATTCCGCGCGCTGGGACGAGTCGGTGGAGCTCGCGCGGTCGGCACGTCGCCATCATCGGGACCGGGGCCAGCGCGGCGCAGTTCATCCCGCCGGTCGCCGAGCGGGCCGCGCACCTGACGGTGTTGCAGCGGACTCCGCCCTGGCTGATCGACACGCCGAACTACCACGACGAGCTTCCGGTCGGCATGCGGTGGGTCCTCGATCACGTTCCGTCGTACGCCAACTGGGACCGGGTGTGGATCTTCTGGCGATCCCATGAGGTGCTGGTCCCGATGGCGGCGGTGGACGACGACTGGACACCCGAGACGCCGGGAGCTTCGGTCAGCATGCTCAACGACGCAGTCCGGCAGCTCTTCACCGAGTATTTGCGGACCCAGTTCCCCGATCCGGATCTGTTGGCCGCGGTCGTGCCGCAGTACCCGCCGTTCGCGAAGCGGTTCGTCCGCGACAACGGCATCTGGGCGCGCACGATGACTCGTGACAGCGTCACGCTCGATACCGGCGCGATCGACTGCATCACCGAGTCCGGCGTGCGCATGGCCGACGGCACCGAGCATTCGGTGGACGTCATCATCTACGGCACCGGGTTCGAGGCGTCCAGCTTCCTCACCCCGATGACCGTGCGCGGGTCGCGACGGTCTGGACTTGCACGAGTCCTGGGACGGTGACGCCCGCGCCTACCTCGGGCTCACGATCCCCGGATTCCCGAACTTCTTCCTGATGTACGGACCCAACACGAACATCGTGATCAACGGCAGCATCATCTACTTCTCCGAACTGGAGGCGCGCTACATCGTCGAGAGCGTGCGGATGCTGCTCGAGCGTGGGGCGACCGCCATGGACGTGCAGCCGTCGATCCACGACGCGTACAACGAACGCGTGGACGCGGCGAACCAGGCGATGGCCTGGGGTGCATCGTCGGTGAGTGCCTGGTACAAGAACGCGTCTGGCCGGGTCAGCCAGAACTGGCCGTTCTCGCTCCTGGAGTTCTGGCAGCGGACCCGACACCCGGACCCGGCCGAGTACGAGGTCTGGTAGTCGCCTCGCCCGGTTTGTCGAGCGCGCTCTAAGGTCGAAAGTCCCGGAGTTCGAGGAGCAGTCATGAGTGAGAGCGGTACCGAGTTCGTCCACTACGAGGTGCGCGACGGTGTCGCGTGGGCGAGGATCGAGCACGGCAAGGCCAACGCGCTCTCGTTCGATGTGCTCGGTGGACTCGACACGTGTCTCACGGTGGCCGAGAACGATCCCGCGGTGGGCGCGCTGGTCATCACAGGCAAGCCGGGATTCCTGACCGGCGGGTTCGACCTCTCCGTCATGAAGGGCGAGGATCCGGGCGCCGTGGTGCGACTGGTGTCCGACGGTGGCGCGCTGTTCACCCGGATCTTCGCCTCACCGCTTCCGGTCGTGGTGGCCGCATCGGGGCACACGGTCGCAGCGGGAGCGTTGCTCCTGCTGGCCGCCGACGAGCGGATCGGTGTCGAGGGCTCCTTCCAGACGGGCCTCATCGAGACGAAGATCGGTATGTTCCTGCCGCGCTGGGCGATCGAGTTCGCGGAGGAACGTCTCAGTCGTCGTCACTTCCACGTGGCGACCGTCGGTGCCCGGATGTATCCGCCCGCCGGCGCTCGTGACGCGGGCTACTACGACGCCATCGCCGCGCCGGAGGCACTCGAGGAGACCGCGCAGGCGGCCGCCAAGGTGTGGGCCGAGTTACCGTCAGCTGCGTACGCGTCGCAGGTGAAGATGATCCGTGGCGCGCGGCATCGCGGCCTTGGAGGCGGCGGTCTCGGCCGACCGGACCCACGGAGTGGAGATCACCGCTCGCTGATCCACGCGCGTCTGGAGGTCGCGGGCGCGAAGTTCTTCAAGACGCTCGTCCTGGGGCCGTGATCTCATCCACAATTGCCGCGGATCGGACTGACGCGTAGCGTGCCGCCGATGCGATTGCTGCGTTCGGGTGTGCTCGTCGTCCTGCTCCTGGTAGTGGCCGCCGCGTGTGTGCCGCGGCCGCGGTTCGAGCCGCCCGTGGGACCGATCCCCGGCCTGAGTCACGAGGGTCGGTGGTTCACCGATCAATGGGGTCGCGTCGTGAACCTGCGCGGCGTGAACTACGTGAAGAAGTTCCCGCCGATTTCGCCGGCCGCGGCGGGCTTCGGGGAGGACGACGCACGGTTCCTGCGCGACGAGGGCTTCAACGTCGTGCGACTCGGCGTCGTGTTCGAGTCGGTGATGCCCGAGCCCGGCATGATCGACCAGGCCTATGTCGACTCGATCGCGGACAGCGTCGACGTGCTCGCGGCCGAAGGCATCTTCACGCAACTCGACTTCCACCAGGACGGGTACGGGCCGCTGACCCACGGCAACGGCTTTCCGGCGTGGGCGACGCTGACGGACGGCTTGCCCAACCCGCCCGACCCGTTCCCCACCTACTACCTCACCAACCCGGCGATGCAGCGCGCGTTCGACAACTTCTGGGAGAACAAGCCCGGGCCGGACGGCGTACCGCTCCAGACGCACTACGCGGAGATGGTGCGCGCGGTTGCGGCCGCAGTCGCCGATCAGGACTACGTCCTCGGCTACGACCTGATGAACGAGCCGTGGCCGGGTGCGGACTGGACCCGTTGTATCGCGGGGGGCTGCCCGGACGTCGAGGCGGCGCGGCTCGTGCCGTTCGGTGAGCGGATGACTGCCGCGATCCGCAGCGTCGATCCGGAGCCCTTCGTCTTCAGCGAACCGTTCGTGCTGTTCAACTTCGGTCAGGCCGACACCTCGTTGTCCGGCATCGGCGCGCCCGCGAGTGGGCTCTCGTACCACGTGTACGCGACCTCCCCGGCGTTGGACGAGGCGGTGATGGATCGCGCGATCGCGGCGTCGGCGCGCGGCGACGCGCTCCTCGCCACCGAGTTCGGCGCCACGAACGATGCCGCGACTCTTCGGCGGCTGACGGACGCGTTCGACTCCCGACTGCTCTCCTGGGTGTTCTGGACCTACGACGAGAACCTGGTGCACGACCCCCGGCAACCGCCGGGTGGCGACAACCTGGTCGCGTCGACGGTCGGGGCGCTGGTGCGGCCAAACCCGATGGTCACCAACGGGACCCCGACGAGCGCCGAGTTCGATCCCGATACCCGCGTCTACGACTTCGCGTACTCGACGTCACGCCCGGACGGCTCGCGGGCCGACCGCGTGTTGCCGACGAGCATCGTGCTGCCCCACCGCGTGTATCCCGAGGGCTACTCGGTGACCGTCGACGGCGCCCGGGTGCGTGGCTGTTCGACGACGTTGGTGCTGCGTAACGCCCGGCATGCTGCCGACGTTCACGTCCGGGTCACGCCGGGCGGTCCCTGCGCCAAGCCGAAGGTGCCGAACCAGGACTAGGGCCTGGTCAGCCGCCCGAGGCGTGGTCGTGGCAACATCGCCTCGGCATGTGGCTCCAATGGCAAGCGGCGGTCGTCTTGGCCGCGGTCGGCGCGCTCGTCGGATTCGCCTGGCGGCGCGCCGATAGGCCTTGGATGCGCGGGGTCGCGGCGTTCGGTCGTGAACTGGCCGTGGTGCTGTCGCTCTACACCATCTGGGTCCTGGCCGGACGGCTGGCCCACGTTCGGGTGGATGAAGGACTCGCGAACGGCCGCTGGGTCTACGACGTGCAACGCGCGCTGCACCTCCCGAGCGAGACGATCCCCCAGGACTGGATCGTCGTCCGCCCGTGGGTCGCCCGCTTCACCAACGCGTACTACGCGGTGGTGCACGTGCCCTCGATGGTGTGCGCGCTCATCTGGTTGTTCTTCGCGCACCGCGCCAAGTACGCCCCGTGGCGAACCGTCCTCGCGTTGACGACGTTCGCGTGCCTGCTGATCCAGTTCGTCCCCGTCGCGCCGCCGCGGATGTATCCGCAGTACGGCTTCGTCGACGTGGCCCGATTGTTCGACCAGTCGGTCTACGGCCCCCTGGGACAGGGCATCTCGGACCAACTCTCGGCGATGCCGTCGGTCCACGTCGCGTGGTCGCTCTGGGTCGCGGTCGTCGTGATCGCGGCCGGGGTCAGCCGCGGGCGCTGGTGGATCGTCATCCACCCGATCTTGACGATCTTCGCCGTGACCGCGACCGCGAATCATTGGTGGGCCGACAGCATCGTGGCGGCTGTGCTGTTGGTCGGGGCGACGGCGCTGGAGTTCGGGTTCCTTGCCTTGCGTCGGGGTTCGTCGCCGTCGAACGGGATCGCGGGGGCGGGTACCGCGGCGGGTCAGGACTCCGCCGCCGGCGCGAACGACGAGTTGGTGCCGTCCCTGCCCATGAGCACGTCGAGCGGATCGCGCAGGTCGTCCACGTAGCCGAGCGCGTACGCGCCACGCGAGTAACCGAGGAGCCGCTGCAGCCGTTCGGGCAACTCGCGGGCGATCTCTTGCGGCACGGTGAGGTACTGATTCTCTTCTTGGCGGAGCCACCCGACGCTGTAGGTGATATTGATCCCGAGCCGGTCCGCGTCGGACCGGTTCTCGCCACCACCGTGGTACAGCGAGCCGACGTAGAGCAGGACCGAACCGCGCTCCATCTCGGCGGGCTCGGTGTCCGCGACCGTCAGGCGCTGCTTGTCCTCGGCCAGATGACTGCCCGGCACGACCCGGGTTGCGCCGTTGGCCTCGGTGAAGTCCGTCCCCGCCCAGATCGTGTTGCACTGGACCTGGTAGCCGGTGGGGAAGGTGAAGAAGTCGAACGCCCACTGGTCGCGGTGAATCATCTGCGCCGGCCCGCCGGGCGAGATCCGGATGAGCTGGGTCAGGTGCAACTGGTACTGCTGCACGTGGGCGAGCACCCGGTCGCACGTACCGAGGATCAGTTCGTCGAGGATCAGCTCCCGGGAGGTCGGCGATCGTGGGACCAGCCCGCCGGTTCGCCGCGTGCGGGGGCCGGCGAACTCGTCATCGCCGAACGGCGTTGCCGCGACGAAGGGCGCCATCTCCGCGTCGATGCGATCGAGGAGTTCGGGGTCGGCGAGGCGGTCGATGACCGCGCAACCGTCGGCCGCGATGACCGCGGCGACCTCGTCGGCCGACGCGAAAGCCGGGAGGTGCCGGACCGTCATGTTCGGGCCCGCCGATCAAGGAGACGACGTGCAGTCCCGCCGAGAAACTGCGCCATCGCGTCGTCGTCCAGCGGGAGCGCCTGCGCTTCAGTGAGGGACCGCCGCATCGGGAACCACGGCTCGTCGCTGCCCCAGAGCACCCGACCGCGGTAGGTGGAGCTGTTCATGAACGCCACCAGGTTCGGATCCATGTATCGCGGCGCGTAGGCGGTGCACGACAGGTAGAGGTTCGGCCACTTGCGCATGTAGTTCATGAGCAGCTCCTCGTAGGGGTGGCCCATGTGCGCGCCGATCACGACGAGATCGGGGAAGTCGATGAGGACACCTTCGAGGAGCTCGGGGTGTTGGACTTGCGACCGGACGCGCGGTCCGGGAATCCCGACGTTGATGCTGACGGGGATCTCGAGCTCCTCGCAGAGGGCGTAGACGGGGTAGTGGCGCGGATCGTCGATCGCGACCTGGTTCGCGAGCGGCATGATCCGAACCATCGAGAACGCGGGGTGCTCGGCGAGGTCCCGGAGCCGCTTCACGTTGCGGGTGGGTCGGTCTGCGACCGCCAGCCCGCCGGCGACGAGGAAGCGGTCCGGGTGGGCATCGGCGGTTTCGAGGGCCTGCTCCATCGTGCGGTCGAGGCCGGGGCAGAGGACCCCTGTCGCGACGCCGAGATCGTCCATGAGCGCGAGCGTCGACTCGACCCCCGTGCCCTCGGTGCTGCTCGATCCCAGGTAGTCGGGAATCGCGGCGAAGGCTTCCTGGCCGAGGAACTCCTGCGCGCCCCGCCTCGACACGATGTTGACCCAGATATCGACGATTGGGGCGCTCATGGAGCTGACGGTAGCGTCAGGTACTGCGAAGCTGCCACCAACGACCTACCCGGGAGGTCCGTCATGAGCACGGCGACGAACGAGCGGTACACGATCATCTCCGCCGACTGTCATGCGGGTGGGTCGCACGAGCAGTACCGGGAGTTTCTCGAGGCGGAATGGCAGGACGAGTTCGACGCCTGGCGCGGCAAGTACTCGAACCCGTTCCGTGATCTCCAGGACGACGGACGGTCGCGCAACTGGGACGACGAGCGGCGGATCAGTGATCTGGAGAAGGACGGTCAGGTCGCCGAGGTGACGTTCCCCAACACCGTGCCGCCGTTCTTCCCGACCGGCGCGGTGATCGCCCGGGCACCCAAGGACGCCGAGGACTATCGGCGGCGCTGGGCCGGCCTCCGAGCCCACAACCGTTGGATGGCGGACTGGGCCGGCCGGTACCCGGAGCGTCGGGCCGGGCTCGGCCAGATCTTCCTCGACGACGTGGACGTCGCGATCGCCGAGGTGGAGTGGATCCACGATCACGGACTCCGCGGCGGCGTCCTCATCCCTGGAATTCCCGATGACGCCGACATCGCCCCCTATTACTCGGATCACTACGACCGGCTCTGGGCGGTGTGCGAGGAGCGGGGCATCCTGCTCGACCACCACACGACGGGCTCCGGACTCCCGGACTACGGCAAGTACCCGAGTTCCACGCTGCAATGGATGATCGAGACCGCGTGGTACGCGCACCGGCCGCTGTGGCAGTTGCTGATGAGCGGGGTGTTCGAACGCTTTCCCAACCTCAAGCTCGTCCTCACCGAGCAGGGCTGCGACTGGATCCCGCCTTTGCTCATGCAGCTCGACGCGTTCCACATGCAGATGCAGTCGGGTCGGATCGGCGAGATGAATCTCGCCAACGACATGGTGCTGCCGATGACCCCGTCGGAGTACTTCGAGCGCAACGTGTGGGTCGGCGTGAGTTTCCCCGGCGTGCGCGACACGAAGGCCCTGCGCCGGCTCGGGCTGCACAAGGTGATGTGGGGATCGGACTACCCGCACAACGAGGGCACCTCGCCGTATTCGCGCGAGAGCCTGCGCCGGACGTTCCACGACTGGACCCCGGAGGACCTCCGTCAGGTGTTGTCCGGGACTGCGGCCGACCTGTACGGCTTCGACCTGTCGGTGCTGGATCCGATCGCGGCGAACGGCGTCGGGCCGACCGTCGAGGAAGTTGCTACGCCGCTGGAGGAGATCCCGAAGGGCGCGTTCAGTCCCGCGTTCTACCGCTGAGGTCGGCGACCGCTCCCGGGATCGTGACGGGGATGCGGCGCGGCCCGCGGACCTGGCCGGCCGACCACGTGACCGCGTCCGCATCGGTCAGTGAGAAGTCGGGATAGCGGGCGAGGAACTCCTCGACGGCGACGGTGAGTTCCATCCGCGCCAAGTTCGATCCCAGGCAGCGGTGGATACCGAGCCCGAAGGCCGCGTGGCGGTTCTCGGCGCGATCGATCAGGACCTGGTCCGCGTCGGCGAATGCCTCGGGGTCCCGGTTCGCCGCCGGGAACGGGAGCAGGAGCCAGTCGTCCTTACGCATCGGACAGCCCTGGAACTCGAAGTCCTCGGCGACCATCCGCGCCATGGTGACCGGCGCGTAGGCCCGGAGGAACTCCTCGATTGCGGTTGGCATCAGCGATGGATCCGCGACCAGGCGCTGACGATCCTCGGGGTGCTGTGCGAGGTGCCACAACGATGCCCCGATGGCGGACCACGTCGTGTCGATACCGGCAACCATGAGCAGGACCATGGTGCCGCGGACGTGATCCGGTTGGAGCTTCTCGCCCCCGATCTCGGCGTCGAGAAGGAACGACGTCAGGTCATCGCGCGGGTTCGCGAGGTGATCGTCGATCTGGGCGGTCAGATAGGAGTCGAGCTTCCCCTGCTCTTGGCGTTGCCGACGCTCTGCTTCGGGCATCCCCACGTCTTCGATGATCATGTGGATGAACTCGCGGAACACATCGGCGTCTTCGGCCGGGAACCCGAGCATCTTCACGATCACCCGCACCGGAATGTGCTGGGCGTAGTCGACCGCGGCGTCGAAGCTCTCGGCGTCACCCACCGCATCGAGCAGTTCGCGGCAGAGGTCGCGCGTGAAGGGTTCGAGTGCCGTGATCGGCTTCGGCGCGAACGCCGGGAGCAGGAGCCGCCGAGCGTCCTGGTGGAATGGCGGGTCCGAGGTGATCGGCGGCGCGATGCCGATCGGCGCGGGCAGGTCGTTGGGTCCTGGCCGCAGTTCGCTCACGATGACCGAGCGTGACGTGAAGTGCTCAGTGTCGTAGGCGACCGCGGCAACGTCTTCGTGGCGCACCGGGAGCCAGACGCCGCCGTAGCGGTCGGAGTGCGCCACCGGACAGCGCTGCCGGAGATCGGCCCAGATGGGATAGGGGTCACCGACCCACCCCGCGTCGATGTGGTCGAAGTCCGTCGCCCAGTCTTCAACCGGGGGGTGCTGTGTGGTCATCGTCTACTCCGTGATCGTGATCGCGTACTCGGGACAGTTCGCCGCGCCGGCCCGGGCACCGTCTTCCAACTCGGGCGGCAGGTCGCCGTCGAACTTCGAGAAGGCGAAGCCCAAGTCGTCGACGTCGAAGACGTCGGGGGCGAGCGCGTAGCACCGGTTGTGGCCCTGGCACTTTTCGCTGTCCACCTCGACGCGCATGGCGGTCCCCTCGATCGTGAGCGTGTTCGCCCGTTCTACACGGTGGCAGCGCCGGCGCGGGGGTGAACCCGGTCACACGGTGACCGGGCCCGGGGAGGGAGGTGCGCGAAGGTACGACCATGGGCCAAGACCGCATGATCGTGATCGGTGCCGACGCCGCAGGTATGAGCGCCGCCAGCAATGCCCGCCGGCGACGGACCGCCGACGACCTGGACATCGCGGCCTTCGATCGCGGCAACTTCTCGTCCTATTCGGCGTGCGGGATCCCGTACTTCGTCGGCGACGTCGTGACCGACCTGGATGACCTGGTCGCCCGGACCCCGGAGCAGTTCCGGGAGCGACAGCAGATCGCGGTGCACCTGCAACACGACGTGCTCGAGATCGACACGCAACGGGGCGCGGTCCAGGTGTCGGCCGGCGGTACCACCCGGTGGGAGCCGTACGACCATCTGATGGTGGCGGTCGGCGCCACCCCCGTGCGACCGCCGATTGAGGGGATCGATGCTGCCGGGGTGTTCGGTGTGCACTCCCTCGACGACGGTGCCGCGATCCGAGAATGGGTCCGGACCGAGCAACCGTCGCGGGCGGTCGTGGTCGGCGGCGGGTACGTGAGCCTGGAGATGGCCGAAGCGTTTGCGTTGCTCGGACTCGAGACCCACCTCGTCGAAATGGCGCCGCACCCTATGACCACCCTCGATCCCGACATGGGCGCGCTCGTCGCCGAAGGCCTGGCGGACTTCGGGATCCATCTGCATCTCGGAAGTCGGGTCGAGGGTTTCGATACGCGCGACGGCCGCGTCGTCGGTGTCGCGACTCCGGACGGCACCGTCACGGCGGGGGTGGTCGCGCTGGGACTGGGGGTTCGTCCCAACGTCGCGCTCGCGGATGCCGCGGGAATCCGGATCGGCGCCAGCGGCGCGATCGCGGTGGACGCGCGCCAGGAGACGTCAAGCGAGCGGGTCTGGTCGGGGGGCGACTGCTGCGAGAAGACCGATCTGGTCTCGGGGCAGCCCGTCGCGATCGCACTCGGGACGCACGCGAACAAACAGGGGCGCGTCGCGGGCATCAACATCGGCGGTGGCGACGCATCCTTCGCCGGTGTGATCGGGACCGCGGCGACGAAGGTCTGCTCGCTGGAAGTCGCGCGCACGGGTCTGACGACCGAAGGCGCTCGCGCCGCCGGTTTCGATCCGGCCGAAGTCACGACGACGTCGTCCACCCGCGCCGGCTACTACCCGGGCGCCGCGCCGATCACGACGAAGCTGATTGTGGACCGCGCGACGCGTCGGGTCATCGGCGGCCAGATCGTCGGCCGGGAGGGTGCGGCCAAGCGGATCGATGTCGTGGCGGTGGCGATCTGGAACCGCATGACCGTCGACGATCTCATCGACGTCGACCTCTCGTACGCGCCGCCCTACTCCCCGGTCTGGGACCCGATCCTGGTGACTTCTCGGCGCGCCGTTGGCGCGCTCTGAGCGCCGGGGCTTGGTGTGGGTTGCGCGCACCGCCCCGACCCACGACTCCGGCTCGGTGCGCGCGGTCGGAGCGCTCAGTCCTCCCACTGAGCGCCGGGGCTTGGTGTGGGTTGCGCGCACCGCCCCGACCCACGACTCCGGCTCGGTGCGCGCGGTCGGAGCGCTCAGTCCTCCCACTGAGCGCCGGGGCTTGGTGTGGGTTGCGCGCACCGCCCCGACCCACGACTCCGGCTCGGTGCGCGCGGTCGGAGCGCTCAGTTGCGGAACGTGCGATCATCTCGCGATGACTGATGGGCCGTGGGCGGGGGACGCCTGTTCGTTGGTGGAGGCGTTCCGGGTGGGGGAGCGATCGCCGGTCGAGGAACTGGACGCCTCGTTGGCTGCGATCGAGGCGTCGGATCTCAATGCGTTCTCCTACCTCGACGCCGAGCGCGCACGCGACGTCGCCGGGCGGGCCGACCTGAACCTTCCGTTCGGGGGCGTGCCGACCGGCATCAAGGAACTGGACCCGGTCGAGGGTTGGCCGTTCTCGGAAGCCTCGCTGGTGTTCGCCGGTCGGCGGGCGGACCGGACCTCGCACCACTTCGAGCGATTGCGCGACCGGGGTGGCATCGTGCCGGTCGGGTCGACCACCGCCAGCGAGTTCGGTGGTCTGAACGTGAGCGTCACGAAGATCAACGGCGTCACGCACAACCCGTGGCGGCACGGTCGCACGGTCGGTGGGTCCTCGAGTGGTTCGGCGGCGGCGGTCGCCGGTGGGCTCGTGAGCCTCGCCACCGGAGGCGACGGCGGCGGTTCGATCCGCATCCCCGCCGGATACACCGGGCTCCTGGGGATGAAGGGCACGTTCGGCCGCATCCCGCGCAGCCCGCGCGCGTTCATGCGTCCCAACACCGTGGTGCTCGGGAACCTGGCCCGGTCCGTGCGCGACGCGGCGCGCTACTACGACGTCTGCGCCGGCGCGCACCGGGCCGACCCGACCTCGCTACCCGCCGCCGGTCCGTGGGAGGCTGCGCTCGGGACCCACGAGTTGCGCGGCCGTCGGGTTGCGCTCGTCCCTGCTCTCGGTGGTGCGATCCTCGAACCCGGGGTCGAGGAGCAGATCCGGTCGCGCGCCGAGGATCTCGCGTCAGCAACGGGCATGACGCTCGTCGATCGGGCGATTCCGCTGCCGAACCTGGCGTTGCAGTGGACGATGGGGAATTTGGCGACCCTGCTCGCGGAGATGGGCGATCGGTGGCCGAGGTGCGCGCCGTTGCTCACCGACGAAGTCGCGTTCGGCGTCCGGATCGCGCAGGCCTTCTACAACCTCGACACTGCCGCCGTCGCCGAGGGGCTGCGGATCGAGGCGAACGAAGCGATGGCCGACGCCTTCGGAGACGTGGACTTCGTGATCGCGGCGACGAACCCGGGGCCGGCGTTCCCGGCGGACGCGCCGACGAGCGCCGAGCAGCCGCCCATCGGAGACTGGATTCGTTCGTCGCGCTCCGGGGTACTCGCGCTCCGCGGTGCCCTCGGTCTCGTCCGGGCCGCGGGGGCCGTGTTGCCCCGCCTGCCTTCGCGTCTCCTCGACGAGGCGGCGGACCGGTTCCCCGAGTTGGTCACAATGGGAGCGTTGACCATCGTCTCGAACATTCACGGGAATCCGGCAGTGTCCATTCCCGCGGGCACGGTCGACGGCCTGCCCGTCGGGATGCAGGTCCTCGCTCCGCATCACGCCGACGGTTTGCTCTTCGATGTCGCGCTCGCGGCCGAACGGCATCAGCCTTGGCCGTTGGTTGCCCCCGAACCCGCGATCGACTTGCGCGGCGACGACTCAGCGGCCACCGGGCCCGTTACCGCGCCCGCGCCGTAGGACCCGGCCCGGCGTGGCGCCCGTGGCGACGCCGCCGCGCACGATCTCGGTGCCCCCGACGAACACGCGCTCGATGCCGACGCTGTCCACGACGATTCGGCTCGCGCCGCCGGGGAGGTCGTCGAGCGTCTGTTCCCGACCGGGACCGACAGTGGTGGGATCGAACACGACGAGATCTGCGTGGGCTCCGGCGACCAGTCGGCCGCGATCGGTGAGGTCGTAGAGCCGGGCGGGGACATCACTGAGGAGCCGCACCGCTTCCTCGAGTGAGAGCAGCCCGAGGTCGCGTACCGCCGGCCCGACGAGGAACGTGGAGTAGCCCGCCATGCAGAACATGTCGAGATGGGCGCCGGCATCGGACCCGCCGACGATGGCGCGTGGGTCCCGCCACACTGCCGCGCGGGTTTCCCATGTGGCGCGATCCTCGGCCGGAAGTTCGGGCCGGAGTCCGGTCCGAAGCCCGTCGGCGACGACGAGGTCACACAACGCGTCGAAGGGTGCGATCCCGCGCTCGTCCGCAATGTCGCCGATCGAACGCCCCTCGTAGGCCCGGGTCGAATCGGCGAACGTCTCGGCGACCGTCATCCGCTCCCAGCGGGCAAGCCCCGCCAGCAGCCCCGCCTCCTCAGAATGCGCACCGGTGTCGAGGCGCGTTCGCACCGCCGGATCCGACAGGAGACGGAGCCGTTCGGTCACGGGCCGGCCGAGGACGTCGCCCCATCCCGGCAAGCCGTCGAGCACGAACCCGGAGAGGAACGACAACCGGATCCGCATGGACTGCGGAATCGTCAGTGCCACCACCTTGGCCCCGCGTGCCGCCGCGCGCGTCGACGCCGCGAGCTGATGCTCATGGTTGCCGGTCGCGCTGACGCCGAGGACGTTCCAGTTGAGTGGGCTCCGTGCGGCGATCGACAGTTCGGACATGAGCTCGACCTCGTCGTCGGTGAACCCGCCGAGGCAGCCAGGGATGATGAGTTCGAGCTGCGTGGACTCGTGGGGTGCGAGCACCTCGGCCAGCCGTACCAGTTCCGCTCGCGACGCGAAACGCGACGGAACCGGGTCTCCGTTGCCGTCGTGGTGCGTCGGCGCCTGGGAACTGGAAAAACCGATCGCCCCGGCGTGCAACGCGACGTCGAGATGCGCGGCGATCTCCTCGATCTGGTCGGTGTCCGCCGCATCGCCGGTCGCGGCGTCGCCCATCACGTGTCTGCGCAACGCACTGTGACCGACGAGGAACCCGGCGTTGACCGCCACGCCTCCCGCCTCGACTCGGTCGAGGTAGCCGCCGAAGTCGGTCCAGTCCCAGGGCACACCTGCTTCGAGCGCGGCCAGGGGGATGCCTTCCACGCGGGCCATGAGTCGGGTCAGGTAGTCGGTGTCGGTGGCTGCGGCGGGCGCGAGGCCGAAGCCGCAGTTGCCCCCGAACACGGTGGTGACACCGTGCAGCAGTGACGGACTGGCAGTTGGATCCCAGAGGAGCTGGGCGTCGTAATGCGTGTGCAGGTCTACAAATCCGGGCGCGACCACCCGGTCGGAGACATCGATACTGCGTCGACCCGCGCCGACTTCGGTGGGCGAGCCGATCGCAAGGACGCGGCCATCGCGTACCGCGACATCGGCGACCCGTGCTTTGGCGCCGGTCCCGTCGATCACGGTCCCGCCGCGCAGTACCAGATCGGCGGTCACGGGACCTGGAGGGGAGCTGGTACGTCGAGCCGGAAGAGCCGCGCCGCGTTCGCCCACGTCACCTGACGCACATCATCGTCCGAAACGCCGCCCAGCGCGGCGCGGGCGCGCGCCTGGGTGTCCGGCCAACTCGAGTCGGCGTGGGGGTAGTCCGTCTCCATCATGATGTGGTCGACGCCGATGTGGTCGCGCAACGCGAAGGTGGAACCCAGGTCGATGGTGCAGAACCAGAAGTTGCGCCGGAGGGCGTCGGTCGGGCTGAGCGTCGGGTCCTTCCAGGCGGACAACCCGGACGCCGAGTGGTCCATGACGTAGTCGATGCGATCGATGAGCATCGGCACCCACGAGATCCCGCCCTCGCTGAACGCGACGTCGAGTTCGGGGAAGCGGGTCGGGATCCCGGCCCAGAGCCAGTCCGCGGCGGCGACCATCGCGTTGACCGGGAACAAGGTCGTGAACAGTTCCAGCGGGGCGCCGGGTGAGCGTGACGCGGTCCAGTTGCTCGACGCGTTGTGCAGACACACCACGGTTCCGGTCTCTTCGCACGCGGTGGAGGAACGGGTCCCAGTGGTCCGTGTGCAGGGACGGCAGCCCGAGGTCGACCGGGTTCTCGGGAAACGACACGGCGACGAAGCCGCGTTCGGCGTTGCGTCGAATGTCGGCGGCCGCGAACTCCGGATCGAGGAGCCACGGAAGTTGGTTCGCCAAGAGCCGCGCGGGTGCGGCGGCGGCCCACTCGTCGTGCATCCAGTCGTTCCAAGCGCGCACGCAGGCGCGGCCGAGCGCCGGGTCGGACGCGTGGGCGAACACCGTGCCGGCGAATCCGGCGATGAGCGACGGGAAGCACAGCGACGCCCAGACGCCGTCGAGGTCCATGTCGGCGAGTCGGTCGGTCGGATCCCAACAGCCGCGGCGCATCTCGTCGAACCGCGCGGGTTCCAGGGACCATTGCTCCTTCGGACGCCCGACGACCGCGTTCAACCCGACCTGCGGGTACCGGTGGCTGTCGAACTCCCAGAGTTCGTTGCCCGCTTCGTCCTCGACGACCCGAGGGGCGCGGTCGGCGAGCGTCGCGGGAATTCGGCCCTCGAAGAGGTGGCGAGGCTCAATGAGATGGTCGTCGACGGAGACGATCGTGAAGCTCTGCCGGGCGGCTGGGGGATCGGGCAGGAGCGTGGTGCGGGGCGGCACCACCCCACTCTCGCAGCCCGAGGGTCCGCCCACAACCGTGGCCCCGCGGTCATGCTCGCGCCTCGGCGTGGTACACGAGGGGCCATGGGTCGTCTTCAGAACTGGGTGACGAGTGCGCTCGGCGCGTCGCGGCGGCTCGGCTCACGACTGTGGGCCGCGGCGCGCGACCCGGTCAGGGTCTTACCGACCCTCGCGATTCTTGCCCTGGTCCTGGTCGGTGTACCGCTCACGCTCGCCGGGCTCACACGCATGTCCCGGGTGGCGCTCGAGTGGCGACAAGACTCGGTCACCACCTGGCGCGAGACGACCGGTGTTCTGGTCAAGGTGCGCGACCAAGGCGGGATGGTGGCCAAGGTCTCGTTCCGTGATCGTGGGGGTGACCGGCGGCAGGCGGACGTCTTCGTCGGCGACACCGGCCGTCGCTGGGTCGATGTTCGCCCGGCAATCCGGTACGACCGCGACGATCCCACCCATGTCGAGATCGTCGGCTTCGGCGAGCCCGACCCGGTCGCCGGGTTGCTGCTCGCGGGCGCGCCGCTCGGCGCGGGCCTGGCGGCCTTGTCGCTCGCGCTCGGTGTGTGGCGTCGACGTCGGCTCGTCGTCGTGAGCGCGCGTCCCGTCGAGGCTCTGCGCGGGGCGCTGATCCTCGCGACCGTGATCGCGCTGGCTGGTGTCGCCGCCTGGGCGGCGGGCACGATTCTCGAGCGCGGCTGGTCCGCGGTCGCCTCGGGCGCGGGACATCTCGTCTCGACGGTCTTCGGCGATCTTCTCGGGGTGTTGGTCCCGCTCGTGGCGTTCGCGCTGGGTGCGCTGGTGGCGAGCTGGCTGGCCCGGCACCGCGGTGGTGGCGACCAGACGGGGATGCTGTCTCGAGCCCACCACCTCATCGACCGCGCGGCGGGGCGGATGCCGTCGCCGGAGGAACTGCGGGCCGAGCGCCGTGAGGTATCGCCGACCGGGCCCGACCGACCGAAGTGACCGGCGCTCGACGACCTCGGACCGGGTCCGCGTCAACTACAGGATGTCGTGGTCACGCTGCCCGGGTCGCATTCCTGCCAGTCCTCGATGTCGAGGGTCGTCTTCCCGAAGCCGACGATCTGGTCGAGTCGGGCGTCGTAGGCCACGTTCATGTTGTTCTTGATCTGGATGTTGTTCGCGTAGACCGCGCCGTGGAATTCGGCACTGTTCTTGAACGCGATCGGTCCGTTCGGCGCATAGAGCAGCACCGCGACGTTGTCGTCGTCGGAGAGGTCCCCAGGGTCCATGTCGAAGTCGTTCTTGATGCCGATCGCGCAGTCAGCCGGGTTGCCGCCGTTGGTGGAGCAACTCGAGGCCGGGGCCGCGTACCACGACGCCAACACCACGATCTTGTCGTTCGACCCGCTTGCGCCCATGCCGTTGGAGCCGTCGATCGGCGAGTCGGTGGCGATGACGGTGAGGTCGCCGGTGATCGTCACGCCGCCCAGGTCGATCGGGTACGCGGCGCCGCCGCCCGAGATGTAGAAGGTGCCGGACAGGTTGCTCTGGTTGGCCGTGATGTAGCTGTTGAACGCGGCGTAGTCGGCGGGAAACGTGTAGGTGCGGAGGGTGGCGGCGGGATAGTTCGCAGCATTGAAGACGTACGTGGGGATCGGCTTGGTCTCGGACGCCGCGGTGCACGTGTTCTGGGATTTGGTACCGGCAACGGTGGACGAGATGGTCCCCCATGCGGTCGCGGATCCGGCGATGCTTCCGCTGGTTCCGATCCGGTAGTAGGTGTTCCCCGGGTCATCAGCACATCCGGGCGTCGAGGAGGACGCCTTTGCGTCGCCGCCGATGGTCGAGCCGGAGCCCATGCTGATGCCGTAGTTGCCGCTGTAACCCCCGGACCAGACGTCGCCCTCCACCGTGGAGTTGCTGTCCATGGACACGTATCCCGTCGCGGCCGTGATGTGGCCGGACCCGTTGGCGCCTCCGCTGGGACAGGTCGGGCTCGTGACCGCGCGCACCGCGTCGCCGTTGTAGACCTCGACGTAGGTGTTGGCGTAGATGTCGCCGCACACGTTGTTGTTGTTCTTGGTCGTGACATCAGAGAGTGAGAACAACGCGTACTTGAACGACACGGGCGGCGCCATCATCACCCGCAGGCGGCGCGAACTCGTGGTCGGTCCACCGGGGCCGACGGTGCCGACCGAGTCGATCTGGTAGCGGTTCCGCGGGAGCGCGGTGATCCGGTACTCGTAGGACCCTTCCTCGGTCGTGCCGGTGACGAGGCTGGCCGGGACGACGCCGGCCGAGTTCTGGAGGTACGCCACTGCCTGGTGGATGCCGGATTCGGCCACGTGCAGGGCCTGACCCCACGAGCGGTTCCGGGCCGAGGAGTTCTGGTCGTGGAACGCCACATACATCATCGTCACGGTGAACATCGTTGCGATGAACCCCACCATGATCGCCGTCACCAGAGCCATCCCACTCTCGTCCTCGTGCCGGATCCAGGTCATGGGGATGCTCCCGTCAGCGCGTTCGTGCGGTTGCGGAGGTTGACTTCCGATTCGAGGACGAGCGTCGTGTTGGGCTCTCCGGTCGGCGTCACCTCGAGCCGCATATCGACCCACTGGATCCCACTGCCGGCCGACACGTAGTTGAAGACGTTCGTGTTCGTGAGCTGTTTGAGCACGATGAACGGGGCCGCGGCGCCGACCTTCCGGGTGAGGGTGGTGCCGGACGCCGTGTACACGATGGGGGTGACGGTGCCGTTGATGTACGTCGAGAACGTGACCGTGCTCGCGGTCGATGCCGCCTGGTCCACGGCGGTGGCCTGACGGAGGTCCCTGGTCATGCGGTTGAGCGTGCTCCGCATGTCGTCGAGCGTCTGGGTGCGGTTGGCCTGGAAGGCACTCGCCTTCGAAACGGACTCCAACGCGCCGAACGCCGCGAGAATGACGATCATGAAGATCGTCGACGCGATGAGGAGTTCCACGATCGTGACGCCGGTCTCGCCGGCGCCACGCTCAGGAACACTGGTTCTTGGAGAGGGTGATGGTCGGAGAGGCATTGGAGTTGTTCCCAGCGGCGTCGTAGGCCGTGACGTAGTAGCGGACGGAGGTGAGGCTCTTGGCGTTGCTGTCGGTCGCGGTCAGCGCGGCGGTGGAGAGCAGCAGGTTCCAGGTCGCGCCGTCGGTACTTCGGTACACGTGGTACCCGACGAGGTAGGTGTCCGAGGAGGCGGACCACGACAGGTTGACGGTCCGGGTCGATCCTGAACAGGAGGCCGTGCGGCCGAGCGACGCCGGCGTCGCCGGTTTGATGGTGTCGAGGATGATCGTCCTCGGCGTCATCGACCACGGGGAACCACCGGACCAGCGGCGGGCACGACCGGAGATCGTCTTGGTGCCGTCACCGGCGGCGAGTGTCCACGCGACGGTCGGACTCGTGGCGTTCCAGGTGACGTCGGGGCCCCAGGTGGTGCCGCCGTCGTTGGAGAAGTTGAGGTACATGTTGGGGTCCGAGCAGGCACCCATGTTCATGGTGATGGTCACGGTGGTGCTCGCGCTGTAGCCGACCGTTGCGCCGGTGCTGCCGGCGACGGCGAAGCTTCCGCAACTCCCGGGGGTCGTGGTGGTGCTCGTCGTGCTGGTCGAACTCGTCGTGCTCGTCGTGCTCGTCGTCGTGGTCGCCGAGGCGCCGAGGGAGACCGTGCCCGGGGTCAGGATCACCGACTCGCGCAGAATCCGCGAGCCGCCGACGACGGGCACCGAGTGGTACTTGACCACGACCGTCAGCCGTTTGAGGTTCTGGGTGCCGGGGATACCCGGATCGTCGACCCAGGTCACGTACTGGTAGATGTCGACCACGGTCGTACCGATGGTGACCGGTGACTCGAGGTGGGTGATCGGGCCGGTACCGGCTGCCACGATCAACGACTCGACCGCGCCGGCACCGTCGACGTCGTACGTCGTGCCGGCGGTGTTCACCCAGTAGTCCGGGTCGGTGGGATCGCTGGAGTGAGCCGGCTGGCTGGACAGGGCCATCGAGGCGTAGTCGACGTCGCGCAGTTCCTCGAGCCGCTTGTTCGCCGCCGCCTCGGCCACCTGGCGAGATCGGGCGAGCGCAACGGCCTTGTAGTTGACGCCGATCGAGACTGCGATTCCCGTCATCATCAGGGCGATCACCGTCACCGCGACCATGACTTCGATCAGGGTCATCCCCTCGGAGCCCCGAGCGCGCGCCCACCACGTATGCCGGCGGTCGCGGAGAGCGCTCGGAGGTCGCACAGGTCGGACGGCTTCCCGGTCGATGGTCGGAGACGCCATTTCGGCGTCCCCTGGGTATCGGCCCGGGGTTTGGTGGACCTGAGTAAGTCGTTCGGCCTACGGGGTCGGTGGGTGGCCGGCGGCCGCGAGCCCGGCCTGCCGGCCGAAAAAGCTCCCATCGCCGAGCGAGATGCCGCTCACGTAGCCGTCCGCGGCGATCCCTGCGGTCGTCCGACCCGCGGCGAAGAGGCCGGGGATTCGGGCCCCGTCGCGGCCGAGAACGGCACCATCCGTGCTGGTGTCCAGGCCACCCAGGGTGAACGTGGCGTAGATCGCGTCGCTGGCGATGCGCAGGTCGACGGCTCCGAGTGGCGCGCGCAGCGGTGTCAGGAACTCCCCGGCCTTGTGCCAGGCAGGATCCTCGCCGGATAGCGCGTGGCGGTTGTACTCCGTCACGGTTTCGGCAAGGGCGTGCGGCGGGATGCCGATGTCCGTCGCGAGTTCCTCTGCGGTCTCGGCGGCCCATTGCAGGCGCATCCCGACGAAGTTCACCTCGAAGATCTCTTCGCTGACGATCATGTACACCTCGCCCTGTTGGTCGAGCAGCGCCCGCAGGCCGATCCGGCCGGTGTAGGTGTCTTCGTTGACGAAGCGCCGGCCGTCGCGGTTCACGAGCAGACAACGGGCCAGGCGATGCGGGGGTCCGATCGGCAGCGCGCACTCGACGGCGTCCATGTTGCGGAGGGCCGCTCCGGCACCCTGGCCGGCGCGGATGGCCCAGCCGTCGTCGTTCGGCTGACCGACCCGCCACGCCGGGTTCGGCGCGCCGGCGGGCGGGCAGTACTCGGCCAGCATCGGATCGTTGAAGACGAACCCGCCCGCGGCCAGGACCACGCCCCCGGTCGCCCCGATCGCGCGAGTGGTGCCGTCGGTCGATGCCACGACCCCGACGACGTGCCGGTCGCGATCGGTGACGAGCCGCTCGACCTTGGTGTCGGTGACCGTCCGGGCCGTGGTCCGTTCCCGCGCCGTGTGCAGACAATCCATCAGGAATCCGCCCGCTGTGTCCGGATACTGCGGGTGATGGCCGCGCGGTACCGGATCCGCGACGGTGTCGAACGGCCAGGAATCTTCACCGCCGCTGAAGATGAGTCCGCTGTCGTCGAAGGGTTCCCGGTTGGGCTCCGGGTGGAACTGCGCCTTGAACGGCACCCCGTGGTCGGCGAGCCAGTGGTAGTGCTCGACCGATCCGGTGCAGTAGGCGCGGACCTTTGCCGGATCCGTTCGTTCGCCGCAGGCCGCGAGCAGGAACCGCTCCATGTTCTCGGCCGAGTCCTCGTAGCCCAGCGCCGTTTGGATCGGGGTTCCGCCGCCGAGGTAGATCAGGCCGCCGGAGAGCGCCGAGGTGCCGCCGGGGACCATCGACCGTTCGAGCGCGAGGACGGAGGCGCCGGACTCCGCCGCCGCGATCGCGGCGCAGGTTCCCGCGATGCCCAAACCGACGACGACGACGTCAGCGGTCTCGGTGAACTCGACGGCTTCGGCGCGCGCCGGTTCGATCGGTTCGACGCTGCTCATGGTTCAGTACTTCGCGATGATCGTGTCGGCGAAGCGGTCTCGATGGGCCGCCGCCACGATGGTGCGGGTCATGCGTACCTCGAGATGATCGTGTCGGCGAACCAGAACAACGAGTCGATGCGGTTCTGGAGGTCCTCGGGGTCGCCGCCGTTGAAGTACCACGGCACGGCTTGGATCTCGGTGACGCCCACGTCCTCCAGGCGGTGGTACCCGTCGAGGTCGAACGCGTCCGTCGCCAGCGCGTTGATCTCGAACGGCTCGTCGGAGCGGCCGTACTCAGCCCGGTATTCGACGAGTGCGGTCGCGGCGGCGGTGATCTCCGCGGTCGTGTTCTGGACCGAGATCCACCCGTCGGCGAGGCGCGCGGCGCGGCGCAGTCCGGGTTCGGAGAGGCCGCCGACGTAGATCGGGACGGGCAGCTCGGGCGCCGGGGACATCATCAGTCGATCGAAGTCGTAGTGCTCGCCGTGGTATTCGACCCACTGCGGACCGCCGCCGCCGCACAGGAGTCGCAGGATCTCGATGATCTCGTTGGCCCGCTTCCCGCGGGTACGCATCTCGGTTCGGGTCCAGGTGAACTCCTCGGGAATCCACGAGAGGCCGATGCCGAGCGCCATGCGGTCGTGCGACAGCGCGGCGATCGACGACAGTTGCTTGGCGACCATGAGCGGCTCGCGGATCGGCAGCTTCACCACGTTGGTGAGGAACCGGATGCGCTCGGTTACCGCGGCCATCGCGCTGATGGACACGAACGGATCGGGGAAGGACGTCTCCGGAGCCCAGAAGCGTCCGCCGTCCGCGGAGTACGGGTACTCGGCCGAGACCCGCTCGGGGTAGAAGACCGAATCGGGCACGGTGATCGTGTCGAATCCCGCCTCCTCGGCGGCACGCGCCATGGGCACGAGATGGTCGGGTTCGAACATGGGGAAGGCGACGGTCCAGCGCATGGTCTAGAGATCCGGGAGTCCGAGGGCGAGGTTCGCTTCTTCGAGGCCGCCGTCGACTTCGAAGATCTTGCCGGTCACGAAGGCCGCGGCCGGCGACGAGAGGTAGAGCGCGCACAGCGCGATGTCCTCGGGCTCACCGAGCCGCTTGAGTGGGGTGCCGTCCACCATCTGGTTGCGGAGCCCGTCGTCGGTCAGCACGGTCTCCAGTGCGCTGGTCGCGACGGAGCCGACCGCAATCCCGTTGACCCTGACCTTCGGTGCGAGGTCGGCGGCCATGAGCCGGGTGAGGTGAGACAGCGCGGCTTTGGCGGTGCCGTACGCCACGAAGCCGCGATCCCGGAGGCGACCGATCGCCGAGGAGATGTTCACGATGGCCCCGCCACCCTGATCGAGCATGTGGGGGACCGCGGCCTTGGAGAGCACGAAGGCCGTTGTGGTGTTGAAGTGGAACGCGCGCTCGAGGTATCCGGCACTGGTGTCGAGGAACGGTCGGGGCGGGGTGCCTCCGGCGTTGTTGATCACGATGTCGATGCGGCCGAGTTCCTCGATGGTCTGCGCCGCGAGCGCCTCGATGTGGTCGTTCTCGCTGACGTCCGTGGGCATGACGAGCGCCTGTCCACCCCCGTCGCGGATCTCCGCGGCCACAGTGTCGAGTTGTTCGACGGTGCGCGACGCGAGCACCACGGTCGCGCCCGCTTCGGCCAGCGCGCGAGCTGTCGCCGCTCCGATGCCACGGCCGGCACCGGTCACGATCGCGGTGCGACCGTCCAATCGAAAACGTTCGAGCATGTTCAGTCCCCTTCGGTCGGCCCGGGACCGTAGCCGGGGCGCCGCAAGTCCGCCGCCGGGTCAGGCGGTCGACGCGAACGGGACGAACGCCGTGCCGTCCCAGCGCAGCGCGCCGGGCGACGGCCACAGCGGCCCGATGAGCCACCGGCCGTCGGCGAGCGCGGCCTGGAGCCAGGCCCACGCCCGCTCGGGCTCGGGGTGTTGCGGCAGACACGGTCCCGTCGCCAGGTGCAGCGGAGTCACCGCGAGGTGGCCGACGAAGCTCGCCTGGGGCGCCCCCGCGCGGCCGACGTGGAACGCGGTATGCCCGGGGTTGTGGGCGCCGGTCCACTCGGCGTGCACGTCGGGCACGAGCTCGGCGCCGTCGGCGAACGTGTCGACCAAGCCGGCGTCGAAGAGCGCGCCGAATGCCTCGGCCACGAGCTCGCTCGGGGGGTTGGGTCCGAAGTCGGCGGCAGCGGTGTCGCTCACGACCAGGCGACTGTTCGGGAAGAACGGCCGCCAATCGTCGCCGTCGCGTACCGCCGACATGCCGACGCTCTCGATGTGTGACAGCACCACCGCATCGACGGCGGCCGGTTCCACACCAGCTCGGGCGAACGCCGCGGCGAAGCCCTGCTGATGGTCCGCGGTTGTCGCCGGGTCGTGGAGGATGTCGTCGACGTTGCCGGCCGGGTCCACGACGACGGTCCGGCCACCACTCTGGATGACCCAGACACAGGCTGCGGCTCGAACCTGGTCGCCATCGGCCCACAGCGGCTCGGCCCACGACACCGACGTCACCTCGTCCGGCGTCAGACCGGTCGCCTCGGGATCGATGGCGGCGTCCAGGTAGAGGACCCGCGTCAGCGTGACGTCACCGATGCGAAGCCGGGTCTCCATCGCCGCAGTCTCGCAGCCGGCCCGGACGGTGGCGAGCGGTTTCCGTGCCGCCTCCCTGCCGCTCGCGGACGCTGCCACTACGGTCGGCGGCGTGGCGGAGGCGGAGCGGAACCTGGCAGTCGGACGCGTCATGGGCACCGAGGACAGCACGCCGCTGTCCTTCTGGGTCGCGCTCGGCGCCCGAGCACTACCTGCAACTCGACGACGTCGTGGTGACGGATCGGAACCTTCCGGGTGACGAGGGCTCGGTGCGACTGTCGGGCGTCGTGACGCAAGTTCGGGCCCGGCAGGAGGGCGCCCGCTTCGACTCGGACGTCTTCCTCGTCGCCGACGGCGTGCTGCCCGCCCAGACGGTCGAAGCCGCGGAGGTTTCCACCACGCGCCTCGAACCGGAGACGTTCGTGCCGCCGCAGCCAGGTGCTCCGGTGCGTCGGGCCGTCGGCGCGGAGCGGGATCATGCGCTGCTGTTCGACGCGATGGAGCACAAGATCCCGATCGGACTCGGTCGTGACG
This sequence comes from uncultured Acidimicrobiia bacterium, assembly GCA_963701625.1. GTDB lineage: Bacteria > Actinomycetota > Acidimicrobiia > IMCC26256 > JAENVU01 > JAENVU01. Next base: position 281,635 of record CAVPAT010000005.1, on the reverse strand, counting down.
GTGCGCCGCTCTACGCGAACGTCGAGTTCATCGACGGCACCCGCGGGGCCCACGTGAACATCAGCGGTGTGTCCGGGGTTGCGACTAAGACCACGTACGCGACCTTTCTGCTCTACTCGCTGTTCCATTCGGGCGCCCTGCGCGCCGAGGCGGTCAACACCAAGGCGTTGATCTTCAACGTCAAGGGGGAGGACATGCTGTTCCTCGACCACCCCAACGCGCGCCTCGATACCGAACAGACCGCGCGCTATGCGGCCCTCGGGCTCCCCGCCGGACCGTTCGCCAGCGTGGCCGTCAAGGCGCCGCCGCGGCGGGGAGATCCCGATGCCGGCCCCGATACGGCTACCCGGGCCCGAGGGGTCTCGTCGTACTTCTGGACGCTGGCGGACTTCATCGACGGGGAGTTGCTGCCCTTCGTGTTCGCCGACGCCGAAGACGAGCGCCAGCAGTACACGATGGTCATCCACCAGGTCATGCGCCGCCTGTCCGAGGGCGAAGCGGTCGGCGACGACGGTGCCTGGAAGATCGACGGCCTGACGCTGCGCACGTACCACCAACTGGTGGAGTTGATCGTGGAGCGGCTCAACGACGAGCACACCGCGGCGGATTGGGCGGGGCGGGCGATCGGGACAGGCACGATCAATGCGTTCATCCGCCGCCTGCTGTCGTCACAGCGCGCGCTCGGTTCGCTGATCCGGGCCGATGTCGCGCGGCGGGACGACCGGCACATCGACACCGTGACCGGGGCGCAGGTCACGGTGGTGGACATCCACAACCTCACCGACCGGGCTCAGCGGTTCGTTGTCGGGGTGACGGTGAAGCGGGCGTTCGAGAACAAGGAGGAAACCGGAACGCGCACGCCGCTCCTGTTCCTGGTGCTCGACGAACTCAACAAGTACGCACCGCGTGAGGGTACGAGCCCGATCAAGGAGATCCTCCTCGATGTCGCCGAGCGGGGTCGCAGCCTCGGCATGATCCTGGTCGGTGCGCAGCAGACTGCGAGCGAGGTGGAGCGCCGCATCATCGCCAACTCGTCGTTGCGGATCGCCGGCCGCTTGGACCCGGCCGAGGCGATGCGGCCCGAGTATGGATTCCTCCCGGCGGTGCATCGCGAGCGAGCCCGGATCGCCAAGCCCGGCACCATGTTCGTGTCCCAGCCGCAACTGCCGGTGCCGCTGGTCGTCGAATTCCCATTCCCGGCGTGGGCGACCCGACCCGAGGAGCGGATGCCTGCCGGATCGGGCGACGAGGACCCCTTCGCCGGCCTCCCATGAGGGTGTTGCACACGTCCGACTGGCACGTGGGCAAGACGATCCGGGGCCATTCCCGGATCGAGGAGCACCAGGCGGTGCTCGCCGAGATCGTCGACATCGCGACGCGTGAGCACGTCGATCTGATTCTGGTCGCGGGTGATCTGTACGAGTCGGCCGCGCCGTCGGCGGAGGCCGAGTCCGTGGTGATCGAGGCGCTCCTCGCGCTCCGAACCGTCGCGCCGGTGATCGCGATTGCCGGGAATCACGATCACGCCGCACGCTTCGACGCGGTCCGACCGATGGCCGAGCAGCTCGGGATCATCGTGCGGGGACGCGTTGCCCGGCCCGACGACGGTGGCGTCGTGGTGGTGGAGACGGCGTCCGGTGAACGCGCGCGCATCGCGCTGTTGCCGTTCTGCTCGCCCCGGTTCTCGGTGCGCGCCGCGGACCTGTTGCGACTCGACGCGGCGGCGGCACACGCCGAGTACGCCGACCGACTGGCCGGGATCGTCGGTGCGTTGTGCGCGGATGCGGATCCCGGCGCAGTGAATCTCCTCGTTGCGCACTGCATGGTCCGGGGGGGCCTCACCGGCGGCGGCGAGCGCGCCGCGCAGACCGCGTTCGAGCCGTATTGGCTCTCGGGCACCGCGTTCCCGCCGTCGCTTGCGTATGCCGCGCTCGGCCACCTGCATCTGGCCCAGCGGGTACCGACCGGCGCGCCGGCCTGGTACGCGGGCTCGCCGCTGCAAGTGGACTTCGGCGAGGCCGGGGCGGGGAAACAGGTGCTGATCGTGGACGTGACCCCGACCACGCCCGCGGCCGTGCGGGCGGTCGAGCTGACGGCGGGCGCCGAGCTGCGAACGGTCTCGGGTTCCATCGCGGAACTCGAGGCGATGGCGGCAACGGACTTCGGCGACGCCTGGCTCCGCGTCCGGGTCGAGGACTCGGGGCGGGCCGGCCTCGCCGATGACGTGCGAGCCTGGTTGGGACCGCGGGTCGTCGAGGTGCGCGTCCTGCGGCGAGATCGTGAGCCCGGCGCCGCGTCGCAACGGCGAGGGCGTACGCCCCAGGAGCTGTTCGGAGAGTTCCTGCGCGACGAGGGTGTCGACGACGATCGGCTCGGCGCGTTGTTCGGCGAACTGCTCGACGCGGAGACGAGCCCGTGAGGCCGCGCGCAGTGACGATGACCGGTTTCGGAACGTTCGCCGAGACCGTGTCGGTCGATTTCGACGGCGTCGACACTTTTGCGCTCGTCGGGGCGACGGGCTCGGGGAAGTCGACGGTGATCGATGCGATGTGCTTCGCGCTCTACGGCTCGGTGCCCCGCTACGACGATCGCAGAGCAGTCGGTGCGGTCGTCCATTCCCTCGCCAACGAAGCCAAGGTCGGATTGGATTTCGAGTTGGCCGGCCGGCGCTACTCGGCGGTCCGAGTCGTGCGGCGCGACGCGAAAGGGAAGGCCTCGACGAAGGAAGCGCGCCTCGAGGATGAGGACGGCGCGGTCCTGGCCGGTTCGGCGAAGGAGATGGACGGCGCAGTCCGCGCGCTGATCGGCCTCGACTTCGACCAGTTCACGCGGGCGGTCGTACTCCCGCAAGGAGATTTCGCTCGTTTTCTGCACGACAAACCCGCCGATCGTCAGGATCTGCTGGTCCGGATTCTGGGGCTCGACGTCTACGAACGAATGCGGCGGGCCGCGTCGGAACGCGGCGAAGGAGCATGCGGCCGAGTTGGCGCGCGACGAACAGCGGATCGCGGCGCTGCGAAGTGCGACACCGGAGGCCCGTGAGGGTCTGCTCGTTGCGGCCGACGCGTGTGCTGCCGCGCACGAGGCTTGGCAGGCGGCGCGCTCGGAGCTGGCCGAGCTCGCGACGGTGGCGGCCGCGGCCGACGCGGCGTCGACAGTGGCGACGGAACGTGGCGCAGCGTTGGCGGCGCTGGAGGTACCAGCCGACCTCGAACACCTCGCCCAGGAGGCTGAGGAAGCCCGCCGGGCGGCCGTGGCGGCGGAGGCGGAGGAGGTCCGGTTGGGTGAGATCCTCGAAGCCGCCGAGGCGGCGGTGCCGACGGCCGAGGTTCGCGACGGTCTTCGTCAGACCCGGGATCGGCACCGCCAGCTGGAGCAACAGCTCGACCGGTCGGCGTCGGCGGCGGCCGCCGCCGCGGCGGCCCGGGCTCGGGCGGTGCAGTCCGCGAGCACGGCCGCGGAGGCCGCCGCGCGCGCCGACGCGGCTCGGACCGCGTCGGCGGCACACGTGGTGCGAGAACATCTGGTCGTCGGCGAGCCGTGCCCGGTGTGCGAGCAGATGGTCGCCGAGGTGCCGCAGAGTGATCCGCCCGTCGAGTTCCGCGAATCCCGCCAGGCGGCCGAGGCCGCAAGGGAGGTCGCGACCCACGACGAGGCGGCGGCAGCACGGGCGGACGGGGAAGCGTCGCAGCTCGACGCCCAGGTGACCGAGCTGCGCTCGCAGTTGGCGGACGAACCTGACGCGACTGCCGTCGAGGAGGAGCTGCAGCGGGTCGCAGCGGCCGTCACGGTGTTCGAGGACGCGCGCGGTGGGTTGCGGGCCGGACGCGAGGCCGCGCGTCGGGCCGACGAGGCGCGCGCGGCGACGCAGCGCAGCCTGGAGCAGGTCCGGGTCCGGTATCGGGAGGTCCGTGAAGGACTCGTCGGCCTGGGGCTCATGCCGCCGGCGGAGTCCGACGACGCCGCCGGGGACTGGTCCGGGTTGGTCGGATGGGCCGGCGCGGTGCACGGCGAGCATGCCGACGCCGCGGTCGCAGCCACGGACCGGGCGACCGTCGCGAGAGAGGCACACGAGAAGCGGATGGCGGAGATCGTGGCCGCATCGGAGCGGCTCGACCTCGGCCCGACCAGTGCTGATCTCGACGCGTTGATCAGCGCGGTGGCGACGCGCGATGGGCGGCTCCGGGAACAGATCGCTCGGATGGATGCCGACCTGGTCGAGCGGGAGACGTTGATCGCCAGTGCCGCATCGATCACCGCCGCGCGTGATGTCGCCCGGGAGCTGGCGCGGTTGCTCGACGCGGCGCACTTCGAGCGATGGCTGGTGAGCGAGGCGTTCGACCGGCTGGTCGCCGGCGGCTCGGAACGCCTCGATGTGCTCTCGGACGGTCGGTACGCCTTCGAGCTCGCCGCCGCGGGCGTGATCTGCTCGTGGTCGACCACTCCCAAGGCGGTGAACGTCGTTCGGTTCGCACCCTCTCGGGGGGCGAGACGTTCCAGGCGTCGCTCGCGCTGGCGCTGGCCCTGTCGGACCAGCTCGCCGACCTGGCCACCGACGGCGCCGCCCAACTCGAATCCATCTTTCTGGACGAAGGGTTCGGGACCCTGGACGCCGACACGCTCGAGACGGTCGCGGCAACGATCGAAGGACTCGGCGCGGGTGAGCGGATGGTGGGAGTCGTGACCCACGTCGCGGAGCTCGCCGGCCGGCTTCCGACCCGATTCCGCGTCACCCGCCAGGGATCCGGGTCGCGTATCGATCGCGAGGATGGATGAGGTTCACCGTCGATCCGTGGGACCCGAGCTACGGCGGGTCCGTCGAGGCCGATCTCGAACCGAGCGAGGTCGTCGTCAATGTCGAGGTCGAATGCCCGGAGGCCGAGTGGGCACCGCGCCCTGAGGCCGCCGCGGCGGCGGGGACGGTGCTGTTCGTCGACGGCGTGCGGCGGATCGACGCGCGCGTGTGGATCGAAGATGGTGCGGGCGACGTCGATCCAGGAGTCTGCGCGAGCTTCGCCGCCGGAGTCGTGCGCGCCGGCGCCGACGCCGAGATCGTCGCCACCGTGGTTGGTCGCGGCGTGTTCAGCCCATCGCGGGCCGCGCGACCGATTCCGACGCATTATCCGGGGTTGACCTACGAGCCGCATGTCGCCGCGGACTCGACGCCCGAGGCGCTCTGGATCGCGATCCAGGCGCAGATGGCGCGCCGCGAGGTCGAGATGGCCGGGGTCGCGCGCGCCGAGGCCCCGGCGGATGCGCTCGTGGTCGTGGACGGCCCGGTGACGAACCGAACGCACATCGCCGAGGCGGTCGGCGTCATCAAGACCCACGCCACGGCCTATCTGCCGCCGAATCTCCACCGACTGGTGGGCCGACTGCCGGCGCGGACGCGCAGCCCGCTCTTCACCATCGGCGGTCGCGGGAGCCGCCACTCGTGGTACCTGCGCCTGCCGGGCGGCGGTGACTCCCCGTGGGTGGGGGTGGTGCGCTGCGAGTGCAGCACCGACGTCGCCCTGGACCGGGCGCGAGTTCTTGCCGACTGCGTGAGCGCCACGCTCCCTCGGTACGCGAGCGAGTCCCACAAGGACCCACGGGCCCCCCAGAATCTCTACCCGGTGGGCGGGCTCGAGCGCGAGTTACGTCGGCGCCTGGGCGATCCGGATCTCCTGTACCGGGCGCTGCGCGTCGCCGCTCACGCCGCCTGACCGACCCACGCGGCGGCTGAGGTGCCGTTTGACCCCGGACGGTCAGTGGGGCCCGGACCAACCGCGGTCGGCGGTGCCGGTCTCGTAACACCTCGCGAGATGCGTGAGCCACGCCCGGGAGTCCGGGAGCCCGCCGGGCCGGTTGCGGGCCAGCCACACACGTTCGTGCTCCTCGACGACGGGCTGGAGCGCGTTGCCGAGCCGGGCCCGGGTCGCGGCGTCGACGCCGGCCAGTGATCCGTCGCCGGCGAGGCGAGCGCGAGCGTCGGCGGTGAGTACCTGCACGAGCGCGGCGGCGTTCCGCAGCTCGTCGGCCAGCAGGTCGGCATCGTCCCGGCGCGAACCGACCGCGTCGAGGCGCGCCATCAGTGCGTCGAGGTCAGCGTCGATCGCGTCGTACTCCTCGGTGGTCGCGCCACGCAGCGGGCCGCGTCCGACGTCCAGCTGCGGGTAGTACAGCGGCAGCGCCACCGTCGCGACGTTGAACACCTGCGGCGTCAGCCGGCGGTGGACGTCGCCGAGTTCGACCACGACGTGGCCCAGTACTCCGGTCGGGTCGTCGTAGCAGTGCGCGCTCAGTGCCGCGCCGAGATCCAGGTCCTGATTACTCGATGCGCACCAGGACATCGCCGCGCCGAATGCCAGCCCCGGATCGCTGATCGGCGCGTACTGGAGGTGGCCGTTGTCGCCCCAGTCGGTGTTCAGCAGCCCGGTGGCGTCGTGGCGCGTCCCGGCGGCGACCGCCTCGCGGATGTTGGTCCGCATGTTGGTCGTCCGCCCGAGAATCGTGAACCAGCTCGACGTGCCGGGCGCGACCCACCGGGTGATGTCCGCGTCAGCGAGGGCGGCGAGCCGGGCATCCCACGGGTGGCCGGCGTCGTAGCCCCACTCGCACACCGTGATGCCGTCGGGCACTTCGTCCAGGCGATCGGGATGACCGGCGAGGATGTCGCCCCAGACCAACACCTCGCGTCCGGTGACCTCGGGGAGCGCGCGCAGGGTTCGCAGCCAGTCGAGATAGTCGTCGAAACGGTTGGTCGGGAGTTCCCACGGTTCGTCCGAGCCGAGGTGGACGAACTCGGGGTCGGAGAAGTTCGGGAGCAGATCGCGCGAGCAGACCCCGGACGAATGGGAGCGCGTCGGGATGGGTCGGTTCGATCGTGCTCGGCGGGCGGCGCATCCCCATCATCTCGTACCCGTCGGGATCCATGGCGAGCGCCTGGTACGACTGGTGCCGGAGCCAGCGGTTCATGTGGCCGAGGCAGTTCTGGTTCGGGACGAGCGCGACGTGTCGATCCCGGCAGTAGGCGTCGAGCGTCTCCGATCTCGGTCCGCGGTGAACGGGCTCGCGGCCTGCCAGACGACTTCGTGGCCGCGGTACGCGAAGGTGTGTTCGGCGTACAGCTCGAGATGGTTCACCTTCCACTCTGCGAGCCGATCGACGAGCGCGAGCAGCGTCGTCATCGTCGGCACCTTGTCGCGCGAGACGTCGAGCATGACGCCACGATGCGCGAGATCGGGCCAGTCGCGAATGTGTCCGACGGGGAGGCGCCCGTCGTGCAATCGCGCGAGCTGCCGGAGCGTCTGCTCGGCGTAGAACGCACCGGCCGTGTCGGCCGCGCGTACCTCGATGCCGGCGTCTCGGATGTCGATCTCGTAGCCCTCAGCGGGCAGGCCGGCCACGATGACCGCGGGCGGGGTCCCGAACGGCACGGTCCGGGTGTCGAAACTCGCCCCCGCGGGACAGGTAGCAGCGTCACGGCAGCTCCTTGCGGTAGACGAGAAACGAACGCCCGAGTGTCGCGCCGACCCTCGCGTACGGTGCGACCGGGCCGACCCAAGCGATCTCGGCGCCGGTGCGTCCCTGTGCCCGCATTCGGTGCAGCGCACCCAGGAGCGGCACGCGCCCGGCGCCCGAACCGACGAGATCGGGCCGCGACGCCACCGGCCCGACGAACCCGGACCGCGTCACCTGGTGTGCGCACACCGCGGTGATCCCCGTCGCGTCCTCCGCGAGTACCAGGCTCTCCTGATCCACGGCGCGCAGCATCTCGGCGCGCCACCACGGCCAGTGGCGGGCGGCCCAGTCATCGACGGCCGTGCGGTCGTCGGATCCCGCCGCCGCGCCAACCGCCGGGATCGGCGGGGAGTCGAGTCAGGTCCACGTCCATGTTGTGGTTCGTCTCGACCCGGGAGTACTTGGCGTGTTCGAGCAGACTGACCATGTCGACGGCCCGAGTGTCGACGCCGGGCCACAGGTAGCACGGCGCGTCGGCGCCGACGGTCACGGTCCGCGCCCCGGCGGTCGCCAGCTTCGCCTCGGCCCCGACGAGCAGGGCACTGCCCACGCCTCGTCGGCGGTGGTTCGGATCGACGGCGAGGAGTCGTACGAATCCCTGGTCCCCGTGCGCGCCGAACGCGACGACACCGGTCGCCGGGTCACCCAGCATCGTGGTCGGGTGCTCGAGATCGGTGAACGCGGCGACCAGTTCGCCCGCGGTCGGTGGATCCACACACGACCGGCGCACCAACGGGGCGAGGTCGGCCGGGTCGGGCAGCAGTGTCACACCGGAACCGTATTGGGTCCGGGGTGTTCAGGCGCTGACCTCTTTGGCCGATATGTCCAGTGGCGGGCCCGAGCCCTAGGTGAGACGGACTGTGCATATTGGAGAAGATCCACGAGCCGAACTGGCGGCCGAGCAGCGGCGGGCGGGACTTCGGACACGCGGCGTCGCCTCGCTGGCGGCCGTTGATCAACGCCGCCGCGAGATCGCGACCGTGGGTGTCATCGTCGCGCTCGGACTGATCGTGGCCATGTTGATGAGCGTCGGTGTCATCGACCTCGGCCGCGACGGGCTCATCGGAGTCCGGACCGCCCGGGACGCGACCATCGGCTTCGCCGTCTGCATGCTCCTCTACTCCTTCGACAAGGAGCGCCATCTTCGACGCTTCGTCGCCGAGCGTGACGCGCTCGTGGCGTTGGACGGCGAGGTAGCCAGCCACCTCTTGACTTCGGGGCTCCTCCTCGACGCGGCTACGGCGATGCACGATTCGCTGGAACTCGATCGAGTGCTCGCCGAGATCGTGGCTCATGGTCAGTCGCTCACCGGCGTACCCCGCGCGGCGCTGTTCCTCGAGGAGGAACACCAGCCGATGCAGCCCGCCGTCGACCGTGATTGCATCGCCGATCATGCAGTCGCGACGGTCGACGCGGTCCTCGAGGCGGGGTCGGTCGCGGCGATCACGACTGACGAGCACACCCGCCTCGGGGTTCCCCTCACTGCCGACGGCGAAATCCTCGGAGTCCTGGTCCTCTTTGATCCGCCCAGCGACGGTGTGCTCGATGACGTGCGGACTCTCCTGACTGCGTTCGGCGCGATCGCCGGCCGCGCCTTGGCCAACGCTCGCCGCTATGAGGCCGCGATGTTCCTGATCGACACGGCGGTCTGAGTCGCTCCCTGTCCGTCGACGGTCGCGCCGACGGGCCTCAGACGGCCCACGGGTACTCGTCGCCGGGCCAGCCGACCACGTTGGCTTCCCGGAGATCGTCGATCGCGGCGGCGTCCTTGCCGAGCCATTCGAGCAGTTCGACGGTGTGCTGGCCGACGAGGGGCGCCGGACAGCGTCGCGGCGTGTGGTGTCTCGGAGAAGTCCACCAGCGACCCGAACTGGCGCGTGAGCCCCATGATCGGGTGTTCGTACTCGGCAACGAGCCCGAGTGCGACGTTGTCCGCGTCGTGGAGGACGGACTCGCCGCCGAGCGTGTCGACCGGAATCTCGCTGGGGACGCCGGCGTCGTCGAGTGCGTGGGCCCACGAGACGGTCGTGCGGGTGCGGAATCGGGCGCTGAGCAAGGTCTCCAACTCCTCGCGATGTTCGCGGCGGAGGTCGGCGACGGCGAAGCGCGCGTCGTCGGCGAGGTCGGGGACGCCGAGCGCGGTACACAACGCGATCCAGTCGGGCTCGGCCACCGCGGCGATCTGGATCCATCCGTCCTGGGTCTCGTACAGCCGGTAGCACGCGTCGATGCCGTGGAGCCCCTGATCGAGTCGGGGTCGCGGAACGGCCTCGCCGTCCACGAGCAGTGCGTCCGACGAGTAGACCGCCCCCCCGTCCATGAGTGAGGTCCAGAGTTCCTGGCCTTCGCCCGTCCGGCGCTGGTGGTAGAGCGCGGCGAGTGAGCCCACCACCGAGAGCATCGCGTTGGCGGCGTCGCACATGCCGAACCGGTAGTAGAGCGGGTCGTTGCCGGTGTGCACCGCGCCCGCCTCGTACTCGAGTCCGGCCGACGCCTGGTAGAGCGGGTCGAGTCCGCCGAAGTCGCGCGAGTGGGCCTTCGAGACCGTAGGCCCAGGTGTTGCAGTACACGACGTCGGGGTTGACGCGTTTCGCGTCGGCGTAGCCGATCCCCAACTTGTTCGCGACACCGGCGGTCATGTTGTGGTGGACGATGTCGGCTCTGGCGATCAGTTCCAGCGCGATCTCCACCCCCTCCGGTCGCTTGAGATCGAGCGCGATCGAACGCTTGCCGCGTTGGCAGCCGAAGAACGGCTTGCCCGCGAGACGCATGCCGTCGCCGGTGACCGGCTCCACCTTGATCACGTCCGCGCCGAGGTCGCCCATGACCATCGGCCCGAAGGGACCGGCCAGGTACTGCCCGAAGTCCAGTACCAGGACACCGCTGAGCGCACCCATCAGGCCGCACCTCCGACGATCGCGTCGAGTTCGGCGTCCGAGTAACCGAGGTCGCCGAAGATCTCGTGGTTGTGTTGGCCGGGCAGCGGTTGCGGACCCTGGATGGCGCCGGGCGTGCTGTGCAGGTTGATCGGAACCCCCATCTGGGTCGTGCGCCCGAGTTCCGGATCGTCGATGGTTGCGACCATGTCGTTGGCCACGAGCTGGGGATGCGGGTGCCCACTGGCCCCGAGGGCCTCCTCGGTGGTGATGACCGCCTCGATCGCGTGGTTGTGAGCCTGGAACCGGGACACGAGATCGGCCCGATCGTGTTGCTTGTACGCCTCGCGTCGACGGGCCGTGAACGCTTCGCGCTCCTCGGGCGGCAGCGCCATGAACGCGAACGGGTCGGGCGCGTCCTCCAGGCCGAGCAGGCTGTCCTGGCTCTCGGTCGGCGTGAGTCCGCTCATCACCGACGTGTGCACCCACTCGCCGTTCCTGCATTCGAAGAGGAACTGTTGATGCACGCCCGGCGGATAGGTCTTGCCCATCAGGTCGTGGAACGCCGCGGGCGCCTTCTCCACGTGTTGCCAGATCTGGGTCGTGTACAGGAGCGCGCCTTGGAAGAGCGACGTCCGGACGTGCTGGCCTCGGCCGGTGTCTTCACGGGCGATCAGCGCGGCGAGGATCCCGCTGGGGATCAGGAACGCCGTGCCCATCGACGGCATCGGCATGTGGAGGAAGATCGGCCCCATCCGCCAGCCCGGCTGTTCCCACTGTTGGCCGCTGCTGGCTTGCACCAACGCGTCGTACCCGGGGCGGTCCGCGAGTCGGTGACCCTCGGGGTAGCCGGGCGCCGAGCAGTACACGAGACGCGGATTGCGCTCGTGCAGGGTCTCGTAGCCGATGCCGAGTCGGTCCATCACTCCGGGCCGAAAGGTCTCGACGATGACGTCCGCATCGTCGGCGAGGCGCAGGAAGGCCTCGTGGCCGGCCGAGGACTTCAGATCGACGATGACCGAGCGCCGAGACCGGTTCCACACGGCGTACCCGCTGTACCGCGCGGAATGGGTCACCCCCTGGCGGCTCGACCTTGATGACCTCCGCGCCCTGCTCCGCGAGCAGCAGCACGCCGAGCGGTCCTGCGATTCCCCACGAGAGATCGAGGATCTTGACGCCGTCGAGTGCACCCATGCCCCGCACTCTCGCGCACCGCTGACGTGGGTGTCAGCAGACGGCGGCGTAACTGGAGAGGGCGATGCCGCGTCGGGCCTGGCGCAGGATGTGCGCGTCGAGCCCGTTGGTGAGGTAACAGAACGAGATCCCGGAGTCGGGGTCGGCCCACGCGATCTGACCGCCGGCGCCGTTGTGGCCGAACGTGCGGGGCGAGCCGACCTTGCCGAAACCGCGGAGATGGCCCTTGCCGTCGTCGCCGCGAATGATCAGTCCGAGGGAGCGGTTCGCAGGGACACCCATCCAACGCTCCGGCTTGGTGTTGCGCACGACCCCGGTCCCGTCGGCGAGCACCTCGGGCTTCCAGATGCCGACCGGATCGTGGAGGAGGGCCTGGTAGAAGGTCACGACGTCCGCCGCGGTCATGATCCCGCCCCCGCCGGGATGGCCGATCGGGCGCGCGTCGTCCCGGCTCAGCGCGATGAGGCCTTCCGGCGTCACCACGCTCATCGGCAGCTCGCGGATGCCGAGCGCGGCCTCGAGTTCGTCGGGTCCCGCCTCCTCGCCGACCTCGGCGACCGGGGCGATCGCTTGATCCGTGCCCAGGATCCGGTCCGCGATCCCGGCCGGGCCGGTGATGCGTTCCTGGAGCAGGTCGCGGTAGTCGCCCCCCGTGACCGTGTCGATGATCTCGACGAGCACCCAATGTGCGGACTCGGCGTGGTACTCGTAGGTCGAATCCGGCTCCCAGTTGAGCCGCCACTCGGCCATCGCGCGTCGCGCGGCCGGCACGGGTTCGCGCATCGCGCAGATCGAGCGGCGCGTACGGAAACCCGGAGGTGTGGAGCATGACCTGCTCCACGGTGATGACGTCCTTGCCGTTCGGCGCGAAGCCCGGGAAGTAGTCCACGACCCGCTTCCCGGATCGATCAGTCCCTCGCCCATCAGGTTGCCACACGAGCGACGCGACGAAGGCCTTGGTGGCCGAGTAGGCGATGTAGCGCGTTCGGTGGTGGCGTCGCCGAACGCCTCGAACAGCTCGATCTCGCCGTGGCGGGCGAGCGCCAGCTGGCAGGAGGGCAGGAGTCCGCTGTCGATCTCGCGCTGGGCTCGGGTCCGGAGGGCTTCGATCGCGTCGGCCATCGGTGGAGCCTGCCCGCCCGCCGGGGCGTCGGCAAGACCGGCTCGCCCTGCGCCCGTCCGGCTGTGCGAGGATCGCAGGCCACCTGGCCCGGAGGCAGCCGATGAGCGAGTTCGAACCGACGCCCGACGACCATTTCACCTTCGGGCTCTGGACCGTGGGCAACCGGGGCCGCGATCCGTTCGGCCACGAGACCGCGTCCGCCGATCGATCCGGTGGACGCGGTGCGCAAGCTCTCCGAGTTGGGCGCGTACGGCGTGAACTTCCACGACGATGATCTCGTGCCGCCGGGATCTTCGGCCGCGGAACGGGACGCGATCGTGGCCCGGCTCCGCCTCGCGTTACGCGACGAGGGCATGCAGGTCCCGATGGCCACGACGAACCTGTTCAGCCAGCCGATCTTCAAGGACGGCGCTTTCACCGCCAACGATCCGAAGGTTCGGCGCTTCGCATTGCGCAAGACCATCGATGCCATCGATCTCGGGGCCGAGCTCGGTGCCGCCGTGTACGTGATGTGGGGCGGTCGTGAAGGAGTCGAGTGCGACGCCGCGATCGACGTTCCCGCCGCGCTCGACTGCTACGCCGAGGCGGTGAACGCGTGCTGCGCGTACATCAGCGAGCAGGGCTACGAGATGGAGATCGCGCTCGAGCCCAAACCCAACGAACCCCGCGGGCAGTTGTTGCTCCCGACCGTCGGCCACACGCTCGCGTTCATCCACGAACTCGAGTATCCGGACATGGTCGGACTCAACCCGGAGTTCGCGCACGAGACGATGAGTGGGTTGTCGTTCCACCACGGCGTCGCGCAGGCACTGTGGTCCGACAAGCTTTTCCACATCGACCTCAACGGACAGGTGCCGTCCAAGTACGACCAGGATTTCCGGTTCGGATCCGAAGGCATCAAGGACGCCTTCTATCTTGTGAAGTTGCTCGAGGAATCCGAATGGCAAGGGATGCGCCACTTCGACGCGCACGCCTACCGGACCGAGGACATCGAGGGCGTCTGGGAGTTCGCGCGGGGTTGCATGCGGACCTATCTGATCCTCCGGGACAAGGCGCAGCGCTTCGCCGAGGACGAGCAGATCCAAGAGGCACTCGAGACCGCGATGGTGTCGCAGCTGGGGGTGCCGACCCTGCCCGAATCCCCCGAAACACGCTTCGCGAAGCTGCGCGCGGAGACCTTCGACGTCGACGCGCTCGCCGAGCGGGGGTACGGCCACGAACGGCTCGACCAACTGGTCACCGAGTTGCTGCTCGGCATTCGCTGATGGGCGACCCTGACCACGGCGGCGCCTCCCTGGCGCGGGCCTGGAGTGATGCAGCCGACGAGTGGATCCGGTGGGCCCGCACCCCGGGCCACGACGACTACTACGACGAGTACAACCTGCCGCGGTTCCTCGACCTGCTCCCGCCGCCGGGTGACCTGACCCTCGACGTCGGTTGTGGTGAAGGGCGCGTCGCTCGGGTGTTGCGCGAACTCGGGCATCGGGTGGTCGGCGCCGAACAGGCTCCCGGCCTCGCGCTGGCTGCACGCCAATTCGACCCGCCGACAACGCTGGCGCGCGCCAACGGGGTCGCGCTGCCGTTCCGTGCCGGAGTCGCGGATCTCGCCGTGTGCTTCATGGTGCTCCAGGACGTCGACGAGTTGGACCCGGTGTGCGCGGAACTGGCGCGGGTCGTGCGCGGCGGTGGCGCGGTGTGTGCGGCGATCGTGCATCCGATGGTCACCGCGGGCTTCTTCGATCCCGAGGAACCGGTGCTCTATGTCGGGCGCTACGCCGAGGTCATGCGCTACGACTTTCCCGTCGAGCGAGACGGCGTCGAGTTCACCTTCCACGGCGCGCACCGCTCGATCGAGCTGTACAGCCGGGCGTTCGAGCGCGCCGGCCTGCTCGTCGAGGCGATCCGCGAGCCGATCGTGACCGACGATCATGTCGCGTTGAATCCGAGCGTCGCGAAACACCAACTCCTTCCGAACTTCCTGCATCTGCGGCTCCGCAAGGTGACGGTGTGATGCCGCTCGTCGCGGGCGTCGATTCCTCCACCGCAGTCCTGCAAGGTCGAAGTCCGTGACGTGGACACCGGACGGATGGTGGGCTCCGGTCGGGCGCCCCACCCGGCGACCGCCGCCGGTCTCGGAGCAGGATCCGCGAGACGTGGTGGGACGCGCTCGAAGCCGCCCGGGCCGAGGCCGGTCACGCCGACGAGGTCGGCGAGATCTCGGTGGCTGCCCAGCAACACGGCCTGGTGGTGACCGACGCCGTGGGAACGCCGCTCCGGCCCGCCAAGCTCTGGAACGACACCGAGTCCGCGCCGGACGCCGGTTGGCTGCTCGGTCAACTCGACGGTGGTGCCGCCGAATGGGCGGTCGCCTGTGGATCGGTGCCGGTCGCGGCGTTCACGATCACGAAGCTGTCCTGGCTGCACCGCACGGAGCCGGATCTGTTCGCCCGGATCGAGCGGGTGATGCTGCCGCACGACTGGCTCGCGTGGCGGCTCACGGGGGAGTACGGGACCGACCGGGGAGACGCGTCCGGGACCGGATACTGGTCACCGGCTGCGGAGTCGTACCGACTCGATCTGCTCGAGATCGTTGATCGGGATCTGGACTGGGAGGCCGCGGTTCCCCCGGTGCTGAGCCCCGAGGCGGCGACCGGGACGGGCGACAACATGGCGGCTGCGCTCGGGCTGGGCTTGCGTCCCGGCGATGTCGTCGTCTCGCTGGGCACGTCGGGCACGGTATTCGCAGTCTCGGACACCCCGACTTCGGACGCAGCGGGCTCGGTCGCCGGCTTCGCCGACGCCACCGGCCGCTTTCTCCCGCTCGTCTGCACGCTGAACGCGACGAAGGTGACGGACTCGGTCGCGTCCTGGCTCGGGGTCGATCTCGTCACCCTCGACGCGATGGCAGCGGCGGTGCCGCCGGGCGCGGGCGGGGTCACCCTGCTCCCGTACCTCGACGGTGAGCGGACGCCGAACCGTCCCGACGCCCGCGGCACACTCAGCGGCCTGAGCACCTCCACGACCCGGGAACAGATCGCGCGGGCCGCGTTCGAAGGAGTGGTGTGCGGCATGCTCGACGGCCTCGACGCGCTCGCCGCCGCGGGCGTGGCCGTCGGCGGACAACTGTTCGTGATCGGCGGCGGTGCCCGCAGCCAGGTGTACCCCCAGGTGGTGGCGGACCTCACACAGCGGGCGGTGACCCTGCTGGAGGACGACGAGCTGGTCGCGCACGGTGCGTGCGTGCAGGCCGCGGCGCGCCTGACGGGCGCTTCGATCGCCGACGTGCAGGTCGGCTGGGGGCTCGGGCGGGGACGCACGATCGAACCGTCGACAACGAGCGACCGTGCCGCGATTCGTGACCGCTACGCCTCGGTTCGTGACAGCGGGTCGACCTAGCATCCACCGGATTGGCCCATCGGTCGGCAGGACAATCGGCGGGCCCGCGCACCTGACCCTCAACGAGACACGAGCGCGGCAGCCCCGCCGGCTGCCGCTCAGCAAGGAGGCACCGTGGCCGATCAGCCGAACATCCTCGTCATCTGGGGCGACGACATCGGGATCTCGAACCTGAGCTGCTACAGCGACGGGGTGATGGGGTACCGGACGCCCAACATCGATCGCATCGCCGCCGAAGGTGCGCGGTTCACCGACTACTACGGCGAGCAGAGCTGCACCGCGGGACGGGCCGCGTTCATCACGGGCCAGAACCCGTATCGCACCGGCCTGACCAAGGTCGGGATGCCGGGCGCCGACATCGGCCTGCGGGCCCAGGACCCCACCATCGCCACCGCGCTCAAGGCCCAGGGGTACGCCACCGGCCAGTTCGGGAAGAACCACCTCGGCGACAAGGACGAGTTCCTGCCGACGATGCACGGCTTCGACGAATTCTTCGGGAACCTGTACCACCTCAACGCCGAGGAGGAGCCCGAGCTGCCGGACTACCCGACCGACGAGGACTTCCCCAACTTCCGCGAGCGGTTCGGTCCTCGCGGCGTCATCCGTTCGTGGGCCAACGGGGACGGCACGCAGCGCATCGAGGACACCGGCCCGCTCACCAGGAAGCGCATGGAGACGGCCGACGAGGAGTTCCGCGACGCTGCGATCGACTTCATGGGCCGTCAGGCCGAGGCGGATCAACCGTTCTTCCTGTGGTTCAACTCGACGCACATGCACTTCCGGACCCACTGCAAGCCGGAGAGCCGTGGGCGCGCCGGGCGCTGGCAGTCCGAGTACCACGACACGATGCTCGACCACGATGACGTCGTCGGTGATCTGCTCGACAGCCTCGACGAGTTGGGGCTCGCGGAGAACACGATCGTCATCTACTCCACCGACAACGGCCCGCACATGAACACCTGGCCCGACGCGGGCATGACGCCGTTCCGCAACGAGAAGAACTCCAACTGGGAGGGCGCATACCACGTGCCCGCGATGGTTCGTTGGCCCGGACGGATCGCGCCCGGGCAGGTGCTGAACGGGATCGTGAGTCACGCCGACTGGTTCCCGACGTTGCTCGCGGCCGCGGGCGATACGGACATCGTGGCCCGGCTCCGGGCCGGCGGCGAGCTCGGCGGTACGACGTACAAGGTGCATCTCGACGGGAACGACCAGTTGCCGTACCTGACCGGCGAGACGGATCAGAGCCCCCGCCAGTACTTCTTCTACGTCTCTGACGACGGTGACCTCACTGCGCTGCGCTTCGACAACTGGAAGCTGGTCTTCCTCGAGCAGCGCGCGACGGGCACGCTCAACATCTGGGCCGAGCCGTACACCGAACTGCGGGTCCCGAAGATCTTCAACTTGCGGACCGATCCCTACGAACGGGCCGACATCACGTCGAACACCTACTACGACTGGTTGCTCGATCACGCGTGGCTCCTGGTGCCGGCGCAGGCGTTCGCCGCGCAGATGTTGTCGACGCTCGCGGAGTTCCCGCCGACCCAGAAGCCGGCGAGCTTCTCGTTGGAGCAGGTCGTCGCGAAACTCGAGGCCGGGGTCCCGAGCGCCTGAACGACGTGGCGCCGCGGTCGGTACCGTCCCGGAGCGCTCGATGACGCGCGTCCGGTTGCCGGGCGGCGTTTTCGTCATGGGCTCCGACGCCCATTACCCGGAGGAGGCGCCCGCACACGGCGTGCGGGTCGACGGATTCGCCATCGACACCACGCCCGTGACCAACGAGCACTTCGCCGAGTTCGTGACGGCCGCGGGCTATCGCACCGTGGCCGAACGCCCCCTCGATCCCGCCGAGTACCCCGGGGCGCCGGCCGAGAACCTCGCAGCCGGGTCCATGGTCTTCACCCCGACGCCCGGCCCGGTGGATCTGCGCCACCTGAGTCAGTGGTGGGCTTGGGTCCCCGGCGCGAACTGGCGGCATCCGGAGGGTCCGGGCAGTGGCATCGCCGGTCGCGCCGACCACCCGGTGGTCCACGTCGCCCACGAGGACGCGGCGGCCTATGCGGCGTGGGCCAGTGTGGCCCTGCCGACCGAAGCGGAGTGGGAGTACGCCGCCCGGGGCGGACAGGACGGCGCCGAGTTCACCTGGGGTGATGAGCGTCGTCCCGCGGGCCACCGCATGGCCAACACCTGGGAAGGACGGGACTTCCCGTGGCGCAGCGACGCGCCGGACGGACGGGCCGGGACGACAAGCGTCGGCTCGTTTCCGGCGAACGGCTTCGGCCTCTTCGATATGGCCGGCAACGTCTGGGAGTGGACGGCCGACTGGTACACCGACGCGCACTCGGCCGACGCCGACAAGCCGTGTTGCGTTCCTGAGAACCCACGCGGCGGCGATCTCTCGGGCAGCTATGACCCCCACCAGCCCCAGTTTCCGATCGCGCGCAAGGTGATCAAGGGGGGATCGTTCCTGTCCGCGGACACGTACTGCATGCGCTACCGACCGGCGGCGCGTCGCCCCCAACCGGTCGACACGGGGATGAGCCATCTCGGGTTCCGCTGCGTCAGCCGCGACGCGCGCGTGACGAGGAAGAATCGCCGTGACGTCATCGCCGCTCCTGCCGTCTTGGCGACCGGGCGCAACCCGTGATGCGGTCGTCGAGTTCCTCGACGCTTCCGCGTCGGCTCCAGTCGCGGAACACGTCGCCGCGTTCGACAACGACGGAACGCTGTGGTGTGAGAAGCCGACGTACCTCCAGGCGGACTTCTTCGCCGCCGAGCTCGCGGCCGCCGCGGCCGAGGACCCGACGCTGCACGATCGACTGGAGTTCGCGGCCGTCCTGGACGCTGACGAGGCCGCGATGGCCGACTTCGGTCTTCCCCGGATCGGCCTCGCGCTGGCCGAGTTGTTCGCCGGCTGGACCCCTGAGCGCTTCACCGACGCGGTCCGGGCGTTCGTTGACGGCGCCGCGCATCGCACCCTTGGGATCCCGGCTTGCCGGACCGTGTACCAGCCGATGCTCGAACTGCTGGCGGAGCTGCGCCGGCGCGACTTCACGGTCTTCGTCGTTACCGGCGGCGGCACCGAATTCGTGCGGGCGGTGAGCGCGGCGCTCTACCAGGTGCCCCCGGAGGCCGTGGTCGGCACGCTGATCGAGCACGAGGTCCACCGCGTCGACGGCCGGCCGGTGCTCCGCCGGACCGCACGGATCCTCGGCGACGCCAACGAAGGCGCGGCCAAGGTCGCGAACATCCAGTCGGCCCTCGGTCGGCGCCCGATCCTGGGTGTCGGCAACTCGGCGGGGGACCGGGAGATGTTGGAGTGGGCGACCGCGGGCGGCGGTGCGAGCCTGGCGATTCTGGTGGACCACGACGATGCGGATCGGGAGTTCGCGTACCAGAGTCGGGCCGAGACCGTGGCCAACGACGAATCCATCGTCGAGGTCGGCCGTCGGTCCGGCTGGACCGTCGTGAGCATGGCCCGGGACTGGGACACGATCTTCGGCCCCGGTTGACCGACGCGTGGGGTCGGTCGAGTTCTGTTGGCGCGTTGGCCGGCCTCTGGCAGGTCAACGCGCCAATGAAGGTGAGTGATCAGACGTCCGGGTCGCCGTCGGCATGGGCTTCGCTGGCGCGGCGTTTCCGGTGCCAGCGCAGCCCGCCTTCGAGTGCGGCGAGGACCGCATCGTTGTCACGGGAGATGCGCGAGTGCACCCACCGTTCCAGGCCGAGCCGGCGCATCCACGGGTTGAAACACTCGTACCGCTCGGTGAAGTGCACGCGGGTGCGGCCGTCGCCGAGGTCCTCGAGGCGCGTGAAGCCTTCTGCCCGTGACCACAGCGGCTTGCCGACCGCGTCGTAGCGCCAGGACTCGTAGGGCTTCACCGCAGTGAGCCACTCCCACGACTTGCCGACCCCACCGGAGCCGAGGATCTTGGGCACCGGGAAGGTGCAGTGCCGCACGAGTCCCTCACCGATCTCGTTGCCCGGGTGCAGGATGTGGATCTGGCCGAGTTTGCCCTGCGGGCGGTCGGGCACGCGATACCAGAACAGCTCCCACACCTCTTGCGGGGGCGCGGCCAACTCGACAGTGAAGGTGTGCTCCTGCATCAGGGACCGGTCGAGTCGGGGAGGTGGACGAAGCAGAACTCGTTGCCGACCGGGTCGGTCATGACCTGAAACGGCTCGGATGATTCGTGCACGAGTCGGCCGACTCGCGTCGCGCCGAGTGCCTCGGCCGCGACGGTCGCATCCTCGATGTCGGGGACCCACACATCGAGGTGCAGACGGTTCTTGCCGACCTTGGACTCGGGCACCTGTTGGAACGCGATCCGCGGTTGGCCGGCCGCCGCTGCCGCCAGAGAAACCCACTCGTCGCTGCGGTAGGCGACGGCGACGCCGAGCACGGCGCTCCAGAACTCGGCGAGCGGTGCCGGGTGGAGGCAATCGACGACGACGGTGCGCAGTTGGCCGATTCCCACGGTCATGACTCTACGGAGTGCCCACACCGCGGTGCTCGTCCGGCCCGAGCGGACACCAGGTGATCATGGCGGCGCAGTGCCGCACGCGGCGATGACCGGCATTCCGAGGAACAGGACGGCGGCCGCGAGGGTTCGATTCGACATGAGGCTTCGAGGGTTCCCAACATCGAACAGTTCCCGGACGATACGGTCCGAGCGATGACGACCCCAGAGCCCCAGATCGCCGACTCGCTGCTCGACCTGGTCGGAAACACGCCGCTGGTCCGCCTCGGCCGGGTCGGTCGGGACCTCGAATGTGACCTGGTGGCCAAGGTCGAGCTGTTCAACCCGGGTGGGAGTGTGAAGGACCGCCCGGCGATCGCGATGATCGACGCCGCCGAGCGCGAGGGTCTGCTCAAGCCGGGCGGCACGATCGTGGAGCCGACCTCGGGCAACACCGGTGTGGGTCTGGCGATCGTCGCCGCACAGCGGGGCTACGACTGCATCTTCGTCATGAGCGACAAGATGAGTCCTGAGAAGGTCTCACTGCTCCGGGCGTATGGCGCGCAGGTCGTGGTGTGCCCGACGGCCGTCCCGCCCGAGCACCCGGACAGCTACTACTCGGTTGCGGACCGCTTGACCCGGGAGACTCCGAACGCGTTCCGACCCGACCAGTACTCCAACCCGGCGAACCCCGCCGAACACGAGCGCTCGACCGGTCCGGAGATCTGGGAACAGACTGCAGGGCGCATCACGCACTTCGTCGCGGGGGTGGGCACCGGCGGCACGATCACCGGCATCGCCCGGTACCTCAAGCGCATGAACCCCGAGGTGCAGATCATCGGCGCGGACCCCGAGGGTTCGGTCTACTCCGGCGGCACCGGGCGCCCGTACCTGGTGGAAGGCGTCGGTGAGGACTTCTGGCCCACGACGTACGACCCGTCGCTCGTGGATCGGACGGTCATGGTCACCGACGCCGAGTCGTTCGCCGCGGCGCGCCGGGTGACCCAGGAGGAGGGCCTGCTCATCGGCGGCTCGTGCGGGACGGCAGTGCACGCCGCGTTGGCGGTCGGCACCGACCTCGGCTCGGACGCGCTGGTGGTGGTGTTGCTGCCGGACTCGGGTCGGGGCTACCTCTCCAAGATCTACGACGACGGATGGATGACGGACTTCGGCTTCATCCGGTGCGACGGTCCGTGCGCCGGCGATGTCCTGGCGACCAAGGACGACTCGCTGCCGGACCTCGTCCTCGTGACACCTGACGAACCGGCGCGCGAAGCGTGGTCGCTCATGCGGGACCTCGACGTGTCGCAGGTGGTCGTGTCGGTGAGCAAGGAACCGCCCCTCGCGGCGAAGGAGGTGAGCGGCATGCTCGACGAGCTGCTGCTCATGGATCTGGCCTTCCGTGACCCGGACGCGCTCGACCGGCCGGTGCGCGACGTGATGCGACCGGCCATGCCGATGATCGGGATCGGCGAACCGGTCGAGCGAATTGTCGAACAGCTCGACGGATCGGCGTCGCTGTTGGTCCTCGACGGCGGTCACCCGGTGGGTCTGATCAGCCGCAGCGACGTCCTCGGCTTCCTCGCCGGCCAGGGCGTAACGTCGTGAGTGGGGCCATGAGCGGGGATCCGGTGCGCGGGAGGTTCGGTTTCGAGACCCAGGCGATTCACGCCGGTCAGCCGGCGGACCCGGTGACGGGTGCGGTCGTCACGCCGATCAGCCTCGCAACGACGTTCGCCCAGGATGCGGTGGGCAAGCACGCGGGCTTCGAGTACGGCCGAACCGGCAACCCGACGCGAGCGGCGCTCGAGGAGTGCCTGTCGGCCTTGGAAGGAGCCCACCGCGGGCTGGCCTTCGCCAGCGGTATGGCTGCGGAGGACGCAGTGTTACGCGCGCTGGTGAAGCCCGGAGACCACGTCGTGCTGCCGCTCGACGCGTACGGCGGAACCTTCCGGCTGGTTGCGAACGTCTTCGCGGGCGTCGGGGTGACCTGGACGGCGGCCGACGTCGGAGATCCCGAGGTACTCGCGGCCGCGCTCACCCCTCAGACGCGTGTGATCTGGGTCGAGACGCCGACGAATCCCGCGCTTGGCGTGGTCGATATTGCGGCGGTCGTCGCGGTCGCGAGCGAGCGCGGCGTCAAGGTGGTGGTGGACAACACATTCGCGACGCCGTACCTCCAGCAACCGCTCGCGCTCGGCGCAGACGTCGTTGTGCATTCGACCACGAAGTACCTCGGCGGGCACTCGGACACCATCGGCGGTTTCGTGGCGGTGCGTGACGAGGCGTTGGGCGAGCAGATCGCGTTTCTCCAGAACGCAACCGGCGCGGTACCGGGGCCATTCGACTGCTATCTCGTACTGCGGGGGATCAAGACGCTCGGGGTGCGCATGGATCGGCACTGCGAGACCGCGGCCGCCGTCGCCGCGATGCTCGATTCCCACCCCTCGGTCGCGCGCGTGCTCTATCCCGGGTTGCCATCGCATCCGGGCCACGAGGTGGCGGTCCGCCAAATGCGCGGCTTCGGCGGGATGGTCAGTTTCGTGGCCGCGGGCGGCCAGGATGCAGCGCTCGCGATCGCGGCGGCCACCGAGCTGTTCACGCTGGCCGAATCCCTCGGGGCGGTGGAGTCGTTGATCGAACACCCCGGAAGGATGACCCATGCCTCGGCTGCGGGCTCCCCGCTCGAGGTCGATCCCGCGTTGATCCGTCTGTCGGTGGGGCTCGAATCAGTGGCGGACCTCATCGCGGATCTCGGCCGCGCCCTCGACGCCCGCCCCTGACCCTCCGACGCGTACCCTCGTGACCATGACGGCGTTGGTGGTCCTGCTCGCGGTCGTGGTGGCGCTGCTGACGGTGCTCGTCGTCAGTCTGCTGCGGAGCCACGCTGAGATCCTCCGGACCCTTCACGACGCCGGCCTGGCCACCGAGGACCGCACGAACGCTGCCACCGGCTCCGGGGTCCCGGAGTTCGGGGTCTCGGAGTTCGGGGCCGCGCCCGCCCACCCGACGAGCGGCCCGAGCCCGGCCGCGGTCGACCTCGGCGGCGTCACGCCCGAGGGCGATGCAATCGCCGTCGGTATCCTCGGGAATCCGACGCCGACACTCCTCGCGTTTCTCTCGAGCGGCTGCCTGACCTGCCGGGAGTTCTGGGAAGCGTTCGGCCGTCCGGATCTGGAAGCACCCGGCGGTGCCCGCGTGGTCGCGGTAACGCTCGGGCCGGACGAGGAGAGCGTCGGCGCGTTGCGCCGCCTGATGTCGCCCAACGTGTCCGTCGTGATGTCGAGTGAGGCGTGGGCGGACTACGCCGTCGCCGGTTCGCCGTACTTCGTCTATGTCGACGGGATGAGTGGTGCGGTCGTCGGGGAGGGCACCGCTTCGACGTGGTCGCGCGTGTGTGAAATGGTCGCGGAGTCGGTCGACGACGGCGCGCTCGCCGCGACCCGTCGTCAAAGTGCGGCGCGCAAGACGCGTGCAGCGCGTCGGCATCTCGCGGACCGCCAGCGCGAGGCGCGCGCCGACGATGCGTTGCGGGCAGCCGGCATCGAGCCCGGCGACCCTCGCCTCTATCCGGTGACCGGCGGTCCCGAAGCCCCCGAGGTCGTCGACGAGTGACGGTCGGCGTGATCGGTGTCCTGGTCGTTCTCGCGGCGGTTGCCGGATGGCGCTCGACGTGGTCGCCCTGAGGTGAGTCGATGCTTGCGAGCATCACCCCGCTCGGCGAGCGGGGACGAGACCAGCGTTTCGCGCTGACGGTCACCGCCTACGGCTTGGGCTCGGTGCTGGCCGCGACACTCCTCGGCGCCGTTCTCGGCGGGCTCGGTTGGCTGCTCGTGGGCCGCATTGACGCCGGCGCCCGGCTGGGGGTCGGCGCGGTACTCGCCTTGGGTGCCGCGGCCCTCGACCGGCGAGGTGGGGCGATCCCGTCGTGGCACCGGCAGGTCAACGAGGACTGGCTCGCCACGTATCGGGGCTGGGTGTACGGGCTCGGATTCGGCGTCCAACTTGGGCTCGGCGTGGTCACGATCGTGACCACCGCGTCCGTCTATCTGCTCTGGGCCGGCGTGTTCCTGGCGGCCGATCCGGTGATCGGCGGCGTCGCGGGCGCCACCTTCGGGCTGGTCCGGGCGCTGCCCGTCGTGTTGTCGGCCCGTCTGCGACAGCCGGCGGCGGTCGGCGCGCGCGTCGGCAGATTCGACCGCTGGGACGGTAGGTTTCGGACGGTGACGGTGACGACGGAGCTGATCGCCGCAGCGGCGGTCCTGTTGATGGTGGTCCGGTAGATGGCGGAGTTGCAGGCGCACGGCATCGGTGTCGGCCTCCCTGGCGGGTGGGACGGCCGGATCACGGTCCGGCCGGACAACGACCGGGTGCCGACGATCACCGCGGCGGGAACCGCACGAGTCAGGCTCCGGGCGTTCCCGGTGGCCCACTTCGCCAGCTTCGGGCTGCCCGAGAGTCGCGGCGACTTCGGCAGCGGTGCTGTCGAGCTGATGGGTGAGGACGACATCTTCGTGATGCTCTTCGAGCACGAGCCCGAGGCCGCTGCGACCGCGCTGTTCCGGTCCCGCGGTCTCCCGCGACAACTCTCGATCCGGGAGTTCGACCCCGCGAACCTCCGCCGGGGCATCGCCGGTCAGAGTGCGTATCAGGCCTTCTTTCAGGAGCAAGGACGCCCGTTCTGCCTCTACGCGGTGCTCGGATCCCACGCCCGACGCGCCCGGCTGGTCCCGCGCGTCAACGCGCTCCTCGCGACCATTCGTCTCGACGAGGCCGGGTAGGTTCGTTCGATGGGCATCTGGGCCGGTCCGTTCCTCATCGCCACCCTTCTGCTGGCGGCGGCCGGGGTCGCGAAGGCATATGACCCCGCCACCACGGCAGGCGCGTTGCGTCAGGCCGGGCTCCCCGTGCCGCCGGCAGTCGTCCGCGTCGGTGGCGGCCTCGAGGCGGCGGTCGCGGTACTGGCCGCGCTCACCGGAGCCACCGGGGCGGCCGCAGTCGTCGCCGTTTCCTATCTGGCGTTCACGGGGTTCGTGCTGTTCGCGCTCGCGAAGCGAGTCCCAATCGGATCCTGCGGCTGCTTCGGCAAGGTGGACACGCCACCGAGCTGGCTCCACGTGGCCGTCAACCTGGTGGCCGCCGGCTGCGCCACGGCGGTCGCGCTGCGGAACGACGGTGGCTTCGCCTCTGCGCTCGCGGACCAGCCGATGCTCGGTGTGCCATTTCTCGTGCTGGTCGCGGTCGGCGTCTACGGCACCTACACCGTCCTGACTGTGGTCCCGCAGCTTTCGGCCACGGAGGTGCGGCGATGACGAGCGCGTCTGGCCGACCGGGCGGCGAGCTTCCTCGGACGTCACAGCCGCCGGACCTTTCTGCGGCGCACCGCGCTGACGGGCACCGCGTTGGCTGTCGCACCGACGGACTTCGTCCTGCGGCCGGGAACGGCCTACGCAGCAGTGTGCAGTTGCAGTGGGAGCCGGTGTGACTGCGGTGCGTTGTGTTGTGACGGGTACACCGAGTTCTGTTGCACGATGACGGGGACGAACTGGTGCCCGCCGGGCACGATCGCCGCGGGCTGGTGGAAGGCCGACGGATCCGCCTACTGCGCCGGGCCTCGCTACTACCTCGACTGCAACAACGCCTGCGTCTGCGGTGGGGGTCGGATCTGCGCCGATGCGTGCCAGACCGCGCCTTGGGGCTGCGGGTGCGCCAAGGGTGACTGCAACAACCGCAAGGCGGGCTGCACGCAGTTCCGGTACGGGCAATGCAATCAGCATGTGGCGTCGGTCGGCCGGATCGCGTGTCGAGTCGTCTCGTGCGATCCGGCGGTGCTCGTGCTCGGGAACTCCGCGCCGACGGTCGCGGTGGACAACTCGACCGCCAACCACAACAAACCGTGTCTGCAAGAGACGGCGAAGAAGAAGGAGGACGACGTGGAGCACGGCATGGCGGTGGATGTGATCCTGAACCCCGCGGATCCCACGAGCGGATACACCCTCGATCGGTGGGGCGGAATCCACAACTTCGGCGCCGCGGTCACGGCGACCGCGACCGCCTTCTGGCCCGGTCAGGACGTCGCCCGGCGCATCATGGTGACGAACTGGTCCACTGGCGCGGGCTACGTGATGGACCTCGACGGTGCACTCCACCCGTTCGGCGGCGCACCGCCCGTGGCCGGTACCCCGTACTGGAGCGGCGGCATCATCGTGCCGATCGCCGAGTATTGAACCGCTACGCCTTCTGACCGCTGAGTCGAGTGTTCTTGAACTGCGCCTTGACGTAGTCGCGGTTCAGCAGGGCGATGAAGTCGATCGAGATCTCCTTCGGGCACGCCTTCTCGCACTCGCCGTGGTTCGTGCACGAGCCGAAGTAGCGCTCCATCTCCTCCACCATCGCAACCACCCGGGTGTAGCGCTCGGGCTGGCCCTGCGGGAGCAGGGAGAGGTGTGAGTACTTCGCGGAGGTGAAGAGCTGCGCCGCACTGTTCGGACAGGCTGCGACGCATGCGCCACAGCCGATGCACGCGGCTGCGTCCATCGCCGCATCGGCGGCTTCCTTCGGCACCAGGATCTCGTTGGCGTCACGCGCCGCGCCCGTTGGTGCGGTGATGTAGCCGCCCGCTTCGACGATCCGATCGAACGCCGCCCGATCGACCGCGAGGTCCTTGATGATCGGGAACCCGGCCGCCCGCCACGGCTCCACGTTGATCACCGCACCGTTCTGCAGCTTGCGGAGATGCAGCTGGCAGGTCGCGGTGCCCGTCTCCGGACCATGGGCGCGACCGTCGATCATCATGGCGCACGAACCGCAGATTCCCTCGCGACAGTCGTGGTCGAAGGCCACCGGGTCCTCGCCCTCGGCGAGCAGCTTCTCATTCAGGACGTCGAAGAGCTCGAGGAACGACATGTCCTCGCTGACGCCGGGCATCGCATAGGTCACGAACCGACCGGGTTCGTCCGGTCCGGCCTGGCGCCACACTCGTAGGGTCAGATCCATGGGTCTCGGCCTCCCTACTTGTAGCTGCGCTGGGCGAGGTGGACGTTGTCGAAGCTGAGTTGCTCCTTGTGGAGCGTGGGCGGCGAATCCACGCCCTCCCACTCCCACGCCGCGGTGTAGGCGAAGTCGTCGTCGTTGCGGAGTGCTTCGCCCTCCTCGGTCTGGTGCTCGACCCGGAAGTGACCGCCGCACGATTCCTCGCGGTGGTGGGCGTCGCGCACGAGCAGTTCCCCGAACTCGAGGAAGTCGGCGACGCGGCCGGCTCGTTCCAAGCTCTGGTTGTAGCTCTCGTTCTCGCCGAGGATCCGGACGTCGGACCAGAACTCCTCCCGCAGTTGCGGGATCCGGTCGATCGCGTTCTGCAGGCTCTCGGCGCTGCGGGCCATCCCACAGTCGTTCCACATGATCTTGCCGAGTTCGCGGTGGAAGTGGTCCACGGACTTGGTGCCGTTGACTCCCAACATGCGGGCGGTCTGGTCCGCGACGTTGGTTTCGGCCGCGGCGAACGCCGGGTCGTCGGTGCCGACCGGTGCGTCGCCGAGCAGCGGTGCGAGGTAGTCGTTGATGGTGGCCGGTAGCACGAAGTAGCCGTCGGCCAGGCCCTGCATCAACGCCGACGCGCCGAGACGGTTCGCGCCGTGGTCCGAGAAGTTCGCCTCACCGAGCACGAATAGGCCGGGCACGTTGCTCATCAGGTTGTAGTCCACCCACAATCCGCCCATCGTGTAGTGGACGGCGGGGTAGATGCGCATGGGGACCTGATAGGGATCCTCGCCGGTGATGCGCTCGTACATCTGGAAGAGGTTGCCGTAGCGCTCCTCGATCGCGTGCCGACCCAGACGGTCGACCGCGTCACCGAAGTCCAGATACACGCCGTTCTTGATCGGTCCGACGCCGCGACCCTCGTCCACCTCGCGCTTGGCGGCCCGGGAGGCGACGTCGCGAGGCACGAGGTTGCCGAACGCGGGGTACCGGCGCTCGAGGTAGTAGTCCCGCTCGGCTTCGGGGATCTGATCCGGTGACCGGGTGTCGTCGCCGGACTCGGGCACCCAGATGCGGCCATCGTTGCGCAACGACTCTGACATCAATGTGAGCTTGGACTGGAAGTCGTCGCTGGCCGGGATGCAGGTGGGGTGGATCTGGGTGAAGCATGGGTTCGCCATCAGCGCACCGCGCTTGTGGGCCCGCCATGCGGCCGTGACGTTCGACGCCATGGCGTTGGTCGAGAGGTAGAAGACGTTGCCGTAGCCGCCGGTGGCGAGCACGACCGCGTGCCCGTTGAAGGACTTCACCTCGCCGGTGACGAGGTGCCGGGCGACGACACCACACGCGCGGCCGTCCTTGACCACGAGATCCAACATCTCGGTCCGGTTGTGCAGCTCGACGTTGCCGAGCGAAACCTGGCGTGCCAACGCCTGGTAGGCGCCGAGCAGCAACTGCTGACCCGTCTGGCCCCGGGCGTAGAACGTGCGAGAGACCTGTGCACCACCGAAGGAGCGGTTGTCCAACAGTCCGCCGTACTCGCGCGCGAACGGCACACCTTGCGCGACGCATTGGTCGATGATGTTCACCGACACCTGGGCCAGGCGGTACACGTTCGCCTCGCGAGAGCGGAAGTCGCCGCCCTTGACGGTGTCGTAGAAGAGCCGCTGCACGCTGTCGCCGTCGTTGCGGTAGTTCTTCGCTGCGTTGATGCCACCCTGCGCCGCGATCGAGTGCGCTCGGCGCGGCGAATCGTGGAAGGTCAACATCGTGACCTGGTACCCGAGTTCGCCGAGGGTGGCGGCTGCGCTCGCGCCGGCGAGGCCGGAGCCGACGACGAGGACGTGGAACTTGCGCTTGTTCGCCGGGTTGACGAGCTTCACGTCGAACTTGTGGTTGTCCCACTTATCTTCGATGGGACCGTCGGGGATGTGTGATTCCAGGGTGACGTTTCCCATTACCCGACCACTCCCGTGACGACCATGAGCGGAAAGCTCACGTTGGCGATACCGATGATCAGTGCGAACCCGATCGCGAAGCCGCGCCGGGCCGTGTTCCATTTCGGGTTGTTGATGCCGAGACTCTGAAACATGGACCAGGCACCGTGGTAGATGTGGATCGCCACGGCGATGTTGGCCACGATGTACACGATCGCCACCGGCACCCGCTGGAAGCTGTGGATGAGGTTCTCGTACGCGTCGCCGCGCACGAAGTCCGGGTTCGCGTTGCCCCAGGTGAGATCCATCAGATGGAACACGAGGTAGAGGGCGACGATGACGCCGGTCCAGCGCATCGTTCGGGAAGCGAAGTCGGCCGCGATGTAGTCCCGGGGCGACTGGTACTTCGTCGGCCGCGCCCGCTGGTTCATCCGGGTGAGCTGTACCGCGCTCGTGATGTGCAGCACGAAGGCGACGATCAGCCCGACGCGCATGATCCAAAGGAACACACCCTTCGGGAGTGCGGGTTCGCCGATGGTGCGGAGCCACTCGGCGTAGTGGTCCATCTGCTCTTGGCCCAGGTAGATCTTGAGGTTGCCGGCCATGTGGGCGAAGACGAACCCGAGGATCATGATGCCGGTCACGGCCATGACCCATTTCTTGCCAACCGCGGAGCGCCAGAATCGCAGCACAGGATTGCCGGGCGGCGTGCCCGGATGGACCGGCGGTGGGTTTGCCGGCGATTGCGTCGCAGTCATACGGCTCACGCCTCCTTGTCCCCCCAACGAAAGCGGCCAGAACCTACCGGTTCACCTGCGCCCTTCACGATCCGGAGCCATTCGAGTACGTCGTCGTAGCCGTTCTCGACCGTGCTGATCGTCCGATGACGGAGCCGGAGCCGCACTTCGCCGGTTCGGTGATCGAGGTGTGCTTCCCCGACGCGGACCACGGCGCGGGCGGGGATGTCGCCGGTCAGCTGGCGGATCCGGCCGTCGACCTCGACCTCGACGGTTGCGTCGGTGAGCGTCTCGCGGCTCTCGTTGGCGACGTGGATCGCGCCTCGACGGGGTTCGAGCATCGGCAACACGGTCCGACAGGCGTCGCGCAATGCGGCGAAGCCCGCTTTGGCCCGTCGCTCGTGGTCCAGCACCGACCACGTCACCGACGGGTGACCGTCGGCGAAACAGAACTGGCAGAAGCCACCGGTCGGGTTGCGCCGTAACCGACGGAGGTCCTCGACCTGCAGCTTGATCAGGACGGCCTGGTACTGCTGGGTGGCGAGCTGCCATTCCTCGAACGTCTCGAACAGGGCCGGTGGAACGTACCGATCGAAGACCTGCTTCTGGCACGCGTGATGCTCGAAGAGGTGGTCCCAGTCCAGGTGGGGCCATCGCTCGGGGTGCATGAACTCGGCGGTGTGCGGAACAGCTTGGGCGCCGAATTCCGAGACGAACCGACCGAGTCGCGGTACCGCCCGGATCGCGCCCGCGAGGCCGTCCATCTGGCCGTGGTACCAGCCGAAGTAGAAGTGCGAATCCGTGCCCAGGCTGCCCACGCCGGGAAGGACTCCCGAATGGAGGTCGACGAAGCGGCTCGGGTCGGCCTTGTGGATCGCGTGGGCGACGGATCGGTCCAGCACGTCCTTGTTCCAGGACGGCAACAGCATGCTCGCCGCCACGCGCGCGCCCTGCTTCGCCGTGACCGGTTCGCCGGGCTGGAACTCGACGGCGAGCGGCTCGTTGTGCGCGCACCACATCGCGATGCTCGGGTGATGGCCGAGTTGGTTCACCATCTCGCGCGCCTGGCGGGTCGCTTGCTTGCGCGCGCCGCGCCCATATCCCCACTGGAGCGGGAAGTCCTGCCAGAGCAGCAGCCCCGCCGCGTCGGCCGCGTCGTAGAACTCCGGGCGCGTGACGTGGGCGTGGACGCGGAGCAGATCGAGGTTGGTGTCGACGGCGAGGTCCACGTCGCGACGCAGGGCGTCGGGGGTGGCCGCGGCGAGGGCCATGTTCGTCGGTCCGTGGTTGGCCCCCATGACGAAGATCGGTTCGCCGTTGATCCACCACTGCCAGTTCGCGGATCGTGACGTCGCGGAAGGCCGTCGTCACCTGCCGGTGATCGCTGCGGACGCCATCGATCTCCACCCGGACCTCGACGTGCACCCGCGGCTGGCCACCGTGACGCCAGGGCCACCAGCGGGCGGGTTGGTCCACGAAGATCGGCACGGTGAGGGTGGTGCCCCGGCGCGTGAGGTCCACCTCGGTCGCGGTCTCGGCGAGCACGCCACCGCCCTCGTCGGTGACGACCGTGACCAGACGGGTTTCGGCGGTCGGTGGCTCCGACCCTGGGTCGAGGTTCACGTCCACCGTCAGGCGCCCCCGCTCCTCGGTGGCTTCGGTGCAGACGACCCGGAGCCACGAGATGCAGACGGGCCCGGTGTCACGGATGTGGACCGGGCGCCAGATCCCGCCCGGGTTCCAATCGGGGTCGAGGTTGTCCCAGTGCGAGAAGACGCCGGTGATCGTCCGCTTGCCGCTCCGGTCGGTCTGACGCGGGTTCGCGACCTCGACGGCGAGCGGTCTGCTCGGACCTGGGCGCGCGGCGAAGGTGGTGATCTCGAACGAGTGGGGGGCGAAGTAGCCCTCGGTCGCGCCGAGGTAGTGGCCGTCGAGCCAGATGTCGCCGAGGTAGAAGATGCCGTCGAAACGTCAGGAACCGCCGGTGGCCGTCGGCCAACGGCGTCGGTTCGAGCGGTCGCCGGTAGAGCACGGGACCGTCGCTGTCCGCGAACAGCGGGTTCGAACGCCAGTGGCCCGGGACCGGCGACGAGCGGCCAGTCGCCGTCGGTGAAACCGGGATCGGTGAATCGGCGGGCGAGGTCCCCGTCCGTCCACGTGGGCTCGCCACCGACCCGACAGGTCGACGGGCGTCGGGTCGGGGGCGCGAACATGCGGAACCGAGACTACGGCAGCGCGCGGCCAGCCGACGGTCCCCGCGGCCCGGGGCGGAGACGCCGGCATTCTCGCTAGGGTGCGCGAGATGCCCCTTCCGTACGCTTGGAGATCCGATGAGCCGTCCCGCGACCCTCGGCGAGCTGCGCGAGTCCGGCTGGACGTCGCGTCCGGTCAAGGAGGAGCTGCGCCAGAACGCGATCGCGCGCATTGCCGCGGGCGAGCCGCTGGTGGACGGCGTGCTCGGGTACGAGGACACCGTGCTGCCCCAGCTGGAGAACGCGCTGCTCGCCGGGCACGACATCGTCTTCCTCGGCGAGCGAGGGCAGGCCAAGACCCGCATGATCCGGTCCCTCACGGATCTGCTCGACGAGTGGATGCCGATCGTGGCCGGCAGCGAGATCAACGACGACCCGTTCGCTCCGGTCTCGCACCACGCCCGTCTGCTGGTGGCCGAGCGCGGCGACGAGTGCCCGATCGAGTGGGTGCATCGGGATCGGCGCTTCGGCGAGAAGCTCGCCACCCCGGACACGTCCATCGCGGATCTCATCGGTGAGGTGGACCCGATCAAGGTGGCGGAGGGCCGCTACCTCTCGGACGAGCTGACCATCCACTACGGCCTGGTGCCCCGGACCAACCGCGGGATCTTCGCCATCAACGAACTGCCCGACCTCGCCGAGCGCATCCAGGTGGGACTGCTCAACGTGCTCGAAGAACGAGACGTGCAGATCCGTGGCTACAAGATCCAGTTGCCGATCGACGTGGTCCTCGTCGCGTCCGCCAACCCCGAGGACTACACGAACCGGGGTCGCATCATCACGCCGCTCAAGGACCGCTTCGGTGCGCAGATCCGTACCCACTACCCGCTCGACGTGGATATCGAGATGGACGTGGTGGAGCAGGAAGCCCGGCCCTTGGGCGTCGACGGTCTGACGGTCACGGTCCCTGACTTCATGACCGAGATCGTCGCCGAGATGAGTCAGCAGGCCCGCCGGTCGCCGCACGTCAACCAACGTTCGGGTGTCTCGGTCCGGCTGTCGGTCGCGAACTACGAGACCCTCGTGGCGAACGCGATGCGCCGGGCGTTGCGGAGCGGTGAGACCGAGGCGGTGCCCCGGATCAGCGACCTCGACGCGCTCGTCGCCTCCAGCTCCGGCAAGATCGAGATCGAGACGGTCGACGACGGTCGTGACGGTCAGGTGCTCGAGCGGATCGTGAAGACGTCGGTGCTCGAAGTCTTCCGATCGACGGTGCCCGCCGAGAAGCTCGGCCCGATGGTCACCGCGTTCGGGGACGGCCGTGTGGTGCACACGGGTGCCGACGTTCCTGCCGCCGACTATGCGGACCTGATCGGCTCGATGGACGGACTCCGTGGGGCACTGGCCGAACTCGGCGTTGGGGAGACGCCCGCGGGCGTCGCATCTGCGGTCGAGTTTCTTCTCGAGGGTCTGCACCTCTCGAAGCGTTTGAACAAGGACTCCGTCGGCGGCAAGACCACCTACCGCGGCCGCGGCTGACGGGGACGTGGCGCCGTCTCTGGAAGCGATCCAGGACACCGTCGACGAGGTCGCGATTCGAGCCTTGATCGCCGCCTACGCGGACGTGGTCAACACGCGGCGCTGGCGTGAGTTCGAGACACTCTTCGTTCCGGATGCGCCAGTCGTTCTGGATCTTCGCGACCGGCCAGTGATCGAACTGCTTGCGCCCGACGGGGTCGGGGTCTTCATCGGCACCGCGCTGGAGCAGTACCCGTTCTTCGAGTTCGTTGCGCTGAATGTGCGAGTCGGGCTGCGGGCCGAGGGTGACCCGGACCGGGCCACCGTGCGCACCTACATGTGCGAGCTCCGCCAGGATCACGATGGTCGCCCGAGTCGAGCGTTCGGTATGTATCAGGACGACGTCGTGCGCACCGGCGAACAGGAGTGGCGGTTCGCGGCCCGGCAGTACCAATCCATCGGTCGGGGTGAGTACGGCTTGGACCTGCTCGCGCCGCCGGAGATCCGTTGACCGAGAACTGATCGAAGTCTCGGCGGTTTCTCGCGAAACTCCCAGCTTCGCCGGGCATGGTGACCTCGTTCGTCAGTTGATCGCCGATGCGCTCGGCAACACGCGGGTCCGTACGCCGATCGCGCTGACGTCGATGCCCGGTGGCGGGACGGTCGTGACGTTGCGGATCCCCGCAGCCTGAACCGGTGGCCATCCACCGTGCGGGCCCGATCGCGGCGTCCGAACCGAGGAGCGCGGCGGCGAGGCCCGCCCACAGCAGGGCCCCGAGGAACCTCCCGATCAGCCCCCCGACCAGGGCTCGCTACCAGAAGGTGCGTTCCGCACGTTCCTGGCGGATGTCGGTGGTGTCCTCGGAGCCCGATGCTGGGGCGATCATGCGCAGACCCCCTCGCGCGTTGTCCTGCACGCATCACACCCGATGCCGGGCCGACGGCGTAGGGCCGAAGGTCCTCGGCGGGTGGGACTCAGGGAGCGGCGACGGATCAGCACGAGGCGCGGGCCGCCGCGGCCATGACTGCCGCGCTGGGCCGGGCCTCGCGGTCGCGGGTGAACAGACCGAACGGCACGTCGTACCCGTAGGTCCACTCGTAGTTGTCCACCCCGGTCCAGTGGAAGAAGCCCCGCACGTCGACCCCGTCGCGTTGCGCTTCCGCCACCACCGCCAGCGACTCGCGCAGGACGTCGACGCGCCAGGCGTCGTCGTCGGTGCCGACGCCGTGCTCGGCGATCAGCAACGGACGGTCGGGGAGTTCGTGGTGGAGGCGGCGCAGCACGAGGCCGAGGCCTTCGCTCCAGGGCGCGTATCCGAGGGGTCCGACGCGCGCGCCCCGGGGGTACGGCGCGAAGCCGAGCTCGCGGGTCACGGCGTGGGCCGAGTAGTAGGAGAAGCCGATGAGGTCGCAGCACCCCCGGAGGTCCGGAACCTCTTCGGCGGCACGGCCGGGGAGCGCGAGGACGCCGTCGCGTTCGGCACGCATCCAGACCTGCCACATCAGCTCGTCGATGGTCCGGGTGTTGTGCTCCGCGGGGACGGAATCGTCGACCGGGAAGAGCGGCGAAAGGTTGTGCAGGGTGGCGACCGGTGTGCCTGCCCCGCGGAGTTCCCGCCAGGCGTCCCGCTGCCGCGAGCAGCACGCCGCGATAGGCGTCGAGCATGGCGCGTGGATCCCGCAGGCGCGGCGGGTACTCGCCGAGGAGATAGCTCGCGGCTGCGTAGGCGAACGGCTCGTTGATCGGCTTCCACCCGAAGACCAGGTCGCCGAAGGCCTCGGCACAGAACGCCACGTGGCGGGCCCAGTAGTAGGAGCGGGCGTGGTCGTCGCGGAACGCGCCCTCGCCGACCTCGGTGAACCAACCCGGGAGCGTGAAGTGATGCAGACACACCCACGGTGAGATGCCGGCGGCCCGGGCCGCGGTCAGGACCTCTCGGTAGTGCTCGATGGCCCCTTCGTCGCGGCGGCCGGACTCGGGTTCGATGCGGGCCCACTCGATCGAGAGTCGATGATGGGTCAGGCCATGGGCGGCGTAGAGCGCGAAGTCCTCGGCGTACCGCGTGGCGAAGCCGTTCCCGTCGCCGCTCCGCGGATAGGTGTCGCGCAACTCCTCGCGGAACCAGTCCGACGCGGGTCCCGCGCCTTCGCATTGCGTCGAGGACGCGCCGGTGCCCCACCAGAACGAGTCGGGCGCCATGTCACAAGCCTTGGCGGCGGAACCAACCGCAGTCCTGGCTGGCCCGCCGGTTCACGTGGTCGATCGCGTTCTTGACCTCCGGGTTGTCGACCACCGAGGTGTCACCCGCCCGCAGCTTCACGAACGACTTCCAGACGATCCGCGCGTCCGCCCGGGCGTCCTCGGGCGCTTCGCGAGCGATCGCGTGCGTCAACTTCTCGTGCTGGGCCAGAGTGAGCTTCTGCTGAGACACGGCCTGGTCGTCGCGCGCGGCCGCGGCACAGAACTCCCGCGTCGGGCGGGGGAGGTCGGACGCGACGTCGTCACCGCCACTGCACGCGACCAGGGTCAGTGCCGCGACGACCGTGACGGTGACGATCCGGATTCCATGAACGGCGGGCACGAGGGGTGATTGTGCAACGCTGCGACTCCTTCGGCCGAGTCAGGGGAGCCCCGGCGTACGTGCACACGCAACCGCAGTCGTCGCTGCGCCTCTATTTCGGGGCATTCGTGGGTCTCGGGGTGGCGCTCGGATTTCTCGGGCCGGCCCTGCCGACCTTGCGGGCGCAGACCGGCACGTCCATCGGCCAGATCGGGTTCGTCTTCGCCGCGCAGAGTGTCGGCGGCCTCATCGGGTCGGTGCTCGCCGGTCGTTGGTACCGGGTGGTCGGGGGTCCCCGCCTCGTGGCGCTGGCGCTGCTCGGACTCGCTGCGGCACTCGGCAGGCGTTGGCCGGTGCGCCGACCCTGGCCGTGGCGATCGGCGCCGGTGCGGTCGTCGGCTTCGGGGCCGGGACCGTCGATGTCGCCGCGAACACCTTGGCCCCCGGGCTCGTTGCGCCGGACGCGCTCGTGTCTTCCATGAACACGCTGCACATGTGTTTCGCGATCGGCGCGTTGGCAACGCCGCTCGTCGTGGGGCTGTCGATGTGGACCACCGACGGTCTCGGACTCGCCGCGGCGTGTTTCGTGATCCCGCTCGCGCTGCTGGGCGGCGTTCTCCTACGCCGCGACCGGGCCAGTCGCGTCCTTCGCGCCGACCCGACCGCGATCCACGCAGACGACGGCGTCCGCCTCGCGGCATGGCGGCTGGCCATCGTCGGCGCGTTCTTCTTCTGCAACGTCGGACTCGAATCGGGCTGGGCGGGTTGGATCGCTACCTACGCGCACGAGATCGATCTGGGCAACGGTTGGGGGATCGCCTTCACTGCCGGGTTCTGGGGCGGGTTTCTGGCCGGCCGGATCGCGATGGCCCGCCACGGTGATGCGCTGCACGCCGGTCGAACGCTCTGGACCACGATGATCGCCGCCCTGGCCTTGGCGCTCGCCGTCGCCGCGGCCGGCAGCCGACCGGTGCCGGTACTCGTCGCGTCGGTGCTCTTCGGTGCGGCCATCGCCCCGCAGTTTCCGACGATGCTCGTCCACCTCCACCGGGCGGTGCCGCTCACCGGGCGAGCCACGGCGTGGTGCATCGGGGGCGCCGCCGTCGGTGGCATGGTGATCCCGCCGCTGATCGGGGCCCTGCTCGATCGCGTCGGTGCCCCGGCGCTGCCGTGGTCGGTCGCCGGTACCGCCTTCGTGAGTCTGGGCGTTCTCGCGCTGGTCGACGGGTTGGCGCTGCGGACGGAACCGGCGGCGGTCCCTTGATAGCGGGGTTACCCTCGGCAGATGCGTAGTCGTCGGCGTCGTCGCGAGGGACCGGCCTTCCGGTACTCGGCCTGGGACGGTTCCCAGGTCGGGTTCGACCTGGACGCGGACGCCCTGCTCGAAGAGATGGCCGATGAGCTGACGTACCACGGCGATATCAACGCCGCGCTGCGGCGAATGATGCAGCAAGGGTTCCAGGACCGGAACGGCGAGCAGTTGATGGGCATGCGCGAGATGCTCGAGCGGCTCCGGCAACGCCGCCAGGAAGAACTCGAACAGCGTGATCTCGGCGGCGTGTACGACGACATCGCCGAGCGTCTCGACGACGTGCTGGAGCAGGAGCGCGCCGGGATGGACCGGCGGGTCCAAGAAGCGCGCCAGTCCGGCGACGACCGGCGGCAGGAGATCGTCGAGCAACTCGCGCAGGAGCGGGGTCTCGAGCTCGAGCTCATGCCCGACGACCTGGCGGGCAAGGTCCAGTCGCTCCAGCACTACGACTTCATGGACGACGCGGCGCGCGCGCAGTTCGAGGAGTTGATGGACGAACTTCGTCAACAACTGATGGAGAGCTTCTTCAACCAGATGTCGGAAGGGATGCAGAACGTGTCCCCGGAACAGCTGGCCCGGATGAAGGACATGCTGGCCGAGCTCAACCAAATGCTCGAACAACGCGAGGCGGGCGAAGAGCCGGACTTCGACGGGTTCATGGAACGCTACGGCGACTTCTTCCCTGGTAACCCGCAGTCCCTGGACGAGTTGCTGGAGCAGATGGCGCAGTCGATGGCCGCCATGCAGCAGCTGCTCAACTCGATGACTCCGGAGCAGCGCGCGCAACTCCAGCAGCTGTCGGACGCGTTGCTCGA
The DNA here is from genome assembly GCA_963701625.1 of uncultured Acidimicrobiia bacterium. Taxonomy (GTDB): domain Bacteria; phylum Actinomycetota; class Acidimicrobiia; order IMCC26256; family JAENVU01; genus JAENVU01. The sequence goes on along the minus strand of CAVPAT010000005.1, from coordinate 243,033 downwards.
GGACATGGACCTCCAGTGGCAAATGGGGGAGCTCTCGCGCAATCTCCAGCAGGCGTTCCCGGACATGAACTGGGGCAACCAGCTGGACTTCTCCGGCGACCAGCCGATGTCCATGGGCCAGATGTCGAGCGTGCTCCAGACCATCGGTGATCTCGACTCGCTCGAGCAGATGCTCCAGAACGTGTCCCAACCCGGACAGCTCGCCGAGGTGGACCTCGACCAAGCGCGCGACCTGCTCGGCGACGACGCCGCGCGGTCGCTCGAGCGACTCCAGGACGTCGCGCAGATGCTCAAGGACGCCGGCCTGATCGACCAGCGCGACGGTCGCTACGAGCTCACACCGAAGGGCGTACGAGCCCTCGGGCAGAAAGCGCTCGGGGACCTGTTCCGGCGCATGATGAAGGATCGGGCCGGTCGCCACGATGTCGAAACGACCGGTGTCGGCCACGAGCGTGCCTACGAACACAAGCCCTACGAGTTCGGTGATCCATTCCATCTCAACGTGGAACAGACGGTCCGGAACGCGATCTGGCGGCAGGGGTCAGGGACACCGGTCCGGCTGTCGCCGGAGGACTTCGAGGTCGAGCGCACCGAGGTCGTGACCCGTTCCGCCACCGTGCTGCTGCTCGACGTCTCGATGTCCATGCCGATGCGCGACAACTTCCTGCCCGCGAAGAAGGTCGCGATGGCCTTGCAGTCGCTCATCACGACCCAGTTCCCGCACGACTACTTCGGGTTGGTGTCGTTCGGTCGGATCGCACGCGAGGTCAAGCCGCACCTCCTGCCGGAGATGAGTTGGGACTTCGAGTGGGGCACGAACATGCAGCACGCGATGCTGCTCGCCCGGCGCCAGCTCGAACGCCAGAGCGGCACCAAGCAGATCATCATGGTCACCGACGGTGAGCCGACGGCCCACATCGAACGCGGCGAGGCGATCTTCTCCTACCCCCCGTCGTACCAGACGATCGAGCAGACCCTGCTCGAGGTGCAGCGCTGCACGCGGGCTGGGATCCGTATCAACACTTTCATGCTCGACGAGTCGCCGTATCTCCAGGACTTCGTGAAGCGTATGATGACGATGAATCGCGGCCGGGCCTTCTTCGTCTCGCCCGAGACCCTCGGCGACTACGTCCTGGTGGACTTCCTGGAACATCGACAGGCCCACCGCCGCTCTGCCTGATCGGCGGCTCCTGCTCATCGGCGGCTCCGCTCGGGTGCCGGAGATGGCAGGAACTGTGGGCGATTGGTCATTGCAGCCATCGAGGTGGGTGGCCGATGATGCCCCTATGGATCGCATCGGGCCGCGGCGGGTCGTCATCTTCACCTTCGACGGTGTCCAGAGCCTCGATGTCACCGGACCGTACGAGGTGTTCGCCGCGGCCGGCGCCGGTGCCTATTCGATCGAGCTGGTGGCGCCGGGAGCGGGGTCGGTACGTGCCGGGAGCGGACTCGACCTGGTCGCGACCGTGGCCCTCGCCGACATCACCGGTCCGATCGACACCTTCCTGGTCGCCGGCGGTGACGCTCCGGGGGTACGCGCCGTCGCCGGTGACGCGCGTCTGCTCGCCGAGGTCCGGCGGGTCGCGGCGCGGTCCGAGCGGGTTGCCTCCGTCTGTTCGGGCGCGTTCGTCCTCGCGGCCGCAGGCCTGCTCGACGGTCGTCGTGCCACCACCCATTGGACCGCGTGCGAAGAGTTGGCCCGGCGCTACCCGCAGATCTCTGTCGACCCGGATCCGATTTTCGTGCGCGACGGAGCGGTCGCGACGAGTGCGGGGGTCACGGCCGGGATCGATCTTGCGCTGGCCTTCGTCGAGGAGGACTGCGGCCACGCCACCGCGATGGCAGTCGCTCGACGCCTCGTCGTCTTCCTGAAGCGTCCGGGTGGGCAGGCGCAGTTCAGTGCGACCCTCGCCACGCAGGCCGACGATCACGATGACCTCGGTGAGCTCCAGGTATGGATTGCCGAGCACCTCGACGAGGACCTCGCCGTCTCCCGGCTCGCGGATCGAGTCGCGATGAGCCCCCGCCATTTCGCACGCATATTCCGTGCCGCGACCGGTACGACCCCGGCCCGATTCGTCGCGCTCGCCCGGATCGAAGCCGCCCGCCGCCGCCTCGAGGAATCTGAGGTCGGCGTCGAAGCCATTGCGCACGAGTGCGGGTTCGGGACCGCGGAAACAATGCGGCGCGCGTTCCTTCGTACCCTGCGCGTTTCCCCGACCGACTATCGCGGGCGGTTTCCCGGCGCGAACTCGACCCGGAGTGAGGCTTCTTGACCATGACCACTATCGGCATCGTGCTTTTCGAGGACTGCGAGGAACTGGACTGGGCCGGACCCTGGGAGGTGTTCACCATGGGACGCCAAGATGGCGACCAGGTCGTCACCATCTCGGAGCGAGCCGAACCGGTGCGCTGCCACAAGGGGCTCCGAGTTCTCGCCGACCACACGTTCGCGGATGCGCCGCCGCTCGACGTGGTCCTCGTGCCCGGCGGCCAGGGCAGTCGGTCCGAGCGTTCGAACCCGGCGATGCTCGAGTTCCTCCGGCGGGTCGCGCCGGGCTGCACGTGGGTGACCAGTGTGTGTACCGGCGCCTTCATCCTGCACGGTGCCGGGCTGGTCACCGACCGTCGGGTCACGACCCATTGGGCGGCGATGTCCGAGCTTCGGGGCATCGCGCCCGAGCTGACGGTCGTCGAGAACATCCGGTATCTCCAGGACGGCAATATCGTCAGCTCGGCGGGGGTCAGCGCCGGGATCGACATGTCGTTGTGGCTCCTCGGACAGCTCGTGACCCCCGAGCACGCGCGGCTGACCCAGCGCCTCATGGAGTACGACCCGGCGCCCCCGTACGTCCTCGAGGGCTGAACCCGAGAATTCGGGCGGTTCGGGCCTCAAGCGGACCCCATCGGGCGTCGATGCTCGGTCGAGTCCACTGAGAGGCCCCATGGACCAGCTTCCCGTCGAGATCAGTCAAAGGATCCGCCACGAGGCCCGTATTGCCGGGTTGAGTGACCACGCGCCCTCGATCGAGATGGTCGAGCGTCGCCGGCTCCAGCTCTGGTCGCTCACGATCGTTGTGCTCGTGGGCATGGGCCTCACCGCGCTCGCGATCTCGGGTGCGACCGGCAACGTGAGTTGGATCTCGGGGCGGCCGTGGATCCTCGCCGCCGGGGTCGCGGCACTGGGTCTCGGGTTCGGCGTCTACGCGGTCGAGAAGGAAGTGCACCTCCACCGCCTTTCGCGGCTGCTGGTGGACGAGCGACTGCTCAGCACGAACATGGCCAAGCGGTTGCAGATGAATGCGGCGTTGTTCGCGGCCGGGAAGGCGCTGAACTCGGCCATGGATCTCGACGACGTGCTCGACGCGATTCTGGCGAACGCCCTGGATCTGCTCGATGGCGTCGGCGGTTCGGTGATGTTGCTCGAGAACCATTCGATGCTGCGGGTCGTCGCGGTTCGTGGTGACGGCATCGACCCCGAAGCTCGGATCCGAGTCGGGGAGTCGATCGCCGGCCGGGTTGCGCAGAGCCGGGAGCCACTTCTCGTCTCCGAGAGTGTGGCCGCAGCCGATGTCGGCGCCAACGGTGCCGGGGTCGACGTCGGCGGCGCGATGTGCATCCCCCTCGTGAGCCGGGGCCAACTGCTCGGAGTCCTCACCGTGCTGGCCGGACCCAACGCCCGCTTCGACGACGAGGACCTGGCCATCCTTGCTTTGTTCGCGGAACCGGTGGCGTCCGCGATCGCGAAAGCCGGGCTGTACGAGGCGGAGCGGGCCAACGTCGCCAAGCTGCTCGAGTCGGACCGGATGAAGACCCAGTTCGTGGCCTCGGTCAGCCACGAACTGCGGACGCCGATCACCTCGATCCGCGGTGCAGTGGCAGCCTCCCGGCGTACCGACAAGCCGGCCCAGCGTGAGGAACTTCTCGACGTGATGGACCGTCAGTCCGGTCGACTTCAGGCCATGGTCGAAGAGATGCTCGTCGCGGCCCGGATGCAGGAGAGTGCGAACCGGCCGACCACCGAACGAGTCGACCTGTGTGCGTTGATTCGCCTGACCGCGCTCGACAGTGACGTTGCCGGTCGGCCGGTGCAGGTCGAGGTGCCGGACCACTGTTCGGTGCGTGCCGAGCCCGAGACGCTCCGGCGGGTTCTGACCAACCTCATCGAGAACGCGTACAAGTACGGCGCCGAGCCGGTGCGGATCACCGTGCAGGTTGCCAACGAACGTGTTGTCCTGAGCGTCATCGATCAAGGCCCGGGGGTGCCGCCCGAGGAGCGCGAGCGCGTCTTCGAACGGTTCTATCGGGTCGACCCCAACGGAACGAAGCCCGGGATGGGACTCGGACTCTCGATCGTGCGCGGACTGGTCGAGTCGATCGGCGGGACGGTGTGGATCGAAGACGGACCCGGCGGTGGCGCCGCGTTCCGCATTTCGCTGCGGACGAACGCGACCTTGGAGAACGAGATGGAGGTGGCGCGTGTCTGAGCGACCGAGAGTACTGATCGTTGACGACGAACCCGATGTGCTCTTGACGCTGCGCATGATCCTCGAGTCCGAGGGCTTCGATCCGCTACTGGCGGCCGACGGCGAGACCGCGCTGCGTCGTGTCGACGAGGAGCGGCCTGACCTCGTCGTGCTCGACATCATGATGCCGGTGCTCGACGGTTGGTTCGTGTTGGCCGAACTCGGTGGCCGCCCGACCCGTCCTCGCGTCGTCGTCTGTTCGGCGAAGTCGGGCGGGAGCGACCGCGCACGGGCCGCGGATCTCGGTGCCGACGAGTACGTCACCAAGCCGTTCGAACCCGACGACCTGGTGACGATCCTGCGGGACGTGCTCGCACGAGGCACGGTCCCTTCCGGCGCTTGAGCCCGCCGCGAGCCTGATCTCCCGGCCGGTCAGCTGGCCGAAATTGCCCAGGAAATCGAACTTCCACTTGCATCGGTGGTTTGGTGCTGGCAGAGTGACACCGTTGTAGTTCCAGGGGCGTCATTTGTGCCATCGGCGTCGGATGTGAGAGGGGATCGCCGGTGAAAGAAATGATCGTGGCTCACGTGCATGCGTCGCAGTCGGGAGACAAGCGGTGGCAGGAGCGGGCGAACTGTCTGGGGGTGGATCCTGACCTCTTCTTTCCCGAGCGGGGCGCGTCGACCCGTGAAGCCAAGTCCGTGTGCTCGAATTGCGAAGTTCGCGCAGACTGTCTGGAATACGCGCTCGTCAACGGCGAGAAGTTCGGGATCTGGGGCGGTCTCAGCGAGCGGGAGCGCCGTCGGTTGCGGCGGCAGCGAGCGCTCGCACGCCGCGCGGCGGCGGAAGCCGCGGCGGCCGCATCAGCCTGAGCGTGCGCCCGACCGTGTCCACGACCCACGGTCGGGCCGCGCCGGGCGCTCAGCCTGATCGTGTCCGGGCACGGCCTTCGATCGTCTGATCGGGGCCGAGTCCGCTCCAGGTTCGAAACGACTCCGAGCAGCGTGCCAACTCTGCTTCCGGGATCAGACCGACGAGTTCGACCCTGATTGCGTGAGCACCGAGCGTGCGCGCCCGATCGCGGATCTCGCTGCAGGCCCGCTCGATTCCGGTCGCCTCCAGGTCGACCAGATTCATGCTCACTTGCACGGTCCCGCGGGTTGCGAGAGGGAAGCCGAGGGCTCGGACGCCGAGCAGGCCACCGTCACGCTCACGGGTCTCCCGGGCGAGGCGGCGAGCCAGCTCGAGGTCGTCGGTGTCGAGTTCCACATTGACCGCGACCAGCGGCGGTCGTGCCCCCACCGCGGTTGCGCCGTACCGGGGGTGGGGAGTCGTCGGGCCCTCGTCGGCCGCCAGGGTGCTGAACGCGCCCTCGGCGGACCGCCGGAAGCGCGCGCCCGTCTGCCGCTGCTGCGCCGTAGAAGAAGACCGGGACCGCGTGGGTTCGGACCATCCACGTGCCGAATGCATGGGCGGCGGCGATCGCGACGTCCGGCGGCGTCGAGCCGAGCGCGACGAACGGCACGACGTCGACCACGCCGAGCCGCGGGTGGACCCCGACGTGTTCGCGGAGATCGAGGTCTTCGATGGCGACGGTCGCGAGTCGGCGAGCGGCGGCCTCGGTACGAGCAGCTTCGGTGGAGGCGAGGGTGAAGACGCTGCGGTGGTGGTCGAGGTCGCCGTGGACATCGAGCAGCGCCGCGCCGGCCGCGGCGCCGATCGCCGTGACTCGGCGTTGGTCTCGGCCCTCCGAGACGTTGACGACTGCTTCCAGCACGGCGCAAGGCTAGAGGTCACGGCGGTCCGGCTCTTCGGGCCCCGCGCGGCGACCGCTCGCTCCTAGAGTGCCCGCTATGCGGTTCGGACTGGCATTGCCGCAGTATGACTATTCCGTCGTCGGCGAGCGCCCGCTCTCCTGGACGACCCTGCTCGAGACCGCGCGCGCGGCCGAGTCGCTCGGGCTCGACTCGGTCTGGTTGTCGGACCACCTGTTCCTCGACATCGCCAAGTACGGCGGGAGCGACCGTCGGGAGGGCGCGTTCGAGCCGATCGTGACCCTGGCCGCGCTGGCCCGCGAGCTGGATCGGGTCCGGCTCGGCGCGCTCGTGTTCTGCGAGGCGCTGCGTCCCGCGTCGGTGCTCGCCAAGGCACTGGCCACGTTGGACCGCCTCTCGCACGGCCGCATCGACATCGGCGTTGGTGCCGGCTGGTACGAGCCCGAGTACGCGGCCATCGGCATGGAGTTTCCGGCTCCCGGGGTCCGGCTCGACCGCATGCGTGAAGCGGTGGCGGTGCTGACGTCGATGCTGGGCGAGTCCGGAGGACCGGTCACCTTCGACGGCCGGTATCACCGGGTTGACGGCGCACGGAACCTCCCGACCGCCGTGCAACGGCCTCGACCGCCGGTCTTCATCGGTGGCAAGGGCGACCGACTCCTTCGACTCGTCGCCGAGCGGGCCGACGGTTGGAACACCTGCTGGGTCTGGACCCATGAGGCCTACGCCGCGCGGCGCGCGGTGCTGGTCGAAGCATGCGACCGCATCGGCCGCGACCCGGCCACGGTCTCGTGCTCGTTGGGGCTGTACTCGCTCTGTGGTGAGGACGAAGCGGACCTTCGCCACCGGTTCGAGCGGCTCCGGGAGCGCACTCCCGCCGGGGTGCTCGACGGCGTCACCCTGGACCAATGGCGGCAGGGCCGACTCGTCGGCACCGTGGACCAGGTCCGCGAGCAGATCGCCGACTGGGGCGCGCTCGGGGTCGAGACACTCATCCTCGGAGTCGGGGCGATCCCGTTCCATCTCGGTCACCGCGAGGATCTGGAGCTGCTCGCGCATGCCGTCGGAGTGGCAGATGCGGTTCCTGGGTCCGGGTAGTCTCGGCATTCACCTCGAGCGGAAGGACACCGCCAGTCATGAATCTCGGTGCGCCAGAGTTGCTCATCGTTCTGCTGGTCGTGCTGGTGATCTTCGGGGGCGCCAAGATCCCGAAGCTCGCCCGTTCCCTCGGCCAGGCCCAAAAAGAGTTCAAAACGGGACTCGAGGAGGGTGGGAAGGGCGACGGGGAGCCCGGCGACAACCCGGAGACCAAGAGCTGATCCGCTGCGTCCGGGTCCCGGTTCGCGAGATTCGGACCGTTCGCGGGAACCTGTTCCACCCTGGGCGTCGTTGACATGGCGTCAGCCGATGTCCCGACCTGGGAAGAAGTGGCACGCGATCACGGCCAGTTCCTCTACACCGTTGCGTATCGACTGACCGGAAATGTCGATGATGCGCGAGATCTGGTCCAGGAGTCGTTGCTGCGCGTGCGTCGTGGCCTCGCCACCTACGAGCCGGGATCGCTCGAAGGTTGGCTGGCGAGGATCGTGACGAACGTGTTCCTGGACGACATGCGACGCAAGAAGCGGCGACCGGTTCAGGCGCTGCCGGAGAATCCCGATCTTGTCGTCCCGCCGACGGTGGCGGCCGATGAAGCGGCGGACGCCGCCGGCCTGTCCGACGAGATCCAGGCCGCGATCGCCGGATTGCCCGAGGAGTTTCGGGTCGCGGTCGTACTGTGCGATGTCGCCGATCAGAGCTATGAGGACATTGCCCGCGTCCTCGAAGTCCCGGTCGGTACGGTGCGGTCCCGACTGCATCGCGGTCGCCGACTGTTGCGGACCGAACTCACTGCCCGGGGGGTGGTGGCGTGAACGACTGGGACGAGAGCTTGGTGTCGGCTCACCTCGACGGTGAGCTGTCGCCGTCCGAGCGCGAGTCCTTCGAACGCGTGATCGCCGCGGACCCGGAGCGTGCCGCGGCCGTCGACGAGATCGGTGCCGTCCGGGCCGCGGTCCGCGCACTGCGGCCACCGGTCCCACCGGAAGGATTCCTCGAGTCGCTGGTTGGGGAGCGGCAGGACAACGTCGTGGCGCTCGCCCCGAGGCGCCATCGTCGACTCACGGCCGGGTTGGTCGCGGCGGCGGCGGCGGCGGCGCTGATCCTGGCCGTTGCAGTGCCCGGCGCCGGTCGCGCGCCGTCCGCCGCTGGCCTCCGATGTCCGGATCCACCAGGCCGGTACCGCGGCGACCGGGGATCCCGTCTCGGGACTGGCTCCCCTGGCCACACCCCTCGTGAGCCGATGAGGCGCGTCCTGGTCGTCGGTCTCGGCGTGGTGGTCCTCACCGGGCTGCTCGTCATGAAGACTCCGGTGGCCGCAGCCGGTCCCAACCCGAGCGATGCGCTCCTGGATCGGGCCCGGGCGGCGCTCGCCGAGCATGAGTTCGACGCCCGGGTCAGCCTGCGGTGGTGGGACGGGCGGCGGAACCGCCGTCAGGTCGTTTCGGTGGCGGCGGTGGATGGGACCCTACGGATCGCCGACGGTGACGTCGTCGCGGAAGGCGGTCGAGCGTGGGTGCGGTCCGACGACCGTTGGCGGACACTGTGGGCCGATCCTCGTGACCCGCAGGCGCCGCCCCTCGATGCGAAGTACACCGCCCGAACTCGATCCGGACCCGTCATTGCCGGCCGGCCGACGCGGCAACTGGTGATCCGCCACGGCGACGTCGTGGTCGAGAAGATCTCGGTGGACGAGGAACTCGGGATCGTGTTGGGTCGCGAACGCCTCGACGGGGATCGCGTCATCCTGGGGATGCGCTTCGTCGCATTGCGCGACCTGCGGACGCGGCGCGGCGACACGGCCGTTCCCAAGCTCGGTGGTGAGGCACCACGCCGGACTTCGGCTCCGTCAGATGTGCCGCGACGCATCGGCGAAGGGTTCCTGCTCGTCGACGTGCGGCGGATCAGTGGTGACGAGTCGCTGCGTCGCTACAGCGACGGCGTCTTCGAAGCTTCCGTGTTCGTGCGGGACGGTCGGACCGACTGGTCGGGACTTCCGGCGAACGGAGAAGCGCGGCGGCTGGGCACCGTCCACGCCCGCCGCTACGGGACCCCGGCCGGATGGCTCGTCGTCTTCGAGAGTGACGAGCGGACCTACACGGTCGTCACGGATGCAACGACGCGCGACCAGGTCGCAATGGTGACCGATCTCAACGAGGGATCGCCATCGGCCTGGACCAGATTCGTCCGCTCCGTCACCGGGCCGTTCCGCTGGGAATGACGGCTCCGTCGGGCGGGTCAGGTCAGACGCGCACGGCGGCTCGGCGGGAGCGCAGGATCCGGCGCCGCTCTCGCTCGGAAGCTCCACCCCAGACACCGTGCTCGATCCGATAGGTGAGCGCGTACTCGAGGCATTCTTCCTTCACCGGGCAGGTTGCGCACACCTTGCGCGCCCGGTCCACGCCGACTCCGTCAGACGGGAAGAAGAACCCGGGATCGCGTTCACGGCACAAACCGTCCAGCATCCAGGTGTGTTCGGCGTCGTACTCTGGGGCAGCAAGCTCGTCCATACGGTGGTTGCAACGGTACGCGACCGCAAACGGTTCCCGAGCACCATGGGACCGGTCCTCAGTGAGGGCTCAGGTCACGCCGATATCTCAGAAGTGATTCAGGTCGGTGTGGAACGCTCGGGAGGTACCGATCGTTGTGTCTCCCGAGATGTCCGTTGCTGAGCAAAGGTCGTGATCGTGAACGAGTACCCCCCACCCGTTACACCTGGCGAGGCGCCGCCGATCCCGGATCTGGATGATCCGGCGCCGATGGATTCGCCAGTGGTCGAGCAGCCACCGACCGGGTCATGGGCTGCGGGAGACACGCTGTCGGCCGACCCGGTCGCCACCGAGCCGCCGCCCTTCGCGGCCGTGCCGCCGAACGCGCCCCTCGGCCCGACGCCTCCCCCCGGTCCTGCGCCCGCCCCGAACTCGCGTCCGTCGGGATGGCGCCAGTTCGTCGTCGGTGCCGTCGTTGGCGCCCTCGTCGGCGGCGCGACTGCCGCCGGCGTCGCGGTCGCGACCAAGGACGACACCCCAGGGCGGACCGTCGTCGTGGGTGCCGCCAGTCAGCCGGTCCGGAATTCCTCGACGATCGCCCAGGCCGACGACGTGCAGTCGGTCCTCGACAAAGTGAACGACGGTGTGGTGGCCATCCAGACCGGTGGCGCCGTGGACTCCGGCTTGTTCCGGGGTGGCGGCGGCCAGGGTGGTGCAGGGACCGGGTTCGTGATCTCGTCCGACGGCATCATCGTCACCAACAGTCACGTGGTGGACGGCGCCAACGGCCGCATCGAAGTCGAGTTCCGCGACGGGACGAAGCTGGCCGCCGAACTGCTCGGCCAGGCCCCTGAGTTCGACTTGGCAGTGGTCAAGGTCGACGCGAAGGACCTGAAGCCGGTCGCGCTCGGGAGTTCGGACGATCTGCAGGTCGGCGACTCGGTCATCGCGGTCGGCAACGCGCTGGCGCTCGACGGTGGCCTGTCGGTCACGCAGGGCATCGTGTCCGGGAAGGGACGGGTCGTGCCGGAGGACCAGACCGGTCAGACGCTCTACGACATGCTGCAAACCGATGCCGCGATCAACCCGGGGAACTCCGGCGGACCGCTCGTCAATGCCGGCGGTCAGGTCGTCGGGATCAACACCGCCCTGGCCGGCGGCAGCCAGAACGTCGGATTCGCGATCAGCATCGACTCCGCGAAGGACGTCATCCAGATGCTGCGCAACGGCAGGGACGTCCGGGTGGCCTTCCTCGGGGTCGAGACCAGTGGTGTGACTCCGGCGATCAGCCGTTCGCTGGGTCTCGTGACCCGCCAGGGCGCCGTGGTTCGCGGTGTCACCAACGGGTCGGGCGCCGATGCTGCGGGGCTCCGCACCGATGACGTCATCACGGCGATCGCCGGCAAGCCGGTCACGAGCCCGGCTGATGTGGGCGCCCAGGTGCGCCGGGTACGGCCCGGCGACCAGGTGGAGGTCACCGTCGAGCGGGATGGCTCGACCCAGACCCTCACCGTCACGCTCGGAGAACGACCCGACCGCCTCGGGTAACCTCCTTCGGCTTGAGGTCCCCGGCTGCATCGACGCCGCCGGGGACCGTCGCCGATCCGGAGGCACCATGGCCCAGGAACCCGAAGCCCTCGAGGAGATCCCACCGCAGGGACACGTGCGGGTGGTCTATCTCGGCCCCGTCGCTCCCCACTGGGAGGTTCACGGTGTGTTCGGTGACCGCATCGTGGTCGACGAGTTCCGTCAGCGGGCCATGGCTCGGCTTCAGTTGCTCCCACCGCACGACCCGCAGTTCCGGCGAAACCGGGAGCGTGTTGCGCGCGACGCCGAGCGCGAGCATCTCATCTTGGAATGGGATCTGGGCTACGACGAGGAGTAGGGCCCGAGCGCGACGTGCCGTCAGCGCACCTCGGCGGCGAGGAACCGCGGCTCACCCGTGATGAGGTAGCGCACCCGCGCTCCCACGATGGCGGCATGATCCGCGATGCGGTCGAGCGAACGGCCGACGGCGGAGGCCTGGATGGCGTAGGGCACCGCGTCGTCGCCCTCGAGGCCGAGCAGGCCGGTGACGAGTCGATCTGCCGCCAGTTCCATCGCCGGTGTGCCTCGGGCCACGTCGATGGCCGAGTCGAGGTCCCGGGCGGCCCAACATTGGAGCGCGAGGCTGAAGCGCTCGGATGCTTCCCTCGCCATCACCAGCAACAGATCGAAGACCGATTCGCGCGATCGCAGGTCGGGTTCCTGCACCGACGCCTTGACGACCCGCAGTGCAAGGTCCCCGATGCGCTCGAACTCGTTGAGCACCTTCACCACCGACACGATGAGCCGAAGGTCGGAGGCCACGGGGCCCTCCCGGGCGAGGAGCAGGTAACAACGCTCGGTCAGTGACACGTTCATCGCGTCGATCTCGTCGTCCGCCGCGAGGACCAGATCGGCCAGATCCCCGTCGCCGGTGGCCAGCACGTCGTGCATTCGAGCGAGGTTCTGCTCCGCCCGGACACCCATGAGTTCGACCTGGAGTCGGAGCTGCTCGAGCTCCTCGGCGTACCTGAGGCGCAGCGGGCCCGCGGCCTGGCCGCCGTCGTTCACCCGAAGCGCCCCGTGACGTAGTTCTCCGTGCGCGTATCGGACGGGTTGCTGAAGATCGTCTCGGTCCAGTCGAACTCGACGAGCCGGCCGGTGCGCGTGTCCCGCTTCGTGTCGTCGGTCTCGCTCACTTCCGTGATGAAGAACGCCGTGCGGTCGCTGACGCGGGCCGCCTGCTGCATGTTGTGGGTCACGATGACGATCGTGTACCGGGACTTCAGCTCCTGCATGAGGTCCTCGATGCGTCCGGTGGCGATGGGGTCGAGCGCCGAGCACGGCTCGTCCATGAGGACGACCTCGGGCTCGACCGCGATCGCCCGCGCGATGCAGAGGCGCTGCTGCTGACCGCCCGAGAGCCCGATGGCGTTGTCCTTCAGCCGGTCCTTCACCTCGTCCCAGAGCGCGGCGCCCCGCAGCGACCGTTCGACCATCTCGTCCATGTCGCCCTTCATGCGGGCGATGCGGGGACCGAAGGCGATGTTGTCGTAGATCGACTTGGGGAACGGGTTGGGCTTCTGGAACACCATCCCGATCCGACGCCGGACCTCGACCGGGTCGACGATGGGATCGTAGAGGTCGACGCCGTGGTAGGTGATCGAGCCCTCGATGCGTGCGATGTCGACGAGGTCGTTCATGCGGTTGAAGCAGCGCAGCACGGTGGTCTTCCCGCAACCCGACGGGCCGATGAACGCCGTGATCTCGTGCTGGCGGATCTGCATGGTGACCTCGCGCACCGCGCGGAAGTCGCCGTAGTAGACGTCCAGATCCCGTACGTCGAAGACCGTGGGCGGTGCCGGCGCGGTCTCCGCACCGGTCACGACCACGCCGTCGTGCGCGACCGCGGGCGTCTGGGCGTGGACATGTTCGAGATTCATCAATGGGTCCGCTTCTTGTCGTAGTGGTTGCGGAGCAAGATGGCGGCCGCGTTGGCCGCGAGGACGACCACCAGCATCACGATGATCGCGGCCGAGGCATTCGCCCGCCAGTCGTCGCCCGGCTGGCGGGACCAGTCGTACACGAGCATGGGAAGGGCCGTGAACGGCCCCTGCAACTCGTCCAGGACGCTCGCGCCGCCGGGGGCGGTGAAGAACCCGGTCGCGGCGCCCACGAGGATGAGTGGCGCGGCCTCGCCCAGGGCGCGGGCCAGCGCCAGGACGGTGCCGGTCAGGATGCCCGGCGCGGCGTAGGGCAGCACGTGGTGGCGGATCACTTCCCACTTGCCCGCGCCCACGCCGAAGCCCGCCTCGCGGAGCGAGTCCGGCACCGCCCGGAGCGCCTCGGCGGCGGTGATGATGACGATCGGCAGCACCAGGACCGAGAGTGCGAGCCCGCCCGCGAGCACGGAACGGCCACCGGTGAAGCCGCTCAGGGCCTTGACGAAGATGGTCAGGCCGAGGATGCCGTACACGATCGAGGGGACGCCGGCAAGGTTCCTGATGTTGATCTGGATGAAGCGCGTGAGCCGGGAGCCCGCCGCGTACTCCTCGAGGTAGATCGCCGCCGCGATGCCCATCGGGAACGCGACGATACCGACGATGACGACGATCCAGAAGGAGCCGACCAGGGCCTGCCACACGCCCGCCCGTTCCGGATTGCCGGAGGTCCCCGTGGTGAGGAAGTCGAGGCCCCGGTCGGTGAGGACGCCGGCGCCCTTGTCGAGCACCGAGATGATGAGGATCGCGAGGAAGGCCAGGGTGACCAGCAGCGTTCCGAGGAGCGCGAACTGGAAGATCCGCCCGCCGACGTCCCGGGAAGACCCTTGGAGACGCGCGATCACGGGCGTCTCGACGTCCTGGGGTTCGAAGAGGGTCATCGGCGCCTCACCTCAGTAGCTCTTCCGGACCCGCGAGACGAATCGCTCGGCGACGACGTTCAGCACGAGCGTGATGACGAAGAGCAGCATGCCGACGAAGAACAGACTCTGGAACGCCAGGTCGGCGCCCTTCACCCGGTCCGTCCCGGTGGCCAGCGAGGCCATCGCCGCGGTCATCGTCTGGCCGTTGTCGAGTGGGCTCCAGCTGAAGAGCGACCCGCCGGACGCACCGGCGGCGATGGCGACGACCATCGTCTCGCCCATCGCCCGGGAGATGCCCACGATGAAGGCCGCGACCAGACCGGACACCGCCGCGGGCACCACGACCCGGAGTGTCGTCGCCTTCTTGCGCGCGCCCAGGCCCGCGGACGCCTCGCGGCAGCGCGTTCGGCACCGAGCGCAGCGCATCCTCGGAGATGGAGGCGATGAGGGGCACGGTGAGGATGCCGACGCCGATGCCCGCTGCGAGCAGGTTGAACGGCGCCGCGCTGCTGAAGAACCGGACCACGAAGTCCGGACTGATCACGGTGAGTGCGAAGAAGCCGAGCACGACGCTGGGGATGCCGGCGAGCACCTCGACGATCGGCTTGAGGAAGCGGCGGGTGCGTGGGCGGGCGTACTCGGCGAGGTAGACGGCCGCACCGAGGCCGAGGGGAACGGCGATGACCATGCCGACGCCGGTGACGATGATCGAACCGACGAGCAACGTCGGGATGTCGTACATACCCCGGCGCGGGAACCAGCCGATCTCGGTGAGCGAGCTCAGCTCGCCGGCTTCCTGCAGACCGCTGACGAAGGTCCAGGCCTCGCGGACGAGCGAGAAGATGATGAGGGCGCTGATGAGGACCGACATGAGCGCGGCCCCGAGGAAGAGGACATGCGCGACGCGCTCCGATCGCCGGCGTCGCGTGGACGTCCGGAGATCGGCGGCGGCCAGGCTGCGGCCGGCGGTCAGACCGAGGTCGATGGTGGAAATGGGTGCGTCCTCTGCATCCGTGGTCGGGTGAACACTACGGGTTCCCGATACCGGAACGGGGGCCCGAGTGGCCCCCGTTCCGGCACCGACGCTCATCCGGGGAGATGAGCGGGCGGTGGGTCAGCCGCCGGCGGTCGTGCCGGTGGTCATGTCGGTCCACGTCTGCTGCGTGGTGCTCCACACGTCGTCGGCGACCTGGACGTATCCGGCCTCCGCCACGGCGTCGAAACCGGCGTCGCTGAGGTAGAAGTCCACGAAGTCCGCGACGCTCGAGTTCTCCTCGGCCTTGGCCTTGTTGACGTAGATGAACAGCGGGCGGCTGTACGGGTACTCGCCCGAGGCGATGGTCTCCTCGGTCGGCTCCACGCAGGTGCCGTCCTCGCCGGCGATGGCGATGGACTTCAGGCGGTCCTGCTCCTCGGTGTAGTAGGCGAAGCCCACCCACCCGAAGGAGGTGTCCGAAGCCTCGATCCCCTCGACGATCACGTTGTCGTTGGGCGACGACGTGTAGTCGGGCCGGGTCTGGGGTTCCTGGTCACGCTCCTCGGCGATCCCCTCGATGGCGAACTCGACGAACGTGTCGTACGTGCCGGACTCCTCACCGGGGCCGGTGATGTTCAGGGGCGCATCGGGCAGGTCCGTGTATGCCGATCCAACCTCGGACGCAAGATCGTTGGCGGCGCTCCAGGTGTCGAAACCGGTCGACTCCGGACCCACGAGCGCGTAGATGGCTCCGTTGTCGAGACACTCCACGGCGTCGTTGGCCGGGCTCGTCGCCACCGTGATGCCGTCGATGCCGATCTGGAGTTCGATGAACTCGATGTCGTTCCCCTCGCACGCCTCCACCTCTTCGGCCTCGATCGGCCGCGAGGCGTCGCTGATGTCGGTCTCGCCGTTGCAGAAGAGCTCGAAGCCGTCACCGGTGCCGGGTCCGTCGACGGTGATGCCCACGTCGGGGTTCTCGCCGCTGAACATCTCACCCACGAGCGAGCTGATGGGCTGCACGGTCGACGATCCGGAGATGGTGATCGACCCACCGCCGCTGCCACCTGACGAGGTCGAGCTGCTGTCGGAGTTGTCATCGCTCCCGCAGGCGGCGCCGACCAGCGACAACGCAGCGATCACGGCAACCGGCCATGCCCAACGCGACTTTCGCAACATGAGGTTCCTCCTCGGCCCGTGGGCCATCCCTTGACTTGGTGTCGGCGAACCGTACGGAGCCGACATGGCGGGGAAGGGAGATCACGGTGAACGGGGGGTGAACGCACCCCCAACTTTGGCCGACGGACCGTCGCCGGCCTTGCGAGATGGGGTGTCCCGGGGCAATTGGGTGAACGGGCGGTGAAGCAACGCGTGGGTTGCAGCGCGCCCGAGGCGTCAGTCGTCTTCGACGACGCCGGGATGCGTCCCGGTGACCATGAAGACCACCCGCTCGGCGATCGTGACCGCGTGGTCGGCGATTCGCTCGTAGTGGCGGGCGATCAGCGCGATCTGCATGGCCTTCACGACGGTGCCTTCGTCGGCGGACGCACCGAAGCTGAGCTGGTGGCGGAACAGGCTCTTGGAGAGGTCGTCCATCGCGTCGTCCATGTCGGCGAGCGCATGGGCCCAGCTCGGGTCACGGTCGGCGAAGGCGTCGATGGCCAAGCGCGTCTGGTTCGCGGCCTGGACGCCCATGCGGTCGATGATCCCCCGGGTCTTGGGGTCCAGCTCGTGCGGATAGATGCGCCGCGTCGTCTTGGCGACGTTCACCATGAGGTCGGCGTCTCGCTCGAGCTCATGGTTGATCCGCAACATGGTGATCGCCATCCGCAGGTCGGCCGCGACCGGTGACTGCGTCGCCAGGATCCGATAGATCCCGTCCTCGATCTGGTGGTAGAGGTCGTCGATCCGGACGTCACCCTCGACCACCTGCTCGGCCATGCGGAGGTCGCTGTCGAGGAACGCCTGGGTCCCCGCCGTGATGGCTTCGTTGGTCAGCGCACCCAGTCGGATGATGTCGGCACGGACCTCGTCGAGCTCCTTTTGGAGGGTGAGGCGGCCGTCAGAACTGTCCACGAGCTGATCTCCGATCATGAGTGCATCTTCGCGCCGCCGAGTTCGGGTTCGGCCGATGCCTGGGGGGCTTCATGCGTCGTTCGTTTCGTGTTCATTTCGGCGATGCACACCGAGTCCGAGACACTTCATCGCCACCTCTTGTTAACCTGGCGGCCACCGCCACGCAAGTGACGGTCCAGGTCGGGTTCGTAGGGTTCCGACCTGATGAAGAGCTTCCAAGCCCGTCGGCTCCGAGCCGAAGTCCGGGCCATGTGCAAGCAAGGGTTGCTCGCTCCGCCAGGCAACGACGGTGGCGAACCGACAGCGAGGCTTCTGATGTCGTATGTGATCGGGACCACTCCGAAGTGACCGATGCCGCGGTGTTCGGTCCGGCTGACCTTCGCTCGGATGTCGCGCTCATCGGTCGGTTCGGATGACCGAGCGACGACGTACGACCATGCCCGACGAACGTCGGGACACGGCACCCAGCGAGTCGGATGTCGACCGGCGTCGGCTGGCGGAGGCACTCGATGCCGTGAGCGATGCGGTGGTGGTGGTGGACACCGCGGGCGACGTGGTGCTGCGGAACGAGGCGGCGAGCCGGTTCCACGACGCGCGCCACGCAGATGCGCTCGCCGGAGAGGCGCTGCGGGAGTTGCTCGACCGGGCACGCGGGGGCGAGGAGTGTTCGCGCGAGCTGCAGCTCTTCGGTCCTCCCGCCGAGATGTTCTGGATGACGGCGCGTCCCCTGCACGCAGACGGTCGTCGGATCGGCGCAGTGGGGCTGGTGCGCGACGTCACGGAGTCACGCCGGATCGAGCGGATCCGCCGCGACTTCGTGGCCAATGTCTCGCACGAACTCAAGACACCCGTGGGTGCTCTGGCCCTTCTGGCCGAGACGCTCATCGGGGTCGATGACCCTGAAGTCGTACGTCAGCTGACGGAACGAATCGCCGCCGAGGCCGTGCGGGTCGGAGCGATCGTCGACGATCTCCTCGACCTGGGTCAGATCGAGTCCAGCGGTGCTGAGCGGGAAGAGGTCTGGGCGTCCGAGATTATTGAGGCCGCCGTCGAGCGCGTCGCCGCGGCGGCGGCGGTGTCCGGTCACGAGATCGTCGTCGGCGAGATCCTCGAGGCGCGCCTTCACTGCGATCGCCGGCAGCTCGTCAGTGCGCTCGCGAATTTGCTGGACAACGCATTGAAGTATTCCGAACCCGGAGACCCGGTCGAGGTTCGGAGCCGAATCGCAGACAGTTGGATCACCTTCGAGGTGACCGACCACGGCGTCGGGGTCCCATCGCGCCACCTCGATCGGATCTTCGAGCGGTTCTATCGGGTGGACCGCGCGCGGAGCCGTAGCACCGGCGGTACCGGATTGGGTCTTTCGATCGTCCGCAATGTGGCGCATGGCCACGACGGTGATGTCACCGTGGACTCCCGGGAAGGCGAAGGGTCGACCTTCCGCCTTCGCCTTCCGATGTCGCCAGAGGTGACACCACTCCGCCTCGAGGAACGCTGATGACCGAGCCGCCTCTGGTTCTCGTCGTGGATGACGAACCCTCGTACCGCGATGCGCTGACGGTCGCACTGACGGCAGAGGGATTCCTCGTGGAGACCGCCGCCGATGGCGTCGAAGCGCTGGAGCGGTTCGACCAGTGTCGACCCGCGGTCGTTCTCCTCGATGTCATGCTCCCCCGTGTTTCGGGGATCGACGTGTGTCGCCAGATCCGGGCGAAGTCCCGAGTTCCCATCATCATGGTGACGGCGAAGGGAGCCGAGATCGATGCCGTCGTCGGCCTCGAGGTCGGCGCGGACGACTACGTGGCGAAGCCGTTTCGACTTCGTGAGCTGGTGGCCCGGGTCCGTGCCGCGCTCCGTCGGGGTCAGCAGCCGGACATCGTCGTTCCCGAGCACGACGAAGAGATCAAGGTCGGCGACGTCGTCATCGACGTGGCGCGACACGAGGTGTCGGTTCGTGGTGAACTCGTGCCGCTTCCGCTCAAGGAGTTCGAGTTGCTCGAACTCCTGATGCTCAATGCCGGGCGGGTGTTGACCCGCGACGTTCTGATCGACCGGATCTGGGGGCCGAACTACTTCGGTGACACGAAGACCCTCGACGTCCATGTCAAGCGGTTGCGGGCCAAGGTCGAGGCCGACCCTGCGGCTCCGGAGCGAATCGTCACTGTCCGCGGGGTCGGATACCGCTACGAGCGGGGCTGATCAGCGCGGCAAGAGGTCGTCGTCGATCGCGCCGATTCCCTCGAGCCATGCGGAGGCGTCGAGCTCGGGGTCCGATGCGGCGGGTGGCAGGAGTTCCGCGATGACGTCGCTGCGGTCGAAGTCGTCGCGGGGACTTCCTACAACGGCTCCGACCACCGGTGCCGGCTCGGTCGCTTCGGCCTCGATCGTGGCGGGGGCGGGGATGTCGAACTCCACCGGCGCAGTCGCCTCGGCTTCGACGGTACCGGTTGTTCCTCCGGCTCCGATCGCGGACAGCGTCGTCGTTGGAGGGAACCTCCGTCTCGCTTGGTTCGACAGGTTGCGTCGGAAGCGCATCCGCATCGATCGCCTTCTCGGAGGTCTCCGGTAGGTCGGCGTCAGCCGGTGCTTCGAACGCCGCGGCGGCGGCCGCGAGGTCCGTGAGTTCCTCCGAGCGGGTGCCGCCGAAGCGGATGGGCGCTTCCGCGCCACTGGATTGTTCGGGCGCGCTCGGGATGGCGGGCGTGGTCTCTGCGACCTCGGCGCCTTCCTCCGGGGCCGTTCCCATCATGTCCGAAAACTTCATGTGATCCTCGCCAACGCCTGCTCGTAGTCCTCGCCGCGCGCGGCGTCGCGAGGCCGGCTGATTCGAACTTCGCCACGACGCGGCCGTCGCGGTCGATGACGAACGTCGCGCGATTGGCGCAGCCGAGCTGCTCGTTGAACACGCCATAGGCCCGGGCGACCTCGCCGTGCGGCCAGAAGTCAGACAGCACCGGGAAGGTGAAACCCTGTTGTTCGGCCCACTGCGCCTGCGCGTGCCGGGTGTCGCAACTGATGGCCAGTACCGCGGCCGAGGCCTGGTCGAAGACCGATGGGTCGTCGCGAATTTCGCAGAGCTCGCCCTGGCAGACTCCGGTGAAGGTGAAGGGGTAGAAGACCAATACGGTCGGTGCACTGCCGCGAGTGTCAGACAGGCTGACGTCGTTGCCTGCCTGGTCCTTGAGGGTGAACTCCGGTGCAATTGCTCCGATTTCGACGGTCAACGATCCTCCCGGGATCCGGCTGGGTACGAACATTCGCAGTGTATGGCGTGCTACGAGCCACTCGACGGTTCCGTCGCGCGTGTTCGTCGGAGAGGTTTTCGGCGGCCGCCTCGGTGGCCTTGAGCGAGTCGAGCGCGGCGATCCGCCTGTTCCCGCGAACCCGGCGTTTCGGACGATCAGGCCCGCGGGGACCGGTAACTCGCCTGCCGGATACAGCCGGCATCTACGGCGATGATCCATCGGCCCGCCTTCTCGAGGCGGTCGTCATCGAGGGGAACGCCGAGTTGGGCGATCCCGTGCAGCGCCGAGCCGAGCACGTCGCCGTGACTGCAGATCACCAGGGGTTCGGTGGCCTGTTCGATGAGCGCCAGGGTGCGGTCGGGTCCTGCGCCTTCATTCAGCCCGACGTCGGACTCCGCGGGAATGCCGAGTGCCGCGGCCACGGGCTCGACGGTCTGGATGCACCGGAGGAATTCCGAGGTGAGCACTCGCGTGATCCCGAGCGTGGCCAAGGTCGAGGCGAGCACGGACGCCTGCGCCCGCCCCTTGTCGGACAACGGGCGCGATGCATCGTCCACCGTTCCCCGGGTTCCTGCGTGCGCATGGCGGACGAGGTGAATTTCGGTCATGCGATCACCGACGCGAGCAACGCGCGGTCGCGCCCGTAGGTGAGCCGCTCGACTGCTTCGGGCACGGGCCACCACTCGACCAGGTCCACCTCGTCGTCGGGGGTTCGGGCCGCGGTGGCCAAGGGCCGCATTTCGAAGTACCGCACGGTCTTGGGTCGTCCTCGACCGTCGACGTAGTCGACGGTCCCGATCGCGCGCAGGATCTCGACCTCGACGCCGGTTTCCTCGGCGACCTCGCGCCGCGCCGCAGTCTGGTCGTCCTCGCCCGGATCGAGCTTGCCCTTCGGCAGACTCCAGTCGTCATAGTCGGGTCGGTGGACCACGAGCACCAACGTCGTGTTCGTCGTGGTGTCGAGCACGACGCCGCCCGCTGCCCGTATCAGCTCCGTCATGCGTGGCTGCGTTCGATCGCGCGCTGCATCAGCTCCTGGTGGGCATCGGTGCCGTCGCGTGTCGGCAGTCGGCGCCACGAACCGTCGGCTGCAAGTTCCCAGACCTGTCGATCATCGGCGAGTTCGATTGCGAGTACCTCGGCGAGGCGGCGTCGTAGGCCCGGTGACCGGACGGGAACCATCGCCTCGACGCGGCGATCGAGGTTGCGCGGCATCATGTCGGCCGAACCGATGAGATACTCGGCTTCCTCGTCGTCGGCCCCGAAGCGCAAGATCCGGGAGTGTTCGAGGAAACGCCCGAGCAGCGAGCGGACCCTGATGGTCTCGGAGAGCCCGGGCACTCGAGGTCGGAGACAGCAGATGCCACGGATGAGCAGATCGATGGGTGTCCCCGCCGCAGACGCGGCATAGAGCGCATCGATGGTCGCGGGGTCCACGAGCGAGTTGAGCTTCAGGACGATGCGGCCGTCGCCGCCGAGTTCGGCCTGGGCTTCGATCCGCTCGATCACGGAGTCCCGGAGCGCGTACGGGGCCAGGAGCAGTTGCCGGCAGCGTTGGGGTCGTGAGAATCCCGTCAGTGAGTTGAACAGTTCCGTGACGTCGGCGCCGATCTCGGGATCTGCGGTGAGCAGCCCGAGATCCTCGTACAACGTGGCCGTCACCGGGTTGTAGTTCCCGGTCCCCACGTGGCAGTACCGGCGGATACCAGTGTGTTCCTCCCTGACGACGAGGAGCACCTTGGTATGGGTCTTGAGCCCGACGATCCCGTAGACGACGTGGACGCCGGCCTGCTCGAGCTCCCGGGCGCGTTCGAGGTTCACCTGCTCGTCGAAGCGGGCCTTGAGTTCGACCAGGACCACGACCTGTTTGCCGGCCCGGGCGGCCCGAATCAGTGACTCGATGATTCGGCTTTCCTGACCACCGGTTCGGTACAGGGTCTGTTTGATCGCGAGGACGTGCGGGTCCCGAGACGCCTGGTCGACGAACTCGACGACGCTCGTCGCGAAGGAGTCGTACGGATGGTGCACGAGCACGTCCGTGGCTTGCAGCACCCGGAACAGGTCAGGCGGCGGTTCCGTGCGGGTGAGGACCGCCTGCGTCTGGGGTACCCAGGGCTCGTCTTTGAGCTCGGGTCGATCCAAAGAGTACAGCGACCAAAGTCCGGAGAGGTCGAGAGGACCATCGATGACGAACACGTCGCTCGCGTCCAGATTCAGTTCACGAACGAGCAGGTCGCGGATCCCGTCGTCCATCGTCTCGTCGATCTCCAGGCGAACGACGTGACCGGAGCGATTCCGCAGGGTCAGCACGCTCTCGATCGCTTCGAGGAGGTCCTCGTTCTCGTCGTCGAGTTCGAAGTCGGCATCGCGGGTGACGCGGAACGGGTAATGCCCGGCGATGGTCATTCCCGGGAACAGTTGGTCGAGGTGGGCGGCGATGACCTGCTCGAGGGGGACGAAGCGCTCGCCGTCCGGCAGCACGATGAACCGCGGCAGGATCGGAGGAACCTTGACCCGGGCGAAGACGGACTCGCCGGTGGCGGGTTCGACGACCTGGACTGCCAGGCTGAGCGAGAGGCTCGAAATGTGCGGGAACGGGTGCGCCGGGTCGACCGCGAGCGGCGTCAGTACGGGAAACACACGCGACTGGAACACGTCGACGAGGTACTTCCGGTCGTCGTCGTCGAGGTCGTCCCAGTTGGAGAACCGGATGCCGACCTCGGCGAGCGCCGGCGCGATTCGCTGCCGGAACACGGTCGCGTGTTGTGCGGCCAAACCCCGGATCGTGTCGCGAACGCGGTCGAGCTGCTCTGCAGGGCGCAGTCCGTCGTCGGTCTGTGTGCGGATCCCCGCCGCGACCTGCTCCTGAAGCCCGGCCACGCGCACTTGGACGAACTCGTCCAGGTTGGTCGCGAAGATGGCGAGGAACTTTGCCCGCTCGAGCAGCGGACGGGTTTCGTCTTCGGCGAGGCCGAGCACCCGCTCGTTGAACGCCAGCCACGAGAGCTCGCGGTTGAGCAGTCGGGTCTGGGCTTCCATCGAGTGCATCGTACCGGTCTCGTTGAAAGGGCATCGGGCCGCGACCCATCCGGGGAGGCGGATGGATCGGGTCGGGAGCCACGGCGGGGGACCTGGCTCACCGACGGACCCGGCGGAGACCGGGACGGTGCCACGGTACGGCCCGTCGGTGACGATCGGGCCGCCGATCGTCGAGCGGGGACGGAACTCTGGGTGAACGAAGCGTGAATCCGGAGGTCGACCGGTAGCCTCGGCCACGATGGCCACGAGGGACCCGCGGACGTATCAGCTCAATTCGTTTGGGCGTCTCGCGGTGACTCACGCCGCGTCCTCGATCGGAGACGCGTGTCTCACGGTTTCGCTGGCCGGGTCCATTTTCTTCAGCCAGAGCGTCGGGGAATCTCGCACTTCGGTGCTGCTGTACCTGGTCCTCACCCTCGCGCCGTTCTCGATCGTGGCGCCGGTGATCGGACCGGCGCTGGATCAGAGCAAGGCCGGCCGGCGGACGCTGATGGCCGTCGGTTGTTTCGGCCGGGCGTTGGTGTGTTTCCTCATGGCAGGGCAACTGGACTCGGTGCTGCTGTTCCCGTTGGCGTTTGTCGCCCTCGTCCTGTCGAAGGGCCATGCCGTCGCCAAGTCGTCGTTGGTTCCTGCGGTGGTACGCAGCGACGACGAACTGGTCGAGGCCAACTCCCGCTTGTCGTTGATCGCGGTGGTCGCGAGCGTCGTCGGTGGTCTCCCCGCCGCGGGATTGGTGGCGGTGTTCAGCGCCAGCGCCTCACTGGTGCTCGCGTCCATCGTCTTCGTGGTGGCCGGCGTGCTGGCGACCCGGATCCCGTCGGCCGCCCGCCCGCCCGAGCCCGAAACCACCCAGGAACGAGCGGAGCTGTCGACCCCGAGCATCCTGTTCGCCGGGTCCGCCATGGCGATGATGCGAGCCGGCGTCGGTTTCCTGACGTTCCTCCTGGCGTTCTTGCTCAAGCAGAACGGGCAGAGCGCGCTCACCTTCGGGTTCGTGCTCGTCGCCAGCGCACTCGGAGGTTTCGTCGGGGTGATGGTCACCCCACGACTCCGCCGGGCACTGCGCGAGGAATCGATCCTTGCCGGCGCGCTGGTGATCTCGGCGTTGGTCGCCCTGTTCGCGGCGCGTGATGGTGCGACGTTCGGAGCGATCACCATCGGGTTCACGGTCGCGTCGTGCGCCGCGGCGGCCCGCATCGCCTTCGACAGCCTGGTGCATCGCGACGGTCCCGAGCATCTCCGGGGTCGGGCGTTCGCCCGGTTCGAGACCCGTTTCCAGTTGAGTTGGGTCGCCGGAGCCTTGGTTCCAGTGCTGCTCCTCGATGTGATCGATCTGCGTTGGGGTTTCTTCATCCTCGCGGTGGCACTCTTTTTCACCGGGCTGTCGTACACCGCGGGGCTTCGAGCCCGCGGCCAGTGGGGTCCGCACGACGACGGCGATCACAATCCCGATGACGGACCGCCGCCGGCCGAGTAGACCGTTCGGCCATGGACGTCATGCTGCGGCCGATCGGCGCCGACGAGCTCCCGCTGATGCTGAAGACACTCGGCGCGTCATTCGGCGAGCGGGTGACATTGGCCGAGACCGACGAGATGTCGCGCTCGGAGCTGGAACGAACCATCGCCGGCTTCGACGGCGACCAGCTGGTGACCACAGGTCGGAACTTCTCCCTCGAGCTGACCCTGCCCGGAGGAGTGGTGCTCCCCGCCGGTGGAGTCAGCTGGATCAGCACGCAGCCCAGCCACCGTCGGCGCGGTTTGCTCCGCCAGGTGATGACCGCGTTGGTCGAGGACAGTCGCACCCGCGGCGAAGCGGCGTCGATCCTCACCGCCTCCGAGAGCGGGATCTACTCGCGTTTCGGGTACGGAGTCGCGAGTCGGTCGGCCACGATCTGGGTGCCCCAGGCCGCAGCTCGGTTCCGCAACGAGGTCCATCAATGGATCGGTGATCTCGAGGTCCACATGGTCGATGCCGAGGCCGCCCTCGGGTTGGCCCCCGCGGTCTTCGATCAAGCCCGTCGGGATCGCACGGGTGTCGTCGGGCGCCCGGCGTCGTGGTGGCCGGAGGATTGGTTCGACGACAACGACATGGAGCCGAGTCGCCGATTCGATGCCGTCGTATCCGACGCCTCCGGTCCGGTCGGGTATGTGCTGTACGGCGTGGAAGGCAAGTGGCACGACGGGTTCTCGGAGCAGCGCGTGTTCGTGCGCGATCTCGTCGCGACCTCGGCGCAGGCCGAAGCCGCACTCTGGCGGTTTCTCCTGGGCCTCGATCTGGTGACCGGTGTCCGGGCCTGGAACACGGCGGTGGACCTGGATCTGAACCTGTGGCTCACCGACCCGCGCCAGGTGCGCACTGAACGGGTGAGCGACTTCCTCTGGCTGCGGCCGATCGACACCGTGGATCTGCTGTCGCAGCGGCGCTATGGGCGCTCGGGTTCCCTGGTCCTCGAGGTCGCCGACCCCTTCCTCGAACTCGAGGAGACGGTCGGGCGTTTCCGCATCGACGGTGGCCGCGACGGCGCGGCGTGCGTCCGCACCCGCGACGCGGCCGACCTGTCGATGGATGCCGCCGCGCTCGGGTCGATGGTGCTCGGTGGGACCCGCCCGAGTCGGCTGGCGCGCGCTGGAGTCATCGACGCGGCAGATCCGGATTGCCTCGACCGGGCGGACGCGATGTTCGGCGCTGACCGCGAACCGTACGGCAGCACCTGGTTCTGACCGGCGACTCAGTCCGGTTCGGGCAGGTCGATACGGGCGAGCCAGAGCCCCGGCGCATCCAGTTCATTGGGCGTCGGAAACCGGCTCGGGTCCTCGAACAGCCGATTGAGGCCGCTCATACCGGCTCGTTCCACGACGCCGGCGCAGAAGGCCTGACCTCGCTCGTAGTGGCTGCGGTCGAGTTCGATGCCGAGCATTCCCTCGACGAATCGGCCGGCCTCACCGCGTTCGACCTGGTGGCGACGGAGCGCCTCGTGGATGCGCGCGGCATCAGGAAGGAGGCGCTGCGTGATGTGTTCGGTCACACAGTCGGCGTGTCCCTCGAGCACCATGGTGAACTGCTGGTTCTGTTCGAGAATCCGCCGCTGGTCGTCGTTGCGCAGCGCGCTGAGGAGCACGTCCGGCCGCTGTGCGAGGCGCGCCATGGTCTCCGCGTCGGTCGGGTCGATGTCGCCGAATGCGGCTTCGAACGCCATGGGATCGAGCGCGAACGCGCTGACGTAGCGTTCCGCGATCTCGACGAGGCGCTCGCGGATCCACGGTCGCGTCCGCTGCGCGGCGCGAACCGTCTCCGCGATTGCCACGGCGAACCGGACGTCGCGCTCCGGCAGGGACCAGGTGGTGGCGAACTGATCCAGGTTCGGTGCGACGAAGGTGATCCGCGGCACGTCGCGCGTCGGGAGGGGAAGGTCGTATGCGCCGAGTGCGTGCTGCGCTAGGTACCCGATCATCGAACCCGCCTGCGCGCCAAGGAGCATCGGACCAAGCATGCGCATGAGTTCGCGCATCCCGCCGGCCGGGAGCGGGATGCCGAGCCCGCCGGTCAGCGCGTCGACATCGATGTCGTCCGCATCGTCGAGGTCCGCCGCGAGCGATTCCTGCATGGTGACGGCGAGCGTCTCGAGGACGGGCCGTAGCCCGTCGAGGTGGCGGCGGGTCCAGACGCGACGGTCGATCACCTCGACCGGGAGTGTCCAGGCGTCCTCGAGTCCCGTTGCTTCGACCACGGGTCCGAGGGCCGCGGCGGCGAGCGCGACCAGTTCTTCCCGAGCCGGTTCGGTGACCACGTCATGATCGGTATCCTCGTGCGCGACCTGGTCGGCGACCTGCCGGGCGATCTCCCAATTGAGCGGGCCGGGCGAGCCGACGATGCGCATCGCTTCGGCCATGTCGAACTGGGACAGGTCAAATGGCAGGTTGAGACCGCGAAACGGGTCGTGGTCGCTCGGATCGGGGTTGTCCCCGGTTTGAGGATCGTCCGCCACCCGGCCAGTCTAGGGACAGGTATGAACGATTCTTCCGTCGCCGCCTCGGTCGCCGTCACCGGCGCGGCGGGATTCGTCGGTTCGCGGCTGGTGCCGGCGCTCACCCGGGCCGGGGTCGGTCGCGTCGTGGGCCTGGATGTCCGCGATCCGGTGCGGCTCGCGCCTGGGTTCGAGCACCATCTCGTCGATGTCGCGGGTCGAGATCTGGAGTCGCGGCTGCGGGGGGTGGACACGATCGTGCACCTCGCAGCCGTGGTGGACCCCATCGCCGATGACGCCCTGATGGCGCGAGCCAACGTCGACGGCACCCGCCGGGTGCTGGCCGCCGCCGCTGCGGTCGGGGTGCGGAAGGTCATCAGGGTCTCGAGTGCCACGGTCTACGGCGCCTGGCCGACCAACGCGGTGCCACTGACGGAAGATTCGCCCCTGCGACCGAACTCAGGCTTCGCGCCTGCGGTCCACGCAGCCGAAGTCGAGCGGCTCATGCACGAGTGGCGCCAGGAGCACCCCGACGTGGTCGTCTCGGTGTTGCGCGCGGCGCCGGTGCTCGGGGCCGGCGCGCAGCATCTCTTCGCCCGTCTGCTCGCGGGTCGCCGCCGGCCCCGCGTCCGCAACGCCGGCGCACCGGTCCAGGTGCTCCATGTCGACGATCTCGTGCGGTCGCTGGTGCAGCTGGTGACGGCCGATCACCCAGGGGTCTTCGACGTGGCCGCGCCGGGGTGGCTCTCGGCAGAAGAGGTTCGAGCCCTGCTGCCGCGTGGATCACTCCCGGCGGTCCCGCTCGACCTCGTGCGGCGCGCGTTGACCCGAACCTGGGGTGCCGGCGTCGGCGAGGTTCCCCCGTCGGTGTTGCCCTACCTGCTCCATCCGTGGGTTGTGGCGACCGATCGCCTCGAAGCCACCGGGTGGCGCGCGGCCCACAGTAATGAGGAGACGTTGCTCGAGACCTACGACGCGATGCCCCCGGTGCCGGTGCGGCCCGAGGTCGCCGCGGGGCTCCTCGGACTCGGCGTCGCGGGAGCGGTCGCCGTCCTGGCGGCCCGCCGCCGACACTGAGGGTATTCCGGCGGCCTACTCGACGCTGACCGACTTCTTGGCGGGCCCGGCCGCGGCAAGGTGAGCGTCCCGCCATTCATCCCATTCGGGGGTGTAGTACCGAAGCCGGACCTTCTTGTACTCCTTGATCGACCAGAGCAAGGTGTACTCGTCGATACCGGTTTCCGAAGCGATGGCCTCGATCGTGGCCTCGCAGTCGCGAGCGCTCCGTCCGTGCACCATCGTGAACACCGTGTACGGCCAGTCGTCGTAGGTCGGGCGCCGGTAGCAGTGCGAGACGGCGGAGAAGCCGGCCATCTGTGGGCCGATGGCGTCCAGTTGATCCTCGGGAACTGCCCACACCCCCATCGCGTTCGCTTTGAACCCGGCGTTGCGATGGTTCATGACAGCCGCGAATCGACGCATCAGCTTGCGGTCCGCGAACGATTGCAGTGCGGCGAGCAGTTCGGACTCGGTGATGCCGAGTTTCGCGGCCTGGGTCGTGAACGGCCGCGGCTCGAGCGGGAGGTCTTCCTGCGCGAGGCGGATGATCTCGACCTCGAGCGGCGACAGGTCCGGGGCTTGCATGTCCGGGCGTCGCTCCGGTCGCTCGTGCGCGAGCACTTCGGCCTTCGCGTCCGCCGCGGTCTGGCCGGTCATGTCGAGCTTGACCCCGATCTTGTAGAGCGTGAGCGTCGGGAGGTGGCGGGTCACGAGTGAACCGGACGTCTCGTGCAGGAGCGCCAAGTGTGCGTCGAAGTCCTCGCCGGGCGGAACCGCGAGCGTGTACCAAAGGTTGTAGGCGTGGTTCCGCTTGTAGTTGTGGCTGACACCGGGGTGCTCGCTGATGATCGCGGCGGCGTCGTCGATGCGTTCGGGGTCGACCTTGGCGGCGATCAGCGCCGAGGAGTAGCCGAGGGCACGAGTGTCGAAAATGGCCGAGAGCTGGCGGAGCACACCTGCGTCCTTCGCGTCGCGCAGCTTGGCGATGACCACGGCTTCGGTCACACCCAGCCGTTCGGCCAGGGTCGAGTACGGCGCGGCATCAAGCGGGAAAGACCACTGCACGGCATTGAGCAGTTCGGCGTCGAGTTCGGTGGCATCCATCCGGAGCAGTCTCGCAGCTCGCGGCCGGTTTCGCCCCACCGCACACCGGCGCGGCCGGACGCACTCGATCAGCCGCTGGCTGACGTGGCAATGGGCTGGACGGTTTGCGCACCCTCAGCCCCGGCCGCGTCGTCGAGCGTGGCGCCCAACCGCACCGTGCGGCGGCCGCGCCGGACGGTCAGGACGACGGGCGAACCCGCCTCACGGCGACGGACTTCGGCGACGAGAGCGACGGTGTCGCGCACCGGGACGCCGCTGACGGCGAGCAGAAGGTCGCCCTGCTCGACGCCGGCCCGGTCACCACAGGTGCCCGGAAGCACCTCGACGACCGACGGACCCTTCGCGGTCTCGGTGACGCGCACACCCAGTGCGCCATGGGATGCCCACCCGCGGTCGGCAAGCTGGCGGGCAACGTCGCCCGCGACCGAACCGGGCGTCACCGCGACGCCGTCGTCGGCGCTCGTGGTGAGCACCCCGACGACGTGGCCACGCCGATCCACGAGGGCACCGCCCCGAGCGTCGTCGTTGAGCGTTGCGTCTGCGGTGATGATCCCGGCGTGGCGCCGTCCATCGGCATCGGTCATCCAGGTGCCGACCCCGGAGACGACGCCAGGGGTGATCCACGCGTCGCCGGCCCCGAGTCGACCGACGGCCACGACCCAGTCTCCGGCGTGCACGTCGACCGATTGTTGCCAGCGCGCCGCCGCGGCCGGCCAGGTCGGGGCATGGAGCAGGACGAGGCCGGTCATCGGATCGCGTCCTTGGATGCTCGCGACATGCCGGTTCCCGCCGGCGGTCGAGATCCAGATGTCCGCCTTGCCGGTGCTGGGTGGAACGACATCAGCAGTGGTCAGGAGGTCGTGGTTCCCGACGGCGACGCCGGAGCCCTGGTACACGGTGCCGTCGATGGTGGCGGTGACGGCCGCGATCGATGGTCCGACGCGGGCCGCGACGCGGGCTGCGTCGGTCTTCGCGCCCGGTTCGGGTCGTGCTGCTTCGGCCCGTTTGTCGCCCCCGAGCGACCCGGCCAGTCCGAGGATCGAAACGGCCGCGACCGCCCCCACGCTCGCGGCACACGCCGCGATGACCAGGTCGCGCCGCCAGTGCCGGCGGTGGTCCTGGGGCTGCGGCGACGGCCCCGGCCGGGGCGCCCGACCGAGCTCCGATGGATGGATCCACGGACGGTCGAGTGGGTCGGGCGGCGGCCGGGTGTTCCCGTCGTCTGGGTCCTCACCGGGCATTTTCGGGAGTGTATCGACGCGTCTCGCCCGGATGACCGCGGCCTCGGACCTCTGAGGGTGGCTTCCCTACACTGTGCGCCGTGCTGACGCCGACGGGACCCCTGGGGTCCGATTGGATCATTCTGAGCGATCACGCGTTGCCGACCGAGGCCGCGACCGCCTGGGCCTCGGTGCCGCGTGCCGGCGCCGTCGTGGTGTTCCTGGGCATCGTCCGCGATCACGCCGACGGCCGGACTGACGTGACGGCGCTGACCTACGAGGCATACGAGACCGAGGCGCGAAGGGTCATGAGCGACATCGTGGCCACGGTGCGCGTCGACCAGCCCGCACTCGAACGCGTTGCGGTCATGCATCGGACCGGTCGCCTCGAGGTCGGTGAGTCATCGGTCGCCGTCGTGGTCTCAAGTGCGCACCGGGATGCGGCCTTTGCCGGTGCCCGGTCGTGCATCGACACGTTGAAGGAAACCGTGCCGATCTGGAAGCAGGAGCACTGGGCCGCCGGCGATGACTGGGGAACCGGCGCCACGCCGATTCGCCCCGTCCGCCCCGAGGCGGCGCGCTGACATGGCCTTTCTCGCACTTGCACTGGTGTTGTGTGTGATCGGAGTGGCGGTCGTCATGTATCGGCACCGTCGGCCGCGCGGACTGCAGTCGTCGATCGACGACTTTGCCGCCCGCCGCGACGCATTCGATCCGCGCGTGCGCCCCGACGAGGGGATCGGGACGCTGGCTAAGGACCTCGCGATCGACCTCGGAACCGCGAACACGCTGGTGTACGCGCGGGGCCAAGGGATCATCCTCAACGAACCCACGGTCATCGCGCTCAACAGCCGGTCCAACGACGTCTTGGCGATGGGCCACGAGGCGTGGCAGATGATCGGTCGGACGCCGGGATACATCGTTGCGGTCCGACCGCTTCGCGGTGGCGCGATCACCGACTACGAGATCACGCAGCGGATGATCCGGCTGTTGTTCCAGCGCGCGGGCGTGTCCCGCCTGTCCCGGGCTCGCGTCCTGATCTGCGTGCCGTCGGCCATCACCCACGTCGAACAACGAGCGGTACTCGAGGCGGCGAGGCTCGCGGGGGCCGCGTCCACCTACCTGCTCGAGCAGCCGATGGCGGCCGCGATCGGCGCCGGACTTCCGATCCACGAACCGCTCGGGAACATGGTCGTGGACATCGGTGGCGGCACGACGGAAGTCGCGGTCATCTCCCTGCGTGGGGTCGTTGCGCTCGAGGCGGTCCGCGTCGGTTCCTTCGACATCGACGCCGCGATCCAGGCCTACGTCCGGCGTGAATACGGAATCGCGATCGGGGAGCGGACCGCCGAAGAGATCAAGTTGGCGATCGGCTCGGCGTTCCCCACGCCCGACGAGTACAAGGCCGAAGTCCGCGGCCGGGACCTGATGAGTGGGTTGCCCAAGACCGTGATTCTCACGCCCGAGGAAGTGCGCGAGGCGATCGAGGAGCAGGTGCGGGCGATCTGCGACGCCGTGGTCGCGGCATTAGCGCAGACGCCCCCGGAGTTGGCGCACGACCTGATCATCCACGGCATTCACCTGGTGGGCGGCGGCGGGATGCTGCGCGGACTCGACCTCCGGATTGCGCAGGAAACGAAGCTGCCCGTCCATCTTGTCGACGCCCCACTCGAGTGCGTCGTCCTCGGAGCTGGTCGGTGCGTCGAGGTCTTCGACCAGGTCGAAGACATGTTCATGCGTCGACCGCGCTGACCTGGCGCGCTGAGCGGTGCAGGCTCAGATCCCGAGATCGGGGTCGTCGAGGTCCTCCGCGCCCTGACGAACCTGCCAGTCGCGATCGTCGCGGGCCTCGGCCAGCGCCGCGTCGACCTCCGGTCCGGTGAACGGCGCGAGCGCGAGGACGGCGCGCCGGCGTACCGGGGGTCGATCCCGACACCCGGCGAGAATGGCGGGCAACCCGGCTCGGTCACCGATCGCGCCCAGAGCGGCGATCGCGGCTTCGCGCGACGAGTGGGTCGGGGTGCGCCGCGGCATGAACGAGCGATGCAATGACGCGTGGCCGGTCGCGAGATCGCCACTGCACTTCGCCGCCGGCCCACGCCGCGGCCTCGGCCACCAAGGGGTCCGGGTCTTCGAGCAGCCCGACCAGCCGTGTCGGCGCCGGGCTTCGCAGTCGCGGAGCCAGCTCCGCTGCACGTCGGCGGACCGTCGGATCGTCGTCACGCGTCGCGGCGTTCCACGCCCGACGGCGATCCGCGGCGCCATGCCGGATCAGGGCGCCGAGCGCCGCGGTCCGGACCCGGGGGTCCGCGTCGTTTCCGGCCGCGTCGGCGAGCTCGGACCCGGCGGCGCTGGCCGCGTCGGTGGTCATCGCGGCCCAGCGGGCCGCGCGACTGACCGGATCGCCGTCAGAGCCCGAATGACAGGGGTTTCTGTCGATCGCGGCGACGTTACAGCTTGGATGGCGTCCCGCCGATATCTCCGGTATGGGACTGGGATTCGCACTGGGAAATCTTCGTCGTCGCGCGGTCGTCAGCGGCGCGTTGGCCGTTGTCGGCGTCGGACTGATCGCATCGCTGGCGGTCCACGAGACGCGGGCACCCGCACCCGTTCGTACGCAGCCGGTCGCGGCTGCCGTACCGAGCGTGGATGTTCTCCCGGCGGCGCCGCTCCCCGCGGCCGACCCGGCCCTGGCCGCGGCGGCCTGGGCGGCCGCGAACCCGCCGCCGCCCCCGCCGCTGCCCGTTCCCGCCGCGCTCCCGAATCCCGCTGCGTTCCGCGAGTTGTCCGAGATCGGCAGGATTCGAATCCCGAAGACCGGCGTCGATGCCGTGATGCGCGAAGGCGTGGAGCAGATGGTGATCGACGCCGGGCCCGCGCATTGGCCGGGCACTGCGGCACCCGGTGCCTGGGGAAATCTTGTCCTGGCCGGACACCGGAGCACCGAAACCTCTCCGTTCCTGCGCAACGGGGAACTCGTGGCCGGCGACGAGATCGTGCTCACCGACTCGACGGGGAGCTACTACTACTCGGTGACAAACGTGCAGGTCGTGCCGAACACCGCGCTGTGGATCGTCGATCAACACCCCGGTCGGACGCTGACGATCTTCACGTGTCATCCGATCGGGAGCGCCGCCCAGCGACTCATCGTGCAGGCGGAGTTGCGTTCCCGACCGCGTCCGCAAGTCTGAGCCCGTTCCCGCGTTCTCGCCGGTGGGCCTGGTCGGAGTTCGCGACGGCGCCGTGGCAGGCTTCCCGGCACCATGAATGACGATCCCTCTGCGGCCGAGGCCACTCGACCCCTGCACCCGGAGTTGCCGGGCGCGGGGGACCGGCTCGATGACGGCTCGGGTGTCCCCGCTCGGCGGCGCTCCTGGGTCGGACGGACCCTCTTCGGCCTCGCCGTCCTGCTGGGGCTGATCGGAATCCTCGGGACGTACATCAAGGTTCCGTACGTGATCTTCTCGCCCGGTTCGGCAACTCCGGCGGCGGACTACGTCGAGATCTCGGGGGCCAAGACCTATCCCCGCGACGGTGCGCTGTTCCTCCTCACCGTGAGCGTGAGTAATGGGCGACCGAACTTCTGGCGCTTCGTCGACGCAAGCCTGGACGACGACAGCCGGGTGATCGGTGAGCGCGATTACTTCGGCGACGTTCCTCGCGGGAGGGTGGAACGGGCGAGCGTGCAGATGATGACCGAGTCGCAACTGACGGCCAAGCAGGCTGCACTCACGCGGCTGGGTTACGACGTGACCGTCACCGGCGAGGGTGCACGGGTCGTTCAGGTCGTCAAAGGTTCGCCGGCGGCCGAGGCCGGTCTGCGTGCGGGCGATGTGATCACGGCAATCGACGGGGTCCCGGTCTTGGTTCGGGACCAGGTGGGCGAGATCGTCCAGGCCCAACCCCCCGGTACGACCTTCGCCGTCGCGATTCGACGTCCTCGGGCGGACGATCGTGTGGTCGAGGTCACGAGCGCGACTGCGCCGTCGGGCGCGATCGAGGGCAAGCCCTTCTTCGGCGTCGGTGCGGCAACGGTGGGACTCGAGGTCGAGTTCCCGGTCGACATCTCGATCGACGCGGGTGAGGTGAGTGGACCCTCGGGTGGGCTCGCATTTGCGCTCACCATCATCGACGACCTCAGTCCTGGCGATCTCACCGGCGGCGCCGACGTCGCGGTGACGGGCGAGATCGACGGCGAGGGCAACGTGGGGGAGGTCGGCGAGGTTCCCCAGAAGACGGTGGCGGCGCGCGAGGCCGGGGCGCGGCTGATGATCGTTCCGCACGCGGAGGTGGGCGACGCCCGGGCCCGGGCCGGCGACATGAAGGTCGTGGGAGTCAAGACGCTCGATGGCGCACTGCGGGCGCTCCGCCGCAACGGCGGGGCCCCGGCCGCGCGCGTCGGTGCCTGACGGCGCGCCGACTCGGGCTCGGACCCGGGGGATTCCTCGGTGGCGGGCAGGGTCGCCAATACGATGGCCCTATGAGACGCTCGAGGAGGACCCGTGGCTGACGTGCATCGGCGCGCCGCCGCGAACGCGCCTCGATTGACCCCTGACGAGATCGCGACCACGGATTCGCGTCGGCGTTTCGTGGCGTCTCCGAGCTCGAAGTGCGGAACTTCCTCGAGCGCGTGGGCCAGGAGCTGGCGACGGCATTCGAGCGTGAGGAGGCGCTGGAGCAGGAGATCGACGAGCTCCGCCGCCAGGTCGCCGACCCACCGATCGTGACCGAGGACCGCCTCCTCGAAGCATTGGGCGAGGAGACGGCGCGCGTGCTCCGGTCCGCGCAGGAGTCGGCCGAAGAGATCCGGAGTCGTGCCGAAGCCGGCGCGGCCAGCCTGGTCGAGAACGCCGAAGCGGATGCCGCTCGTCTGCCGCGAAGAGGCGGATACGGATGCCGCCACGATGCGCAACCACGCGCAGACTGCGGCCGCGACACGCGCGAAGAGGAGGCGAACCGCTACGTCGCCGAGGTGCGAACCGCGGCGGATACCGACACCGCCGAGCTGCCGCGCCGCGACCGCAACCGAACTCGAACAGCAGCGCAACGAGGCCGAAACCGCCGCGTCGGCGGAGGTCGAGGCCGCGAAGGTGGCCGGGCGTGAACTCGTCAACGAGGCGCGTTCGGTACGCGAACGCATCCTGGCCGATCTCGGCCGGCGACGGATGTTGCTCCAGGCTCAGATCGACGAACTCCGGGCGGGCCGAGACCGGTTGCTCGACGCCTACCGCGTGGTGAAGCGCACGCTGGGCGACGCGACCGACGCGCTGGTCCAGGTGGAAGCTCGCGCCGCGGCCGAGCTGGCCGGCCCGGCGCCGATGACAGAGAACGTTCCGCCCGTGGTGGGCGAGGTCGAGGCGCTCGCCGGCGAACTCACCGGGGAGGCGGGCCCGGTCCCGGTCGAGGTGGAGGCGCTCTTCGCCCGCCTGCGTGAGCAGAGTGCGCCGCGAGCACCCGAACCGGTCGCCGCGCCAGTCTCCGAGCCCGAGCCCGAGCCGAGCCCGAGCCCGCCGCCGACGAGCCCGAGCCGAGTGGGACCGCCGCCCAGATCGAACCGGAGCCTGCCGCCCCCGAGCCCGAGCCCGAGCCCGAGCCCGAGCGAGGCCGCGGCGTCGCCGACAAGCCGGTCGACTTCACGGCCTTCGGTGCCGTGACCGACGACGAGGCGCGCACGGCGAGAGAGGCGTTGCTCGCGCCCTTGCGTCGGGAGCTCGGTCGCAAGCTGAAGCGGGCGCTCCAAGACGAACAGAACGAGGTGCTGGACCGGATCCGAACCATCAAGGGGCGACCTGGCGCGGCCGAGGTGCTTCCCGCCGAGGCAGAACAAGTGACGGGACTCGCCGCGACGATCCGCGGTCCCCTCGATGACGCGTACGGCGGTGGACGGGTCGCGGCCGGCGCGACGACGCCGTCGGTGCGCGCGCCGGCGGCCATGGTCGACGGTTTGGCGACGGCACTGGTGGCGCGGCTGCGCGGGCGTACGGTCGAGGCGATCGACGAGACGGTCGATGAGGACGCGGTGACGCAGCGGCTCGGGTCCCGGTACCGCGAGTTCAAGGGCCAGGAGTTGGCTGCGGTCGTCGGCGACACGCTGGCCGCGGCCTTCGCGCTTGGTGTCTACGACGCGACGCCGGCCCGGACCACCCTGCGGTGGGTCCCGGACGCCACCGGCGAGTGTCCTGATTGCGACGACAACGCGCTGGAACCCACGCCGAGAGGTGAGTCGTTCCCCACGGGCCAGCCGCATCCGCCCGCCCATCCCGGGTGTCGCTGCCTGGTGGTGCCGGAACACTGATCGCGGGTGACCCGAGGTCGGGGCCCAAGGCCTTCTAGGCTCGGCCCTGATGCGAGTCCCCCGGTTCGGACCCCCCGTCAGCGCCGATTTCGGATTCGGCCATGGGTGATCGTCGCGATCGGTCTCCTGGTGGCCCTGTTCCTGTCCGCCCGGGGGCTGGCCGGCTTCTATACGGACTATCTCTGGTTCGATTCGATCGGGCGGGGCGACACCTGGAGATCCCTGCTGTGGGCCCGCTTCGCCCCGGCGGCAGTGTTCACGGTGACGTTCTTCGCGATGATGCTGATCAGCCTGACCATCGCGGATCGGCTCGCGCCGCGGACCCGTGCGCTCGGTCCCGAAGACGAGATGTTGGCCCGGTATCAGGAGACGGTCGGACCGTACGCCGGTCGGATCCGGATCGCGGTGTCGCTCGTCTTTGCGCTGCTCGCCGGCGCCAGCGTGGCCGGTGAGTGGCAGCGCTGGATCCTGTTCACGAACGCGCAGGACTTCGGGGTCAAGGATCCCCAGTTCCACCGCGACGTGGGCTTCTACGTCTTCCGCCTTCCCTTCCTCACGTTTGTGTTCGACTGGCTCTTCGCCGGACTGATCATCGTGCTCATTGTCACGACCATCGCGCACTATCTGAATGGCGGTATTCGGCTCCAGACCCCGTTCCAGAAGGTGACGCCGCAGGTCAAGGCCCACCTCTCGGTGATCCTGGCGATCATGGCGTTGGTCAAGACCGCGCAGTACTTCTATGCCCGTTACGAGCTGAACTTCTCCACCCGCGGCTTCGTCGAGGGGGCCAGCAAGACCGATGTCGCGGCCGAGTTGCCGTCGCTGAACCTGTTGATGGTGATCTCGGTCGTCGCGGCCGGGCTCTTCGTCTGGAACATCTGGCGGCGCGGCTGGGTCCTGCCGGTGATCGCCGTCGGGCTCTGGGGCTTCGTCGCGCTCGTCATCGGCACCGTGGTGCCGGCGATCTATCAGCAGTTCTTCGTCAACCCGAATGAGCTGGCGAAGGAGAAGCCCTACATCGCCCGCAACATCGAGGCGACGCGTGCGGCGTTCGGGCTGGTCGAGGGCGAGGACATCACCTCGACGCCGTTCGACTATCGCACGAACCTGAACCAGCAGGATCTGGTGGACAACAGTCAGACGATCGACAATGCGCGGCTCTGGGACCACGACGCCATCGAGAAGGACTACCAGCAGTTCCAGAGCCTGCAGACGTACTACAAGTTCGTGAACGCGGACACGGATCGGTACATCGTCGACGGGCAGCTCCGCCAGGTCCTGATCGCCGCTCGTGAGCTGAACCGTGCCGACCTGCCTTCCCAGAGCTGGGTGAACCGCCACGTCGTGTACACGCACGGGTACGGCGCGGTGGTGTCCCCGGCGAATACTGCGGAGTCCGGCCAGCCCACGTACTTCCTCAAGGACATCCCGGGGGAAGGCAAGATCGCGCTGGACCGGCCTCAGCTGTACTTCGGTGAAGGACTCGACGGCTATTCGCTGGTCGGAGCCAAGCAACGCGAGTTCGACTTCCCCGCGAGGGGGGTGGACGCGACGACCCGCTACAAGGGCGATGCCGGCGTGGGTCTCTCCTCCTTGGTTCGCCGTGCGGCGTTCGCCCTGCGGTTCGGTGACCAGAACCTGCTGATCTCGACCCAGATACAAGACAGCAGCAAGATCATCTTCCGGCGCGACATCCGAGAGCGCGTGGAGACCGCAGCGCCGTTCTTGAAGTTCGACCAGGATCCCTACCCGGTCATCACCGATGGTCACCTGGTGTGGGTACTCGACGGGTACACGACGAGTGACCACTACCCCTACGCCCAGCATCTGAGCCCGAGCGAAGGGGTGCTGGCGGGCGAGCGGTTCAACTACGTGCGGAACTCCGTGAAAGCGACCGTCGATGCGTACGACGGCACGATCCGCTTCTACGTCGCCGACCCGAGCGATCCGGTCCTCAAGGCCTACCGCGCGGCCTTCCCGGATCTGTTCTCGGCGCTCTCGACGATGCCGAAGGAAGTCCGAGCCCACCTCCGGTATCCCCAGGACCTCTTCCGGTACCAGACGGACGTGTATCGGACGTATCACGTGACGAGTCCGACGACGTTCTTCGCGGGTGCCAATGCATGGGAGGTCTCGGCCGATCCGGCGACGGCCGGCCTTGCCGGTGGCACCTCGACGCTCACGCAGGTTCCTCAGAATGCGTCGTCCTCCGGTCAACGGATCGAGCCCCTCTACGTGCTCACCCGGTTGCCGGGTCAGACTCGCGAGGAGTTTCTGATCATCCGTCCGTTCGTCCCGGTGTCCAAGGGCGACGGCCAGAACCGACTCTCCGCGTTCATGGTGGCCCACGCGGATCCGAATGCGTCGCCCCGCCTCGAGAGCTTCGAGATGCCGACCGGGCTCACGGTGGCTGGCCCGGTGCAAGTGGATCGAACGATCAACAACACCGACGAGATCAGCCAACGGATCTCGTTGTTGGACCAGCAGGGATCCCTGGTCCAGCAGGGGTCGCTCCAGATCATTCCGGTCGAGGATTCGCTGCTCTACATCCAGCCGTTGTACGTGCTCTCCGAGAGCGGGGATCAGCCGGCGCTGCGGTTCGTGATCGTCTACTACGACGAGGAAGCGCATCTCGGCGACACGTTGCAGGAGGCCTTGCTCAAGTTCCCCGCGTTCGCGGGCGGCGCTGGGGCGAGCGCGGACCCGACGACGCCGTCCACCACCGCTCCGCCGAATGAGTCGACGCCGGGGACGGATCTTGATGCGCTGCTCTCGCAGGCCGAGTCCGTCAACCGGGAGATCCAGGCCGCGCTGGCCGACGGTGACCTCGGCAAGTACCAGCAGAAGGTGGCCGAACTCGGCGACCTGCTCGAGCAGATCATCGCGGCGAATGGCGGGTCCTCGGGGACCGCACCGACGGCGACCACCTCGACGACCACCCGTCCGAGCCGCGGGGACCCAGGCGCTCGGCGCTCGCCGCTGAGTCCTGGCGTGGCATCGGTCACCCGGCATCGACGGATGCTCCGGGGGATTGTTACTATCTCCGTAGTGGAAATACCCGGCTGCCGTTCCGGCCCGGTTTCTCGACGCTCGGAGTGTTCCCCGTGGCCAATGACCTCGATCTCGGCCAATACCAACTCGGCTGGCACGACACGACCGACAACTACGTCTCCACCCCGTACAAGGGGCTGAACGAGAAGACGGTCCTGGACATCTCCCATGGGAAGTCCGAACCGGCCTGGATGACCAAGTTCCGGCTCCAGTCGCTCGCCCGCTTCGAGCGCAAGCCGATGCTCGAATGGTTCTCGGTCAACATGCCCGACATCGACTTCGACGACATCTACTACTACCTGAAGCCCATGGAGGGACAGGTCTCGGAGTGGGACATGCTCCCCGAGAGCATGAAGAACACCTACGAGAAGCTCGGAATCCCGGAAGCCGAGCGCAACTTCCTCGCCGGAGTGACGACCCAATACGAGTCCGAAGTCGTGTACCACAAGAACCGTGAGGACCTCGAGGGTCTCGGCGTGCTCTTCATGAGCATGGATCAGGCGTTGGCCGAGCAGCCGGAGCTGGTGCGCGAACACTTCGGCACGGTCATCCCGCCGGGTGACAACAAGTTCGCGGCGCTCAACAGCGCCGTGTGGTCCGGGGGGTCGTTCATCTACGTCCCACCCGGCGTCCACGTCGACATGCCGCTGCAGGCCTACTTCCGCATCAACGCGGAGAACGCCGGTCAGTTCGAGCGGACCCTGATCATCGCGGACGAGGGTTCGTCGGTGCACTACGTCGAGGGGTGTTCGGCGCCCGTCTATTCGACGGACTCGCTGCATTCCGCGGTCGTCGAGCTGATTGCGAAGCCCGGATCGCGTATCCGGTACACGACGATCCAGAACTGGTCGCCGAACGTGTACAACCTCGTCACGAAGCGGGCGCGGGCCGAGACCGAAGCGACGGTCGAATGGATCGACGGCAACCTCGGTTCGAAACTCACGATGAAGTACCCCGCGGTGGTCATGACCGGACCGAAGGCCCACGGCGAGGTGCTGTCGGTCGCCTACGCGGGCCCCGGACAGCACCAGGACGCGGGGGCGAAGATGACCCACGCGGCGCCTGAGACCACGTCGATCATCGACAGCAAGTCGATCTCGAAGGACGGTGGCCGGACCACCTACCGCGGGCTCGTCCGCGTCGAAGAAGGTGCCCACTCGGTCAAGAGCCATGTGCGCTGCGACGCGTTGATCCTCGACGACCACTCCCGTTCGGACACTTACCCCTACATGGAGGTCGACGAGCAGGACGCTCGTATCGGCCACGAGGCCACGGTGTCGAAGGTCGGCGACGACCAACTCTTCTATCTCATGAGCCGCGGGCTCACCGAGCAGCAGGCGACGGCGATGATCGTCAATGGATTCATCGAGCCGATCACCAAGACCCTGCCGATGGAATACGCCGTCGAGCTGTCCCGCCTGATCGAGCTGAATATGGAGGGGGCGGTCGGATGAGCACCCACGCGCTCGACCCGGTCCTCCGACCGCAACCGACCAATCGGATGGAGGGGGCGGTCGGATGAGCACCCACGCGCTCGACCCGGTCCTCCGACCGCAACCGACCAATCGGATGGAGGGGGCGGTCGGATGAGCACCACGCGCTCGACCCGGTCCTCCGACCGCAACCGACCAATCGGATGGAGGGGGCGGTCGGCTGACCGCTCGTTCGACTTCGATGGACCACCTGTTCACTGCTGATGCCGCGGGCGCCCTCGGCGGACCCGACTGGTTGAATGCCCGGCGACTCCGTGCCGCGCAACGCCTGGCGGACGTCGACTGGCCGACCGGTCACGAGGAGATCTGGCGTTACTCGCGAATCGCGGAGCTGGACCTCGGCCGGTTCCGACCGATGACT
Organism: uncultured Acidimicrobiia bacterium; assembly: GCA_963701625.1. Classification (GTDB taxonomy): domain Bacteria; phylum Actinomycetota; class Acidimicrobiia; order IMCC26256; family JAENVU01; genus JAENVU01. The sequence continues at coordinate 200,933 of CAVPAT010000005.1, read as the reverse complement.
GCGTCCGAGATCGGCGCTCCGGATGTCGAGACGGTCACCGGCGGCGGTCCGTTCGGTGCCGAGTTGGGTGAACGCTCGGCGCTCGTCGTCGTTCGTGACGGTCGGGTCGTGCACCACGAAGTGGACCCCGAGGTCGCGGCGCGCGGCGTCACGGTCTGTGAGCTGGCCACGTGTGACCCGGCGGTCGTCGAACCTTGGCTCGGTCGGGTTTCGGACGCCTCCGAGGACGCGTTCACCGTGCTCCACGACGCGTTTCTCGCCGGCGGCGCGTTCGTGCACGTTCCCGAAGGCGTCGTCGTCGATCGCCCGGTGGTGATCCTGCACTGGGCCGAGGGCGAAGGCCTGGCGTCGTTCCCGCACACGTTGGTCGTGGCCGAGCAGGGCGCCGAGGTGACCGTCCTCGAACGGCACGCATCCGTCAGGGGCGTGACCCACCTCGTCGACGGTGTCGTCGAGATCTCGGTCGGCGACGGCGCACACGTCCGTCACGTGCATGTCCAGGAGTACGGCGCAAAGACCTGGTCGATCGGGCTCCAGCGTGCCCACCTCGGTCGTGACGCTCGCCTCTCGTCTTCTGCGGTGGCACTCGGTGGGGACTACGCGCGGCTGCGAACCGAATCCCGGCTTGACGGTCCCGGCGCCGAGAGTGACCTGCTCGCCGTGTACTTCGGCGACGGGAACCAGATGCACGACTTCCGGACGTTCCAGGACCACGTCGCCCCGCGGACTCGGAGCGATCTGCTGTTCAAGGGCGCGGTCGAGGATTCCGCACGCTCGGTGTACAGCGGTCTGATCCGGATCCGACCCGACGCTCAGAAGGTCGAGGCCACGCAGTCCAACCGGAATCTCGTCCTCACCGAGGGGGCAGGGGCGGAGTCCATTCCGAATCTCGAGATCGAGGCGGACGACGTGCGCTGTTCGCATGCGTCCACGGTGGGTCCCATCGACGACGACCAGCTCTACTACCTCGAATCGCGCGGCGTCCGTCCCGAGGACGCGGAGCGCCTCATCGTGCTCGGGTTCTTCGAGGATGTGTTTTCCCGGCTGCCCGTCCCCGCACTGGCCGCACCACTGCGCCGGGCCGTCCACGAGAAGGTTGGTCATCTGCACGGAGGCGATCGATGACCGAGGCGCGCGTCTGCGGGGTGAAGGACCTGGGTGCCGGCGATTCCCGTCGGGTCGACCTCGATGGTCATCGGCTCTGCGTCGTGCGGATCGTGAACGACTGGTACGTCGTCGACGACGAATGCTCCCACGCGGACTACTCGCTCGCCGAGGGCATGGTCCTGGCTGAGGAATGTGAGATCGAATGTCCCAAGCACGGTTCGACGTTCTCGTTGGTCACCGGGGCGCCACAGTCGCTGCCGGCAGTCCGGCCCGTTGCGACGTACCCGGTGCGGGTCGAAGGTGACGACGTCATGGTGACCCTGTCGTGAGCGTGCTTCGTATCGACGGGCTGTGTGCCAGCGTCGACGGCGTCGAGATCCTGCGCGGTGTCGATCTGGAGATCAACTCCGGCGAGGTCCACGCGCTCATGGGCCCGAACGGTTCGGGAAAGTCGACGCTCGCACACGTGCTACTCGGTCGCTCGGACTACGAAGTCACCGGCGGCTCGGTCACGATCGACGGCGAGGAGCTCGTCGGCCGACCGACGTGGGAACGGGCGCGGCTCGGGCTGTTTCTCAGCCACCAGTACCCGGTCGAAGTTCCCGGAGTGAGGGTTGCCGACCTCGTGGCGGCCACCGCCGCAGGAGATGACGCGATCGGCCGTATCGCTCCGGAGGCAGGACGACTCGGCGTTCGGGAAGAGTTCCTCGATCGCGGAGTGAACGTCGAGTTCTCCGGCGGTGAACAGAAGCGGGCCGAGACGCTGCAACTCGCCGTGCTCGAACCGAAGTTCGCGATTCTCGATGAGATCGATTCCGGGCTCGATGTCGATGCGTTGCGCGATGTCGCGCGCCGGATCGAAGCGATGACCGAGGAAGCATCCCTCGGTGTGCTGGCGATCACGCACTACGCGCGCCTGCTTTCGGAACTGCGGCCCGATCGCGTCCATGTGTTCATGAAGGGGCGCATCATCGCGTCCGGCGGCGCCGAGTTGGCCGACGAGTTGGAGGCGGCGGGCTACGACGGTCTCGCGGCGCGCCTCGGCCACGATCCCGAACCAGATGCGGTGGCAGCTCCCGGCGATCCTTTCGCCGATCCGCTCTCGTAGCGAGACGCGACCACGAACGAACTCGACCGGCTGCTCAGCTGGCGGGTGCCGGCGGTGCAGGTGCAGGTGCAGGGGCAGGGGCCGACGACCCGCCGATCGGTGTGCTGGACAGGATGTTCGCCGGTTCACCACCGAAGACGTAGACCGGGTCCCCGACTTTGACCAGCCACGGGTAGTACTCAGCGATGCGCATCGGGATGCGTGCGCAACCATGGGAAGCGGGGCTCGTCGGCACACTGTCGTAGCCGTGAACGGCGATGCCGCCGTTGAAGTAGTACGGCTGGTACAGCTGGCCCAGCGGGGACTTGTCCCAGCCTTTCACCCAACGGGTGTAGGTGAAGCGTCCCGATGGCGTCGTCGCGATCTCGCAGATGTGTCGCGTGGGGTTCACTCGGGGAGAGTTGTAGCAATAGCGCTGGCCCGAACCGGTGGAGGTGGTTGTGATCAGCCGGACCTGGTAGTTCTCGTAGAGCGTGAGGACCTGTTTTGCCACGTCGATCTCGGTGCGGTTGGGTTCACCGTCGGCCTGGAGCGGTGCCGGGAACTGGAAGCCGATCAGTCCGAGTGCCTCGTTCGAGCCGATCCGGCCGGTCCGCGCAAGCCCCATCAGTTTCTGGAGCGTCTGCACCGCGTATGAGGTATCGCTGCCGTAGCGACCGTCGACGGTTCCCGGGTCGAAGTGGAGATCGGCGAGTCGTTGCTGGTACGCCTGCACGACGCCGGCATTGGAGCCAGGCCCCAGCGTCCCCGAGAATGGTGGGAGGTCCGCGGTCGGCGGTTGGGTCAGCGGAGGTCTGGTCGTGGTCGTGGTCGGTGCGACCGTGGTCGTCGAGGTGGAGCTCGTGGTGCTGACTCGTTTCGCGGCCGGCCCGAACGCCGCCTGGGCCGTTTCGGCATCCGGCGATACCGCGACCAGGGTCACCCCGATCGCGGCCACGACGGCCACGGCTCCAGCGACGGCCAGCGCGGTCCATTGGTGGCGGCGACGGCGCCGCAATCGGCGGCGCGCGCGCCCCTCAGGTTCGGGGGTGAGATCAGTGGCAGGCACGAGGGCGTTCAGGCTACCGACCGCCAGTCCCGGATTCGTTCATTTCGAGGGCGACGCCCCCGAATGGTCGCAGCTAGGCGGTGGGCTGACGTTCCTCGTCGAGCAGCTGGGCGATCGCCCGGTCCGAGCTATTGACGACGGTGAGTCGGAAATCGAGCAGAAAGTCGACGACTTCCGAGCCCGAGACCAGATCACGGGCACCGAAGCGCTCGAGTGCTTGGTCGATCGTTGTCACCAAGTCGGGCGCCACGGTCGCTTCCTCGGTCATGCCGCTCCCTTCGGGTCAGAAAGAACATCGTACCAGCGATTCCCTCCCCAAGATGGTCAAGAAGAGATGAGCCATCAAACCCCGAGGCGCCCGGACGACGTGTGGGTTGCGCGCACCGCCCGGACCTGAGACTCCTGGTACGGCCCTGGGGCGGGGCGCCTGGTGCAAACCCCGAGGCGCCCGGACGACGTGTGGGTCTGTCGCGCGACCGCCCGGACCTGAGACTCCTGGTACGGCCCTGGGGCGGGGCGCCTGGTGCAAACCCCGAGGCGCCCGGACGGGGGGTGGGCGCCGCCGCGGCTCGCTATTTCGAGGGATCGGCGTATCGGACCAGCGTGCTGCCCGATTCGCGCCTCTCGACCTCGACGAAGCCGACGGATTCGTAGAGGTCACGCGCCGGGTTTTCGTGGTTGACGCTGAGACTCAGCGCCGGGCGCGCCTCGCCAACGCTCGCCCGAATCAGTTGTGTGAGGAGCCGACGGCCGATCCCCTGCCGGCGGCGTGACGCGGTGACTGCGATCACCAGTTCCGGAATGTCATCAGCGACGAAGCCATAGCCGTGGATCGCCTCGGTGTAGGTCCGGTACCAGGCTGCACCGACCGGGCCGCCTTGGTCGGCAACCAAGCCGTAGTCGCCTCGCCTCGGCCATCCAGTGAGGTACATCGCATATCGAGGGTCGGCGAGCACCTGGTCACCGGTCGGCGCCGGCTTGCTCGGCCGCCAGACTGCGGCTTCGCCGAGCATGGTCGCGAGGAAGGCGAAATCCTCGAGACCGGCCAAACGACACGCAATGTCCACCATCCGGGTCAGTCTTCCAGCAACTCACACTGTTGCGTTCTCGACGTAGGGCGTGGCGAAGCGCTCGGCTAGTCCGCGTCGTCGAGGGCTTGGGTGAGCGTGTTCCAGGCGAGGGTCGCGCATTTGATGCGGACCGGGAACTTCACCACGCCCTGAAGGGCTTCGAGATCACCCAGCCGCACATCGGCAAACTCGTCGGTGTCCACATCGGCGTCTTCGCCGCCGATCTTGGATTCGTGGATACTCATCAGTGCCTTGAACGCCCGCGTGAGTCGGCGGACTTCCTCGACGGGCTTGCCCAGGACCGCGGCGCTCATCATCGACGTCGAGGCCTGACTGATCGAACAGCCCTGCCCTTCGATTTTCACGTCTCGGATCGTCCCGTCCGCGACATCGAGGAACACGGTGACCTCGTCGCCGCACAACGGGTTGAACCCTTCGGCCTTGTGCGCCGGGGGAACGGGCAGCTCGCCCCGGTTCCGCGGTGCGCGGTAGTGGTCGAGGATGATCTCTCGGTAGAGGTCTTCGAGTCCGGCCATGCGTGATGGATCCTAGGGTCAGTCGGCCTCAGGGGCCGAAGAACTTCTCGGTCGCGGCCAGGGCGGCAACCAATGCGTCGACGTCGTCGCGGTCGTTGTACACGTAGAACGAGGCCCGGCTCGTCGCCGGAACGCCGAGTACGCGCATCAGCGGCTTTGCGCAGTGGTGCCCGGCCCGGACGCATACCGCGTGCTCGTCGAGCACCTGGGACACGTCGTGGGGGTGGATATCCGCAAAGGCGAACGCCAGGACGCCGCCTCGAGCCTCGGTCGTGGCTGGTCCGAAGATCCTGATTCGGTCGCCGAACCGGTCGCGGAGCGCGTCGAGGGCGTAGCCGGTCAACGCCTGCTCGTGCGCGGCGACGGCTTCCATGCCGACGGTGTCGAGGTACTCGATCGCCGCGTGCCACCCGATCGCCTCGACGATCGCCGGGGTCCCGGCTTCGAACTTCCAGGGCACGTCGTTCGTGGTGAACCCATCCTTGCGGACGTCTCGGATCATCTCTCCGCCGCCGAGGAACGGGGGCATGGCCTCGAGCAGTTCGCGGCGGGCCCAGAGCGCACCGATCCCGGATGGCCCCAGCATCTTGTGGGCGGTGATCGCGACGAAGTCGGCGTCCCAGGCACCGACATCGAGCCGATGGTGCGGTGCCGCCTGTGATGCGTCGACGAGTACCCGGGCGCCGGCGGCGTGAGCACGCTCGACCAGGGTCGGGATGTCGTTGATCGTGCCCAGAACGTTCGACATGGCCGTCACGCCGAGCAGGCGGGCGCCATCGAGCAGGGTGTCGATGTCGGTGAGGTCGAGGCGGTAGTCCTCGGTGAGCGGAATCCACCGCAGCTCGATCTCGCGCTCCTCCGCCAGCATCAGCCACGGGACGATGTTGGCGTGGTGTTCCATCTCGGTCAGCACCACGACGTCGCCCGCCGCGAGTTCCGATCGCCCCCACGAGTGCGCAACCAGGTTCATGGCTTCGGTGGCGTTGCGAGTGAATACGACTTCTGCAGCGTCGGTTGCGCCGATGAAGTCGGCGACCGCGTGGCGCGCGGCCTCGAATCGGTTTGTCGCGGCCTCGGCGATCGCGTACACCCCGCGGTGCACGTTGGCGTAGGAGCGCTCCATCAGTGCGTCCATCGCCCGCATCACCGAGCGCGGTTTCTGCGCGCTCGAGGCGCTGTCGAGATAGACGAGCCGCCGGCCGTTCTGGGGGTGTTCGAGAATTGGGAAGTCCGCGCGTATCGCGGCGACGTCGATCGTCATGGCCCGATCACGCGGCCGACCGGAAGCCTTCGAAACCATCAGCCTCGAGCCGCGTCGCGAGCTCGACTCCTCCTGACTCCACGATGTGGCCGTCCAGCAGGATGTGCACCACATCAGGCGTGAGGTGATCGAGGATTCGCCGGTAGTGGGTGATCACGAGGAACCCCATTTCGGGGCGTTCACTCCGCACCACCGCGATCCCGTCGGCAACCGCGCGGAGCGCGTCGATGTCGAGGCCGGAATCGGTTTCGTCGAGAATCGCGAACTCCGGCTCCATCATTGCCATCTGGAGAATTTCGTTGCGCTTGCGCTCGCCGCCGGAGAAACCCTCGTTGAGGTAGCGCTCGGTGAAGCGGTCGTCCATACCCAACTTGGCCGTCCACTGCATGAGGGCCATCCGGATCTCCAGGATCGACATGTCCGGGATCCCCTTCCGGGCGGCCAGAGCCTGGCGCAAAAAGTTGAGGACACTGACGCCGGGGATGGACTCCGGATGTTGGAAGCCCAAGAACAGTCCGCGGGCGGCTCGCGCCTCGGTGGGCAGGGTCGTGATGTCCTCGCCCAGGAACCGGATCGCCCCCTGGGTGACGGTGTAGGCGGGATTTGCCAGCAGGGTGTTGGCCAGGGTGGATTTGCCCGAGCCGTTCGGACCCATCAGGGCGTGGACCTCGCCCGCGTGCGTGACGAGATCGAGGCCGCGCACGATCGGGTGCCCGTCGACCTCGACGTGGAGGTCGACGATCTCGAGTACGGGTTCGGAAACAGGGTCTGGCACGTGCGCCATGGTAATAGCACTATGTCCGTAGTGGAAACTCGGCGCCGAATTTCACCGCAAAGGTTGGGCGCTCAGCGCACTGCCGTCGGTCCAGGCGTCGGGACGTTCGAGGGGCACGGTGGGTTCCTGGGACAGGTCCCCGGTGCAGGGTCGGGTCGGCGCGTCCGTCTTCTCGCAGAGGTAGTGGCGGCCGCTACCGGCGGCGCGTACGAGTTCGAGATCGACGGAGGCGCAGGTCTCGCCGTCCGCCGCGTCGGCGACCAGCACCTGGTCGAGATCGGTTGCCGTCATCCCTGGTGCGAGGCGCTGGTCGTACAGCAGCGACGTCAGCCGGATGTCGAGCGCGGTCGGGGCCCAACGGACCGAACGGATGCCGTTGGAGGATCCGTCCATCAGGCTCGATGCGCACGACGAGTGCTGGAGCCCGATTGCGTGTCCGATTTCGTGGGCGATGGTGCGGTTGCGTGAGACCTGGAGATCGTCGGAGGCCACGACGATCTCGGCGCCGCGGATCACGCCACGCCGGTCCGGATCGATGGTGAGCCGCGTCAACCCGACCGCCGTCGGATCTGCACGGTCGATGCCCAACACCTCGGCGAAGTCGCGGCGGGCGACGAAATGCATCACGATGTCCGCGGGTCCGGACGCGCCCGCCGTCATCCGCAGCCCGGTGATCATGCTCCAGCGGTCGACCGCCTCACCGACGCGTCTGAGGTCGTCGCTCGTGCTCGCGCCGACGATCCGGAGACGGGGACTTCGGGTCCACCGATTGATCCCCGGGACCCGGCCGGTTCCGCTCGGCACCGGAACCGCCAGCTCCAGGAATGACGACCGCTCGAAGGCTGAGACCGAGATCGGCCGTTGGAGCGACGAGCCGAGAACCTCGGCCGCCGGTTGTGATCGCGATGCGTGGTTCGCGGCGATGGCGGTCGGCGCCCGCCCGCCGTTGTCCTGGCATCCCGCGACCGCGAGCAACCCGAGTGCTATCACGGAGGCGATTCGGTTGTGTCGTCGCGTCGACCGCCCCACGCCGACGAACGGTAGTCGCCCCCGCGGCGGCAAACGCGTTGTTGGTCAGATTCGCCGGCCCAGGGAGAGCGCGAAGTCGCCGGCGTCGTCGGTCCACCAGTCCTCGAGCGCGAAGCCCGCCGCTTGGAGGTTCTCGGCGACACGATCCCGCGTGAACTTCGCGCTGATCTCGGTCCGCATCGCCTCGTCCGCCTCGAAGTCGACCTCGAGCTGCAGGTCAGGGATCGACACCGTGAGCGATCGGCGGGCACGGAGCCACATCTCGATCCATTCGTTCTCCGCGTCCCAACGCACGACGTGGTCGAAGTCGGCCGGGTCGAAGTCGGCGCCGAGCTCGCGGTTGAGCACACGCAGCACGTTCCTGTTGAACGCGGCCGTGACCCCGGAGGCGTCGTCGTAGGCCCGTACGAGGCGCTTCGGATCCTTGACGAGGTCCGTACCGAGGAGCAGCGTCTCCCCCGCGGTGAGGGTGGCCGCGAGGGCCGCGAGGAAACTCCGGCGCGGCGCCGGCGCGAAATTGCCGATGGTGCCGCCGAGGAACGCGAGCAACCGGGTCCCGTGCTTGGGGATGTGCCCGAGATGCTGCTCGAAGTCGCCGGCGACGGCGTGGACCGAGGTCTGCGGGTAGTCCTTGGCGATTTCGGTCGCCGACGATTCGAGGATCTCGGTCGACACGTCGAAGGGGATGAACGTCCGGAGTCGTCCGGCTCGATGGAAGGCGTCAAGGAGGAGCCGGGTCTTCTCCGAGGTCCCCGAACCGAGTTCCACGACGGTGTCGGCGCCGCTCGCGGTCACGATGTCGTTGGCCCGGCGCTCGATGATCGTCCGTTCGGTTCGGGTCGGGTAGTACTCGGCCAGGCGGGTGATCTCGTCGAAGAGGATCGACCCGCGCTCGTCGTAGAACCACTTCGGGGGAAGGTCCTTCGGACTCGCGGTCAGGCCCCGGCGGGCGTCGGCGACGAGGGCGGACCGGATGGTCTCGGCATCGAGGTGATGCTCGATCGTCAAGGAACTCATGGTGACCCGTGTCCTTCCAGCGGTTCGATTCGGAGATTCGTCGGGGTCGCGACGAGGAGGCTGGCATCCGGAACCCGGGTCCAGTCGTCGTAAGGAGTGAGCGGTTCGGACGCCACCGTGGTGCCGTCCGCGCGAGCGTGCACGTACAGGGTGTTGCGCCAAGTGGTCGCGATCATGAGGTCCGCCTGGACCAGCAGCATGTTCAGTGCGACCTCGCGATTCGGTGCGACCGCGCGGTGTACGGCGGCCACCGCGGTTGCCGGGTCCGCGCCGCATCCGATGCGTTCTCGGACTGCCGCGAAGAGGATTTCGCTGTCGGTGTCCCCGACGATCTCGATGTCGGCGGGCCGGAGCGCTCGGACCCGGTGCTCACACGATGGATGCAGCGCCCAACCGTTGAGGGAGAACGCAGCCGTACCAGCCTTGGTCGTGGCGACGAACGGCGCGTTGTTCTCCGTCCGCCGAGTCGAGCCGGGTGAGGCCATACGGATGGCGCCGAGCAACGCGGGGGAGTGGTCGCTGTCACCCGGGAACGAGTGGTCGTCCCACATCGACGTCGTGCTGCGGTAGTGGCGCGGCGGTCGGCGAGGATCGGTCCACCACGCGACACCCCAACCGTCGGGGTTGCTCGTGCCCCAGAGCATTTCCCTCGCGTCACGACCCTGTTCGCAGAGCGAACGCGGCGCACCGAAGAGCAGGCGGTCGAGCGGTGTCGGCGCACCGATGTGGGCAACGTGGCGACACATCAGGCGTCTCGTGCGCAGCGGAACCCACTGAAGATCTGTCGCCGGATCGGCAGGTCCCAGTTCCGGAAGGTGGTGCTGACCGCGACCGGGTCCGTCGCCCAGGATCCACCGCGCAGCACCTTGTACTCCGAGCCGAAGAAGACCTCCGAGTACTCACGGTACGGGAAGCTGCGGAATCCCGGGTACGGAAGGAAGTCGGACGCAGTCCATTCCCAGACGCCGCCCAGAAGGTCCAGGATCCCGGCCGGCGAGGCGCCCGTCTGGTGTGCGCCGACCTCATCGGGTCCCCATCGTCGGCGTGGCGCAGCGAGCGCGGCGGGGAGCGGTCCGGCACGACCGTCGCCCCACGGGACCGAATGCTTCGTGCCGGCCCCCGCACCCGGGTCCCAGCTCGCGGCCTTCTCCCACTCGGCCTCGGTGGGCAGCCGCTTGCCGGCCCAGCGAGCGAACGCGTCGGCCTCGAACCAACAGACGTGCTGCACCGGCTCGTAGGGCGGCAGCGACTCGATCCGTCCGAATCGGCGTCGGAACCAGCCGTCGTCGGTGCGAAGCCAGAACTCGGGTGCACCCAGTTCGGCCGAGTGCCGCCATTTCCAACCCTCGTCGGTCCAGCAGTCACGATCGTCGTAACCGCCGGCCTCGACGAAGCGGAGGTACTCCTCGTTCGTGGTCGGCGTCGCATCGATGTGGAAGGCGCCGACGTCGACGATGTGCGCCGGGCGTTCGTTGTCATAGGCCCAGGGGTCGGTGTCGGTGCCCATCACGAATGGCCCCGCCGGCACGAGCACCTCGGCGCCGACCGGTACCAGCTCCCCGGTGCGACCGGGGCCGTCACCGGCCGCGGCCGGCCGCCCGTTCTCCATGAGCTGGATCGTCGCGAGCATCGTTTCGATGTGCTGATGCTCGTGGCGGACGACGAGGCCGTAGACGAAGTCGTCCTGGAGTAGTTCGTGGTCGCCCGGTTCCGGCTGGGATTCCAGTACGCGGCCGCGTACCTCCGCGCCGAAAGCTCTTGCCGCGTCGGGAGTCAGCAAATCCAGGCCGGGACGTTCGGCGCGCGGGTGCCGGAAGGCGTCGTAGATGTCGTCGAAATTGGGATCGGTCGCGTGACCGACGCCCAACTCGCGGAGTAGCCAGAGCTCTTCGTAGTGCGCGATGTGCGCGAGGTCCCACGACAACGGCGACATCAGCGGGGAGTGTTGGCGGGTGAGGTCGCGTTCGCTCAATGGCGCGAGCAGATCCAGGGTCCGGGTGCGAGCGTAGGCGAGCGCGTCGCGGCTTTCGGCCCGCATCAGCCGGCGACAGGCACCGGTTCGGGCATCGGGTGCAAGCTCCCCGAACGCGCCCAGTCATCGAGCCGGTCGTCGGCCGGCGACCGGCCGCGGCTCGTGTACCGGTCGGCGAACTCGTGCGCGGCGAGCACCGTGTCCGCGTCGTAGCCCGAGTCGGCGACGACGGGGAGAGCGAGATCGATCAGCGTCGCGGCCGCCTGACCGATGCCGGGATCGTGCACGCCGTGCCAAGCTGCGTCGAGCCAGCGACCGCGTACCGGACGCACGACATCGGCGAGCCGGCGGCGCAGGTTGTCGTCGGTGAGCGCGACGACGCTGATCGCGGCGGCGACTCGCCACCAGGGTTCCGGGAGCGCATCGAGGATGCGGAGTTCGAGCCAGCCCCGGGGCCGGATCGGCGGGAAGAGCGTGGTCAGGTGCACCTGGACGTCGTCGGGTGTCGGGTAGCCGTGTCGGTGACCGTCTGTGATCCAGTCCCGAAGCGTCGTCGTCGGAGTCGGGACGTGCCAGACCGATTCGGCCGGCACCGCCATGACCGGCGCCTCCATCGCGTACCGGACCCACGCCTCGCACGGCGAGGGGGTGGCGGCGACGGCGGCGGTGCGAGGCGGGTCGAGTGCCCCCCACACGGCGAGCCGACTCGACTGCCAACCACTCGGCCGCCGGTCGTACAGCGGCGAGTGGGCGAACATGGCTCCGAGCACCGGCGCGAGATCGTGCGCGGCACGCCACTGCTCGTCGCGATCGTCGGCCCACCCGACGTTGACCTGCATCGATGCGGTCCCACACATCATGGTGGTGCCGCGGTGGCCGCGATCGGCGAAGTACTGCTCCATCGCCGCGTATCGCGGTGCGTCGAGAATGCGGGGCGCGGGCCCGGTCGCGTCGAGCCCGATCGCGGTCAGGTCGAAGCCGTCGGCCGCGACCCTGGTCGCGGCCGCAGCCGCATCATGCGCGGCGTCCTGGACCGCGCTCGCGCCGTCCCGGGCCGGCCGGGTGCTGATCTCCAGCTGGCCCCCTGGTTCGAAGGTGATTCCGCTCTCGCACGGCAGTGGCCCGGGCTTGCGGATCGACCGATCGACGACGACGGTCGAGTCCGTGCGGCGACCGTCGCGGGTCACGAACCACTCGAGTTCCAAGCCGACGCGGCTCGGGCGCCCGCCGAAGCCGGCTTCGGCGATCAGTCCGGCAGCATCAGTGAGGGTCAGGCTCGGTCGGGGTGTGGGCATGCGCGTTCAACCCGTCCCGATGTCGAGTCCGGAACCTGCCGGGCACTCGGCCGAGTCCCGCCCTGCGTCGCCGCCGACGTTGCGCGTCATTGCCCGCATGGTCCTGCCCCTCAACCAACCGTGACGCGGGAACATTCCGCGTCCTACCAGCCGCGCTCGACCCAGGCATTCAAGCTGGGTCGCTCGGTGCCGATGGTGGTGTCCAGGCCATGGCCGGGAAGCACCAGCGTCTCGGTGGGCAGGGTGAACAGGCGACGGTCGATCGAACCGATGATCTCGTCGAAACTGGCGCCCTCGAAGGTGGTGTTGCCCGGTCCGCCGGGGAAGAGGGTGTCGCCGCTGAACACGATCGGGTGACCCTCGAGCAGGAAACACGTGGATCCGGGCGTGTGCCCCGGGGTGTGGATCGTCCGGAAGCGCAGCGACCCGAGGGTCACGACGTCGTCGTCAGGGATCGTGAAATCGTACGACGGCAGCATTGCCGCGTCGGCCTCGGCCACGCCGACTTCGACCCCGGCATCACGCAGGGCGGTCACGGCCTGGATGTGGTCCCAATGACCGTGCGTGGTGAGCACCTGGCGAACGCCGGTGGCCCGGGAGACCTGGAGGAGCAGGTCGTGTTCATTGGCGGCATCGACGATCAATGCCTCGCCCGAGCCCTTGTCCCGCACGACGAAGACGTTGTTCTCGAACGGTCCGACGACGATCTTGTCGATCCGGACGTCGGCGGTCTCATAATGGGCGGGGGACACGCCCGGAACGCTATCCGCGGGGTCGGCGGGATGCTCGGCTGGACGTGGCATCGGGGCCGAGAGCGCGGCCGCCGCTCCCTGGATTCGCCGCGACCCGACGGTACGATCGGGGGATCACGACCGAAACGCACGATCCGGGCGCCGCGCCGGGAGGGAACCCGCTGCTGCAGGACGCAGCCGTCGAACACACGTCGCTCGGCGACCGGATGCAGTTCCTCGATGCGCTTCGCGGCTTCGCGGTGATGTGCGTGGTCGTGCAGCACTCGCTCGAGAGCCTGTACTCGCCGTGGGCGAAGTTCTCGCTCGACCGATTCCGGCTCGGCGAGTTCGGCGTGATCCTCTTCTTCCTCTGTTCCGGGTTCATCATCCCGGCGTCGATTGAGCGGCAAGGCTCGCAGTCGAAGTTCTGGATCGGCCGGTTCTTCCGACTCTTCCCGCTCTACTGGTTCGTCCTCGCCCTGGTGCTGGTGCTGCACTACGGCTTCGACCGGTATCCCCTCCCGGCGGAGTACCTCGAGCACCCGATCCGCGCCACGGCGGCGAACCTCACGATGCTCCAGAACTTCCTTGGCGCGCCGCTCGCGATCGGCCAATCGTGGAGCCTCGCCTACGAACTCGTCTTCTACGGGTTGGTCTCGGCGATGTTCGTCGTCGGGCTCCATCGCCGGTCGGTGATGTGGAGCAGCGGCGCGTTCGTCTTCGCGATGGTCGTCAATACGCGCCACATTCCGACGAAAGCACTCGACCAGTGGGGTACCCGGGTCGCGGTCGTCACGGTGGTCGCGTTGGTGGTGGTCCTCGCGTACGTCTGGCGCGTGACGCGCGGCGTCGGACCTCAGCGGTGGTTGAGCCTGATCATCAGCGCGGCGACCGTGTTGTTGCTGCTCAATCGGCCCGAGACGATGTCGACGGCGGCGCTCTTCATGGGCACGCTCTTCTTCGGGACGTGCCTGTACCGATGGACCACCGGCGACCTCGACGGCGGGCGGCTCGCACTGCTCACCGCGCTCGCCCTCGTTGCGGGTGTCGTCGTCTGGGTGACCGCGGACATCTATTGGGGACTGCCGGAGCAGGTCACCGTCCGGGCGTTCCGCGGTGCCGAGATCGCCACGTTCGTGGCCGCCTACACCGTGTTCCTGGTCACGTTGCAGTTCCGGACGCGATCGTTCCCGAAGGTGCTGCTCTGGCTCGGATCCATCAGCTATTCGCTCTATCTGCTCCACGCGATCCCGATCTACGCGGTCGGCCCACTCGACTCGCTGTTCGGGCACTGGAATGTGGCCGCAACGGTCTTCGGCAGCTGGGACACCCGTCCGCTCGACGCGGTGATGTGGATCGCGGTCGCGGTGGCGATGTCGGCGTTGACCTACCGGTGGATCGAACAACCGGCGATTCGGGTCGGGCGCCGGCTCTCGGGACGCGCGGGGCCTCGGCCGCCCAAATCCTCGGACTCGACCGTCACGCCCGCCGGCTGACCGGGCGCGTTGGTGGGCCCCGCAGGGCCGCCGCTAGTCTCCAGCCCGCTCGTGGACCGTGGTTGGCCGTCGCCCGAGAACGGGTCGCCGGCGCCGAGGAAGGAACCCCGTGAACTTCGCATTTTCCGAAGAGCAGGATCAGCTGCGTGATGCCGTGCGCAAGTTCCTCGAGGCCAAGAGCCCCGAGGCCGAGGTGCGTCGGCTGATGGAGACGACCGAGGGCTACGACCCCGCGGTCTGGTCGCAGATGGCCAACGAGTTGGGGCTCCAGAGCCTGCACATCCCCGAGGCCCACGGCGGCCAGGGGTTCACGTGGGTGGAGCTCGGGATCGTGCTCGAGGAAATGGGACGCGCACTGCTCTGCGCGCCGTACTTCTCGACGGTGGTTCTCGCAGCCAACGCCATCATGAATGCCGGGACCGATGCGCAGCAGGGAGCGCTGCTGCCCGGGATCGCGAGCGGCGAGACCATTGCCACGCTGGCGTTCACCGAGCCCAACGGCAAGTGGGACGCGGCGGGCATCACCCTCGAGGCCACCGGCTCGGGTGACACCGCCAAGCTCTCCGGCACGAAGATGTTCGTGATCGACGGACACACCGCGGATCTCATCGTCGTCGTAGCGCGCGCCGCCGGCACAACCGGTGAGGACGGGATCAGCTTCTACACCGTCGCTGGTGACGCGTCGGGGCTCACGCGTACCGCGCTCGCGACGATGGACCAGACCCGCAAGCAGGCCAAGCTCGAGTTCGACGGCGTCGAGGCGCAGCTGCTCGGCACCGCGGGTGCCGGGTGGCCCGCGCTCGCCAAGACGCTGGACCAGGCTGCGGTCGCACTCAGCAACGAGATGGTCGGCGGCGGCCAGTTCGTGCTCGACGAGTCCGTGCAGTACGCCAAGGACCGCGTGCAGTTCGGCCGGCCGATCGGTTCCTTCCAGGCCATCAAGCACAAGTGCGCGGACATGCTGCTCGAGGTCGAGTCCGCGAAGTCGGCGGCTTACTACGCGGCCTGGGCCGCGGCCGAGGACAACGACGAACTGCCCGTGGTTGCATCGTTGGCGAAGGCGTACTGCTCAGACGCGTACTTCCACGCGGCGGCCGAGAACATTCAGATTCACGGCGGGATCGGGTTCACGTGGGAGCACAATGCCCACCTGTACTTCAAGCGTGCGAAGTCCTCGGAGATTCTGCTCGGCGACGCGACCTATCACCGCGAGCTGCTCGCGCAGCGCATCGGTATCTAGCCGACCCCGCCGAACGGGGAAGATTGCGTCGTGAGCTGGGTCGTGGTGTTCCTGGTCGTCGGGGTGGTCCTGGCCATCGCCGCCGCACTGGTGTTCCGGGAGGCGATCCGGCTCAGTGATTCGCCGCCGGATGCGGTGTTCGATCCGGACGACGCGCTCGGCTGGGTAGTCCGCCATCTCGACGACATGACCGCGGCGACCCTGACCGAGGCCGATGCCGAACGGATCATCGATGCCCAGACCGCGTTTCTCACGGAGAAGGGCATGGCCCGGGCGCGGACCGACGTCGATCTGGAAGCTCCCGTGGTCTTCGCCACCGACGAGGCCATCACCTTCGTCGTCGAGCGTTGTGCGGCGACGGGCGAGGCGTACCTTCCCGAACAGGTCGAAGCCGTCATCGCCTGCCAGCTGGACTACCTCCGGTTCATCGGGGCGCTCGGCCGAGCCGCGGACGACACCGAGTAGCGGAACGCGAATTTCGGAAACCTCGCACCTTGGGTGCTCCCACGTGGTACGAAATTCGGTACCAGGGAAAGGAGGTGGTCCATACATGCATGATCAACATGGGACCCTGGAGGTGCTCGGCCGCTAGGAAACCTTCCTAGAAGGTCGGTACTCACTGGACCGTCTAGCGGAATCCCACCGCAGCACCGCCGTCGTGAGTTCGGGAGTTGGTCCCACCCGAGCAACGCTCACGGCGGAAACCGATAGTACGAACGCGGGTGGCGGGGGAGTTTCGATTCCCCCGCCACCGGCGCGTTCGGAACCCGAGCGTCGGTTCAGCAGAACTTCCGTTCGGCGTCGAATGTGCTCTTCGGGATCTTCATCGCCGTGTACGGCACGGCGTGCCAGAGGTTCGAGAGGAACCGGCCCGGGGTCAGCGGGTCGTCGACCGCGGCGATCAACCCCTTGATCGGCTGGCATTGGAGCGCGCGCCGCGCCGCCTGGGTCCGAGGCGAAGTGTCGCCCACGCCGAATCGGGCGTCGTACCACTGGTCGTCCACCTGTTTGCGATGCCCGGCCGGTCGGTTGGGGATGGGGTCGGTGCGGGCCGCGAGCGGCTCGGCCAGGCCACCGATGTCCACGATGAAGATGTCGGTGCCGGCCACCCAGGCCGGCACGCCGATGGAGCCCATCATCACGGCGAGCCGCTCCGGGTCCTGGCCGGCGCGGGGCTCGGTATCGAGGATGCGCATGAACCCGTGCCAGCCGTCGGCGCGGTTCTGGCGCAACTCGTACGGGGAGATGGTGATGCCCTTGCCCGGCCGATGGAACATCCGCTTGTGCAGCACCAGGCGCCAGTCCGCGATGTCGGTGAGTCCGAACGAGTGTTGCGGCTGCGGGTACCGAACCCCTGCGATCACCACGACGGACCACACCGCGGCGAGCGCGACCGCGCCGACGCGCAGGTACGAGCGCCGCGCGATCGACACCGATCGCCACGGCAGGGTGACGGGCACCCCGAACGCGAACACTGCGGGGAGCAACAGGCGACCGTGCATGTAATCGCCGCCGCTCGCCACCATGTATCCGGTCGATGCGACCGCAGCCAGCATCATCGCTCCGATGGCGATGGTGACGCGTCGGTCCCGCGCCTCGCGGAGCACCAACACGACGATCAACAACATCGCGATCGCGGGGATCCACAGCGCGTAGGTCCCGACGAGGTCGCGGAGGTACCGCCACCCCTGACCCAGATGAAGGCCGCTCGCGTCCTTGGCCAATGCCGTGCTCGGTACGAGACTCGCGAAGTAACCCATCCGGAAGATTTGGTACGCGAGGGGGATCGCCCAGGCGATCGCGAGATCTCGAACGAACCGCCGCGGCGTCACCAGCAGGAACCAGGCGCCGAGGAACACGAGCATCATCAGACCGAGTTCGGGGCGGACCAACGGCCCGAGCCCGATCGCCACCAGCGACCAACGGCGGGCGCCCCGACTCGGCTCGGCGTGGTGGACGAGGCGCGTGAGTGCCAGCCAACTGCACGCGATCCAGAGCCAGACCAGGCTCATCTCGAGGCCTGAGGTCGCGAAATCCCACATGACCGGGATCGCCGCAACGACGGCGAGGCCGATCGGGACGACGACCGCGTCGCTGCCGAAGAGGTGACGTCCCGCCCGGGCCGCGACCAGGAATGCCGCGATCGCGGCTGCGAGTCCGAACAGGACCGAGATCCACTCGAGTCCCATGAGGAACCCGAGGGTGGCTTTGCCTGCGACGAGGATCGCGATCCAGAGCGTGCTGGTGTAGGTCTCGATCCGCTCACCCGCGTTGAAGACCGGGCCATGACCGGCGAACACCTGGTCCACGATGCGGAAGTTGATGAAGGCGTCCTCGTCGGTCCACCGATGGATCCAACCACCGACGCCGATCATCCCGGCCGGGAGGACCCACAGCCAACGCGCGACGAAGCCGAACGCTCCGGCCGATGCGCCGGCGCCTTCGCTCGGCCGGATCGCCGAGGCATTCTCGGCGTTGGGAGCAGTTGTCACCCGCGCTCCTGCTTCGCCACCTGCTGGAGGACCCACTTGCTGTAGCGCGCCGCCGCGGCGGGCGTGAAGTGCCGACCGTCGGGCCGGATTCTCTCGCCGCCGACGAACTCGGGGCAGGGCGCGCCGTCCGGGCAGATCTTGGCGGCCAGGTCGATGAAGATCACCTTGCTGGGATGGCGCGCGGCAAACCGGCGATTGATGGAGTCCAGTCGCGCGTAGCTCTCGTTGTCGATCTCGTTCGACGTGTTCTTCGTGCCCTCGGCGTCGTTGGGCGCGGGCGCAGCGACGTTGATCAGCACGACCTTGGCGTTGCCGAGGGTCAGGCGCCGGAGCGCGGTGTCCATGCGTCGCAACATCGTGCGGTCGCCAGCCTTGGTCCCGTTGATGAGCGTCTTGCCTCGCTCGATGATGTCGGACTTCTCCCACACGCTCATCCAGATGACGAGATCGGGCTTGGTGTTGGGCAGTTTGGAGCGCAGGGTCTGGTCCACGAGTTGCGGGCAGCGATCGGAGTTCGGCGTGATCTGCTCGTCTCGCGTCGTCGTGATCTCGCCGCTGGCCACCCCGCAACCGAAGACCGACGCCTGGGCGACTTCGGCGAGTCCCGCCTTTCTCCCGACGACCCGCATGCCCGGCCAGAGGCTGCACGCAGTGGAGTCACCCACGACCAGTACCCGGTGCTTGCGGAACTTGCGGTCGAGTTCGAGCGGGCGGTGCGCTCGATATTCCGTCTTGGCTTCCTTGATCTCCGGGGCGCGCGGTGCTCCGCAGATCAACGGATCGCCGTAACCCCAGATGTAGCTGGGGGGCGGCGTGGCCCCCGCGCTGGACGCGAGCACCGCCATGAGCGTGACGCCGACACCGATCGGCGCCAGCCACGCGATCGGGCGCGGTCGGCGGGACCACCCGACTCGAATCGGTCGCTCGATCAGGTAGAAGGACAGGGTCGCGAAGACGAAAGTCATCCCGAGCCGGATCAGGTTGAGCGTGGTCGGGCCGACGTGCACGCGGTTCGGCACGATCCAGACCGCGATCGGCCAGTGCCACAGGTAGAGCCCGTACGAGAGCCGACCGATCCAGGGCAATGGCCGGAGCGCGAGCGCCTTGCGGGCGAGGCCGCCGTTCATCACCGCCAAGATGATCACGACCACCACGAGCGCGAAGAAGGTCGAACCGCCGCGGTAGTAGATCGGGTCGGTGTCGCTGAGATGGAGCCAGCTGTAGAGCAGGCCGAAGAGCGCGACCGGACCCACCGCGATCAAGGCGCGGCGCGTGCCCGCCGAGGGACGCCAGTTGACCATGATCATCGCGGCGATGGCACCGAAGAGCAGTACGTGGGCACGCGTGTCGGTGCCGTAATACGCCCGGGACGGGTCACCGTCCTGATACAGCACCGCCATCGCGATGATCGACGCGGCGGCACCCACGCTCGACACGATCGCGAGCAACTTCACCGAGCCGCGTCCGAGGCGCAGGCAGCCGACCACGATGAGGGGCCAGACGAGGTAGAACTGTTCTTCGATCGCGAGCGTCCACATGTGGCGGAGTGGCGAGGCCGCAGAGAAGAGCGTGAAGTAGGACTGTTGGTCGACGATGAAGCGCCAATTCGCGTAATAGAAGAGGCTGGCGAGGCCGTCGTTGCGGATCGACGCTCGCTCCCACGGCACGACGTGCTGGTTGGTGTACCAGGCCACGAACGCGAGGACGAGGAGCAGCGCTGGGAGGAGGCGCCGGGCCCTCCGCCCCCAGAACGCGCCCATCGCGACGCCCTCGGCGCGGCGGTACTCGAGCAACAGCAGGACCGTGATGAGAAAGCCCGACAGGACGAAGAACGCGTCAACGCTGAGAAAGGCCCCTCGGGCCCAGTGATACTCGTCGTGGTACGCCATGATCGCGAGCACGGCGATCCCGCGAATTCCGTCCAACGCCGGGTGGTAGCCGAATTTGTCGACGTCGGGCCCGATCGCTGCGGCTGCCCGATCGAGCGTGCTGACGCCGGACCCGTCGTCGGACCCCGGCCCGACCACGGGCTCTGTGAACCTCACTCGGCCAGGGTACAAGCGCCGCCCCGAGTATTGGACGCGTAGGCTCCGGCGGATGAGTCGACCCACAAAGTTCGAGGAGTTCCGCTACGTCGGCGACAAACGGACCCAGCGCCTCTACGACCTCGATGACGCCGCGACCGACGAAGCGGCCATCGAGGACCTCATGACATCGGAGCAGTTCGTGTGCTTCGCCCCGGACACCCCCGCTGAGGCTCGTAACCGCGGCTACCGGCTCGTCTGACCCGTCCGATTCCCGCTTGAGTGTGTGATGTCGTCGGCGCGAGCGAATCCGCCGGGGATCGCCTCGGACGCGCCCTTGTAACGCGCCCCGAACGCCTCGTCGGAGAGTGCGGGGACCGACTCCTTCGAGTCCGGGTCGCCGAGCCCCTCGAGGTCCACCCATGAGGTGCACCCGCCGTACGCGTCGCGGAACGGCACCGTGATCGGGCTCGCGAGTCGATAGGTCCGCAACGCGAGGACGTGCAGCGGGTCACGCGCCTTCCAACGGAACCGAGTCTCGACGTACTCACGGGACCAGATGACCTTGCCGTCGAGCGCCTCCAGCACCGCGGGGTCGTCGATCGTCGCCGTGCCCTCGACCTGGGCCCATCCCTCGATGCGGATCGCCCGGTCCGCGGGCGCCGCGGCCTCCGATTCCGCGATCCAACGCCGATACGGGGCCTTGAGCAGGTCGACCTGCTGATGCTCGACGGTCGGATACAACCAGCACCGTGGGGCCTGCACCGAGAAGTGACGGCCCTGCTCGCGAAGTCCGCCCTTGCGGATGTCGAGGATCTGTTCGCCCGCCAGCAAGGCTCGGACGACCGCCGCCCATTCCTTGAGTGCGGGGATCTCCGGTCCCGTTCCTGTCATGGCCGGTCACGATAATGGTGCGGACCGAGGAGTACCGCGTGGATCAGCACATCGAGCATCCGGACGGCGAGCGGTTGGCGGCGTACTGGGCCCGCCCTGCTGGTACCGGCGCCGCCCCGGTGGTGGTGCTG
Source organism: uncultured Acidimicrobiia bacterium (assembly GCA_963701625.1). Taxonomy (GTDB): domain Bacteria; phylum Actinomycetota; class Acidimicrobiia; order IMCC26256; family JAENVU01; genus JAENVU01. The sequence goes on along the minus strand of CAVPAT010000005.1, from coordinate 179,707 downwards.
TGTCACGACTTCCCGACGATGCCGCGCGGCTCGGTCGCGTCGGGGCTGACCTTTCCCGAACTCGCGGATCGCATCGCGAGCCGCGTCGGTTGGCGGGCGCTGACGTTCAACTTTCGGGGCACCGGAGGCTCCGACGGGGACTTCTCGATCGCCGCCTGGCTCGAGGACCTCCGGCTGGTGGTGAACGAGGCCACTGCCACGCCGGATACCGAGGGGGTCTGCATCGTCGGGACCGGACTCGGGGCCAGCTTGGCCTTGGTTGTCGGCGCAGCCGACCCGCGGGTGCGCGGGATCGCCGCGTTGGGTGCCCCGCTCGGTCTACGGGACTGGGCCCGGGATCCCGCGCGATTCCTCCGGCATTGCCGTCAGCTCGGAGCGGTGCGATCGGAACGGGGACCTGCGGATCTCGCGTCATGGGCTGCGGAGATGGCAGCGGTTGACACCATCGTCGCGGGTGCCGAGTTCTCCCCCCGCCCGTTGCTGATCCTGCATGGCACCGATGACGACAACGTCCCGGTCGACGCCGCCGCCCGTCTGGCCGAAGCGCATGGTCACGCGGAACTCCGCTACGTGGTCAACGGTGCCCGCCGGCTTCGCCACGACCCACGTGCCGTCGCGGCCGTCTTGGGGTGGCTCGACCGTCAGGAAGGGTGAGCCACCTTCAGTGGCTCTCGGTTCCGACTCTCTGCCGAGCGTCGGCCAGGACATCAGCCAGGGTCTGAGCGAGGGGATACGTGGGGGCCCACCCCGTCGCGGCGCGCAGCTTCGCGTTGTCGCCGACCATGCGCGGCACGTCGACCGGCCGAATCAGCGCCGGGTCGGTGACCAGTCGGATCTCCCGAGTGCTGTGCGCGAGGAGCTCGTCGGCGATGTGCTGGATGCTGACGCCGTTGCCGGAGCAGACGTTGTAGACCTCGCCGGGGCCCCCGGACTCGGCGAGCAGGCGGTAGGCCCGGACGACATCGCGAACGTCGCTGAGGTCACGGACAGCCTCGAGCGAGCCGACCGGGATCGTGTCCGCGTGGTCCCGCTCGGCCCTCGCGATGCGATGGGCGAGTGCCGGTACCACGAACTGGTCGGACTGACCGGGCCCGGTGTGGCCGAACGGCCGGACCCTCACGACGTTCGTTCGGTCGGCGAGGTAGGTCTGGAGGGCCAGGAAATCGGCGGCGGTCTTGCTTGCGCCATACGGCGTCACGGGTCGGAGTGGCGCGTCCTCCTGGAGGGGCAGGTCGTCGGGGTCGGCATTGCCGTAGACCTCGGAGCTGAGGATGACGACGACCCGCGGCACCTTGGCCTCGGTGCAGGCCCGCAGCACGTGCAGCGTTCCCTCGGCGTTCACTCGGAATGACGTTCCCGGACTCGACCAACTCTGCCCGACGTGACTCAACGCCGCGAGGTGGTACACGACGTCCGGGCGGGCGTCGGTGATGCACCCGAGCACGGAGTCGGCGTCGGTGACGTCGAGGACGACCGGTCCGCGCAGGTCCATTTCGGTGACGTCGTCGCCGGCGTCGCGCAGGTGGGCGACCAGATGAGGGCCGACGAAACCGCTCGCACCCGTAACCGTTGCTCTCATCGATGCTCCCCCCAGGCGGCAGCGTAGGCGGTGATGTGGGCGTCGCCGGAGCGTTTCCAGGTGAAGGACGCGGCGCGCGCGGGGCCGGCCGCGCGGAGTTCGGCGCGGTACCCCGGGTCGTCGAGGATCCGCCGTAGCGCCGCGGCCAGTGCATCGGGGTCGCCGGGGCCAACCAGTGCCGCGGCTTTGCCGACGACCTCCTCCATCGCAGAGCCGGTCGTGGTCACGAGGGCCGCGCCGCACGCGAGCGTCTCGAGCGCGGGCAGCCCGAAACCCTCTTCGAGTGAGGGGTAGGCAACGGCCGCGGCCTGACGGAAGAAAGCGGGCAACAGGTCCGCATCCATCCAGCCGAGTCGTTGGATTCGGGTCGTGTACCCGCTCGCGGCCGACGCTTGGCGCACTGCGTTGGCTCCCCAACCGTCGCGGCCGGCGATCGAGAGCGTGAGATCCGGGTGGGTCGGGGCGATCCGTGCGAACGCGTCGATGAGCGTCGGGATGTCCTTGCGAGGTTCCAGGGTGGCTGCGAACGCGAGGTAGGGCGACCGGATCCCGGCACGCGCGAGGTGTGCGGCATCGTCATGAGCCCGCGGGTCGAAGCGGTCGTGGTCGACGCCGTGCGGCGCGACGATGACGGGAGCCCGGACCGCGAGCACCGACCGCAGCCGGCGGGCGGTGTGGTTGCTGACGCAGATCACCGCGCCCGCTCGCGCGGTGCTCGCCCGAATCATGCGCCGGAAGAAGTGGACCTTGGACCGCTCGTGCCATTCCGGATGGTCGAAGAAGGTCAGGTCGTGCACCGTGACGACGATCGGTATTCCGAGACGGAGGGGCGCGGTGTAGTGCGGGCCGTGCCAGAGATCCGCGCGCGGACCCGAGACGCGAGCCGATTGGCGCCGGTCTGTTCCCACACGAGACGGGCAGGCCGGCTCGTCGGGACCTCCGCATGCACCACGGCGTTCGCGGCAAGCCGCGCCCATCGTTCGTGGTCGTCGCGGCGGGCGACGAGGTGCAGTTCGACCTCGCCTCGACCCGAGAGCTCACGGGCCAACTCGAGGGTGTACACGCCGGCGCCGACAGGACGCGCAGGTACCGCCGAGACGTCGAGCAGCAGCCGCACAGTTGGAGTCTAGGAGCGGCCGCGTTGCGGAGCCTCGAGCGCTGCCGAGTATGCCGCGCTGTGCGCATGGGCCGAACCAGCCCAGGTGAATCCTGTTGCACGCTCGCGGCCACGGTTCGACATCTCGGCTCGTAGGTCCGGATCGGTCGCGGTTTCGACGAGTGCCCGGGCGAGGGCCTCGACGTCGCCGACCGGTACCAGGGTGCCTGCGCTGCCAACGACCTCGGGAAGGCTCGTTCCGTTGCTCGCGATCACCGGACAGCCGCGTGACATCGCTTCGAGGGCTGGGAGTCCGAAACCCTCGTATCGCGAGGGCACCGCGCACATGAGTGCACGCCGGTACAACGCATCGAGGGTTGGTTCGGACACGGTGCCCATCCGGTGGACGCCGCCTCCGTCGAGGCCCGGCACCGGGAGCCACCCCTTCGGACCGACGATTGCGAGTTGGAGCTCCGGGATGTCCTCGCGTGCGACGGCGAACGCTTGGACCAAGACGTCGAGCCCTTTCCGCGGTTCGACGGTGCCGACCGCGATGACGAAGGGTCCGTCGATTCCCGTCGCCGCGACGCGCTCGTCGATGACCGGGTCGGGATCGGCCGGTCGCACTTCGACGCCATGCGGCGCGAGATGGATGCGTTCGGCGCTGAATCCGACGCGCATCAGCTCGTCGCGGGCGAAACGCGACGCCGTCACGATGGCGGCGGCCTCACGATGGGCAAGCGTCAGTCCGCGTCGATGGAACTGCAGCCCGCGGCGGGTGAACGCACTCGGTTCCCGGAGGAAGGCGACGTCGTGAACGGTGACGACCAGCGGCAGCTTGCCGGCCGGCGGGACGGCCAGGCTGGGTGCGTGGATGAGGTCGACCGGTAGGCGGACCCGCGGTCGGCGGAATGCGTGCCACAGCGCGTAACGGGCTGAGCCGAGTGGCCGACCGAGGTCGACGTACTCGCCGAGGAGCCGCTGAACCCGAGGGCTCGGGTTGCCAGCCCCGAAGCTCGTGACTTCGATGCCGGCCTCCGGGAGATTGCGGGCAAGGTGAACGACGTACCGACCGATCCCGCCGGGTACCGTCTGCATGAGCTGACCCGCGTGGAGCCCGACTTTCATTGCAGGCTCCGATAGAGGCTCGCCAGGCGGTCCGCGGTGGTGGTCCAGTCGTAGCGGGCGACCCGGCGGCGACCGCGGTCGACGAGGTCCCGACGTTGATCGTCATCTCGGGCGAGATCGTGAATCGCGCCGGCGAGGCCGTCGGTGTCCGTTGGGTCGACGAGTTGGGCCGCGTCGCCCAGGACCTCAGGGAGGGCCCCGCCCCGGCCGGCCACGACCGGGATGCCGCACGCCATCGCCTCGAGAGGAGGAAACCCGAAACCTTCGTAGAGCGACGGGTACGCGAAGACCGTGGCGCCGGCGAGGAGATCGGCCCGGGCGGCGGGATCGACGAAGCCGAGTTGCACGATGCGATCTCGGGCGTGGGCACTGTCGACCGAGGCCTGCACGCGTGCCGAGTCCCACCCGGGCGGGCCGGCGAGGACCAGCCGCAGGTCAGGGTCCGTCTCGGCGACCGAGTCGTACGCGGCAACGAGGGTGGTGAGATTCTTGCGCGGCTCCACGGTGCCGAGTGCGAGCACGTATCGGCTGCCACCGGCGTGCCGGTGCCCGCGGCCGGGGTCGCCGTTGACGACGGTCGGGACCCCGGAATGGATCGCCACGACGCGGTCGGGTGCAATGTCGAAGGCCTCGCGGACCTCGTCGGCCACGAACTCGCTCGGGGTGTGGACGACGGCCCCCCGCGCGATGCTCTGGCGAATCAGCGCGGGGTAGCGGAGCGTGTCGGGGGTGCACAGTTCGGGAAACCGAACGAAGGTGAGGTCGTGGACTGTGACGACGACCGGGGCTCGGGCGGGGGGTGACACGAAGTTCGTCGCATGCACCACATCGACGGGCCCGGTCCAGTCCTCGGCCCGGGGTCGGGAGGCGCCGCGCTCCCACGCACCCCGGACCACCCCGGCAGGGATGGGACGGGTCGTCGCCTCGACGCCCGGTGGCACGGCTTCGCTGAGGCCCCGGCGGCCGCGCCAGGTCAGCGCGTAGGCCCGGACCACGAGGTCAGGACGGCGCCCGAGTGCGTCGAGGACCCCAGCCGTGACCTCGCCGACGCCGGTACGGTGGCCGAGCAACGGGGTGCCGTCGATCGCGATCCGGAGGGGCTCGATCGGCCGATCCTACCGGCCGGGTGGTTTCATCTCGGCTCCGCGGCCGCGAGACTCGGTGGTGTCCGACTCCAGGACGGCACGCCGGATGGTCGATGCTGTCAGGAATGGTGAGGAGTTCGATGTCCAAATCTTGGCTTGCCCGTGTTGCTGCGGGATGTGCAGGCACCCTGTTCGGCGTCACGCTGACGGTGGTGCCCTCGCTCGGCGCGCCGAGCGAGCCTCCGGAAGCGACGATCACCGCACAGCGGTTGGAAGGTTCGGGTCCGATCCGCGCCGGCTGGACGGCCGACGTCGCGGCATCCCCCGATCTGGTGGCGCTGCGGTGGGATGGTGATCGAGCGGCGCGGTACGCGATCGAGACCCGACGGTCCGACGGTCACTGGGCCTCGGTGGTCGAGGTCGAGGACGCGGGTGAGCATGCTCCGGATCCGGGGTCCGCCGAGGCGGCCAATGCGCGATCCGGCGCGGCATCCCAGCCGGTGTGGGTCGGACGGGCGCGCGCGGTGCGCGTTCGCCTGGTCTCGGGCACGCCGCGCAATGTCCTGGTCGACCGGATCGACAGCCCCAAGGCGGAAGCTCCGACCGGTGTCGCGGGTGCGGCCACGGTGCCGATGCCCGGGATCATCTCGCGCGGCCAGTGGGGCGCCAACGAGAACCTTCGGTTGGCCAACTGTCCTGAGGGCCCGGATATCTCCACGAACACCAAGATGGCCGTGGTCCATCACACGGCCGGCAGCAACAACTACGGACCCGGCGACACGGCGGCGATCGTTCGCGGCCTGTATGGCTACGCGACGCAGACCCTGAAGTACTGCGATACGCACTACAACTTCTTCGTCGATCGCTACGGGCAGATCTTCGAGGGCCGCTTCGGCAGCATCTGGGACCCGGTGCACGCGGCACACACTTCCGGGATGAACACCGGAACCGTCGGCGTCGCGGTGATCGGGAACTTCAGTTCGACGTCGGTGCCCGCGGCGACGCGTACGGCGCTCGAGTCGCTTCTCGCATGGAAGCTGACCTTGCACGGGGTCGATCCATCCCGTTCCGTCGCCTACACGACGATCAGCGGCACTGATCGCTGGCCGGCGGGCTCGACGCATGTGCTGCCGTTCATCGTCGGGCACCGTGATCCGGGGACCACGTCGTGTCCGGGCGACCGGCTGTATTCGTTGCTCCCCGGCATTCGAAGCTCGGTCGCGCTGAGGATTTTCAGCGGCGGCGCGGACCAGGTTGGCGGGCACAACGTCGAGCCCGCGAAGCCCAAGGTCGTCGTCATGCACCGTGACGGCTCGATCTATCCCGCCGGCGGTGCCCCAGAGTTGCGGGCCGGAGCGGTCTGGCCGCGGTGGGATATCGCGAGGGACGTCGAAGTGGTTCCGTCAGGGGCGGGCGGTTACACGCTCGACGGTTTCGGTGGCCTGCACCCCTTCGGTTTCGCGGCGAGCTACGCGGGCGCGTACTGGCCGGGATGGGATGTCGCGCGTGACCTCGTCCTTCGGGCCGAGGGGGGCGGCTGGGTGCTCGACGCGTTCGGTGGCGTTCATGCCTTCGGCGGCGCCCCGCCGCTGCCCGCCGGTCCCTACTGGCCGGGTTGGGATGTCGCGCGGAAACTCGTGCGCTTCGATGCCGGGTGGTACGTCATGGATGCGTGGGGCGGCCTCCACGGACTCGGGTCGGCGCCGCGTGTCGAGGGCCCGTATTGGCCCGGGTGGCAGATCGCTCGGGACGTGGTCCGCAATCCCGACGGTTCGGGTGGGTATCTGCTCGACGGCTTCGGCGGAGTCCACCCCTTGGGAGGCGCTCCCGGCTTGGCCGTCCAGTACTTCGGACAGGACGTCGCTCAGGGGATCGTGGTGTTGAGCGGCCGCCGCGGGTACACGGTGCGCATCGACGGGTCGCTCGCCGGCTTCGGCGGCGCCCCGCTGCTTTCACAGAGCCGATACACCTGGCGCAATGCTCAGCCGATCACGACGCCGTGGTTGATCAAAGGCGTGGCCGGCGTCGAGTGATCCGCTCCCGGCGGCCTCAGAGTTCGAGCGGTTCGTGCTCGAGTTGGCTGATCAGGCTGCCGATCGGCTCGTCGACACCCTGACGCATCCGAACGGTCAGGGCAATGCTCATCACGAGCGCAGTCGCGATGGTGCCCGCAAGGAATCCGATCTCCACCCGCAGGGCCAGGTCCTCGATCGCGGCGGCGCCCACAACGAAGACGAGCACGCCGGCGCCCCACGCCACCGCCGCGGCCCGGTGCCCGTGCAGCGCGATCAGGGCCTGGGCAATGGTCAGGGCGATGATGAAGATGCCGTTGCCGGCGACGAGTAGTCCGAGATCGACCGTGCCGATGTCGAACGGTGGGAAGAGGATCTTGCCGAGCGGGACGCCGATGGCGAACGCCGCGCCGGTGCCCAGCGCCGCGATGCCGCAGACGATGAACATGAGCTGGCGGAACCCGGTGCGAAAATCGTCGTGCCGGCCGGCGCCGGCGAGACCGGCGAGCTTCGGCAGCAACGTGCCTTGTACGGCTTGGAACAGGAGCGGTGGAACCCGGGCGACGAAGAACGCGCTGCTCAGCGCGGCCGCGAGGAGCACGTCCTGCTTGGAGCGCAACAGGCCGACGCCGAGCAACACGGAGTAGCCGAGTGCCTGCATGAGCAGGGAGCCCGCGAGGAGCCAGCCGAGAGAGGTCGACAGCTCCGAGTACGGAGCCTCGGGGCCGTCGGCCAAGAGCCCGCGTTCACGCCAGAGGGCGACGGCGGTGGCGACGAACGGCGTCAACGCGATGCACAGTCCGTACGCTCCCGCGGTTTCCACACCGGCCGCAAAGAGCGCCAACGAGGCGATCAGCTTCACCGATCCGTCGACCGCGAGGATGATGCCGTAAGGCCGAAAGCGACCGTTGCCGGACAGGACCCCCCGCGACAGATGCATGATCGCGAATCCGACAAGGCCGATGGCCAGACTGAAGACCAGCAACCAGTCGTCGTGGAACAGCGATTCGACGTAGAGCGGCGAAGCGGCGAGCGCGACGAGGACCATCAGGCCGGTGAGCAACGCTCCGAGGCGGGCGGCTCGGGTGACCAGTGGGCCGCCTCCGAGACCCTGGGCGCGGCGGTGTGCCACCGCGCGGCCGACCTCCTGCTCGAGCGGGAGAAATAGCCCGGGACCGGCCACGAAGATGAACGCCCAGAACAGATTGAGGGCGTTGTACTGCGGATCGGGAAGCGCCTGGTTGGCGACGATCAGGAAGATGTAGGTGGTGACGGCGGTGATGATCAGCCCGCCACCGACCGCGAAGGTTCCTTCGGGCACGGCGTCCCGGGCCTTACCGATCAGTTGTTCTGCGCGGTCTTTCACGCGGCGGGACCCTGGCATCGGGAACGGGCGGCGGCGCGATGGCCGACCGGAGCTGGGATAGTACCTGTCCGAGCCGAGAAAACGGGGCCTCTCGACCGGGACCGGCGGGGTGAGGCCCGCGATGATGGAGTGGTGAAGACCCGGACCCTCATGATCCTGGCGCTGGTCACGGGCGTGGCGATCCTCGCCGCCGGCGCCGCCCAGATTTTCCTCGGCACCCGCTGACGATGGGTGACAATGGCGGTTCAGTTCGCGATTCGGAGGTCAGCATGCCGGAGCACTTCGACGTCGTCGTGGTGGGCGGTGGTCCCGGCGGCTACGCGGCCGCGCTCTACGGTGCGGCGGCCGGGTTGCGCATCGCAATGGTGGAGGAGGGTCGCGTCGGCGGCACCTGCCTGCATCGCGGCTGCATCCCGGCGAAGGAGCTGCTCCAGACGGCCGAGGTGCTGCGCACCGTCCGCGCTGCGAAGGAGTTCGGCGTCGACGCAGGGCAACCGACGGTCGATCTGGCGACGAGCCTGGCTCGGAAGCAACAGGTCGTCGATCGTCTGACCAAGGGCCTGGAGAGTCTCCTCAAAGGTCGTGAGGTGACGGTCGTCCCCGGCTCCGGAGTCATCGCGGATGTCACCACCCGTCGGGTCCGGGTCTCGGATGGAACCGAACTCACCGGCGACGCGCTGATTCTCGCGACCGGGTCGTCACCTCGTTCGATTCCTGGTTTCGAGTTCGACGGCGAGCGCGTCTTGTCGTCCGACCACGTCTTGGCCATGGAACAGATTCCGCCGCGCGTCGCCATCGTGGGTGGTGGCGCGATCGGGTGCGAGTTCGCTTCGTACCTCGCGGACGTCGGCAGCGAGGTCACAGTGCTCGAGTCGATGCCGAGCATCCTGCCGGGGGTCGACCCGCAGGTGGCTCAGGTCGTCGCCCGTTCGTTCAAGAAGCGGGGGATCACGGTAGAGACGGGCATCACCATCACGGGCCTCGACCGCAGTGTGCCGCTGGTCGTGCATGCCCATCGTGGTGAGGACTCCGGCGACCTCGAGGTCGACGCCGTCGTGGTCAGTGTCGGGCGTGCGCCGCGATCCTCGGGGATCGGCCTCGATGGTTCCGGTATCGACGTCGACGCCCGCGGGTTCGTCGCCGTGGACGACCACATGCGCACGACGGCCGAGGCGGTCTACGCGGTCGGCGATCTCGTGGCGACGCCTGCGCTGGCCCACGTGGCCTTCGCCGAGGCGATCGTGGCGATCCGGACGATTCTCGGAGAGCCTGTCCCGCCGATCGACTACGAACGGGTGCCCTGGGGCATCTACTGCCATCCGGAGGTTGCGTTCACCGGACTCACGGAGCAAACGGCGCGCGACCGTGGCTACGACGTTGCGACATCGGTACATCGGTTCGCCGGAAACGGCCGGGCCATGATCATCGGCGAGCCGGACGGCATGGTCAAGATCGTCGCTGAACGCGACGGGCCGATCCTCGGCGTGCACATCGCCGGGCCTTGGGCGACCGAACTCATCGGCGAGGGGTACCTCGCGGTGAACTGGGAGGCCACGGCGGCGGATCTCGGCGCGTTGATCCATCCCCATCCGACGCTCGGCGAGTTGTTCGGCGAGTCCGCCCTCGCCCTCACCGGCCGCGGCCTGCACGGCTGACACGAAGGAATCCGTATGGACGTCACGATGCCTCAGCTCGGTGAGACCGTCACCGAGGGAACGATCACCAAGTGGCTCAAACGGGTCGGCGAACCGGTGGCCGTCGATGAGCCGCTCTTCGAGGTCTCGACCGACAAGGTCGATTCGGAGGTCCCGTCACCGGTCGCGGGGGTCCTCAGTGAGATCGTGGTCGCGGAGGGCGAGACCGTCGAGGTCGGCGCCCGGCTCGCGGTGGTCGGCGACGGTGACGGCGCCGGGACGGCTTCGAGCGAGGCCGCGCCCGCCGCGGCCGAGCCTGCCCCGGTCGAGCCTGCCCCGGTCGAGCCTGCCCCGGTCGAGCCCGCGCCCGCCGAGCCCGCGCCCGCCGAGCCCGCACGCCCGGTGCCCTCGGCGCCGGCACCGGCGCGCCCGGGGCCGCCAACGTCCGCACCCGGCGCGCCGCCGCCACCGCCCGCCGCCGCGCCATCCGGCCCCGGGTTCCTGACATCGCCGCTCGTCCGTCGGATGATCGCGGAGCGCGGTCTGGACCCCGCGACGATCGCGGGCACCGGCGCGGGCGGCCGCATCACCCGGCGTGACGTCGAGTCCGCACCTCCCCCTCGGCGAGGGGCCGTCGCGCCGTTGGTACGCCCGGTGGTGCGAGGTGACGAGCGGATCCCCTTCGACAACATTCGCCGGCGTACCGCCGAGCACATGGTGCGCTCGAAACAGACGAGCGCCCACGTTGCGTCGGGCATCGAGGTCGACTTCGAGGGCGTGGAGCGGGTGCGCCGCGACCACGGGTCCGCGTTCGCCGCCGAGGAGGGGTTCGGACTGACCTACCTGCCCTTCATCGTCCGGGCGTTCTGTGATGCCGTCCACTCGTACCCGAGTGTCAATGCCAGCGTCGACGGCGAGACTCTCGTGGTCCACCACGACGTCAACCTCGGTATCGCGGTCGATCTCGACTTCGCGGGCCTCGTCGCGCCGGTGGTACGCGACGCCGACGAGAAGCGACTCCGTCCGCTTGCGCGTGAGATCCACGATCTCGCGAACCGCGCCCGTGGCAAGCAGCTTGGCCCCGACGAGATCATGGGAGGGACCTTCACGATCACCAACATGGGGCCGTTCGGGACGACGTTCACCGTCCCGATCATCAACCAGCCCCAGGTCGCGATCCTCGCGACCGACAGCATCCGGAGGAAGCCCGTGGTCGTAGAGGGTCCCGACGGTGACGACGCCATCGCGATCCACTCGACGGGCATGGTCACGTTGAGCTGGGACCACCGGGCGTTCGACGGGGCCTACGCCGCCTCGTTTCTTCGTACCATGGCGGAGATCATCGAGACGCGCGACTGGGATGCGGAGTTGCGGTGAGGACCGAACCGCTCCGCGCCCGTTGGCTGGGGGCGTGTACCGTACGAGGAAGCACTCGCGGTGCAACGTGCCGTGCATGGTTCGAGCGTCGGGGATTACCTGTTGTTGCTCGAGCATCCGCATACCTACACCCTGGGCAAGCGGGCGAGTACCGAGCACGTCCTGTGCGATCCGGCCTCGGTGGGCGCGGCACTGGTCGTGACCGACCGTGGCGGCGATGTCACCTACCACGGTCCGGGCCAGTTGGTCGGGTACCCGATCGTGGATCTCGACGAATCGCCGGCGGGGACGCGCGACGTGGTTGCCCATGTGCGCCGGATCGAGGGCGCACTGATCGAAGTGCTCGACCGTTTCGGAATCCGCGCGGATCGGGTCGAGGGTCGCAGCGGCGTGTGGGTCGGCGGCGACAAGATCGCGGCCATCGGCGTGCGGGTCGCCCGGGGCCGCACGATGCACGGCTTTGCACTGAACGTCGACTGCGACCTGACGATGTTCGACCACATCGTTCCGTGCGGAATCCGCGATGCCGGCGTGACGTCGATGGCGAAGGTGCTCGGTGCCGCACCACCGATGACTGCCCTCGTCGAGGCGGTGACCGAAGCCTGGGCCCGGACGACCCGGCGGCTGCAGGTCGAGACGGCCGCGGTGGCCGACGAGCGAACCGCTGACGCGGAGGGCGTCGGGCCCGGACGACCTGAGTGGATGCGCGTGCGTGCGGATCTCGGTCCGGAGTTCCGGCGGATGAAGCGACTCGTGCAGGATCAGGGACTCCATACGGTCTGCGAGGAGGCCGGGTGCCCGAACATCTTCGAGTGTTGGTCGCAGCGCACCGCCACGTTCATGATCCTCGGTGATCGCTGTACGCGGGCCTGCGGCTTCTGTCTGGTGGATACGCGCCGGCCGTTTGCGATCGATCCGGACGAACCACGACGGGTCGCAGATGCGGTCGAGTCGCTCGGCCTCGAGCATGCCGTCATCACGAGCGTCGCCCGTGACGACGTTGCCGACGGAGGGGCCGCGGGTTTCGCGGCGACCATCGCCGCGATTCGGACGCGCACCCCGGCGACGACGATTGAGGTCCTGATTCCGGATTGCAAGGGGGAGCCCGCCGCGCTCGCCTGCATTTTCGAGGCCGGTCCGGACGTGCTCAACCACAATCTCGAGACGGTGGCCCGCTTGCAGCGACGGGCCCGACCCTCGGCCGGGTACGCGCGCTCGCTCGGGGTCCTCGCGCGGGCGAAGGCCGCGGGACTCGTGACGAAGTCCGGCATCATCGCCGGTCTCGGCGAGTCCGCCGAGGAGACGCGTGCCGCGATCGCCGATCTCCGCGCGGTCGGGGTGGACATCCTCACGCTGGGTCAGTATCTCCAGCCGTCGGCTTCGCACCTCCCGGTCGCTCGGTGGGTCACACCCGAGGAGTTCGCCGACCTTGGTGCGTTCGCTCGTGGGCTCGGGTTCGCCCACGTGGAGTCGGGACCGCTCGTTCGTTCCAGCTATCACGCTCGCGATGGCGCGTCGGTGGCCATGGTCGGCGCGTGACCGTCAGCACCGGAACGCTCGAGGCCCGCCACCGTCGGGTGCGAGCAGCCATGACGGCCGCGAACGTCGACGCCCTGTTGTTGTCGGTCGGCGCCGATCTCCCGTATCTCACCGGATACGAGGCCGTGCCGTTGGAGCGGCTCACGATGCTCGTGCTGCCCCGTGAGGGTGAGCCGGTGTTGGTCGTCCCGGGTTTGGAAGCACCCCGCGTGCCCGAGACCGGCGTGGCGACGCTGCATCCCTGGGCCGAAGGTGGCGACCCCGTGGCCATCGTGGCCGAGGCTCTCGGTGGCGCGCGGTCGGTCGCGATCGGCGATACCACCTGGACCCGGTTCACGCTCGCCCTGCAGGACGCTTGCCCCGGTGCCCGTTGGTCGCCCGCTTCCACCGTGATGGGCCCGATCCGCGCGATCAAGGACGACGATGAGGTTGCCGCCCTGCGCGCGGCGGCGCACGCCGTCGATGCCGTCGCGGGCGAGATGCGGGAACGTCCGTTCGCGGGGCGGCCCGAGGTCGACGTGCATGACGAACTCGTCGATCGGATGCGACGGCACGGTCACGAGCGGACCAACTTCGCGATCGTCGGCTCGGGTCCCAATGGCGCGTCACCTCACCACGACGCCGGTGCCCGGGTGATCGCGGCCGGCGATGTCGTCGTCTGCGACTTCGGCGGTGTGCGCGACGGCTACTGCTCGGACATCACCCGAATGTTCGTCGTTGGTGAGCCGACCGAGGAGGTCGCCGCGACCTACGCCGCGCTGCCGCGCGGCTCAAGCAGCGGCGGTCGACGCGGCCGTCGTGGGGACACCGCTCGAGGCAGTGGACGCCACCGCGCGAGCGGTACTGGCCGAACATGGGATCGCGGAGGCTTTCATCCACCGGATCGGGCACGGGATCGGTATGGAGGCACACGAGGACCCGTATCTCGTCGCCGGGAATCGTGGTCTCCTGACTGCCGGCCACGTCTTCAGCATCGAACCCGGTGTCTATTTCCCAGGCCGCTTCGGTATGCGGATCGAGGACATCGTGGTGGCCACCGATGCCGGTCCGGATCGGTTGAATCGAGCGCCGCGCGACCTGGCCGTGGTCGGCTGAGGTGCAGCTCGACGCCGGGACGATTCTCCTCCAGTGGGCCGCGGGGGGCCTCGCCTTCGGTTGGGTGACGACCCGCGGCCGACTCGTCAGCCTGGGGTACGGCTGGTTGGTTCGGGGCGTCTTCGGCGTCATGGCGCTCGGCGCCTACGGCGCGGAGATGCGTTCAGACCACACCGGCACCGGCCACCACGTCTTCCTCCTCGGCGCCGCGGGCACCGTGGTCGCGGCGACGGCCGCGCTGATCGTCAGCGTCGTGCGCCGGTCGGCCGGTGTCGGGTCGGCGCGGGCGCGCGAGGAACAGGCGTCGTCCCGGGTGGCCGCGATGACCGGCGACGCGGCGCTCGGCCCGGCCCGTCCCGCACCGGTGGGCGCCGAGTTTCCCCCCGGTCTCGACCTGATCGCCCCGGCATTCGGCATCATCGGGCTCCTGGGCGCGGTTTCGTTCACGGGCGGACCGACCGTACTCACGGGCGTCCGACTCCTCGTCGGCGCCGCGTTCCTCGGTGTGGTCAGTGATGCGATGTTGCTGGGCCATTGGTACCTCACGCAGCCCGGGCTGCCGCGCGAGCCGATTCGGGAACTGGTGCGGGCCGCGGCCTGGGTCTGGCCGATCGAGGTCGTGGTCCTGTTGCTGCCGCCCGGCATGGTCGGCGTCCTCACCGGCGCCCATGACGATGGCTATGGCGGCCTCCTCGGATGGATGTGGGTGGTGTGTGCGATCACCACCGGCGCGCTCATCGCGGTGACCTGGGCTGCGCTCCGTGAGCGCTACTACTCAGCGGTGATGGCCGCGACCGGGCTGTTGTATCTCGCGATCCTCACCGTGTTCGGTACGGACCTCGTCGCACGCGCCGTGCTCAGCCCCTGAGGCGCACGCTCCGCGGGATGGAGTAGCCCGGCTACTCGCCGCGGCCGCTCCGCCGCTCCGGTACCGGCCCCAGATCCACCAACCAGTCCGGACCGTGGCGGTCGGCGCGCACCGACGGTCCGAGTTCGGCCACGATCGCCCGGGCCGTCGCCGGGGAGAGCTGTTCGAATCCCGCGAACGGGCCGGTGTGGAGCACCACGTAGCGGACGCCCGCGAGTCTCGCCGCGATGAGCGCGTCGGGGGCCGGGAACTGGTTCATCGTGGCAACCGTGGCGAGGTAGTCGTCGGGCCAGCTGCCGGAGTACCCGTTGAGGCGGGGGTGGAAGTCCAAAGTGCCGTACAGCATGCGCGGCGCTTCGAGGCCGGCCCACTGGCGGGCGTCGATCGGGTCCGCCATCGGGAGTTCGAGCACGACACCGGGTGGGCGTCGGTCGAGTTCCCGGTAGACGGCCAAGGTCGCGTTGTCCGCGGGGAGGGGGATGCGATGTTGGGGAGCTGCGAGTTCGAGCAGGAGGAATGCGACCAGCACCGTCACCACCGCCGTGGCGACTCGGGGAGGAATCCGGCGAATCCCGGCGGTCAGACCCACTGCCGCCAGCACCGCGATCGCGAGGAGTCCGGGAACAGCCAGGCGAGCCGCGACCCGGATGCCCGAGAAACCCGGTACGAAGTCGTGGAACCAGCGAAACGGCATGCTGACACCGCGCACCTCGGGACCGACCGCCAGGAGCATCGCCGCGCCGCCCGCGGCAGCGAGCAGCCAGAGCTCGAGCCTGCGCCGGTCGTCGGGTTCCGCGCGCTCGGGAGCATCGTCGTCAGCGAGTTGACGCTTTCGGGCGGTCAGGGTCCCGCTGACGAGTACACCGAGCCCGACGATTGCGAACAGTCCCGCGCTGAAGCCGGGGAAGAAGGAGTGTTCGCCGCGGGCCAGGCGTGAGCCGACCCGTTCGTCGAGTGAGGGGTAGAGGATGCTCTCGAACGGCACCGTCACCAGGTCTTGAGGCTTGAGGCCCCACTCGGGCACGAGTGCGCGTTCTTGGCTGAGTTGGAGGTAAGGGAGAACGAACGGCACCGCGGTTGCGCTCGCGAGCGCGACGACGGCGAGCCCGGTCCAGAATCGGGGTCCCGGCCGGAATCGACACGCGGCGAGGTAGCCCACGATGACGACTGCGACACACACCATCCAGGTCGCGGCGTAGTACAGGGATCCGAGGAAGAACGATGCGTTGACGAGTCCGAACGCGACTGCGTCAACGGTGCGTCGGCGTTCGAGGAATCGGAACGCCAGGAGAAATGCGAGCGGGAACTGCCCGAGCAGCATGAGCTGCAGGTGGCCCTGGTGCGCGAACGCGAAGCTCCCGAACGTGAACGACACGGCGGCGAACACCGCAGTGTCGACGCGCTCCGTGAATCGACGGGTCAGGGCGGCTGTCGCGAGCAGCGAGCCGGTCAGTAGTCCGATGATCAGGAGGTTGATCTGCAGCGCCCAGCCGGCGCCGAGAGCACCGAGCACCTTGAACGGTACGAGCAGCACGAGCATGTTGTCGGTGTACGCGATGGTCAGGTCGTTCGGCGAGAAGATGTTCCCGTTGAACAGATCGAGGGGCGCGTGGGTGAGCGCATGCCACTCCCAGTTCCAGGACCAGCCGAACAGCACCGGGTCGCCGAGGTCCACGAGCTTGTGCGTGAGCGTCTGCCACGAGGCACGGGTCATCAGCATGACGAGCGCGAGCGCGCCGAGCGTCGCGAGGGCGCGTCGCGGCCAGACGCGAGGAGTGGTCGTGCTCTGCACCCCCAGAGCTTGCCCGATCGCACCCGGCCCGCTACGGACCGGGGAAGCTCGACTTCGCTTCGGTCGGCGGCGGGGACCGGTCAGACGACGAAGTACTTCGCCTCCGGATGCGGCACGATGATGGCGCTCGTGGTCTGTTCCGGCTCGAGTTGGAATTCCTCGGTCAGCACGACCCCGATCGCCTCGGCATCGAGCAGGTCAACCAGCTTTTCCTGGTCTTCGAGGTCCGGACACGCGGGGTAACCCCATGAGTACCGGGATCCGCGGTACTGCTGACGGAACAAGCCGGCCAATGACGGACCGTCTTCGTCGGCGTACCCCCATTCCTCGCGGATGCGGCGGTGCCAGAGTTCGGCGAGCGCCTCGGTCATCTCGACCGAGAGTCCGTGGCACATGAGGTAGTCCTGGTACCGGTCCGCGGCGAACAGTTCCTGCTCGCGGGCAGTTGCTTCCGAGCCCACGGTCACGATGTGGAAGCCGGCGTAGTCCGAATCGCCGGACTCGACGGGGCGGAAGAAGTCCGAGATACAAAGGAAACGGTCTTTGTGCTGGCGCGGGAAGTGGAACCGTGTCCGCTCCGTGCGGCGGTCGTCGTCAGTCCAGACCACGAGGTCGTCGCCGTCGGCGTTGACGGGGAAGTACCCCCACGCGACCGCGGGAACGAGCCAGCCGTCGGACTTGGCGCCGTCCAACTCGGCGCGCAGTGTCGGGCGGATTCGGTCCTTGAACTCGGCGTCGGGTTCCCCGCCCTCGGGCCGAAACTGCCACTGGTTGCGGAAGAGTGCCGTCTCGTTGATGTAGCCGGCGATCTCGTCGAGGGACACGCCCTTGGCGACACGCGCGCCCAGGAACGGTGGCGAGAAGACCGTGGCGTCGGTAGCGACGTCGGATCGCGCCGGAATGTCGGCTGGCTCGACCGGCTGCTCGGAGCGGCGCGGTGGCAGCTTGCGACCGCCCGCCTCGCGACCGAAGGCCGGGTCCATGGTCCCGGTGCGCTTGGCCTCCATCAGCTGATCCATGGTGTGGAGACCCTCGAACGCGTCCTTGCCGTAGAACAGGCGACCGTCGTACACCTCGCGGAGGTCCACCTCGACGTAGTTGCGGGTGAGGGCGGCGCCGCCGAGTAGCACCGGTGTCTCGGCCAGCCCGAGGTCGTTCATCTCGGCGAGGTTCTCGCGCATGATGATCGTGGACTTCACGAGGAGCCCGCTCATCCCGATCGCGTCGGCGCCGACCTCCTTCGCCTTGTCGACGAAGGTCTGGAGCGGTGCCTTGATCCCGATGTTGTGCACCTCGTACCCGTTGTTCGTGAGGATGATGTCGACGAGGTTCTTGCCGATGTCGTGGACGTCGCCTTTCACCGTGCCGATGACGACGATGCCCTTCCCGCCCCCGTCGGCCCGCTCGAGATGGGGTTCGAGGTACGCGACCGCGGTCTTCATCGTCTCGGCGCTCTGGAGCACGAATGGCAATTGCATCTCGCCCCGCCCGAAGAGATCACCGACGACCTTCATGCCCTCGAGGAGCACGTCGTTGATGATGGAAAGACCCGAGCGACCGCTCGTCAGGGACTCCTCGAGGTCGGCTTCGAGTCCGTCCCGTTCACCATCGATGATGCGGTGCTTGAGGCGCTCCTCGACGGACCATCCCGAGCGATCTTCCTTCTCGACCGCGGCTGCCTCGACGCCTTCGAAGAGGCCCATGAGCACGTGGAGTGGGTCGTAGTCGTCGCGCCGCCGGTCGTAGATGAGATCGAGCGTGACCTCGCGGACCTGATCGTCGATCTTGTGCATCGGCATGATCCGCGCGGCATGGGCGATCGCCGCGTCCAGCCCCGCCTCCCGGCACTCGTGCAGGAAGACGCTGTTGAGCACGTGACGGATGGCCGGCTTGAGCCCGAAGCTCACGTTCGAAAGGCCGAGGATCGTGGACGAGCCGGGGAGTTCCGCCTTCGCGCGCCGAATGGCTTCGATGGTCTCGATGCCGTCGCGGCGGAGCTCGTCCTGACCGGATCCGAGCGGGAACGTGAGCATGTCGAAGATGAGGTCGGTCGGATCGATCCCGTACTGCTCGGTCGCCAGCGTGTAGATGCGCTTGCAGACCCGCAGTTTCCAGTCCGCGTCGCGCGCCTGGCCCTCCTCGTCGATGGCCAGACAAATCACCGCGGCGCCGTACTCCCGAGCGAGCGTGAGCACCCGGTCCAGCCGGGAGCCCGGGGCCTCGCCGTCTTCGAGATTGGCGGAGTTGAGAATTGCCTTGCCCCCGGCGTGGCGCAGGCCGGTCTCCATGACCTCGGGTTCGGTGCTGTCGAAGACGAGGGGCAGTGCCGCCTGGGTCGCGAACCGGGATGCGATCTGTTCCATGTCGACGGTTCCGTCGTGGCCGACGTAGTCCACGCAGACATCGAGGACGTGCGCGCCCTCCTTGACCTGATCGCGGGCCATCTGCACGCAGGTGTCCCAGTCCTCGGCCAGCATCGCCTCTCGGAACTTCTTCGATCCGTTCGCGTTCGTACGTTCTCCGACCGCGAGGTACGCGAGGTCCTGGTGGTACGGGACATGGCTGTAGATGCTCGAGCAGCCGGGTTCGAACTCGGGAGTGCGGGGCGTGGGCGCCCGATCGGTCCCCAGGCGTTCGACGACCGCGGCGAGGTGTTCGGGTGTGGTCCCACAACAACCACCGACGACGTTGAGCCCGAATTCGCCGACGAAGCGGTCGTGCGCATCCGCGAGAAGTTCCGGTGTGAGGTCGTAGTGCGTGCGCCCGTTCACGACCGAGGGCAGTCCGGCGTTCGGGAGGCAGGAGAGAAACGTCCGGGCGTGCTGCGCGAGGTACCGGAGATGTTCGGTCATCTCCGTCGGTCCGGTTGCGCAGTTCAGTCCGATGACGTCGGGGCGCATCGCCTCGAGAGCGGTCAGGGCCGCGCCGACCTCCGAGCCGACGAGCATCCGCCCGGTCGTTTCCATCGTGACCTGCACCATCAGCGGCAGCTCGCGGCCGGCGTCGGCCATCGCCCGCCGACACGCGATGAGTGCGGCTTTGGCCTGGAGCAGGTCATAGACCGTTTCGACGAGCAGGACGTCCGCGCCGCCGGCGATCAGCCCTGCAGCCTGCTCCTGGTAGTCGGTGCGCAGCGCCTCGAAGGTGATCGCGCCCAGCGACGGGAGCCGTGTCCCGGGCCCCATCGATCCGATCACCCACCGAGGTCGGCTCGGCGTGCTCCACTCCTCGGCCGCCTCCTTGGCGAGGCGCGCGGCGGTCTCGTTCATCGCGTAGGCCTGGTCCGCGATGTCGTACTCGGCCAGTACGAGCGCGAAAGACCCGAAGGTCGCGGTCTCGACTGCGTCGACCCCCACCGCGAAGTACTCCGAGTGCATCTGGCGGATGAGTTCGGGCCGGGTCACGACGAGGTGCTCGTTGCACCCTTCGAGTGCCTCGCCACCGAAGTCGTCCGGTCCGAGGTCCTGGGCCTGGACCCAGGTGCCGAAAGCCCCGTCCATGATCAGGACGCGCTCGCGGAGTGATTCGAGAAAGTCGGCCATGAAGGCGCAGAGGCTACCGGGTCGTCTCGGTGGACCTTGCCGCGAAAGCCGGTCCAGCGGTAATGCCCTCGTAGACTCCGCGGGAATGAAGGTCTACACACGCACCGGCGACGACGGCACCACCGGCCTGTTCTACGGCGGTCGCGTCCCGAAAGACGACGTGGGCCCTGCTACCTATGGCACCACCGACGAGGTCGTCTCCGCGCTGGGACTCGCCCGAGCCGAGACCGACCCGGAGGGCGAACTCGGGGTGCTGTTGATCCGCCTGCAGCGCGAACTGTTCGTGGTCGGGGCCGAACTCGCCACGGCGCCCGAGAATCGACACAAGCTCACACCGGAGACCACCCGGGCGACCGCGGCGATGGTCAGCGCACTCGAAGCGGTGATCGACGACCTCTCGGACCGCTTCGAACCACCGACCGAGTTCGTGCTGCCCGGCGAGAACCGTGTGTCGGCCGCCCTCGACCTGGCTCGGACGACGACGCGACGCGCCGAGCGCGAGTGTGTCCGCGCGACCCGTGACGGTTGGCTCGAGCCCGAGAGCCAGGTGGTTCCCTATCTGAACCGGCTCGCCGACCTGTGTTGGACGCTGGGGCGTTGGCAAGAAGGCCAGTTCCGCGCCATGCGTCTCTGACCCGACCTTTTCCGGAGGAACCCGTGACTATTTCGTTCACCGCGACATCGACCGCGCCCGGGGCCACCCGCGCCGACGTCCTGGCTGTGCCCGCGTTCACCGAACGTGTGCTTGGTGCCGGCGGTGACGCGGTGCAGGCCGGCTTCGAAGGGAAGCTCGACGCGTTCCTCGCCCGGGCGGGCTTCGACGGGAAGGCCGGGGAGTCGGTGTTCGTGCCGCTGTCGGGTCCCGCGGGAAGCGCGCTGTTGGTCGGACTCGGTGATCCGGCGGAGGTCACGACCGACGGGCTTCGGCGCGCCGGTGCGGTCGTCGCGCGGCGGGCCAAGGACGCGGCGCGCGTCGCGACGACGCTCGCCGACGCCGCCGCCGACGGGGTGGACCGCGCGGCCGCGGCCCAAGCTGTGGTCGAAGGCGTCCTGCTCGGGTCGTATTCCTTCGACGAGTACCGGTCCAAGCCCACCGATACGAAGTTGGCGAAGGTCTCGCTCGTCGGTGACCAGGCGGCCGCACTGCGCCGCGGGGCGGCACGGGCCGAGACCGTCGCCGCGGCGGTGCTCTGGGCGCGGGACATGGTCAACACGCCTGCGGCCCAACAGTCCCCGGACACCTTCGCGAAGGCCGCGCAGAAACTGCTGCGAGGTCGTGACGTTCGGGTCGAGGTGCTCGACGTGCCGGCGTTGCGGCGCGCCCGGCTCGGTGGGATTCTCGGGGTCGGGCAGGGTTCGAAGCAGCCGCCGCGGCTGGTGAAGATGACCTACGCGCCGCGCGGCGCGCGCGGTTCGGTCGCGCTCGTCGGCAAGGGCGTCGTGTTCGACTCCGGCGGTCTCTCCATCAAGACCGGCAGCGGCATGGAGACGATGAAGACCGACATGGCCGGCGCCGCGGCGGTCATCGCGACGATGTCCGCGCTCTCCGGGCTGGGCGTCAAGACCAAGGTCGTGGCCTTCACCCCGATGGTCGAGAACATGCCGAGTGGCGAGGCCATCCGCCCGGGCGACGTGCTGACGTTCCGGAATCGCAAGACCGCCGAGGTCCTCAACACCGATGCCGAGGGCCGGCTGATCCTCGCGGACGCCCTTTCGCTGGCCGCGGAGGCGAAGCCCGACGTGATCCTGGATCTGGCGACGCTCACCGGTGCGTGTGTGGTGGCGCTCGGCGAGAAGATCGCCGGGGTGATGGGCAACGACGAAGGCCTGTCGGATCGGGTCATCGCCGCGTCCAAGCGGTCCGGCGAACCGATGTGGCCGCTGCCGCTGCCCAAGGAGTACCGCAAGATGTTGGACTCCGAGATCGCGGACATGAAGAACATCTCCCACGGGGGCTACGGCGGCGCGCTGACGGCCGGGTTGTTCCTCCAGGAGTTCGTGGACGAGGTCCCGTGGGCGCACCTCGACATCGCCGGTCCGGCACGCGCCGGTGCAGACGACGGGCCGACGCGTCGTCGTGGCGGCACCGGCTTCGGGGTGCGCACACTGCTCGAGTTGCTGACCGAGGCCCCGCCCAGGTCGCGGCAAGCGCTGACGTCAGGCGAGGACGACGACCGTCGTGCCTTCCGCGGCCCAGTCGTAGAGGTACTTGGCGGTCCACAGGTGCTCCCGGACGCAACCGGAGCTGAGTGGTGTGCCGAGCTGCGTCTCGGATTGGATCTGGGATCCGTCCGGTCGGATCGGGATCGCGTGGAAGCCGATGTCGGTGGTGCGTCCCCACGTGAAGCCGACGAAGTACGGCAGCCGAAGCTCGGGATGCGCCTTGGATTGGCCCATCTCCAGCTTGCGGAACACGTTGTACGTGCCCGCCGCGGGACTGCCCCGCCGCCCACTCACCGGGAACGTCGCGTCCACGTAGTTGGTCTCGTCCACCAGCCAGACGCGCTGGCACGAGTTGCAGTAGATGATCCGACGGCCGGTCCCGGATGCGTCCGGCGGCGGGCCGGTCTCGGGGTTGATCGCCGGCCGTGTGGTCGTGGTGGTGGTCGGCGGCTCGGCAGCCTTGGGTGTGGTCGGCATCGGCGTGGTCGCGACCGCGGCCACGCGCTGATCGGCGCCGACCATGGGTGTGTCGGTCGACGTGGAACACGCGCCGATGGCGACGGCGAGCATGACTGCACCCACCGCACTGGCGCTGATGGCGATCAATCGCAGGCGCGGGTCCCCTCGACGCCGGGACTTCGAGCGCATCATCACGGCCTCCCAACCGGTCCGGGGCTTCCCGGAACTCGTTGGGTTCATCGGCCGCGGGCCGTGGAAACTTCAGCACGGCGCGGCACCCACCACCGGCCGATGCGGTCTCAGCGCGCGAGAACGCGAGGAGTGAACGAAATGACCGCGCTCAGTGGCTGGTGACGCTGCCGTCGGCGAGGACGGCGTGCGGCAGGCAGTGCTGGTCGTACTCGGCGATCGTGATCGGCGCGGCGTGCTCAGAGCACGTCGGGCACTGCGGGTCGCGGCGCACCTTGAAGGTGCGGAACGACTGCTCCAGCGCGTCGTACGCGAGGAGCCGACCCACGAGCGGGTCACCGAGACCGAGCAGGAGCTTGATGGTCTCGAGGGCCTGGATCGATCCGACGATGCCGGGCAGCACACCGAGCACGCCGGCCTCCGCGCAGCTCGGGGCGAGCTCGGGCGGCGGCGGCTCGGGCAGCAGGCAGCGGTAGCACGGGCCCTGGTACGGGTTGAACACTGTCACCTGACCCTCGAACCGGAAGATCGAACCGTGCACGACGGGGATGCCTTTGAGCAGCGACGCGTCGTTGAGGAGGTAGCGCGTCGGGAAGTTGTCGGTGCCGTCGACCACCGCGTCGTAGCCGTCGAGGATCTCCAGGACGTTGTCCGCGCCGAAGCGCACGTCGTGGGTCACGACGTTCACGTCCGGGTTCAGCATCGTGAGCGTCTTCTTCGCACTGTCGACCTTGCGGTCGCCGATGCGGTCCATGTTGTGGAGGATCTGGCGTTGGAGGTTGGACGCGTCGACCACGTCCATGTCCACGATGCCGAGCGTGCCGACCCCGGCCGCCGCGAGGTACAGCGCGGCCGGTGAACCGAGTCCACCGGCACCGAGGAGTAACACCTTGGACTCGAGCAGTTTCTGTTGGCCGTCTTCGCCGACCTCGGGCAGGAGGATGTGGCGCTTGTAGCGGTCCCGCTGCTCGGGCGACAGCACTGCGGGCGTGATCCACGCCCGGCCTTCGTTCTTCCACTGACCGAAGCCCCCGGCCATGGAGGCGACGTTCGTGTAGCCGAGTTGCTGGAGCGTCTCGGCCGCGAACACGGACCGCACGCCACCGGCGCAGTACACGATCAGTTCGGCGTCACGGGCCGGGATCTTGTTCTCGACCTGGCTCTCGAGGTGGCCGCGGGGGATGAACACCGCGCCCGGGACGGTGCCGGCGTCGTGCTCGTCCTGCTCGCGCACGTCGAGGAAGGTGACGTCGCCGAGTTTGGTCTCGGCATCAGCCGCGGTGATCTCGGTGATCCGGGTCTTGGTGTCGGCGAGCAACTCGCGGAACGAGGGCATCGGGGCGCTCCCGGGCGTCGGAGGAGAGTTCGGTGATTCGGGGAGTGAAATCCTACCCGCTGGGTCGGATATTCCCCAAGCCGTCATCGGTCACGTTGGCGGCACTGTTGAGCAGGGGTTTCAGGCCGCGTCGTTCAGGCCGTGGCGATCCGGGTCAGGAGGGCGGGGAGGAGTTCGACCAGGTTCTCCCGGCTGACGGCGTCCGCATAGGGGTCGAAGGGTGTTTCCTGGGCGTTGCCGATCATCAGCCGGGCGCCACGACTGAGTGCGATCTCCGGGAGTGCGGCGGCCGGGTACACGCCGAGCGACGTGCCGAGCGCGAGGAACAGGTCCGCCGCCTCGGCGGCCTGCTGGGCGCGTGCGAGATCGGCAGACACCAGGTTCTCGCCGAAGCTGATCGTGGCGGACTTGAGCATCCCGCCGCAGGCGGTGCACGGCGGATCCTCCTCACCGGCACGGACCCGGTCGAGGGTCTCGGTCATCGGTCCCCGCCACCCGCACCGTAGACACTTCGCCTCGTGGACCGTGCCGTGGATCTCGACGATGCGATCCGGGTCCGAGCCGGCCGCCTGGTGCAGCCCGTCGATGTTCTGGGTCACGAGCGTGTGGACGTTGGCGACCCGTTCGAGCTCCGCGAGCGCGCGATGCCCCGCATTCGGCTCGGCCTGCCACATGCCGGACCGAAGGCGGTTCTGCCACGCGGCCTTCCGCACTTCCGGGTCCGACACGTAGTGGTCGATGTGCGCGGTCTTCTCAGCGGCCGGGTTCTTGGTCCACACGCCGTTCGGCCCGCGAAAGTCGGGGATGCCCGACTCGGTCGACATGCCCGCGCCGGTGAGGATCACGATCGCGTGCGCGTCACGCAGCCAGTCCGCAACGGCGTCGAGGCCCGACTCGGCGAGATCCATGCGGTCGAGGGTACGCGAGGTGGGGAGCGGGTGGAGCGGCGCGCCGGCCGGGCAGGGAGAGCGGGGGAGCCGACGCGCCACACCACCCGCGGCTCAGGCCGCGGAGTCCGCGGCTTCGGATTCGTCGGTGGCGCCGGCCGACTCGACGGCTGCGAAGGCCTGCTGGTGACGGTCGTGGGCCCACTCGGCGCTCTCCCGACACACCGTCGGATGGAATCCCACCCCGAGCAGTGTCCGTTCGACGGTGTCGAGATCGTCGCCCTGCTCGAAGAGTGTGAAGGCGAGCCGACGGGCGCGGCGCCGGGCGTGTTCGAGCGGCGTGCTCGTGAGTTGCTCGGTGACCCATTCGTCGTGCGCACGTTGCAGGTCCAGCGGGAGCCGATGGACGTGGCGGCGGTTGACGGGCGGCACGGTGCGCCGCACGGCGTAGTGCATCGGTGTCGTGGACGTGGCGAGGTCGAACTGCACGAGCCGCTCGAAGCTGCGATGCAACGGCGCGTTCGTGCCGGTGCGGCTGCCCAACCCGAGTGTCTGCGACAGCTCCGCCGCGTCGACGCGGTGCGGATCGTCGCCACTGCGGCCCAACAAGGTCGCGACCCGGCGCAGGAGGAGCAACGAGGTGGGTCCGAGGGTCGGGAGCCAGAACCGTTCCACGTACTCGGACCGCGGGTCGTGACCGAGCGTGTCGATGATCGGGTCGGGCCAGGCACAAAGGGTGTAGGTGGACATGACGGCTCCTTGGGTCAGGGGGTCGGGTCGAGCGTGGGAATGGTCAGGACGAGGCCGGGGTGGATCAGGCCGGGATCGTCGCCAACCGCATCTCGGTTCGCGGCGTAGATCGCGCGCCAGGCTCGGTCGATGGCCCGAGCGGTGGGGTGCGGCCCGAGGTGCGCGGCCGCGATGTTCCAGAGACAGTCGCCGCCCGCGACGACGTAGTGGTCGCCTTGGGGGACGATCGCGGGCGTCGAGGCCGGCGGTACCGGAGCGGCCCGCGCGTCCGCGGGTACCGGTGCCGGGATCGGAGCATCATCGAGCGGCGGTGTCGGGGCGGTCGCGCTGGTCGGTTCGGCGATTTC
The DNA here is from genome assembly GCA_963701625.1 of uncultured Acidimicrobiia bacterium. Lineage (GTDB taxonomy): Bacteria > Actinomycetota > Acidimicrobiia > IMCC26256 > JAENVU01 > JAENVU01. Next base: position 153,463 of record CAVPAT010000005.1, on the reverse strand, counting down.
GACCGGCATCGGCTCCCCTCGTCGCGGCAAGGTGGTGGTACTGGTCGAACTCGGGAGCGGCCGGGCTCGCGGGTCGCCGCCGGTGTCGCGACCGCCCGGCATGGAGGTCGTTGTCGTGGAGTCGGTGAGCCACTCGCGGCGATGTCCCGGCCGGTCGGTGGGAACGCGGGTCGATGGTGGCGGGGTCGGGCCGACGGTCGTGCTCGTGGTCGTCGCCACCGGTTCGTCGTCGGCGAGCCAACGCCGCAGATCGGGGTCGGCGCCGGCACCGTGGGGTCCGCTGATCGCGGCCGCGGTGGACACGAGGGCGAGCACCGCGATGGCGACGCGCCGTCCGGTCGACGGCGTCAACCGATCACTCAGGCCGACGATCGGCGCCGTGGGCCGATGTCGGCGCACGACCTCGGCGACCAGCGCCAAGGCCAGGATCGCGACGCATACCGTCGCCAGCGCCCATGCGCCGATCTCGATCAACGCTCGGAGTGTGGTGGGCTCCGATGCCATCCCTGGCCTCCCTCGTGCGGGTCCTCATCCTTGAGAACGAAGCGGTTGCTCTGTGTTGCCTTGGGAATCATCGAAGATCGTTGTGTTGATGTCAAGACCTTTCAACGATTTTGTCCGGGTCGCGCAGAAACTAGAGGCCTCGTTGGTTACTCTCTGCGTGATCTCACCACGGAGGGTGTGATTCACGCGAGGAGGCGTCCACGGATGGACGGGTTCGAAGAGGTCACGGCGGAACTGCGCGCCGCGGATCGGTGGGAGCAGGAAGAACAAGCCCGCGAGATCCTCGCGGCCGCCGACGCACGTACGGATTTCTCGGCATGGCTGCGCGCCATCCCGCGCGGCGAGGTCGTGACGCTCGTGACGACCGACCACCGCGTGCAGCGAGGACGCATCGGCTCGGTCGGTCGGGACTGGTTGCGGTTCCTCGATGTTCCCGACGGTCTCGGCACCGCTCGGGTCACCGCGAGCGCTGAATCGGCGATCCGCTTCGACGCGGTGGCGCGGATCAGTCGGGAGCGTGGTCGGTGAGCGGCGCCCGGGAACGAGCCTCGTCCTCGAGCTGTGCGAGGTACGCCTCGAGGGTCTCGCGGCTGACCCGCCAGACCCCCTTCTTGCCGATCTTCAATGCGGGCAGGTCGCCAGACCGCATCAGCGTGTACACCTGCGTGACCGTCACGTTGAGTACGGCCGCGACATCAGCCGGCTTCAAGAGTGGTGGGGGAAGCGGGTCGCTGGTCATGGTGGCGTCCGAGGTCGGGTGCGACGGTTTGCGTCGTGATTCGTGCAACAGACTACCGGTGGCGGCCGCGGCGGTGGTCCCCTCCGAGGCGGTGGCGACGTGACGCTGGCGCTCCCCATCGTCGGCCGCCGGCGCCTCCCGCGCCTCGACACGCGCGTCGTCGGTGGGCTGCTGCTGGTTGCGGTCGCAGTGCTGGGGGGCCTGCGTCTGGCCGGATCGGCGGCGGCGGCCGAACGGGTGTGGGTCGCTGCCGCAGACCTCGACGCCGGACACGTGCTGGGTGCCGGAGATCTGGAACCCGCCGAGATCCGAGCCGAGCCGTCGCTGGTGGCCGGCCTCTCCCACGTCGCGGCGGGCCCGCCCGTCGGGCGGGTCTTGCGAACCCCGCTGCGGGTCGGGGCGCCGTTGTCGATCGACGGCCTCGGTGGTTCGATCGCACCCGGGCGGGAACTGACAGTGCCGGTCACTCCCGACCACGCGCTCGGAGGCGAGGTGCGCGTTGGTGATCGGATTGACGTGCTCGGGACGTTCGACAAGGGCACCGATGTCGCCCGCACCCAGATCATTGCCCGCGCCGCCACCGTGCGCGGGGTCGTCCACTCGGACGGTCTCTTCGGTCAACGCCAGGGTGCACTCAGTGCTGTGACCGTCCTGGTCGATCCCGATGATGCGCTGGCCCTCGCGTTCGCGGCGCGCAATGCCGAGATCGATGTCCTGCGTGCGCACGGTGATCTCGACGGCGCCGGTACGGAACGCTTCGACCGGGACTCACTGCGGTGACGGACTCCGTACCGATCCTGATCGCGGCGGGTGCTGCACCTTGGGAGCTTCCGCTCCTGCACGCGTTCCAGCGACCGGAGTACGGAATCCGTGTCGTTCGACGCTGCGTCGACCACGGTGAGCTGCTCGGATCCGCGCTGCGGGATCATCCCCGCGTGGCGGTGATCGCGGCTGACCTGCCCTGGATCGATCGAGACTTCGTTGCGACGTTGCGGTCGCAGGGCGTTGCGCTGATCGCGCTCGGTGGTGGGCTGCACGAACTGGCATCGCTCGGCGTCGAGGTGCTCGCCGCGAGTGCTTCCGCGGACCAGGTCGCGGCCGCGGTCCATGGACTGCCCTCGGACGAACCGGTGGACAACCCCGCCGTCGTGGAATGCCCGCCCTCGCTCGGTCGCGTCGTCGCCGCGTGGGGCGGTGCCGGATCTCCGGGTCGAACTGTGGTGGCGGTCAACCTGGCGATCGAGTCGGCCCGGGCGGGTCGGCGGACGCTGCTCATCGACGCCGACGTCTGGTCCGCGTCCGTCGCGCAGCTCCTCGGCCTGGAGGAGGCCCCGTCGCTCGCGCAGGCCGCCCAGTTGGCGGCCGACGGCTGGCCCAAGCCCCTTGCATCTTGTCTGCACGAGGGCGCGGACGGGCTGCAGGTCCTTCCGGGGCTCGCGCGCTGTGAACTGTGGCCGGAAGTGCGCGAGCACGCATGGCGCGCGGTGTTGGCGGCGGCGGCGTCCGAGTTCGAGGTGGTGGTCGTGGACCTCGCCGCGCCGGTCGAGGAAGACGAAGATCTCGTGACGGACCGGATTCCGTATCGCCGCAATCTGGTCACGACCGCGACACTCGAACGAGCCGACGACGTCGTGATCGTGGCTGCCGCCGATCCGGTTGGTTTGCGGCGCGCGTTGGTCGCCCACCGCACGTTGCCCGATCGCGTCAGTGGTGCGGCGGTGTCGGTCGTCCTCAACCGACTCCCGGTGCGGGCGGGCCGCCGGTCGCAGGAATGTTCACGCACGATCGATGAGTGGACGGGCCACGCACCGGCTGCCCTCCTGCCCGAGGAACCGGCCTTCGGTCGAGTGGTCTGGGAGGGGCGGCCACTTCACGCCGTCGCTCCACGATCGCGTTGGCTGCGTGAGCTGCGACCCCTGGTTGAGGAGCTCGCGACATGACGACCGGGGTGTCGCGGCGGGCCATCGAGTTGATCGAGGCCGACGTCCGGGAGTTGCTGGTCCGACGGGAGCTGCCCTTGGACGACGACCGTTCCCTCACCGCGCTGGTCGATGAGGTCGTGAGCGACTACCGGGAGCGGTATCTCGCGGGCGGGCTTCCGACCGTCGAGACCGGCGACGTCGAGCTGCTGCATCAACGCATCGTCGGCTTTGGTGCGGTCACACCGCTTCTGGAGGACCCAGCAATTGAGGAGATCTGGATCAACGAGCCCGGGCGCGTGTTCGTCGCTCGGGGTGGTGACCATGAGCTGTCCGGTGTCGTCCTCGACGCCCGCGCCGTCGAGGAGTTGGTGGAGAGGATGCTGGCCCGCGCTGGGCGTCGCATCGATCGCGCGCAACCCTTCGTCGACGCCCGACTCCCCGACGGCAGTCGGCTCCACGTGACGATTCCGCCGATCACGAACCACTGGTCCGTGAACATTCGCAAGTTCGTCGGTCTGCGCGTCCAGTCTTGCGCCGAACTCGCGGCGATCGGTTCGTGCTCGGAGACGGCGGCCCGATTCCTCGATGCCTCGGTCCGGGCCGGACTGTCGATCGTGGTCGCAGGCGCGGTGGGCGCGGGGAAGACGACGCTGCTGAACTGCCTGCTCGCCGCGGCACCGAATCGGGACCGGATCGTCACGTGCGAAGAGGTCTTCGAGTTGTGCGTCGACCGGCCCGACGTTGTTGCGATGCAGTGTCGCCAGCCCAACCTCGAGGGCGAGGGCTCGGTCACGTTGCGGGACCTCGTTCGCGAGTCGCTGCGAATGCGACCGGATCGCATTGTCGTCGGTGAGGTCCGCGGTGCCGAGACGCTCGACATGCTGCTCGCGCTCAACAGCGGCGCGATCGGCATGACCTCGGTCCACGCGAACTCGGCCCGTGAAGCGCTTCGGAAACTGACCACGCTGCCGCTCTTGGCCGGTGAGAACATCGACCGGCGCTTCGTCGCGTCAACGGTGGCCGCGTGCGTCGACCTCGTGGTGTTCTGCCGCCGTCAGCCCAGCGGTCGCGCCATCACCGAGATCCTCTCCGTGGGTGAGCAGGTCGGCGACGGATCCGAGCTGACCGCGGGCGCATTGTTCGCCGGGGAGGGTGCCGGGTTGGAGTGGAGCGGCGAGATGCCGTCCGGTGTCGGTCGCTTCGCCGAAGCCGGCATCGACCTCCGGGGGATCCTGCAGTGAATGTCGTCGTCGCGTTGCTGTTCGGTCTCGGGGTCTTCCTGATCTATGACGGCTGGACCCGGCCGACCCGGTCGGCACCGCGTCTGTCCCAGAGGGCGCGGATCGAGGACTGGCTCGCGGCCGGCGGGCTGGGCCATGTGCGAGCTTCGCAATTCCTTGCCTCCTGCATGGGTCTCGGCCTCGCCGCGGCGGCGCTGGCGCTGGTCGTGGTGGGCTCCGCCGCGGTGACCCTGATCGCGGCCGCGGCCGGTGTCATTGCGCCGGTGAGCTACTACCGATCGAGGCGGCACACGCTGCGCCGCCGCCGCCGTTCGGACTGGCCGGATGCAATCGAGCTGCTCACCGGGGCCGTCCGGTCCGGCGACACACTTCCGGCGGCCGTCGCCGTGGTCGCGGAGCGGGGCCCCGAGTCCCTGCGGCCGGTGTTCCGATCCGTGGTCTCGGATCACCGGATCACGGGCGACCTCGTCGGCGCGCTCGAGCGAATGGGCGGGACAGTCGGGGACCCAGTGGCCGACCGAGTCGTCCGGACGCTGATCCTGGCTCACCAGGTGGGCGGCCGCGACCTCGGACGAGTGCTGCGCACGCTCGCGGTCTTTCTCCGCGAGGACGTCGCCAACCGCCGGGAGGTCGAGGCCCGCCAGTCCTGGACGGTGGTCGCGGCGCGGGTATCGGCCGCCGCGCCGTGGCTCGTCCTCGTGCTGGTTGCGAGTCGACCGCAAGGCGCTCGTGCCTTCGACACGCCCGCCGGAATGGTGGTGCTCCTCATCGGTGCCGCGGTCACGGCGATCGGCTACCGGTTGATGCTCCGGGTCGGGCGACTCCCCGAGGAACCCCGGGTCCTGATCGGAGCTGGCGAATGAACGCGCTGCGGTGGATGCTCGCAGTCGGTCTCGGGCTGTTCGGTGTCGTCGTCACAGCCAGCGCGCTCCCACGGTTCCGACGTCCGGTACTCGCTCGTCGTCTCACGCCGTATCTCGGAGCGTTGGGACCGCGACGCTCAGACCTTCTCGGGCCCGCCTCGACGCTCACGGGCGTCGCCGCGGTCTTCGATCCCATCCGCAACGCGGTCGCGCAACGGCTGCACCGCGCCCTCGACGACGGCCTCGAGTTGCCGGCCCGCTTGGAAGCGGCCGGCGAACACCTGGACGTCTCCGGGTTCCGTGCCGAGCAGGTGAGCTGGGCGCTGACGGGACTCGTCGGCGGCATCGCGATCGCGCTGTTCGGCGTCTCCGTCGGACAGCGAAGTGTCGCCGGTGATCGCGGTCGGCCTCGCGGTCGTCGGTGCGGTCGGCGGTGTCCTGGCTCGCGATCGGACGTTGAGTCGGGCGGTCGACCGACGCCGCGAGGCAGCCAGGGCCGCATTGCCGACCGTCGTCGATCTCACGTGTCTTGCGGTGACGGCCGGAGAGAGCCTTCGCGGGGCCCTGGGCATGCTCGCGACCGCAGGCGGCGGTCCGCTGTCCGAAGAAGTGCGCCGGGCACTCCGCGCCCGCGCGGCGGGGCGCCCCTGACGGAGGCGCTGGCGGATCGGGCTCGGATCGTCGGCGATGCGTCGTTTCAGCGGTTCGTGGACGCGGTCGCCGCGGCCCAGGAGCGGGGGATCCCGTTGGCGGACAGCCTGCGCTCGCTGGCCTTCGACCTCCGCGAGCAGGACAAGCGGGACCTGATCGAACTCGCCGGTCGGAAGCAGGTCTCGATGTTGGTACCGGTGATCACGTTGATTCTTCCGGTGGCGATCCTGTTCGCCTTCTACCCGGGTGTGGTGGCCATCAGGACGTTGGCCCGATGAGAGGAGCATGGATGCGTTGGGAACGAAGTGAGCGGGGTTCCATCCCCGAATGGGTCATGTTGCTGGTGATGGGGATCGGCATCGTGATGGCGTTGTGGGCGATCGTGCAGCCGGACCTTTCGTCGATCGTTCGTGATGCGCTCAACCAGCTCCGCGGGTGACGTCGGTCGCGGTCAACGCGGTGCGGCGATGGTTGAGTTCCTTGCCGTGATGTTGCTGGCCACGCTCGCGCTGATGGTCCTGATCCAGGCGTCGATGTGGGTCTGGGCGCGCAACGTCGTGGTCAATGCCGCCGATGAGGGCGCGCGGACTGCGGCCGAGGCGGGACGGCCGCTGTTCGACGGTGCCCTGCGGACGCGCTCGGTGTTGTACGACGGCATCGGAGTCCGGGCGGGGCAGTTCGCCGTCGCGGCCACCCAGGACGGTGCGTCCGTGGTGGTAGAAGTGCGAGGCGACGCTCCGCAGTTGGTGTCGTTCCTCCCGGCGTTCACGGTCACGGCCACGGCGCGCGCCTTTGACGAGGACGCGGTGCTCACGCCGTGAACGAGCGTGGGAGTGCAGTCGTCGAGATGGCAGTCCTGGGAAGCCTCGTCTTCGGCGTGCTGCTCCACGTGGTTGTGGTCTTCGGCGAGCTGCATCGCGCCACGCTGGCCACGAGTGCGGCGGCACGCGAGTACGGCAGGGCGATTGTCGTGGCCGACGGGGAGGCCGAGGCCTCGGCGCGGGGGTCTGCCGCGGTCGAGACCATCGGGCGCAACCACGGCATGGCCGCAGGCGCGCTGGAGCCGGCCGTGTCGGGGCTCCGCAACCGTGGCGCGGTGCTGACCGTTCGGGTCCGCACCCAAGTACCCGTGGTTTCGATCCCGTTCCTGGGTTCGCTCGTGCCGGGTCTCGTCGTACCGGTGGAGGCAATGCACGCGGTGCGGCTCGATCAGTACCGGAGCGGGCAATGAGGCGCGATCAGCGCGGCCAGGCTTCCGCGATGCTCATCGGCATGCTGCTGCTCGGTCTCATCGCGGTCGGTCTGGCGGTCGATGGTGCCCGGTTGTTCACCACGCGGCGCGACCTGCAGAACGTGGCGGACAGCGCGGCGCTGGCGGGCGCGTCAGCCTTGGACGAGGCCGTGTACCGATCCTCGGGGGGCACGAACGTCGTGCTCGATGATGGCGCGGCGCGCCAGGCGATCGAGGAGACGTTGCGTGCATCGTCGTTACCCGCGTCGACGCAGGTGGACGTTCGGGTGGACGACGCACAAGTGCTCGTCGCGGTTCGGCGACCGGTGCGGCCGCTGTTCCTCGGCCTCATCGGCCTCGGCCCGGAACAGGTGGGTGCCCACGCCACCGCCGCACCGCAGACGGGCTGAGGGTCAGGCGGCGAGCGCCGCTTGCAGGCGCCCGGCGACGGCGGGCAGCGCGGTCGTTTCGATCGCGGCGAAATCCGCGGCGGTGCCACCCGTGGATTGCAGCGTGACCAGGGTGCGGCCCACCTGCACGTAGACGAGGTCGGTCAGCACGGTTTCGGTCGTCGTCTTCTTGTCGGTCTTGATGGTGAAGTTACCGGTCACCCGAAAGCCGGTGACGTCGTCGCCGGCCGGATCGAGGGCGAGCGGGCTGATGTCCGCGCCGTCGAAGGTCGCGCCCTGCTGGACCTGCACCTTGCCCTTTGTGAACGGGTACTCGAAGCGGGCTTGGAGACATCCGACGAAGCCGGGGTCCTTGGTCAGGTCCATGCGGGTCGCCGCGTCGGCCGCATCGCCGTAGACGTCGACCTGGTCGAAGGCGGTGAGGCCGTCACGCGCGAACAGGTGCGAGATTGCCGACGAGATCCCGCGGTCGGTCGAGCGTGTGGTACTCCGCGCAGATGGGTTCCTCGCCCATGATGGCGTCGGCCTGCGATCGGGCGGCCTGGCCCGTGTCCAGGAACCCGTCGGGCAGGTCCGCGAGCGTCAGGGTGCCGGCGTCGATCAGCGGTTGGACGGCCTGCTGTTCGGCCGAGAGGGTCGTGGTCGTCGTCGCCTTGGTCGACGGTGCCGTTACCGACGAACCATTGCTCCCGCAGGCGGCGAGCGCGGTCAGGGCGAAAAGGATCGTCAGTGATCGAAGCCGGTTCATCGGTCCATCCTGGCCCGGGCTGGGGTCAGAAACGGGGACGCCGGTACGATCCGCCGATGGCCGACGAAAGCATTCGCCGCACGGACTCGGGGATCGAGATTCGTCCGCAGTACACCCAAGCGGACCTCGAGGAGGACTGGGACGCCCGCAAGAAGCTCGGCGACGCCGGCGCCCCGCCGTACACCCGGGGTGTCTACGAGCAGATGTACCGCAGTCGGCCCTGGACGATGCGCCAGTACTCCGGGTTCGGCACCGCCGCGGAGACCAACGAGCGGTTCCACTTCCTGCTCGGCGCCGGCCAGACCGGGCTCTCCTGTGCCTTCGACCTGCCCACTCAGATGGGTTACGACTCGGACCACCCGCGCGCCGAGGGCGAGGTCGGCAAGGTCGGGGTGGCTATCGATTCGCTCGCGGACATGGAGACCCTGCTGGCGGGACTCCCGCTGGACAAGGTCACGACCTCCATGACCATCAACTCGACGGCCGCGATCCTGCTGCTGTTCTACGAGTTGGTCGCGGAGAAGAACGGTGTCGCCGCGGATCAGATCGGCGGAACGATCCAGAACGACCTGCTCAAGGAGTATGTCGCGCGCGGGACCTACATTTACCCGCCGCGCGAGTCGATGCGGATCATCACCGACATCTTCGCCTACTGCGGTGAGCACGTCCCGCGCTGGAACACGATCTCGATCTCCGGCTACCACATCCGTGAGGCCGGAAGCACCGCGGTGCAGGAGATCGCGTTCACCCTCGCCAACGCGATCGCGTACGTGCAGGCCGCGGTGGACGCCGGGCTCGACGTGGACGACTTCGCGCCGCGTCTGTCGTTCTTCTGGAACGGTCACAACAACTTCTTCGAAGAGGTGGCGAAGTTCCGCGCCGCGCGCCGCATGTGGTACTCGATCATGAGCCTGCGGTTCGGCGCGCAGAAGGAGAAGTCCAAGCTGCTGCGGTTCCACACGCAGACCGCCGGCTCCATGCTCACCGCCCAGCAGCCCGAGAACAACGTCGTGCGCGTCGCGCTCCAGGCGATGGCCGCCGCGCTCGGGGGTACGCAGAGCCTGCACACCAACGGGTTCGACGAGGCGCTCGGGCTGCCCACCGAACGCGCGGCGAAGATCGCGCTACGGACCCAGCAGATCGTGGCCTACGAGACCGGCATGACCGAGACGGTGGACCCGCTCGCGGGTTCGTACTTCGTCGAATCACTCACTGACGAGGTCGAGGCCGCGGCCTGGCGCTACATCGAGCACGTGGACGCGCTGGGCGGCGCGGTCGCCGCGATCGAGGCCGGCTACATGCAGGACGAGATCGAGGGTGCCGCGTTCGAGTGGGCCAAAGCGGTGGACGACGGCGAGAAGATCATCGTCGGGGTCAACAAGTTCGCGGACCCCGAAGCGGGTGAGCCCGACGTCTTCCCGATCGATCCCGAGTTGGAACGTCAGCAATGCCAGCGGGTGCGTGACGTGCGGGCGCAGCGCAACCAGGCCGCGGTGGACGCGGCGTTGGTGGACCTGAAGGCCGCCGCCCAAGGCACGCAGAACTTGCTGTACCCGATGAAGGAAGCCTTGCGGGCCTACGCGACCCTCGGTGAAGTGTCCGACGTGTTGCGCGACGTGTTCGGCGTCTACCAGCCGGCGCGCTGAGCGCGGCGGCTCACTCGGTCGTTCGTACCACGTAGCGCCGCTGGGCGATGACCCACCCGATGATCACCAGGGCGATGCTGTAGATCCACGCAGCGGTGATGGGATGGTCCATCGGCCAGACGTGGATGGTCACCGGCGTCGTGGGGTTGCCGAACAGCTCGCGGGTTGCGGCCACGAGCACGCTCACCGGGTTCACGCTGGCGGCCCACTGGAGAATCCAGGGCATGGACTCGATCGGCACGAACGCGTTCGAGATGAACGTGAGCGGGAAGATGATCACGAAGCCGATCCCCATGACCGCGTCCGGCGAGCGGACCAGCACGCCGAGCCAGATGCCGAGCCAGACGATCGCGGTGGCGAACACGAGCAACAGCAGCATCCCTTCGGTCACCTCGAGGAAGCTGCTGTGGGTGCGCCAGCCGACGACGAAACCAGTCGCGAGCAGGATGATGATCGTGAGGATCTGCCCGAGCATCTCGGCGAAGTAGTGGCCGAGGAGGTACGCAGGCCGGGGGATCGGCAGGGATCGAAAGCGATCGATCGCACCTGCCTGGAAGTCGGTGGCGACCGACATCGCCGGACCCATCATGGCGAAGGCCAGCGTCTGGATCAGGATCCCGGCCATGAGGTATTCGGCGTAACTGCCGCCCTGCACGTCGATCGCGCCACCGAAGATGTACGCGAACAACAGCACGAACATCAGCGGCTGGATCGTGACGTTCGTGAGTTTCTCGGGGACCTGACGGATGTGTTCCAGGTTGCGCCGGGCGAGGATGGTGGCGTCCGCCACCAGGTGCCTGCTCACGTCATCCCGCTCTCGGCTTCGCCGGGCCGCTCGGGCCCCGCTCGGCGGTCGTGGCATCGCTGCTTCGGAGTCGACGCCTCGCTCACGTCATCCCGCTCTCGGCTTCGCCGGGCCGCTCGGGCCCCGCTCGGCGGTCGCGGCATCGCTGCTTCGGAGTCGACGCCTCGCTCACGTCATCCCGCTCTCGGTTGCTCCGACCTCCGCCGGTTCAGGTTCCAGTTCGGGTTTCTTGCCGGTGAGGGTGAGGAAGACGTCGTCGAGGGTGACCTCGCGACGGGTCACGTCGATCGCGTCGATCCCGGCGTCGTCGAGGGCCCGCAGGACTTCGACGCTGCGGACGCCCTCGCGGATGGGCAGTGTGACGACGTGCGCGTCGCGGTCGATGGCCGGTGCGCGTTCGACGAAGTCGGCGGTGGCCCGGGCCGCGACCTCGAGGTCGTCGGTCGGGCTGAGGGTCACGTCGAGGCGATTGCCGCCGACCTGCGCCTTGAGCTGGGTCGGGGTGCCGTGCGCGACGGTCCGTCCGTGGTCCAGCACCACGATGTCGTCCGCCATGCGGTCGGCCTCTTCGAGGTACTGCGTGGTCAGCAGCACCGTCGTGCCACCGCGCACGAGTTCGGCGAGCATGTCCCACAGCTGACCGCGGCTGAGCGGATCCAGGCCGGTGGTCGGCTCGTCGAGGAAGAGCACCGCCGGATCGCCCATCAGACAGGCGGCGAGGTCGAGGCGCCGCCGCATGCCACCCGAGTAGGTCCGCACGAGCGCGGTGGCGAAGTCGGTGAGGTCGAGTTGATCGAGCAGGTCGTTCGCCCGCGTGGTGGCGGTCGCTTTGGGTATCCCGCGCAGCCGACCGACGGTCTCGAGGTTGAGCCGCGCGCTCATGAGGTCGTCCACGGTGGCGGTCTGGGAGGCGACCCCGATCTGCTCCCGGACCCGGTCGGGGTGTTCGCCGACGTCGAAGCCCGCGACCGTCGCCGATCCCTCGCTGGGTTGACTCAGGGTGGTGAGGATCCGAATCGCGGTGGTCTTGCCCGCACCGTTGTGTCCGAGCAGGCCGAGCACGGTGCCGGGCGCGATGTCGAGGTCGAGGTCGCGCAGCGCCCAGAGGTCGCCGAAGCACTTGCCGAGACCCCGTGCCGAGACGCCGCTCGTACGCGCCGGGTCCGCGGCATCCGAGGCTTCGGTTCCGAGAGGCATGGGCGCCAACCTATGGCGCCGGTGCGACCATCTGCCCGCCGAAAGCCAGGTCGGCGCCGTGCCTCACGTCACGCCGTTGGCTCGACGATCCAATCGACGTCACGGCGAAGCTCGGCCGGACCGACGGGGGTCAGCCTCGAGGTGCGCTCGATGACGACCTCGGCGGTCGGTGGCCGGCTGGGGAGGGGCCGCCTTCGGCGACCGGTATCGGGCACCGTGTCACCACGAGGGTCTCGCCCGCCGCGACGCGGTCGAGCACCTCATCACAATGGTCCCGCAGTTCGCGGATCGTCACCGACGCCATGGACAAGAGGTTGCTGTGAGGGACACGCCTCAGCTGGCCTGGACGAGGTCCTGGACCCGCTCGGTGGTGGCCATGATCTCGGCCAGGCGACGCCGGGCCTCGGCGATGCCGGAACGGCCGACCTCACGGGTCTGGGCGTCGAGCCATGCCGTCGGCATCGAGCCGGTGAACTCGGCACCGTCGGCGGCGCCCGACATTGGTTCCGCCGCTCGGGGTCGTGGTCGGCGAGCCCGCTTCGGGAGTTCGCCGCCGCTCAGGAGTCGCAACTGTGTGGTCACGACGGGAGTGTCGCATGGGGGTGTGACAGCCATATCCGAACCTCCGCCGTCCGTGTGGCTGACCGTCTCTTGTCTTCTCCATGGTCAACGCCGAAGGGCTCGTGATGGTTCCCGTTTGGCAGTGACAGGCGCCTCAATATCGGTACCTGCCAGGAATGCCGCGAAGCGCCCAGGCCTGAGCCGTGGCACCTGCGGGGAACGGCGGAAGGATTCCGGGGTCCCATCCGTACACTTGTGCGGATGTCGAAGTCCCTGACCTACCTCGATCACGCGGCGAGTACGCCGATGCGGCCCGAGGCAGTCGCGGCGATGCTTCCGTTCCTCAGCGACCACCCTGGGAACCCGTCGGGAAGCCACACCGTGGCGCGGCAGGCGAAATCCGCACTCGAAGCAGCGCGAGAGACCGTCGCCGAGGTCCTGGGATGCCGACCGGACGAGGTCGTGTTCACGGCGGGCGGGACCGAGGCCGACAACCTCGCGATCAAGGGCGGGGCTCGAGCAGCCCGCCGCGCCGCCGGATTGGACGGTGTCGTCACCACCGCCTTCGAGCACAAGGGTGTGCTCGCCGCGGCGCATCGCCTGGAGACCGAAGGGTTCCGGGTTGTCGAGTGCGCAGTCACCGGCGAGGGCCTCGTGGATCTCGACGTGCTCGCCGCGTCGCTCGACGAACGGACCGCGATCGTCTCGGTCATGGGCGTGAACAACGAGGTGGGCACGATCCAACCGCTACCCGAGGTGGCCGCGCTCGTCCGGGCGCTCGCCCCGCACGCGCGCCTGCACACCGACTCGGTGCAGGCCGTCCCGTGGGTCGACGTGGCGGTGCTGGCCGCGGCGTTCGACCTCATCGCGATCTCAGGCCACAAGTTCGGCGGGCCGAAGGGCGTAGGCGCGCTCGTGGTCCGGAACGGCACCGCGCTCGACGCGGAGATCGAAGGGGGCGGCCAGGAGCGGGGTCTGCGCGCCGGAACGGTCAACGTCGCCGGTGCCGTCGCGTTTGCGACGGCGCTGCGCATCACTGATGAACGTCGCGCCGAGGAGACTGCTCGCATCGCTGGGCTGCGTGACCGGCTCGAGGCCGGACTGGTCGCGGCGGTACCGGACGCCTTCGTGAACGGCGCCCGTGATCGCCGGACCGCCGGTCATCTCCACATCGGGTTTCCCGGTGTCGAGAGCGAGGCGCTGCTCGTGCTGCTCGACCAACAGGGGCTGTGCGTGGCCGCGGGGTCTTCGTGCTCGTCGGGTGCGACCGAGATCTCGCACGTGCTTGCCGCGATGGGGTTCGCGGTGGACCGCGCCTCCGCCTCCATCCGGCTGAGCCTGGGATACGTGTCGACGGATGCCGACGTGGACCATGCGCTCGCGCTGCATCCCGGCCGCGGTTGCGCAGCTGCGCGTGCCGGTGTCGGCATGACGAGCAAGGTCCTCGTCGCCATGAGCGGTGGGGTGGACTCGTCGGTCGCGGCGGCGATGCTGCGCGACGCCGGCCACGACGTCACCGGGGTGACGCTCAAGCTGTGGGGCGGCGCAAGTGATTCCGGGTGTTGCTCGGTGTCCGATGTCGAGGACGCGCGACGGGTCGCCGCGCAGCTGGACATCCCGCACTACGTCTTCAACTTCTCCGACGACTTCGATGCCAACGTCGTAGATCCGTATGTCGCGGATTACGCCGCCGGTCGTACGCCGAATCCGTGCATCGAGTGCAATCGCACCATGAAGTGGGGTCGCCTGTTCGACCGGGCCCGCACGATGGGGTTCGACGCGGTCGCGACGGGCCACCACGCGCGGTTGCGGCGGGAGGCGGACGGCTCGGTGGCGCTGTGGCGCGGCGAGGACCCGGCGAAGGACCAGTCGTATGTGCTTGCCATCCTCGAGCAAGGTCAACTCGCGCGCTCGCTGCTGCCGGTCGGGGACTTGACCAAGGCGCAGGTGCGCGCGGAGGCAGCCCGGCTCGGGCTCCGCACCGCGGCGAAGCCCGAGAGTATGGATGTCTGCTTCATCACCCGAGGTGGCCGCACCGCTTTCCTCGACGAGCGCGTGCCGGCGATGGCGGGACCAATCGTCGATACCGAGGGCGCCGTCGTCGGCACCCACGATGGTGTGCGCGCGTTCACGGTCGGTCAACGCCGTGGTTTGGCGGTGGCGTCGGGCGAGCGGCGCTACGTCGTGGACGTGGACGCATCGAGCGCGACGGTGACGCTCGGCCGGGCGGAGGACCTCTTGCGTGACCGGGTCGCCGTCGAGCGGGTGTCGTTCACCGGCAACGCGGTGGCCGTCGGTGCAGTCGTCGAAGTTCAGGTGCGCGCCCACGGTGACGTGCAACCGGCGAACTGGTGCGGCGATCGCATCGAGTGGCTGACGCCCCAGCCCCGGGTCGCACCGGGGCAGACCGTCGCGCTGGTACGAGGGCGACCGCGTCCGAGGAGCCGCCACCGCCTGCTGACCACGGGCCGGTCAGTCGCGGCGGACGGTGATCCGCCGAGCCGCGGCACGCTCGAACAGACGCGCGCGCCGCGGTCGGGGTGATGAACACCAGGCTGGCGCGCACGCCGACGCCTCGGCCGCGCACCTGGCGCATGATGTCGGCATCCTCGGTCAACAGGAGCGCGCGAGGAGCCGTAGGCCGCGCCGAGGCGGAGATCGCAGCGCGCCATCCGGCGGTCGTTGCGCGGGATCAGCCGGGCCGAGTCCGGCAATTCGGTCGCGGGGGAACAGGACCGGGTCGGTCAAGGTGAGGGGGTCGGCGATGACGAGTCCGGCGGGGACCAGCACGAGCCAGCGCTGCGACAACCGGTGCAGCATCCGGCCGACGACGATGCGCGAGCGGCGCGCTCAGCGCGATGACGACCCCTCCGAGCAGCCATCGCTGGGTTGCGAGCAACAGCGGGGCGATCACAGTCAGGCAACCGAACACGAGGACCCCCGCGGGAATGGCGACGGCGCCCACCCCGATGGGGAGCCGTAGCGGGAATCGTTCCTCGTCGCCGTAGGCCGCGCCCTGTGCGCTCACCCGCGCGAACTCGCCGCGGGTTGCGGTGCACGCGACGAACGTCGTTCACGAGTACCGCGACCACCGCGGCGCCGATCGACGGCCGACCGGTCGCCGCGACCACGAACGCGGTCGCACGAGCGCGAGCGGCGCGATCGACGGGTGATGGTCAACGACAATGGCCGCGGGACGAGCAAGGCTGCGAGGACGAGTGTCCACAGCACCCAGAGCAGGATTTCCGCGACCACTCGGGTCGCTCCACTCCACGGGCGGAGCGCGGCGGCGAACGCTGGTCCGGCGGTCACGGGTTGGCTCACCCACACCGCGCGCAACACCCACACGTTCATCGGACGGTTTCGCTCGCTTCGAAGAGTCGACCAGGAGCGTTCGTATACTACGAAGCACATGTCCGCGAGCCGGCACGGTGGAGTGCTCCCGATGGGGTTGGCGACCGGCATCGGCAGTCTGCCTTGTCACGATCCCGCTGCCGCCGCCGAGTTCGTGCTTCGCGTGCATCCCGATCTGCCCGCAGTTCCGCAACTCGCGGTCCCGACCGAGGGCGTCGTCAGCCAGTGGGCGGGCGCACTCCCCGAAGTCACCGTCGCGCGACGACGGTGTCTTGCTCGTCGACCCGGCCCGGGTCTGCGAGGAGATCGTCACCGAGTTCGGTCCCACCCATCACGCAGGTCTGCTCGGCTTCCTCGATGCCGTGAACGCCAGCCGCGCACCCGCCGGCGCGCGTCAAGGCGCAGGTTGTCGGTCCGCTCACGCTAGGAACTGCACTCGTCCGTGCCGGGCTCGAGCCGGCCGTGGCGTTTCCTCGGGCGCAGCTCGCGGTCGAGCAATGGTTGGACGCACTCGAGGCGCTCTTCGCCCGTCGCCTGCGGGGGATCCGTCCGCTGCTGTTCCTGGACGAGCCGGCGCTCGTGCTGTGGAAGCGCGACGACGCGCCCATCGAGCGCGAGGCGGCGATCGATCATCTCTCCGGTGCGCTGGCGGCGTGTACCACCGAGTCCGGAGTCCACATCTGCGGTGACGGTGATGTACGGCTCGCGTTCGAGGCCGGTCCCACCGTGCTGGGTCTGCCGGTGTCCGAAGATCTCGTCGCCGACGTCGGCACGCTGGTCCGTCATCTCGACGCCGACGGCTGGGTCGCGTGGGGCGCGGTGCCGACCGACCGCCCCATCGGCGAATCGGCCGATCCCCTGTGGCGCCGTCTCGTGAACCTGTGGTGCGAGCTCAGCCGTCGCGGGTGTGATCCGCTCCGCCTGCGGAGCCAGGCCATCATCACGCCGGCCTGCGGACTCGCGCTGCATGGCGAGACCCAGGCCGAACTGGCGATGGTGCTTGCCGCGGACATGGCGGACCGGGTCGCGGCGCAGACCGCGGCGACCCGCCTGACTGCCGGCGCCTGAACCCGCGCTCGCCCGGCCCCGCCGGTCGTGGTCGCAGCCGCTGAGTAACTTCCTCCCATGGCGTCGAAGACGGTGACCGAACGCGTCGCAGAGTTGCGTGCGGCCATTCGGTATCACGACGAGCGGTACTTCGGTCGTGACGATCCCGAGATCAGCGACGCGGACTACGACGACCTCATGCGCGAGCTCCGCGAGCTCGAGGCCGCGAACCCGGATCTCGTCACCGCGGACTCGCCAACTCAGCAACCAGGTCGCGCCAGGGTGCCGACGCCGTTCTCGGAGGTCCGCCACCTCCAGCCGATGTTGTCGCTCGACAATGCCTTTTCCGAGGAGGAGCTCACCGCGTGGGGTGAGCGCATCGCGAAGCTGGTCACCGAACCGATGACCTTCGTCGGCGAACCGAAGCTGGACGGGCTCGCGATCTCGCTTCTCTATGAACACGGCCTTCTCGTCCGGGGCGCGACCCGTGGTGACGGCACGACGGGCGAGGATGTCACCGCGAACGTGCTGACGATCGACGACCTTCCCCGTCGTCTGGAGGGCACCGGTCATCCCGCGACCCTCGAAGTGCGCGGCGAGGTATTCATGAGCCTCGCGGCATTCGAAGACCTGAACCGGCGCCAGGCGGAACGGGACGATCACCTGTTCGCGAACCCGCGCAATGCGGCCGCCGGCTCCCTGCGTCAGATCGACCCGTCGATCACGGCGAGCCGGCACCTCTCGCTGTTCTGCTACCAGCCCGGTGCGATGGAGGGTGGCCCCCGCCTGACGTCGCACCAGGAAACGCTCGACTTCCTCCGCGCCCTCGGGTTCCCGGTGAACCCTCACATCGAAGCGCTCGGAGATCTCGCGGCGGTCTACCGGTTCTGCACCCGGATGGAGGAGCACCGGCATTCGCTCGGCTACGAGATCGACGGCGCGGTGGTCAAGGTCGACGATCTCGCCCAGCGCGCCGAGATGGGTACGACGAGCCGCGCGCCGCGCTGGGCGGTCGCGTACAAGTTCCCGCCGGAGGAGAAGACCACCAAGCTCGTCGGTATCCACGTCAGCATCGGGCGGACGGGGCGGGCGACGCCGTTTGCGGAGCTGGAACCGGTCTTCGTCGGCGGGTCCACGGTCCGGATGGCCACGCTCCACAATCAGGACGAGGTCGCGCGCAAGGACGTGCGCGTCGGCGACACGGTCGTGGTGCGCAAGGCGGGTGATGTCATCCCGGAAGTGGTCGGGCCTGTGCTGGCTCAGCGCCCCCGGGGCCGCCGCAAGTGGAAGTTTCCGGCGGTGTGCCCGTGCGAACTTGGGCAGCCGCTGGTCCGGCTCGACGGCGAGGTCGACGCGCGCTGCGTGAGCGCGGACTGCCCCATGCAGCGCGAGCAGAAGATCATCTACTTCGCCGGCCGGGGTGGGATGGACATCGAGGGACTCGGCGAGGAGCGCGTGCGGCAGTTGGTCGCGGCGGGGTTGGTTGCGGATGCCGGCGACCTCTTCGACCTGACCCATGACCAGCTCGTCGCCCTGGAGCGGATGGGCGACCTCTCGGCGCGCAACCTGCTGGACGCGATCGAGACCTCGAAGACGCGGCCGCTCGCTCGCGTGATCGTCGGGCTGGGGATCCGCCACGCCGGCCCGACCGCCGCCGCGGCATTGGCGCGCAGTCTGCGCAGCCTGGACGAGATCATGGCCGCGGACGTCGAGACACTGACCGCGGTCGATGGGGTCGGACCGGTCATCGCCGAGAGCATCGCGGCGTGGTTCACCGTGCCGACGAATCGCGCGCTCGTCGAGAAGCTGCGCACCGCCGGTGTGTCACTCGAAGGTCCGGAGCCGGAGACGCCAGATCTCGAACCGACGTTGGCCGGGATGACCTTCGTCCTGACCGGTGGGCTCGAACACCTGACCCGGGAGCAGACCGAAGCCGAGATCACCGCACGCGGTGGCAAGGTCACCGGCAGCGTGTCGAAGAAGACGAGCTACGTCGTGGTAGGTGCGAGCCCTGGTTCCAAACTCGCCAAGGCCGAGGCGCTCGGGGTCGCGCTGCTCGACGAAGCGGCGTTTCGTGACCTGCTCGAGCGCCCCCCGGGAGACGCATCTGCGTAATGGGTGCCCGAGGTGCCATGCTCCAGAACCGCAACCGAGTGGTCCACGCAGAGGAGCGCACATGGTCGACAAGTCCGCAGTCGGGGTGACCGACGAGCCGTTCCCGATGACGGTGGAACGGGGCAAGATCCGCGAGTTCGCCCGGGCCACGATGTCGTCGTCGCCCGATTATCTCGTCGATCCGATCCCGCCGATCCCACCCACGTTCCTCACGACCGTCGCATTCTGGTCACCCCCCGGAGAATCCGTGTTCTCCAAGGTGAAGCTGGACCTGCGTCGGCTCCTGCACGGTGGCCAGGAGTACACGTTCCACGGACCGCCGCCACCGGCCGGCACGGAGTTGAACGTGCAGACCCGGGTCGACGAGATCTACGAGAAGGAGGGCAAGCGCGGCGGGACCATGACCTTCGTGGTCACGGTGACCGAGTTCCGCACGCCGCACGGCGCCCTCGTGGCCGAGGCACGGTCGACCGCGATCGAGACGGGGAAGCCGGCGACCGAGGGTGGTGCGTGATGAACGCGTGGAACGAGTTGATGGTCGGGGCCAAGTGCGAGCCCCGTGAGTACGGGCCGCTGACGCGCACGGACTTCGTCCGCTACCAGGGTGCATCCGGGGACTTCAACCCGATCCACCACGACGACGAGTTCGCGCAGTCCGCGGGCTACCCGAGCGCGTTCTCGGTCGGCATGCTCCAGGCCGGGATCCTCGCGACCTACGCGACGGACTGGCTCGGGCCGCGGAACGTCCGCAAGTTCGGCGTGCAGTTCCGAGAACAGGTCTGGCCGGGTGACCGTCTGATCTGCTCGGGCAAGGTGGTGGACCGTGATGACGACGCGCGCACGGTCGATCTGGAACTCGAAGTGCAGCGCGCCGGCGGCGGTACTGCGATCAAGGGCTACGCGACCTTCGTTGTCGAGTAGCGCGTCAGGCGGAGACGAGGAACGTCCAGGTGAAGCTCCCGGCATCGGTCACCGTGGAGCCCGCGAGGTGGTAGTTCACCGTGACCCGAACCGGTCCCGGTGCCCATCCGGTGATGTCACTGTCCTCCGTCGGCTTGAACGCGACCTTGCCGGTCGCCGGTACGACGTTGGTCTGATCGAGTGGGATCGGCGTGCAGTCGGTCGGTAGCGGCGCACAGACGAGGAACTCGCCGACGAGGTCGTCGCGCAGGTCCACGTTCAATGAGGAGGTCGGCCCGACCCTGGCGCCCTGGGCGGGGCTGAACGACTCGACCTCGGCGGGAACCGGTTCGGCGGTCTGCAGGTCCGAGGTGTCCGCGCCGTTGACCGCCCCGACGCCGAGCGCGACCACGAGCAGCAGGCCGCCGGCGATGATCGCGACTCGACCAGGGTGGCGCAGCCGGGGACTCCGGGTCCGGCGCTCACGGGTGGGCTCGATGCGTTGACCGCTCACGTCCCGACGGTATCGCTCGACGGCTCCGATGTGGCCATCGCCACGCGGGGATGCCGCTGATCGGGACATTCCGGCCGGTACCCTCGTGGCAATGGCCGGAAGTAGCACTGTCGCCGACCTCGTCGGTCGCGTGCTCGCCGGCCGCTACCGCCTGCTGGGGGCGATCGGCTCAGGCGCGAGCGGTCGGGTGTACGTCGCCGACGACGTCCGCCTGCGGCGTCGGGTCGCGGTCAAAGTGCTCCACGCAGGGCTGGCCGACGACGCCGGGTTCCTGCGCCGCTTCCGGTCCGAGGCGCAGCTCGCCGCTTCCTTGCACCACCCGAACGTGATGGCGGTGTACGACTGGGGCGAGGACGGCGTGCCGTTCATGGTCCTGGAGCTGCTCGTCGGTGGGTCCTTGCGGCACATGCTCGACGCGGGAACGCGCCTGAGCCCCGCGCAGGCAGCGCATGTCAGTGGCCAGGTGGCTGCCGCGCTCGACTACGCGCACAGCCGGGGTCTGGTGCATCGAGATATCAAGCCCGCGAACCTGCTCTTCGACGAGCACGGCATCGTGCGCGTCGCCGACTTCGGTTTGGCGCGGGCCCTCGCGGAAGCCAGTTGGACCGAGCCGGCGGGCGCGGTGGTCGGAACCGCCCGCTACGCCGCGCCCGGAGCAGGGCTCGGGCGCCGCGCTCGACGGCCGCGCGGACCTGTATGCGCTCGGTCTCGTCGTGGTCGAGGCGGTCACCGGCTCGGTGCCCCTGGTGGCCGACACGGCCCTGGGCACCGTCGGGCTCCGCCAGGAGCAGGCCATCAGCGTCCCGGACGAGATCGGCTCGCTCGTGCCTGTCGTCGAGCGGGCGTGCCGGGTCGAACCGGCCGACCGGTTCGCCTCTGCGGACGAGATGCGCCGCGCGCTCGCGGATGCGGCCGAAGCGTTGCCGCCACCCGGGCCGCTCGCCCTGGCCGGTCTCGGCGCCGTGGCCGACGACCCCCACCCCACCCAAGTGGTCACGGCCCGGACTGAAGCCCCGCTCTTCGACCAGGACCAGAAGCCGGCGACCACGCGTCGGCTCCCATTGGCGACCCCCGTCTCGGCGCGACCGTCACGATCCGCCGCCCCGTTCATGCTCGGCGTCGTCATCGCGGTCGCGCTGTCTGCGCTCGGATTCGTCCTCGCCCAACCGTCCCCGGGAGCGGCGCAGCCGGTGCCACTGCTCGTGGGCATGAGCCGTGCAGATGCACAACAGGAGGTTTCGGGGAAGGGTTTCCTGTTCGATATCGAGCGGCGACGGGCCGATGACCCGCGAGGCACCGTCGTCGCGCAGGTCCCGGCCGCCGGTGGGTTCCGCCACGAGGGCGACACGATCCGGTTGATCGTGTCGACCGGACCCAAACTCGCCTTGCTCCCGGAACTGCGCGGCAAGACGGTGGAGGAGGCCACGGCGCTGCTCCAGGACCAGTTCGCGGTGAAGGTGGAAGAGGACTGGAACGACACCTACCCAGCTGGGCAGGTGGTCGACTCGAACCCGCAGGGCTCCGCCCCGCCGGACTCCTTCGTCGTGCTGCTCGTCTCCAAGGGTCCCCAACCAGTAGCGGTACCGAACGTCGCGCGCTTGTCCTACGACCGCGCCGCGAAGGCGCTCACCGACGTGAGTCTCAAGCCGGTGCAGGTCGAAGTCTTCGACAACGCGGTCGAGGCCGGCAAAGTGGTCGGCACCGATCCGGCAGTCGGCACGCAGGTGGAGAAGAATTCCTCGGTCAACGTGCTGGTGAGCAAGGGCCCCGACCTGGTCGATGGTGCCCAATTTCAAGGGTCAGCCGATCGCCACGGTGACGCTGTGGGCCGAGCAGTCCGGCGTCGCGTTGACCACCGAAGGAACAATCGCACCGGGACGGCTGGTGGTGGCCCAGGACATCGACCCGAACACGATGGTGCCGCGCGGCACCACGGTCCGGGTCTTCTTCTGATCGAGTTCTCCCACCGCAAGCCCGCTGCCGCCGCTCGGTAGCCTGCTGGGTCTGACCCCTTTGAGAAGGAGCACAGTCGATGGGAGCACTCGACGGTCGTGTCGCGATCATCACCGGAGCCGGCCGAGGCCTGGGCCGGGAGCATGCGCTGCTCTTTGCTGCAGAGGGCGCAAAAGTCGTCGTCAACGACCTGGGTGGCGCGGCCGACGGCTCGGGTGGAGATCAGACTCCCGCCCAGGAAGTCGTGGCCGAGATCAACGCGTCGGGCGGTGAGGCCGTTGCCAACGGTGACAACGTCGCCGAGTGGGACGGCGCCCAACACCTGATCCAGAGCGCGGTCGACACGTTCGGCGACCTGCACGTCCTGGTGAACAATGCCGGCATCCTCCGGGACCGGGTCGTGGTGAACATGACCGAGGCCGAATGGGACGCGGTGATCGCCGTCCATCTGAAAGGCCACTTCTGTCCGACTCGCATGGCTGCGGCCTACTGGCGGGAGCAGTCCAAAGCGGGCCAGGACGTGAATGCGTCCATCGTCCACACGTCGTCAACCTCGGGGTTGCTCGCCAACCCCGGCCAGGCGAACTACGGCGCGGCGAAGAGTGGGATCGCTACGTTCTCGCAGATCTGCGCCAAAGAACTCGGGCGCTACGGCGTCCGATCGAATGCGATCGCGCCGGCCGCTCGGACTCGCCTGACCGAGGCCACTCCTGGCCTCGGCGAGGTGGTGAAGGCTCCCGAAGACGGCGCGCAGTTCGACACCTGGGATCCGGCGAACGTCTCGCCGTTCGTCGCCTACCTCGCGACCGCCGACTGTCCCATTCAGCGGTGAGGCCTTTCTCGTGCAGGGTGGCGTGGTGCAGCGATTCCAGCCGTGGACACTGGCCGAGAAGATCGACAAGGGAGACCGGTGGTCGGTGGCCGAGCTCGCGGCCGCGGCGGGAAAGCTCCAAACGCCGTGAACCATGCGCGCCCGGTGTGGTCGGTGATGCACTCGTGGTGGACGTTGCGTGCGCGCCGCTCTGGGTGGTGTGCCCGACTTCGTCACGCTTCGTGAGTGGCGGTCTCCCATATTCTGGGGAGACACAAGGTCCTGGACGCCCAAACAGGTCAAGTTCGCCAGTGTTTCCAGCGCGGAAATGAGCCGAAGGGCTCCCTTGCGTTCAGCGTCTCAGTCTCGATAATGACTGCGGAGAGTGAACCCCACCCCGGGGTTCGTCCGTGGAGGATCGAGATGCGCAGGCCGGCCCGAGGTGGAAGCACTCACCCGGCGATGCGACGTCCCGGCATGGGATTCGGCCGTCCGCTGCGAGCACGTCCGGAACTCGTCTCCCCCTGCGACGTCGCCGGCGAACTCGAAGGCTTCCTGCACGGCGAGACCGAAGGTGGTGCTGACGTCATCGATCTGCGCCTCGACCTCCCCTCGGTCACGCGCACCGATTCGCGGAGTTAGCCTGCGACCTCGCGCTCGAGGAGACCCCTAATCTCGAAGGGTGACTCAGGCCGGCCCGCCCTCGTTCGTCGGGGAGGCGCCCGGCGGCGACGAGGTTCCCGTCGTCGGTTGGCCGTATCTCTTCGAGCACCGGCTGAAGCGGCTCCGTTCCGGCGACCGTTCACCGTGGTTGGTGCTGGTCGCGGTGCTGACCGGCCTGTTCGCGACCGGCTTCAGCATCACGATCCTGGCGGTCTCGCTGCCGCAGGTTGCCAAGGATCTCGGCGCGCAGCCGGCGGACCTCACCTGGGTGGTCACCGGACCACTGCTCGGCCTCGCGCTCACCATGCCGCTGCTCGGCAAGATCGGCGACACGCGCGGGCACCGGCGTCTCTATCTGCTGGGCTTCGCCGGGTTCACGATCGGCGCGGCCTGCACCGCGTTCGCGTGGAACGGGCCTTCGCTCATCGCGATCCGCACGATCGGATCGCTGCCCGGCGCGGCGATTGGTCCCGCATCGATGGCGCTGATCATGCAGGCGTTCCCGGAGGAGGACCGGGTCAAGGCGATGGGGTGGTGGTCGTTGGTCGGCGCCGGCGCACCGGTCATCGGGCTCGTGGCCGGTGGCCCGGTCGTGGACGCCTTCGGCTGGCGGTCCATCTTCATCGCCCAGGTGCCACTGTCGTTGCTCGCGCTGGGCCTGGCCTTCCTGGTGTTGCGCGAGACGCCACGACGCGCCAGCGAACCGCTCGATCTCGCGGGCGCGGCGACGCTCGCGGCCGCGACGATCTCCGCGCTGCTCGGGCTGACCGTCGGCGCGCGCATCGGCTATAGCCAGCCGGTCACCGTGGCGCTGTTCGCCTTCGCACCGCCGATGCTGGTCCTGTTCGTCCGGGTGGAGCGCCGGGCCGCCAAGCCCCTCCTCCCGCTCCAGTTCTTCGCGGCGCGGGATTTCAGCGCGTCGCTGATTGCACAGTTCGGCGCCAACTTCGCGTACATGGGCGGCTTCATCGTCACGCCGTTGCTCGTGCAGGAGCGGTTCGGCTTCACGGTCGCGGCGACGTCATGGGCGATGGCCTGTCGGCCGCTGACGTTCAGCCTCACCGCGCCGGGCTCCGGCTACCTCGCCGCGCGGCGTCGGCGAACGCAAGGCCGGCATCGTGGGGACGACACTGCTCGTCGCGTCCATGGTCATGTTCGTCGTCGCGACCGCGACCGACACCATCGGCCTGGTGTTCGTGGGCCTCGCGTTGTCCGGGCTCGCGATGGGGACGTCGATGCCCTCGCTGGTGACGGTCGTGGCCAACACGGTCGAGACGGGCAACCTCGGCGTCGCCAATGCCGCCCAGCAGATGGTCGGTCAGATCGGCACGGTCGCCGGGATTCAGGTGCTGTCCACCATTCAGGGCGGGTCGGAATCGGCGGGGCCGTTCGTGGTGGCCTACGCCGTGGGTGCGGTGATCGCCGCGTGTGCCGTCGGTGCGACGACGTTCATCGCCGGTCGCCGGCCGGTGGCGGAGCTATCCGTGGCCGACGCGGCCTGAACCTCCAGGCGCGCCGTCTTTGACGAGATCGCAGTACCAGGCGAGCACGGCCGCGGCCACGACCCCGACGAACATCACCTCGGTGATCGTCATCCCGAGTGCCGAGATCATGAGGCCGCCGACGTAGACACCGATCGGGACGGTCCCGCCGAAGCTCATGATCCAGATGGCCATGATCCGGCCGCGGATCTCGTCCTCGAGGTGCTCCTGCATGATCGTCGACAGCGCAGTGATGACCAGGAAGTACACGAAGCCCAGCGCGGGGGAGACGACGAAGGCGAGGGCCGGGCTGCGGATGAGCGCGAAGGCGGCGAGCAGTGCGGCGAAGGCCGCGAGCGAGTAGCGGGCGATCCGCGCCTTCGAATGCCCCGAGAGGAACGTGCCGATGGTGAGCGCGCCGAGGGTCGCGCCCAGGCCCCAGACCGCGTAGAGCAGGAGGTACGTGCCCGGCTTGGTGATCCCGAAGTTGGTCTCGGCGACCTCCGGGTAGAGGCCGACGTACATCAATGAGAAGAACGAGAACGTGAACATCGTGACGAAGATCCGTCGCAGCAGACGATCGCGCCAGGCGATCCGCACTCCGGAGAGCAGCTTCTCCATGATGCGGCCCTGGAGGGGGTGGGGGTTGTGCGCGTCGTACTTGGCCAGCAACAAGCCGGCGACGGCGAAGCCGTAGGTCGCCGCGTTGATCGCGAAGACGGTTTCGGCGCCGAAGATGGCCAGGAGGGGCGCGCCGACCACGGGCCCGAGCACGCGGGAGAGGTTCATCTGCACCGACTGCAGCGAGACCGCGCCGGGGATGTCTTCCTTGGGGACGAGCGTCGGCAGGATCGCGCCCATCGACGGCGCGCTGAGTGCGTTGACGATGCCGATCGCCAGGACGCAGCCGAAGATGCCCCATTTCGAGGGATGCTGGACCACGACGAGGGCCGCGAGACCGAACGACAGCAGCATCTGGGTGAGTTGCATGACGACGAGGTACCGCCGGCGATTGACCCGGTCCGCGATCACGCCACCGATCTGACTCAGGAACAGGAGCGGGCCGAGCTGCGCAAAGTAGAGGAGGCCGACGTAGCCCGGGTCGTGAGTCAGATCGAGCGCAAACTTGCCGAGCAGCACGTTCTGCATCCACGTGCCGATGTTCGAGAGGAACGTGCCGCCCCAGACGTAGCGGAAGTCGCGGTGGCGAAGCGCCGCCTGCGCCGTGCCGGGCCGGTACGTCCGGTCGACGTCGACGATCGCGTCGGTCGCGTCCGCAGCTTGACCGGTGTCAGGTTCGGAGTCGCGGCGGAACACCATGAACCGTCGACCCTACGGGACGACTCTGCGTCGCCAGCCAGAGTTCGCCGGATCTGGCGGCCTCAGGTGACGGGATTCACTCGCTGAGCGGTGTGCAGCGACCTCGGGGCGGGTCGGTGGACCGTCAGGTCAAAGACACGGTGCTCGCGATCTCGTGCTGCTCGACCTGAGCCGCGATGATCGCCGCCCGCTGGTCGTCGCTCGGACCTGTACCGCGGAACCGCTTGACCGATTCGGCGTCTTCCCACTTCTCGAAGATGTTGATCCGGTCGTCCTCGAGCGAATCCCCCGAAATATGGAAGTCCAGGCAACCGGGCGCACGTCGGGCCGCCTCGATGACGCGCCGACACCCGTCGAGGTATTGCTGGCGCTCCACTGCATCAAGACGGAGCCACCCCGAAACGATGATCACGACCGGTCACCGTAACCGCGAGAGGTGTCCGGCGGCATCTGTCGGTCGTGGCTTCGAAGTGACGCGGCCCCGGCCTTTTGGGACACTCATGTCGAAGGATTGGTGGGTGGGCGAAGATGCAGGCAGCGGACCTCGAGCGCGCGGTGGCGGCGTCGACGTCGATCGTCTCGGCACTCGGCCTGACGGTGGACAGCACCGTTGTGCTGAGTAACTCGAACAAGCTCGCGATTCGCATCCTGCCTTGCGATCTTCTCGCTCGAGTCGCACATCGAGGGCAGGAGGTCGCCCAGTTCGAAGTCGATCTTGCTCGACGACTCACCGAGACGCGGAGCCCGGTGGCGGTGTTGGAGCCGCGCGTCGAGCCGCAGCCGTACGAGCGCGACGGGTTCGTCGTCACGCTGTGGTCGTACTACGCATCAGTCGGAACGGACGCGCCCGTCGCGGCCGACTATGCCGAAGCACTGCGGCGGCTTCATGCCGGCATGCGTCAGGTCGATCTCGCAACGCCGCACTTCACCGATCGAGTCGCGGAGGCGGAAGGGCTGGTCGCCGGTCGCGACCGCACTCCGGCGCTCGTGGACGCGGACCGGGAGCTGCTCCGCGACACGCTGCGAGCCCGCCGCAGAGCGATCGAAGAACATGGCGCGCCCGAGCAACTGCTGCACGGAGAACCCCACCCGGGAAACCTGCTGACGACGGCGCACGGCCCTCGGTTCATCGACCTCGAGACGTGTTGCCGAGGGCCGGTCGAGTTCGACCTCGCCCACGCGCCCGACGCGGTGGGCCAGCACTATCCGGAAGCTGATCACGACCTGCTCCGCGACTGCCGAGTGCTCGTGTCGGCGATGGTCGCAGCGTGGCGCTCGGATCGAAACGACCAATACCCGGACGGTGGTCGTGCCCGTCAAGAGCTCCTCGCGGAGCTGCGTCGCGTCCAGCGCGGTCGTGACTCGACGGCTTGATGCCGGCCCGTCGTCCGACGCACCCGGACTGCTCGCCCGCCGGAACCCGTCGGGTTAGGGTCCGAACCGGTCGACCCCCCTCCTTCCGGGTGCGCGAGACCTCCGACGACATCAAGACGAGGGGACAACGTTGCAGCACAAGTCGACGAGCATCCGCGACCGGCTCGGAGCCCTGTGGGGACTGCTCCGCATCAGCGACGAAGACTTCGACGCTTACATGCGCTCCTACGACGAGCTGTTCGTCGACTCACCGGAGAACACCAAGGCCGACTACGACGCAGGTGTTCCGCTGAGGGGGTACCCGCAGGGGAGCAGCGACGAGCTGACCCAGCTGTACAAGGTCATTCACCTGCTGTGCACGCTCGGTTCGGTGGAAAAGATGTACATGCCGCCGACGATCGATCCCGATGTCTCGGTGTTGCAGAACCAGATCCTCTTCGAACGGATCGTCGCCCGGGACCTCGAGCTGGTGGCCGGTGAGAAGGTGCTCGACCTGGGGTGTGGGTGCGGTGCGATCGCCGAGCACATCGCCGAGCTGACCGGGGCGACGCCCTACGGGATCAACCTCGACCGCTCGCAGATCGAGAAGGCGTGGAGGAATCCGAACCTGCCGCGGGCCAACTTCTTCGTCGGCGACTTCAACAAGGCGCTCGAGTTCGATGATGGATCATTCGACGCGGTGTACGCGGTCCAGCCGATGACGTACGTGAGCGACCACGAGTTCACGTTCAACGAGGTCTTCCGTATCCTCAAGCCCGGCGGCCGGTTCGTGATCAACGACGTCGCGGCGTTGGATGCCTACGACCGCGACAACGAACACCAACGCACGCTGATCCAGCACACCCGGGAGCTGACCGTGTTCGGCGGTCTCTGGTACTACCGGTACTGGGAGGACGCCTACCGGGCCGCCGGCTTCGAACTCGTGTCGTCGGTCGGCCGGCCCGCGGTTGAACTGATCAAGAAGGAAGTGGCCCTCTTCGACAAGTACGAGGCGGCCTTCAAGCTGCTCGCGAAGCTGCACGTGATCCCGAAGAAGACCAACCTGCTGATGCAGCGTATGAACGCGAACAGCCAGTCCTACATCCGGGCCGAGGAGGAGGAACTCCTGACCCTCAACTGGCATTGCGTGGGTCGGAAGCCGAGCTAGCCCCGCGCCGGGGAGCGCGCGCCTTCCGGCTCAGCGAGTCGTCTCGCGAGTGTGGTCTTTCCCGCCCCGGGCAACCCGCAGGTCAAAATCAATCGAGCGTCGCTCACCGCGCACATCGGTCGCCACAGCGCACGGCGACGCGGTCAGACCGTGGCCTCTTGAATGGCGTCGGTCAGTGCCTGGTTGCCACCAGGGCTGCCACCCTGGCCGGCGGCCATGAGCTTGGCCATGTCGCCCTGGACCTTGACCTTGCCGGACATGAAGGCCTGCATCCCCGCCTGCGGGTTTCCGGAGACGAAGACCTCCTTCGCGGTGGCGTAGTCGGTGGTCATGGTCACGTCCGCGCCTTCGACCTGACCCTGGGCCATCTCGCCCTTGCCGTCGCGTGTGCCCATGTGCATCTCGCGCTCGCCCCAAGGGCTGTCGGTGACGATGATGTTCATCAGCATGTCCTGGTGCGCCGGTGCGTCGGCGCCGTGCTCGGCCATGAGGTCGGTGACCGCGCTGAACCATTCGTCGGACAGGAACTCGTGCTTGGACACTGGTGCCTCCTGGCTACTTGCAGAACGTCGGAACGGTGAGACTATCGACGCCTTCTGCCGATCGTCGACCACCCGAGACCGTGGCGACGCCGAGTACCTTCTGGCGCCATGGCGGACTCGACCCGCGTGGAGCGCATCGGCTCCCACGAACGCAACCAGAAGTGGCAGAGCGCGCCGCTCAAGATCGACATGTCGATCTGCATCAACTGCGATACCTGCATCCGGCACTGCCCGCCGCAGTTCGGGGCGATCTTCAATCACGGCATCGACGTGATCATCCTCCCGGAGTTGTGTTCGGGCTGCGGGAAGTGCCTGCCCCCGGTCTGTCCGGTCGACTGCATTTTCGAGGATCCGGACTGGTCTCCGTCGGCTGAGGACTGGTGGGTCTACCCCGGCCGGAAGGACGACCCCTACCGCTGATCGGGGGGAGTTCGCCGGCTCGCGCTTCCTAGACTCGCCCGTCGTGACCGACCCCATCTCCCGCTCCGATGTGGAGCACGTGGCGCGCTTGGCGCGTCTGGCCCTGACCAACGACGAGGTGGATCACCTCACCGCCGAGTTGGCGACCATCCTCGGGCATGCCCGGGACATCGAGGCCCTCGATCTTGCCGACGTGCCCGCGACGGCGCACCCACTCCCGCTCGTGAACGTGTTGCGGCCCGACGAGGTCCGCCCGTCGCTCGACCGTGACGAAGTGCTCGGCCAGGCGCCGGTTGCGGAGGACGATCGGTTCCGGGTCCCACGCATCATGGGGGAGGCGCCGTGAGTGCTCGGGAGATCGCCGCCGCGGTGCGTGCCGGTGAACGCTCGGCGCGATCGGTGGTGGAAGAGTCGCTGGCGGCGATCACGGCACGCGATGCCGAGATCCACGCCTGCAATTCAGTACTCGCCGACGAGGCCCTGACCGCGGCTGACGCCGTCGACGCAGCGGTGGCGCGCGGTGAAGACCCAGGCGCGCTCGCCGGAGTACCCGTCGCGCTCAAGGACAACCTCTGCACGCGAGGGATCCCGACCACCTGCTCGTCGAAGATCCTCGACGGCTGGCGCCCGCCCTACACCGCGACGGTGGTGGACCGACTCACCGCCGCCGGCGGGATTCCCATCGCCAAGACCAACCTCGATGAGTTCGCGATGGGAAGTTCCACCGAGAACTCCGCGTTCGGCGTCACGCGCAACCCGAACGATCCGAGTCGGGTCGCCGGTGGATCGAGTGGTGGTTCGGCCGCCGCGGTGGCGGCCGGGTACGCGCCGCTCGCGCTGGGTTCGGACACCGGCGGCTCGATCCGCCAGCCCGCGGCGCTCTGTGGGGTTGTCGGCATGAAGCCCACCTACGGACGGGTCAGCCGCTACGGGCTCATCGCGTTCGCGTCGAGCCTCGATCAGGTTGGCCCCTTCGCACGCTCGGTCGACGACGCGGCGCTGCTGCTCGAGTCGATCTGGGGCCACGACCGCATGGACTCCACCTCGATCGATTCGGTCCCCGCGCCGCTCGACGGCGGCTCGGACGTGACCGGGCTCCGGGTCGGCATCGTCTCGGAACTGACCGACGTCGACGGCATCGACCCCCGGGTGCGCGATGCGGTGGAACAGGCCGCGACGAAACTCGAAGCCGCGGGTGCGACCGTCGACCGGGTGTCGGTGCCGAGCTGCGTATACGGCCTGTCGGCGTACTACCTCATTGCACCGGCCGAGGCGTCGTCGAACCTGGCTCGGTACGACGGCGTGCGCTACGGCTTGCGGGTCGACGGCGACGATGTCGCCGACATGAACGCCCGCACCCGCGACGCCGGTTTCGGACCCGAGGTGAAGCGTCGGATCATGCTGGGCACGTACGCACTGTCGGCTGGGTACTACGACGCCTATTACGGCAAGGCGCAGAAGGTTCGGACGCTCATCATCCGGGACTTCGCCGCGGCGTACGAGCGCTTCGACGTGCTCCTGTCGCCGACCGCGCCGACGGAGGCGTTCGCGATCGGCGAGAAGGCCTCGGATCCGCTGTCGATGTACCTCTCCGACGTCTGCACGATCCCGACCAATCTCGCGGGTCACGCCGCGATCAGTGTGCCGTTCGGCGTCGGTGACGCGGGACTGCCCATCGGGGTGCAGGTCCTCGCCCCCGCGCTCGGCGAGCCGGTCATGTTCCGTGCCGCCCGCGCCCTGGAAGCGGCGGCGCCGTGAGTCAGTCAGCCGAAGAAGTGGATCAGGGCACGGTTGAAGACGGCGGCCGCCTCCCATTGGAGGAAGTGACCGGCGCCGGGCACCGTGAACGGCCCGATGCACTCGGTGAACGCGACCGCGCAGCGGTCGGGGAAACTCTCCGGGACCACGTGGTCCTCGGGTCCGTACAACACGAGCGTCGGAACCGGGTTGGTCTCCAGGAATCGCGCCATGTCCTTCATCGGCCGTTGGCCGGTGGCGCTCTCGTAGAGCGAGATGCTGGCTCGGAAGTGCTCCGCGTCGCCGAACGGCTCGGTCATGAACTCGACCGCCTCCCTAGTGAAGGCGGTCGGGTTCGCCCAGAGGCGATGGGTGTACATGCCCGACACGTAGGCCCGCCGTCGTGCGGGCGTGTCGAGTTCGGCCGCGAGCGCGTCCGCGTCGGTCGCCTGGCGGATGAAGTAGTCCGCGGTGGCGCGGTACGCGCGGTCCTCGTCGGACGGGATACCGGCGGCCTCGTACTCGCCGTTGACGAGCACGGGTGCCACGGTGTTGAAGAAGCAGAGCTTGGGCACGAACCCGGGGTACCGCAACGACAGGTCGTAGACGATCGGTCCGCCCGCGTCGCCGCCTGCGGCGAGACAGTGCGCGTGGCCGAGTTCGTCGTGGACGAGCGCGTGCAGATCCATCGAGAACGCGGCGACGTCGTAGAAACCGTCGGGCGCGAGTTCACTGTCACCGAAGCCGCGCAGGTCGGGCACGATGACCTCGAAGCCGGCCGCCACCAGCGCGTCAATGTTGCGCCACCAGATGCGCCGCGTCTCGGGCCAACCGTGCACGAGCAGGAGCGGTGTCCCGCCCTCGCCTTCGCGCGTGTAGGCCAGGGTCGCACCCGTCGCGAGTGTCGCCCGGTGGGTCCGGTAGCGGTCGGGATCGAGCAGTTCGGTGGGAGCCTCACTCATGGAAGGGGAGTCTGACATGGGCGATTGGGAAGCCGTGATGGGCCTCGAGGTGCACGTCGAACTGTCGACGGCCACGAAGCTGTTCTGCGGGTGCGCCAACGAGTTCGGCTCCGAGCCCAACACCAACATTTGCCCGGTGTGCCTCGGTCTGCCGGGTGCGCTGCCAGTCCTCAACGAGCGGGTGGTCGAGTTCGCGCTCCGCCTCGGCGAGGCGTTCCACTTCGATGTGCCGGAGCGGTCGATCTTCCACCGCAAGAACTACTTCTACCCGGACATGCCCAAGGACTTCCAGACGTCGCAGTACGACGAGCCGATCTGCGTCGACGGGTATCTCGAGGTCGACGGGACGCGGATCCGTATCGAGCGAGCCCACATGGAAGAGGACACCGGCAAGAGCACACACATGGGTGGCGGCGGGCGGATCCACGACGCGTCGCACAGCCTCGTGGATTACAACCGTGCCGGGGTGCCGCTGATGGAGATCGTGAGTCGGCCCGACATTCACACCGCTGCACAGGCGAAGGGATACGTCACCGAACTGCGAGGGGTCCTCGAAGCCATCGGCGTCTCGGACGTGAAGATGGAAGAGGGCTCGATGCGCGTGGATGCGAACGTGTCGGTGCGCGCGGCCGGATCCGAGACGCTCGGAACCCGCGCCGAGATCAAGAACATGAACTCGGTCCGGTCGCTCGGCCGGGCGATCGAATACGAGATCGCCCGCCAGATCGAGCTGGTGGAGGCGGGCGGGCGCGTGGTGCAGGAAACCCGGCACTGGGACGAGTCCGCCGGCGTGACCCACGGGATGCGGTCGAAGGAAGGTTCCGAGGACTACCGCTACTTCCCCGAGCCCGACCTCGTGCCGGTCGTGCCGACCGACGAGATGCGCGCGCAGGCCCGCGCCGCGATCGGCGAGCTGCCCGCCGCCCGCCGGGACCGGATGGTCGCGGCATGGGGGATCTCCGAGACGGACGCGCGGACGCTGGTGGAGTCTCCGGGATTGGCCGACTACGCCGAGGCGGCGGTGGCCGCGAGCGCGTCCGGCAAGGACGTGACGAACTGGTTGACCGGCGCCGTGCTCGCCCACCTCAACGAGGCCGGGCTGACGCCATCGGAGCTGTTGCTCACGCCGTCGGCCCTCGCCGAGCTGATCGGGCTGATCGCGGACGGCACATTGTCCCGAGCGCTGGCCAAGGAGGTGCTCGCCACCTGTCTCGCGGAGGGCGGCAACCCGAAGGCGGTCGTCGAGTCGCGCGGTTTGGCGCAGAACAACGACGCCGACGAACTCGCGACACTCATCGACGAGATTCTCGGCACGAACGCGGCGATCGTGGCCGAGTTCCGCGACGGCGACGACAAGGTCCGCAAGAAGAAGCGCGGATTCCTGATGGGCGAACTGATGAAGGCGACCAAGGGTTCGGCCAACCCCCAGATCCTCAACCAACTCCTCGACGAACGGCTCGCATGATGGAAACCCCCGACTACGCCACCGATGAGGGCGTCGAGCGGATCCTCGTCGTGGTGGCCCATCCCGATGACATCGACTTCGGTACCGCCGGATCGGTCGCGACCTGGACCGCGGCCGGGATCGCGGTCACCTACTGCCTCGTGACGAGCGGCGAAGCCGGTGGCGACGACCGGGCGCAGCCCCACGCCCACATGGCGTCGATCCGCGAAGCCGAGCAGTCCGCGGCGGCCGCGGTGGTCGGGGTCACCGACGTTCGATTTCTGCACTTTCCCGACGGCCGGGTCGAACCCACGATGGAGTTGCGCTGTGCGATCTCGCGGGTCGTCCGCGAGGTCCGACCGCAGCGCGTCGTGACCCAGTCGCCCGAGCGTTTGTGGGACCGCATCTACGCCAGTCACCCCGACCATCTCGCCGCGGCCGAAGCGACGGTCGCCGCGGTCTACCCGGACGCGCAGAATCCGTTCGCTCACCCCGAGCTGCTGCTCGTCGAGGAACTCGAGCCGTGGTCGGTGTCGCAGCTGTTCATGATGGCGCGGCCCGACTCGAACACGTACGTCGACATCACGGATGTGATGGACAAGAAGTTGCACGCGCTCACCTCGCACGAGAGTCAGATCTCGGATCCCGAACGGATCGAAACGCTGCTCCGGGACTGGGCCGCCGCCAATGCCAAAGCAGCGGAACTCCCTGAAGGCCGCGCCGCCGAGCTGTTCCGCGCCGTCGACACTCGCTGATCGCTCGTTCCGCTGGCTCCGGATGCTCAGGTCTCGGGGACGAGGCTGATCGACGTCACGCTGGCGAGCTTCTGGTGGGTCCGGGACCACGTTGTGCCGGTGTCGGTCGATTCCCAGACCTCGCCGTGGGGGGTTCCGTACATCACGTGCTCGGCGAAACCGTCCAGCGCGTGCGTGTCGATGTTGCCGTCGAGCCATTCGCTGATCCGCTCGAAGGGTCGATCGGCCGCCAGCGACGTGCGGTAGATCGCAGCGCGGCGGCCCCGCGGTCCCTCGGACGCGCTGACCAGGATCGCGGCGTCGGGGGCGGCGACCGCGCGGCAGTAGCTGCCCTCCAGCCCGTCGGCATGCACGCGCCAGGTCTGCCCGGCGTCGGCGGAGATGAGCAGGCCGATCCCCGAGGCGGCGACGACGAGATCGCTGCGACCCCAGACCGAACGGACCTGATGGACGTCGGCCTCGATGTCGACCGTGGGTCGCCAGGTGCGCCCGGCGTCCTCGGACCGCAGGATCCCGCCGACGTGGACGTTCGCCAACAGAATGTTGTCCGGAGTGCAGGCCAGGGACCGGACCTCCGGGGGTCCACCCCACGGCGTATGCCACTGGTCGCGTCCCCGGGCGTCGTCGAATCCGGCGAGCCGCACCAGGTCGTTCGCGCGCAGGCGCAGGAGATGGCCGCCTTCGGTGCCGGCCAGGATCCCACCCGGAGCGTCGACCGCGCATCGCAGCCCCGGCGCCTCGCCGACACGAGTCCATCCGGCTTCGCCGTGCCAGTACAACTCGCGGTCGCCGCCAACGAGGACGTCGCCGAAGACCCGCACCGGGCCGTCAATGGACGCGCGCGACCCCGGTTCGATCAAACCGTCGGCGGTCGCGATGCGCACCTTCATCGGGTTCCCGGTTGCGAGTGTTCCCCTTGGGATTCGGCGGCGGTATGGAATGCCTTGAGCAACTCCGGCCACAGATCCCCGGATGTGGCGTAGGGCGCATTGATGCCGACCCGCTGCACCCGCCCGAACGCTCGGTCGGCGAGCTGTGCCCCGCATTCCGACGGGGTGCCGCGAATCGCGATGAGGTCGAAGAGTTCGTCGTCGACGAGATCGGCCATCGCGGCCCAGTCGCCGGACTGGCTGCGGGTCCGCAGTTCCGGCTGGAGTTCCCCGCGATCGTGATGGTCGAGGACCGGTCGATACGCGGGAGTGGAGCCGTAGAAAGCGATCTGAGCCCGGGTCGCGAACTCCGCGTCGTGTCGATCCTCGTCGGTCGTGCCGGTCGCGATCATCACGGGCCACGCGATCTCGAACCCGTCGGTCCCGCCGCGGGTACCGCCCATGAGGATCGGGCGGGTGACCGCGTCGAGGTACGACGGCGTGCAGAACGGGTGGGCGAAGAACCCGTCCGCGACATCGCCCGCGACGCGGGTCATCGCCGGGCCGACGCCGGCGAGGAAGATGCGCGGGGGTCCCGATGTCAGGGGTTCCGGGGTGAAGAACGGGGTCATGAGGGTGTGGCGGTAGTGGTCGCCGTCGACCTCGAGCGGCGCGCCGTCCTGCCAGCAATCCCAGATCGCGCGGTACGGCGCTCGCGAACTCCCGCATGCGGGCCGCCGGCGCGGACCACGGCATGGAGAAGCGGCGCTCGATGTGCGCGCGGATCTGGGAGCCGAGCCCGACAATCGCCCTACCACCGGACGCGGCCTGGAGGTCCCAGCCGAGGTTGGCGACGGTCATGGGATTGCGGGCGAACGCGATGGCCACGGCGGTCATCAGTTCGAGGCGCTCAGTGTGTTCGGCCGCGAGGAGCAGCGGCAGGAACGGGTCGTGCGGTCCCTCGAAGGTGTAGGTACCGTCGAAACCGTCGGCTTCGAGCTGGCGCGCGGCTGCCGCGACGCCGGACAGTTCCATTGCTACGAGCGGCGCGTCGACCTTCATGGTCCGACCGTAGGCGACGGTCGGACCACCGCCCATGCAGTGGCCGGGTTCAGCAGGGAAGCGGTTCGTTCGGCCCCTTGGTGCTCAGCGCCGCGACGTACGGATCCGCATCTCCGCTCCAAGTCAGGGCGCGGATCTGGTCAGCGGTCCGTCGCCCGGCGAGTGCCCGCGCGAGATCGAACGGCGCACCCGTGACCGTGGCGCCCGGCTCCCCGTCGCCGGTCGCGAACTCGGTGGCCCCGGCGACGATCTTCAACGGCGCGTGTCCCGCCGCGGCCAGGCCACCGCCGACTGCGCTCGCATACCCCTCGATGGCGGTGTGTTCGGCCGCCGGGTCAGCACCACCTTCGTGTCCGAGCGCGCCGCGCAGATCCTGCTCGTGGTTCCATGCGTCGGCCACGGCCAACGCGGCCATCGGTCCACCGATGGCCCGGAGACCGTCCTCGAACTGCGGCGAGCCGGCCGCCCACTCGGCGAGCACGTCGGCAATCGGTGTTTCCCGGCGCGCGTCGACCTGCGCGGCGGTCCACTCGTCGCTGCCGACGCCGTCCATCCGGCCGGCCAGGATGTCGGTGACCGACCCTCCGAGGTGCGCGACGACGTCGTGAACCGACCAGCCGGGACACGCAGGGACCGGGGTGGCAGCCTGCCCGGCTGACAGTCCGGCGACGAGTTCGGTGATGCGCTCGCGGATTGCTGCGTACTGGATGCCGATGTCAGTCATGGGGCCGAAACCTAATCCGGACCGGGAACGCCGGGGAGGGGGCGCGTACGCTGGATGACATGAGCGATATGAAACCCATGAGCCACGAGGTGACCCGGGGTATGGAGCGGGCCCCCGCCCGGGCGATGCTGCGGGCGGTCGGCATGACCGACGACGATTGGGGCAAGGCGCAGGTCGGTGTCGCGTCGAGTTGGAACGAGGTCACCCCCTGCAACCTCCCCCTCGACCGGTTGGCCAAGCGGGCCAAGGAAGGCGTCAAGGCCGCGGGTGGGTTCCCCCTCGAATTCGTGACCATCGCGGTGAGCGACGGCATCTCGATGGGCCACGAGGGCATGCGCGGGTCGCTCGTGAGCCGCGAGATCATCGCCGATTCCGTCGAGTGTGTGATGCACTCCGAGCGCCTCGACGCGCTCGTCACGTTTGCCGGCTGCGACAAGAGTCTCCCCGGGATGCTCATGGCCGCGGCGCGACTCAACCTGCCCGCTGCATTCCTCTACGGCGGATCGATCATGCCCGGTCGGTACAAGGACCAGGCGCTCGACATCGTGAGCGTGTTCGAGGCGGTCGGCGCCTGCGCGGCCGGGACACTGACCGAGAACGAGTTGGGTGAGATCGAGAAGCGGGCATGTCCGACCGAGGGATCGTGTGCGGGCATGTTCACGGCGAACACGATGGCGTCCGTCGGTGAGGCGATCGGGATGAGTTTGCCGGGTTCGGCGTCACCCGCCGCGGTGGACCGTCGCCGTGACGACTTCGCGTTCGAGACCGGTCGCGCGGTGATGATGCTGATCGAGCGCAACATCCGAGCGCGCGACATCATGACCAAGGAGGCGTTCGAGAACGCGATCGCGGTCGTCATGGCGCTGGGCGGTTCGACCAACGCGGTGCTGCACCTGCTCGCGATCGCGAACGAGGCGCGTGTCGAGCTGGAGTTGGACGACTTCAACCGCATCGGTGCGCGCGTGCCTCACGTCGCGGACACCAAGCCCCACGGCAAGTACCACATGTTCGACATCGACCGGATCGGCGGGGTGCCCGTCGTCATGCGCGAGTTGCTCGACGCCGGGCTGATGCACGGCGACTGCATGACGGTGACCGGCAAGACAATGGCCGAGAACCTCGCGGAGCTCGACCCGCCGGCGCCCGACGGGGAAGTGGTGCATCCCCTCACCGCCCCGATCAACGCGCAGGGCGGCATCGCCGTGCTGCGGGGGTCGATGGCGCCGAACGGCTCGGTCGTGAAGGTCGCGGGCCTGGACTCACTGCTGTTCGACGGGACCGCCCGCGTCTTCGACGGCGAGGACCTCGCCATGGACGCCATCCTCGCGGGGAAGATCAACCCGGGCGACATCGTCGTGATCCGCTACGAGGGCCCGAAGGGTGGCCCCGGTATGCGCGAGATGCTCGCGGTGACCGGTGCGATGAAGGGTGCGGGTCGCGGCGCGGACGCCGCGCTCATCACCGACGGTCGATTCAGCGGCGGGACGCACGGGTTCTGTGTGGGCCACGTCGCGCCCGAGGCCGTCGACGGTGGACCGATCGCGTTCGTGCGTGACGGTGACCGGATCGTGATCGACGCCGAGAACCACACGATCGATCTGATGGTCGACCAGGCGGAGATGGAAGCTCGCAAGGCTGACTGGAAGTTGCCCGAGCCGCGCTACACGAGTGGATTCCTCGCCAAGTACGCCAAGCTCGCCCAGGGCGCCGAGACCGGCGCGATCACCAACTTCTGACGGTCAGGCCCGCACCGCGGCCGGGAGCAGCTGACGGAACGCGTCGAGGTCGCTGTTCTTCGGGCTGCAGACCCCGTCCACCACTATGGTGCTGTCCTTTACCAGGGTGAAGTGGATGCGCTTGACCAGACCCTGACGGAACTCCTCGGAGTCGAGGCTCAGCCCCTCGCGTTCCACGCTTCCGATGACTTCGGCCGGCTGCATCTTCATGTTGTGCTTGAACACCAGGATGCGGCTCTGGGTCGCGCCGATGATCACGCCCGTCACAGGGATCGAAATCGTGGACGCCTTCTGCGTCTTGTGCTGATCCATCGCGTCGAGCACGATCGACCCGGCGATACCCCCCAGGAGGAAGTTGCGGTCCTGGTGGGCGGACTGGGGCGCAGCGACCGCGATGCCGGCGACGAACTCCTCGCCGGGCTGCAGCGAGGACGCGGAGTACTGCTGGAGGGCGGTAAGGGGTGTCATCGTCATGCCCGGAGTTCTCGGTCCGCGGTAGGCCGCGCTTGAGCGGATCTGTCACGATGCGAAGGTGCCCGAGATGCTCGAAGCCGAGGCGGCGCGCGCCCTGATCGGCGAGCGGGCGCTGGACCGGGAGATCGCAAAGGTCCACGCGCCGGACGCCTGGTTCCTCAAGCGGGGGCTCACGCCCCGAGCGGTGCGCTCGATCCTGCCCGGAGTCCGGCTCACCGCGGCCCGCCGCCGGGGGAAACTGCTCCTGATCGATACGACGGGTCCAAAGGTCGGTGGCCCGGTGCTTGCCATGCATCTCGGGATGAGCGGCCGGGTCCTGATCGACGGGACCGCGGCGGGAGACCCGTTGCTGTACGCGGCCAACGGTGACAATCCGGCCTGGCGTCGGTTCGGGCTCCACTTCGTCGACGGCGGCACGTTGTTCCTGCGCGATCCCCGGCGCCTCGGGGCGGTCGAGTTGGATCCCGACGAGGACCGGCTCGGGCCCGACGCCGCGTCCGTCCGGCTTCCGTACGTGCGCGACCTGCTCGGTCGCAGCCATGCGCCGGTCAAGGCGGTGCTGATGGACCAATCCCGGATCGCGGGGCTCGGCAACCTGCTGACCGACGAGGTCCTGTTCCGAGCCGGGGTGGACCCGGCGCGCGCCGCGGACTCATTGGGTGACGACGAGGTGCGAGCGGTGTCCCGGGCGATCAGCGTCACGATCCGCACACTCGGACGGCGGGGCGGGTCCCACACGGGTGATCACATGGAGGCCCGGAGTCCGGGGGCGAACTGCCCGCGCGACGGTGCGCCGATGCTGCGTCGAACGGT
Source organism: uncultured Acidimicrobiia bacterium (assembly GCA_963701625.1). GTDB lineage: Bacteria > Actinomycetota > Acidimicrobiia > IMCC26256 > JAENVU01 > JAENVU01. The sequence goes on along the minus strand of CAVPAT010000005.1, from coordinate 112,728 downwards.
CGGTGGCCGCACGACCTACAGCTGTTCGCTGCACCAGCGATAGCCGGCACCGATCGCCTTCGAGATCGGTTCCTATCCCTCCGCGACGAGCGCGTCGACGGCAGCGTGCATCTCGTCGACGGTCATCGCTTCGCCATCGGCCCAGGCCTGCGCCGTCGCTTCCGGCCCGAGGCGCTCGGCCACCCGGCCGCTGAACTCGCGGTGCAAGAAGAAGATGGATTCCTGGCGGGCCTGCCACAACCGTCCGTGGGCGCCGACGGCCACGAGGAGTCGCATGGCCTCGACGTCGCGGCCCTCGATGGCCAGGATCACGCCTGTTCGCGGTGATGGGGACACCCCAGGCGCCCGGGATGTGGGTGTAGCGCCGGCGGACGTCTGCCGCGGCCGCCCCGAGGGAATGCCGGCCGCGATCTGCGTTTCCGTTGCCGACATCGGCAATGGCGAGCAGGGAACGGGACACCGTGTCCACGTGGCGTCCGGGGAAGGCGGTCAGGCTTGCGACGAGCGCTTTGGCTCCGGCCCGCGCATCCTCGGCGTCGCCGCGAATGAGCGACCCGGTGATGAGACCGATCCGGGACCAGGCCCACAGGTCGTGGTCGAGTTCGCCGCGTGCGGCGAGACTCGTGAACAGGTCGCGTGCGTCGTCCCCGCGACCGTCGGACAGGAACGCGTTGGCGCTGTAGAGAACGACGAAATCCACGACGTCGCCGCGGCTGTGGGCGTCGACCCATGCGAGCGCCTCCTTCGCCGTGCGCACCGCCCCGGCCGGGTCGACGAAGACGGGCATCATCAGGCGCAGGAACCAGCCGAGCCCGGTGACGCTCGATGCCGCACCATCCGGATCGAGGGTCAGCACCTCGTCGCCGCAGCGGGCGATTGCTGGCCCGTTCATCGACTCCTGGAGCAGGAAGCCTCGGGCGATCCGCCACTCGACGCGTTCTCCCGTCGGGAGCGTCTCGTCGATCGTATCGACGTGCCGGTCGAGCCATGCCGAGGCTTCGAGGGAACGCAGGGTGCGATACCAGAGCGGCCAGGTGAGCGAGATCAACCGCACGACGAGGTCGCCCTGGCCCTGCTCTTGGGACCAGTCGATCGCGGCCCGCAGGTTCTCGAGCTCGGGTTCGAGCACCCGCCCGACGGTGGAAAGCGCGCGATCAGGATTCTCGGCGGTGGTCGTCCTGATGTGCTGGATCAGCCAGTCGCGGTGCCGATCGCGCAGGGCTGTCGCCTCGTCCGCCTCCACCAGGCGATCTTGCGCGTACAGCCGCACCGTCTCGAGCATGCGGTATCGCATTCCGCTGGTGTGGTCCTCCGCGAGGACGAGCGACTTGGCGACGAGCGAGCCCAGACCGTCGATCACCGCGACGGCATCGCCGTCGCCACACGTTGCGGTTGCCGCGTCGAGCGTGAAGCCCCCGGCGAACACCGACAATCGCCGGAGGAGCCTCCGGTCGTCGGTGCTCAGAAGATCGTGGCTCCAATCCATTGCCGCCTGCAGGGTTTGTTGGCGTTGCCGCGCCCGCCGTGCGCCTCCCGTGAGCAGACGGAACCGCTCGTCGAGCATCGTTGCGATCTGTTCCGGACTCAGATGGCTGGTGCGCGCGGCCGCGAGCTCGATGGCGAGGGGAAGCCCGTCGAGGCCCCGGCAGATCGCGATGACTGCGTCGCGATGTTCCGTCGGGATGAAGCCCGGCTGGGCTGCCTCGGCGCGGGCGGTGAAGAGGGCGACCGCCTCGCAGGCCAGCGGATCGGAGTCGTCGCCACTCGGGAGGGAGAGCGATGGCACCCGCCACGACCGCTCGCGGTCGAGGCCGAGCGGCTCCCGGCTCGTCGCCAACACGGTCACACCCGGACACGCGTCGATCACGTCGTCGACGAGATCCGCACACGCGTCGAGGACGTGTTCGCAGTTGTCGAGGACGACGAGGCACTCGCGGTCTCGGAGGAAGATGGTGAGGTCACGGGCCACCGAGGCGGCGACGACGGGCATCGCGATGGCGTCGGCCACGGCGCGGGGGACCTCCGCCGGATCGGCGAGCGCCGCCAGCTCCACGATGACGACGCCATCGGTGAACTCGCCGATCTTGCGCTCCGCGGCCTCGATCGCGAGGCGGGTCTTGCCGCAGCCGCCGACGCCGGTGATGGTCACGCACCGCTCCTCGTCGAGGAGCCGGTCGATGGTCGTGAGTTCGGCCTCGCGTCCGACGAAGGATGTCCGCCCGCCCCGACTCGTTCCAGGCCCCATCGCGTCGAGTGCCCGAATCGTCGCGCAGCCCCTCGCCGATCGCCTGGTGGAGACGTTCGGCCTGCTCGAAGCCCTTGAGGGACTGGTCCCCGAGGTCGAGCAGCCTCACGCCGACCGGGAGGTCGCCGGCGATCGCGGCGGCTGCGGCACCCGACAGCAGCACGTGGCCACCGCGTCCCAGGTCCATGATCCGCGCCGCCCGGTTGAGCGTCGGCCCGAAGTAGTCACCGCCGCGCTCCTCGGCTCTCCCCGTGTGAAGCCCGGCCCGGACGCGGACGTCGTCGTCGCCGAGGCCGCGCTGGATGGCGACCGCGGCGCGCAGCGCATCCGCGGGCTGGCCGAACACCGCGACGACACCGTCACCGGTGTGCTTGAGCACCGATCCGGCGTTGCCCTCGACGGCGTTCCGGACGATCGCGTCGTGGCGTTCCAGCGCCGCGCTCATCGCGGCTGGGTCGTGCTCCCATCGGCGCGTCGAAGCCTCGATGTCGGTGAAGAGGAATGACCTGACCTGCCCGACGCTCACGCCGGAATCATCGCACGCAGACCCGCGACCAATCGACGTACGCTGCGTCGTCGGCGACGGAACGATCGAGGGCAGCGGCACGTGGCGTGTTCGGGTTGTGGGTTCGAGAACCGGGAGGGCATTCGCTTCTGCGTGGAGTGCGGGACCACGCTCGCCCCTCGCTGCCCGAGTTGCCAGGCCGAGGTCCAGGCCGGTCAGAAGTTCTGCGGCGAGTGCGGCACTGCGCTGGCGGCCGGGCCCGCGGCCCCGGCTCCTCCGCCCGCGCATGCGCCCAGCGCGGTCCGCAAGACGGTCACGGTCCTCTTCGCCGATCTCGGGGGATCCACGGGATTCGGTGAGCGCACCGATGCCGAGGTGTCCCGCCAGGTCCTCGCCCGCTACCACGCCCTCCTCCAGGGCGTGATCGGCGCCCACGCGGGCACGGTCGCCAAGTTCATGGGCGACGGCATGATGGCCACCTTCGGGATCCCCGAGGTCGCCGAGGACGACGCCCGACGGGCCGTGGCCGCGGGCGCCGCGATGCAACAGCGGTTCCACGAGTTCGCGGCCGACGTCGACCGTCGCTACGGCGAGACGCTCACCTTGCGCGTCGGCATCAACACCGGCGAGGTGGTGATCGGCGCGGGCGACGCGGACCTGATCGGTGATGCGCTCAACGTCGCCGCCCGGTTGGAGAAGGAGTGCCGCCCGGGTCACGTGCTCGTCGGGGAGGAGACGTGGCGCCTCACCCGGGGCGAGGTCGGCTACGAGGCGCTCGGCGAGGTGACCGTCGCCGGGCGCGCCCAGCCGGTCGCGATCTACGAGGTCGCGACCATGAGCGAGACCGAGGAGATCGCCGCGCCCTTCGTGGGCCGCGCCGCCGAGATGGATCGGCTGCTCGCGGTGTTCGCCGACGCGCAGACCGCGCACGCGGCGCGGCTCGCGACGGTGCTGGGCTCGCCCGGGGTCGGCAAGACCCGCTTGTCGCGCGAGCTGTGCACGCACGCGGCGGCCACCGCCGATGCCCGCACGTTCGAGATCCGCTGCGACCGCGCCGGGGATGCGACCTTCGCCCCGGTCGCCCAGCTCATCCGGGACGCCACCGCGATCGGTGATGACACGGACGTCGATGCCACCCGTGCCACGATCGGGTCGCTGCTACCCACGGGGGATGACGACCACGTGCGCCTGGTCGACGTGCTGGCCGGGCTCGTGGGTGCCGCGCCCGCCCGCTCGGTGGAGGAGACGTTCTGGGCCGTGCGCCGTCTCGTCGAGGCGACCGCCGCGGACCGGCCCCTCGTCGTAGTCATCGACGACATCCAGTGGGCGGAGCCGTTGCTGCTGGACCTGCTCGAACACCTCACTGAGTGGGTCACGAACGCCGCGGTACTGCTCGTCGGCCTCGCCCGGCCGGAGCTGCGCGAGGTCCGCCCGGCGCTCGCCGAACCGGGTCGGCCGGTCGCGGCCGTCCTCGTGCTCGACGGGCTCGATGCCTCGGCCACCGAAGCCTTGGCCGCGGGCCTGCTCGGTGCCGAGCGCCTCCCGCCCGGCCTGGTCGAGCGGTTGCCCGCCTCCACCGACGGCAACCCGCTGTTCGTGCGTGAACTCGTCCGCATGCTCGTCGATGATCGCGTGATCCGGCGCCGCGACGACGGCGAGTGGGAACTGACGATCGACGCCGACGCGGTCGACGTACCACCGACGATCCAATCCCTGTTGGGCGCGCGCGTGGAGCGCCTCCCGGCCGTCGAGCGCGAGGTTCTCGAGTACGCGTCGGTGATCGGCGCGGAGTTCAGCCTCGGCGCGTTGCGAGAACTCGCGGGGGAGCGCACCCCGGTCACCGCGCTGCTGGAGGCGATGCGGCGCAAGGAGCTGGTCGAGCCGACCGGCACCTACTGGGGCGACGAGCCCGTCCACCGCTTCCATCACGTGCTCATCCGCGACGCCGCGTACCGCCGGCTGCTCAAGACGACACGCGCCGAGCTGCACGAACGGGTCGCGGTGTGGACCGACCGCACCGCCGCTGATCTCATCGGTGAGCACGAGGCGTCGATCGCCTACCACTACGAGCAGGCGGTCGGATACCTCGGTGAGCTCGGTGCCCTCGACGACCACGCCGCCGAGCTCGCTCGCCGCGCCGCGGAGCTGCTGAACGCCGCGGCCGAGCGCGCGCTGGGTCGCGACGACCTCGCGTCGGCGGGCGCACTCAGTGCTCGCGCGCTGGGGTTGCTTCCCGAGTCGGACACCGCGGCGCGTGCCGACCTGCTGGTGATGGCCTGCGAGTGCCTGCTGGCGTCCGGGAACGGCGCCGCCGCGCAGCCGCTCGTCGAGGAGTTGGGCCGGGTCGCCGCCGCCGACGAGCGCCTCGCCGCGTGGGCCGACTGCTTCGCGGCGCAACTCGTCGGTCTCACCGACCCCGCGGGGCTGGTGGCCGCCGACGCGCAGGCCCAGGCCGCGGCCGAAGTGCTGACCGCGATCGGTGACGGATCTGGTCAGGCCAAGGCTCACCAGGTGCGGGCCGGGATCCTCGCCCGGCTCGGTCGGGTCGGTGACGCGGAACTGGAGTTGGACCTCGCCCTCGCGGCCCGCGGGCGGCGGACGACCGCCGTCGGGTCACCGCCGTGCTCGGCGCGGCGCCCGACGCAGCACTGTTCGGTCCGAGCCCGGTGGCGCGCGCGGGCGGTCGCTGCCTCGACGTGGTGCGCCTCTTGCGGATCACGACCGCGTCGCCATCGGTCGAGGCCGCGTCGAACCGGTGCCAGGCGGTGTTGGAGTCGCTGCGGGGCCGCTTCGACGTGTCGCGTTCGATGCTCGCCTCGGCACGCGCGGCGCTCGAGGAACTCGGTCTCCGGCACGGCCTCGCGCAGACGGAGCTCTACGCGGGCATGGTCGAGATGATCGCCGGCAACCCGCACGGCGCGATTGCGCCGTTGCGGGCCGCGTACCAGGGGCTGGGGACGCTCGGCGTGGGCGCGGATGCCGGGCAGGCCGCCGCGTTGCTCGCGACCGCGTTGTTGGCCGAGGGCGAGGTCGACGAGGCCGAGTTGATGGCCGCGGAGAGCGAAGCGCTCGCGGGTCAGAACCTCAAGACCGCGATCGGTTGGCGGGTGGCACGGGCCGAGGTACTCGCCGCGCGGGGTGACCTGACCCGTGCGGTCGCATTGGCCGAGGAGGCCGTCGGGATCGCGGCGGGGACCGACCTGGTCATTGACCACGCCGACGCCTGCGTCGCGCTTGCCACGCTTCGCTCCCGGGCCGGTGATGCGGCCAGTCGCGCGCGCAGCGCGCGCCGACGCGAAGCGCCTCTACGAGCAGAAGGGTGCGACGGTCCCCGCCACGCGGTTGGACGAGGCGGAAGTCCCGGGTGCGGCACCGCGCCCCGACGCTCCGGCGGCCGAGGTCGCGCCGACGCAGGTCGCGCCGGCGGGTCGCCCCCGATCGAGAACGCGGCGACCCGTGGGTTCGCCAGAGTCGCGACCCTCGCGACCAGCGACCGCTTCGACGAGTTCGGCTCCGTTGTCGCGTTCGACTTCGAACGCATTGACCGCCGGACCGGGGTCTCGGCGGATCCGGTGCAGGGTCCCGAGGCCTGGGCGACGGCGTTTCGCTCGACAATCGAGATCGGGATGGATCACCTCGCGGTCGAACCGGTGGCCATCCGCGGCGAACGGCTCGCACTCGTGCGCCTGACGTTCACGACCGAGGGGGGCGACGAGGTCCCCATGCTCGCGGTGATCGAGGTCGATACCTCGGGCAGGCTGTGCTTCGCAGCTTGGCACGACGCGGACGCGCTCACCGCGGCGGTCGAGGAGCTCGACGCGCGGTACGTCGCGGGCGAAGGGGCGGAGCACGCCGAGGTCGTCGCGATGAACGCCGCCTCGTTCCGGGCGTTGAACACACACGACCACGACGCGTTCCGAGAGCTGGTGGCCCCGGGTTGGGTCTGGGAAGACCACCGCGCCCTGAGCACGCCGACCCTCGATCTCGACGGGTTCATCGAGTGGCAGGAGGGCTACGCCGACGTCCAGAGCGTCGCGATCGTCGTCGACATCACGGTCCGAGACCATGTGAGCCTGGCCACGGCCCTGAACCATGCCCTCGATGCGAACGGCGGCGAGATCGTCTGGTCCTTCCACATCGTCAGCGCGGCTGGTCCCGATGGCCGTTTCGTGCGGGCGGATGCCTTCGACGGGGACCAATGGGATGCGGCGCTCGCCCGGTTCGAGGAGCTGAGGAGTGCCGCGCCGCGTCGCCCGCGGGTGGAGAACACGGCGAGTCGCGTCGATGCACGCGTGGTCGAGCTGCTCTCGGCGGGGTCGGATCACGAGCTGGGCGAGCTGGTCGCACCCGGGTTCGTGTTCGAGGACCGTCGACACGTCGTCAACTTCGGCGTGAGCGACCTCGCGACCTCGGCGTCACACCTCGAATGGGCGCGCCGTGACGGCTTTGTGGTCGCGATCCCGGAGGTCGTCGCCGTCCGTGGTGATCGGCTCGTGCTGAGTCGCCGGAGCCAGAGCGCTCCGACCGGCCACACCCGCGCGTCGTTCGCGGTCGTCGAGGTCGACGACCGGGACCGCCTGATCACCCTCGTTCAGTTCGACGAGGGTGATCTCGCCGCTGCGGTCGAGGAGCTCGACGCGCGGTACGTCGCCGGCGAGGGCGCCGAGGACGCGGCCGTGCTCGCTGCATTGGCGGCTTGGACACGGGCGGTCAACGACTTCGATTTCGACGCGATGCGATCTCTGGTGACGGACGACTTCACGTGGGTCGATCACCTGCAGCTCGGATGGGGGGTCCTCGACGTCGAAGGGTTCCTCGACCAGCGTCGGCAGTACCTGGATCTCCTGAGCTTTGCCGTGAACACGCAGATTCGCGTTCATGGTGGCGTGGTCCTCTCCGTGACGCACTCACGGGCTGACGGTCCCGACGGACGCCGGGCCGAGTGGGATTTCGCAGTCGTGGCGGTCTGGCGAACGGACGGCCGGTTGCAGCGGGCCGAGTCGTTCGACCTGGACCACTGGGACGCCGCCCTCGCCCGGTTCGACGAGCTGAGCAATGGAGTCGCCTCTGGTCCCACGATCGAGAATGCGTCGACCCGCGCCAACATCCGGTGGTGGCAGGCGGCGATGGAGCGGCAGTTCGACGAGGTCCGGGAGTCGCTTCGGTCCGACTACCGAGGCGAGGACCGACGCCAGATCGTGGCCGGGCCGCTGACGACCGACCGCGACGAGGCCGTTGCGTCGATGCGTGCGTACCTGGATCTCGGGGTCGTGTCCGCCCGAGTCGAGCCGCTCGCGGTCCGGGGTAAGTGTCTGAGTCTGCACCGACTGGTGCTCGGGACCGACCGCGGTGACGAGGTCACCGGGCTCATGGTGACCGAGCACACGGTCGACGGGCTCGGCGTTGCCGCGGTTGCGTTCGACGAGGACGATCTCGAAGCCGCCGTGGAAGAGCTGGACCGCCGGTATCTGGCCGGCGAGGGGGCAGAGCACCCGCTCGAAGTGCAGTTGGTGTCGGCGTGCGATGCCGCCGCGTCGAACCGGAGCGACTTCGAAGAATTCCGGAACATCGCTCACCCCGGGTTCACGCTCGTCGACCGGCGTCAGATGGGTTGGACCGAGCTGAGCCTCGACGAGTTCATCGCGTTCTCGCGCCAGTACGACGACATGCGCGTGTCCTATCTCACGACAACGCTTCGAATTGCGAACGGCGTGTCGCTGTCGAGTCAGGTCAACCACGCAACCGACACAGAAGGTGGCGACTTCGAGTGGAGGCTCGTCGTGGTCGGTCTGCTCGGACCGGACGGCACCGCCGAGCGCGTGGAGATCTTCGACGAGGCCGACTGGGACGCCGCGCTCGCTCGTTTCGACGAGCTGGCATCAGAGCCGGTTGACCCGCGAAAACCGAACGTCGAGAATGCGGTGACCCGGAGCCGTATCGCGTGGGCAGCGATCATTCGCAACGGACGGTTCGACGAGGCGCGGGCTCGGATGGGCGAGTTCGTCTCCGACGACGGTGTCCAACGGATCGACCGGCGGCGGACCGTGGCCGCACCCGAAGCCGACGGCCCCGGTATCGCCGACTCCCTCCAGGCCTTGTATGAGTTAGGCCTGGTGGAAGTGGCCGTGGACCCATCGCGGTCCGGGCTGAGCGCCTTGCCCTGTACCGCCAGGTGTTCCGCAGCGCCGGTGGCGATGAGCTCGTGATCCTGACGCTCCAAGAGAACGACGCGACCCACCGCGCGGTGTTCATCGCCAACTACGACGAGACCCAACTCTCCGAAGCGCTCGCCGAACTCGACGATCGCTACGCGAGGGCCGAGGATGCCGGACCTGCGCAGCTGGTGGCCACGTACAACGCATGGCTGCGCGCGATGCAGTTGGGGGACGACGCCACGGCCCGGTCGCTCACCTCTCCCGATTTCGACTACGTGGATCGCCGGCCGACATCCTTCGGCGCGCTCGACACTGGTGCGTTCGTCGAGATGATGCGGCTCCTACGACGACGTCGAGCGCTCGTCCGTCGTCCAAAAGGTGTACGTCCGCGACCGAACGCTCATCGCACGCCTGTGGACCCGCGGGGTCACCGCCGATGGCGCCGAGGCCGAGTGGTTGAGTCACACGGTCTGGGTCGTGGACGACGCCGGCCGCGCGCTTCACGCCGAGTTGTTCGCCGAGGACCAGTGGGACGCGGCGGTCGCCCGCTTCGACGAGCTGAGCGCCGCCGCGACGTCGGACGAGCGGTTGCTCGAGCTGGAGAATGCCGCGACCCGTGACGTCGGACGGATCGGGCTCCATCTGGCCGTGACCGGTCGCTTCGACGAGTACCGGGCTCTCGTTCGTCCCGACGTCGAGCGGGTCGATCGCCGCCGCACGGTGTCGGCACCTCCGGCGCAGGGTGTCGACGCCTACATGGATGCCCTCCAGTGGTTGGCCCAGTTCGACTCGGACCGCATCGAGCCGCTCGCCGTGCGCGGCGAGCGGGCCGCGGCGTACCGCGTGTTCGTGGCGGACAAGGGTGGGAACGAGGTCGCGATGATCGTCGCGGTGCTCGTCGACGAGACCGCCCGGCTCGTCCGCCAGGTCAACTTCAGCGACGACGCCGACGGCGAGATCGACGCCATCGACCAGATCGACGAGTGGTACGCCGAGGGAGAGGGCGCGGCGGACTCGCTCGGGCTCTCGTACCACCGGGATGGCATGCGCCGCTACCACGCCGCGGGACTGGGACGCGATGCGGGCCGCGACGACCGACGACTTCGAGCTGGTGGACCACCGTCCGCTCGGCTGGCCGCTGGCCGACGCCGACGGCTGGATCCGGCTGATGCGGGAGCGGGTCGCGCAGGTGCCGGACATGCGCTGTGCGGCCCGCAAGGTCTGGGCGCGTCACGGCGTCGGGCTCAGCTTGATCGAGGTCATGGGTACCGACCCCGACGGCGGTCGGTTCTCGTGGCCGTCGCTGCAGCTCTCGGGCCCGTTGTCGGCGGACGGCCGGAACCCGCGCATCGAGTATTTCCCGATCGACGACGTCGACGCCGCGTTCGCCCGCTTCGACGAGCTGGCCGCGGGAGCGGATGCTGGCGCCTCAGTACCAAGCATCGGGAACCGGGCGACGCGTCGGTTCGCCGAGATGATGGCGCTGACCAACGCCGCCGACGCGGAGGGCCTGGGATCGCTCCTCGCGCCGGGCTTCGAGGCGATGGATCGCCGCTCCGTGACGTTCGGACCGACCACCGCAGGCGAGGAGTTCCTCCGGTCCGCGACCGGTCTCGTCGAGGTGTTCGACAAGATCGTTCTCGACGAGGTGCTCGCCACGCGAGGGGAGCGACTGCAAGTCAGCCGGAACCGGTTCGTCAGCGCCAACGGCTTCGACGTCCCGATCCTCGGCCTCGGTGAGATCGACGACGAGGGCCGGATCCTCGCCACGATCATGTTCGACCCCGACGACCTCGCGGGCGCGATGCAGGAACTCGAGGACCGTTACTGCGCGGGTGAAGGTGCGGCCGACGCGTTCACGATCCGACGGTGCGGGGATTTCGTCCGATCGTTGGCGCAGCTCGACGGGGCCGCCACCCTCGCCCTCCATGATCCCGACGTGCGGTTCACCGATCACCGGATGCTCGGGTACGGCACCCTCCGGTTCGAGGGAATCAGGGAAATCGCTCGCGGCGCGCGCCGAGCAGATCGCGGTGGACTCCTCACATTTCCGGACGTTGCAGGTCCGCGGCGGCACGCTCATGGGCCTGATCGACTCTCGAGGGGTCAGCTCGGAGGGCACCGAGACCGAGCATGTGATGTACGTGGTCGCGCAGCTCGTCGGCGGTCGCATCCTCCGCCAGGACTGGTACGACCTCGCCGACCATGCCGCTGCGCAGGCCAGGTTCGAGGAACTTGCCGCGGCCGACCTGCGCACTCCGGTGCTCGACAACGATGCGGTCCGCGCGATGGTGCGGCTCCTTTGGCTGGGGAGGTACGACTTCGCTCGGTCCGGCGGGATGTTCTCTCCTGATGTTGAGTACACGGACCGGCGAGGTGTCATCGCGCTCCCGACCTTCACGGGCGTCGATGGCCTGTTCGCGGTGTACACGTCGGTCTTCGAGGTGTACGACGAGCTCACGGGCGAACCCATGGCGGTGCGCGGCGAGCGGCTCGCACTCTGGGCCATGCGGATGTCAACCGAGGGCGGGTCGGAGAGCGTCGCGCGCATGCTCGTCGGTCTCGACGGTGAGGGCCGGATCGATGCGATGGTCGGTTTCGACGCCGATGACCTCGCGGGTGCTGTCCACGAGCTCGACAGCAGGTACCTGGAGGGTGAGGGCACTGACCACGCGTGGATGATCCGGCCGAGCATGGAGTTCTGGCGCAGCTACAACGCTCGGGACTGGGACGGGGCCCGCCGCGTCGTCGCCGACGAGGTCGAGCTCGTCGATCTCCGCCTCGCGAGCGCGGGGACCAGCATCCAGACCGCCGACGAGTTCGTGACCTATGCGCAGGGGATGATCGAGCTCGTCCCTGACCTCGTCGCGTTCGAGGCCGAGTACCTCGCGATGGGTCGGACGTGGTGGCTGACCCGTCAGGTGGCCTACGGCACCTCGACGGAAGGCGCGGAGATCGAGCGCCCGAGCCTGATCCTTGCCCGCTCCCGCGACGGGCGCTTCACCCACACGGAGACGTTCGAACCCGAGCAGATCGCGGAGGCGCTCGCCCGCCTCGAGGAACTCGAATCCGCGGAGCCGCCGGTGAGCACGACTGCGCTGTCGAACCGCGCCACGAAGAACCAGGAGGTGTACAACTCGGCCTTCGCGGTCCTCGACTGGGACGCGATGGCCGCGAGCTACGCCGACGACATCGTCAGCGACGACCGGCGTACCGGTGTCAGCTCGGGGGTCATGGCCGGTCGTGAGGATCTGTTGGAGCTGGTACGCGGCCTGGTCGACGTCGGGTTCACGGCGGTCACGACGGTCCCGATCGCGATCCGCGGCGAGGCGCTCGCGCTGGTGCGACGCACCTGGCACCAGGCCGCCGGTTTCGACCTGCCCGTGCTCGCGGTCATCGAGGTTGACGCCGACGATCAGTTGACGCGCAACGTCATGTTCGACGCCGAGGATCTGCTCGGTGCGGTCGCCGAGCTCGAACGCCGGTACCTCGCGGGCGAAGGCGCGGTGCACGCCGATGTGCTCGATCCCGCGTCCTTTGACTGCTACAACCGGCGCGACTGGGACGGATTCCTCGCCAATGTCGCGGACGACTTCGACATGGTGGATCACCGGCCGGCCAGCGCCGGCACCTCGATTCGCTCCGCCGCGCAGTTCCGCGAGTGGGCGGAGGGGATGGTGGCGCTCGTCCCCGACTTCTTCGTGATCGAGCAGGAGCACCTGCGCATCGGTCGCCGGTGGGTCCTGAGTCGCCAGTACACCCACGGCACGTCGACGGCGGGTGCCGAGATCGAGAGCCCGCTCCTCGCACTGTCCGACGGCCCGCGCTGCACCCACTCCGAGATCTTCCTGCCCGAACAGCTCGCCGAGGCGCTCGCCCGCTTCGAAGAACTCGAAGCTGCTGAGCCCGCTGGTCCCACCTCGTCGTTAGATTGACGTCGTGATCCCCGCCGACACGTCCGCCGCCGCCGACGCGGCGTTGTTCGCACGATTGAGTGCCATGACCATTTCCGAACGGGCCGAACTCACGATGCAGTTGTGCCGCGACGTCGACCGCGTCGCCCGTGCCGGAGTCCTCGCCCAGCATCCCGACGCCACACCCACCGAGGTCGCCCGTGAGCTCGTCCGGCGCCGCTACGGCGAGGCGCTCGCCGCGGCGGCCTATGCGGACGTGCCCTCCGAGTGAGCGACGGGCCGCTCGATCTGGTCGAGCGGGTCGCCGCGATCCTGGAAGACCTCGGGATCCCGTACGCACTCGGCGGATCCATGGCGAGTTCCTTCGTCGGCGAACCGCGGTCCACGGTTGACGTCGATATCGCGATCGATGTGTCGCCGACGCTGGCGAACCTCTTGCTCGACCGGGTGTCCGCCGAGTTCTACGTTCCGACCGACGCGGCCGCGGCGGCCTTCGCCGCTCACTCTTCATTCAATCTGGTCGACACCGTGCATGGCCTCAAGGTCGATCTGTTCGTCCTCGGTGACGGGCTCCTCGACCGTCGCCAAATCGAGCGGCGCGTGTTCGTGACGATTCCGGGAATCGATCGTGCCATCGCGGTGACCTCTCCCGAGGACCAGGTACTCCGTAAGTTGGACTGGTACCGCCAGGGCGGTGGCGTGTCCGAGCGGCAATGGCGAGATGTGATCGGGATTCTGCGGATACGCGGCGTTGCCCTGGATATGGCCGATCTCGCCGAGGCCGCCGACGCGGTAGGTCTCGATGCGCTCCTCGCACAGGCGCGGGCCGAGGTCGCGGACTGATCTGATCCGCGCGTGGTCGCCCTCACGCGCGAGGCTGGCGGGCTCCGCTTCGAAAGGACCACCGATGTCCCGAATCCGCATGGTGACGACTGCACTGCTGGCCGCGAATGTGGTGGCGCACGTCGTCGCCTACCGCCAGGCGGAGGGCGCGGGTGCGTCCGCGCGCGACACGTTCGCCATGCTCGGCGGCGTGGGGATGTATGCCGCGCTCGCCGTCGGTGTCACCGCCGGCAACTCCGTCGCCGTGCGCGAAGCGGGCCGCGCACCGGTCGGTGGGATCGTCGCGTTGCTCGCCACCTGGAGGCAGTCGGGAATTCCGGCGGCGACCCGCCAGGCGATCATCGGGATCGACCTCGCCCTCGTCGCGACGGGAATCGCGACGCGCCGCGAGAGGCACACCCGAGCCGAGCGCGCTCACGTAAGGACGACGGCCGGACCGTGCCGACCGTCACGGACCGTGGCCTGCCGAACGCCGGTACGCTCGGGTTGATTCGATCCCGGGGGTGAGAACCAGCGTGAACTGTGGGCAATGCGGCGCCACGAATCGCGATCGGCGCGCGCTTCTGTAGCGGCTGCGGTTCGTCGTTGGCCCTCGCCTGCGCCTCATGTGGTGCCGAGCTCTCGGCGAACGCACGGTTCTGTGACCAGTGCGGGACGCCGGTCGCCGGGGCATCAGCTCCCGCTGCGACTCCCGCTCCGGCTCCCGGGTCGGAGCCACCCGGCCCGGTCGCCGAGTCCGGTGCTGTCCGCAAGACGGTCACCGTCCTGTTCGCGGACCTCGGCGGCTCCACCAGCTTCGGCGAGCGCACCGACGCGGAACTCGCCCGGACGGTGATGGCCCGCTACCACGCGGTCCTCCAACAGGTGATCGACGCTCACGGCGGCACCGTCGCCAAGTTCATGGGCGACGGCATGATGGCCACCTTCGGCATCCCCGAGGTCGCCGAGGACGACGCCCGCCGCGCGGTGCAGGCCGGCCTCGACGCGCAGCGACGCTTCGCGACCTTCGCGGCCGACATCGAGCGCCGCCACGGCGAGCCCCTCACCATGCGGGTCGGCATCAACACCGGTGAGGTGGTGATCGCGTCGGGCGACGCGGACCTCGTCGGCGATGCGCTCAACGTCGCGGCGAGATTGGAGAAGGCGTGCCGGCCGGGCGAGGTGCTCGTCGGTGAGGAGACCTGGCGGCTCACCCGAGGTGAGTTCGGTTTCGATCCGCTCGGCGAGGTGAGTGTCGCCGGCCGGGCCCGCCCGGTCGCGATCTACGAGGTGTCGTCCGCGGGCGAGGAGATCGCGGAACCCGTCGCCCCGTTCGTCGGTCGGGCTGCGGAGATGGCCCGTCTGCGTGCGGTCCTCGCCGACGCGACCGCCCGGCGCTGCGCGCAGCTGGTCACGGTCCTCGGTTCACCCGGCGTCGGCAAGACCCGACTCTCCCGGGAGATCAGCGCATTCGTGGCGGCCGACGCGGGGGCCCGGACCTTCGAGATTCGGTGCGACCGCGCCGGTGACGTGACCTTCGCGCCGATTGCCCAGCTGATCCGTGACGCGGCCGGACTCGACGACGACAGCGACGCCGCTGCCTCCCGGGACCGGATCGCCGAGCTGCTCGCGGGTGACGAGCAGGACCGCGTCGCGACGGTCCTCGCCGGCCTCGTCGGTGCCGCCGACGTGCGCTCGGTGGAGGAGACGTTCTGGGCGATCCGGCGGCTGTTCGAGTCGCTCACCCGCACCGGGCCGCTGCTCGTCGTGATCGACGACATCCAGTGGGCCGAGCCGCTCCTGCTCGACCTCCTCGAACACCTCGTGGAGTGGGTGGCCGACGCGCCGGTGGCGCTGTCTGTGCCTCGCCCGGCCTGAGTTGCGAGAGGTCCGCCCGTCGCTGGTCGAGTCCGGTCGCCGGGTGGCCGACGTGCTCGCGCTCGACGGTCTCGACTCCGCGGCGACCGAGGCGTTGGCCGCCGGACTCCTCGGAACCGATCGCCTCCCGGCCGGGCTGGTCGAGCGCCTGCCGACGTCCACCGACGGCAACCCGCTCTTCGTGCGCGAGTTGGTGCGCATGCTCGTCGACGACGCGGTCATCCGGCGGCGCGACGACGGCGTCTGGGAGCTGACCATCGATGCGGACGCGGTCGACGTGCCGCCGACCATCCAGTCCCTGCTCGGCGCGCGCGTCGAGCGACTTGCCGATCGCGGAGCGTCAGCTGCTGGAGTTCGCTTCGGTCGTCGGCGCGGAGTTCAACCTGGGCGCACTACGCGAACTGGCCGACCGCTGGCTCACCGCTGCCGATGTTGCTCGAATCCATGCGCCGCAAGGAGCTGGTCGAGCCCACGGGGACGTACTGGGGCGACGAGCCGGTCTTCCGCTTCCACCACGTACTGATCCGCGACGCGGCCTACCGGCGTCTCCTCAAGACGACGCGCGCCGAGCTGCACGAACGGCTGGCCCGCTGGACCGACGCTGCGGCCGAGCAGCTCGTCGGTGAACACGAGACCACGATCGCCTTCCACTACGAGCAGGCCCACCGGTACCGGTCCGAGGTGGGGGACAGCGGCGCGGAGGTCGACGGCCTGGGGCGCCGGGCGGCTGAGCTGCTCACGGTCGCGGCGCGTCGCGCGCTCGAACGCGACGACCTCACTGCGGCCGGTGGGCTCGCACGGCGTGCGTTGCTGGTGCTTCCGGCCGAGGATGTCGAAGCCCGCTCGGAGTTGCTGCTCATCGGCTGTGAGTGCCTCCTCGCGTCCGGCAACGTGGTGGACGGCGCGCCGCTCGTCGAGGAGTTGCAGACGGTCGCGGGGGAGAACGAGCAGCTGGCGGCGTGGGCCGACTGCTACTCGGCGCAGCTCGTGAGCCTCACCGATCCCGAAGGTCTTGTCGCAGCCGACGTGACCGCGACGGCTGCCGCCGAACGCCTCCATGATCTGGGCGACGGTGCCGGGGAGGCCAAGGCCCACCAGGTGCGGGCCGGATTGCTGGCGCGTCTCGGTCGCGTCGGCGAAGCCGAGGTCGTCCTCGACCTGGCGCTCGCCGCGGCCCGCGCCGCGGACGACCGGCGCCGGGTCACCGCGGTGCTCGGCGCCGCGCCCCAAGCCGCATTGTTCGGACCGAGCCCGGTGGCTCGGGCCGGGGGCCGGTGTCTCGACGTCGTGCGCCTGCTCCGAATCACGACCGCGTCACCGTCGGTCGAGGCGACGTCGATGCGCTGCCAGGCAGTACTCGAAGCGTTGCGAGGCCGTACCGAGGTCTCGCGCACGATGCTGGCGTCGGCGCGTTCGACGTTGGAGGAGCTCGGTCTTCGTCACGGCCTGCTGGAGACGGATCTGTTCACCGGCATGGTCGAGCTGATCGCCGGCGACCCGGGCGCCGCGATCGCGCCGTTGCGCACCGCCTACGAGGGGCTCGACACCTTGGGCGTGGGCGCCGACGCGGGGCAGGCGGCCGCGCTGCTCGCCAGCGCGCTCCTCGAACAGGGCGAGGTGGACGAAGCCGAGTTGATGGCAGCCGAGAGCGAGGCGCTCGCGGGTCAGAACCTCAAGACCGCGATCGCCTGGCGAGTGGCGAAGGCCCAGGTCCTCGCCGCTCGCGGTGACGCCCAGGCCGGGGTCACGCTCGCCCGGGAGGCGGTCGGCATCGCAGCCGCCACCGATCTCGTGCTCGACCACGCCGACGCCTGCGTGGCGCTCGGTGACCTGTGTGAACGTGCCGGTGACGCGGCCGGGGCACGCGAGGCGCGGGCCGACGCGCAGCGGCTGTACGAGGCGAAGGGCGCGACGGTCCCGGCGCAACGGCTCGGTGCGGTTGAGCACGCGGACACCAATCGCGGTGCTCCGGCTCCGACTTCCGCGACGCCCGCCGTGCCGCGTGTCCAGGTGCCGGAATCGGTGGGGTCGGGAACGGAGACGCGCACTTCTCGGGCCGAGAACGCGGCGACCGACGCGCTGGCGCGGCTCCGCATCGCGCTCAACGACCCGGACCTCGAGGCGTTCGGGCAGGTGGTCGCGCGCGACTACGTCCACGACGACCGGCGTTCCATCGTCGCGACGAACGACCTCGACCCGACCGGGTGGATCGATGAGTTGCGCGGCGACGCGTGATCAAGGGTTCTCCTTCGTCGAACCGGTGCCGATCGCGGTGCGCGGTGATCGGCTCGCGCTGAGCCGGATGATGACCCGCACGCCCGGCGGGGACGAGAGCGCACGTCTCGCGGTGAACGAGATCGACGCCGAGGAGCGTGGTGCCCTGACCGTGCTCTTCGACGATGGAGACCTCGCCGCGGCGCTCGCCGAGTTGGATGCCCGGTTTCGCGGCGGGCGAAGGCTCGGAGCACGCCGCGGTGCTTCGAGCCGCGTCGGAGTTCGGTCGCGCCCATCGACAACGCGATTGGACGACGTATCGGGCGATGCTGGCGCCAGACATCGTCGTCGAGGACCACCGCTCGCTGGCTCTCCCCGGGCTCGACGGCGATGGACTCGTCGCGATGCTGGAAGTGGACACTGACCTTTCTCCCGACCGTGTGTACATCTCCCGCGCGATCCACGTGGTTGGTTCGGCGGTACTCACAACACTCGACGGCTCGGGAACCACAGATGCGGGCAGCGCCTACGAATGGTGTTTCCATCTCCTCAACGTCTGGAACGACGAGGGCCTGGTTCATCGTCGCGAACTCTTCGACGAGGACGACTTCGACGCTGCGCTCGCACGCCTCGACGAGCTGGGTGCGCCAGATAGGCCGGACTCCCGGACCCACCGACCCGAGAACGAGGCGACGCGACTGATCCAGGTCTGGGCGGACCATCTCCGCGCCGGACGGATCGACGAGGCCTTTGCCATGGTGCGCGACGACGGTGTGCGGGTCGACCATCGCAGCACGGTCGGCGTTCCCGACGACGCACGGCCCGGCGGAGCTTCGAGCCGCGGCGGTGACCGCAATCGATGTCGGGTACACCAACGTCCTCGTGACGCCACTGGCGGTCCGCGGCGAGCGATCCTTCCTGGCCCGAATGACGCTGACGACCGCGGAAGGTGACGAGACCGCCTATCTGGTCGTCGACGAATTGGACGCGGCCGGGCTACTGGTCCACAGCGACTTCTACGACGAGGACGATCGCGACCGGGCCGAGGACGACCTCGACGATCGATACCTCGCCGGTGAAGGTGCGGCGCACGATGCATTGTTCGGTGCCTCGATGCGGTTGCGCCGCGCGGATCGCGATCGCGACTGGGCCGCATTGCGTGACGTCTTCGCCCCAGGCGTCTTCTTCGAGGATCACCGCCGACTCGGCTGGACGGCGAGCAACCGCGACGAGCTGACCCGCATGTTCCGGGAGGGTGTTGAGCTCGCACCGGACATGCAGCTGCACTTCCGGTCCCAACAGATCTCCGGGACCGCGATCCTGCGGACGAACGTTTCGGACGCGACGAGCAGTGACGGCGGCGCGCTGGAATGGGCGTTGCACGGCGTGAGTACGGTCGGGCCGGACGGCCGGATCAACCACCTCGAGTACTTCGAGGAGGACGATTTCGATGCTGCGCTCGCTCGCCTCGACGAGCTGGGCGCCGTGGATAGACCGGACTCCCGGACCCACCGTCCCCAGAACGAGGCGACGCGACTGGTACAGGTCTGGGCGGACCATGTCCGCGCGGGACGGTTCGACGAGGCCTTTGCCATGTTGCGCGACGACGCGATCCGGGTGGACCATCGCAGCACGGTGGCGTTCCCGACCACGCATGGCCGCGCGGAACTTCGAGCCGTGGCGGAGTCTGCGATCGATGTCGGTTTCACCAACGTCCTCGTGGAGCCGTTCGCGGTCCGCGGTGAGCGATCCTTCCTGGCCCGGATGATGCTGACGACCGCGGAGGGTGACGAGACCATCTCCCTGCTTGTCGACGAGTGGGACGCGTCCGGACAGTTGGTCCGTAGAGCGTTGTACGACGAGGACGACCTCGACGCCGCGCTTGCCGGACTCGACGAGTGGTTCCTCGCTGGTGAGGGCGCCGGCCACGAGGCGGTGCTCGCGGCGGGCCTGGCGTGGCTCGCGGCCACCCGGGACCGAGACGTCGAGACCATGCGCGCGATCACCACTCCCGGCCTGGTTGCCGTGGACCATTCGCCCCTCGGGTTCGGCACGCTCGAGCGGGACGGCCTGCTCGCGGCCACACGGCTGCGCTTCGAGATCTCTCCGGACGATCTGGTCATCCTCCGGTCGGTCCAGGTGCGGGGCCGGGCCGTGCTGGCGCTCCACTACGCGGAGACCGCGGCGGAGGCGGGCGGCCGCTATGAGCGCGAGTCGTGGTACCTGCTCGCGGTCGACGAGGCCGGTCTGATCGACCATTGGGAGGTGTTCGGCGGCCAGGACCACGAGCGGGCAGTCGTCCGCCTGGAGGAGCTGGGCGGGGGTCTGAGCCGATCCCCCGAGTCCCCCGACATGGCGGTCGAGAACCGGGCCGCGAGCGTCGGTCGAGAGTTCGTCCGGCTCTGGTCGGAGGGTGAGATCGGGTCCGCCACGGCGCTGCTGGCGGAGGACATGCAACGCATCGATCACCGACGCACGGTGTCGGCGCCGATCGCTGCCGGCCGGAGAGAGTTCGTCGATTCGATGCGTGGGTTCATCGAGCTGGGTCTTGCTCTGGCGCCGCCGACGAACCGGAAGGTCGCCATCGCGGTTCGCGGCGACCGGTTGGTGCTCGGGCGGGTGGACTACCGCGGCGACGGCTGGGAGCTGGGCGCCCTCAGTATCCTGGAGATCGACGGGACCGGCCGGATCGTCCAGATCGACATCTACGACGAAGAGGATCTGGAGGCTGCGCTGGCTGAGCTGGACCTGCGCTACTTCCTCGGCGAAGGTGCGCCGCACCAGCGGGTGTTGCGGGTCTGCGGGCGGCTGTCCCAGGCGAGTCTGGCCCCGGACTACGACGTGCTCGAGGAACTCCTGACGCCGGACCTCGTGTTCGTCGATCACCAGCAGCTCGGCTTCGGGACGGGGGGCCGCGAGCTGTATGTGGAAGGGACCCGCGCCCGGGGTGAGGTCGCGGCCGATGGCGTCACCGTCTACCCCACCATCGAGATCGTCGGAAACGCCCTCCTGGCCCTGAACCACCAACAGGCGATCACCGCCGAGGGCAGTGAGTACGAGCGGCGGGCGTACTACCTGAACGTCGTGACCGACGACGATCGCGTCTGTCGATGCGAGATCTTCGGCGACGATCAGCGCGAGGCGGCGCGCGCCCGGCTCCACGAGCTCGGGCAGCGCGCGGCGCGGCGTCTCCGATCCCGAGAACGCCGCGAGCCGGGGGCTGACCGAGTTTCTGGAGCTCTACGGGCATCGGCGGTTCGACGAAGCGAGCGAGCTGTTCAGCGAGGAGTTCGTGCGGGAGAACCGGCGCGCCGTTGTCGGCGAGGGTCCGATCGTCGGACGCGACCTGATGATGGAGAACCTCGGGGCGATCGCCGAGTTCGACACGGAGATCGGCGGTGAGGTGCTCGCCGTGCGGGGCGACCGGCTGGTGCTCACTCGCACGGAGTACCAGACCCCTGGGGGATTCGAGAGTGTGACCCTCGACGTCGTCGGAATCGACCGCGAAGGACTCGCCGAGTGCTTCGTGACGTTCGACGAGGATCAACTCGACGCCGTGTTCGATGAGTTGGACGAGCGGTGGATCGCGGGGGAGGGCGCCGAGCACGAGTACCTGATCCGGCGCCTGGGCGACTTCCGCGCTGCGTACGCGGACCGCGACTGGGCGGCGATCGAAATGATCGTCGCCGAAGACTTCGTATTCGTGGACCATCGACCGATGGGTCTTCCCGAGAACAGCCGCGCCGGGTACGTCCGCGTGATGCAGGAATCGGTGGAGCAGACGCCGGACATGCGGATGGTGCTCCGGTCCGCGTCGATCCGCGGTGACGTGGTGCTGGCCCGGACGCACCGGGTGGGCGACACCCCCGAAGGCTTCTCGTACGACTGGGAGCAGTTCGCCGTCCAGCAGTTCGCCGCCGGCCTGCTGCATCGGGTCGAGTTGTTCCCGATCGAACGCGAGGCCGAGGCCCGGGCCCGCTTCGAGGAGCTGGCCCGCGAGCCACGTACTCCCTACGTCGACAACCGGCTGGTGCGTTTCGTGACCAGGAACGGTTGGCTCTCGGCGCGAGGCGTGCTCATCGATCCTGGCTACGCCGAAGACTGCGTGCTGGTCGACCATCGGCCGGCGGTGAACGCGGGCGAACTCGTCGGCGGTGCCGATGTTGCCAGAAGCATTCAGTCGGGCGTCGAGGTGTTCGGCGAGCTGCGGGTCGAGCCGATCGCGGTGCGCGGCGATCGGCTGGCGTTGTACCGGTGGGCGTTCGTGCAGGACGGCGGATTCGAGGCACCGGGCATCTGCGTGATGGAGATGGACGCCGACAACCGGATCTGTGCGATCACGTCGTTCCAGGAGTCCCACGCGGCGAGCGCGGTCGATCTCCTCGAAGCGCGGCACCGGGAACTCTCGGGCGCTGCGTACACCACCGTCGAAGCGGGCTTCGTCGCCGCGCAGGCGGCGTTCAACCGGCGGGACTGGGACGCGTTCGCCGAGACGATGGTGCCGGAGGCGCAGGCGCTCGACCACGCGCCCCTCGGTTGGGGCACCATCGACCGCGAGGCCTACGTCACCTTTATCCGGGCGCTCATCGACCAGGTCCCGACGGCGGTGCTCGCGTTCTCCAAGGTTCTGGTGCAAGGTGACGCTGCGCTCACGGTGATGCCGATGGACGGTGTCACCGCCGAGGGCAGCGCGTACCGCTGGTCGAAGGTCGTCGTGGGCCGGGTGGAGGGTTCGGGTCGCTTCACCGAGTTCGCGTACTTCGACATCGAGCAGTGGGACGAGGCACTCGCGCTCTTCGACGACTGGTCGGGGGTGAACGACGACGCGGCCGCGAGCGCGGAACCCCTGAGCAACCTGGTGATGCGACAGGACGAGTTGCAGATGGCGCGCTTCACCGCCGGCGACGCGAGCGGTGCCCTGGCGCTGGTCAGCGACTCGTACACGATGGTCGATCATCGATTCGCCGGTATCACGCCCGCTGCAGTCGGCCGCGAGGCGTTCCTCGACCAGGTTCGTGCCTACGCGGCGGCCGGGCTCGGCCACATCGAGACCAGGAATATCGCCGTGCTCGGCGACCGGCTCGCGTTGGCCTGGCAGACCCTGGGGTCGGACGACGGCTTCGACACCGTCAGCATCAAGCTCGGCGAGGTCGACGAGGACGGCCGGTTCAGCCGCACCGAGATCTTCGCCGAGGACGATCTGCCGGCCGCGCTCACCACCCTCAATGAGTGGTACATCGAAGGCGAAGGCGCGGAGCACGAGGAGGCGATCCGCCGATATCTCGACTTCGCGTGGGCCTATCGGGAACAGAACTGGTCCGCGCTCGAAGCGCTCTTCTCGACGGATGCCGTCCTCGCCGATCACCGGTTGATCGGACAGGGCTGGCAGACGCCGACCGACTTTCTCGCCTCCACTCGGACGGTCGTGGACCTCGTACCGGACGTGACGCACATCCCGCGCCGGGTCGAAGTTCGTGGCAGTACGACGCTGGTCGACGGCGAAGCCTTGGGCACGACGAGCGAGGGCAGCACGTACACGTGGGGCTATCTCATGGTCACCCACTGGACGGCCGGGCTGATCAGGCGCCTGGAGATGTTCGACGTGGCCGACGCGGCGAGCGCCCGCGCCCGGTTCGGAGAGTTGGCCGTCGATCGTCCCACCCCGACCGTGGACAACGCCGCGGTCCGGGTCAACGAGCGCTTCGGCTGGCTGGCCGGGCATGGACGCGTCGAAGAAGCGCGGACGCTGCTCGCGCCGGACCTGCTCGCAATCGATCGTCGCCCGGGCGTCGCCGCCCCGGACATGGTCGGTCCCGATGCCCGCCTCGAGAACCTGGCCGCGGTCGTGGAAGTGTTCGGTGGGATCGACACCACCTACGTCGCGGTGCGCGGCGAACGCCTGATGCTCCTGGCGTGGACGATCAGCACCGGCGACGCCTTCGCCGTCTCCGGTTACGACGTCACCGAGATCGACGACTCGGGTCGGATCTGTCGCATCGTCACGTTCGCCGAGGACCAGCTGGCCGAGGCCATGCGGGAACTGGATGCCCGGTACGACGAGATCCGGACCGAGCTGCTGGGTCCCCACGAGCGCACGCCGGATCCCGACAACGCGGCAGTCCGGCTGCTCATGCAGACATCCCGGCTGATCTGGACCGATCTCGATGCGGCGCTCGACCACTTCGCACCCAACGCGTTCGGGCTCGCCCGTGAGTCCGGACCGTCGCTCGGATTGAGTGCCGAGAACCACGCCATGTGGCATGACGTACTGTCCTCGCTCGCGGCGACCTACGACGACGTCCGCTACGAACCACTCGCGGTACGCGGCGAATTTCTCGCACTCCTGCGTCAGGAGTTCATCGCCGACGGCTACGTCACACCGACGTTGCTCCTGGTCGAGCTCACCGACGACGAGCTGATCGCCCGCCTGGACACGTTCGCCGAAGCCGATCTCGCCGGCGCGATGACAGCCCTGGACGCCCGGTTCGACGAACGGGCGATCGCACCCTCGGACGCGACGATCCTCGACGTGGCGGTTCTTGCTGAGAGGGCGAAGAGTGATCTCGACATCGACAACGCCGTGGTCGAGCGGCTGCGGGAGGGCCGCGAGTTGCTCGCCGCGGGGGATGCGAGCTTCGCGGAGTTCTTCGCCGAGGATGTGGTGGCGGAGGACCGGCGCGTGGTCGTCTCGATGCCCGTTTCGCGCGGGTCGGCACGCGCTCGCCGCGCAGATCATGGCGGGCGGGTCCGTGTACGACGCGATCGACCTCGACCCGGTGGCCGTGCGGGGCGACCACCTCGCGCTGGTTCGCCAAACGTGGTCACGCGATGGGTTCGAGACGGTCGGCCTCGTGCTCTGGGAGTGCGACGACGATCTGATGGTGCAGCGCGCGGTGACCTTCGACGAGACCGATCTGATCGCGGCGCTCACCGAACTCGATGCCCGCCATACGCTGCTCGATGCGCGCACGCCAATTGAGCGTCGGGTGCTCGACGCGTTCGCCGCATTCAACCGGCGCGACTGGGACGCGCTCGACGCGGTGCTCGCCGAGGATCTCGCGGCCGTGGATCACCGCCGCCTCGGATTCCCGCCCGGCGACGGACGCGAGGCCCTGACCGGCCAGCTGCGCGCGCTCGTCGACCAGGTTCCCGATGTCGTCGCCGTCGTCGCAGCGATCGGAGCACGAGGTCGGGTGGCGCCGGTGCTGACCCACCAGTTCGGTACCGCAACCACCAGCAGCCAAGCGGAATGGGACTGGCTTCTGGTGATCACGCTCGGCGCCGACGAGCGGATCGACCGGATGGAGTACTTCGACGTCGACGATGCCGAGCACGTGGCGGCCCGCGTCGCGGAACTGGTCGCGGGTCGGCCGCCCGCGTCATCCGATGCCGCATCGAGTGTCACCGAGCTGCTCGATCCGATCGCCGCGGCGTTCGCGGCGCGGGACTGGGACTTGGTGCGGGCGCGTCTGGCGCCGGACGTCGAGCTCGTCGACCGCCGCTCGACCGTGAGCTCCGATCGGACGGTCGGCCCCGACGGGATCGTCGAGCTGTTCCGCGGGTTCGCCGACGTGGGATTCGACTCTATTGAGCAGGGACTCCTCGACATCCGCGGCCAACACCTCGCGCTCGTGCGACGGACGTACCGGAGCTCCGGCGGCGACGAGCTGGAGATGCTCGTCGTGGCCGAGACTGATGCCGAGCATCGGGCGCGGCGCGTGGTGCTCTTCGATCCGGATGATCTCGCTGCGGCCCGGGCCGAATTCGACGCCCGCGGGAACAACGGTTGAACCGTCCACGCGGACGAACAGTCCGGTTAGCGCCCGCGCATGGACGAACCAGCTTCGACCGTTGAGTGTGCGGTGATCGCGTTGACCACCAGGTTCACGACGGTGGCAAATGACTCGTCGATGTCGTCGGGGAGGCCGAAGCCGCCCCGGAGTTCGAGGTCGACGAAGCCGTGGACCGAGGCCCGCAGCGCTCTGATCAGCGGGATCATCGCCGCGGGGTCGACGCCCATCCCCACGAGCACGGATCCGACCACTTCGACCGGTCCGGCGAGAGCCGCCGCGGCCTCGGAGTCCTGCTCCGGAGTGGGTGCGGGAAGAAGCGACTCGTAGAGGCCGGGGTGACGGTGGGCGAACGATCGCAGCTGCTCAGCGAGCGCTCTGAGTGCCTCGGTTCCCTCGAGCCCCTCGACGCGGTCGGCGAGTTCGGCCGTGAGCAGCGTGCTGGCGTGGATGCTCAGTTGGCGACGTAACCCGGTGAGGCCGTCGACGTGGTTGTAGAGGGAGGGGGACTGGATCCCGAGTGTCGACGCGACCGAAGCAAGGCTCAGTGCGTCGAGGCCGTCACGATCCGCGATGACCGTCGCCGCCTCGACGATCTGCTCCCGGGTCAGTCCGAGCTTGCGTCCCATCAGCGGACGATCCACGGGAGTGTCATGACCGATGTCCGACGGTGGCTTCGACCCGCGCCTTGAGCGCCGCGTTCATGGCGACGAATCCAGCCTTGGTCCGGGTGTCGAGCGAGGAGCGCATGAACCGCACCAGGATCCCGTCGAACTGTTCGCTCTGGGTGAGCAGGGTGCCGCCGTTCTGGCTCGCGACGAGGTCGAAGCGGTGCCGACCATCGAAGACCCCGGGCAGACCCAGGCGACCGAGCCATTCGAACGTGGCGGCCGACTCGACGACGGTGACCGTCGGCTTGAACGTCATGGCCTTGCCGCCTGGCGGCTGCAAGCGGTTGGTGAGTCGCTCGCCCACCTCGGCAGCACCTTCCGCGGAGACGATGAAGGGGTTCCACTCCTGGTAGGCGCCCAAATCGGTCAAGGCCTCCCACACGGCCTCGATCGGCGCCGCGATCTCGACTTCGGTATGCAGCTCGTGATGCATCGGTACCTCCTGCGCTTGTGACTAAGGATCATAGTCACGCTAACGAACGTGCTGAGATACGTCAACCCCGAGCGAGGAATGATCGGTGGGCCGATCGGGTTCCCGTCACCGTGACCGAGATCCCGCCTGACCCGCGAACTGCGCCCGACCTCGTCACAGAGCTGGTCGGCGTCTACGACGCAGACGGCGGCATCGTCGGCGACGCCAAGTATGTGGTGAGCCACCTGCTCGGCCGGGCCGAGTGTGCACTGTGTGACATCACCCACAACCTCGCGTGGCGCAAGAAGTCCTTCGACGCGTTGCGGGCCCGGCTCGGTGTCCCCTTCGATGTGGTCCACCGCAACGAGCGCAGCCCCGACGTGGAAGCTGCGACGGGAGACGCGCTCCCATGCGTGGTCGCCGTGACCGGCGCGGGCGTCGTCCCCCTGCTCGGTCGGGAGCAGTTGGCGGCCTGCGGTGGCGACGTGGACGAACTCGAACGCGGACTCCAGCAAGCCCTCTCCGCGCAGCGCCTCACGCTCGCTGCTATCTGAGCACCGACATCGCAGGTGCTCCTGCGCAACTCGACGCGATCAGTCGCCAGACTGATTGAACGGTTGGTTGCCGTAGTGGTCGAGATGGACGACCTGGCCGATCGGTGTCCGTTGGGTCGGCCCGTACCGACCCTTCGCCCAGCCGATCGGGATGATGCAGGCCGGGCGCACGTCGCGCGGTAGGTCGAGGATCTTGCGGATCGAGGGGATCCACCAGATGGGCAGGGTCTGGAGCGACGCGCCGAGCCCGACGGCGCGACAGGCCAGCAACAGGTTCTGCACCGCCGGATACACCGATCCGTAGAACGACGAGACGCGGATCTGCGGACGACCGGTCGGTCGATGGTTCATGCTCTTGCGGTAGCACGGGATCACGAAGACCGGGATCTCGGCGAAGTGCTCCGCCTGCCATTGACCTGGCGCGATGTTGCGCAGTTCCTGGGGATCGCCCTTGGCCTGGCGGGTCACGATCGGATTGAAGAGCTTGTAGAGGCGGCCGTACACCTTGCCGATACGGGCCTTCTGCTCGGGATCTTCGACGACGAGGTACGTCCAGTCCTGCGTGTTCGAACTGGTCGGGGCCTTCAACGAGAGTTCGAGCAGCGGCAGCAACACCTCGTGCGCGACCGGTTCGGTGGTACTGAGGCGTCGAACCGCGCGCTGGGTCCGCATGGCGTCGCTCATCGGCATCCGGAGTCGTTCGGCCACCTCGGCCGGATCGCTGGTGGGGCCGGGCTGGAGTGGAGGCGTCGTCTCGGTCATCGGGCGAGCGTAGGGCTGGCATAGCTCACGCGTCCGAGGATCGACCGGAGCGGCCGATCAGCCCAAGAACATCGTCTTCGGCGAGATGATGAGCCGGCCCTCGTCGTCCACGGCGTAGCCGATCATCGGCTGCTGCGGTGAGCCGTCGGCCCGGCCGGTGGCCAGCACCGCCCACAGGTGGTCATCGAGGTACTTCCGGTGGTCCGGGTCCCAAACGAATGTCACGTGAGTGCTCCTTCGGGTCGGGTGGATCGGAAGTCGGTGGCAGCGAGGTCGAGCACCTGGTGCATGGTCGCTCGAAGTGCTTCGACGGGATCGGCGACCCGGTCGTGACTCCGCCAGGCGACGAAGTGGTCGGGCCGCACGAGCACGCAGCCTCGGTCTGTGACCTCACGGCTGCGCGTCCAGGTGCCGAGCACGTCGTTGTGCTCCTGGCCGAGTGCAACCGCGAACGGTCGTATCTCCACGCCGAGTTCGTCACCGATCTTCACCGCGGCCAGCTCCCAATCCGCGCCGTCGGCCCCGACGAGCAGCGTGAACCGGTCGTACGCGCAGAGGTCGACGGTCGAGATGTCGTGGGTGCCGCGCCCGAGCCAGGCGTGCGGGAGCGCCGCGCCCGGATGCGTGGTCGGGTGGTAGTGCAGTTCCGGATCCTGGGTGTACTGCGGGAACGGCATGCCGTCGTCCACGACGGCGCTCGACGAGTACCGCTGGCCCATCTCGACGCCGTGCGCGTTGAACTGGGCGTTCATCGTCTCCAGTCCGGCGAGCAGGTCCGTCCGGGTCGCTTCGCCGTTCGGGCCGTAGATCTCGTCGAGATGCTCGACCGCGGCCTCCGGGGTCCGGCCGTCGAGCACGCCCATCGGTCCCAGCCACGACAGCATCTCGCCGACGCTCTGGTTGGCGCGGTCCACGACCTGGCGCCCGACGGGCTGGCGCTCGTCGTCGTAGGTGTCGAGCAGACCGTCGCCGGCCCGTCCCGAGACGACCAGCGCGAGCTTCCACGCAAGGTTGTAGGCGTCCTGGATCGAGGTGTTGCTGCCCGAGTCCGTTCGCGGGTGGGTGGCGGTGCGCGGCGTCACCGGCGATGAAGAGGCGCCCGCGCCGGTACTGTGCAGCAACGACGTGGTTGAACTCCCACTGGCTGATGTGCTTGATGCGGACGTCGACCTCGGGATCGCCCACCGCTGCGAGGACGCGCGGCATCACGGCGTCCTCGGTCAGCTCGTTGGGCTTCTGACCCTGGCGCACGAAGATCGTGCTCCACTCGTTCCAGGGCTCGATGCACGTCCAGATGCTGACGATGTCGTCGCTGCCGGGATTGCACACCACGAAGAGCGCGCCGGACCGGTGCTCGGTGTACTTCGCGAGGTCGGCCTCGATCCAGACCGTGATCGCGTTGCCCAGGCCGCTCTCGCCTTCGAACTCGAAACCGCCCTGTTCGCCGACGATGGTGCGCGCGCCGTCGCAGCCGATCACGTACTGCGCGACGACCTCGAACTCCTCACCGCCGTCGCGCGGGCGCACCCGGACAGTGACGGACTCGCCGTCTTCGCGGAGCCAGACGACCTCGTGGTGGAGACGAATATCGGCGCCCAGGTCGCGGGCGTGCTCGAGCATGATCGGCTCGAGGATGTGTTGGGGGATGTTGCACATCTCGCACGGGCTCGCCGCCCGGTACTCGCCGATCCGGTCGTCGCCGGTGCCCCAGGTCATCATCCGCGAAAGTTCTCGACCGGCGAAGGACGTCGCGAACACCTGCTTGCCCATCAGTTGGTGGGGTAGCGCCCGGGCCATCACGCGGTCCTCGATGCCGAGGTCGCGCAGGATCTCCACGGCCCGCTGGTTGGTGATGTGGGCGCGCGGGGAGTTGGCGGTCGCGTACTTCGTCACGGTCAGCGAGTCGATGCCGGCCCGGGCCAGGAGCGACGCGGCGGTGAGGCCGGCCGGTCCCGCTCCGACGATGAGTACATCCGTCGTGATGGTCTCCATCCCGCTCCTTCACTAGTCAGTCGACCAGCAAAGTATGTGAGGAGGGATCTCGCTTGTCAAGTGACCGGTGAATCAGTCAGGTACGAAGAGCTGAGCCAGGAGATCCGCGTGCCGGGTGATCGCGGCCGGGGTGGTCGCGTCGACCCCGGTGAGTTCACGACACTCGGGCGCCACGGCGAAGATCAGCGAGCCGGCACCCAGGAGGGCGTAGTAGGCGTGGGGCGCGGTCGTCTGGTCGGAGCCAACCGATCCGATACCGCCGTCCGCAGCGACCTCGGAGAACCGCGGTGCGAGACACGTTTCGACCAACCAGCGCATGCGGTCATCGTCATGGCGCCCGGCGTCGACCATGAAGTGAAACACCTCGGGGTGAGTCGCTGCGTGCAGCACAAAGGCACGGATCTGCTCGCGGGCGGCGGCGCGGCGTTCGGCGGCGGACGCTCGGCGCGGCCGGGCGGGGAGCGTGCCGATCAACTGGCCGAAGATCTGGGTTGCGGCGGCGCGCCACAGCTCGTCCTTTGACTCGAAGTGGTACGTGACCAGCCCCTGGGTCACACCGGCGCGTGCCGCGATGTCGCGTGTGCTCGACGCCTCGAAGCCGCGCTCGGCGAACGCGGCGATGGCCGCGTCGACGATGCCTTTGCGGGTGGCGTCTCGTTGTTCGGCTCGACTCATGGGTCCGATCTTACTGGTCACTTGACAAGGGAAGTGCGACCCAGCATGATTCGCTGGTCGAACGAAAGGCCAACCAGGAGCGGGTCCAATGAGTCGAATCGATCCGATGGCGGGGGAGGACCTGCCCGACCTCGCGCCGGTCTTCGGTGCGTACGAACGAATCATGGGGTTCGTCCCCAACACCGTCTTCACGATGGCACGAGTACCCGGTCTGGTCGAGGGGTACGCCGGGCTGGCGCTTGCCGCCGCGATGAATGGGCTGATCTCCGAGTCGTTGGCCCAGATGGTCGCGAACGTCACCAGCGCGGCCGGAGGCTGTCGGTACTGCCAGGCGCACACGGCGGCGCATGCGGCGAAGCTGGGCGTCGAGGACGAGAAGCTCGCCGAGTTGTGGTCGTTCGAGACGAGCGCGCAGTTCGATGACGCGGAGCGTGCCGCGTTGCGCCTCGCGCTGCACGCCGGGCAGTCGCCGAATGCGGTAACCGACAAGGACTTCGCCGAGTGTCGTCGGTTCTACTCGGACGACCAGATCACCGCGATCGTCGCGGTGTGTGCGCTGTTCGGATTCCTGAACCGGTGGAACGAGACGATGGCAACGAGTTTGGAGGACACGCCGAGGTCGATTGCCGAGGCCGTGCTCGCGCCGCAGGGCTGGACGGCCGGGAAGCACGCGTGAGCGGGCTGCCCACGACCGTCACGCTGACCGGGACGGGCCATCCACTCCCCGCACCCGGGCGCGCCGGTCCCGGAACCCTGGTTCGGTACGGCGACGTCGCTCTCCAGTTCGACGCGGGGCGGGCCACGGTGCTCCGTCTGACCGAGGCGGACGTGCCGCCGCACCTACTGACCGCGTTGTTCGTCACCCACGTGCACAGCGACCACGTGGTCGGACTCGCGGACGTCGTGCTCACGCGCTGGATCCTCCATCAGCTCCATCCGGGTGGACCCTTGCCCATCATGGTGCCCGAGGGAACCGCCGCACGTTTCGTACGGCGGATGCTCGAGACCTACGACGACGACATCGCGTTGCGAATCGCGCATGTGCAGCCCGACCCGCCGACGGTCGATCTGCGGGCGTTCGATGCGCCGGCGGCGCCCGTCACCGTGTGGACGTCAGAGGACGGTGTGGTGACCGTCGACGCGGTCGCGGTGCACCACGAGCCGGTGCTCGGCGCAGTTGCGTACCGGGTTACGACGCCGACCGGCGTTGTCGTCATCTCCGGCGACACGCGCGGTCTGCGACGAGGTCGAACAGCTGAGCATGGGTGCCGATGTCGTCGTCCACGAGGCGTGTCGGGCCACCGCGCTGCACGACGCGATCGCCGGGACGACGATCGAGAAGATCTTCAGCTATCACGCGGACACGGTGCGGCTTGGAGCCATGGCCGAACGCGCCGGCGTTGCGCACCTGGTCTTGACCCACCTCATCCCGGCCCCGACCGACGATTCCGAGGCCGCGGCCTTCGCCGCCGACGTGCGCGACGGCGGGTACTCGGGCCGGATCACGGTTGGTGAGGACCTCACGAAGGTGTCGGTCGGTGGAGACTCCTAGAGTTGGAGCCGACTACTGCCGCGACATCGGACGGTCGATGGACACCAAGGACCAGGACCTCTTTTGGGATCTGATCGATGAACTGCGCGCTGAAGATCCGCGCGTCGAGGAGGGCACGATCATGGGCGGGCGGTGCGCCCGAGTGGCCGGTGAGTTCCTCGGTCTCGTGGACTTCAAGGGTTCCGGGTTGGTGGTGAAGCTCCCGGCCGACCGGGTCGCCGAGCTGATCGCAGCCGGTACGGGCGAGCCGTTCGCCCCCGCGGGCAAGGTGTTCAAGGAGTGGGTCGCGATCCCGCAGCGTGACCGGCGCCGGTGGCGTTCGCTGCTCAGGGAAGGCATTGCATTCGTCGCGCCCTGATTTGCGCCATGATGCGCCCGTCTCGTGTCGCAATCGTGCGATCGAACGAACCGGAGGTGCGGGGATGGCGTTGCAGGTCGTGGGAGCAGGAGTGGGTCGGACCGGAACCCATTCGTTGAAGATCGCGCTCGAGCAGTTGCTCGGCGGGACGTGTCATCACATGATGGAGATGTTCGAACGGCCCGATCAGATCGCAGCCTTTACTGCCGCGATCGATGGGGAGCCGAACGGACTGGACCGAGGTGATGGCCGACTTCACCGCCATGGTGGACTTCCCCGGCTCGCTGTTCTGGCGGGAGATGGCCGCCGCGTTTCCAGACGCGCCGGTGTTGCTCTCCAGTCGCGATGCTGAAGGTTGGTATAAGTCCGCGTCGAACACGATCTTCCTGTCCTTCGACCGGATGCCCCCGGAGCTCGCGCCGTGGATGGAGGCGGTCCGGCGCGGTCTGCGAGACCGATTCAGCGACGACTTCGAGAACAAGGACGCGATGATCGCGGCCTACGAAGCCCACAATGCGGCGGTGCGCGCCGAGGTGCCGGCCGACCGGCTCATCGACTGGACGCCGAGTGACGGGTGGGGCCCGATCTGTGCCGGGCTTGGCGTCCCGGTTCCCGACGAGCCGTTCCCAGTGACGAACACGACGAGCGAGTTCCGGACGATGATCGGTCTCGATCCCCCGGCCTGACCCGCTACCACCCTCTCGGTCTATGACAGGCTGACCGGCGTGCAGCTGCCGGAGACGAAGTACGCGCGGACCGCCGACGGGCTCCGCCTCGCCTACCAGTCCTGGGGCGAGGGACCGCGGTTGCTGATCGTCCCGCCCCTCGTCTCGAACGTCGAGGTCGCCTGGGAGCACCCGGGCTACCTCCGGATCGACGAGTACCTGGGCCGGTACTTCACGTGCGCGCGACTTCGACAAGCGTGGCGTCGGGCTCTCCGACCGGCCCGAGGACATGCCGACGCTCGAGCAGCGGATCGGCGACATCATGACGGTCATGGACGAGCTGGGCTGGGACCGCGCCCACCTGCTCGGCCTCTCCGAGGGCGGCGTCATGAGCCAACTCTTCGCCGCGGAGCATCCCGAACGGGTCGATCGGGTCATCCTGGCCGACACGTCCGCCCCTCTGCGCTATCTCGATCGCGTCGCGGACCGGGTCGAGCCGGGCGACCCGCCACTGCGGACGTTGGACGAGACGGTCGCCATGTTCCACGCCCTCGTCGACGGGTGGCCGGAGAACACCGACTATTTCCTCGACTGGTTCGTCCCGAGCCAGCTGGAGGACCCGACGTCGCGACGGTGGTTCGGCCGGCTCCAGCGGATGTCGGCGAGTCCGCGCGACTTTGCCCACCAGGTCGAGAGCGTGCTCGGACTCGACGCCGGCGACGCACCGGAGCGGATCGCTGCACCCACACTGGTGATCCACGTCAAGGGAGAGCGCGTGCTGCCGGTCGCGGGCGCTCGGGTCCTCGCGGATCTCGTGCCCGGCGCGCGCTACGTCGAGTTCCCGGGAGAGGACCACTTCCCCTGGCTCATGGACACCTGGCGCGAGATGGCCGATGTCTTCATCGAGTTCTGTACGGGCGTCACACCGACCCGCCGGACGACCCGACGCTTCGCGACCGTGCTGTTCACCGACATCGTGGACTCGACCAAGCGGTCGGCCTCCGTCGGTGACACCGCGTGGCGCGCGGTCCTCGACCGGCACGATCGAACTCGCGCGCGGGTTGGTCGACGAGCACGGCGGACGGGTGGTGAAGAGCACGGGCGACGGGCTGCTGGCCGTGTTCGACGTGCCGTCACAGGGAGTGTCCTGCGGGCTCGAACTCTGCCGGGCCCTGGCCGAGATCGATGTGCCGATCCGGGCCGGGGTCCACGCCGGCGAGATCGAACTGCATGACGACGGCGACGTCTCGGGTATCGCGGTGAATCTGGCCGCTCGCGTCGAGCAGGCCGCGGCCGACGGCGAGTTGTGGGTCAGTTCGACGGTCCGAGACATGATGCTCGGTGGCGCGGCCGGCTTCGACGAACGCGGCGAACACCAACTCAAGGGCATCGACGGCGCCTGGAAACTCTTCGCCGTCCGCTGATCCCCGGCCGACGCGACTTCAGACGTTGAAGCGGAACTCGACGACGTCGCCGTCGGCCATGGCGTAGTCCTTGCCTTCGATGCGGACCTTGCCGCGTGACTTGGCCTCGGCCATCGAACCGGCGTCGACGAGTTCGTCGTAGCCGACGACCTCGGCCTTGATGAAGCCGCGCTGGAAGTCCGTGTGGATCACGCCCGCGGCCTCGGGTGCGGTCGCGCCCTGGCGGATGGTCCAGGCGCGTGACTCCATCGGGCCGGTCGTGAGGTAGGTCTGGAGCCCGAGCGTGTGGAAGCCGACCCGGGCGAGTTGATGCATGCCGGGTTCGTCCTGGCCGACGCTCGCGAGCAGTTCGGCCGCGTCCTCGTCGTCGAGCTCCAACAGCTCGGCCTCGAGCTTCGCGTTGAGGAAGACCGCGTCGGCCGGGGCGACGAGCGCGCGCATCTCGGCCTGCATCGAGTCGTCGGTCAGGCCTTCCTCGTCCACGTTGAAGACGTAGATGAACGGCTTCGCGGTCATGAGCGACAGGTCGCGGATCAATGAGACGTCGACCCCGGCGGCCGGGGCGCCCGCATGGAGCGTGGTGCCGGCTTCGAGCAGCGCCTGCGCGCCGCGTGCCGCGTCGAGTACCGCGGCGTCGATCTTCTTCCCCTTGAGTTCCTTCTCGAGCCTCGGGATCGCCTTCTCCAGGGTCTGCAGATCGGCGAGCATCAACTCGGTGTGGATCACCTCGATGTCGTCGCTCGGATCGATGGTGCCCGAGACGTGGATCACATCGTCGTCCGCGAAGCACGCGCACGACCTGGCAGATCGCGTCGGCCTCACGGATGTTGGCGAGGAACTGGTTGCCGAGCCCTTCGCCCTCGCTCGCGCCCTTCACGATGCCCGCGATATCCACGAAGGACACCGTCGCCGGGACAGTCTTGGCGCTGCTCGAGATGCCCGCGAGCACGTCGAGGCGCGGGTCGGGGAGCGGGACCACTCCGACGTTGGGCTCGATGGTCGCGAACGGGTAGTTCGCCGCGAGTGCATCGGCCTTGGTCAGCGCGTTGAACAACGTCGACTTGCCGACGTTGGGGAGTCCGACGATGCCGATCGTGAGCGCCACGCCGCCGAAGTTAGTTGGCACGGCGATCCGAACTCCGATGTCACACCCTGGTGGCAGGATGCGCAACTTCCTCCACTCCCCGACACGGTTGGACCCTCAAGAGTGGAGTCGTACGATGGCGATCGATGAACGGATCCGGCACGATATGTATCTGGGGCTTGAGGAGCTGCTCGGGCCGCGGGTTGCGGATGCCCTGATGGAACATCTCCCTCCCGTCGGCTGGGCGGATGTTGCCACCAAGCGCGACCTCGCCGCGCTCGAGGATCGGCTCGAGCTGAAGATCGATGCTGCGATCTCGGCTGCGACCACGCGGCTCTTGATGTTCCTGTTGCCGACCATGTTCACGGCTCTTGGGCTCGGTATCGCGGCGTCCAGGCTCGGGTAGCCAGCGATGGGACTCTGCGACGCAGTCGGCTACGAGATGCGGCCCGTCAATGGTGCGCAGCGGGTGTTTCAGCGCGGCGCGTCCACCAAGGCCGGTGCCTGGCTGTTCTCGAAACTCGCACACCGGGTGGATGGTCGGCTGTTGGCGATGACCCACGGTCGGACCGCGGTGGCCACGTTGATGGCCGGGTTGCCGATCATCACGGTGACGACGACGGGCGCGAAGAGCGGGCTCCCTCGCCCGTTGCCGTTGCTCGGCATCCCGATGGACGGCGACCTCGCGCTCATCGGCACGAACTTCGGCCAGACGAACACGCCGGGCTGGGTCTACAACCTGGAGGCCGACCCGACCGGGAGCGTGTCGTATCGCGATCGCACCGTCGACGTCACCGCACGCAGGGCGTCGCTGCAAGAAACGGAGGCCGCGCTGACCGCCGCCGCCCAGGTATACCCGGGCTATGACAAATACCGCGAGCGGATCACCGGCCGCGAAGTGAAGGTGTTCGTCCTGTCGCCGATGGGTGTCTGATCCGCCCAAAGTGCACCGGTGTCCAAGAAAGACTTGATTCGGCCGCGGAATCGGACGATAATCCCGTCCTCATGTACCGGACCGCCGACCTCCTCGTAGTCGTTACGTAGGCGCACGGCCCTTTCGCGTCCGTGCGCCTCGCCCTCCGCAACTGCGGAGGGTTTTTCGCGTCCGGGCCCCGAAACGATGTCCGGACTGTCCCCCAGGAGCAACTCATGCAGATCACCGGAGCCCAAGCACTCATTCGCAGCCTCGAGATGGAGGGCGTCGAAGTCATGTTCGGCCTGCCCGGTGGCGCGATCCTCCCGGTCTACGACCCGCTGATCGACTCGTCGATCCGCCACATCCTGGTGCGCCACGAACAGGGTGCGGGTCACATGGCCGAGGGTTACGCCCACGCGACCGGTCGTCCCGGCGTGGCGATGGTGACGAGCGGCCCGGCGGCGACCAACATCGTGACCCCGCTGGCCGACGCCTACATGGACTCGATCCCCCTCGTCGTGATCACCGGCCAAGTGCCCTACGCCGTGATCGGCACCGACGCGTTCCAGGAGTGCGACACCGTCGGCATCACCATGCCGGTGACCAAGCACAACTGGCTCGTGACCGACGCGCAGGACATTCCGCGGATCATCCGGGAGGCGTTCCACGTGGCCACGACGGGCCGCCCCGGCCCGGTACTGGTGGACCTGCCCAAGGACATCGCCAACCAGATGATGACGTGGGAGTGGCCCGAGGTCGTCGACCTGCCCGGCTACAAGCCGAACCTCAAGGGTCACCCGAAGCAGATCAAGGACGCGGCCGCGCTCATCGGCGAGTCGCATCGTCCCGTCATCTACGCGGGTGGCGGCATCCTGAAGGCCCGCGCGGCGGAGGCGTTGCGCGAACTCGCGGAAACGACCGGGATTCCGGTGGTGACCACGCTGATGGCACGAGGTGCGTTCCCCGACAGTCACGAGCTCGCGCTCGGCATGCCCGGAATGCACGGCAATTACACGGCGATCACCGCGATGCAGCGCGCCGACCTGCTGATCGCACTCGGTTCGCGTTTCGACGACCGGGTGACCGGCAAGCTCGACGGGTTCGCGCCCGAGGCCAAGATCATCCATGTGGACATCGACCCTGCGGAGTTGGGCAAGGTCCGTCGGCCCGACGTGCCGATCGTCGGTGACTGCCGCAACGTGATCGAGCGCATCACGGTCGCGGTGAAGGCGGACCAGGAGAAGCGGGAGTGGCCGGATCTGGCCGAGTGGCGCGCAACCGTCAAGAGCTGGCAGACCGAGCACCCGCTCAGCTACGACCAGCCCGATGAAGGACCGCTGAAGCCGCAGTTCGTGATCGAGAAGCTCCGCGAACTCGCACCCGACGACACGATCCTCGCCTCGGGCGTGGGTCAGCACCAGATGTGGGCCAGCCAACACTGGCGCTTCGAGCACCCCTACACCTGGGTCAACTCGGGCGGGCTCGGCACGATGGGCTTCTCGGTGCCCGCGGCGATCGGCGCCAAGGTCGGCTGCCCGGAGAAGACGGTGTGGGCGGTCGACGGCGATGGCTGTTTCCAGATGACCGCGCAGGAGATGGTGACCGCTGCGGCGGAGAAGATCCCGGTGAAGATCGCGATCCTGAACAACGCCTATCTGGGCATGGTGCGCCAATGGCAGGAACTCTTCTACGAGGAGCGCTACAGCGAGGTGTACCTCTCGCCCGACCTGCCCGACTACGTGAAGTGGGCCGAGGCGATGGGCTGTATCGGATTCCGGGTGGAGGACCCGTCCGACGTCGTGCCGACGATCGAGAAGGCGAACGCGATCGACGATCGACCCGTGGTGATCGACTTCCGCACGGACTACCGCGAGAAGGTGTATCCCATGGTGCCCGCGGGTGCCGTGAACGACGCCGTGATCCTCGGTCCCGAGACCGACACGACGGGAGGCCAGTAGACGATGACCGTCAACCACCACATCCTCAGTGTGCTCGTGGAGAACCGCTTCGGCGTTCTCACTCGGGTCTCGAGCCTCTTCAGTCGGCGTGGCTACAACATCTACTCACTCGCGGTCAGTCCGACCGAGGACGAGCGCTACTCGCGCATGACGATCGTCGTCGATGGCGACGCGGCCCTCGTCGAGCAGATCACCAAGCAGCTCAACAAGCTGATCCCGGTGATCAAGATCAGCGAACTGGCGGACGCGGACGCGGTCGAGCGCGAGCTGATGCTCGTGACGATCAAGGCCGGCGGTGACGCTCGTTCGCAGGCCACGGAGCTGGTCTCGATCTTCGAGGCCAAGATCCTCGATGTGGGCTTCGACGCGATGACCCTGATGGCCTCGGGGACCCCGGAGAAGCTGGATGCGATGACCGACCTGCTCACGCCGTTCGGGATCATCGAGCTCCAGCGCACCGGCCGGATTGCGCTGCCCAAATTGTCCCGGCAGCCGAGCAAACTCCGGGTCGTCAAGAACCGCACTGCCTGAGTACGGTTCGATCCGTTCCGACACGCGAATCGCGACCGCGAGGTCGCGTTTCGAGGACCCGTCTCGAGACTCTCGGTCGCGAGTCGGGTGCTGGAAACCTTGAGGAGAGACAACGATGGCCGCCACGATCACCTATGACGACGGTGCCGATCTCGGACTGCTCGACGGTAAGACCGTCGCGATCCTTGGCTATGGCTCGCAGGGTCATGCTCACGCGCTGAACCTCAAGGAGTCCGGCGTCGACGTGATCGTCGGCCTGCGGGAGGGCTCCCCGAGCGCGCCGAAAGCCGAGGCGGCCGGGCTGCGGGTCCTGACCACCGCCGAGGCGGTACAGGCCGCGGACGTGGTCATGGTGCTGCTGCCCGACACGGAACAGAAGAAGGTGTACCAGGCTGACATCGAGCCGAACCTCAGCGCCGGCAACTCGCTCGCCTTCGCGCATGGATTCAACATCCAGTTCGACCAGATCCAGCCGCCAGAGGGTGTCGACGTCTGGATGATCGCCCCGAAGGGTCCTGGCCATCTCGTCCGCCGGACCTATACCGAGGGTGGTGGTGTCCCGGCGCTCGTCGCGGTCGCGCAGGACGCGAGCGGCAACGCGCGGGCGGTCGCCCTCGCGTACGCGAAGGGAATCGGCGCCACGCGCGGCGGCGTGCTCGATACGACCTTCCAGGAGGAGACCGAGACCGATCTCTTCGGGGAGCAGGTCGTGCTCTGTGGTGGGCTCGTCGAGCTCATCCGCAACTCCTTCGAGGTGCTCGTCGAGGCCGGTTACCAGCCGGAGTCGGCGTACTTCGAGACGTTGCACGAGGTGAAGCTGATCGTCGACCTCATCTACGAGGGCGGTATCTCCAACATGCGCTACTCGATCAGTGACACCGCGGAGTACGGCGACATGACACGCGGACCCCGCGTGATCACGTCGTCCACCAAGGACGAGATGCGCAAGATCCTCGGCGAGATCCAGAGCGGCGAGTTCGCCCAGGAATGGATCGCCGAGAACGAGGCGGGTCGGCCCAACTTCAAGAAGCTCCAAGCCGCGGGTCGCGAGCACCCGATCGAAGCGGTCGGCGAACACCTCCGGGCGATGATGCCGTGGATCGGCGAGGGCAAGGCCAAGCCCCAGGACGTCTCTGGCGGCTGATCGCGCCTGACGGACTTCGACGGTGATCGTGCTCGCGATCCTCGTCGGCTATCTCCTCGGCACGTTTCCTTCAGCCGATCTGGTCACGCGCCTTGCGACGCGCGGGAGGGTGGACATCCGGTCGGTTGGCAGTGGCAACCCGGGCACGCTGAATGCGATCCAGTCAATCGGGACCGGGTGGGGTCTGGTGGTGCTGCTGCTCGACATCGCCAAGGGGCTCGTCGCCGGCCTCGTCGGGCGAGCGCTCGGTGGCGACGTCGCCGGGTACTCCGCCGCGACCGCCGCGATCGTGGGCCACATCTTCCCGGTCTGGACGCGCTTTCGCGGCGGCAAGGGCGTCGCCACCTCCGTGGGCGCCTGCATCGCCGTGTTCCCGGCGTACGTCCCGATCGACCTGGTGGTGGCATTCCTCGGCGCGGCCCGGTCGCGGCGTGCGGAAACGGCGACGCGAATCGCGTGCGGGATCTGGGTCGGCGCGGCCGCGCTCTGGTGGGCCTTCGGCTGGTCGAACCTCTGGGGCCCCGAACCCAGTGGCTGGCTGCTTGCCTCCGCGGTTGTCGGTGCCGCACTCATCCTTTGGGCCTTCGACCATGCCGAGCGGGTCGCGCGGCGAACGGCGGCCTGACTCGAGTCGCGTCAGCGCAGTGCTTCGAGCACCTGCTCGACGGGTGGGTAGTCGCCGACGCCGCGGGCCCGAAAGAGAAATCGAATCGTGCGGTCCGGCTCGACGATCGCGACACCGGAGAGTCGCCGCCAGTCACCCGTCATCGCTCCTTGGCGGCCACCGCGACGGAACGCCGCGACGTAGCGACGGATCACCGACGGCCGGAACCAGTGGGTCACGCCGATCCGCCCGATCCCGACCGTCTCGTAGAAGACGGCCTCGGGATCGATGAGGCATTCGAACGGGAATCCCCCGTCCATCAGGTGTTGTGCCTGGTAGCCCGCGCCGGTGCCGATCACGACAACGCGTGCGTCCAGGGCGGCGAGTGACGCCTCGGCCTCCCGCAACTGCGCGAGGTACTCACGACACGGGATTCAGCCGTAGTAACGGATCGCGACTACGACGAGCATCTTGTCGAGGAAGGCACCGAGCTCGACCGGCGAGCCGTCCGCACGCTGGAGCTCGACGTCCGGCAGTCGATCGCGGGTGCCGATCATGGCCGGAAGCAGTCCGCGTCGAAGGACCCGGGGCGGTGGCCGAGTTCGAACTCGGCGGTGACGGGCATGGCGGCACCGTACTCAGGATGCCGCGGCGCGTCTCGACGGGTCAGTCGGCGAGGAGGACGTTCTCTGCGCCCTGCCGGATCACGTTGAAGACCCGGCCCGGCATGCGCACGCCCGGGTGACGGTCGGCCAGGTCACGAATCTGGTCGAGGGTCGAGTCGGCGTCGTTCGCGTACCCGGCCATCGTGTCGAACAAGGTGAGGTCGTCCGGAATTGGATGGTACGGCTCCCAGCCCGCGCCCCAGACGTCCCACGGCAGCATCTCGATCTTGGCGAGCGCGGTGATGTCGAGTCGGAGGTTGCCGGCGATCCAGAAGGCGCCGTGCTCGTTGATCGACGACAGGCCGTAGCGGTCCGGATCGGTCGCGCCGCTCCGCCAGGCCATCCACGCCCGGCCGGCAGTGACGAACTCGTCCGCGGTCACGTCGAGCGGATCCCCGGTGTAGCCGAGGGCCTTGACCCAGGCGGCGTCGAGCTGGGCGTCGACCATCACCCAGCGCGTCTCGGCATCGGACCAGTACTGGGCCACCCAGTGATCCTCGAACCAGCCCGGTCGGAACGCCGCACCGAACCCACAGCGGGCGCGGGCGGGAATCCCATGCGCGCGCAGGATCGCGACGGTCAACACTGTGAAGGTGCGGCACCGGCCGGTCACCCGGCGATCAGGCGGCCGGGGTTCGGTGAGTGGTCGCCCGTCGGTTTTCACCGCCCGGTCGAGCAGTTCCGCGACGGGCCGGATCTGGATGTCCTCGGCCCGCTCGGCGGACAGCGTGACGCCGTAGAAGGGCTTGCTCACGGCGTCGTAGATGACCAGACCCTGGACCGCGGTGACGACGTCGGCGATTTTCGGACGGGCGTTCCCGTCGAGCGGGAGGTCGAAGTGGTGAGGGCCGAGGTCCGTCAAGGGCCCGGGGGTCGAGAACCAGGCCCGGGCGGTGGGGCTGAGGGTCTCAGTCACGTTTCGTTCTCGCGTCGATGATCGCTTCGGCCCAACGCACGTCGGGTCGAGGTCGACGGGCGACGCCCGCAGGGACCTCGATCTCCATCCGGACCAGCGCGCCCCCCAGACTCTTGCCCAGGTTGTCGCTGCGGAGCGAGCGGGGTCCGCCGCCGCCCAAGGCGCCCCGCAGGACGAAGTTCAGGGCCCGCACGTTCGCGGCCTCGTAGCGGAGCACCTCGCCGGCGACCATTGCACCGAAGTGAGCCTTGACCCGATCCGCGGTCACTTCACGCTTGATCGTTTCGTACCCGGCGTCGTCGTACGCCAGCAGCGCGATGTCCGCGGTGTCGCCCTTGTCCCCGGCGCGGAACCCGCAGAACGTACGAAGTGCGGCGCGCGTCATCAGACCTCCTCGATCACGACGGTGACCCCGGGGTCGACGAGCGTCTTGTCCACCAGCGTCGGCCAAATGCCGAGCAGCTCGGTCGGTGCACCCCCGCCCCGGCCGATGCCAGTCATCCCGGCGGGGGGTGCCCCCAGAGCCAGCGGCACCAGTTCCCGGCCGACCCTCGCCGCGGTCTGCTGATCCGCGCAGCGCCAGGCGATCCGGGCAACGCACTCGGGCGGTTCCGCGTCGGTCGCGGGCACGGTGTCGCCGCCCAGCGCGTTGACGCCCCACAACTCCACCTCCCAGTCCTGGACCTCGTAGCCGGCCATCTCGACTCGGCGCATGAAGATCGCGGTCAGTGCTTTGGCCTTCTCCGCCGCGTCGGGCCACGAGAACGCGACCCGGGTCTCTGCGGACCAGCCGGCGGGGTAGGCGAGCAGTGCCTTGTAGCTGTCGGTCGCCGGGCGACCGCGGACGTCGGTCACCTGAACACGGTCGGCGCCGAGGTCGGTGAAGGTGGCCGAGGCGAAGTCGGCGACCACGTCGGGCGAGAGGTACGCACCCGGATCGTGGACCTCGTAGAGCAGTTGATGCCGGACGGTGTCCACGTCCACGCGGCCGCCCGAGTCCGGCGGCTTGGTGATGACGGCGGTGCCGTCGGCGCTCACCTCGGCCATCGGA
Source organism: uncultured Acidimicrobiia bacterium (assembly GCA_963701625.1). Classification (GTDB taxonomy): domain Bacteria; phylum Actinomycetota; class Acidimicrobiia; order IMCC26256; family JAENVU01; genus JAENVU01. The sequence continues at coordinate 69,271 of CAVPAT010000005.1, read as the reverse complement.
TAGGGGAGTTTCCAGGGCTCGGGGACCGTCCACCATTCGCCGCTGAAGTTGCCCCCGGCCACCTGGCCGCTGCATTCGAGGAGGTGGCCGACAAGGATCCCGGCGGCCAGCCGGTCCCAGTCGTCGCGGGCCCATCCGTACTCGTGGATGAGCGGTCCGAGGAACAGCGCGGCGTCCGCGACGCGGCCGGTGATGACGATGTCCGCACCCTGGCCGAGCGCGTGGGCGATCGGAAAGGCACCGAGGTAGGCGGAGCAGAACAGCGCCGCACCGGGCATGGTGTCGAAGCCGGCGCCCGTCTCCATATTCGCCAGTCCCGAACTGGTCTCCGCCGGCAGGGTATCGAGCCGAGGCATGAGATCGTCGCCCATGACCGTTGCGACCTTCAGCCCCGAGACGCCGGCCGCTCGAGCCGTTTCGATTGCTGCGTGCGCGGCCGCCCGGGGGTTGATGCCCCCGGCGTTGGTGATCACCTTGGTGCGGCCGTCGATCACTGCGGGCAGGGCGGCCCCGAGGTAGCGGGGCAGGTCGCGGGTGTAGCCGAGCGACTCGTCCCGGGCCCGATCCTTCTGGAGGATCGCGAGGGTCAGCTCCGCCAGGGCTTCCAGACACAGGTAGTCCACCCCGGCGGCGAGCAGTCCCTCGACCGCGCGCGGCGTGTCGCCGTAGAAGCCTTGCCCGCCGCCGAGCCGGACCGCGTCTCCGGGCTCAGGCATGGACCGGGGCGCGTCGGGTGGACCAGTCGACGGCCCGCTCGACGAGCCCGGCGACCTGGAGCAGGAGGTCCTCGCGGCCCGGCGCGGCGACGAGATGAGCGCCGACCGGCAGGCCCGAGGCGCTCATCGCGACGGGCAAGGAGATCGCGGGCTGACCGGTCTGGTTCGCCACCGGCGTGAACGGGGTGAAGTCACCACCGCGGGCGAAGCCCGCCACCGGGTTGTCCGGGGTCTGGAGGAGCCCGTGCTCGACCGGCAGCTCGCCGAGTGTCGGCGTGAGCAGCAGATCCCAGCCGTCGTCCCACCACGCGAGGAACCGCCGGCTCCACGCGCCCATGACGCCGAGCGCGTCCATCAGCTCACCGCCGGTCACTTCGCGACCGCGAGCGGCCAGCCACCAGGTGAGCGGTTCGACATCACCTTCGACGACGTCCCGACCGATCTTGCGCCCGATGACCAGGAGATCCGCCGCGGCCTTCGCCGACCAGATCGGCACGAACGCGCTCATGCGCTCGACTTCGTCCATCGGCGCCGGATGAGCGCGCTCGACGCTATGACCGGCCTGCTCGAGCAACTTCGCGACCTGGGTCGCGGCAGCGACGCATTCCGGATCCACGTCATTGTTCGTGCCGGGCTTGGTCGTCATGAGCCCGATGCGGAGCCGCGACGGCTCGGTGTTCACCGCCGACGCGAAGCGGGACGCGGGTGGTGGCGGCGTGACGGGGTCGCCGACGGACGGTCCCGCGACCGCGTCGAGGAGCGCAGCGGAGTCCCGGACCGAGCGGGTCACCGCGAACTGCACGGACAGCGGCCAGGCGAGCTCGTTGCTCACCGGACCGACCGACGTGCGCCACGCGTGAGGTCTTGAGCCCGACGAGTCCGCAGCACGCGGCCGGAATGCGGATCGAACCGCCACCGTCCGACGCGTGGGCGAAGGGCACGATGCCCGCCGCCACCGCGGCCGCGGAACCTCCCGACGAACCACCCGGCGTGCGGCCGAGCTTCCAGGGATTGTGGGTCGGCCCGAACGCGAGCGGCTCGGTCGTCGGCATGATGCCGAGCTCTGGCGTGCCGGTCCGACCGATGACCACCAGGCCGGCGGCCAGGAATCTGGCGGCGAGGTTGGAGGTGATCTCGGCGCGGTAGTCCTCGCGGGCGAGGACCGGGACGCCGTCGTAGGCCGGTTCACCGGCGAGGGTGCAGGACAGGTCCTTGAGCGCGAACGGCACCCCTCTGAAGGGTCCCTCGGGGAGTTCACCGGCGGCTTCGGTGCGGGCCCGGTCGAAGCGAGTGGTGGTGAATGCGTTGAGTTGCGGATCGAGCGCTTCGACCCGGGCGATCGCGGCGTCCACCAGGTCGCTCGACCGGACCTGACCGAGCCGGACGAGTTCGGCCTGCGCGGTGGCGTCGAGCTCAGCAAAATCATCGGTCATGTGCGCTCCTCGGTTCAGCCGGCGAAGACGGGCGGTCGACGGTCGGCCCACGGCGCGGCCGTCTCGAGTTGGGCCGCGATCCGATACAGCGTCGCCTCGTCGTAGGCGCGGCCGACGACCTGCACGCCGACCGGCAGACCGCTGCCGCTCATGGCGACGGGGACCGACATCGCCGGCTGACCGGTCACGTTGAATGCCGCCGCGAACGCCGCGTACGGCGTCTGCAGGATTGTCCCCATCGCCGGGTCCCCTTCGGTCGGGTTGAGCAGGCCGAGATCGGGCGGGAGCGCGGCGAGCGTCGGGGTGAGCAGCAGGTCGAAGCCGTCGTCGTGCCACCACCCCAACATGCGCCGACTCCACGCGTGCAGCGAGCCGATGGCGTCGCGGAACGCGGAGAGCCCGAGCGCTCGCCCCGTTTCGGCCAGCGCCCAGGTGCCCGGCTCGACGTCGTCCTCGGTGATGTCCCGACCGGCGATGCGGGCCAGGTCTTCGACGTCCCACCAGGCATTGGCGGCGACGATGGTCAGGAAGCTGCCGATGAGCGCGCCGTCGTCGAGCGCGGCCGGGCCGGCCACCTCGACGTGATGGCCGAGCGATTCGAGCAGGCTCCCGGTGTCCTCGGCAGCCGCGACGCACTCGGGGTCCACGTCGCAGATGCTGTCGACCGCGGTCGTGCGGATCCCGATGCGCAGCCGACCCGGGTCGGCGCCGACCTCGGTGAGGAACGGGCGGTCCGGCGGCGGGGCGGTATAGGGATCGCCCGGCTCCTCGCCCACGACCAGATCGAGGATCGCGGCGGAGTCGCGAACTGATCGAGTCAGGACGTGGCGCGCGACGAGCCCGTTCCAGACTTCGCCGTCCTCGGGCCCGGTCGAAACCCGACCGCGTGACGGCTTGAGGCCGAAGAGACCGCATGCGCTCGAGGGGATGCGGATGGAGCCGCCCCCGTCGCCCGCGTGGCCGACGGGCACCATCCCGGCCGCAACCGCGGCTGCAGAGCCCCCGCTGGAACCGCCCGTACCCTTCGTCGTGTTCCAGGGGTTGCGAGTCGGCCCGTACGCGCGCGGCTCGGTGGTGGTCTGGAGACCGAACTCAGGCGTGTTCGTCTTGCCGAGGAACACGAAACCGGCCGCCGTGAACCGATCGAAGAGCGCCGAGGTGTCGGTCGCGATCTCACCGCGGTCTCGCAACAGGCGGTTCCCGTGGTGCAGCGGCGCGCCGGCCAGGGTCCCGTCGTGGTCCTTGAGCACCATCGGCACCCCGGCGAACGGTCCGGTGAGCGGCTCGGCCGCGGCCTGGCGAGCGCGGTCGAAGAGCGGATGGATGACCGCGTTGATCTCGGGGTTGGTGGCTTCGATGCGAGCGATGGCCGCATCGACCAGGTCGGTGGCCGACACCTGGCCCTCGGCGACCAGCGCGGCGCTGGCGGTGGCATCGAGTGCGGCGAGCGAGGGATCGGTCACGGAGCCTCCGGTTCGGGGTGGGTCGGGGGACGGCGGGCGGCCCATGGTGCCGCAGCTTCCAGCTGGGCGGCCACCCGGATCAGGAGATCCTCGCGACCGAACGCGGCAACGAGTTGGACGCCGACGGGAAGCCCGTTCGCGGTCTGGCCGAGCGGGAGGCTGATGGCCGGTTGGCCGGAGATGTTGGACTGGGTGGTGAACGGGACGAACTCTCCTGCCCGGATGAAGCCGGTCAGCGGTTCGTCCGGTGTCGAGGGAAAGGTGCCGAGCGGCGGCGGTGGGGAGGCGAGGGTCGGGGTCAGGAGAAGGTCGAAGCCGGGCCCGTCGGTTCCCTGGCGCCACCACGCGGCTGCCGCGGTCGCATCGGCGATCGCCTCGACCACGGTCGCGATGAACTGTGGGCCGGTGACCCCCCGGCCCATCGCCGCAAGCCTCCAGGTGAGCGGCTCCACGTCGGCTTCGGAGACGGGGCGGCCGACCTTGGCCGCCCAGTCGTCGACGATGTATGCGCAGTCGGCGGCCCACACGGAGCTGAAGCGCAGCATCGCCTCGGGATCCCCCCACTGGATCGGAAACGCTTGGTCGATCTCGTGACCGAGCGACGAGAGCAGCGTGGCCGCGTCCCGAACCGCGGTCACGCAGGCCGGGTCGATGGAGACGCCGCCGGTCGGGATCGCGATCGAGGAGCCCGATGCGCAGCCGGCCGGGATCGAGTCCGACCTCCGCGGCGAACGATCGAGCCGGCAGCGGGTGCCTGGGTCGGCCCGCCCAACTTGGGAGCTCCGGTCACGTCGAGGAGCGCCGCCGTGTCGCGCACGGTTCGGGTCACGACATGGTCCGCGATGAGGAAGTTGGCGATCTCGTTGACTGGCCCCGACAGCGGTACCCGGCCACGCGTCGGTTTGAGGCCGACGAGCCCGCAACATGCGGCCGGGATCCGGATCGAGCCGCCGCCGTCGTTGGCGTGGGCGACCGCCACCATCCCACTGGCCACCGCCGCGGCGCTGCCACCGCTGGAGCCCCCCGGGGTGTGCCCGAGCCTCCACGGATTGTGGGTCGGCCCGTAGGTCTCGGGCTCGGTCGTCGGCAGGAGGCCGAGTTCCGGCGTGTTGGTCCGGCCCAGAACGACGAATCCTGCGTCGATGAAACGTTGGGCCAGGCGATCGGTGTGCGTGGCGTGGTAGTTCGCCTCGCGCAGGAAACGCATGCCTTCGAAGATCGTCTCGCCCTCGACCTCGCAGCTGAGGTCCTTGAACAGGATCGGCACGCCGCGAAACGGCCCGGCGGCGCAGGTCGGGGCGACGGCTCCTGGCGGGCTTGCTCGAAGCGGTCGCGGATGACGGCGTTCAGTGCCGGGATTGCGGGACTTCGATTCGTGTATCGCGGCGTCGACCAACTTCCAGCGGGGACGCGTCGCCGCCGTGGACCAGTTCGGCCTCGCGCGACCGGCGTCCAGATCCGAGACGTCGGTCACGGGCCGTGCGGGGCACGCTATCGGCGTCGCTCACCAGCCGCGCAGATCGATCGGCCATTCGTCGACGACCTGTTCGCCGTCGGTCACGTGCATGCGTTCGTGGTAGGCGACGGTCGGGATCGACGTGAGCCGGCCACACCGCGGATCCGGTCACCGACTCGCACGGGGGCCGAAGGCCGGAAGGTGATGTGCTCGTCCGACACGATGAGCACCTCGGCGTCCTCGATCGTCGGGTTGCCGTGGTCCATCCCGAGCGCTTTGAGGCCGCAGTCCACGACGGCGTACTTCGGAGACGTGCTCACGACCGTCGTCTCGATCCAGAACGCCGGCTGGAACTCCGGGATCAACGGCAGCGTAGGTGGCGTCCATCAATGCGTAGGTGCCCGCCTGGATTTCGGTGGCGGCACCGTTGAGGTCGTAGGTCCCGGTGGCGCCGGCGGAGACGACTCGCCGCCCACCTTCGGCGTGGACATCGGCGAGAATCTTCATGGCGGTCTCGGTCGCGGCCGCTCGTTCGGCGCGGTCCTCGAAGATGTAGACGTGACCCTCGTACCCCATGACGCCCCGCACCGCGGAGACCGCGTGCGCGTGCAGCATCGGTCGACGATTCCGGCGACGTCCGTCGGCGCGCAGCCGCACCGGGGGAGTCCCACGTTCACGTCGATCAGCACCTCGCGGATGCCCATGGTCGGCCGCCGCGTCGACGGTCTCGTTCGAGTCGACCGCGACGGTCACCCGGGCGCCGCACCGGCCATCGACGCGGCAGGCGGTCGGGCGTCGACGGTCTCGTTGGCGAGGAGCAGATCCTCGCCGAGGCCGGCCGCGGCGAGCCCGAGGACCTCGCGTGGGGTCGCCGCCGTGAGCCCCGGATGACCGACCGCCGCTGGTAGCGGGCGAGGGCGGTGGTCTTGTGGGCCTTGACGTGGGGCCGACACTGCCCGCCGGGACAGCGCCTGCGGCCATCGCGGCAAGGTTGGCGTCGAGGGTGGGGCCATCGACGACGAGCGCCGGGGTGGCCAGATCAGACGGGCGCATTTCGGGTCCACCTCCGCTCGTGCGCAGTGAGCAGCGACATCTCCGCGAGCATGGCACGGACACGAGGAGCCGGAGTGGACAAGACACGTGCTGCCGGTTGGTACCCCGACCCCTGGGGCACCGACGCCGAGCGGTATTTCGATGGTGGCGCCTGGAGTCGCCAGACAGCGCCGAACCGGCCGCCTGGTGATGATCCTCCGGCGGCCGCGTCAGCGGCCGCGGTCCCGACCGTCGGCGTGGTCGGCCCGGTCGCCACCGGTGGGGCGCTCGGTCCCTCCGAGTCGAGTGGGGCCGCGGCCCCGGTCGGCGGTACGGACGCTGGTCCGATCCCGGTGCAGCCGGTCGAGGGCCAGGCCGCAGTCGCGCCGGGATGGCACCGGGATCCCTGGGGGCTCGCAGCGCTGCGGTGGTGGGACGGCTCGACCTGGACCGGTCACGTCAGCGGTCCACCGAACGCGGGGACTCCCGACCTTGCCGGGGAACAGACCCTGGCCCGCTACCTCAAGCCGGCGCTGTTGGTCGGCGGCTTCGCGCAGGCCCTGGCCATGTTCGGCAACGCCGAGCAGGCACTGTGGTTTGCTGACCATTGGGACGACCTGACCCGCACGACGGGACCGGTGCCGCGCATGCCGGCGACGGCCACGATCATGTTCGGCCAGTTCGGCAGCCTCATCGGGATCGTCGTCGGCGTGCTGTTCCTGTTGTGGTTCTACCGGGCGGCCAGCAACGCGTGGGCGTCGGGGCTTCCGGCGCGCCGGGGGCCGGGTCTGGCCACCGCGTCATTCATCATTCCAATTCTGAACCTGTGGTGGCCCTACCAATCCACGAGAGACCTCGTCCCGGTCGGTGGTCCAGGTCGGACGTTGGTCCTGCGCTGGTGGATCCTGTGGCTGGCCGGGAGCGCGGCGATCCCGTTCATGTTCGTCTCGGCAGCCGTCGGCGGCGAGATCGCGACGCCGCGTGGTCGCAGCCGTTGGCGCACTCCTGATGATCGCCGCGGCGGTCGCCGCTCGCGCCGTCGTCGATTTCGTGACCGAGACTCACGCGGGCATCGTCGCCGGTCGGAGCGCGTGAGCCCCGGTGTCGGTCAGGTGCCGGTCCAGTTCGGTTCGCGCTTCTCGGCGAAGGCCATCGCGCCTTCGATCGAGTCCTTCGACGAGAACGACCTCCATCGCGAGTTCGATGTTGCGGGGCCACGCCTCTTCTTCGTCCAGGTTGGCGGCCTCGCGCACCATCGTCAGCGAGTTCTTGATGGCCAGCGGACCGTTGGCGGCGATCCGGCCGGCCAGCGCCAGCGCGGCATCGACGACCTGATCGGCCGGCACGATCTCGTTGACGAGCCCGAGCTGGAGCGCCCGGTCTGCGGTGATCGGGTCGCCGGTGATGGCGAGCTCGGTGGCCACTGCGATCGGGATGCGCTTGGGCAGCCGGATCAGCCCGCCCGCGGCGGCGAACAGTCCGCGCTTGACCTCCGGCAACCCGAACTTGGCGTCGTCGGCGGCCACGACGAGGTCGCAGCTCAACATGACCTCGAAGCCGCCCGCGAGTGCGGCACCGTGCACGGCGGCGATGATCGGCTTGGGGTAGTTCCGCGTGACGATGCCCGCGAAGTTGCCCCGATCGGTCGCCATCTCCGCACCCCCGCCCGATGCGATGAGCTTGAGGTCAGCGCCGGCGCAGAATGTCTTGCCGTTGCCGGTGATGACGACGGCCTGGACCTCGTTGTCAGCTTCGAACTGGTCGAGGGCGGCCTCCACGCCTTGAGCCAGGTCGCCGTTGACGGCGTTTCGGGCCTCGGGGCGGTTGAGTCGGATGACGCCGACTTTGCCGATGCGTTCGGTTTCGACTGCGGACATGTTTGCTGACCTCCTGGTTCAGGCTGGGGACGGTACTGCAACCTCGGTGGGTGGTTCGTCGAGTGCGTCGGCGAAGTGGGGATTTCGCAGCTGCATGACGATCAGCGCGAGGAGCATCAGCCCCGCGGCGATCAGCGTGACCTCTCGGAGCCCGATGACGTCGGCCAGTTTGCCCTGGAGCACCGACCCCAAGGGGTACAGCGTCCCGAGGACGACGGCGAGGATGCTCACGACCCGACCCCGGATCTCGGCCGGCGCGCGGAGTTGGGCGATGCTCATGAAGCTCGACAGCGCGCCGAAGTACACCAGCCCGACCAGGAACAGTGCCGCGGCGCTCGACCAGATGTTGGGCATCACGGCGTACAGCGACAGGGCTCCGGGCAGGGTCCAGATCGCGGTGAGCATCACCCGTCGGCTTCCGTAACGGGCCGCGAGGTTGCCGAGACCCAGCGCCATGATGACCGCACCGAGTCCCTGTGCGGTGACCAGCAGTGACGCGCCGGACTCCCCTGCGCCGATGACCTCGATGCTCATGTAGGAGACGAGGCCGATGAACGGCGCGGCGAGAAACGTGTTGACACACATGTATCCCATCACGACCCGGAGTCCAGGGTCGCGCCGGACGTACCCGACGCCCTGCTTCACCGCGCGCACGATGGTGCTCCCATCGTGTTTGGGCGGCGGCAACCGCAGCATCGCGACGGCGATGATGACGGCGACGAAGCTCACAGTGTTGATGCCGAACGCCCACTGATACCCGCCGGCCGCGATCACGACGCCGGCGAGCGCCGGGCCGATCACGCGCCCGAGGTTCCACTGGGCGGTGGAGAGCGCCACCGCGCCGATGAGGTCCTCGCGGGGAACGAGATCCGGCAGGACGGACTGATACGTCGGGAACCCGATGGCCTGAGCGCAGCCGCTCGCGAAGACGATCAGGGTGACGACCGCAGGGCTCGGGGAACCGGTCGCGGCGAGGAAGGTCAGGAAACCGGCGAGCGCGGCCTGGACCGTGGTGGTGGTGAGCAACAGCGCCTTGCGGGGGAGTCGGTCGGCCAGCGCGCCACCGACCGGACCGAGCAGCCCCCGGGCAGGAACCCGGCTGCCGCGACGAGACCGGTCCAGCCGGCCTGTCCGGTCTCGGTCGTGACGTAGATCCCGATGCCGACGGCCTCCATCCACGTCCCGATATTGGACAGGAACGCGCCGGTCCAGAACGCGAGGAAGACGCGGTGGCGGAACGGTGCGAATGGACTCGTCGCGCGGGCGCGGGTCTCGGTGCTTGCGGGCGTCTCGGTCGGCTCGGGCATTCGGAGCGCACCGTATCCGGCGCGCCGTCGAGCTCAGCCCGAGAAGTCGGTGGTGCGTGGTGTGAAGATCCGCAGGACTACGACGTCGACGCGGGTCGGGCCGTCCCAGCCGAACGCCTCGATCTGCTCCGCGCTGCGCCGACCGGTGGCGGCGCGCAACAGCTCGAACGCCGGGACCCGCAGCGTGGTCGCCGGCGCCCCCTCGCCGTAGGTGTGCTGCCAGAGGTCGGTCTCGATTCGTAGCGGACCGGCCTCCGCGTCGGCCATTGCCTTACCCATCCACTGGGCCGCCCAGGCGCTGCCGATGTGCACCGCGTCGGAGTCTCGGGCCCCCGGTGCCCCGAGCGCATCACGGATGTCGTGCTCGTGCGTGTTGGCGTCGAGGATCGCCTGGCCTGCCATCACTCCGAAGTCCGGGGCCATCGGCTCGACGACCGGTCCGACGGTGGCCCACTCGGCCAGGATTTCGGCCACCGGCGTCTCCCGACGCGCAACGACCTGGGCCTCGGTCCAGGCGTCGGAGGCCGCGCCGTCGAGGTTGCCGGCCAGCACATCGGCCGGCACGCCGACGAGATGCGCGAGGACGTCGCGCACGCGCCATGCAGGGGTCGCGGGCGCGACGGCGTCGAGCGCATCCGGTGTCGCACTCTCGATCAGTGCAGTCACGCGCGTGCGCACCCCGGCATACGCGGTACTGATGTCCGGGATGGTGACGCCGTCGATCGTGTGCGGGTCGGTCATGGTCAGCTCGGTTCTGGTTGGCGGATGCGCGTTGCAGAGGCGGTGGCTCGTTCCCGGATCTCGGCTTCGCCTTCGATCACTCGGTCCCGCATGACGACGCGTCCCGCGATGACCACGGTCTGTACCGCCGCGCCAGTCGCGGAATAGATCAACGCGTCGACCAATGCCGCCGGTGTGAGCTCCACCGCGTTCTGATCGACGAGGCAGAAGTCGGCCGGAGCGCCGGCAGCGAGCGGCGTGGCGCCCAGCAGTGGTGCATCACCGCCAGTGACGATGTCCCATGCTTCTGCGGCCGGAAGCATCGTGGCGTCGTCGTTGGCGTGCTTCTGGAGCAGGGCGAGGATCTTGGCTTCCTGGAGAAGGTCGAGGCTGTTGTTGGATGCCGCGCCGTCGGTGCCGAGTCCGATCGGGATACCGGCGTCGGTCGCGGCCGGATAGTCGAACGTGGCACCGGCTGCGAGCTTCATGTTCGACGCCGGGTTGGTCACGATCGTTGCGCCGCGTTTGGCGATGAGTTCGACCTCGGCTTCGTCGAGCCAGACACTGTGGGCGAGCACGGTGCGCGGGGTGAGGAGCCCGACCCGGTCGAGGAAGTGCGCGGGGCGGCAACCGTAGGCGTCGAGGCACTTGAGGACCTCACGCTTGGTTTCGCTGAGATGGATCTGCACGGGAACGTTGCGAGATTCGGAAAGCTCGGCCACGACTCGCAGAGCGCCTTCGTCCACCGTGTAGATCGCGTGGGGCCCCAAGCTCGGGGTGACGAGATCCCCGAACTCGGCGAGACGGTCGAGCCCATCGGATGCGACGTCGGGCCGGGCGTCGTCGGGCGCGTCGCCGGTGGTCAGCAGCACCTGGCTGACGGTGGCGCGCATGCCGGCGTCGACCATTGCGCGTGCCACTTCGGCGGGTTGCCAGTACATGTCCCAGCACCGCGTGGTGCCGCTGCGGATCATCTCGAGGCACGCGAGTCGGGTTCCCCAGTAGACGTCTTCGGGCGTCAGCCGCGCCTCGGCGGGCCAGATGCGGGTTTCCAACCATGCTTTGAGCGGAAGATCGTCGCCGTAGCCGCGCAGCAAGGTCATCGCGGCGTGCCCGTGTCCGTTGACCAGTCCTGGAATCACCGCGAGTCCGGCACCGTCGATGATCTGATCGCCCGAGGTCGCCAGGTCCGGACCGATGCCCCGAATCGTGCCGTCGACGACCCGGATGCTGGTGCGCTCCCCATCGAGGACGACGTCGGTAAAACACGAACTCATGGCTTCGCTCCGGTCAGCGTCGGTATCACGGCGTCGAGGTCGTTGATGAGGCGCGTGCGGTTGGCCGCGACGCCGGCGGTGAACTTCTCGATCGTGAGCGGCGCCTCGCCCAAGCCGTTCGCGAGGTTGTCGACGACGCAGATCGCCGCGTACGGGATGCCGACTTCGGTCGCGAGCATGGCTTCGGAAGCAACGGTCATGCCGACCAGATCGGCGACGTTGGCGAGGGCGCGTACCTCAGCCGGAGTCTCGAACCGGGGGCCACGGGTCTGCGCGTAGACCCCGCCGTCGACCAGCGGTGTCCGGGTGGCCGCGGTCCACGCGGTGCGGGTCTCGGCCCGCCAGGTCGGGTCCGAATTCGGCACGATGTGGCTCCGAGCGTCGTCGTAGAAGGGTGTGGTCTCGCTGGGTGCGTAGAAGTCGTCGACGAGGACACACGTGCCAACCGGCCAGTCGGTCCGGAGGCTGCCAACCGACGAGATCGCGAGGATCCGGTCGACTCCGGCCTCGAGGAGAGCGGCAACGTGCGCCCGATGATCGATGCGATGGGGTGGGCTCCAGGTGTCGAGACCGTGGCGCTGGAGCACCACCGCTGTCGCCGATGGTGAGCGTCGCGACGCCGGCGTGCTCGGTGCGCACTCCCTGCCGAGCGAACTCGCTCTCTCGTAACGCCGAACCGGCGATCACCCCGAGCTTCACCGCTCGGACACTAGGAGATCGCGTGCGCGACGCGGTTGGACAGTGAGTGACCGGGTCGGGCGGTCAGCCGCTGGCGAGGGCCTTCCACAGCGCCGGGTAGCTGCGGTACTCGAGGCCGGGCTGGACGTAGCCCGACCGGATCAGCTCGTCGTGCAGCTTCGGCAGGTTGCGCATCGGGATGCCTGAGTCCACGTGATGGGCGAGGTGCCAACCGGTGAAGTACGGGACGATCGTCAGCCGCGCCGGCCAGTGCTGGACCACGGAGTGGGTGGTCTGGCGGCGATCATCCGAGTGCTGCATGCCGCCGTGCTCGGCGATGCTGCGGAGCCGGTTGATGACCCGCCACACGGTGAGGTGAGGCGCGAACCAGAGGATGAAATACATCCACGGGTGACCGAACAGCGTGAACAGTCCCAGCATGACGACCTGGACGGCGACGATGCCGCGCGCCTGGCTGCGCACCTTGGCGTCCTGGGCAACGACGCCCCGGAACAGACCTTTGGTCAGTCTCCATCCGGTGATGCCGATCGCGTCGCGGGTGAGTTTGCGGCGGAACGAGTCTCGGGGGATCGGGTAGCCACGGTAGAGCGGGATGTCGGGTTCATTTGGTCCGAACTCCTCGCGGTGGTGCGCCATGTGACCGCGTCGGTAGAGGTCGATCGGCACGAACGCGGGAACGCGATGAACCAGCGGCCGAAGAAGTCGTTCGCCTTGCGGTTCGCGAAGAGGAGTCGATGCGCGGCCTCGTGCATGAAGATCGCGAAGCGGGCGTGGATCGGGCCCATCGCGAGGAACGCGGCGACCCACACGAACGGGTTCTTCGCCCACGCAACGACCACGAAGATCCCGATCGTCACCGCGTAGAGCACGATCGCATTCACGACGTTGCGCAGCGTCGGAATCTTTCGGAGCTGTTCGCGGAGTTCCGGCTTGGGCTTGCCAGTCGGTGCAATGGGGCCTTCGGGATCGGGTGCGACGAGGAGTCCCGGTTCGGGGAGCACGGTGGCAGCCATGCGGGTACGTTACGGTGATTACAACAGATGTTGCAATCACGTAACGCTCTCACTCGGGACCGCCGTCCGGCGGTGCTCGATCTCGACCCGACGGGCGGCGGCGGCCGACCCCTCTCCGCCCGCTCGGTGATGGCCTCGTTGTTGCTCGGGCGACGGGCGGGAGCCCGAAATCGGGACCTGGTCCGGTGGTGTGGACTGTTCGGGATCACGCCCGGAACGGCACGGGTGGCGCTGCACCGGATGACCGCCGCCGGCGAGCTTCGGCGGGACGGTGACCGCTACGAGTTGGTCGGCAACCTCGCCCGGCGGCGTGAGGAGCAACAGGCCTCGCTCGCCCCCGAGTCCCACGCCTGGTCCGGCAGCTGGCGGATGGCGGTGGCGGTCGGCACCGCCCGCGCCGCGCCGAGCACGCGCGGAGATGCGCGCCGCCTTCCGGCGGGCGAGGCTCGCCGAATGGCGGGAAGGCGTGTGGCTGCGGCCCGACAACCTCGAACTCGTCGAGGATCCGCGGGCCGCATGGTTGGATGTGCGACCCGACGACGACCCCGTTGCGCTCGCCAACCGGCTGTTCGCACCGGACCGCTGGAACCGCACCGCGGTGGTTCTGCTCGCGCGACTCACGGCCGAGACCGCGCGTCTTCACGGAAATCGTGATGAGGCGATCGTGGCGGCGTTCCTCGCGGGGGCCGCGACCCTGCGACACATTCGCGCCGATCCTCAGCTTCCTGAAGAACTGCTGCCTGGCGATTGGCGCGGCGCGCCGCTGCGCGAGCAATACGTGCTGTACGAGGCCGAGTTCAGCGCGGTCGCGCGCGACTGGTTCCGGCGTCAGTAGCGCAGGTCCGCGACGAGACCGAAGTGATCGGAGCCGTAGACACCGGCGATCGGCGTGTTACCGAGCAGTTCCGCGTGCACGACGTCGCCCACCCCGCCGATCTTCGGATGGCCGACGAGGATGTAGTCGATCCGCCGGTCGACGTCGAGGCTGGTTGCCGCCCAGGGGTTGCGGTTGTCCCAGGTCATGCCGGGCCCGTCGCCGCCGTGGAGCCACGCGTCGCGGAACCAGATGCCGGGGACCGGTACCGCCGCATGACCGGTCAGCATGCGGATCTCGTCGGTGTCGGGCGCAGCGTTGAGATCGCACCCGAGGATGGCCGGCATTGCTCGCGGTCGAGTGTCGCGGACGAACTCGCAGATCGCGCGGACTTGCTCCTGGCGGATCGCGCCGTGATCCGCTCGCCAGGACAGATGCGCGCTGAACGCCTGGATCAATCCGCGCGGCCCGTCGATCTCCGCGAACACACACAGTCGTTCCTCGCCGTTGTCGTCACGCGAACCGTTCGGCGCCTCCCGGGGAAGCGAGCGCACCTCGCTGCGGACGATCGGCCAGCGGCTCAGGACCGCGTTTCCCGCGTGGATACCGTCGGGGAACACGAGGTTCGACGCGTACACATGTTCGAACCCGCCCAGCGCGTCCGCCAGCTCCTGGGCCTGGGATCGCACCCCGGGTTCGTCCCACACCTCCACGAGCAGGCAGACGTCGGGCGCCGCCGCCCGGAGTTGCGCCTCGATGACCGGGGCCCGCGCCTCCCAGGCGGCGTACCGCGCCCAGATGTTCCAGGCCGCGACCCGCATCGTTGTATCCACGAGCGGCCCGTAGCCCGGATCGAACGGCGCGAGATCGGCCATGTCGCTGCCCTACCTCGCCGGTGTGAACGCGCACTGCATCCGCTTGATGCCGTGGATGAAGCTGGACTGCAGGAGGTCCGGTTCGGCGGTGATCTCGATGTCCGGGAGCCGCTGGAACAGTTGCTCGAACATGACCCGGATCTCACGGCGGGCCAGGTTGGCGCCGAGGCAGAAGTGCGGTCCGCCGCCGCCGTAACCCAGGTGTGGGTTCGGCGAGCGGGTGATGTCGAAGCGGAACGGGTCGTCGAAGGTGCGCTCGTCGCGGTTGGCCGAGTTGAACCACATCACGACCTTGTCGCCCTCGGCGATCGGCTGGCCGTTGATCTCGGTGTCCTGCGTCGCGGTGCGCCGGAAGTGGATCACCGGCGTCGCCCAGCGCACGATCTCCTCGACCGCGTTCACCGCGTGCGTGTCGAAGTCGGCGCTCCACAACGCTCGCTGCTCACCGTGCTGGTGGAGCGCCCACATGCCGTGGCTGATCGTGGTCCGGGTCGTCTCGTTGCCGGCGACGACCAACAGAATGAAGAATGACGCGAACTCGGGGACGGTCAGCCGCTCACCGTCGACCTCGGCCTGCATGAGCGTGGTGGCGATGTCGTCGGCGGGGTTGGCGAGGCGATGCTCGCCGAGTTCCATCGCCATCTGGTACAGGCTCATGAACGCGGCCATGAGGTCTTCCATCGTCTGCACGTACTCGGGGTCGCCGACGCCCAGGATGATGTTGCTGGCGTCCAAGACCGTCTGGCGCTGCGACGGCGGTACACCGACCATGTCGCACACGATCGCCAGTGGCATCGGCGCGGCGATCTCGGCGACGAAGTCGCACTCGCCTTTCTCGGCCACCGCATCGATGACCTCGGTCGTGCGCTCGCGCACACCTTCGAGCAGCGCGCCGAGGGCCTTCGGCGTGAAGCCGTGGTTGACGAGCCCGCGCAGCTTCTTGTGCCGCGGGTCGTCCATGTTGATGATGGAGCCGAGGAACTCGCCGATGCCGTCCGGGAGGTCGCCGATGTTCGTACCGCCCCGACCGGAACAGAACAGCTCGGGGTGCCGGCTGGTGTACATCACGTCCTCGAAGCGGGCGAGCGACCAGTAGCCGGGTCCCGGTGGAATATCGGGGCCGTAGTCGGGCTCCGGGTAGAAGGTGATCGGAGCGTCCTCGCGCAGTTGCCGGAATCCGGCTTCGCGCTCGGCGTCGGGTGCAGCCCAGAACTCGGGGGTGCTCAGTGCGACGTCGTCGATGATCGACACGGGTCTCTCCTCCAGCGGGGTTGCCCCGACGGTAGCGTGCCGACCCGATGCGCTACTCCGTGGGACTCCCCGTCGATCACGTGGACCATCAGGACGAGTTCGTGACCGGCGATGCCGTTGCGGAGATGGCGGTGGCGGTCGAAGCGGCCGGCCTGGACGCGGTGTACGTCACGGACCATCCCGCGCCGGACGACCGCTGGCTCGAGGGCGGCGGTCATCAGGCGCAGGACCCGATGGTGGCGTTGGCCGTCGCCGCAGCTGCGACCCGCAGGGTGATGCTGCACACCCACGTCTTCGTCGCGGCGTACCGCAACCCGTTCCTCGCCGCCAAGGGGGTCGCCACCCTGCAGAACCTCTCCGGCGGTCGGGTGATCCTGGGTGTCGCCGCGGGATACCTCAAGCCCGAGTTCGCCGCGCTCGGCGCGGACTTCGACCGACGCAACGACCTGCTCGACGAGACGATCGCGCTGATGCGTCGGGCCTGGTCCGAGTCGAGCATCGCCGTCGACGGTCCTGGATATATCGCCCGCGGCGTCACCCAATTGCCGCAGCCTGCGCCGATCCCGGTCTGGATCGGGGGCAACAGCACCCGGGCGATGCGCCGCGCCGTGGAGATCGGTCAGGGCTGGTCGCCGTTCCCGAACCCCCCGGCGGCCTCGCGTGCGACCAAGACGCCGGCGATCACGAGCGTGGACGAGTTCGCAGTTCGGCTCGATGCCGCGCGTACGTACGCGGTGGAGATCGGTCGGACCGATCCGCTCACGATCTGTTTCGCGCCGTTCCCGGACACGCCAGATCACTCGGTGTTCGCGGACCTCGGCGTCGAGTGGCTCGCGGTGCAGTTCGACGGTTGCACGACCCGCGCACAGTGGCTCGACCGCCTCGGCGAGTTCGCCGCGCGGGTCGCGGACTGACCCCACCCGTGTTCTCGCACCCGTGCTGCAAACTCTGGCGTGCAGCACGCGAGTCGGAATGTCGCCGTCGGGCCTAGCTGAGTTGCTCAGCGCGTTCCTTGAGTGCGTCGCGAAACTGCGGGTCGGCAATGTCCGCGAGCGCTCGTGCCCGCTCCCGCACGGTCCGGCCTCGGAGGCGCGCCACGCCGTATTCGGTGACGACGAGATCCAACTGATGACGCGGGGTGGTCACGATCCAGCCTTCGGGGAGCGCGGGCACGATTCGTGAGATCGGTACGCCCTCGACCTTCGAGGTGGACCGCAGGCACACGAGCGACCGGTCCTCGAGCGAGAGCCCGGACTGGGCGATGAAGTCCTCGTGGCCGCCGATGCCGGAGAACTGGTGCCCACCGATCGTGTCGGCGACGACCTGGCCGTAGAGGTCGACCGACAATGCGCCGTTGACGGTGATCATCGTGTTGTTCCGCGAGATCACCTCGGGCGCGTTCACGATGTCGACCGGAAGAAACGCAACCTCCCGGTTGCCGTCGAGCCAGTCATAGAGCTCTTGGGTCCCGGCGGCGAAGGTCGTGACCGAGACGCCGTCGAACTGACCCTTGTGGGCATTCGACACCTTCCCGGCGCGGTGGAGTTGCATGAGCCCAGTGGTGAACATCTCCGAGTGCACGCCGTAGTCGCCGCCGTCGCCGTCGGCCAAGAGTCCGACCACCATGGACGGAATGCCGCCGATGCCGGTCTGGAGCGTCGCGCCATCGGGGATCAGCGCACGGACGTGTTCGGCGATGGCGGTGTCGGCGGTATTGGCCGGTGCGTCCGGCAGGATGAAGAGATCGCGATCGGACTCGACGAGGATGTCGATCTCGTCGATGTGCACCCGATGGTGATGGTCAGGTTCGAGGCCGAAGGTGCGCGGAAACTTCGCGTTCGTCTCGACGACGAGCAGTCGATCGGGATCCGCGCCCGCGCTGTGGATCGCGCCGATGGTCGCACCGGCGTGGAGCGACAGGGAGCAGTAGCCGTCGTTGTCCGGCGGTGTCGCGACGGTCGCGACCACGCGCGGGGCCAGCTGCTCGGCGATCCGGGTGAACCGGCGGAAATCGGCTGGGAGGAACTCGACTCGGCCGCCGCTCTCCACCAGGAAGCGCTCAGCCGGTCCGAAGAACCCGGAGAGGTAGCGGACCCCGGGCTTGAGGAACACGCCGTAGAGGTCCACGAGGAGCGCGCCGAACACCGTGAGTTCGATCCAGTCGTCACGCGTGTCGAGCGCATGGAGGAAGGCGGACGGCTGACCGGGTCCGAGGGGGATGCCGAGCGTGTCGCGCACCTCGAGCCGGGCGGCAGCTTCGGTCGGAGGGAGGATCTCGGGGCTCATGCCACCAACGCTACGGGCTCGTGATCACAACCGCTCGGACCGCCAGGTGCGGAAGGGTCCGAGCAGATGCGTACGCCGGGCGGCGTCGACACGAGCCGCGTCCTCGTCAGTTCACCTCGTCGGACTCCAGGCGTTTGCCCATGCTGACGGCCGCGTCGACCGCGAAGCCGAGTCGTTCGTAGAACGTGAGCGCGACCGGGTTCGTGTCGCGCACCTGGAGGTTGATCTTCGGGCAGCCCCGCGCCCGGAGGCGCGCCTCGACCGAGCCCATCAGGGCGCGACCGATCCCGGCCCCCTGCATGGTCGGGTCGACGGCGAGGTAGTTGACCCAGCCGCGGTGTCCGTCGTAGCCACCCATGACGACGCCTTGGATCCTGTCGTCGACGACTGCGATGAGGAACAGTCCGTCAGCGACGGCGACCTTGCGCGCGATGTCCTTGCGCGGATCGTTCCAGGGGCGAACCAGATCGCAGGCTTCCCACAACGCGACGACGGCGTCGGAATCGGCCTCGACGAACTCCCGGATCTCCACGGGTGCAGTGTCGCGCTTGCTACCAGGTGTGGGTTCAGTCGACGGGGTCTCGGGCCCAGACCCGCAGCGGGCCGAGCGCGGTGAAGCCGCCATCGAGCAACGCGGTGAGGGCGTCACCGTGCTCGTACCCGACGACCCAGGCGTCGGGGTATCGCGCCGCCGCCGCCTCCGCCAGCGGCACGATCCCGCCGAAGGCGTTCGAGATCCCGACGACCTCGTCGCCACCGATGCGGGTCTGGTGGGCGACGCCGCCCGCGCGGTAGCGGTCGCCGTCGTGCGTGCCGAGCACGGTCACCCCGGGCGCTCGCAGCAGGGCGGGGACGAGGACGTCGGCCGGACCGCCCCATGCGTGCCGCCATGCGTTGAACGTGAACTTGTCGGTGACGGGGTCGAGCGTTGCCCTCCCCGCCGAGGCGGCCGCCCCGGGCGGGCGCGCGACCCAGGTGGCGTCGACCAGCACTCGGTACCCATGCGGCTCGAGGTCCAGCGTGCTGAAGGAGTCCTTGACCGTCGCGCCGGGTGCGTCGTGGATTCGCCTGAGGACGTCGAACTCGCTCACCGCAGCGTCGAATGTGATCGCGTCCGGATACCAGGAAGGAGCGCGTCGGTCGGACCACCACAGGTTCGCGTCGGCCTGGGGCGTGAGTCGGTGCAGCCGACACACGATGTCGCACCACGTTGCGTTCTCGCGCACGGCCAGGGTCAGCGCGGGATCGGCATCCATCGGCGGAGCGTGGCCTGCGTCGCTCGGCGGGGCAAGTGTGGGTGACGGTCGGGGCTCGATCCCACTAGTTTCCGATGGTCAGGCAAGCAGCCAAGGGGAGCAGACCGGTGGGTGCCGACAGTGATATGCGGGCGGTGATGGCGACTCTGGCGGTCCCGGACCTGACCGACCATCCCTTCACGACGGCGCCCAGGCTCGCTGACGCCTCAGTCGCGATCGTCACCACGGCGGGGTTGCACCTCACCGACGAGGAGAGCTTCGGGATGGGGGATCCCGGCTTCCGGGTGATCCCGCACGGCCACGATGACGTGACGATCAGTCACAACAGCCAAAACCTCGACCGCAGCGGCATGATGCTCGACCGCAATGTCGTGTTCCCCGTCGACCGCCTCGACGAGTTGGCGGCCGACGGGACGATCGGATCGGTCGCGCCCAACCACGTGTCGTTCATGGGCGCCCAGTTCGACCTCGCGACGATTCTCCAGGACACCGGGCCCCAAGCTGCGCATCTGCTCAAGGAGCAGGGCACCGATGTCGTCCTGCTCACGCCCGTCTGACCGCTGTGCACGCGCACGGTCGGTGCGCTCGCGTACACCCTGGAAGCGGCCGGGATCGCGACGGTCGCGCTCATCTCGATGCACGAGGTCGCTGAACGGATGCCCGTTCCCCGCGGCCTCTATTGCGAGTTCCCGCTCGGTCGTCCACTGGGCCGACCCGGTGATCCCGACTTCCAGCACGCGGTGTTGCGCGAGGCGTTTTCGTTGCTCGACGCGACCGAGCCGACGCTCGCGACGTATCCCGAGACGATTACCGACGAGGTCGACGTCCCACTTGCGTGTCCGATGCCGGCCCGGCTCGACCCGTCGCTCCCGCCGGCGGTCGACGAGATGCGGGGACTGCGCCAGGCGTTTGACCGCGCCGCCGGCGGCATCCGCGCGGCGGTGGACCCGGACGTCGTCGAGGCTGCCCTGTTCGCCTTCTCCCGCGTGGCCGACGGCACGCCGTGGGCGGAGGCCGAGATCCCTGACAACCCGGTGACCTCTGGTCTCGCGATCCGCGGCTACTACGAGCAGGCCGCGGCCGGACTCTCCGAGCACGTCCCTGCCGCCCGCTCGGCCGAAACCTGGTTCGCCCAGCAGACCGCGGCCGGCAAGATGCTGCACCAGGCGCAGCAGGCCATGAAGGACGCGGAGGCACCCCAGCCGTTCTGGTTCTACGTCCTGCCGGTGAGCCAACACCGTCTGAACTGACGGCCGCGTCCCGTCGGCGTGTTCATTGGCGCGTTGGCCGGTCGTGCGGCGGCCAACGCGCCGATGAACAGGAAAGATGGCGGTGCTGGGCCCGAGGCGGTGCCGGTCAGACGAGCTCAGGGTCGGTGTGGATCGCCACCACGGCTGGACCCGCGTGATTGACGGCTCGGGCCAGGGCCTCGTCGAGTTCGTCGCGTGACTCCACCTTGATCCCCAGCGCGCCGCACAGCTCTGCGTAGGCCGCGAAGTCCGGGTTGAGGAGGTCCGTGTGCCACACGTCGTACTCGGCGGCCTGCTGCTCTTTGGTGATCTTGCCGAGCGACGAGTTGTCGAGCAGCACGTGGGCGATCGGCATGCCGTACTTCACCGCCGTGGTCAGGTCGGCGAGGTACTGGCCGAAGCCTCCGTCTCCGGTGACCGCGATGATCTTCCGGGTGTCGCCGACCGCGGCCCACGCGCCCATCGCCGCCGGGAACCCGAAGCCGATGGATCCGAGGTACCCGGACATCAGAATGGACTGGCGCTCACATTCGAAGTACCGGCCGAAGGAGTACGCATGGTTCCCGACGTCGACGGTGATGACGGCGTCCTCGGGCGCGTGGCGGTTCAGGCTGTCGAAGATCGCGGCCGACGAGACCCCGCGCCGACGGTCGTCATCGAGCCGCCGAGCCTTCTCGGATCGCCAGATCTTCCAGCGCGCGGCGACGTCGGTCCGTTGGTCCGCCCGATCGTTGCGAGATTTGAGCCGTTCGGAAATGAGACGCGCGGTCACCCCCGCGTGGCCCTGCACCGGGACCGTGACCGGGTGGAAGCGTCCGAGCGCCATGGGGTCGAAGTCGACCTGCACGATCGGCTTGTACGGCGCGATCCCGGTGTGGTTCGAGAACGATGCGCCGATCACGATGAGCAGGTCCGACTCGTTCATCAGCCAGCTCGCCACCGGGGTCCCGCTGCGGCCGAGCACTCCGGCGCCGAGCGGGTGATGGTCCGAGATCAGGCCCTTGGCCTTGAACGTGGTGAGCACCGGAGCGCCGAGGGTCTCGGCCAGCTCTCGGACCGAGTCCATGTCGAAGCGGACGCCGTGGCCGACGACGATGACGGGCCGGTTCGCAGCATCGATCGCAGCGATTGCGGCCGTGAGTGCTTCGGCTGGTGGCGCGATGCGGTCGTCGCCGAGGCGGCCGGTCGGCGATGACGGTTTCGACTCCTCGTCCACGACGCGGACCTGGACCTCGTCGGGCAACACGAGGTGGGCGACGTCGCGTTGGACGGTCGCCGTGCTTCAGCGCCAGCGTCATCAGCTCGGCGTGATCGGACTCGGGGAGCACGGTCTTGGAGTAGGCCGCCACGGCTTGCGAAGGCGGCGTTGAGGTCGACGTCCTGAAACGCACCCCGGCCCAGCACCGTGGACGGAACCTGACCTGAGATCGCGAGGACCGGTGCGCGGTCCGCCTTGGCGTCGTAGAGACCGGTGAGCAGATTGGTCGAGCCGGGCCCGGCGATCGCGAAACAGGCCGCGGGACGGCCGGTGAGCTTGCCGTAGGCCGAGGCGGCGAATGCGCCGGCACCTTCGTGACGAATCCCGACGAAGGTGAGTTCGCCGCGCTCCTCGGCGCGCCGCATGGCATCGGCGAAGCCGAGGTTGGAGTGGCCGACCATGCCGAAGACATGCGTGACGCCCCACGCGACCATGGTCTCGACCATGACGTCCGAGACGGTCCGTTCGTGCTCGGACTCGGCCGGGAGTCCGACGTAGACGCCGTCGTCGCGGATCTCGACCGCGAAACAGCTCGGCGCGTCGGAGAAGCCGGCGGGCGGCTGGCCGGTGAGCGGGTCGTAGTCGTAGCCGTGCCACGGACAGCGGAGGAGCCCCTTCTCGATCGAACCCTCGCCGAGCGGCCCGCCCTGATGCGGACAGTGGTTGTCCAGGGCGCCGTACCGGTCGCCGACCCGGGTCAGCGCGATCGATCGTCGCCCGGCCAGCACGGTCCGCACGCGACCGTCGGGGAGGTCGTCGAGTTCGGCCACCTTGGAGAAGACGAGATCCTCGGTCACGGTGCCATCACTCCTCCGTAGGCGATCCCCGGTGAGATGGGCCATCTCCCGGTCGAACGTCGTGAGGTCGTCGGCGGTGAACTCGCGCAGGTGCGTGTGACCGCACGCTCGGGCGAGGACCTGCATGAGTTCCACCGTCGCCCGGAAGAACCGGTCCAAGCGGTGCGCGGCCTCCTCGACCGGCAGCCGGGCCCGGAGGTGAGGCTGCTGGGTCGCGATGCCGACGGGACAGTTGTTGGTGTTGCAGGCCCGCATGCCGAGACACCCGATCGCCTGAATGGCCGAGTTCGCCACCGCGACGGCATCCGCGCCGAGGGCGAGGGCCTTGGCGAAATCCGGGGCGTGCCGGAGTCCGCCGGTGATCACGAGCGTGATGTCGCGCCGCCCGCGACGATCGAGGTGGGCTCGGGCCCGGGCCAATGCCGGGATCGTCGGCACAGAGATGTTGTCCCGGAACAGCAGCGGCGCGGCGCCGGTTCCGCCCCCGCGCCCGTCGAGGATCACGTAGTCGACCCCGACGGCCAATGCGGCGTCGAGGTCCTCCTCGATGTGCTGCGCGGACAGCTTGAACCCGACCGGGATGCCACCCGACTGCTCCCGGACCTGCCCGGCGAAGCGCTTGTAGTCGTCGAGCGAATCCCAGTCCGGGAACCGTGGCGGCGAGATTGCCGCGGTGCCTTCGGGCAGGCCTCGGACCTGTGCGATTTTGCCGATGACCTTGTCGCCGGGAAGATGACCACCGGTCCCCGTCTTTGCTCCCTGGCCACCCTTGAAGTGGAAGGCCTGCACCTTCTTGAGCACGTCGAAGCTCCAGCCGAAGCGCGCGGACGCGAGTTCGTAGAAGTAGCGACTGTTCTCGGCCTGCTCCTCGGGCAGCATTCCGCCTTCACCGGAGCAGATGCCGGTGCCGGCGAGTTCGGCGCCGCGGGCGAGTGCGGTCTTGGCCTCCTCGGAGAGCGCACCGAAGCTCATGTCCGAAACGAACAGTGGGATGTCCAGCCACAGCGGTTTGTCAGCGTTCGGACCGATGCACACTTCGGTGCCGATTTCCTGATCGTCGAGCTTCGGCAGCCGCGCGAGCTGCGCGGTGACGAACTGGATCGAGTCCCACTTGGGGAGCTCGTCGCGCGGTACGCCCATCGCGCCGAGCGGCCCGTGATGGCCGGTCTTGGTGAGCCCGTTCGCTGCGAGCTCGTGGATGTACGCGACGAACGGCTCCTCCGGGACCATGTGCGGGTCCTGGTAGTAACCCTGATACACGTCCGCGTCGAAAGGCTGTGGGTGCTTCATCGCGAAGCGAAGGACCTCGGTCTGGTCGACGAAGAGTGTGTCGTCCTCGACGACGCTCGTGAACTTCTCGAGCGCCTCGGCGTTGTTGTAGGCGCTGACCCCCGACTCGATTCGGTAGTCCCAGCCGTGGAGCCCGCAGATGAGGTCGTCGTCGACGATGGTTCCGTCCGCCAGCAGTGCGCCGCGGTGCAGACATCGGCCGTAGAGGACAGAGGCCGCGTCGTCCTGGCGGATGATGACCAAGTCGATGCCGTCGACGGTGACGCCGATCGGTTCCCGATCCGGGATCTCGCTCCACCTGGCGATCTTGACCCGGTCCATCGTGTCCTCCTCGGTCTGACGTACCGGCACGGCTCCTCTGCCGTCTCGGCTCCTCGCGCAGCGTTGCATCTTCTCGCGCCGGCTGCTCACGGTCTGCCTCGTAGCCTGCACCCATGGCAACCAAAGACGGGCCGGTCGGCCCCTATCCCGAGGCAGTGACCACTGACGATCAGCAGGTCGACTACGACAAGCTTCGTCGGCGGGTGTTGTGGAAGATGCCGTCGGGCCTCTACGTCGTGGGCAGCACCGACGGCGCACAGCGCCGGAACGGCATGACCGCCAACTGGGTCACGCAGCTCAGCTTCGAACCGAAGCTGGTTGGCGTCGGCATCGAGGTCGAGGCCTTCACCCACGAGCTCATCGATGCCGGTGGCGTGTTCAGCGTGTGCCTGATCGACCGCGAGGACCGCGCGATCGTCCGAAAGTTCACGAAGCCCGTCGAGGTCGACCTGGCAGCGAGCACGCTCAACGGGTTCCCGTACCTCGAGCGTGCGACCGGCGCGCCGATTCTCGCTCAGTCCGTCGCCTTTCTCGACTGCGAGGTACGGGATCGGCTCGTCGCCGGCAACCACACGTTCTTCGTCGGCGAGATCGTCGACAGCGGCTTCCTGAAGGACGAAGCCACTGAGGTGCTCCGCATGGAGGACACCCGGATGAATTACGGCGGTTAGCACCTCATCCGTGCGTCAGCGGCCGACCTTTGTGCGTGTGCCCACCGCATGGGTGGATGAGCGCACAATGGTCGCGTAGCGTCGCTCCCATGACCGACGCGGCAATCGAGCGGCCGAAGAGTCTCCCGAAGCGGTGGCTCTATGTGCTTGCCACCACCAACCCGCCACCTGGGGACCTCGACCCTGTCTCGAAATGGCTGTGGCTGACCCGCGCCGGGGTCCTGCCGATGACGTTGGTCGCGGCGGCGCTCGGCGGACTGCTCGCGGTCTTCAGGGATGCCGATGTGGACTGGGCCCTGTTCACCCTCGCCGCGCTGGGCATCGTGCTCGCGCACATGGCGAACAACCTGATGAACGATCTCTTCGACCTCGAGGTCGGCACCGACACCGCGGACTACCCCCGCAACCTCTACTCGCCGCATCCGGTGATCTCCGGTGCGGTCACGCGCCGGCGCCTGGCGACCTACGCCCTCGCCGTGAACGTCCTGTGCCTCGCGATCATGATCGGCCTGACCGTCGAGCGCGGCCCGGCGATCCTCGGATTCGCGCTCGGTGGGTTCGTCCTCTCGGCCGCGTACACCGCGCCGCCGCTGCGATTGAAGAAGCGTGGGCTCGGCGAACCGACGGTCATCGCGGTGTGGGGGCCGCTCATGGTCGGGGGCGTGTACTACGCCGCGACGGGCAGCATCCCGGCGGCGGTCCTGCTGGCCAGCTTGCCCTACGCGATCCTCTGCACGACCGTGCTGATGGGGAAGCACATCGACAAGGCGCCGTGGGACGGCCCCGCCGGCACCCGCACCCTGCCGGTCATTCTCGGTGACCGTCGCGCCCGTCAGGTGACGCGCGGGATGTTCGTCGCGTTCTACGTCCTGGTGGTCGCACTCGTGATCGCACGGGTGCTCCCGGTCGCGACGCTCGTGGTTGTGGCGTCCTACCCGTTGTTCGCCCGGGTCTGGAAGACCTTCGGAGCGCCGAAACCAGCCGAGTCGCCGATGCCCAACCCGGTGTGGCCACTCTGGTTCGCGCCGCACGCGTTCCTGCTGACCCGGCGGGCGGGGGGTCTGTTGATCCTCGGGATGATCGCGGGCGCGATTCTCGGATGGTGAGGCACGGGCACCGAGCTGGCGCCAGTCGGGGGCGATGATCTTGCTGAATCCAATCTGAACCCCTGTCCGAGGTTCTGGCGGTCGGGCTCTACGCTCGGCGGTCTCATGCGGCGCCCGATGACGACCGATCCAGCCTGACATGGCGTTCTTCTTCGCCCTCAGTGCCGGCCTCTGTTACGCGATCGCTTCGGTGTTCCAGCACAAGGTCGCGGCTGCGGCGCCCGCGCACCTGTCGTTGCGGCCGGCGCTGATCCTCGAGGTCATCCGTCATCCGATCTGGATCTTCGGCATCGCGCTCGACTTCGGGGCGTACTTTCTGGAGGCGGCAGCACTGGCCAACGGCTCCATCCTCCTGGTCCAGACGCTGCTCGTGAGCGGGCTCCTGTTCGCCCTTCCGTTGTCGGCGATCGGGTCACCGTTCAAGCCGAGAAAGCGGGATTGGATGGCGGCAGCCGCGGTCGCGATCGGGATTGCGGTGTTTCTCGCAGTCGGCGAACCTCATGGCGGGAATCCGCACGCCACCGCGTTCGAGTGGATTTCGGCGTTCGGATTCTGCGTGGCGATCATGGCCGCGATGATTCTCACGACCCGCCGCGCCGCCTCGCATTACCGCGCCATGGGACTCGCGATCGCCACCGGCGCCGGTTACGCGTGCACCGCGGCGTTGACCAAGCAGGTGGTCGAGTCGCTCTCGGAGAACTCGTTTGCCGGCCTGTTCGTCCACTGGCCGATCTACGCGCTGGCGGCCTTTGCCGTGACCGGGCTGGTGCTCAATCAGAGTGCCTTCAACGCCGGTCACCTCGCGGCATCGCTGCCGGCGCTCGCGGTCACCACCCCGATGCTGAGCGCGTTCCTCGGTATCTCGCTGTTCGAAGAGCAGCTGGCGGCCCACGGCGTCCTGCAGTATTCGGTGTGTGCGCTGGCAGTGGCGGTCATGGTGGTCGGGGTCGTGCGCCTGGCCCGATCGCCGTTCGTCGCGGTCCCTCCGGAGTTGAGTCACCCCCCGATCACCCCGGCGGCGCCCTGACGCGTCAGGTCTGCAGCGGCAGTACCGATGTGGCGATCGGTTCCAGCTCGGCTCGCCAATCCGTCGGCCCGTGCAACGGGACCAGGACGAGCTTCGAGATGTCGCACGCGACGTAGGCCTCGATGGCGTCGACGATCGCCGGGATCGAGCTGGGTACGAGCACGTCGGGATCCACGTCGGGTGACCGCGACGCGATGAGTGTGCGTACGGGCTCGGGCACCGGACCGTCGGCGTAGAGAATCATGGCGCCGAAATGTTCGGGGTCGATGGTCCGGCCGTGCTCCGCGGCCACCGCTTCGATCGTCGCCTTGCCTGCCGCACACTCTTCGGGGAGTGAGAACGAGGCGAGCCACCCGTCGGCGAGCCGACCGACGCGTCGCAGCTCTGCGGGCGCCCGGCCCCCGAGCCAGATGTCAGGTGGCCGCTGTACCGGCCGAGGTCTGACCCCGAGGTCGGAATACCGGAAGCGTTCGCCGGCGTGTTCGACGCGATCCTCGGTCCAGAATCGGCGCAGGAGGGGGAGGGCCTCTTCGAACCATGGTGCCCGCTCTTTGCGGTCGAGGCCGAAGGCCTGCTGCTCGGCCGGGTGGACGATGCCGAGCCCGAACGCGGGAAGGAATCGCCCACCGCTCAACACGTCGAGGCTGGCGAGCTCCTTTGCGAGGAGTGCAGGGTTGCGCCCCGGCAACACCTGCACGCTGGTGCCGAGCTTGAGGCGCTCGGTCCGCCCGGCCGCGACCGCGAGTCCGATGATCGGGTCGGGGGAGTCGGCTGTCACGCGCTCGGACAGCCAGAGCGAGTCGAAGCGCAGGTCCTCGAGCGTGTCGACCATGCCCGTGAAGTCGGCCGCCGTGAAGCCGCGTTGCGCGCCGAAGCCGTATCCGATCCGGACTTTCATGGGTTGCTCCCGAGGTCGTGACGCGCACCCTACCGTCGGCACCGGGCCGAGATGGCAGGCTTGTCCGTCGTGGACGATGCCTCCCTCCCCCTTGCCGGACTCCGCGTTCTGGAACTCGGATCCTTCATCGCCGGTCCGTTCGCAGGCCAGCTCCTCGGTGACCTCGGTGCGGATGTGATCAAGATCGAACCACCGGCCGGGGATCCCATGCGCGGTTGGGGGGTGACGGTCGACGGGCGCTCGCTGTGGTGGCCCGCGATCGCACGTAACAAGCGCTCGGTGGTGGTGGATCTGCGGCACGACGCGGGTCGGGATCTGGTCCGCGAACTCGCGGCGCACGTCGACATCGTGGTCGAGAATTTCAAGCCCGGGACCCTTGCCCGCTGGGGCCTCGGCTACGAGACGCTCGTGGCCGCCAACCCGGGGCTGATCGTCGTGCACGTCTCCGGGTTCGGCCAGACCGGACCGCGGGCCCACGAACCGGGCTTCGGCGCAATCGGTGAGGCGATGGGTGGGATCCGGCACACGACCGGCGATGCCGACCGACCGCCCACCGCGCGCCGGAGTTTCACTCGGCGATGCACTTGCGGCGGTCTTCGCGGTGATCGGTGCGCTCGCCGCGGTCAATGAGCGCCATCGGTCGAGCCGCGGTCAGGAGGTCGACGTCGCGATCTACGAGGCGGTGATGGCCTTGATGGAGTCGACGGTCGCCGATTTCGAGCTGGGCGGCGTGACGCGTGGGCGCAGCGGAGGAGTCCTCCCTGGTGTCGCCCCGTCCAACTCGTACCCGACCGCCGACGGCCGCGATGTGGTGATCGCCGCGAATGCAGATGCCGTGTTCGCGCGGCTCGCGGCGGCGATGGAGCGTCCGGACCTTGCCGAGCGGTACGCGACCCACGCGGCGCGCGCCGCCGGGCAACGAGTGCTGGACGACGAGGTTGCGGCCTGGACGAGAGGGATCCCGTCGGCCGACCTGCTCGAGGTGCTCGAAGCGCACTCCATCCCGGCCGGGATGATCAACACCGCGCCGGATCTCGCGACCGACGACCACATGGCGGCTCGGGAGATGATCGTGCGTTTGGCTGCCGGCTTCGAGCATCTGGTGCCGATGACCGGCGTAGTCCCGAAGCTGGCGCGCACTCCTGGTGCGATCCGCTCCGTGGGCCCGACGCTCGGTCAGCACACCGACGAGGTGCTGGCTTCGGTCCTCGGTCTGGACGCGGCGCGCCGCGCCGCGCTGCGTGCCGCCGGCGTCGTCGCCTGACGCTGGGCGGGTATCGGCTCAGACCTCGACGGGAGTCGGGGAGTACAGAGTGCCGGTGGGCGCGTCTTCGAGCGGTGGGTTCGGATCGTGAAGCAGCCGAGCGGCCTCTTCCCTCACCGCGTCGGTCGTCGCGACCGTCGTCGTGCACCATTCGACCATGATGCCGTTGGGGTCGGTGGTGTAGATCGAGGTGCACCAGCCATGGTCGATCTCGTACACGTAGTGGCCGTGGGCGAGCCAGCGGTCACGCGCCACCGCGATGTCCGCGAGCGAGTCCGCGTGGAACGCAAGGTGGTTCGTCCATTCCGGTAGCCCGAGCCCCTGGGAGATGGACGGCTCGAAGTCGCCGATGGTCTCGTCGTGGAGGTCCCAGAACGCGATCATCTCGCCGTTCCCGGTGTCGTAGAACACGTGCCGGGCCCAACCGCCCTCGGGGGTCGGAGCAACGCTGACCCGGTCGAGTTCGAATCCCATCGCCTCCCGGTAGAAGGCGTCGACGGCGACCAGATTGCGGGTCGCGATTGCGATGTGGTGAAAGGCCATGGGCCGATTCTCCCGGAGTCCGCGCCGTGGGGCAAGTAGGGGGCAGGCGCTACCGTCCAGCCATGACCACCGATCCCTTGTCGCTCCTCGACGAGCGCGGCGTCGATCGGAATCCCTTCGTGCAGTTCGCTCACTGGTACGACGTCGCCGTCGTGGCGACCACCAACCGTGCTGCCGCGATGACGGTGGCCACCGTGGACGGGGACGGACATCCCCACGCGCGGGTCGTGCTGCTGCGGGGTTTCGATGAGCGAGGCTTCGCCTTCTTCACCAATTACGACTCGAGCAAGGGCCACGAACTCGCGGCGAGTCCCAACGCCGCCGCGGTCCTGTACTGGTCGGAGTTGGATGCCCAGGTTCGGATCGAGGGTCCGGTCGCGAAGGTGTCCGAGGCCGAATCCGACGAATACTTTGCCGGCCGCCCACGCGGTCACCAGATCGGTGCGTGGGCCTCGGCACAGAGCGCGCCCGTGAAGGATCGGGCCGCACTGGAGGCCGCGGTGGCGGCCGTGGAACGACGCTTCCCGGGCGAGGTGCCCCGACCGCCCCACTGGGGCGGCTACCGCATCACCCCGCTGCGGGTGGAGTTCTGGCGGAGCCGGACGGACCGCGTGCACGACCGCGTCTCGTACCGGCGCGAGGGCGTCGACGCTGCGTGGGTCATCGAGCGCCTCAGTCCGTAGTCCGCTGCTCCCAGCGGTAGCGCTCGAAGACGGCGACGGCCACGATGACCTGCGCCATGACCAGTAGCCAGACGAGCAGCGCGAACGTCGCCCCGATCGCGCCGTAGGCGGTCGAGGAGCGCCGGACGAGGGCGGGCACGACGGTCGCGCCGACGGCCCGGAGGGCCTCGAGGGCCACGCCGCCGACGAGGGCCGGACGCACCATCGCCCGCCACGCAATGGTGCGCGTCGGCAGGAGCCAAGCGGTCCACAGCAGGAATCCAGTGTTGGCGACGATGCCACCGACCACCCCGAACTCCAGCAGCACCTCGACGCGGTGGAAGAACACGCTGGTCGCGACCGTCGCCGCGAGAAATGCGAGCCCGCCGATGAGCCAGAGGACGCCGAGTCCCCGACCGCGGAGTGACCCTCCAGGCCGGTCCCATGCCGAGTCCCAAGCAGCCGCGAGGGCGCCGGCGAGTCCGGTGCCGGCCCAGATCAGTCCCACGATCCCGATCAGCCCGGAGGCGATCTGACTGTCCTCGGCGGCCTGAATGCTGGCGGCAAGGGTGTCGCTGAATTGTCCGCCGAGGCCGAGGGCTCTCGCGAGGTCGGCACTCGTGGTGCTGGCATCACCGCCGACGATTCCGACGACGCCGATGGCGAGGACCGCGATCGGGAAGAGTCCGAGGAATGCTCGCATGCTGATCGCCGCCGCGAGGTTGCTGCCCCGGATGGCGCTGTAGCGGCGCTGGACCGCGACGGCCGTCTCAAAGGCGCGGTGAACCCGCGGGCCGAGTGGCATGCCACCTATCGTGACACGGTGCCTCGGATGGTCTGGCGATGAACACGTTGGCAACGGCGCTGTTGATCGCCGCCGGACTCGCCGCGGTCGGCAACTGGATCTCGGTGGCGCGCCACGCGCAGACCGGAATCTACGTATGTAAGCCGCTCACGCTCGTGCTCATGACCGCTTCGGCGGTTGCGCTCGATCCCACGGATTCGAACGTTCGGACCTGGTTCGTCATCGCGTTGGTCCTGTCGTTGCTCGGCGATGTCTTCCTGATGCTGCCCCGCGACGCCTTCGTCGCCGGTCTCAGCTCGTTTCTGCTCGCTCACGTGGCGTACGTCATCGGTTTCACACGCGTGGACGACGGATCCTGGCTCGGTGTTGTTCCGGTTGCCGTCGTCGCCGCGGTGCTCGGCGCGCGGCTGGTGCGCGGCATCCGGGCCCGTGGGCAGCCCGAACTCGTCGCTCCGGTGGTGGCCTACGTGCTGACCATCCTGGTGATGGTCGCGAGCGCGATCGCGTCAGGGAATGCTCTGGCGATCGTCGGCGCGCTGTTCTTCATGACTTCGGATGCGTTCATCGGCGAGGACCGCTTCGTGCGGCATCGAAGTTGGCAGCCGGTGACGATCATCGTCACCTACCACGTGGCCCAGGCGCTCCTCGTCGTGTCCCTCACGACGTGACGGCGCGAGTGCGACGGGCCGATTCGGTGCGTTTCTCGGCCGTCCTCCCTAGGCTGGGCGGGTGCGCCGCTCCATCGACGATGCCCTCGACGATCACCCCGCTGACGACGAACGCCCGCCGGTGTCGTGGATGGTCGGGCTGACCGACGATCCGGATGCCTCCGACGACGGTGAACCGCGGGTCAGTCTGACCGTGGAGGAGCGGGGCGGAGCGGGGTATGGGCTCGTCGCCCATCTCGCGCCGACATCCGCTCGGCGGTTGCGGGCCGCCCTGGCCGCGGCGCTCAAGGAAATCGGCGAGGACGCCGGCGCCTGACTCGCGCCGCCGGGGTTCAGAGCAGCAGGCGCGTGCGGCCGGACTGCGTGTCGCCGATACGTTCCCGGTGTTCGACGAGCTGGGCGACGGTGATCATGGCGACCCGATGCTCTTCGGCGAAGAGCTCCAGGAATGGCACCCGGGCCGGCGAACCGTCGTCGTGGAGAACTTCGCAGATCACGGCAACCGGAGGAAGTCCGGCGAGTCGCGCGAGGTCGACCGCAGCCTCGGTGTGACCGCGGCGCTCGAGTACACCGCCGTCACGCGCTCGGAGCGGAAAGACGTGGCCGGGCCGGATGAAGTCGTCGGCCCCGGCGTCGGCATGGAGGAAGTTCCGAATGGTGCAGGCGCGGTCGGCTGCACCGATCCCGCTGCCGGCGTCGCGGTGGTCGATCGAAATCGAGAACGCGGTATCGGCCCCGGCACGACCCGGCGGCACCATCGGCGGGATGTCGAGCCGATCGAGATACTCGGCATGGGTCGGCATACACACCAGCCCTCGCGCCCACCGCAGCATGAAGTTGATCGCCTCGGGGGTGACCCACTCCGCGGCCATGGTCAGGTCGCCCTCGTTCTCGCGGTCCTCATCGTCGGCGACGAGGACCATTTCCCCTCGGCGGATCCTTCGAAGCGCCTCTTCGATGGTGGCGAGCTTCATGTCGTGATCTCCTGACGTTCGGGTTGGGCATTGGTACTGCGCGGCAAGGTCACGACCATGCGGCAGCCGTGCGGGTCACGCGGTTCGGGATGGATGTCGCCGCCGTGAAGGTCGACGATCCATCGAGCGATGGCCAGACCGAGTCCGGCACCACCGTCGGAGGAAGCTCTTGCGGTATCGGCTCGATAGAAGCGCTCGAACACTCGCGCCGCGTCGTCGGCGGCGATCCCGGGGCCTTCGTCGAGGACCTCGATGACGACGCCGCCCTCGTGCCGGCGCGCGCACCTGGACCGACGAACCCCGGGGTGAATGGCGCACGGCGTTCTCCAAGAGGTTCGCCACCACCTGGTGGACCCGCTCGGGGTCGCCATCGGCAGCGAGATCGGCGTCGTCCACGGTCATCTCGATGGGGATCCCAGGAGCGCTCATCTCCTGCTCGCGGACCGCGTGGGCGAGCAGCGGCTCGACGGCGAAGGGCTGCCGATCGAGTGGCACCGTGCCGGCCTCGAGTCGGGAGAGGTCGAGGAGTTGACTGACGAGCCGGCCGAGCCGCTCCACCTGGGTGAGCATCGTGGCCAGCGTCGCGGGGTCCGCCTCGGCGACGCCGTCGACGAGGTTCTCGAGAGTTGCCTGGAGTGCGGTGAGCGGTGTGCGCAGCTCGTGGCTGACATTCGCGACGAGGTCGCGGCGGACGCGGTCGGTCTCGGCGAGCTCGGTCGCCATCCGGTTGAACGCGATCGCCAGCTTTCCGACTTCGTCCGATGAGGTGGCCGTCACCCGCTGGCTGTAGTCGCCCGTGGCCATCGCCTGGGAGGCCGCGGCCATCTCGCGCAGCGGCGAGGTCATGCCTCGGGCGAGCCGCCGCACCATGAGTAGCGCAACCGCCGCGGCAAGCAGTCCGGCGACACTGGGCCAGACGTGAAGGATGCGAACGCCGAACCAGAAGACGAACACCGTGAGGAACACGGCGCCGACGAAGAGCGCGCCGAGCTTGACCTTGATCGAGTTGAGCGCGTCGAGCGGGCGCTCGGGAACGTGCGGGACGTGAGGAACTGGACGGTGCTTCATGCCCCCGCCTCGAGCGCGTACCCAACACCATGGACGGTGCGGATGACGTCAGGGCCGAGTTTGCGGCGCAACGCGCCGACATGGGAATCCACGGTGCGAGCACCGGCGACGATGTCGTAGCCCCATACCGCGGCGAGGAGGTCCTCGCGGGTGAAGACGCGACCCGGAGCCTCGGCCAGGAACAGGGCGAGGTCGAACTCGGTCGGTGTCAGGTGCACCGGTTCGCCGGACCGGTCGACTCGTCGAGTCGACCGGTCGATCGTCAGGCCCGCGATCCTGATGACCGACGGGCTCGTCGGCAACTGTGCGTACTCGCGGGCGCGGTCGACTCGACGGAGCATCGCGTGGACTCGCGCGACGAGCTCGCGGCTGCTGAACGGCTTGGTCATGTAGTCGTCCGCACCGACGCCGAGCCCGACGAGGATGTCCTGCTCGCTGTCTCGCGCCGTGAGCATCAGTACCGGCACCGGCCGCTCGGCCTGGATTCGTTCACACACCTCGAGCCCGTCGAGGCCGGGCAACATCAGGTCGAGGACGACGAGGTCCGGCGCGAGTTGCTGACAACGGGTGATGCCCTCGAGCCCGTCGCCGGCGATCTCGACCTGATAGCCCTCGGAGCGCAGCCGAGCCGCGACCGCATCAGCGATCGGACGCTCGTCCTCGACGACGAGGATGGTGCGCGGCGTCGGCGTGGTCGCGACCGCAGGAGACACCCCAGAAGGATACGAAGCGACCGATGGGGGCGCGGACCCCATCCTGTGGAGATTGTGTGGAGATGGCGCCCTAGCCTGGGCTGATGGCTGCCGATGAGGAACTGACGAACCTGACCGATGAGCAGTGGCGGGCACGCTTGGACCCATCGCGCTTCTCGGTGCTGCGAGAGGGTGCGACCGAGCGGGCCTTCACCGGTGAGTACACCGACAAGGATGATCCAGGGACGTACCGATGTGGCGGGTGCGGTGCCGCCCTTTTCACCGCGGACACGAAGTTCCACTCGGGCAGCGGGTGGCCGTCGTTCTGGGCCGCGGCGGACCCGAGTGCGGTGGAGGAGCGGGTGGACACCAGCCACGGTATGACGCGAACGGAGATTCTCTGCAGCCGTTGCGGCGGGCACCTCGGGCACGTGTTCCCGGACGGTCCGCGCCCGACCGGGTTGCGGTACTGCATGAACTCACTCGCGCTCGACTTCGATCCCGACGACTGACACGCGCCATCGGGTGATGGAACTCACCGAGGTCATGGGTGCTCGGGGTCACGAGCAGGTCGTGTTCGTCGCGGAGCCGGCCGTCGAAGTTCGGGCCGTCATCGCGATCCACTCGACCCGGCTCGGACCGGCGCTCGGTGGGATCCGGTTCTGGCATTACGACACCGAGGCCGACGGTGTCGCCGACGTGCTGCGGTTGTCGGAGGCGATGACGTTGAAAGCGGCAGCCGCGGGCCTCGACCAGGGTGGCGGGAAGGCCGTCGTGTTCTGGCCCGACTCGAACCGAGCGCGCACCGCAGAGCAACTCGGTGTCATCGGGCGGGCCATCCACGAGCTGGGCGGGCGGTATCTCGCCGCCGAGGATGTCGGCGCGACCACCGCCGACATGGACGGCATCGCCGCGGTGACGCCCTGGGTCACCGGGGTGAGTGAGTCGGCCGGAGGTTCGGGTGACCCGTCGCCGGTGACCGCAGTGGGTGTGTACGCCGGGATGCGGGCGGCGGCGCGGGAGCGTTGGGGTTCGCCGTCGCTCTCGGGTCGGCATGTGGTGATCCAGGGCGCGGGCAAGGTCGGCGGCGGGTTGGCCCGGATCCTCCGCGACGACGGCATTCGGGTCACGGTCGCCGATGTCGATGCGGATCGAGCGGCGCGCGTCGCGGCCGATGCCGGGGCGTCGGTCGTAGCGGCGGATGAGGTGTTGGACGTCGTCGCGGACGTCTTGGCGCCGTGCGCACTCGGACCGGTGATCGACGAGCGGCGGGTTCCGGACCTGCGCTGTGAGATCGTCTGCGGCGGAGCCAACAACCAGCTCGCCGACGACCGGACCGACGATGCCCTCGCCGCCGCGGGGATTCTGTACGCGCCGGACTTCGTGGTGAATGCCGGTGGGATTCTGAACATCGCCGAGGAGTTCACCGGCTATTCGCGCCCGCGCGCGCTCGCCGCCGCCTCCGGGATCGAGGCAACCACCGCAAGGGTGTTCGCGGCTGCACGCGAATGGCGGGTGGCTCCCGGGCGAGCGGCGCAGCGACTGGCTCGCGGGCGTCTGGCTGCTTCGCCATTCGGGAGCGGACGTTGGAGTCCGGGAGATCCGGCCGCGTGGACGGAAGGTCGCCCGCTCACGACGTTGCGGCCGTCGACCTAGCGTTGGTGCGATGACGTCCCATCTCTCCGGCGTGTGGTTCCAGGTCACCGACCTCGAAGTGGTTTCCGGTACCGGCTGTACCGTCACGACCGCCGACGGGACGGAGTACCTGGACTTCACCAGCGGGATCGCCGTGACCAGCACCGGACACTGCCATCCCCATGTCGTCGCGGCCATCGCCGAGCAAGCGGGTCGCTTCATCCACGCCCAGGTCAACTGCTATCGGCATCCACTCCTCGAACGGCTCGGCGCCCGGTTGGCCGAGATCGCCCCGCCGGGCATCGACACGTTCTTCTTTGCGAACTCAGGGGCCGAGGCGACGGAGGCCGCGGTGAAGTTGGCCAAGCAGGCGACCGGGCGTCCGAACATCGTGGTGTTCCAGGGCTCGTTCCACGGCCGGTCGCACCTCACCATGGCGATGACGACCTCCAAGACCGGGTACCGCGCCGGTTACCAGCCGCTGCCGAGCGGGGTGTTCGTCTCGCCGTTCCCGTATCCCTTCCGCGACCGTCTCTCCGATGGCGAGGCGATCGAACGGGCGCTCTCCGCCTTCGACCTCGTCTTGGCCTCCCAGTCCGGCCCGGCGGAGACGGCCGCGATCGTCATCGAGCCGGTGCTCGGCGAAGGTGGCTACGTCCCCGCGCCGGCCGCCTTCTTGCAGGGATTGCGCGATCGTTGCACCGACCACGGGATCCTGTTCGTCGCTGACGAGGTCCAGTCCGGGTTCGCGCGCACCGGCACGATGTTCGCGATCGAACCCTCGGGGGTGATCCCGGACGTCGTCGTCATGGCCAAGGGGATCGCGTCGGGGTTCCCGATTTCCGCGATCGGCGCGCCCGCGGACCTGATGGCGCGATGGCCCCAGGGCTCGCACGGCGGTACCTACGGCGGCAACCCGATCGGGTGTGCGGCCGCCCTGGCCACGATCGACGTGTTGACGGAGCCCGGGTTGCTCGAGCACGTCCGAGCGCGCGGCGAACAGTTACGTGCCGGACTCCGGGATCAGGCCCGGGCGCATCCGACGATCGGCCACGTGCGCGGGCCGGGCCTCATGGTCGGTTGCGAGTTGGTCGATCGCCGTGGCGCGCCGGACGCGGCCCGAGTGGCCGCGGTTGCCGACCATTGTCGACGGGAAGGCCGGTTGCTCCTGATGAGCGCCGGGACCGCAGGAAATGTGCTGCGGTGGATGCCGCCGCTGGTGGTCTCCGAGGCCGAGATCGACCGCGGACTCGCGGCGTTCGAAGCTGCCCTCGTCGCGACGACCTGACTGTTCGAACGTTGGTCGGTTGGGGTGTGTCTCGCGCCGCCTCTCCGACCGGCCCGCGAGGTGGAACGGTGCTCAGCTTCGTCGGCGTCGGGTCTTGCGGTGATCGGTCAGGACGGCCTCGACGGCCTTGAGGCCGGGAATGCCGGTGACCCCACCACCCCCGTGGGTCGCGCTCGAGGCTTGGTACAGGCCCGGGATCGGTGTGCGGTAGTCCGCGTATCCGGGCGCGGGACGGAGGTGGAACAGCTGGGGTGGCGACAGCTCGCCGTGGAAGATGTTGCCGCCGACGAGTCCGTATGTGTGCTCCATCGCGTAGGGACCGATGACCTGGCGGTGCAGGACGGAGTCGGTGAAACCGGGCGCGACCGCCTCCACCTGCGCGATGACGCGGTCGGCGTACCTGTCCAGTTCGCCGGCCGGTTCGTCGGTGGCCCACTCGGCAGGTACCCATTGCGTGAACATCGACATCACGTGGTGTCCTTCAGGGGCCAGCGTGGGATCGAAGACGGACGGGATGCAGATGTCGGCGAACGGTGCGGCGGCCACGCGACCGGCCACCGCGTCTTGGAACGCTTGCTCGACATGTTCGAGGCTCGGCGCCAGCACGATCGTGCCGCCGTGCACCTCGGGGTCGAATCCGTCCACGCCCCGGAACTGTGGAAGCCGGTCGAGCGCGAGGTTGATCTTGACCGTGCCGCTCCGACTCTTCCAGCGTTCGATGTCAGTCACGAAGTCGTCCGGGAGGTCGGTCGGGTCGAGCTGCTGCAGAAAGGTGATCTGAGGATGGGTGGCGGCGATCACGACCGTTGCCGCCAGTTCCTCGCCCGCTTCGGTCACGACGCCGACCACGCGTCCGTTGCTGACCCGAATCCGCGCGACGCCCACGCCGGTACGAATGGTCGCGCCGAAGGACCGGGCCGCGTCCGCCAGCACGCGGGTGACCGCGCCCATCCCGCCTTCGGGAAACCCCCACGCGCCGAGCGCGCCATCGCCCAGATCGCCGACCTTGTGGTGGGCCATGACGTAGGCGGTGCCGGCTGCGCGGGGTCCGGCCCAGGTTCCGATGACGCCGCTGACCGACAGCACGCCGCGCATCGCGTCTGATTCGAAGCGATCCTCGACCACATCCGCGATGCTCATGGTGAACAGGCGGGTGATGTCCGCGACCGCGCGGCTGTTCCAGCGGCGGGCGGACCATCCAAGCCCGATCTGGTCACGGAGATCCCCGAGCCGATGCGATCCGAGTTTCGGTGGCGTTCGGGTCAGGAGCGGCTCCAGGAGTCCGGCGACGGATCCGAGCCAGTGCTCCCACTCGTCGAACGCGTCGGCGTCCCGGGCAGAGAACCGCGAGATCGACGCCCGCCGTCTCGCGGGATCGTCAGGGAGCTGCAGCGCCGGCCCGTCGGGACGCGGCGCGAAATACGGACCCTGTGGGTGAATCCGGTAGCCGTGGCGGGCCAGTTCCAACTCCCGCAGGATCGTCGGCGGCATCAGGCTCACGACGTATGACAGCGCGGTCACGGTGTAGTCCGGTCCCCAGGGCTGTTCGGAGACGGCTGCCCCGCCGACGGTGTCGCGGCGTTCGAGCACGGTGACTCGTGCGCCCCGCTTGGCGAGCAGTCCGGCTGCCACGAGCCCGTTGTGGCCACCGCCGACGACGACGACGTCCAGGGGTTCGGTCACCGGCCGCACGCTACCGGCGGGGTCGCCCGGCGGGCGGGTGTTGGAGCAGGTCGACGAGGCGCGCGAACTTCCGGCGCGAGAGCGCGAGTTCCAGGCGGGTGCGGTCATCCATGTCGAGCGGAACGATGACAAACCGCGCGGGGATGGATCGGCGCTCGCCGGCGCGGGGAGACCGGGCCCCATCGAGCACGATGCCTTTGGGTGGCAACACCACGGCGGGTCCCGGCCGAGCGATGCGTCGCCAGCGGAGGCGGTCCAGCTCGGGCCCGGCGTATCCCGCGCGAAAGCGAGCACTGAGGCCGTCGACGCTGCCCTCCACGACCCGCAACGAGCAGTCGAACCCGCCCGGCCGATCGGCGCGCAGGTACAGGTGACGCACACCGATGACCGCCCCGCCGACGGCGACGAGCCCGATCACGCCGATCGCCAGAACGGTGATCACCGGGACACTGCGGCTTGGGATCGGGCCACCAAACGCTGGATCTGGAGACCGCGGGAGGCGTCGCAGGGGTGTGGGTCCCCGGATCGCGCCGTCGCAACGAACTCGGCGCGCAACCGGGAAAACGATTCGGCGCGGGCGCCCGCTCGGGCATCGACCGCGAGCGCACGGTCCGACGAGTACAGCTCGACCTCGGTGCGGCTCGGTTCGATCGCGCTCGCGCATGACAGTACGACGTCACTCACACAGTCGTTCTCGTGACGGAGTTGCAGCGACACCCATTGCTGGGGATCGCCGTAGCCGCGCACGTCGACCACTGGCCCGGCTGCAGCCTCCACGAGGTCGAGGATGTGGGGTCCGACGTCGAGAATGGCGCCGAGTTCGAGGCGCCAGCCGCCGGCGAACGCTCCGCCGAGGAATGCGCCGGAAATGAAACATGCACGGGCCCCGTGCGGAGTCATGGTCGCGGCCTCGGTGAGGAAGTCGCGGACGACGTCGGCGAAGCGGTAGGTGAGCACCATCACCGAACCGACGCCGTTGGCGGCCACTGCATCCGCGACCCGCGTGGCTGCGGCGACGTCGAGTCCGAGCGGTTTCTCGAGGAGCAGCGCTTTGCCGGCGTCAGCCGCTTGCACCGCGAGCGACGGCTGGGCTGCGGGAACCACGGCGAGCGCGACCGCGTCGACCTCGCCGATGAGGGCTTCGTAGGTCGGGAAGTGCTCGACGTTGTGTTTCGATGCGAGAACCGCCGCGTGGTCCGCTGTCCGTGACCAGATGCCGACGAGTTCGGTCTCGGGTCCCGCGGCCAGCAGCGGCGCGTGGACATGCTCGGCCCACGGCCCTGCACCGGCCAGCCCGACGCGCAGAGGAGCCTCGCTCATGGGTCGACCCTATTCGGCGACCACGACGGCGGCCGCGAGGTCAGCCGTGACCCGCACGGGTTCGCCCACGCTCACGCGCGTGCGCACGGTCGCCCGGAGCGCTCCGATCGTGCAGTCGACCTCCACCTCGTAATGGTCGCGCCGAAACCAGACCGCGGTGACCGATCCCCCGATCTCCCCGGCCGGATCGATACGCAGATCGGCCGCCCGAAATCCGACCCGGGCAGTGCCGGCCAGTCGGGTCGGAACGGCGCCCCACGGTGTCGTCACCTGTCCAGCTGCGGCCGGGCGGTCGAGCCAGTTGACGACACCGAGAAAGCCGCCGACCGCTGCGGTGGCCGGCGCCCGCCAGACGGTTTCGGTCGCGCCGGTTTGGATGACCCGTCCCTGATCGAGGATCACCACCGAGTCGGCCAAGGTAAAGGCCTCGTCGAGGTCGTGGGTGACCAGGAGCGTCGGGATGGCTTCGCTGCGCAGGATGCGAGCGAGGTCGCGCGCCAGCTGGTCGCGGCGTTCGCGGTCGACCGACGCGAGTGGTTCGTCGAGCATCAGTAACCGCGGGCCGGGCGCGAGCGCGCGGGCGAGCGCCACCCGTTGCTGTTCGCCCCCGGAGAGTTGGTCGACGGATCGGTCGCCGAGGTGGGCGAGACCGACGAGGTCGAGCATCTCGTCGGTTCGCGCTCGCCGTTCCGCCGCCGCGTGTCTCGCCATCTGCAGCCCGAAGTCCACATTGCCGCGGACGTTGCGACCCTCGAACAGCGCATGGTCCTGGAACATCAGTCCGAGGCCACGACGATGTGGCGCGATGGTCGTGAGTTCGGTGTCGCCCCAGGTGATGGTGCCGCGCGCGAGCGGTTCGAGGCCGGCCAACGCCCGGAGCAGCGTGGTCTTCCCACTCCCACTTGGTCCGATCACCGCCGTGATGCCGGAACCGGAATCCAGGTCGACGTCGTCGAGCGCAAGAACCTCGTCGTAGCGGACCGTGAGTCCTCGGGCGCGCAGCATCAGCGTGCGCTCCGGTGCCGAGCGCCGACAACGGTACTGAGGTATGCAACCGCCCCGGTGAGCAGCATGAGGAGCGCAGCGAGGGTCATCGCCAGATCGCGGTTGGTGGTACCGGGCTGGCTGAGCAGCCGGTAGATCGCGACGGGGACCGTGGTTGTGGTCGGGCGGACGATGAACAGCGTCGCACCGAACTCGCCGAGGGAGATCGCGAACGCGAAGGCCGACGCAACGGCGGCAGCACGAGCGACGACGGGCGCGTCGACCGCGCGCCAGACGGATGGCGCGGAGGCGCCGAGCATCGTTGCCGCTTCCCGCTGGCGATGGTCGATCGTCCGGAGGACCGGCACGGTGGCGCGCAGGACGAACGGCAGCGCGACCAGCGCGTGGGCGATCGGAATGATCCACCACGACGCGCGCAGATTCATCGGTGGCGCGTCGAACGTGATGAGAAATCCGAACCCGACGGTGACCGCGGAGACGCCGAGTGGAATGACCACGAGTGCTTCCGTGGCCCGGACGAGTCGACTGGGACGACGCAGTCCGGTCAGCGCAGTCGCCAGCAGCAACCCGAGGGTCGCGGCGATCGCCGTTGCGGCGATCGCGATTCCGATTGACGTGAGCACCGCCTGCGCCGGGCTGGTCGCGAGCCCGGTCGGCGTGTCGGTCAGATGACGGAAGCCGTACGCCCGATTCGCCGCCGCGCGGCGCAGCAACTCGATGGTCGGGACGAGGACGAGCACCAGCGTGGGCAGCACCGCGACCGCGGCCAGCAGGCGGGATCGGCGGGTCGTCAATCGTTCGCGGCCGTGCGGTGCCCGTTGGCCGGCCCCGACGCGCCGCCCGAACGCGCCGGCCGCGACGAGCACACCGATGACCGCGACGAGTTGGATGATGGAGAGCGCGGCCGCGGTTTGGAGGTCGAGTAGTTGCGCGGTCTGTCGGTAGATCTCGGTCTCGATCGTCGCGGTACCGGCATCGCCGAGGACCAGGATCACCCCGAACGAGGTGAAACAGAACAGGAACACCACGGATGCGGCGGCGAGCACCGAGCCCCGGAGTGCGGGCCACGTCACGGCCCGGAATGTCGCGACCCTCCCGGCGCCGAGCATCCGCGCCGCGTCGGCCGGCCCGCGGTCCAGGCGCTCCGCGGCGCCGCCGACGACCCGTGCGACGACGGCCACGTTGAAGAAGCAGTGGGCGAGCAGGATCGCAACGAGCGACCGTTGGATGCCGAGGGATGTGAAGGCCAGCGCGACGACGATGGTCGGCAGTGCGAACGGCGCCGTGACGACCGCTTGAAGGAGTCCGTGGCCCCGGAATCGGTACCGACCGAGCACCATGGCGACCGGCAGGCCGATCGCCAGGGTCAGCAACGTGGACAGCGCGGCTTGGACGACAGTGAACCAGATGATCTCGCGGAAGCGCGCGTCGCCGAGGACTGCGGCCAGCGTTTCGGTCCCGAAGCCGTTGGTGCTGTCGAGGCCCCGCGCCAGGATCGTGCCGACCGGCCAGACGAAGAAGACCGCGAGAAACCCGAGCGGCACGAGCGCGAGCCCGACCCTCGGTCCACGCCCGCTCAGCGGAGCATGCGGTCGGTCCATGCCTTGATCCACTCGTCGCGGTGTCGACCGATCTCTGCCGGCGACAGTTGCGACGGCGCGGCCGGCGCCATCGCGTACTTCGTGAAGACCGGCGGCAGCGGGGTATCGCCGACCGCCGGGTACACGAACATATTCAGCGGCACGTCCTCCTGGAAGCGACGCGTCAACATGAAGTCCACGAGCTTGCGCGCGCCCGCGAGGTTCGATGCGCCGCGCAGGACTCCGGCGAACTCGACCTGCCGGAAGCAGGTTGTGTCCAGGTTGCTGGTGGGTGGAACGTCGGGCGGGGGATCGGCGAAGAACATCTCTGCGGCCGGGCTCGAGGCGTAGCTGACGACGAGGGGGCGGGTGCCGTCCCCACCGCCGGCCCCCGAGAATTCGCCGTTGTACGCGGTCTCCCAGCCGTCGACGACGAGCACGCCGTTGGCTCGGAGCCGGTCCCAGTAGCCGAGCCACGCGTCGCCGTAGTTCGCCACCGTGGCCGCGACGAACGCGAGTCCCGGGGACGACGTCGCCGGATTCTCGACGACGAGAAGGTCCCGGTACTTCGGGTCGGCGAGGTCGTCGAGGGAACGAGGGGGCGACTCGGACCGGTCGGCGAAGTACTCGCGGTCCGCGTTCACACACACGTCGCCGAAGTCGATCGGTGTCGCGTGGCCGGTGGGGTCGAGCCGCAGGGACTCGGGGACCTGGTCAAGTCCGTCCGGGCGATATTTCGTGAAGAGGTCCTGGTCCAGCGCGCGGGTGAGGAAGGTGTTGTCGACCCCGAAGAGCACGTCGCCCAGTGGCGCACCCTTCGTCAGGATCGCCTGGTTCAGCGCCGCCCCGGCGTCACCGTTCTGGACGACCTTCACGGTCAGGCCGGTCTCCTCGGTGAAGGCGCGCAGCACGGGCTTGGAGACGGCGAACGAATCGTGCGTGACGAGGGTGACGGTTCGGGGATCGTCCGCGGCGGTGGAACACGCTGGTGCGAAGAACGCGAGGACGCTGAATGCAGCGAGGAGCCGATGGGTTCGGCGGCTCGGTGTCACGGTGCTCTTGCGGGTTCGATGGCGACGACCACCCCACTGGTGACCGAGATGCTGGCCGGTGCCGACAGGATCTCGTTGCTGACCCCTCGGGTGGAGGCAGGGGTGAGTGTGGCGTCGGTGAGCGCCCACCGCAGACCGACCGTGGTCACGCCGGCGGCGGGTCCGTTGAGGGCGAGCAGGGTCACGACCGCGCCGGTCGCTCCCTCGAGGGTTCGGGTGCCGCGCACGACGGTCA
The DNA here is from genome assembly GCA_963701625.1 of uncultured Acidimicrobiia bacterium. Classification (GTDB taxonomy): domain Bacteria; phylum Actinomycetota; class Acidimicrobiia; order IMCC26256; family JAENVU01; genus JAENVU01. The sequence goes on along the minus strand of CAVPAT010000005.1, from coordinate 24,704 downwards.
CGGTGCTGTCTGCGGTGTGCGCGTCGATGATGAGTCGATCCCACTGGTCATGGGCCAGGAGCAGGATGTTGGCGAGGAAGTGGTCGACTCGACCGCCACCCAGGCCGAGCACGGTCACTCGCTCAGCGCCTTCGTCACGTGCGAACGCAAGGGCCAACTCGAGGTCCGTTGCATCCTTGTCCTCGGGGTGGGTCTCGATTCGAACGCCGAGTTCGCGGGCACGAGCCACGTCGGCCGGGTCGGCGGAGTCAAGGTCGCCGATCAGCGCGTGCGGGACGAGATCGGCGCGATGGAGCGCGCCGATGCCGGAGTCGGCCGCGATCAGCAGGGCGCGGGCGGGAATCGCCGCGAGTTGCGCGGACGACGGTGGGTCACCCCCGGCGATCACAACTGCGTGCACGGCGCGCTCCTCGGGTCGCCGACACGGGAACGCTGCGAACAGAACTCCCTGCGCCGGCATGACCCGGATCAGGTTCGGACGGTCGAGGGCTCCGAGCCCTCCTCTCAGCCCGGCGCACCGGACTCCCGTGTGATGCCACCGACCCTATCCGGTGGTGCGCACCCATATCCGCGAAAGCAACTCGGGCCGGTCTTCCTGGTTGGTGCAATGCGAGTCCGGGCCGTTCAGGATGTGAGGGCGGCGCGGATGACGAGCCGTTGCTCGGCGGAGTGCAGGGGGTGGCAGGTGAACAACGTCAGCGTGCGTTCGGGGGTCTGGTCGGTGATCCAGAGCGAATCCGGCGACACGACGAAGCTCTCGGTCACGGTGTAGGTGTACGCGGTACCGCCGGAGTCCATCAACGTGATGGGGTCGCCCGCGCGGAGCCGGTCGAGGTCGTGGAACGGTGCGCTGTGAGTGACGCGATGCCCCGCGATGATGGCGTTGCCGATGCCGCCGATCGGCGCGCTGCCCGGCCAGTGTGACGGACCAAGGTCGATGGACGCGGTCGTGATCTGGTCGAACAGGTTTGCGTCGAGTCCGATCGTCGGGATCTGAATCCGACCGAGGACCGAGACCGGCCGGACGACTTCCGGCGCCGGGACCGCCTCGGGCGTCGGCAGCCGCGGGTCGTCGTCGGCACCGAGCGCGGCGGCGCGGCTGGTGATGGGTGGGTCGGGGCTGATCGACGCGATCGCGGCCGATCCCTTGGCTGCCGGCGCCGCATTGTCGGTGGGTCCCGCGATGACGGTGATTGCCCATAGCGCGCTGAGCGCGACCACGACCCATGCGAATCGGGCTGCATGTCCGGATCTCGCCGAGGTCTCCACCCACGCTCCTTCGGGCACTCGGGCCCGGTCGACGCCCCGACCTGGTCGGGGCGCCGTTTCACTCCGCCGACCGCGTTGTTAGCCGATGACCAGGGAGGCGGCAAACGGTCGCATTGGACGCGTACGGACGCGCAGGGGAAGTCGGCAGGTCAGTCCGCGGCCGGCTCGGGCCGGGCGTCGGTCCGGCGTACGACGTCGGCCTGCCAGGCCTGTTCCGGCCAGCCCCGCCGACCTCGGGTGCGTTGTACCCGGTGCAGCCAGTCCACCACCGCTTCGGACTCGTGGCCGAGTCGGACCAGGGCCGCGCCGAGTACAGCTCCAGTGCGGCCACGCCCGCCGCGGCAGTGGACGACCACGCCTTCGCCGGCCGCCCATCGTTCGGCGACGAGCGCGGCCGCCTGCTGGATGCGGCGTTCGTCGAGATCCGGGTCCGGTGGCTGGCGCCGGACCACGAGATCGGCGAGCGCGGTCGCATGACCGGTCAGCGGTGCCGGGTCGTAGCGTGACGCGTCGCGCGTGAGATCGAACACGTGCCTGAATCCGACGTCGGCGAGTGAGTCCCAGATGTCGGCCCGTGGATATGCCATTCCCGCGAGGGGCGTGGGCTCGATGCAGACCCACCAGAGATCTCCGGGGATGGCGATGGCTCCGAGGAATCCGGGTCGCGCGCCGGGTGGTAACAGGGTGGGTCTCGTCACCCCCGGGCGGCGACAAGCGTCTCGAGGGGTCCGAGGTCGTAGGGCGCGCCGACCATCACGATGAAGTGCTCGGCGCCCGCTTCGAGGTACGCCGGGATCGCATCGACCTCGTTGGGTTGGATCGCCACCGTGCGTTCCACCTCCCGAGGTGCGCGTCCGGTCTTCTCACACCATTCGTTGAGCACCGCGTTCTTGTGCGCGAAGTTCTCCGGTGGACCGAAGCTGTTCCACGCGTCGGCGTATTCGGCGACGAGTCGCAAGGTGACCTTCTCGCCGCTGCCACCGATCAGGATCGGGAGGTCCCCGGCGGGCGGTGGGATGAGCGCGCCGAGGCGATCGGCGATGAGCGGCAGCGCAGTTTCGAGATCTGCAAGTCGCGAGCGCGCGGTGCCGAAGTCGTAGCCGTATTCGGTGTAGTCCCGCTCGAACCATCCCGACCCGATTCCCAGGACGAAGCGGCCGCCACTCAGGAGGTCAACCGTCCGGGCCATGTCCGCGAGCAACTGTGGGTTGCGGTACGAGTTGCAGGTGACGAGGGCCCCGAGCTGCGCGTGCTCAGTGTCCACCGCCATCGCGGCGAGCAAGGTGTACGCCTCGTAGTGGTTGGCGTCCGGGTCGCCGTAGAGCGGGAAGAAGTGGTCCCAGATCCAGATGCTGTCGGCGCCCATGGCGTCGGCCGCTTTCCATGCCGCCCGCAGCTCTTCCACGGTGCCGACCTGGGGGTGGAGTTGGACACCGACCTTGAAACTCATGGGATCTCCATCATCGCGGGCAGGACGCGGCACACTACCCAGCGCGGCGCTGAACGATCCTCGCCCTGATGAGACCGAGGCGTGACGGACTCGATCGCGGAGGGCCTCGAAAGGACGGCAATGTTCATCACGAACCACGTCCTCGCCGGCGCGATCGCGGGCACGCTGTGTCGTCGGCGCCCGGTGGCCGCGTTCGCGGTCGGAGTGGCGACTCATGTGATCATGGACCTGACCCCGCACTGGGGCAATACCGAACTCGGACGCGACGGGTTCTTTGTGGTCGCGCGGCGCGACGGTCTGTTGGGCTTGGCTGCCGCCGGGTTGGTGCTCGCCGGCGGGCTGCCGCCGCGGACCGCGCTCGTCGCGGGGATCGCGGGTGCGGCGATCCTCGACATGGACAAGCCCGGTGAGTACTTCTTCGGGGTCAACCCGCTCCCACCGGCGGTGGACCGCTTCCACAAGCGGATTCAGCGGGAGTCACCCGAGGGCATTCGGACCGAGATTGCCGCCGGTGCCGGGCTGGCGACCGCCGCCGCCGCCGTCCTGGCCCGGGCGCGCCGGGCTGCATCCGCCGGTTCAGCAGCGTCGGAGTGACCGGGCCGGCGCGGTTTCTGGCAGCATGCGGGCGTGCAGATCGGGGAGAGCTACGTCGGCGAGGGCAAGGAAGCCGCGCACATCAACAGCGTGCTGGGCGAGCGGTCCGGGCCGGTGGGAACCGCCTGGGCCTCGGCGCTGGCCTCGCCGTCGCGCGGTCACGCGCCGTTCGTCGCCGTGATACGCCCGGGCTTGCCGGTGCAGCCGCCGACCCTGTTCGTGAACAAGTCGGCGATCCGCACCGAGCGTCACGCCGAGATGACCTGGGGCGCCGCGCAGGCGGGCGTCGCCGCAGGGGTTGCAGACGCGGTCGCCGACAAGATCATCGCGGGTGATTGGCTGGGTGAGTTGGTGCTGATCACTGCGGTGTGGGTCGATCCGAACGCCGCGGACGCGAAGGCCGTCTTCGAGAACAACCGCAAGGCGACGCACCAGGCACTGCGCAACGGGAAGCGCACGGTGGACAACGCGGAGGAGATTCTCGTCGCTCGAACCGATCCGTGGAACCCCTTCTACCGACCGCGCTAGCGAATGGACCTCCGTTCCACCCCTGCACTCGACGCGTTCCGCGCCGAGGCCCGTGACTGGCTCGTCACCGCGCTCGAGGGCGAGTTTCGCGGCGTGCGTGGTCGCGGCGGCCCCGGCGATCGAGCACGCGCTGTTCGAGGAGCGACGCGAATGGGAACTCGCGCTCGGTGCCGCGGGTTGGACGTGTCTCTCCTGGCCGGAGCAGTACGGCGGTCGAGACGCTTCGTTGCTCGAACAGGTGGTCTTCTACGAGGAGTACGCGCGGGCCGGCGGCCCCGGTCGGGTCGGGCTGGTCGGCGAAGGCCTGATCGGGCCGACGATCCTGCACTTCGGAACCGACGAGCAGCGGGCGCGCTTCCTGCCCCGCATTGCGAGCGGCGAGGAACAGTGGTGTCAGGGCTATTCGGAGCCCAACGCCGGGTCGGATCTTGCCAACATCTCGACCCGGGCCACGCTCGACGGCGACGAGTGGGTGATCGACGGGCAGAAGGTGTGGACATCACTGGCCCATTGGTCGCAGTGGTGTTTCGTGCTCGCACGGACGGACCGCGCATCCTCTCGGCATCGAGGCATCAGCTACCTGCTCGTGCCGATGGACCAACCGGGCATCGAGATCCGGCCGATCGAACAGATCACGGGGACCTCCGAGTTCAACGAAGTGTTCTTCGACGGCGCGCGCACCGCGGCGGATCTCGTGGTCGGCGAACCCGGTGGCGGGTGGAAGGTCGCAATGGGCACGCTCGCATTCGAACGCGGCGCGTTGACCCTCGGCCAGCAACTCGGGTTCGTGAGCGAGTTCCACGAGATCGCGGCGACCGCGCGCGAGCGCGGAGTCGCGGGTGAACCGGTCATACGTCAGCGGCTCGCGCAGACATGGATCGAGTTGGAAATCATGCGCTACACCGCGATGCGTGGGCTGACCGCGCTGAGCCGTGGCGACGTGACTCGCGAGACGTCGATCGGCAAGCTCTTCTGGGCCAACCTGCATCGCTCGATGGGCGAGCTGTCCATGGAGGTGCTCGGGCCGTGGTCCGAGGTGGCGGAGTCGTTCCCGTACGGGCTGACCCGCGCGCAGGCAATGTTCCTCTACACCCGGGCCGACACGATCTACGGCGGCTCCAACCAGATCCAGCGCAACATCATCGGCGAGCGGGTCCTCGGCCTGCCGCCCGAACCGAAGGTGGTCTGAGTCATGGAATCCACAGCGCCCGCCGGACCTCTGGTCGGGCACGGCTTGCTCGCCGGCAAGACGGTGCTCGTCACCGCGGCGGCCGGAACGGGGATCGGGTTCGCCACCGCGGAACGTTGTATCGCCGAAGGGGCGCGGGTCGTCATCAGCGACGCTCACGAACGCCGCCTGGCCGAGTCGGCTGAGCAACTGGGTGACGGGGTCGCGGCCGCGCTGCCTTGCGATGTGACCGTCGAGGAGCAGGTCCAAGCGCTCTTCGGCGGGGCGGCCGCCGCACTGGGCGAGATCGACATCGTGGTGAACAACGCCGGGCTCGGCGGTACCGCAGACGTCGTGGACATGACGGACGAGCAGTGGGCGAAGGTCCTCGACGTCACGCTGAACGGCACCTTCCGCTGCGTGCGCGCGGCGCTACGCCACATGCAGCCGAGACACGCGGGGGTCGTGGTCAACAACGCGTCGGTACTCGGATGGCGAGCGCAGCGCGGTCAGGCCCACTACGCCGCGGCCAAGGCCGGGGTCATGGCGTTGACTCGTTGCGCGGCGATGGAAGCCGCGCTCTTCGGCGTGCGGATCAACGCGGTCGCGCCGTCGCTGGCAATGCACCCCTTCCTCGCGAAGGTCACGACCGACGAGGTGCTGGAGGAACTCACCGCCCGGGAGGCGTTCGGCCGTGCGGCCGCGCCATGGGAGATCGCCAACGTGATTGTGTTCCTCGCGTCGGACTACTCCAGCTACATGACCGGCGAAGTCGTCAGCGTCAGCTCCCAACACGCTTGACTCCCGCGCTCGCGCTTTCGGCGCAGGCCGCCGCCCCGCTTCGGCATTGCATCTCGCTCCGGGGCCGGTGCCTATTCGCTGGAATGGCAGTGGGACGCGTCCGACGGGGGAACGTCGAGGGCGGGGTTGCGGTCGAAGAAGCCGTAGGGGCTGACCAGGAACCCCGTGTACTCCACGGGCATCACTGGCCAGTCCTCGGGCCGCACGAAGTGGGTGATGCCGAAGCTGTACCAGACGACGACGTCCTCGTCGACGAGTGAGCGGTCCGCCGCGGTCCAACGCGGGAGCCCGTCGCCGCCCTCGTGCTGGTTCGGGTAGTTCCCCGCGGCCCGACGTTCGTCGGGTTGGTAGGGCGTGACCCACAGGTTGTGCTGTGCGAACCCGGCCCGCTGGCCCACGCTCGAGTCGGGGTGGGCGAGCAGGGTCGGCGTGCTCATCGTCGGGATCAGCTTGTACGCGGTGGACTGGCCGAGGCCGTTGCGAGTCTGCGGATTGACGATGCGCCACGACCGGGACGTCGCGCTGTTCGTCTCCCGCTTGGCCACCTGCTCGGAGTCGAGCCGCGTCTGCTTGGCGCGAAACGCATTGCGCCAGGGGTTGTCGGGTCCGGCCGGCACCGTCTCGGCGTCGACTTCCCAGATCTCGTTGGTCGGGCCGTCGACGTCGAAGTCCAGGCGGGCCGAGAACATGTGCTGGTGGTTCGGCGCCGCGACGCCGGGGGCGACCACGCCGGCGAACTCGGGGTCGTCGCCCGGCTCGATCGCCTGCGGCGACACGATGCCCGTGAGCTTCACTTCGAGCTGGATGTTGCCGTCGAGGTAGAGGTACCAGAAGAAGCCGTACTCGTAGTTGCCGACCGTCGCGATGTTGCTGATGGCGAGGCGGCGGCTCCGGCGCACTTCGCTCGTGTCGCCGAAGAGGTCCACGTGCTTCCAGAGAATCCCGTAGTCCTCCTCGTGCATGCAGATCGCGTTGCGGACCACGTACGGCTCGCCGTCCTCCTTGGCCATGGCGGCGTCGAAGTAATGGATCTCGCCGAGGCAGTCGCAGCCGAGCGTGAGCGATTGCGTCATGCGCCCGAGCCCCCACTCGCCCACGTCGAACGCGTTCTTCCAGCCCTGGAGTTCGCCGGGCGCGCCGTAGGGCACGACCATCTCGGTGATCGACGCGCGGTGCAGGATCGACCGCTCCCGCCCGGCGTCGTCGTAGCTGACCTGATGCAGAACGAGCCCTTCGTAGGGGTCGAAGCCGAGGCGGACCGACCACTTCTGCCATCGCACCAAGTTGTCGTCGACGGTGAAGCTGGGACCGTCGGGCTGGGTGATGGCGATCGGCTTGAGGTCGGTCCGGAGCGGTTCGTTGTCCGGCGCGAAGTAACGCGCGTGCTGGGTGGGCACCGTGATCGGACCGTGGTCGATGACCTCGATGACCTCGTTGCGACCGAGGTCGAAGTGCACGATGAGCCCTTCGATGGGCCGGGCGTAGCCGTTGTCCTGCGGATCGGTGCGCAGGAACGAGATGCACCGCGCGATCCGGCGGTCCTGCTCTGCGTCGTACCCGAACGCGCCCGCGGGCCAGGGGTCGATCTGCACGCTGTCGGGATCGGTGATGCCGCGCCGTGCCAGGGCGGCGATGTACTCGGGGTGGGCACGGGTGGTGAAGATCGCGTTGGCGGCTTCACCGAACAGCAGCGTCGGCCGGACGCCGGCGACGAACTCCCAGCTGAGCACCGTCGACGTCGTGAGCGATACCACGATCTCGGTCACCCCGACGCCAGGACCGCTGACGAGTTGGATCGCGGCGCGGCGGTCGACCGGGCCGGCGCCGAGTTCGGCCTTGGTCGGCTCGTCGAGGATGACGTGGACGAAGGTCGCCGGGTCCGGGAACCGCTCGTCGGCCCGTGCGATGGCGCTCGCCGCGCTGATCTCGTCCGGCGTGAGCATGGCGAGGGGGTGGGTCATGGCTCGCATGCTCCTGGCAACCCGACGCACATGTCAACGCCTGGCGCGATGTCGGTCAGCTCGAAGCGGCGTCCAGGTAGGCGGGACGCTCACCGCCGCCGTGCACGAGCAGGTCCGCGCCGGAGATGTACTCCGCCGCATCCGAGGAGAGGAAGAGACAGGCGTTGGCGATGTCGGCAGGCAGTCCCATACGCCCCAGCGGCACGGTCGCGCCGACCCGGGCGATGCCCTCCTCGTCGCCGTAGAAGAGATGCGCCTGCTCGGTGCGGATGAGCCCGGCACTCACGGTGTTGACTCGCACCTTGGGCGCGTATTCGACCGCGAGGGTCTGGGTGAGATTCATCAGGCCCGCCTTCGCCGCGCCGTAGGCCGCAGCGTTCGGGTTGGCGCGCGACGCGCTGACGCTCGAGATGTTGACGATCGAGCCGCCGGTGTCCTGGGTCTGCATCACCGCATTGGCGCGCTGTGCACATACGAGGGGGGCCAGCAGGTTCAACTCGATGATCGAGCGGGAGAACTTGGGCGAGACCGTGGCCGAGTCGGCCGGGGGTGAGCCACCGGCGTTGTTGACCAGCACGTCGAGCCGGCCGAGACGGGTGACCGTCTCGTCGACGAGCGCGGCCACGGCATCCGGGTCGCGTACATCGGTGGCGACGAACGACGCGGTCCGAGCTCCGGCCGTCGGCAGTGACTCCGGCTCGGAGCGGCCGCAGATCACGACCTCCGCACCGGCACCGAGGTACGCCTCGGTGATGCCCCGACCGATTCCGCGTCCGCCGCCCGTGACCAGCACCGCGCGCTCCGACATGTCCCAGTCAGTCGTCATGGCTGTAAGTTTCCCCGATCTGACGCCCCGTCAGGAATTCCGTCGTTTCCCCGAGGCTGGCCCATGCCCACGACCACGACCGTCCACGCCTCCGGCATCGCCGAGGTGGTGATGGACAACCCGCCGGTGAACGCCCTCACGGTGGCCGGCTGGTTCGACCTGGCGACGACCCTGCGAGGTCTCGGCGAGGACCCGAAGGTCCGGGTCGTCGTCCTGCGCGCCGAAGGCAAAGGGTTCAACGCCGGCGTGGACATCAAGGAGATGCAGAACACCGAGGGCTTCGACGCTCTGATCGGCGCCAACCGGGGCTGTTACGCGGCCTTCGCCGCGGTGTACGAATGTGCTGTGCCGGTGATCGCCGCCGTGAACGGGTTCTGTCTCGGTGGCGGCGTGGGGCTGGCGGGCAATGCCGACATCGTGATCGCGAGCGACGACGCCACCTTCGGGCTGCCCGAGGTGGATCGGGGGGCCCTTGGTGCGGCGACGCACCTTGCTCGCCTCGTGCCCCAGCACCGCATGCGCGCGATGGTGTACACCGCGGCCACGATCACCGCGCAGGAACTGCACCACTTCGGATCGGTGCTCGACGTCGTGCCGCGGGCGGAGCTGCGCGACCGGGCCTTCGAGATCGCCGCGGATATCGCAGCCAAGAGTCCGACGGTGATCCGGGCGGCGAAGGAGTCCCTGAACGGCATCGACCCGATCGACGTCAAGCGTTCCTACCGCTTCGAGCAGGGCTTCACCTTCGAGCTGAACCTCTCGGGCGTCGCCGACGAGCACCGTGATGCCTTCGTCGCCAAGCGAGACACGGATACCGCAAAGTGAACGTGAGCGTGAGCGAGGCCTCGACTTCGGCGTACCTGGCCCGCGCCGGCCGAGCGGGGCCCGAGCGGCCCGGCCCGCAGGGCCAAGAGGGGACGAGATGACCGACAAGATCACGACCGAAGCCGAGGTCGCCGCCGAGGTGCGCGACGGTATGACCATCGGCATCGGCGGGTGGGGCTCGCGCCGCAAGCCGATGAGCATGGTGCGCGCGATCGCGCAGAGCGATGTGAAGGATCTCACCGTCATCTCCTACGGCGGTCCGGATCTCGGCCTGCTGTGTGCGACGGGCAAGGTCAAGCGTGCGGTCTATGCGTTCTGTTCGCTGGACTCGATCCCGCTCGAGCCGCATTTCCGCCAGGCCCGCCAGTCCGGGGCGGTCTCCACACTCGAGATGGACGAAGGCATGTTCCTGCTCGGACTCCAGGCCGCCGCCTGGCGCGTGCCGTTCCTGCCGACCCGGGTCGGTCTGGGCTCGGACATCGTGGAACGTCAGCCCGAGATCCGCACGGTCGTTTCCCCGTACGACGACGGTGAGGAACTCGTTGCGGCGCCGGCACTGCACATGGACATCGCGCTGATCCACATGCACCGTGGGGACCGCGGTGGCAACGGGCAGTACCTCAACGTCGACCCCTATTTCGACGACCTCTTCTGCATGGCCGCGGACCAGCGGTTCATGAGCGTCGAACGGGTCGTGGAGACCGATGAGCTGGCGTCGGCCGGTCCGGTCCAGACGCTGCGGATCAACCGGTTGATGACCGACGGCGTCGTCGAGGCACCGTTCGGGGCCCACTTCACCGAGTGCGTGCCGGACTACCCCCGCGACGAGGAGTTCCAGAAGGCCTACGCGGCGAGTGCCAAGACGCCCGAGGCGTGGGCGGACTGGAAGGCGAAGTACCTCGACTGCGGCGACCACGCCGAGTACCGGAAGGTGGTGGGGTTGTGAACACCGCCGACCTGATCACCCGGGCGGAGTACTGCGTGGTCGCGGTGGCGGAGTGCTTCCGTGGCGACGGCGAGATCCTTGCGAATCCGATCGGGACGATCCCCATGATCGGCGGTCGGCTCGCCCGCGCCAGCTTCGAGCCCGATCTCGTGATGACCGACGGTGAGGCGCTGTTCATCGGCGGTCCGTACCCGGTCGGCCCGACGGACCAGACCAAGACGGTCGAAGCGTGGAATCCCTACCGGTCCATGTTCGATGTCGTGTGGTCCGGTCGACGTCACGTGATGATGGGCGCGAGCCAGATCGATGCGTTCGGCAACCAGAACTTCGCCTTCGTCGGCGACTGGGAGAAGCCCAAGGCACAACTGCTGGGCTTTCGGGGTGCGCCCGGCAACACGATCCACAACCGCACGAGCTATTGGATCCCGGGCCACACGGCCCGGGTCTTCGTCCCGAAGGTCGATGTCGTCACCGGTGTCGGGTACGACCGCGCCGCGGCGCTCGGTTCAGCGGGCCGGTACCACCAACTCGGTCACGTGGTCACCAACCTCGGCGTGCTGGACTTCGAATCGCCCGACCATCGCATGCGCCTGCGGAGCGTCCACCCGGGCGTGACCGTCGACGAGATCGTCGAGGCCACCGGCTTCGATCTCGTGGTACCCGACGCCGTGCCCGAGACCCGCGCCCCCACCTCCGACGAACTCGCGCTCGATCCGCGAGGTCATCGACCCCCACGGACTGCGCGACAAGGAAGTCCCTCCGGCATGATCGTGACGCGTCGACGGCGGGATACCGCCATTCGCTCAGACATGCGTTCCTGCGCTCGCGGGGCTCGCTTCGGAGCCGAACTCGCTCGGTGGCGGCACCCCGCCGCCGACGCTGAAGCATTCCTCCCATGACCCACGCCGCGTTGCGAACCCCGGCCTGTGAGCTGTTCGGCGTCGAGTTCCCGATCGTGCAGACCGGCATGGGGTGGGTCGCGGGGGCGAACCTCACCGCGGCGACGAGCGTGGCCGGCGGCCTCGGCATTCTCGCCAGCGCCACCATGGACCTCACCGAACTGACGACGGCGATCGAGTCCGTGCAGGAACGCACGGACAAGCCGTTCGGCGTGAACCTGCGGTCGGACCAGCCCGACATCGATCGGCGTATCGACCTCATGGTCGCGACGGGCGTCAAGGTCGCGAGCTTCGCCCAGGCGCCGGGGGAGCGGTTGGTGAAGTCGCTCAAGGACCAGGGTGTGGTCGTGATGCCGACGGTCGGGGCGCGCCGTCACGCGGAGAAGGTCGCCGAGTGGGGCGTGGACGCGGTCATCGCCCAGGGCGCCGAAGGTGGCGGGCACACCGGCACGATCCCGACCTCGTTACTGATCCCGCAGGTGTGTGACGCGGTGGATATCCCCGTCATCGCGGCTGGCGGGTTCTTCGACGGGCGCGGGCTCGTCGCCGCGCTCGCCTATGGCGCAGCCGGGGTCGCGATGGGCACTCGCTTCCTGCTGTCGGCCGAGAGTCACGTCCCGGACGCGGTGAAGCAGCGCTACCTCGAGGCAACGGTGACCGACACGGTCGTCACCAAGCAGATCGACGGCCATCCCCAGAGAGTGATCCGGACCGAACTGGTGGACCACCTCGAAGGCTCGGGTCGCCTCACCGCCCTCCCTCGTTCGCTCGCCAACGCGCTGCGGTTCCGGAGTCTCTCGGGCCGGTCGTTGCGAGACCTCACCGAAGAGGGCATCGCGATGAAAAAGAGCCAGGATCTCAGTTGGGCGCAGGTCGCGATGGCCGCGAACGCGCCGATGCTCACGAAGGCGGCGCTCGTCGACGGGTCACTCGACGCCGGGGTGCTGCCCACCGGCCAGGTGGTCGGGGTGATCAACGCGCTCCCGACGGTCGAGTCCATCGTCGAGACGATCATGGCCGAGGCCGAGCGGGTGCTCATCCGCCTCGGCGCCCCGTAACTCGATCGCCGGGATCTCCTGGGCCGCTGTCGCTGAGCAGATCACGTGTCGCCTGGACGCGCACTGCGCCGTTCATTGGCGCGTTGGCCTGCCGACGGGCGCCCAACGCGCCAACGAGGTCCGACGCGCGCCGCTCCCGCCCCGGAGCGTGACCGAGGCGGTACGCTCCGCGCTCACTTTGCAGGGAGTTGGTGTGGGTACGTCGGGGCTGATCACGATTCTGTTCACCGACCTCGTGGGTTCGACCGCGCACGCGACCAGCGTCGGTGACCCTGCGGCCGACGAGATGCGCCGGGACCACTTCGCCTCACTGCGCGAAGCCGTCGATGCCACCAACGGGACCGAGGTCAAGACGATCGGCGACGCGCTCGATGGTCTCCTACACCGGCGCCGCGGATGCGCTCACCGGCGCGGCGACGATGCAACGGGCGGTCGAGCGCCACAACCGCCGCCTTGCCGACGGCCAGACCATCGCGATGCGCATCGGCATCAGCGCGGGGGACGCGAGCTTCGAGGACGGCGACTGGTTCGGCACCCCGGTCGTCGAAGCAGCCCGGCTCTGCGCCGCGGCCGCCGGCGGGCAGATCCTGGCCAACGATCTCGTCCGCGCGCTCGCCGGGAGTCGCACGGATCTGGAACTGCGCTCGCTCGGTGTCGCTTGGAGCTGAAGGGGCTTCCGGACCCGGTCCCCGCGTGCGAGGTTGCCTGGCAGATCACCGACCCGATCACCGCCACGCCGCTCCCCGCGTTCGTCGACACCAACCCGGCGTTCCCGTTCTCCGGTCGGATGGAGCACCTCGAGACGCTGACCAGCGCGTGGAAGGAGACCGCCGAGGGCGCTCGCCGGGCGGTACTCGTCTCCGGTGAGCCGGGCATCGGCAAGACCCGCCTCGTCACCGAGGCGGTCCGGGCCGCGCACGACCGCGGCTCGATCGTGCTGTGGGGGCGATGCGACGAGGACCTCGGTGCTCCGTACGGTCCGTTCGCGGAGGCGCTTCGTCACTACGTCTCGGTGACGCCACCGGACCAGGTACGCGCCGAGGTGGGCGCGCTCGGTGGCGAGCTGGTGCGCATCGTGCCCGACATCACCAGCCGTGTCCCCGGCCTGGCCGAGCCGATGGTGGCCGACGCCGAAACCGAGCGGTTCCGTTTGTTCGACGCGGTGGCCGACCTGCTCTCGGAGATCTCGGCGGCCGCTCCGGTCGTGCTGGTGCTCGACGACCTGCACTGGGCGGACAAACCTTCGCTCGTGTTGCTCCGCCACCTGCTCCGCTCGGCGACGCCCATGCGCGTGCTCGTTCTCTGCACCTACCGGGACACGGACCTCGATCGCAGTCATCCGCTCTCGGACGTGCTCGGCGAGCTCCGCCGTCAACCCGGCGTCGACCGGCTCGACCTCCAGGGCCTCGACCAGGACGAGATCACGGGCTTCATGGCCAATGTCGCCGGTCACGAGCTCACCGAGTCTGGAATGGATCTCGCGGTCGCGGTCCACACCGAGACCGAGGGGAATCCGTTCTTCGTCGGTGAGGTCCTGCGCCACCTGGCCGAGTCCGGCGCGATCGTCCAGGACGACGACGGACAATGGACCACGTCGGGCGCGGTCGCAGAGTTCGGCATTCCTGAGGGTGTCCGTGAGGTCGTGGGCCGTCGGCTCTCCCGCCTGTCGGACGCCGTGAACCGGGCGCTCGCGATCGCGGCGGTGATCGGCCCGACGTTCGATCTTGCGACCATCGAGGGCGCGGGCGGACCGGCGGGCGACGAGCTGTTCGACGCGCTCGACGAGGCCGCGCAGTTCGGGCTCGTGCGGGAAGCGCCCGGCGCGCCCGGCCGGTATGCATTCGCGCACGCGCTCGTGCGGGCGTCTCTGTACGAGGAACTCACCACCAACCGACGGGTGCGCATGCACTGGCGCATCGGCGAGGTGCTGGAGACCCGGTACGCCTCGAAGATCGATGAGCACCTGGACGAGTTGGCGTTCCACTTCGGCGAGGGTGCGCTGGCGGGCGACGCGACCAAGGCGGCCGACGTTGCTCGTCGTGCGGGGGAGCGCGCTCTTGCGGATCTCGCGTTCGAGTCGGCGGCGAACCACTTCGAGCGCGCGCTCGGATCGTTGGAGCTCGTCGACGACGCGTCACCGAGCGACCGCGGTGACCTGCTGCTGGCGTGGGCTGACTCGCTGGTTCTCAGCGGTGATGAGCGCAAACGCGAAGCGGCGTTCGCCGCCGCGTCAATCGCTCGCGAGAGCCATGACACCGCTCGGCTTGCGCAGGCCGCCCTCGTCCTCGTGCGTGAAGCCGTCAGCCAGCGAGCTGGGAACGTCGACTCCGAACTCGTATCGCTGATGGAGGAAGCGCTCGCCTCGCTCGGACCGGATCCGTCACCTGAGCGGGCCCGGCTGCTGTCGTCGCTCGCGGTCGAGCTCCAGCACGGGACCGACGACGAACGGCGAACCTCGCTCGCCGCAGAGGCTCTTGCCGTGGCCCGAGAGACCGGGGACCCGGTCGCGCTGGGTCATGTGCTCCTGCGCAGCTGGGCCATGATCGACGGCTCGCGGCCCTGGCACGTCGAGTTCGGCGGGCTCAACGCGGAGGCTGCCACGTTCGCCGAGGCGACCGGGAACGTGGACGCACTGCGCTCGACCGAGCTGTTCGCTCTGAGTATGGCTTCGATGAGGGGCGATCGGACCGAGGCGGATGCGCACCTCGCGGCCTACGTCCGGTTCGGCGACCGAAGTCGGCGCCGTGATGTCCGAGTGAACGTGCAATGGAAACAGGCCCAGCAGGCGGTATTCGCCGGCGACCTCGCCGAGGGGGAGCGGCTCACGCTCGACGCGCTGGCCCGATCCACGGATTCCGGCATCGATCCCGAGAACGTCAGTGCGACGATCGGATCGCTCTTCTATTCGATCCGCCAGGGCCAGGGCCGCCTTGATGAGCTGATCCCCGCGATCGAGGACCTCGTCACCGCCCAGCCAGGGCTGCCGACCTGGCGACTCGCGCTCGCCGGCGTGTTCGCGGAGTGCGACCGGTTCGACGAGGCCCAACCGCATTTCGACTGGCTCGTCGCCGACGACTGCGCGGTGCTCCGGCGTGACGTGATGTACCCCGTGAACGTCTGCGGCCTGGCGCGGCATGGCGCTGCTCCTGGAGACGCCCCGGAACATGGTGGAGTTCCTGTACGAAGCGCTCCTGCCGTTCGCCGGGATCTTCAACTGGACCGGTGGCACCATCGGCGAAGGCAACGACACCGGGCTCGCCGCGGTGGCCGAGGTGCTCGGTCGGCCCGACGACGCCGACCGGCATCACGCGGACGCCGTGGCGCTGTGCGAGCGGGCCGGGGCGCGCGCCTATCTCCGCGCAGCCACTTCTACTATGGCCGGATGCTGGTGCGCCGCGACGACTCGACCGCCGCCCAGCCCCACTTGGAGACTGCCATCTCCATCGGCGAGGAGATCGGGATGACCGGCCCCTTCGGGGTCGTCGTGAAGGGTCGCGAGCTGCTGGGGGCGTAAGGCCCTCGGCGCGGCCCGACCGGTGGGTCCCCAGAAGGGCCTCGCTAGGCTGCGCCGCCATGAAGACACGAGTCCCGGCCGTCGAGGGCTGGTTCACCACGGGCGACGAACCGGCGCTGCTGGCGTCCCGGGGCGTCGAGACCGGCAGCTACTTCTTCCCGAAGAACCTGGCCTTTTCCCGCAATCCGGCGGCGCCCACCGAGGAGTTGGCCGAGGTCGAGCTGTCCCGCCGCGGCCGGGTGTGGTCCTGGACCACCAACCACTATCAGCCGCCCCAGCCGTACGTGGCGCCCGACCCGTTCGTGCCGTACACGGTCCTGGCGGTGGAGCTGCTCGAGGAGCAGATGGTCGTGCTCGGGCCGCTGGCGCCCGGCGTCGATCCCGAGACGCTGGCGGTCGGCACGGACGTCGAACTCACCCTCGGGACGCTCTACGAGGACGACGACCACGAGTACGTCGTCTGGCAATGGAAGCCGGTGATGGAATGACGCGGACAGGCGATGACCGAGAGCGGAGCGCGACGAGCGAGGACTCGCAGCCGATCGGACCAGCGCAGCGGGGCCCGTCCGGCCCGCCCCGCAGGGGCAAGAGGACGAAGAGATCGCGGTACTCGGCGTCGGCATGCACCCGTGGGGGAAATGGGGGCGCAACTTCGTCGAGTACGGCGTCGCCGCCGCGCAGGCTGCGCTCGCGGATGCCGGCGTCGCGTGGCAGGACATCCAACTCGTCTGCGGCGCGGACACCGTGCGCAATGGCTACCCCGGCTACGTCGCCGGCGCGACGTTCGCGAAGGCGCTCGGGTGGAACGGCGCGTCGGTCTCGTCGTCGTACGCCGCGTGCGCGAGTGGGGTGACTGCACTGGCATCCGCGCAGGCCCAGATCCTCGCGGGCATGGCCGATGTCGCGATGGTCGTCGGTGCGGACACCACACCCAAGGGGTTCCTCGCCCCGAACGCGGGTGAGCGCGGCGACGACCCGGACTGGCTCCGCTTCCGTCTCCTCGGCGCGACCAACCCGACCTACTTCGGGCTCTACGCCCGGCGCCGCATGGAGCTCTTCGGTGCGACCCAGGAGGACTTCGCCGCGGTCAAGGTGAAGAACGCCCGCCACGGTCTCGAGAACCCGAACGCGCGGTTCCGCAAGGCCGTGACCTTGGAGGACGTCGCCGCGTCGCCGGTCGTATCGGATCCGCTGCGCCTGCTCGAGATCTGCGCGACCTCCGACGGCGGCGCCGCGCTGATCGTCAGCAGCGTCGACTACGCGAAGTCCATCGGCATCACCGATCCGGTGCGCATCACCGGCGTCAGCACCGTCACCCCGAGCTATCCGAACCAGCTCATCGACCTGCCCGACTTCGCGACCGACTCGGCCGCCGGCGTCGCGCCGCCCGAGCGGGGCTACCGCGAGTCCATCGCGCACGCCGCCTACGAGCATCAGCCAGACACTGGAGCTGGGATAATGAAAACCAAACGCACACCATTTCGTCAGTCGAAGGCGACAGGTTCCGAAAATCGGGCCGAAAAGCCGTTGAACCGCAACGGTGAAGCAGCGCGGGGTCGCGGACCGCGCCGCGAGGCGCCCGCTGCCCAAGCGGCGACAAAGGAAGCAACACCACGCCGCAAGCCGGCGCCGAATACCGGCGGTCGGGCGAATCGCGGCAGCATCGCCCGTGATGGCCGGCCGCTCGCCGAAGCCAAGCCGGAGCGCCTGCAGAAGGTGCTGGCCCAGGCCGGCATCGGCTCGCGGCGTGAAATGGAGGAGTGGATCGCCGCCGGTCGCATCAGCGTCAACGGGGTGGCTGCGCATCTCGGGCAGAGCGTGGTGCCGACCGACAAGATCAAGATCGGCGGCCGCTTGGTGAATGTCCGCTTCACGACGACCAGGACGCCGCGCGTCGTCATGTACAAGAAGCCAGAGGGGGAAATCGTCTCGCGCGACGACCCGGAAGGGCGGCCCTCGGTCTTCAACGCCTTGCCGCGTATCCGCGGCGGGCGCTGGATCACCGTCGGTCGCCTCGATTTCAATACCTCGGGCCTGCTGTTATTCACCACTTCGGGGGAACTGGCCAACAAGCTGGCGCAAGTGGAACTGGTGCGCGATTACGCCGTGCGCGTGCTCGGCGAACTGACGCTGGAAGCGCAACAGCAGTTGTTGAGCGGCATCGAACTCGAAGACGAGCCGGCCAGCTTTGCCAGCCTGGCGGATGCCGGTGGCGAAGGCGCCAATCGCTGGTATCGCGTGACGCTGTTCGAAGGCCGCAACCGCGAGGTGCGCCGCATGATCGAAGCGGTGGGGTGCACCGTCAGCCGTCTGATCCGGGTTCGTTACGGGCCATTCAGCCTGCCGCCGCAGTTGAAACGGGGCCGGGTTCATGAATTGGACGAGGCTGAAGTCAAGGCCTTGATGCGCGAACTGGAAAAAATGATAAAACCGGCGGAGATCCCTCAGGAAGGTGCATAAAGTCAGCCAGATTCATTTACCGGGGGGAATAAACTCGTTATAATTCACAGGGTTTGTTCCTCTCGTCGTTTCTGGCGAGGCATCTTTTTCGTGAGATGGGCGTTTCGCCCATTTTTTATTTGTGGCCATGGATTTAAACACGCTGCTTGAAACGACTCTGGCCGGACTCGGATACGAGCTGGTGATGCTGGAGCGTGCCGGGCGGGGCTGATCCGACTGTTCATCGACAAGCCGGACGGCATCACGATTGACGACTGCGTCAAGGTGAGCAATCACCTGACCCATTGGTTCACCGTCGAGAACATCGACTACGACAGACTGGAAGTGTCCTCACCCGGACTCGACCGGCCGCTGGTCAAGGCCACAGGACTATGCCCGCTTCGCTGGCGAGCCCGGATGAAACTGCGGGTACCGATGGATAACCGGCGGCGCCTCAGCGGCCAGTTGGTTGGTCTGGAGGACGATGCGGTGCAGCTGGAAACGATCGTCGATGGCATCGGAAGTATCGATTGATTTGAGAAATGTGGATGTTGCTCGCCTCAAACCCATGGTTTAAGAAGCGAGCGCTGGAGGAAATATGAGCCGTGAAATGTTGATGTTGGCCGATGCGCTGGCACGCGAAAAGAACGTGGACAGGAAGTCGTGTTCGAGCGCCCTGGAGCAGGCCCTCGCCTCCGCCACCAAGAAGCGCTTCAAGGAAGAGTCGACGTGCGCGTATCGATTGATCGCGAAACCGGTGAATACGAATCCTTCCGCCGCTGGCTGGTCGTGACCGAAGCCGAACTGGAATCCGAGGGCTACCAGATTCTGCTGATCGACGCTCAGGACAAGATTCCCGATATCGAAATCGGCGACTACATCGAGGAGCCGCTGGAAAACATCGAGTTCGGCCGTATTGGCGCACAGGCTGCCAAACAGGTCATCCTGCAGAAGATCCGCGATGCCGAGCGCGAGCAGATCATCAACGACTTCCTTGACCGCAAGGAACATCTGGTCAATGGCGTCGTGAAGCGCATGGACCGCGGCAACGCCATCATCGAATCGGGTCGCATCGAAGGCTTCCTGCCGCGCGACCAGATGATCCCGCAAGGAAAACCTGCGCGTCGGCGACCGCGTGCGCGCCTACCTGCTGCGCATCGATCGCGGTGCCCGCGGCCCGCAGGTGGTGCTGTCGCGCACCGCGCCCGAATTCATCATGAAGCTGTTCGAACTGGAAGTGCCGGAAATCGAGGAAGGCCTGCTCGAAATCAAGGCCGCCGCTCGCGACCCCGGCCTGCGCGCCAAGATCGCCGTGGTGTCGAACGATCCGCGCATCGACCCGATCGGTACCTGCATCGGCCTGCGCGGTTCGCGCGTCACCTCGGTGACCAACGAACTGGCCGGCGAGCGCGTCGACATCATCCTCTGGTCGGCCGATCCGGCGCAGTTCGTCATCAACGCGCTGGCGCCGGCCGAAGTCAGCTCCATCGTGGTGGACGAAGACAAGCACAGCATGGACGTGGTGGTGGACGAGGACAACCTGGCGATGGCCATCGGCCGCGGCGGTCAGAACGTGCGCCTGGCGTCCGAACTGACCGGCTGGACCATCAATCATCATGTCGAGCGAAGAGGCCGAAGAGAAGCAGTCGACCGAAAGCGGCAATACGCTCGCCCTGTTCATCGAGAAACTCGATGTGGACGAGGAAGTCGCCCAGATTCTGGTCGACGAAGGCTTCTCCACGCTGGAAGAAGTCGCCTACGTTCCGCTTGAACGAAATGCTCGAAATCGAGGCCTTCGACGAAGAACTGGTCAACGAACTGCGCAACCGCGCCCGCAACGCGCTGCTGACCGCAGCCATTGTGGGCGAGGAGCAGGTTGAAGGCTCCGCGGACGACCTGCTGTCGCTCGAGGGCATGGACGCAGAAACTGGCGGCTAGCTCGCCAGCAAAGGCGTCCACACCACGAGGACCTGGCCGACCTGGCAGCGGATGAACTGACTGAAATGGCCGCCATGGAAACCGAACGCGCCGAACAACTGATCATGGTCGCGCGCGCGCCCTGGTTCGCCCAAGAAGCTGATACGCCACGAGGATTGCATGAACGTTGAACAATTTGCGTACGAGCTGAAACTGCCGCCGCCGGCTGTTGCTTGAACAGTTGCCAAGGCGCGGTGTCAGCAAACAGGAACCGTACCGTCGACCCTGTCACCGAAGCGGACAAGGCGCACTTGCTTGACTATCTGCGCAAGATGCATGGCGGTGGAGCCGAGCCCGGAAGACCAAGATCACCATCACGCGCAAGCAGACGGGTGAAATCCAAAGCGACAGCACCGGATCCGCCAATCATGGAAACGCGTGCGCGCACCTATTCAGGTGCGAAGTCGCGCAAGATGTGCAGTCTACGTCAAGCGCGGAAGTGCCAGCCGCCCCTCCGGTCGAGGAGCAGGCCCCTGTCGAGAGTTGAGCCCATGGTTGAAGCGCCCGTGGTCGAACCGGTTGCTGAAGTCGCAGCGCCCGAACCGGTTCAGGCGAAAGCTGAAGTCGATCGAGCCCGCTGCAGTCGAACCGGTTGCGGTCGAGGCGCGCCGCTGAAGCCCCTGCGGCCGCCCTGGAAGCGACCGCAGAGCCAGAAGCGGAGAAGCCTGCACGGCCGTCAAGAAAGCAACCCGTATCAAGAAAGCCTCGATTCTGGACGAAGCCGAAGTCAAGGCGCGAAGAAGAAAAACGCCGTGGCCAGGCGCGCAGGAACGCCAGGCTGCGGATGCCAAGGCCCGCACCGAGCGCGAGGCCTTACGCAAGCAAGCGGAAGCTGCGCGCGAAGCAGCCAAACTGGCGGCCGCTGAGAAAGCTGCTGCGCCCGCCGCGCCCGCCGCACCCACAGAAAAAACACTGCACAAACCAGACAAACCGGCTGGCGCCAAGGCGACAAAAAGCCAGCCAAAAAAGCCGACAGCTGGAAAGACGATGCTGCGAAGCGTAAAGGCGGACTCAAGACCCGTGGCGGCGCCGCACCCGATACAGGCTGGCGTGGCCGCAAGGGCAAATCCCGATCCAGTCAGCAACGAGGAAACCACCTTCATGCACCGACCGAGCCGGTCGTGCGCGAGGTGCTGGTGCCCGAAACCATTACGGTGGCCGAGCTGGCCCACAAGATGTCGGTCAAGGCCGCCGAAGTCATCAAGGCGCTGATGAAGATGGGCAGCATGGTGACCATCAACCAGGTGCTCGACCAGGAAACCGCCATCATTCTGGTCGAGGAAATGGGCCACATCGGCAAACCGCGCAGCGCTCGACACGCCGGAAGCCTTCCTCGATCGATACCGGCGATACCGGCGAACTGCTCGTGACGTGCCACGCGCGCCGGTCGTCACCGTGATGGGTCACGTCGACCACGGCAAGACCTCGCTGCTCGACACTATTCGTCGCACCCGCGTGGCCAGTCGGCGAAGCCGGCGGCATTACCCAGCACATCGGTGCCTATCACGTCGAAACCGAAAAGAGGCATCATCACCTTCCTCGATACGCCGGGTCACGAAGCCTTTACCGCCATGCGTGCACGCGGCGCCAAGGCGACCGACATCGTGGTGCTGGTCGTCGCAGCAGACGACGGCGTGATGCCGCAAACCATCGAAGCCATCCACCATGCCAAGGCTGCCGGTGTGCCGCTGGTGGTGGCGGTGAACAAGATCGACAAACCCGAAGCCAACCCCGAGCGCATTCGCCAGGAACTGGTCGCGCAAGGCGTCACCCCGGAAGAATGGGGTGGCGATACCCAGTTCATCGAAGTATCGGCCAAGGCCAATACCAAGATCGACGGTCTGCTCGAAGCCATTCTGCTGCAGGCCGAAGTGCTGGAACTGCAGGCGCCTGTCGAAGGTCCCGGCCAAGGGCATCGTCATCGAAGCGCGTCTGGACAAGGGCAAGGGCCCGGTCACGACCCTGCTGGTGCAATCCGGCACCCTGCGTCGTGGCGACATGGTGCTGGCGGGCCAGGTCTTCGGTCGCGTTCGCGCCATGCTCGACGAAGCCGGCAAATACGGTCGACCGAAGCCGGCCCATCGATCCCGGTCGAAATCCAGGGTCTGTCCGACGTGCCGCGCGCCGGCGAAGACATGATGGTGCTGCCGGACGAACGCAAGGCACGCGAAATTGCGCTGTTCCGTCAAGGCAAGTTCCGCGACGTGCAAGCTGGCGAAAAAGCAGGCGGCCAAGCTGGAGACCATGTTCGATCAAATGGGCGAGGGCGAAGTGCAGCATCTGCCCATCATCCTCAAGGCCGACATGCAGGGTTCGTACGAAGGTCTGGCGCACGCGCTGGGCAAGCTGTCCACCGACGAGGTCAAGGTCAACATCATCCACAGCGGTGTGGGTGCCATCACCGAATCCGACGTCAACCTGGCGCTTGCCTCCAAGGCCGTGCTGATCGGCTTCAACGTGCGGGCCGATGCCTCGGCCCGCAAGCTGGCCGAGTCCAACGGCGTGGATCTGCGCTACTACAACATCATCTACGAAGCGGTGGATGAGGTGAAATCCGCGCTGTCCGGCATGCTGGCGCCCGAGAAGAGGGAAGCAGTCATCGGCACTGTGGAAATCCGTCAGGTCTTCGTTATTTCCAAGATCGGCACCATTGCCGGCTGCTACGTGCTGGATGGCGTGATCAAGCGCAATGCCGGCGTGCGTCTGCTGCGCAACAACGTCGTCATCCATCAAGGCGAACTCGATTCGCTCAAGCGCTTCAAGGACGACGTCAAAGAGGTCAAGTCCAACTTCGAGTGCGGTCTTGTCGCTCAAGAACTTACAACGACATCCAGGAAGGCGACCAGCTGGAAGTGTTCGAAATCCAGGAAATCGCCCGCACGCTGATACTGACGATGGCGACATGAACGCGATTCAGGGCATGGTTAGCGGTTCTGATCGCGTTTGCGGAACAAGATCCGGCGCGAATTGGCGGATCCGCTGCGACCTTTCCACTTTCTCAAGGATCTGCGCATCCGCCGATCAGCATGGTCACGCTGACCGCGGTCGAAGTGACCGCCGACTACGCCCACGCCAAGGTGTTCTCACATCGCTGGCGGACCCGGCGGCGACGAACTGATGATCAGCGCCGGCCTCAAGCATTCGGCCAGCTTCCTGCGCCGCGAACTGGGCCGCCGGATTCGCATTCATCATATTCCCGAACTGCATTTTCATCTTCGACAATTCGATTGCCCGGAGGTGCCGGCCTCTCCAGCTGATCGACAGGCCAACGCGGTGTCGCGACAGACGCCGGACGACGAGTCCCGAACGCGCCGCGCAAACCTACGCTGGCAGCAGGTCGATGGCGTGCTGCTGCTGGACAAGCCTCTCGGGCTGTCTTCCAACCACGCCCTGCAGAGCGCGCACGGCGCCTCTACAACGCCGAAAAGGCCGGGCACACCGGCACGCTCGATCCGCTGGCGACCGGCCTGCTGCCCTGTGCTTTGGCGAGGCAACCAAGTTTTCCGGAGAGCTGCTCAATGCCGACAAGACGCTATGTGGCCACGGTGCAACTCGGCGTCACCACCGATACGGCGATGCCGAAGGGGCGGTGACGGCAACTGTTGTCCCCCAAGGGGACTTCCTTCGGGGCGCGGTCAACGTCTCCGAAAGCGATATTTTCAGCGTGCTGCCGCGCCTTGTCGGCGACATCCGGCAGATTCCGCCCATGCACTCCGCGCTCAAGCGTGACGGGCGCCCCTTGTACGAACTGGCGCGCCAGGGCATCGAAGTCGAGCGCGCGCCGCGCGCGGTGACCGTTCATGCCATCGACTGCCTGGATTTTGCCGGAGACCTGCTGAGCTTGCGGGTTGCCTGCAGCAAGGGAACCTATATCCGCGTGCTGGCTGCCGACATCGGTCAGGCGTTGGGCTGCGGCGCCCATCTCACGGCACTGCGCCGAACCAGGGTTGGTGATCTCGAGCTGGCCGGGGCGGTGACGCTGGCGGAACTGGAAGCGCTTGACGAAGCCGAGCGGGCAAGGCGCATGCAGACCGGTCAACGCCCTGTTGCGCAGCCTGCCGGTCGTGACGGTCGCAGGCGAGGCCGCCGGAACGCTTCGCCATGGCAATCCGGTCGATCTGCAACCCGGACTTGGCGGAAAAATAAGGGGCACTGCCGACGGCAGGCTGATCGGTGTCGGCGAACCGGGATCGGACGGACGCCTTTGGCCCAAGCGCCTGGTGCAATTGGCGGCCTGAACTGATATAATTCTTCGGCTTTCCGTCGCCAACGGAAAATAAATCATCTTAACTTGGCGCTTGCTCTATCAAACTGGGGCGGCGTTGCAACCATGAAAGAGAGTTTGAAATGGCATTTACCACTGGAGATCCAAGGCCGGCGTCGTCGCCGATTTCCAGCGCGCCAAGGGCGATACCGGTTCCCCGGAAGTCCAGGTTGCCCTGCTGACCG